>NZ_JBXDSA010000004.1:0-620104 GCF_056844565.1 Chryseobacterium sp. FR054 | reverse complement strand
TACCCATTACTATTGTCCCTAGCCCCGATAGCAGCGGTTACCCCACAGCATAAAAGGAAAAGAAGAAGGATTTGGCTATGGCAAAGCAGGGCGCGAGGAGTAAGAGCGGATAGCGGGATAAAGCTCCGGAAAATGATTTTAAGAATGGATTTAAGCTTTTGTGTTTAATAAGGTTTAAATTTAATGTATAATTATCTGCATTATCTTTCTGTGATGAAATATCTAATTCGGGCCTATTGTAAAAACTATTTGTGTGCTATACGCCGCCGCCGGAATGGTTACGGAAACGCCTCTTATCTCCAGCTGTACATTGATGCCGGAGTAGTTTACAGTGTTACCAACACCTAATACACCGGTAAAGGTTATTGTGGAAAGTGTGGCCGACGTCGCCTGGGGAATCTCTACGTAAGTAACGTTACCTCCATTGATCGTTGCTGTACATAAGACACAAACCCCGTTAATGGTAGCGGTTCCCCCATTTCTCTTTGCATACAGATGCAGATTGCTGTTCCAGAGGGTGGGAACATAGTGCATGCTGATCCTGGCACCGGCGCTTGTAAGAAGATTGAGGAAAGATTCCGGTAATGCACCGGATAAGGTAATTAAGTTTGGATTATCATAAGTTCCCGTATAATTGGTTCCTGCTTCAGTAATTGCTGGAACACTAACCGCCCAGCTGGTGCCGGCAATACTTATTGTTTGTCCTTCAGTCTCTATATGACCTCCTATCATTAAAAGAATAATGTAAAGGTATTTTTTCATAAATATTTTCCGGATAAAGCGATTATTGGTTTTCATTTTTCAATTTTATTCGGTGATGGTGTAGATGATGGTAACGACTGTATTAGCCTGGGCCTGTAAATTAGCATAATTCCCGGGAACTAACGAAATGGTGAGCCCATGACCGTTGTTTGGACCGTTGCCTGTATAAGCACCCCCTATGCCGCTGATAATGGTAACAGGAGTTGTTGATAGAACCACCTGCCCCGAGGATGTTCCCAGGGTTCCTCCTCCCGCTCCGGAAGCAGCAGCGGCCAGCAGCCTTATATTAACCCCGTCAATGATTTTATTCACAGAGGCTGTAATTCTTCTGGTAAGTCCTCCGGAAGCAATTGCAGAGGTATAATTGATCCACTTTGAAGTATTGGGTGCCGGATTTGCCAGAGCGTTCCCGGCTTCGGTAGGAGCTGTAAAGTTTAAAGTTATATTGCCTGAAGGTTCTATATCCATTAACATGACTTTAGCTAAGGTCATTGTAACGGTAAGGTTGGCAGTCTGGGAATACAGGCTGCCGTATATTATAAAAGCTATTGTTGATAATACGGAACGCATCAGAATCATTTCTTATTTTTTATTTGATTATATCCTACTTTCAGGGATTCCTGCTGGTATTTGATTTCTATCGGCTGTTTGACAATACTGATGTTTAAGTTTTTTATCTCCGCAGGCTGTATGTTAAACTGAAACCGGGTGTTTGAGATCTTGTACCGTTTATCAAGACCGTTCCGGTAAACTTTCACCGTCCAGTTGCCGGGTCTGAGATAGGTAAAATCGAAGTCTTCTCCTATAAAGCAGATTTTACGGTAAGTCTGGTCACTGCTGCTTGCCTCTACAATAATGCTTTCTCTTTTACTTTTGCCTTTTTTATCAATATCTGTCTTATCTTTTTCTTCTGTTTCCTGCAACTGGATTTTCCCCCGGACACCGGCTGCTGATGTTAATCCGAAATTGAAAAAATTTTCTTTATTGCTGAGAGAAAGGGCAGCCGGGAAAGCCTGTGTTGGGATGTCATTGATTTCGGTGGTTGAACGGTCTATTTCCAGGAAATAGTTTCCCGGGATTACATTTCTGAACAGGTAATTCCCTTCTTTATCTGTAACGGATAAATAATTTCCAAGCATCAGCCGTATCCCTTCTGTCTTTTTTATGCCGAGATTACTGATATTTCCGGATAAAGAAATGTATTCTGCCGTTTTCTGAACCGGAATATTGGGACGCCACGTATACCGCATTGAAAATATAAAATCTTTATGTCCTATTTCTCCTCTCTGTAATGAATATCTTCCCGAAAGATCCAGCTCATTTCCGGGAAAGAGCTGCTGATGAAGCAGCAGTTCAAAGAGATTTCTGTCTTTAAAATATTCTTCAGGAATATAATTGTTCTGATAAAATATGCTTAAGCCGGTCTTATCGGAAAACCGGCTGAATATTCTGGCTCCGTAATAAAGATTTTTCTGATTCTGAAGCTGATACCTCGAGGTGACTGTATAGCTTCCGAACAGATTAAAAGACGTTCTGAATTTCTGAAATGAAATATTGGCCGAGTAAAGGCTTGAATTTCCACTAAATCCTGTAAGGTAATTATCTGTTTTACCAAGCTGCCCGTCGAGGCTGATCTGAAATATTCCGATCTGCTGACTGATACTTAGTTTGAAGAACCGTTCATAATAATCAAACTGTCTGGGCTCAAGGCGATCCTGATACTTCTGATAGGCATTATTAAGGGTAATGAAGCCTGTGGAGAGATACCTGTACTGTATTCCGTATTGAAAATATTTTCTGTACGGTGCTGCCAGCAATAAATGGTCCCGTTGAAATTTGTTGGCATCCTGTATATAATTGGCGAAAACACTGAACTTTTGCGTAATATTGTAATATATATTGCCATTGAACGTATTGGTATTGGTAAAATACCCCGCAAATTCCGGACTTGTTCTGATATACATTAAACTTCCGTTGAACTTTTCAAAAATAGCTTCCGCCTGAAGCATATAAGCTGTTCCGTCTGTTTTCTCTGCGGAACTGTAAGCCGCTTCTCCGGAAAGTTTTATATTCCTTGAAATTTTGAATTTTCCTTTAACGTAAGGAAGATGGGTATCCGCATGTAATCCTGTATCTGCATAACCGATTTCTTTGCTCCCCGGAGTCTTATAAAGGTATCCAACGGAAAGTTCCGATTCTTTCCTGATTTTAAACGCTGAATAGATATTGAATTCATCTTTAATCTCTTTGAAAAATCTGGGACGGTTGTAAAACCCGCCCATACTTATCCTGTTAAAATCATACCGGACTTCCGCCCCGCGCCCGTATCTTGCAAACTCGGTTAAATAAGACGATGAATAGGTCTTATCCCCAAGATGAACAAAAAAACGGTCCCGTTTATAATTCACAAAATATTCTTCATATTGGGTAAATGAATTGAATTCTACCGGATTATGTGTGACAGCACGAAACTCAATCTGGTTTTTATTTTCTTTATCCAGTGTCCCCCTGCCATATATCTCCCCCTGGAAACCGTCCCGGTAAACCCCCATATTCTGCATACCGATAAAAGATAAGGATGCCGCGACAGGAAATCTGTGGTAAATGTCATCATCTGCTGGCCTTATCGATATCACCTGCGTGCTTATATAGAGGTCCTGTTTTTCTTTGGGATTATCTTGGGAATAGGCAAGAAGATTCAGATTCTGAATTTCATTCTGTCTGAGTTCCGTGCTCGTGATCCTGTGTATATGAATAACTTTTGATTCACCGGGAGCTAAAGTGACAGATGAAGTATCATCAATAACAGCATTTTTACTTTCCAGAATAATGTTTTCAGTTACATTCCCGTTATTTTTCAATAAAAATGAAGCGCGTATAGTCTCCCCGGCTCTTATAAATTCAGGGAAATTTAATGAGGAAAGGAAAAGCTTCCTGCTTCCTGAAATAGTAATGGGAGAAGTCTTTATAAAAGAGAGTCCGTTGCGACGGTCTGTAATATTCAGCGATACAGTGTAAAGGCCCTGGGCAGTTTCTGCGGCAATCCGTAAGGGAACCAGATATACTGAGGTTTCATGGGAAGGAATTTGAATTTCTCCCTTCTCCAGAATAGGATTGATATTAGGGGTGGAAGTGGTTACTGAAATATCATAAACCTTGCTTTCAGCTGAAATATTTTCTAAAGTGAAGGGAATAGAAGTAGACATTCCGGGCATAAGGCTATCTCTTTTACTGCTCAATCGGTTGGATTGGTGCTGAGAAAAAATAAATACCGGGAATAATAAAAGAATAATGGATGCTGTCCGGGTTCTAATCATTTTTTACTTCTAATTCCACATTCAGGGCAAAAGCATTCTCTTCTTCGTCTGTGGCTATTATGGTGGCATTATATTGGCCAATGGGTACTTTGCTGATGTCGATGTAAAATGTTTTGGAGGTATCGGGAAGCAGCCCCATGACAAGGCTTGAATAGGTTCCTGCCTTTTCGCCGGTTTTACTGTTATAGATTTCAACCGAAGCTGTCGGTTTACAGTAAAGGTTACCATGATTGGCTATGGCAACCTTTAGGGTTTGCTTCCCTTCCTGTTTTTCTACTTTTACACTTTCAAACTTAAGGTTCGGTTTTGCCTTTTCGGTTTCATAATCTGTAATGATCTGGATGGCGTACCGTATAACAGAAGTAATGCTTACCCCTGCTTTGTGTTCACTGGGCTTTATTTCTTCCACGGGCTCTACAATAATCACACTCCAGTAGCTTCCGGGAGCTGCGGTCTGATTGGGGACTGTAATTTCGTAAAGCACTTCTGTCTTTTCTTTGCCCTTCAGCGTGATCAGATTGGTGTTGAGCTTTATCCATTCTCCATTACTGCGTTTATTGGTGCGTAATGCTGTATAATTGATGGTTCCGTCTGCGTGGTAGGCAAAGTCCTGTAAAAATAATTTTACAGCCTGGGGGCTGGTGCCGGTGTTTTCAATGGCAACCTTTCCTTTGTAAACTTTTCCGTTTTCTACCTGGTAAGAATGCGTAAGACCGTTAAGAATCACAATGCCGGCATGTAAGAAGCTGAACTGCAAAATCAGGGTGATTAAAAGAAGAATACGCTTGATCATTATGTAAAGTTGAGGGTTAAATTATAGATCATAGAAAAGCAGGAAGAAACTGAATAACAATTTCTTCATGTCTTTGAAATACAGAACAGAGAATTATACTGAAATTCTAGTTATCTGATATGGTATAGGTAACGGTAGCTACTGTTGTTGCGGTAGCCTGCAAATCTGCATAAGCCGCCACTCCTCCCGGCCCGCTTCCTGCGGCAAGAGCATAAGTAAGATTATGGCCGTTATTGGTTCCGTTACCGGTATAAGCACTTCCGATACCGGAAATAATGGTCTGGTCTGCAGCACTTAATGTCAGCAGCCCTGCAGAAGTACCCAATGTACCGCCTCCGGAACCCGTTGCTGCGGCAGCAGTTACATGAAGGTCCACTCCGGGAATGATTGCATTCATTTTTACACTGACGTTACGGGTAGGATCTGCAACAGATTTTATAGACGAATAATTAAGCCATAAGGTAGTATTGGCTGCACTCGGAACAACAGGATTTCCTGCTTCATTGGGTGCAGTAAACCCCAGTGTGATATTTTTCGTGGCAGCAGGTTCAATATCAACCAGGGCAACTTCCGGGATGGAAATCGTTACCGTGTGATTATCCGTATTCGTGTCCTGTGCTCTCAGGTTTCCGGAGAATGCTGAAGCAAATAATACAATTGCAAAAGGTAATTTCAATTTTTTCATGGTGTAGGTTATTTAATAAAGTGAATTTAATAATAATCGATAAAATATGAAAATAAATTTCTTTTTTTTAAATATTGTTGTTTATTTTCATATTATATGTAATTAATATTGTGAATTATATATGTTAACTATAATAAAAGATATTTTTTCTATAAGTGTCATTATAATAAAAAAGCCTTACACCGGAGGGTATAAGGCCATACAGGTAAATGAATAACTCCTATATCCAGTGTGGATCCGAAACAGACACTTTTCCGTTCTCTATTCTTCCCGCAAAATGCCAGATACAGTCCCCAGATGTGATTTTAAAATCATACCAGCCTTTGTTTTTGGCCAGATCAACGGTCATTTTTTGTTCAGTTTGATGCACCGGAATATTTTTCCGGCTATTTTCGTAAAGATCTTCCAGAACAAAGCTGATATTTCCTTTTTTGTTTTGTCTGAAAATAAATTCAGCCTTATGACTGGCAGCCCTGCTTACAAAAAGCACTTCTGTTTCCTGAATCATACCGCCTTTGAATTTTCTGAAAAAGCCGTTCGGCCCGAAGACCTCACAGTCATAATGCTGAACCGGTATTTCATGGTTCATTTCCTGTTTGGAATACAGGGCATAGGAATAATAAGAAACTCCTTTGCCCGGCATGGCTCTGTCATAAATAATCAGCGGAACCCCGTTTTCTTTCAGATTCTCCATGTGAATATTCTTATTTTGGAGGTTGACGTGGAAATGATAGGGCAGCGGATTAGAAGGCTTGCCACCCCTTTCCTGAATATGGAGAAGTTTTTCATTAAGTTCATTTTCATCATACCATTTCAGATCGGGAACAGGTTTATTTCTGGCCGCATTAATGGTTCTGGCATAATCTTTCTGATCGATATAATCCATCCGGGGAACATTCGTATTGGCTGTATTGAAAGCGGAAGTAAGATCTCCGCAAACAGCTCTTCTCCAGTCACTGATATTGCTTACGGTAACGTCTTTCCCTGATTTCTTTCTGATGAATTTTTCAAGGAACTGAAGTACGGAAGTATGGTCCGAAACTTCAGAATTCACAAAGCCGCCCTTCGTCCACGGAGAAGCGATGATCATAGGTACCCGGTATCCCAGGCCTACGGTTCCTTCAATTCTTTCATGATCTTTCAGAGGAAGGCTTTTCATATACTCCTGGGAACGGTCCACATATTCAGCCCCTTCTTTACTGTTCATATCAACAGGCTGATTGGGGTTTAACGGAGGTGCAAAAGGAAGCACATGATCAAAATAGCCGTCATTTTCATCATAGTTGATGATGAAGATTGTTTTTTTCCATACTTCAGGATCTTTGGTAAGGATGTTCAGAACTTCTGAAATATACCATGCTCCATACCACGGTGATCCCGGATGGTCGGAAAAATGTTCAGGAGCAACCAGCCATGAAACCAAAGGAAGTTTTTTTTCCTCCACATCTTTCCGGAACTGGAACAGGACATCTCCTTTCGGAACAACAAGTCTTTCTCCATGCTCATCCTGCCCGATCTCAAGATTCCGGTAATCCGGATCTTTGCTGTTCGTGGTAAATGCTTTTTCATGAAGATTCCTTTCCTTCTGTGATAGTTTTGAATAATTCTTAGGATCATACCGGATCTGATCTTCTTCCAGTTCACGGATGATCTTTTCCAGTCTTTCTTTCTGTTCCGGTTTCTTCTGAATTTCCTGTTTCAGATGGTCAATCATTTTAGGAATATGCTGATGATAGCCTTTTGAAAATTTAACATTGAAACCTGAAAACCATTCAATCGGGTTATCTGTAAAATTACTTAACCAGGCCTCTTCTTCACCGGACATTCCCTTCGGAAGACTGATTTCATTCTGATAAATCCTCCAGGAAACATTCTGATCTTCCAAAATCTCAGGGAAACTTTTCCAACGCGCCTGTCTGGCTTTATCATAATCAATATTGTCATTGTAGACATTCGCTTTTACTTTACCGGTTGGCTGCTCACGAAGTGTTCCGGACCAAAGGAAAAGCCTGTTGGGAGTGGTCCCTGTAAGAGAAGAACAGAAATATTGGTCAAATATCGTAAACGCATCGGCCAGCTGGTAATAGAACGGGAGATCTTCCCGGTTGTAATATCCCAGGGTAAGCGGAATATCTTTATAATCTTTATTGCCCGAAGCTTTTGCCTGAAGCCACTGGTCGTACTTTCCTTTATTCAGGGCTTTTTGCTGGTCAGACCATGAATGAGGCAGTGAGCTCATCCAGGTAGATTTTGTATTTCTGAGATTCAGCCGTGCAGGCGAAGCATATTTGCCGGAATTTCCTTTCTGGAAAAATACAGAATGGCCATCCTCTTTTATAAAAGCTCTTTTGTCCAGGAACCCCCTTACTCCTCTGAGTGCACCGAAAGCATGATCGAAAGAACGGTTTTCCTGCATCAGGATCACTACATGTTCCGCATCATAAAAAGTAGACTGAGCGGCAGGCTCAATAGTCAGGGCTTTTAAAATGGAAGGGTGCAGCACACCTGAGGTTCCCAGCCCCGCCAGCAATAGACTTGATTTTTCTAAAAATTCTCTTCTGTTCATAATCTGTCGTAATAGAAAGAAACCGCAAGTTAACAGGATTTTCTTACGGTTTCCGGATTTTTATACAATGAATTTGTTTTTAGTTTACTGAAGCCACCACGGTTTGGAATTGATATTGTCGTTTCCTCCGTACTGTGCATTAAGAGCTGCTTTCAGGTTAGCGCTGTTATAATTATATTCAGATTGCGGATACCTGAATCTGAATGGAGCCGAAACCCCTGTCTGCAGCGGGTAATTCGGGAAACCTGTTCTCAGGTAATCGTAATAGGAAGTCCATTGAGCCTGGTGGAACATGGTCATATATTTCTGGATCATGATCTTTTCTATACGGTTTTGCAAAGGATCGGCATCATTATAAACCACCATTGGTGAGGCCAGATACAGATTCACATCAAATCCTGCAAAATACAGATCAGGGTTCTTTACATACGTCTGGTAAAAGCTGAAACTTGCTTTAACGGCATTGTCATAATGAGTTTTTGAAGATCCTGAGATCCATCCTCTGGCTGCTGCTTCCGCTAAAATAAATTCCAGCTCGGAATAGCTCAGTACTGAAGAAGGCTCGTTCGTAGCATCCTTATAAAAACGGTCATTTACCTTTGAGATATTTTTCGCGGTGATCAGTGCTGCATTATCAGAATAAGGAGAAGTAGGGTTTCCTCCGTTATATCCTGTAAAATCAGTAACCGGTTTTGCGGCTTCCTTAGCTGCGGTAGTCTGTGCCGCGAATGTGAAAAGTCTTGGATCGTGCCGGTCTTTAAACATATTAATGAAATAATCCGCCATATATAAACTCGATCCGTAACCGCTGTTATTGAACATGGTGTACCGGCTGTCTGCGGCATCGGCAAATTTCAGTTCGCCATTATCTCCGATAGAAGTCATCAGGGGCTGATTAGCCGCTATTGAAGCAAATTCTCCGGCAACATTGTAGCTGCCCAGCGTAGTCTTTTTAGACATGGTGATCAGGATCTTCAGACGGAATGAATTGATCAGCTTTTTCCATTTGGAAGCGTCACCGTTGTAAATAATGTCCCCTTCAATCTTGTCTGTGGAATTGATCAGGTCGTTGGCTTCTTTCAGTTCAGTAAGGATACCTGCCATCACTGCTTCCTGGCTGTCATATTTCGGCTGGGTAATTTTAGATTCACCTTTTATCGCTTCAGAATAAGGAATGCTTCCCAGCTTCATACTCAGATTAAAGAAATGATAGGCCCGGTAGAATTTACCAATGGCAAGATAATTTTTATTGCCGGTTTTTTCTGCTTCCTGCATCATTTTTACCGTATTCAGAAGGCCTTTGGTGTACACTTCAAAAGAAGCTTCATTCCATTTCATATACTGGTAGGTATTTTCACCGTCGGTTCCTATCATCATTCTTGAGGCATACATATTTTCACCGTTTACCTGGAACGTGTTCATCGATACGTATGTTAAAAGAACTTTCGGGTCTACACTGGCCTGGTCATTAGGATTTTCGTTGATGGTATCAAGACTGGTTTCACATGAGGCCATCATCAGGATTCCTGCTGCGAACAGGGATTTTACAGCTGCACTTTTCAGCTTTGCTGCTGTTTTGTAGGGCATACTGGCTTTTATATTAAGAATTGTATTGTTTTTCATTGTACTGATGCTTTTAAATTAGAATTTGAGATTGAACCCGATTCCGAACCATCTGCTGGAAGGGTCCTGTATATCATTGGAGTCTTTGGTTTTGAGCTGGAAGTCCGGATCGGAATAGAGGTTTTTAGACTTTTTCCACATGGCCAGGTTATATGCTGAAACATTCACGGTTAAATTTTTTACCATTCCTTTAGGATTAAGAAGGGAAGAGAAATCATATTCTAAAATAACAGATCTCAGCTTGATGAAGGTCCGGTCAAAAACATTGGCAAATAATTTACTTTCATCTTCTGTAACCCTTGCCTGGTATGGATAATTCTGTGCCCAGTCCTGGAAGCTGATCGGTTTGGTGTGCGTGGTATATGTTCCTGTGGCAGCATTGTAATTAACTCCGTCCGGTACAAAATAATATGTTCCCGGATTGGCATATTCCAGATCCCTGTATGCCGTAGAGTTCGGGTGTTTCCCGCCCCACCACATTTTTTCAACTACCTGCGATCTCATCACTCCGCCGATGCTTCCGTCGATCCCTATATTTAAAGAAAGCTTTTTATATTTGAAGGTATTGTTGAATCCGAAAGTCCAGTCCGGGTTGAAATGGCCCAGATTGCCTGGAGTATTGGCTCTTGTAGGCATTCCTGTGGCAGCATTCAGAATAACCTTTCCGTCCGGCGATTTCTGCCAGGTATAATCATAGAAGCTGTCCATTCTTTCACCGAGTTTGATGTTGTTGTAGTTCGGCATATTGTCATAAATAGAAGTCAGCTTCTGCTCATACGTACTCCAGTTGATTAAAGATCTCCATGTGAAACTGGCTGTTTTTACAGGAACCAGCCCTAATGAGATTTCAAACCCTTTTGTTGTATACTCATTCCCGTTTACATACTGAGAAGTAAATCCTGATGACTGTGCTGTCGGGAATTCAAGGATATTGTTGTAATCCAGCGTTCTGAAATACGTAGCATCTAATGTAATTCTGTTGTTGAACAATCCTGCACTTAATCCCAGTTCGTAGGATTTGGTCTGTTCAGGTTTCAAAGAATTTTCAACATTCAGGATGGTAGGGTAATAGTTGGTGGGATTGCCGTTGAACGTAATTCCTTTATTGTTCAGATAATAATTTCTGGTTGAATAAGGCTGGAAATCATAGGCTACCTTTGCCCATGAGGCGGAAAGTTTCAGCATGTTCACTGATTTCGGCATTGTGATCAGGTTGGAGATCACGGCACTCACCGAAGCGGAAGGGTAGAAGTAGGATCTGTTGGCTTTCGGAAGGGTAGATGACCAGTCGTTACGCCCTGAAATATTGATAAAGAAGGCATTGTACAATCCGATGTCAATCGTTGAATAGGCACTGTAAATCAGCTTTTCTTTCAGGTAATCATAGTATTTTAAAGCTCCGATGGAGTTTTCCAGAGTATACCGTTCCGGAATTTTCAGCCCGTCTGTTGATGCATTGTCAATATCATTTTTATAGTAAAATGCCGAACCTCCTGCATTCACCGTGAAATCAAAATTGTCAGATATTTTCTTTTTATAGGTAGCCAGCACATCGTAGTTCAGGTTCCATGTCTTGGAATCATTCAGAATATATCCGCCGCTTCTGGGAGCACTGTAATTGAAATAAGAATACGGGCTTAATATTTCCTGCTTATTGTGGTTTTCCACGATAGATATTTTACCCTTTACCGAGAAATCCTGAGTGGCTTTATATTCAAGACCGGTCTGCGCATTGATGATGTTGGTCCTGTTTTTATTTTTGTAGTATTCAGCCCCGAACCAGGGATTATTGTACCATGCATAATTCCAGTTGGCCTGTGCTGTACCTTCTTTTCCCGGGATCCACATATGATTTTTAAGATCTCTTCCGTCTACATCGGCTCCCATCCAGATCAGGATGGTATACATATGCCCGCTTGGGTTGTAATCGTAATTGGGAATATTTGGGGTAAAGGTCTGGTTGAAATTCAATTTGGTATCAAAGATCAGCTTTTCACCCAGATGATTTTCAGAAGAGAAGTTGATTCCATACCGCTGAAGGTAAGAACCCGGAATGCGGTCGTCATAATTCATGAAATTTCCCGAAAGACGGTAAATATCCTTATTGTTTCTGTAACTTACGGCAAAACTGTTGTTATTGATAACGGCCGGCTTCAGGAATGTGTTTAAATTATCATGATACTGCCAGTCGATCGGAACTCTTTCATATCTTGATTTGTCGTTGTACTGCGTTCCGGTTACCGCTCCATACCAGGGGATGACCTGTCCGGTTACTTTATCCCGGATCGGGCTGTTCCATTGGGCAATTTTCAGGCCGGGTGTAAATTTGGGTCCCCAGATCATGTCTCCGTCATTTACTCCGCCATCTGCTCCGTCCCAGAATTCATATTTTCCGTGGGAACCGTTTCCGTATTCGGTCTGTGTTTTTGGAAGGTTGGTGAAACCTCCCGTAATCATGGTATTCTGTGAAAAATCAATGGTAAAACCTTTCTTTTTGGCTGTTTTTGTGGTGATCAGAACAGCTCCGTATCTTCCTCTGGAGCCGTATAATGCGGAGGCAGTTGCTCCTTTCAGAACGTTGATATTTTCAATATTATTGGGATCTAAATTCTGAAAAACCTCTTTTTCTACGATGACTCCATCAATAACAAAAATCAGATTGGAGTTTCCCCTTAAGGTAAACTGGGGAGCCTGCTGCATTCCTGTGGGATTGGAAACGTTCAGTCCGGCAACCTGTCCGGAAAATAAATTTCCTATACTGGGTGTAGTAATCGTTTCAAATTGTTTGGTCCCGACTTCCTGGGTAGCATAACCAATTTTTTCTTTCTTTTTGGCGATTCCCAAAGCGGTTATTACCACTCCTTCAATCTGTTTTTCCTGTGGTTTTTTCAATACTACGGAATATTTTCTTCCGGAAGAAACTTCTACGGTGAACAGTGAAAAATCAGGGGCATAGAACTCAAGGATATCTTTCGGATTGGCTAAGATGGTAAAGTTCCCATTTTCATCGGTAATTGCTGTATTTCCGGTGTTTTTGTCGGTAATACTTACTCCGGAAATTACGGAGCCGTTCTCGGATTTTACATTTCCGGAAATGTTAATTTCTTGGGCAGTAAGATAAAGGGGAAGTAAAAAAACTGCAAAGGAAGCTAGAGTCTTCTTCATTTTTTTGAGGGCAAATTTAGCCCGGCAGTATTACCTGAATTTTACGACCGTATTAAAATAAAAATATGATTTTAATATTTTTTAACACATATAATTAACATTTTGATAAAACGGAATTTTTCTTTTATATAGCAGATTTTGCTTTATTATACTATTTATAGCAGGGTAGAAATCCTGGCATTAATTTTTTTTTGATACCATGGATATACGAATGATTTTATTAGTGGCTAAAAATAAACATTGAACAAAGCAATAATTTAATCAATCCTGTATTGCAGAGTTTATATTACCACGCAAAGTTGATGGATAATTCCGCTTTATTTTAAGTGAGTAAAGTGATGCGGCTTCGTCGCTGGCTTATTCATATACTTCGACGGACCAACGAAGTTGATTCCAGCTTTTGCTCCCTTAAAATCAGCAGTCTTAAAAATGGAAAATTTGCGTTAAGCTGTTTCTAATCAGTGTATTGTATTTTAATCAAAAAATACTCAAAAAATGTGGTTTAGATAAAAAAGATGTGAATGTTATACAAAAAATCAAATTTAGAAATTTAAACAAGCTCTTAACAGTCTTGGTGTATACCGTGTTTAAAATAATTATCCGCCTTTTAGAATCTGCTCAGGATTCCCCAATGGATCTTTATATCATTGAATTTAAAAGGATTTCCAAATTCATTACCATTGGAAAGCTGGAAACTCATCAGCCCGATCGGAATAAAGAAATTAAATCCGAGGCCGACACTGTAAAGCTTCGGCTTGACGTTGAGCGATTTATTATTAAGCTGGCCGTATTGTCCGAAGAGGTCAAAGAAGGCCTGACTGCCTATCAGATACCGGTATTCCAGTCCTGCATAGTAATAGAAATCGGCAGCGAGGGATTTTTCATTGAAACCCCGCATGGAATTCCAGCCTCCGAAGCGGTATAATTCGTTGGCAGAAAACTCTATTTTAGAATCCATCATGGCACCTTCCGCCCTGATATTGAGGAAGTGGTTTCCGGAAATATGATAATTGTGTTCCCCGAAGAAATAGAACTGGTTCTGGTTGGCTTTGATATTATCTTTGGTGTACGTCGTGGTCAGATAGTCATAACCGGCATTGATCCTTGTTTTGTAAAGGAAAAGATCAATATCCGTAGGTTCCGTCATTTCAAACCAGATCCCGATTCCTTTTTTGTTGTAATCTTTTCCCTGAACATACAGGGTATCAATAATGCTCGATGTTTCCAGGGTTCCCCTGATTCCGATCTTATTCCGGTTATTGATGTTATAATAAAAAGCAGGAAGGAATTTCACATTGGCAAAAGTGGAATCCTGTCTGAAGATATTTACCTTCAGGTTCATGCCCACATTAGATTTAAGAAGGTAGGGAATATCGGTCTGAAGGTCAAAAGTCTGCCCTTTATCAGGGTTTCTCTGCCAGTAAAGGTTAACGGTTTCAAAGCCGTTGAACATATTCCTGAAATTCACATTCAGGGTTCCGTTCAGGGTGAATTTTTCCGTTTTATCGTTTCCGAAACCGATTACCCCGTCAAAAGTATTGGTCTTTTTCTTTTCCATGAACAGATAAATACTCGTGGAATCTTTGGTAAACAGAGTTTGGGGCGGCCGCTCCAGAGTTACAAATGCATGGCTCTGAAAATTTTTGCTGATGGCCAGAAGGTTTTTATCATCGTATGTTTTTCCTTTGAATTCCTTTTCGAGATTTTTCATGAACCTCTTCGGAACCCTTTCGTAGCCTTTTACTACAAAACCGTCAATGGTCCGTTTATCATTTTTATTGATGTCAAGCTCAATCACCGGATAGCCGTTTTTCTGACCTTTATATTTTGATTTGATCCGGCTGAAAGAATACCCTTCATCAATAAATTTCTTGTTGATGCTCTTTTTGGTGGAATCTAAATTTTTAGTGAAAAAATCTTTTTGAAGCTTCAGTTTCAGAACAATGGAGTCTGAGAGATTCACAAAGGTTTCATTGAAATTTTTTCCTTTATCAAAGAAGATTTCCGTGCTGTCCCCTTTTACTTTTACCTCTCTCAGCTGGGTGAAGAAATAATTATTCTGTGAAAGGGAATCCAGGAATTTTGCGGCCGATGCGGAATCTTTTACTTTTTTCCGGACATTGGTTTCCGTGTCAATAAGCCAGTACTGTTTGTTCTGTGCTTTAAAGAAAGTACAGGATAACAGAAATAATATGGTAATTAAACGGATCAAATAATAATTTTTACTTTGCTATATATTCTTTTCCTGATTCATCAATGTAGAACTCTTTTCCATCTCTTTCTACCAGCATCATTCCATCTGTAAACCAGGAAAATTTATCATAGGTTTTATCATTAATGTATTTTCGGGCAGGTAAGTTGTATATTTTCTTATTACCATTTTTATCAGCAACAATGGTTAATTTTCCAAACTGATGGATTGAAGAATAACGCTGGTAATTGTCTAAAAATAATTTCCCGTCTTTGGTAAAGTACTGATGCTTTCCGGTATTGGAATATGATCCGGCGATGATATAGGGTTCAAATTTACCCGGTGATGTCTCATAGCCGTGCCCTTCAATATAATCGTAATCAGCAGGGATTATTAATTTTCCTGTATTGCTGATGATTCCGCTTTTCCCATTCTTTCTTACCAGGAACAGAGGTATTGATTTTGCAAAAACGTCAATTCTCTCATATTGCTCCTGAATATCTTTAGGAAGCCGGCTGATGATCTCCTGCTTTTCATTTTCAGCTTTCCTCTCAATTGCTTTTACTTCTGTTTCTGTATCAGACATAAAATCATTCTTCACCTCTGAAGGATCTTCCAGTTTTTTACAGTCTATTTCAGTATTGTTTTCTGCAATACATTTAGATTGGTTATTGAGGCGGACATGGGCAGACATCACATGAGTATAGTTCTTACTCTGGGGATTATATACTTTATATTCTTTAAAAGGGTAAGCAAGATCATATTGAGGTGCAATCACCAGTTTATTATTCTGATCAACAAAACCCCACCGATCTCCTTTTTTAGCAGGAAATAAGGTGGCGTTCTGGCCAAAAACAAGAGATGAAAACAGTAAAAAAATAATATTCTTCATGGCTGATACCGTATATTTAAACTGAAATTAATCCAGTTTATTATATTTTTTCATCAGATTTTCATAGGTTCCCTGTGGAAGAATCCACTTTAAAGGAACTCCTATTTTCTGTCCGAATTTACCAAAATAATAATGGGCTTTCCATTTCTTTTTTCCTAACAGGTTTTCGACATAAGCGGCTACTTCCAGAGGTTCTGTTCCTTCACCTACATGAGCATTCATTAAAGAATATACCTTGTCGAAAATATTTTTATAAGGTTCAGAAACTTTCGTTTTCACCCGGTTTTCTGCAATATTGGTTTTGATATCTCCCAAATGTAGAGAACATACATCAATATTCCAGGGATATACTTCATATCTTATGGCTTCTGTTACTTTGTCCAGTGCAGATTTTGAAGCAGAATAGAAACCACGGAAAGGAAGCCCCATTTCACTTCCGATGCTTGAAATATTAATGATTTTTCCGGATTGATGCTCCCGCATTTTAGGCAGAACAGCACTCATCATCTGAACGGCGCCCACAAGATTGAGGTTGAAAAGCTTTAGAATATCTTCTTTCGTAGAGTCTTCCACGGCTCCTACCATTCCCATTCCTGCATTATTGATCAGAACATCAATCCTTGATTCTGTTTTCAGAACTTCTGCAACAGCATCCTGTATGGCATTATTATCGGTAACATCTGTGGGAACAGACCTGAAATACTGACTTTCCGTATGCTTTCGGCTTAAGCCGTATACCTTATGGCCTTTTTTACCAAAATATTCTGCCAGTACGAAACCTATTCCTGATGAGGTTCCTGTGATGATGATGGTCATGTATTGATATATGAATTTTAGACTTGTTTTTATTCTTCTTCCGGTTTCTGATTGTGAGCCGTATTTCCAGCAAATGTAAAAAAAGAAAAGTGAATCTGCTATTTATTATAATGCAAACATCAATTTTAGTAACGTCTGTTACCATTTTTTAATAAAAACATAAAAATAGATTAACTGAACGGTGCGCATGCTGTTCTATTTTTGCACCTTCTGTTATTAAACTTGTTTAAACTCATTTTAAGTTTAACCCCAAACCGGAGGTTCGACGTAGTCAAAAGAAACAACATTTATGCGCAAAGTATTTAAACTTAAAAAATGACTAAAGTGTTTAAAATAAAACTTTTGTGACTGTTGTGGTTTAATAAAAAAGTTTAAAAAGCTTTATTGAAAAATAATATCCTTAATGACAATCAAATGATAAAGTTTCTAAAAAAGACAGGTATTTTCCTGATGCTGGCCGTTTTTTCAAAAAATCAGGCACAAAACTATCTTCGGTACACTATAAATAATGCTCATTCTCATAATGATTATTTACAGGAAATTCCTTTTTGGGAAGCTTATTATGCCGGGTTCGGATCAATAGAAGCGGACGTTTTTCCGGTAAAAGGAAAGCTTCTGGTAGCGCATACGGAAAAAGAGCTTTCTCAGGAAAGAACACTGGAATCCCTTTATCTGAATAATATTTCAAAGCAGATCAGACAGAATAAAGGCAGTATTTATCCTGAGCCTGATAAAAAACTTCAGTTGCTGATCGATGTTAAAAACGATTACAAAACAGCTCTGAAAATATTAACCGCCGGGTTAAAAAAATACCCTGAAATAACCGGCTGCCCGGGAATTAAGATTGTCATTACCGGAGGAAGACCGCAGCCTGAAGATTTTAAGAATTACCCGGATTATCTTTATTTTGATGGTGATCCTGATAAAGATTACACCGAAGACCAGCTGAAAAGAGTAGGAATATTCAGCGCGGATCTGAAGGAGCTGGTGCAGTGGAACGGAAAAGGAATTCCACGGGATGAAGACACAGAAAAAATAAAAAATATTGTTGAAAAGGCGCATCGTCAGCAGAAGCAGATCCGCTTCTATGGTGCTCCGGACTTTCCGAATGCCTGGGTAAATCTCATGAGCCGGAATGTGGATTTTATCAATACGGATCATATTCCCGATCTTAAAAAATTCCTGAATAATGTTCCGAAGAATTTTTACAGAAATACAAAAGACTATCCTGTTTATACTCCCTCCTATAAATCTGACGGGATCAGCAGGAAAGTAAAAAACGTTATTCTCCTGATTCCGGACGGAACTTCTCTTCCCCAGTATTATGCCGCGTTTACCGCGAATAAAGGGAAGCTGAATGTTTTCAATATGAAATCAACAGGGCTGTCGAAAACCAATTCATACAATGCTTATATCACCGATTCTGCACCGGGATCAACAGCTTTTGCCACAGGAGTGAAGACCAGAAATACATTTGTGGGAGTTGATGCGTCGGGGAAAACTCTTGCTCAGATTCCTGATATTATTGCCGCTAAAGGAATGGTCTCGGGGCTTATCTCTACCGGAGATATAACAGATGCAACACCGGCGGATTTTTATGCCCATTCAGACAACAGAAATAACTCCGGAAGTATAATGACGGATTTTATCAGTTCTAAAACTAAGGTTTTAGTTGGAGGGCCGTCTGGCGGACTGACGCCTGAAAACAGACAGAAGATCAGAGCCGCCGCCATTGAAATCTATGATGATCTGAAATCGGTAAATAAAATCGGCGGCCGAATGATCATTGCAGATCCTCTGGCTTCCAAAAGACTGAGTGAAGGAAGAGGAAAATGGCTGCCAGACGCATTTGATCTGGTTCTGAATGACCTGAAGGATCATAAAAAAGGTTTTTTTATGATGGTGGAAACTTCACAGACTGATGGAGGAGGGCACAGCAATAATCTGGAGCAGCTGGTGACCGAGTTACTGGATTTTGATCAGGTGGTGGGAAAAGCAATGAAGTTTGCCGATGAAAATAAAGAAACGCTGGTTGTCGTTGTCGGAGATCATGAAACCGGAGGGTTAACTCTTCTTGACGGAAGTCTTCAGGAGGGCTGGGTATTTGGAAACTTCAGTACGAACGATCATACGGCAATTCCTTCCAGTGTGTTTGCGTATGGACCCAATTCAAAAGCATTTACCGGAATGTTTGAAAATACAGAGATCTTCAGTAAGATCCTGGAAGCCTGCGGAACCCGGAAATAAGAGGACTGTGGATAAGATTGTGGATAAGTATGAATTGAAGGAGTAAATCTAAATGAGATGATTCTTTTTAAAATTGAATTTTGCATTTTAAAAATGATCGATTTATCTTATTTACAGGCGTTTTTATTGTTTTTTATCTGATCCTGTCATCAGTAAACAGCAATTTACAGCATGCTTATTCCGGTTGTGGATAAGTCTGTGGATAAGTCTGGATTTAAGGATCAACTTAAAGAAAAATGATGAACATTAAAAATATACCCGTGTGGTCTGGAAGTACTCCGCAATTGTTGAGCATTATGATAGATAAAAATCCCGTTTTTCAATGTGGATAACTTTGTGGATAAGTCTGTGGATAAACTGTAAACCTCAGTATTTAAGGTAAATGATCCGGGAGCTCGGTTAAGAAATTCAGGTATCATTATAAAATTAAAAAAATAATTTTTGAGGTTAAATCCTAATAGTTTAAATATTCTTTCAATGGTATAAAAGAGCAAAAAGAAATCAACATTTTCATATTGATGACTTACATGGCTTTCCTCTTCCGTCTTCAAACCTTATCCCGGAAAGAGATTAAATAAGAAACTTGCTGTTAAAACTGAATCCGCCTGGTATTCTAAAAATATAAGTATTCATCCGAGCCGGGAACTTTGATTTTATTTTCCCCGATTCTGAAATCATCCATCCGGATCAGTGGTTTAAACGGATGGATAAATTCTTTGTGGTAATCGTCAGGAATTTCAGCATCATCGTCACAGGAGGAATACTTTTTGTTGATCACAGCTTTGCCGGTTGAAAAATTAATTTCATTCAGGAATTCAAAATCACAGGTATCATCAAATTCATCCCGGGAACCGATGAGGTAAAAATCTCCGTTCTGAAATCTGAAAATATGACGGTAAGCCTGAGTGTGCCGTGAATTGGTAGAAAATTGCTGCTCCACTGTAAAAGTATTGTTTTTAATTTCAATTTTCAGCGAATTGTCCTGAGGATAGAATCCCGTTCCGCTGGAAAAAAGAAGTGTTCTGTTCTCTTTCCAGATCCGAGATTTTCCGTTATTATTTTTTATAATATACAGAGCCCTCACAACGCCGTTATTGCCATCGAACTTGGAATTACTTTTTATATGGGTATTGAAAACGAATACAGTCTCTTCTTTCCCGTCTTTATCCAGATCTCCTTTAGCTTCAGCTATTTTCTGATAGCCTTTAGGTATATTGAAATCTTTCAGGTTTTGTGCCTGAAAATTTAAACCCAACAGAACGGCGGCAAAGAAAAGAATTTTCATTCTGAGCAGAAATTGAAATTATAAACCGAAATCTTCTTTTTTTATCAGCTTGTTATCTTCCAGACTGCTGAGATGTCCTTTCACGGTTTTATAGCTGCCGGCAATATCAGTTTCCCTGCCTTTGCTGTCTGTTACAGTGACTCCGGCAGAATATGATTCGTCTTCCGCCTGGTAGGTTCTGTAAAGCTTGTAGCTGTAACCGTTGTTGGTGAATAAAAGATAATTCAGCTCCATTCCCGAATTTTGTTTTCCTCCGCCTCTGTAATAGGAATTATAGGTGAATTTTTTCCAGCTTTCTTTATTTCTTTCGGCGGGAAACTCCATTTCAACTTTGTTCTTACTTCCAAACCGGTACTGGATATATTCATTATTTTTATCCTTTACCAAAGCCATTTTCTTTCCGTTTTTGGTTTCAAAGGAATAGACGGTTTCTTCATTCGGGCGTAAGTATTGTGCCCAAAGAAATGCTGGGAATAAGGTTAATAAAATCAGGTATTTCATGATTGGAATTATATATAAAAATACAGTAATCTGAAACAATGTGGCATAACATTTTCAAATTACTGCATTTTCAGGTTTTCAACTTAATGGGCAACTACGCTTTCAAGGTCTTCCCAGAACATCGGATACGATTTTTCCACTACCTCTTCATCCTCAATATTCAGTTCTCCCATCAGGCAGAACGGGGCAAAGCTCATGGCCATTCTGTGATCCTGATACGTTTTAATGGAAATATGTTCTTCCGGTTCTCCAAAGCTGACTGAACGGATCGTCAGGTCTGTGATTTCAGTTTCAGTTCCCAGTTTTTTCAGTTCATTGTATAAAGCCAGAAGCCTGTCGGTTTCCTTTACCCTTAAAGTTCCCAGTCCTGAAATATCGAAAGGGATTTTTAATGCAGCAGCCGTTACACAAAGAGTTTGTGCAATATCCGGGCAGTTGTTCATATCCAGAGCGATTTTTTCCGGGAAAACGAAATCGGGTACCGGCTGAAGGGTGATCTTATGTTCATCTTCAGTAAAGAGGGTTTTGATTCCGAAGAACTTCTCATAAATTCCGGCAATAGCGGAATCTCCCTGGGTAGACTTTTTGTAAAAGCTTTTCAGGTGAATGGTTTTTCTTCCCAATGCACAGATGGAGTAGAAGTAAGAAGCCGAGCTCCAGTCGCTTTCCACTTCATAATCAGTTGTCTGGGTTTCACCGTTGAAAGGTTCTACTTTTATTGTGTTTCCTTCAAAGCTGTTCTTTATTCCGAATCTTGTCAGGATATCCAGCGTCATTTCAATATAGGATCTGGAAGTAACATGGCCTGCAAGATGAATTTCCAATCCGTTTTCCAGTTTTCCGGCAATCAGAAGAAGAGAGGTGATAAACTGGCTGGAAATGTCTGCAGGAACATTCACTTTATCCTGAGTGATCTTTTTTCCGGTGATTTTCAACGGAGGAAAACCTTCATTTTCCAGATATTCAATCTCTGCTCCCAGATCTTTCAGGGCACTCACCAGATTTTTGATCGGCCTTTCTTTCATTCTCCCGGATCCGGTAAGAACGATGGTCTTTCCTTCCATAATGGAATAATATGAGGTAAGGAAGCGCATGGCAGTTCCGGCGTGGTGAATATCCACTGTTTCTGTATTTTCAGATAAAGCTTTTTTTAAAAGCTGTGTATCCTGGGAGTTGGAAAGATTTCCGATTTTGATGTTTCTGAATACACTTTCCAAAATCAACAAACGATTCGAAATACTTTTCGAACCGCTGATCTGTATGGTTTTATCTCCTATTAATTCTGATTTTTCTAACTTCATTTTGATTGTTGCTTCATTGTTTATAAAATTTTACCCCGTTCTGATCGGCATAGCAGAAGAAATTTCCGTTCTGGTCATAAAGCTCGATGAGGTGAAAACCTTCTTTGCCGTAATTTTTTTTCTCCAGAAGAGGGAGCATTTCAAACTTAGCCTGATACAGCTTTTTCTCATCACCGTTAAACTCCAGGATCTGATAATGCTTTCCTTTTTTAACGATATAAATACTGCAGAAAGCACAGTAGGTACTCATCATGGTGATCTCGTCGTATTCTGCCGGAATGATCCAGTCATTTTTAGTGGTATCAAAAAATCCTGTTTTTCCGTTCACGGTCTTTAGAACTGCATTCGGGGAAAGCTCAGCTTTATTTATTTCCGTTTTTTTCCGGCTGAAAGGTTCCGTATATTTCTTGGAGGCCGATATTTTTTTCATTTCCGGAAGCGGCTGTTGTGGTTTTGTTCCTTCAGACGGGTAAGGTTTAATTGTCTCATTATAATAAGAGCCGGATCCTGAAGAATAGCTTCCGTACCCTGAAGATGATCTCTCTTCTCTTACGGCTTCTTCAGAAAAATCCTTAACCTTGCCGTTTTCAAAGTTGATGGTCAGCTTTTTTTTAGACAGTGGCGGTGTGGAATACGTGATGCTGAAAGATTTTGGAAACTTATTGTAATCCGTTGTGCTTTTCTGTGCATTTTCAAAAAATGTTCTGGATATTTTCAGCGTTTTTTTGTCGAGCAGAATCAATGAATAACTATCGTTCAGCTCGTTGAGCAGCACTAAAATCTCATCTTTCAGTGCCGGTTTTTTATCGTCTTCCACATAATATACATTTCTGAACGAACGGTCAAATACTTTTTTCCCATCCAGAGTATACACATCTGTGGTAGAGTATCCGACACCCTCCGAAGAATAAAAGCCCTGAAGATTATCTATTTTTACTGCATTCACCAAAGAATAATTTTCATTGAAAAAATTATAGCGGCTGTCTTTGAGGACAATTTTATTCCCATAAATATAGGTAGATGTAAAGCTGTCTGCGGTGTTGCCTTTAGAAGCTGTAAATTCTCCCGGATGCAGCGTGGAAATATCTATTTTGTCATATTCTGCCGGAATGATCATTTTTCCCGATGTGTCCGAAATACCGAATCTGTTCCCGATCCTGTAAGGAACGGAAACCTGGCTGTATGCAAGGATACAGGTGAAAAGTAAGGCAGAGATCAAAATTCTCTTCATATTATTTCAGCTTCTCATTGTTCTGATGTCTTTCTTTATCCCGGTCGGTCTTGATCTTCATTTTTTTATCAAAAGCTTCCTGAAGATTTACCCCGGTCTGATTGGCTAAACATAAAGTCACAAACAGTACATCGGCCAGTTCTTCTCCCAGATCTTTGCTTTTATCACTTTCTTTTTCGCTCTGTTCACCGTATCTCCGGGCAATAATCCTCGCGACTTCACCTACCTCTTCGGTAAGCATAGCCATATTGGTAAGTTCATTAAAATAACGGACCCCGATGGTTTTGATCCACTCGTCTACCTGCTGCTGCAGCTGTGTAATTTCCATTATTGATAAGCTCCCAAAGTAGGATTAGAAGTTCTTGATACGTTTACAATGTCGAAAGGAACCGTCCCTGCCACAGCGGTATTTCCTTTTCCTCTTGCCGGCGAAGTGGATTTAACCCGCAGGTTCATTTTCGCGGCAAAATAATTCAGAAACTGTGGATCTTCATTTTTAAAACTTTGTACCACATTCATATTACTGTCAAAAGTGAAACCGGCTTCCGATACTCCGGAATATTTTATTAACGTGTTCTGAAGCAGGTATTCAAACTGCTGCCCCGGAGTCTGTTCAAAATTAACCGAATTATCCCGGTCCGAATAAACAATAGAGTTCTTGATATCAAGACGCTGAAGGGCTCCCTGCTCTGTCTGTCCGGCAGCATTTTTCCATTCATTCGTCGCATAGATTCCAAGTCTGTTGAAGCTGCCCATCGTTTTGGAGTAATTGGCAATGGTGGAGTGGGTATAGCTGTGATTTCCTCCTCTGAAAATTCCGATACAGGATTCCCCACAGTTGTTCATTACCAGGTTTTTGGCATTAACAACCGAACCTACGGCATAAATTCCATATTCAAAAAAGGTATGGATGAATGAATTGCTGATATTGGCGTTGGCCTGTTTCATATCCAGTCCTCTTGTACCTCCTAAAAGTCTTGCATAGTTCATATTAAGATTGGAGGTTGCTTCCATTCTGATGGAGTTCCAGTTTTTAGGAATCGTATCATAATAAGGATCATTCCTGTCTCCGCGAAGGATCACTTCATCATTTAAAGCTCCGTTGATGTTCAGGGAAGCTCCTGCTGAAACTTTCATTCCGCTGTTTTTATGAAAATAAACCTTAGTTCCGGGCTGGATATCCAGAGTGATATTGGGATCAATAGTCAGATCACCATAAATAATCTTGGCTTTATTGCTATTCCAGGTCGTATGATTGGAAATTACATTGGGATTGCCGGGAGTCTGAATAAAAAACTCGGCATCCTGAACGACTGAAAATAAGGTGACATGCTGCTGGCCGGCCCCACTGTTAAAAAGAATTTTATCTTCAGCAATCGCTTCCGGTCCCGTAGCTTCGGGAGCAATTTCAACAAAAATATACATGCTGTCTTTCTTTCTCAGCGGAACATCTTTAAAATCATATCCCGGTTTTCCGTCCACATTGATTCTGTATAAAGAAGAAGCTCCTTTCTCCAGACTGATTCTTGGGATCAGAACATCTTTATCTTCATTATTATATACTTTTACAGCATAGGTCTCAGAACGCACCTGATGATAAACTGTGTCACAGAATACGGTGTCTTTTGAAAAACTCAACAGCTGTGAAGGCGCGTCAAATGTAATATCGTCTTTATTACATGATACCGCTACCAGAAGCATCCAGAAAGAAAAAGCCAGTAATAATTTGAATTTCATTGAAATTAAAGTTTAAATAGATTCCAAATTTAACGAAAATACTTTGAATTTCTTATCAAGAAAAAAATATTGAACAGGGTATTTGGAAATTAGAAAAAATGTTGTACTTTTGCAACCTAAAATTAGCAGAGAAATATCCATTACTATTTCGAAAGCAAACTTTAATTTTTTAAAAATTGTATTATGAAAAACGGAATTCACCCAGAAAATTATAGACTTGTTGTTTTCAAAGATATGAGTAACGACGAGGTGTTTCTTTGCAAGTCTACTGCAGAAACAAAAGACACTATCGAATACGAAGGACAGGAGTATCCACTGATCAAAATGGAAATCTCTTCAACTTCTCACCCTTTCTACACTGGTAAAGTGAAATTAGTTGACACTGCAGGTAGAGTTGATAAGTTCATGAACAAATACAAAAAATTCGCTAAGTAATTTTTTGAATATAAAAATATTAAAGTCTTCCGGTTTTGGGAGACTTTTTTGTTTGGGTAGTATTCAATATTGGAAAATCCAGGCCATTGGGTTCTGATCAGTGAAAGATTGAATTAATGTTCCTGTCTGCCATGACTATGTAAAATGACGGATATATTCAATTGGAACAGGCTTTAGCCCGTTTAAAAATATGAAACAAAAATCCATTGGCTTTGGCCAAAACCTATAATCTAACAAATAAACTCAATGATATAAGACATTTTATATTCCTGTGTTTTCGTATTTTTGTTCTGAACAGAAGCGGAATCTGAATATCAGACCGGAATACAGAATTGATCCGGTTTCTTTCAGTCTCTGTTTCTGATCTCTAACTTTTAATATCCAGACAATGCAATTAGTATTTTCAGACGCACAATATTGGGAAGATTTTCTTCCGCTTACTTTTACCCGTCCCGTTGCTGCCATGCGGTGCGGCATCCTTACCTTCTCCGAAAGATGGCAGAAAATCCTCGGAAATACCGAAGTTTCCTATTTTACGGAAACCTACCTTCAGCATAAATTCAAAGAGCCCGAAGATAAGGAAAGTCTTTTCCTGGTGACCAACTTCCTGCCGACGGAAACCGTGATTCAGCAGATCAGAGATCTTAAACAGGGGGAAGCATTGGTATATGAAGATGAACTGGTGGCTGCCAGAATCAATATGAAAGGTTTTTCTCTGAACCAGATCGAAAAAATGACCGATATTAAGGAAGAACTGATCTTTTTCAAGAGACCGGCAGATCTTTTTACCTATAATCACCATGCCATCGATTTTGATTTTGATCTTCTTACCCGGGGAAGAACTTCTCAGGAACTTTCTGCAACCAACGGCTTTTTAGGAGATAAAAAAGATCTTTTCATTGAAGAAGGAGCCCAGGTGGAATTTTCAACATTAAATACCAGAACCGGAAAGATCTACATCGGGAAAAACGCTGAGGTGATGGAAGGCTGCAATCTTCGTGGCCCTGTCGCATTGGGAGAAGATTCCAAATTCAATCTGGGGTCTAAGATCTATGGTGCTACAACCATCGGACCTCACTGCAAAGTAGGCGGTGAAGTGAATAACATTATTATCTTCGGCTATTCCAGCAAAGGCCATGAAGGCTTCATTGGAAATTCGGTGATCGGGGAATGGTGTAATTTCGGAGCTGATACCAATTCATCCAACCTTAAAAACAATTACAGTCAGGTAAAACTCTGGAACTACCGTACCAAAGCTTTTGAAGATACAGGACTGCAGTTTGCCGGACTGATTGTGGGAGACCATTCCAAAACAGCCATTAACACCCAGCTGAATACAGGAACTGTGATTGGGGTAGCCTCCAATATTTTCAAACCGGGATTTCCTCCCAATCTGGTGGAGAACTTTTCATGGGGCGGACTGAAAGATGATGAAAGATTCAGACTGGATAAGGTTTATGAAGTGGCAGAAAGAGCTATGGCCAGAAGAAAAGTAGCTTTGACAGATGACGACAAGGCAATTTTAAAACATATTTTTGATACATACTAGAACAATAACCTCCGGAGATAACGGAGGTTTTTTTTTAATTGGAATACAATAAACGCAGGCTGTTTAAGTAGCTTTTTCCGGAAATCACTTCAGCTTCCTTATCTTTAAAAAAGAAGAACTGATAATCCGGGTTTTCCTTCTGCAGCTTTTCAAATTTTCTTTCACTGATACTCTTGCCATTGAAATAGTAGTAATCAGGAGGTCTTTCATCAGATGTAAAGAGTCCTCCCAGGTAATAATGCTCCGAATCAATCTGAAATTCAAGATTGTTGATTTTTTCATTTTTAGAGAAGAATACGGATGTATTTTCGTATGTATCTCCATTCATCGTATCGGCAGGCGTTATACGGTAGGCTTCTCTGAGGCTTTTATTGAGCTCTTCGAAATCAAAATACAGAACATTTTTCTTTTCAATAAATTCATTCGGGATTTCCAGAACAAAATTTCCTTTTTCATCTGTTAATGTTTTGAAATACCTGCTTTTGCTAAGGAAGAAAACTTCAGCATGGGCAATTTCTTTTTTGTCCGGCTTGAAAATAAGCTTTCCGGATAACCTTGTTGTAGCAGCGGTTTTTTGTTCGGTAGCTGTGGTAAGATCTGTTTTAGCCTGGGCCTGCACGAAACTCAGATTGGTCACCAGAATAATGCCTGCCGCAAACATAGACAGAGAGGGAATTTTTCCACAGATTTCCTTATCTCCGGAATTATTGAGCATATCCTGAATCTGTTCATTCGTTTTATCTGTAAGATCTGCAACACATTGGCAACATTTTTCGCAGAATTTTCCTTCAGAAGTATTCTGCATGGTTTCCCATTTTTCAGGGCATGGTTTGCTGATTTTGATGTTCATTTTCAATGTAATGGTTATTTCGTATTAAATATAATTATTTTATTCTGCAATTCCACGTTCCTGAGAACCAGTTTGGGTTACCGATAATAGATTATTCCATTCTTTTATAAAGAAAATAGTGTAATTTTAGGAGTTTGATATCAGGAGATCAGTCACGGCTGTTTTCTACGGAAAAGCTCCATATATAAAGAGACTGGAGGAAAAAAAATGTACTGAGCATCCGGTGTGTGAAAAATTTTAATAAAAAAAATCAACTTTTTTATTATATGATGTAATAAAAATGAAAAGGCAGTTGTCTTACTTACAGAAACAAAACTCATGACCCAAGAAACTTTTAAGAATACGGTGTTTATTCTCAAAGACGAGATGTATCGTTTTGCGAAAAGATTCGTCATGAGCAGTGATGAGGCAGAAGACGTAGTACAGGACCTGATGATGAAGTTCTGGCAGAAAAAAGATGAACTGGAGCAGTTTGGAAATTTCCGCTCCTATGCTTTGAAATCTGTACGGAACGAGTGCCTGAACCGTCTGAAGCATCACGATGTGAAGCTGGGATTTGCAGATATGCAGCTTCACAGGTCAGAATTGTACAGCATGGATGTCAACAATCTGAAGGAACATATAGTTGGCTTTATCAACCAGCTCCCTGAAAAACAGAAAATGGTGATCCATCTGAAAGACGTAGAAGAATATGAGGTATCTGAAATTTCCGAAATGCTGGAAATGGAAGAAAATGCAGTAAGAGTAAACCTGATGCGCGCCAGGCAGAAAGTAAAAGAACAAATTTCACAACTGATGAGCTATGAGCAAAGATCAATTTCAAAATAAATACGACGAAATCTTCCGTGAAATAAAGGAAGAGAAAATGGACTGGAATTTCGAGGATTTTCTTCAGCAGACACAAGAAGGAAATACCGAAACAAAAGATGTCCCGGTTATCCCTCTGAAGAAAAAGCCCTCTTTCCCGAAATGGGGCTGGCTGGCTGCGGGACTGCTGATCCTGCTCAGTATCGGTTGGGTGTTTAATGGATTGAATACCAGTGTTCAGGACAGAGAAAAACTGGTAAAAGATGAAGTGCTGAAACAGAAATCAGGATTTATTGAAGAGAATAATGATCATCAGGAGCAGGTAGCCGTTAATCACACAGATTCTATTTCCGGAGCCAAAAAAGATTCTATCTTTCAGGATAATCCGGTGGCGGAAAAAGATGTTATGGATGAGATCCTTCCGAAAAGAGGCCGCCTGAAAAAGGAGACCAAGCCGAGATATGTAAGCAGTTCCTCCTTTCAGAACGGCAAAGATGTTAATGATTCCACACAATATGATGACTCTTATGTGATTGTCAACGGAAAGAGAATCAGCAGTGAAAAAGAAGCAATTGATGTTGCAAAATATTCCTTTATGAAATTGGGTAATGAGTTTAAAAAGACAGTAGCCACTTCCCAGAAAAATGAAAGCATTGACAATGAATATTAACCCCCAATCAACCCCATGAAAAAGATATTATATATATTAACCATTATGTTAAGCGGTTTGGTGACCTTCCCGGCACAGACCGAGCAGCTTAATCAGCTTTTCCAGAGTTTTGAGAAAAGTGGTGGCGTAACTTCCATCAATATCAAGAAACCTATGTTCAAATTACTGAATACCCTTGATATTAATGACGAATATGTAGGCAAGATCAAACCCATTCTGAATGAGGTAGACGGCCTTAAGCTTCTCATCATTCCTAAAATCACATTCCCGGATCATCTCAAAAATGAAAACCTGGAACAGATCAAGCTGAATGAGCAGCAGTCCAGTAAAGTAAACAGAGCATTAAACAGTCTTAAATTCAATGAGCTGATGTCTATGAACAGCGATGGTGTTTCTATGAAATTCCTGGCTGAAACTGAAAAAGACAATTATCTTGAGAATCTGATTTTCAATGTAGATTCCAAAGAAGAGAACATTATCTTTATCCTCAACGGTAAAATGAAACTGTCTGATGTGAATAAGATCATCAATTCCAGCGAAGTGGCAGTCAGTTCTTCACAATCTTCCATGAAAAGTTCCTTTACCTCGGATAATGCATCTTCTTATCTGAACGGGGACAGCAGAAATGTAGGGGAATTCTCTAAAATAGACGCCAGCCTGGGTGTGAATGTCATCTATAAACAGGAAAATACAAGAAGTGTGAAGGTGCTCGCAGATGCAGATAAACTCCAGTATGTAATTACCAAAGTAGAAGGCGGAGTCTTAAAAATCTATGTAGATAACAAAGGGGTAAGGAATCTGAGGTTTAAAAATCTGAACGTGAATGTTTCAGCCCCTCATATTAATGAGATCACAACTTCTACCGGTGCTGTTTTTACGGCGGTAAACCAGGTAACAGAAGATAATTTAAAGATAGGTGCATCATCAGGCGGTGCAATTAAAGGTAAATTCAATGTCAGAGAGGTGGCGAGTGTAGGCATCAACTCAGGAGCAGTCTTAAATGCTGAGATTTCCACTCAGAAGTTAACGCTGGATACTTCAAGTGGTGCAAGCGCATCAATATCCGGGAAAGCAGAATCTGCAACCATTGATATCAGCAGCGGGGCTGCCTGCGATGCAGATGGTCTTAAGATCGGTACCGCTACCGCACAGTCTACATCAGGAGCCAGCCTTTCCCTGTTTGTAACGGATAAGCTGAAGGTAAGAGCTTCTTCAGGAGCTGCCGTAAGATTAAAAGGAAATCCGGAACTGGATGTAAAGGTAGACAAAGTTTCAGGAGGAAGTTTCCGACAAATAAAATAAACAAATTAACCATGAAAACTCTTAAAAACATTTTTTGCGCTTTTCTGGCCATTGTCATGCTTCAGTCCTGCGTAGTATCCGGGAAACCGAATATGGCTTTTTTTAAAGACAAAAGCTATGATTTTGAAGGAGCCCAATTTTTAAGTGTGAATGTTCCGATGTTTCTCGCAAAGCCTTATATAAAGAAGGTGTTGAGGGAAGACGGGGAAAGTGAAGAAGTTATCAGGCTGGTTAAAAAGATATCCAAAATAAAGGTAATGACAGTAGAAAACGGCAGCAGTGCCATGCTGAATGACTATGCCGGTTATCTGAACCGTAATCATTACGAAGAATGGGCTACCATCAAGCACGATGGAGATAATGTGAATATCCGGGTAAAACAGGACGGTGATGCTATTAAAAATATGCTGATCACGGTAAACTCTGCCAAAGATCTGGTTTTTGTAGATGTTAAAGGAAACTTTACGGCAGATGATATCTCCAGAATGATCAATGCTGCGTCAGACCGGTAGTTGGTATTCATTCCTCCCCCCAAAAAAAATCTTAACATGGAAAAATTAATCAGAGAAGTGCGTATCCTTAAAATTTACGCAGGATGCCTTACTGCCGCATGTATTCTGTTTTTCTTTCTGGCATTTAAAAATCAGAATTCAAAACAGCGCTTTGAAGAGATTGATGTGGAACGGATCAATATCATTGAGAAAGACGGAAAACTGAAAATGGTGATCAGCAATCAGAAACGCCAGCATCCCGGAATGTTTAATAATAAAAACCTTAAGCCCAGGGAAAGGAATGCCGGTCTTATTTTCTTCAATGAATTGGGTGATGAATGTGGCGGGCTTGTATACGGAGCGGATGACAGCGGATCTGGGATGGTATACTCCGTAGATCAGAGAAAAACAGATCAGATCATGCAACTGCAGTATACTGAAGGAACGGGAGATCAGAAGAACCGGACCTACGGGTTGAAATTATGGGACCGTCCGGACGATTTCCCTATTGAAGAGATCATCAGATTCGAAGATTCTTTAAAACGTCTCAATGATCCTGCCGCTTCCAAAAGAGCATATGCAAAATTAAGGGCAGAAGGAAAACTCACCAGCGAAAGATTTTTTGCAGGAAAAGCGGCCAACGGAGATGTAGGGCTTTTTATAAAAGATACCAATGGCCGAATCCGGCTTCGGGTATATATTGATAAAAATAATCAGACCCATATTGACAGGCTGGATGAAAGCGGGCAGGTTGTAAAATAATCTGAAACTGATATATCCACCTAAACTGAAAACAAGTAGTTTCATATAACACTTTATTTATTTTGTACAGAAAAACCGTTCACATAAGAGCGGTTTTTTGATTTAAGTTATTGATTATTAAATTTTATTTAAACTATCAAAAAGGATTTTCATATCTCATCAAAATAACCTAATTTTGCAAAGAAAGTAAAGATGTCTATTCATAACAAAATTGTAGAGACAGCCATCACTTTCGATGACGTTCTTCTAGTACCTTCTTATTCAGAAGTTTTACCTAATCAGGTTTCATTAAAATCAAGACTTACCGACAAAATTACGCTGAATGTTCCGATCGTTTCCGCTGCAATGGACACCGTTACAGAAGCTGATCTGGCTATTGCCCTGGCAAGAGTGGGAGGGCTTGGATTTATCCACAAAAATATGCCGGTTGCCGAGCAGGCAGCACAGGTAAACAGAGTAAAACGTTCCGAAAACGGAATGATCTCTGACCCGGTAACTCTTTCCAAAGATCATACCCTCGGCCAGGCCAAAGAGCTGATGGCAAAATTCAAAATTTCAGGTCTTCCGGTTGTAGATAAGGATAATGTCCTGATCGGGATCATCACCAACAGGGATGTGAAATACCAGGAGAATCTGGACATGAAAGTAGAAGAGATCATGACCAAAGATAATCTCATCACTTCCGATAAAGATACCAATCTTGAGAAAGCAAAAGAAATTCTTCTTAAAAACAGAGTAGAAAAGCTTCCGATTGTAGATAAGGACAATAAGCTGGTTGGCTTAATTACCATTAAAGATATTGATAACCAGTTAGAATATCCTAATGCCAATAAAGATGAAAACGGACGCCTTATTGTAGGGGCCGGAGTTGGAGTAGGAGAAGATACACTGGAAAGAATCGCAGCTTTGGTTCAGGCCGGAGTGGATATTATCGGTATCGATTCTGCCCACGGACATTCAAAAGGAGTTCTGGATAAAATCTCAGAAATCAGAAAAGCATATCCGGATCTGGATATTGTGGGTGGAAATATTGTAACGGCTGAAGCTGCCGAAGATCTGATCAAAGCGGGGGCCAATGTCCTTAAAGTCGGGGTAGGTCCCGGATCTATCTGTACCACAAGAGTTGTGGCAGGAGTAGGAGTTCCTCAGTTATCTGCCATTTATAATGTGTATGAATATGCAAAGACTAAAAATGTAGCCGTAATTGCAGACGGAGGAATCAAGCTTTCCGGCGATATTGTAAAAGCTATTGCAAGCGGAGCAGGAGCGGTAATGCTAGGTTCACTTTTAGCAGGAACAGATGAAGCACCGGGTGAGGAGATTATCTTCCAGGGAAGAAAATTCAAAACATACCAGGGAATGGGAAGTCTTTCCGCAATGAAGAGAGGTGGAAAAGAAAGATATTTCCAGAGTGAGGCCAAAAAATTCGTTCCTGAAGGAATTGAAGGAAGAGTTCCGAGCAAAGGAAAACTGGAAGATGTGATTTTCCAGCTTACAGGAGGTCTGAGAGCAGGTATGGGATACTGTGGGGCTAAAGATGTTGAAGCATTACAGAAAGATACCAAAATGGTAATGATCACGGGAAGCGGATTAAAAGAATCTCACCCTCATGACGTAATTATCACGCAGGAAGCACCGAATTATTCATTATAATATCGGGTTTTATCATAAAAAAACGGGCTGTTTCATTTCTGAGACAACCCGTTTTTTTATGGGGATTCACCCTGTTTTGATTGTTTTTTTAAAATAATTAACTGAAAGCTATTGTTCAATTTAATTATTTTCAGGAAAATTCATAAAAATTTGTAACAAAAATCATTTTTTTCAACTAACTGTAATAATTTTTGAAGTATATGCGCTTTTTGTGTTAGGTGTGTATGTTTTAAGAAAAATATATTTGGAATATCAATTTGAAAAATTTAGAAATGAAAAAAACTTTCCTTTATGGATTAATGCTGGTATCTTTTTCTTTATCTGCACAGCAGGTGAAATTATGCGGTTTGGATGAGGCTCAGGCTCCATTTGAAAAACAGAATAAAGAAATAGATAACATGATTTACGGTATCCGTAATAAGATCCTGTCATCAAATAAGAAGGGTTCGGCAGGTAACGGAGCCGCTTTTAAAACGCTGAACGGAGTTTACGAAATTCCGGTTGTTGTACACGTTATTGTGCCTTCAAACGCTGCTATCGGCACATCATATAATAAAACAGACGCAGAAATCCAGGCATGGCTGGATCACTGTAATCAGATGTATGCAGGAACTTATCAGTGGGCAGACGGGATTCCGGATGATTTTGGAACAGCGGCAACGATGCCTATAAAGCTGGTACTGGCTAAAAGAGATCCCAACTGCAATCCTACCACAGGTATTGTAAGATACAACGGAGGAACGCTTGCCGGTTATGATACCTATGGCGTAAAACGTCAGGGTAATAACGGAGTTACAACAGCACAGGTAAAAACAATTGCACCACACTGGCCGGAAGCATCTTACTTTAACATTTATATCATGAATAAAGTAGATGGAGGTGGAGGCTACGGAATTATGGGCTGGGCCGGCTTACCTGCCAACCCCGATTCCGGATATGAATCATTTATGAAATCTTTTGTAGTAACCCTGGAGGATGATGTAACGCTTGCCCATGAATTCGGGCACAGTATGGGACTTCTTCATACTTTTGGAAATGCGAATTCAAATCCGCCTGCGGGAACATCTTCCACTACTTATTGCCCGGCAGAGACCAACAACAACTGTAATCAGGATGATGACGGAGTATGCGATACAGAAAGATCCCGAAGTCTTCTCAATGACTTTCAGGTGCCAACCAACAATGATATGAATTATTGCACGGGAGCCAATTATCAGGGAGTTCAGTATAATATGATGAACTATACCAATCCCCCTGCATTTAAATTTACCAATGGCCAGCACGACAGAGCGGCAACCTATTTCTTTTTAATGAGAGGATCCTTGAGTACTTCTCTTGGAGCAACTGCTCCTGCGCCTACGGCAAATATAGGAACACCTGTTGCAGCCTGTTCACCTACGGGAGTAACCACTCTGGCAAACTATTTTGTAGGGCCTACACTGGTGAAATTAGGAAACATCAATAATGCGACTACGGGAATCTGGCAGAATAATACCAGTTTTTATGAAGATTATACCGGCTCAGGCTGTCTGAAAGCAACAACAACCCAGCTTTTAATCAACCAGTCACACAATCTTCAGGTGAATGTTTCCGGGAGTGACAATGATGTAAGAGCCTGGATCGATTTTAACAACAACGGAACTTTTGAAGCCAATGAACTGATCGCTTCAGGAGACAATATCGTTGCCGATCCTACCACATCAATAGGTACTTTCAATGCTGCATTTACAGCTCCTGCATCTACAATACTTGATACACCATTAAGAATGAGGGTGATTGTGGATGATGAAAATACAAACATTACCCCTTGCGGCCAGCTGAAATACGGGCAGGCGGAAGATTATACCGTAAAGTTTGTAACTACTCTGGGAACCGCTGAAGTAAAAGCAGATAATGATGACCTGACGATTTATCCTAATCCGGTGGCTACGGGAGATAAAGTATTTATTAAAGCTAAAAACGGAAAGAATCTGAAAGTTTCAATTTCTGATATGTCCGGAAGACTTGTGGCTAATCCGTCGGTAGCAGAAGAAAGAAACGGAATTTACAGAATCGATCAGCAGCTTGAAAAAGGAGTTTACATGATACAGATATCCAATGGAAAAGAAAGTAAAACTTCCAAACTGATCATTAAATAATTTTTCTCAATATATTCTGATATGCCTCCCGAATAAAGTGGAGGCATTTTTTATGGTTATACTTTCGCTTACTTTTTAGAATATCTGAATCTGGGTTTTATCACTGTATTCAGAAACTTTCCCTTAGATTTTGCCGATTTAAATTTATCATAAATAGAAAACGGAACTTTAAAATAATCATATACAGCACCCGACTGATATACAATTCTCAATATTTCAGTTTCCGGAAAATAAATAAAGCTATTCACAACGCTTGATGGCATGATATACTTTCATCAAAAAATATTCCTTTTTAAATAACAGAAACAGCCCTCAGGAAATCTGAAGGCTGTATTGATAATCATTAATATTATAAAATGCCTTACTTTTTAACGAACTTAAATTCAAGTTTTTCGAAATTTTTAGTGGTCACCACTAAAATATATGTTCCTGCAGACAGTTGAGAAACATTGATTTTTTCGGCAAAATCTTCCGAGTTTACCAGCCTTCCGTCTATATTATAGATTTGTATGGCTTTGCCATCGTTAATTCCGGAAATAGAAATCACATCTGAAGCAGGATTGGGGAAAATCCGGATTTTCGCGGCTGTCATTTCAGAAGTTCCCAGTGTGGTACTGTGCACATCACCCGTCATTGTGGAATTGGTTCCGTTGAGGTTCCCTCCGCACTGTCCGCTGGTAATGGCTGTATTTTCAACCCATAATCCGAATGTGTTGCTCGGCGGTCTCGGGCTGGTACTATTTCCGGTAGAATTATAGTAGATGAGGTTAGGCGTTGCAAAATCTCCGTCACCGTCATCCGCAAGAAATTCCCATCTTGATAAGGAGTTGTTCCATTGGATTTTAAATTCGCAGGATCCCAGTCCTCCACAGGGTTGTCCGTCTACCGGCGTTGTGATATAGATATTCTTGTTCTGGGCATCAACTCCGGTTTTCGTGAATACAAAATTCTGATTGTCAAACAAATTATGACAGCCATTGAAAGTAATAGTCTGTGCAGAGACTAAACTTCCCAGAGCCAGGGCTAATAAGTACAAATTTTTCATCATTTATTAATTAAAAGATGGATAAATTCCCTGTAATGCAATAAGGCATCTTATGGCAACGAAAGGCGAGCGGTTTTCATGAGGAAGGTTTCCTCCCGTTGGGTTTACCATAGTGGCTTTCATGGTAGTGTTGGCATTGGCACTGGAGTATTCCTTATCCAGAATTTTAGTGTCCGCCGGAAGATTGCCTGCAGGAGTGTTCTCATTGCCCTCTGAAGTCACTGCATTGATGGTGTGTGAGTGAGCAGGCATCTGAGAAGATAGTAACGTTACGGATTCTGCACCTCCGCTTTGCCCTACAACATAATTACTAAGTCCTGGCCCCTGGCCCTGACCAATCATAGATCTTCCCCTCATATCAGGAAGAGCAAAAGTAGTAACCCCATCACCTCCGAAAGTAGTTCCTATCAGAGAGAATAATGCTACATTCTGGCTTATGGACATCAGTTGGCCGTTGCATTCAGCCCATCCATTCGGAACCCTGTTGTAAGGAACGAAGATAATTTGTCCCACATAAGGTTCAATCTGTGCTTTTAAAGTAGAGGTAAATGTACTGCAGATCAGCAGTGTACATGCAATAATAAAGTTTTTCATGACAAACAGTTTAGTGATGGTAAAATTATAAAATATTCTATTATAAATTGATTATATAGAAAAAACCTTTTAGAATTAACTAAAAGGTAATATTTTATTAATGTATATCTATTAAAGTGTAGATTTTTTATAAAGAATCAAGCATGTCATTATAGTTGGTAATGTGAAGATAACCTTCTTCTCTTATGCTGACATCCAGATGGTGTTTTTTTGCTGTTTCATAAATTTCTTTCGGCAGCATACTTCCTTTTTTGCTGAGTTCTCTGCTCATGTCTTTCAGAAGATCAATATGAAGAAGCAGATCTTCCCTTGTTTTTTGTACAAGTTCCTGCATGAGCTTTTCAATCTTTGCGTCAGTGAGATTTTGCTGCATACGGTGCGGATAGTCTTCAAGGCTGTACGAGGCCTGATATTCCTCATCAAACCCATATCTGCGGATATAATCCGCGGCAAGTGCCGTGGCCTGTTCACGGTCGTGGCTTCTGCCTATACTGGCATTGTTCTCTCCGAAGATAATTTCTTCGGCAATACCTCCGGCCAGATAGATTTTGATCCTGTTCAGGATACTTTCTTTGGTATCATGAATCTGGTGCGGGAAAGTAAATCCGGCGGCATAGCTGCTGGCTACTTTGCTTTTGAGCTGTAAGGGAGCAAACCCGGTATGTAAAATATATGAAACAGCGTGCCCGCATTCATGAACACTGATATTGGCTACCGTATCAGGCTGGTTGGCCTGGCGTATCTTGTCAATTCTTCCTGTGTACGGGATCTCAATTTTTCTGTTTCCTATTTTTCCGGTAATGACTTTCTGCTCCTCCAGATAATCAATTTCTATGGTTTTGTCATCATGAATAACCGCTTCAAAAAGAAACTTACTGAGGTTGGTATCCAGAATATCCACCACACTGCTGAAAACAGGACGTACTCCCTGTACAGGAAATACACCGTTTCGGTAGATCAGGGCATTGATGTTTTTATTGATTTTTAAGCTGACACCAAATTTTGATTTTGTTTTTTGTTTAAGATTACTGATCTCTCTCTGAATCAGTTTCTGGAAATCCTCTGTTCTTAAAGAAAAATAAATCAGATGAATATTTCCGAATCTGGCTACCTGCTCAGGACGAAATTTTCTGGACAATGCATTTTTGATATCCACCATCGTTATCTTCCGGGTAAACGCATGGAAGATATTGGCATCCACATCGGCCTCACTGGTTTCGCGGGACATCTGAAACGCTTCATCCAGGTTTCCGCTGATGATGATCAGCATCTTACTGTAATCTACTGGTTCGTAGATCTTTTTCTCTTTCTGCTTTTTCAGGATCAGTTTGATCATATCTTCCTCTTTCATGTCGATAATGCTCATCACATCATCCTCCATGCTGAGGTATTTCTTGAGTTCTTTGGCATCCCACAGGTTCAGGTACGGATTTTCATCCACTTCTGTTTCCCCGCTCTGCTTTCTTCTTTCATTTTCTTTTTTACGGATCAGATAAGAAAACAGATAATGTTCCAGGTCGTCACGTTCCCGTTTACTTAAACGTCCGTCGCTCAGAAGTTCCCAGAAATCTGTGAAACGGGTTTGGGAAACAGGGCTTCCGTCAGCTTCAATGGTATTAAAACGCTGAATTTCATCAAAGAGTACAATACTCGGCTTTTCATCGCTGAGACGGTTGCTCTGAAAGATATCAGAGACACTCTTGCTCCACGAAGTTTCATCATTATTGCTGAGTTCTATTTCTACAAAACGGTTCTGAAATCCCAGAAAGCTTACGGTTTTCCTTACCAGGTCTGTTTTTCCAACCCCCGTCATTCCCCATAAATTGATAATTACAGGGCGCGTCAGGATTTCAGGCATCAGGTACCAGATCTGGATGTATTCCATTAAATCATCAATAATTTTATCTATTCCGATGAACTCCTTTTTCAGAAATGTTTTGCAGTCGTCCAGTTTTTTCTTTTTCTTCTGAATCTCTTCTTTATCAATAATCATGGAGGAAAAATACGCTATTTTTTTAAATTATCTTTAAAATCATCAATACGGAAATCGGTGAGTGCATTACCCTTTTCGATTTTTTCTTTGGCATACAGCCTGAAATCATTTTCTGTTTTTTCCAGAAGATGGTCATAAGGTCCTACATGGGAGATCAGCTTTACCAGAACCGGAGAAATCTCAAGACAGATAAAAAGTCCCATGATAAATGCTGCGGCCAGCCCGATAATGGCAGAATTTTTCCCCAGCTCATCCAGCGCCTGCAGTCTGGCAGCAAACCCGTTGAATTTGTCCTCAAAGGTTTCCGTAGATTTTCTCTCCGTTTCCAGATTGGTGTATACCTTTGAAATTTCCTTATCAAGATATTCGAGTCTTGGAGCCGTTTGCTTCCGGAAGTTTTCAAGATCCTGTCTTCGCTGTTCTTTCAGCTCCTGTTTACGTTTGGCATTGGGGCCGTAACCTTCTTTTCCACTGGTTAATCCGGACTGTTTTCCCAGGATTTCTTTTTCAAGTTCTACGGAAGCAGAGTCGTAGGCTATCTGATATTGAGCTGTTTTTTCGGCAATCTGCTTTTTTTCTGTTTCAAAAGGGCCGCTTTGCTGAAGGATTCTCCCGTTCATTTCGCCCTGAAGCTGTTTCTTATTTCTCTGAATGATAGTGTTCAGCTGTTTGTTGACCTCTTTCTCAAAAATCTTAAGCTCCAGTGGTTTTGAAATGATAATCCCCAGAAATGTAGCGAGGACCAGACGGGGGATAGCCATTAAAACCTGATTCCACCAGGAACCCGTTTTTTTTATGGAAGAAACAATGTACCGGTCCAGATTAAAGATCATCAGTCCCCAGAGGATACCAAATCCTACCGAAGTCCAGATATTATCGAATACGGTATACATCGCATACCCTGCAGAAAGGGTTGCAAATACAGCAGTAAAAAGAACAATTCCCCCGATCCCTGAAAACTTGTTCCATTCGCTTGGTGTCTTTCTTAAAATATGAATGTTTCCGCCGGAACATACCATCAGAAACTTCTGGAACCAGTTAATTTCGTGATTCGCCTGATTTATAGTTTGTTGTTTTGTTTTCATGACTGAAAATTTATACAAATGTAATACTAAAAATCATACCAATGTAAAAGATAGTATTATGTTTTACCAAGTAATTGCGGCTGTTTATGTAAGTTATTGACTATCAATGCGCTTATTTGGCTTTTTGAAATTTTATGGCTCCGGACTGATTATCAAATTTTTTTCCTCTGAATAGGAGCCGGATATTGGTACTTATTTCAAGCGGTCCGGATTCTGCTTCAGAAAGCTTTCCCAGCCGCTGTACGATTTGGTATCCGTTATACTTCCGGAGTTGAAATGATGGCATACCGCAACGGCAAGACCATCGGATGCATCGAGGTATTTGGTAGGAAATTCTTTTAATTTCAGAAGGTTCTGCAGCATTCCTGCTACCTGTTCTTTACTGGCATTTCCGTTCCCGGTGATCGCCATTTTAATTTTTTTGGGAGAATATTCAGTGATGGGGATGTTCCGGTAAAGACTTGCGGCCATCGCAACCCCCTGTGCACGGCCGAGTTTCAGCATACTCTGTACATTTTTACCGAAAAAAGGAGCTTCAAGCGCTACTTCATCGGGATGGTATTCATCAATCAGGGCTAAGGTTTTTTCAAAGATATATTTAAGCTTGGTTTCGTGATTGGGATATTTTTTAAGGATCAGCTCATGAATCGAAACCAGTTCCATTTTACTTTTTTTAATGGAAATAATACCGAATCCCATCACAGTGGTACCCGGGTCAATGCCTAAAATTATCTTCTCTGAAATCATTGGTTCAAAGATAAGGTTTTGCAGGGGATTTTTTACTTCATCCGGTCTTATTGGTTCAGATAAAATGTAAACATATTCTTAAACCTGCTGCCGGACAACTTACTTTTTACCCAGTTTTTTTTCAGCAACCGGGACCCATTTTCCATCAAACCGGAGTAATAGAATTTTGTCAACTAAGAATTTAGTTTTGTATTCTTTGTTTTCATATATTTCCCATGCCTTCAGGTAATTTTCAAAGGTCAGATTCCTGTATCCTACCGTCATATGCGGGGAGAAAGAATATTTGTTAAAGCTGAACTGCCGGGCCACATGCTGATGAAGTATATTTAAATTCTCACTGTATTCCGGTTTTACATATAAAACAGGATTTTCAGGATTAGGAAAACTTCCGAAACCGTTTAACACGACTTCAAAAGGAGACATATCCGTATCAATCTTCTGAAAAGCTGTATGGATGTCGCTTTCCAGTTCCGTTTCCCTTGAGAAAGGGGGAAATAAGGTGATGTGAGCATCATTGTTCAGAGCTTTGGAGTTTTCATAGTGAAGAGCAAGATCTGTTTTAAAGACCCTTATCTCATCAATGATCTCCTGAGAAGGGTAAACAGCGATGAAGTACATTTTTTTCATACGGCAAGTTAAATTTTTTACCTGAAATTTTTATACATAAGAAAATTATGCATAGATTTGTAAGGTATAAAAACAATTTCCATTGAAAAAGAACAGTCTATATAAAGGAACGCTGCAGAACATTATTCTGAAACTTCTTTCAAAAGAAGTGAAAATGTACGGCTACCAGATTACCCAGAGAGCGAAAGAGCTTACCCGGGGCGAACTGGAAATGACGGAAGGAGCACTTTATCCCCTGCTTCACAAACTGGAAAGCGACGGAATTATTACTTCAGAAGTCCTGAAGATCAACGGCAGGGACCGTAAATATTACCTGCTGACGGAAAAAGGGAAAAAACAGCAGGCAGTACAGGAAGATGAAATGAAAAACTATCTGCTTAACCTTAATACGATCTTTAATATATGATGACCGAAAGACAGGAAAGCCAGGTCATGGATTATCTGGTATCCCAAAATCTTCCTCTGGATATTTTACTGGAGATTAAGGATCATGTGACGGCCCAGGTTCAGGATATTCAGCTCAACGAAAATGTAAGTTTTGAAAATGCCTTTTCAAAAGCAAAAGAATCATGGAAGGGAGAATTTGAAACCGTCAGTTACCGGATGTTTTTTCCGGTAAAAATTCCTCTGATCGCCAAAAGGATAATAAAGGAAAAATATAACGGATTCCTGAAAAAATCACTGCTGATCGGGCTGATCGTTTTCGGGATTAATATGATGCTCATCTACCTGTCACGGGATCAGGAGCAATATGGAATATTTTTCAGGATACTGAACGGAATGTTTCTATTGGTAATGGGCTGTACATGGCTTTTAAACATACATATCCGGAAGTACATGAGGATAGATTTCAAATACAGGGGAAGATGCTTTTATACGATGTACCAGCAGAATATGGGGCTGATGATTACCTGTATGATCGCTATGGTACAGATCACCGGTAAAAACGGGCACTATGCCTATCAGTTTTTCAGAGAACATTCGGTTTCCGATATACTGATGTTCCTGATCACTTTAATAATTCCTTTTTTGGTTCAGACAAGCTGTGTTTTCGCACTTTTCTGCTTTTCAGAACACAAGAAAACCTTAAACAGAATGAAGCGTTTTTTACAGTCCGCTGCTGAAGCCTGATACAATAAGAATAAACAAATAACCTGAAAATATGATCACTATAATAGAAGAAAACGAGATTGTACGGTATCTCACCTCAAGAAAATTAAGTTACGGACTGCTTTTGGAAATCAAAGACCACTTTATGCTTCAGATCTCCGATCTGATGGAAGAAAGAAATATAGGATTTCAGGAAGCTTTCCTTATCACAAAAACAAACTGGCAGCATGAGCTGGAAATGGTAAGGGCAGACCGGTTTTCATTCAGAAAAATAGCAAGAATCGAAAAGACTGCAGTACAGTCCAGGTTCAGAAATATTGCTGTAACCGCTGTTATTTCCTCTCTTGTACTTTCCGTTTTGCTGTACTTCAGCCCGGATGCTTTTATTTATCTGCAGATGACTTTGTGGGTGATCACAACCGGACTTTTAGTCTATAATTTCATCTGGAGAAAAATGAATCTTTACCGTTATCTTCAGTTTAGCTTTCATCCTCTGGTGCTGAGAAATACTGTTATCGGGGCGGCCATCAGCATCGGTGCGTGTTTCTTTTTTAAAGAATTTCCCCTGTACAATGCACAGGATTTGCTGAATACGGAGATGATGAGGATATTTTTCATCTATGTGATGATGACCAATATTCAGCTTTTATACAACAGCGCCAGAAGAATTAATGTTTTGATTTAAAGAAAATACCTGCTATAAAAAAACAATGACCTACGAAATGATTTCCGGAGAACAGGAACAGCAGATCACAGACTATCTGATGCTGTATAAGCTTCCGTTGGATATACTGCTGGAGATAAAAGATCATATGACTTCCCAGATTACAGATATTCAGCTGGAAAGAGATCTGGAATTTGATCAGGCATTCCATGAAGCCAAAAAGTTATGGGAAAGCGATTTCAAAATGACGCAGTATCCGTTTTTTTATAATGAGCAGATTCCTGTGATTGTAAAAGAAATAACCCGTTCGAAACATCATGCTATTCTTAAGAAATCGTTATTATTGGTACTGATTTCCTTTGCCGTGAATATGCTGTCGGTTTATTTATCCGCAGATCAGGAAGTGTATACGGCCCTTTTCAGGCTCCAGAACTCATTATTCATTCTCGTTCCGTTGGGTATCTGGATTTTTGATTCCGATATGAGAAGGTATCTGAAAGGAAATTTTAAATACCGGGGAAAACTGTTTTATACCATGCATCAGCGAAATCCGGGATTACTGATTGTAAGCATCAATGCTATGTTTCAGATCGTTCTTAAGAAAGGAACGTATCCTTTTGAATATTTCAGAACAGCAGATTCAGTAAGCCTGTTCCCGGTAATTCTTATGCTGATAATTCCGTTAGTCTTACAGATGACAGTACTCTTTGTGATGATTAATTTTTTCGAGCATAAAAAAGCACTGGCCAGAATACAGGGGTTTCTGAGAACTTCCGGAGAATAAAAAAGTTGTTATCGGGATAAGAATTTAAGCGTAAGGCTGGAAGCTGGAGGAATGAGGCCGGAAGTTAATTTTAGTTATAGATACTGAAAAAAACGTAAGATCAGATGATCTTCAAAAGATGACTTCTCTCTTCCGGTACCCGGCTTAAAATCCTGTCAATAAGAAACTCTTATTCTGAATTCAGGTTTTGCTGGCTATATTTTTGGAGTATGACGCTTCATCTTTAATACCGAATTTTCCAGGGCATCCGTAATTTTTTTGATTTCGGTATGCGGTCTGAAGGTTGTACTTTTTCCTTTCTCTTCATCTGCGGTGTTAGACAGAATGATTACAGAAGTTTTCGTCTCTGGATAATAGATATTCAGAGAAGGAGAGCCTTTTACATAGCCGCTGTGAAAATAGCTTTCAGGCTGTCCGATATTCAGCATGATTCCATAGCCATAGCCCATTTTTCCGAAAATCTGATGCCGTCTTTCGGCACTCTGAGAGACAAACTGTCTGAGTGTTTCCGGTTTCAGGATTTTTCCGCCGTAAAGCGCATTATTCCAGGTATGAAGATCGTCTGTTGTAGAAAGCACACCTCCGGCTGGTGTTCCGATATCTTTTCCTGCGAGCCTTTCCGGCATATTGGGTACTTCCTGAAATGTTTTTCCGCTGCCCAGATAAGCGCTGGCAAAATTGCTTCCTTTAAAGACAGCTCCTGTGGAAGAATGTTTCATCCCTGCTTTCAGAAAAAGTTCCCGTGCATTCTCATCAAAAGACTTTCCGGTAACGGTTTCTACAATTTTCCCCAATGCATTAAACCCATCATTGGAGTAGAAGAAATCAGAACCGCTTTTAAACATTAATTTTCCTCCGAATGTATTCAGTCCTGAAGTATGATTCAGAAGCTGATGAATAGTAATATTTTCATATTCTTTAAGCTGGAATTCCTTCAGGTATTTTGAAGCTTTATCATTCACATTCAGTTTTCCCTGTTCTGCCTGAAGAAGAATAAGAACTGCTGTGAACTGTTTGCTTACAGAACCGATGGCGAATATGGTACTGCTGTCAATTTTAGCTTTGGTTTTAAAGTCAGAATATCCGTTTGAATTCCTGTACAGCTTCAGAGAATCTTTAAATACCGCAACACTTCCGTTGAAATGATATTTTTTAAAAACAGAATCAATCTGCTGTTCAAGAATGGTTTTCTGAAAGGCTGCAATAGTGGAATCGATAACCGCATTTTTATCAAGCGGTTTTTTAGCATGCTCAGAAGAGTTTTTGCAGGCCGTGATAAGGACTGAAAGAAATAATAATGCAAAGAGGGAATTGAAAATTTTCGGCATTTGTATTGAAGTTTATGCTAAAAATAGTCAAAAAGAACAGAAATTAAAAATCAAATCCCGGAATAAGGCTTTCCGGGAACTTATGGTTTATCAATAAACTGTTTTTATGATTAAAAATTATCCATCGCCTGCAATTCAGGTATGCCGGATCAGCATGAAAAAGAAATATCTGAGGTCAGATCAATACCTGGAAAAAATTTAAAAAAATTGGAGGAGGAGGGAGGAATACTTTTTATTTCAGATCGCAGAACCAGAAAATATATTCTCCTTCTTCTTCAGAATCTGTTTTGGGCCTGGGATACGTTTTCTTTACCGTTTCCCCGATTTCAAAAATAACAGGTTTTTTAAAAACAGGACCCTCGAAAGTAAAAGTATGAAACTCTCCGTTTTCCCCGCACGGATCGACATGACCGGGAAGATCCCGGATAAAATCCCTGTCGATAACTCTTCCGGCAAAACTTTTATCGAGATAGGTTTCATTAACGCAGGTAACAATCGTTTTAAACCCCAGGTCAATAAATTCATGAATAAGCTCCAGAGTATCTTTTTTCCAAAGCGGGAAAACCGCTTCCATTCCAATGGTGTTCAGCTGTTCTTCACGGTATTGGCGGAGATCTTCCAGGAAAATATCTCCAAAAACAGAGGCTGTAACTCCCATAGACTGTATATGAGACATTGTTTTATCCATGATTGAGCGGTATTCCTCCATAGACGGTTCTTTGGGAAGCTCCATTTTAATCAGGGGAAACCCTAAGCTTTCTGCCTGCTTTTCCAGGAGTGAAACGGGAACACCATGCATGGAAATGCGTTGGAATTCCTTATTAATACTCGTTAATAAAGATGTTATCTCATATTTATTTTCCTGTATTATTTTAAATAAGGCAAGGCTGGAATCTTTTCCGCTGCTCCAGTTGAAGATGGCTTTGGGTTTCATTCTTTAAAATAAAAATCTTCCAAAAATAGGAAGATTCTGCCAATATATACATTCATTTATAATACCGTATTCCTGTTTATTTAAAATGAAAACCTGATGAAAGGAAAAAGATGAAAATTAGCAGAATTTGACAAGTTCTGTTATTTCCAATATATTATTTTTGGCAATAAAACAGATCGTTATGAACTCTCAGAATTTTTGGAAATCCACACCGGCTAAAATACTGCTGGGGATTATGATGGCAGCCACAGCTCTATTTATTTTTAAGAAAGGTTACAGCTTCGGACAGTGGCTGCAAAGTCTGTAAATATTGAACCATGAATCTTGAATTTTAATCTGAACGCAATGAAAAAAATATACATTTTACTGTTACTGCTGAGTTTTTCCTGGTTCTATTCCCAGGCTAAATCATCATTAAGCAGCCGTATTTATGGGAAAAACGGACAGCCAATGTCCAATGTTACCGTTATGCTTCTGAAAGCGGACAGTGATGTGGTGCTGAAAACAGCTATTACCGATCAGGACGGAAATTTTGAATTTGATGATTTCGTTTCAGAGCCGGTGAAACTGGTTGTTGAACAGCAGGGATATGAGAAGTTTACTTCTGAAACAATCAGTTCTTCAGAAGGAAAAACAGTTTTTCCGGAAATCCGTCTCAGCGCGGCTGCAAAAGAAATAGAAGGGGTTACGCTTACTTCCAAAAAACCTTTTGTCACTCAGAAAATAGACCGGATTGTGGTCAATCCGGATGCTCTGATCAGCAATGCAGGAACAACAGCGCTGGAAGTGCTGGAAAAAACACCGTCGGTAAGTGTAGATATGAACGGTATTATTTCAATGAAAAGTAAATCCGGAGTGCAGGTTTTTATCGATGATAAACCGTCCTATCTTTCCGCTTCTGATCTTGCGGATTATCTGCGCTCAATTCCGTCTTCCAGTATAGAGGCCATAGAAGTGATTGCCAATCCTCCTGCAAAATATGATGCCGCAGGCAATGCCGGGATTATCAATATCAGGCTTAAAAAAAATGCGGCAAGAGGGTTCAACGGAGGAATAAATCTTGCATATGGGCAGGGTAAGCACATGAGATCCAATAATAGCGCCAACTTCAATTACCGCGTAAAGAAATGGAACTTTTTCTCCAATTTCAGCCTGAATAAAAACGAAACTTACCAGGATCTTACCATTACGAGGGAATATTTTACCCCTAATGGAGAGAGAAGTTCTACCTTTACGCAGAATTCTTATATCACCCCAAGCAGCAGAACCCATTCCGCAAAAATCGGAGCCGACTTCTATGCAACACCTAAAACAACTTTCGGTATTGTACTGAGCGGGTTCATCAATCCTTCGGACCGTAATATCGCGAACAATGCAGTCATTCAGAATGCAGATTATGAAACGGTAAGCCTGGTGGAAGCCCAGAATCCGATGAAGATCCGGTTTAAAAATGATGCGGTCAATCTGAATATGAACCATAAATTCACAGACAAGCAGGAGCTGAGCGTTAATTTTGACCATATTAATTACCACTCCAGAGTTTCCCAGAATTTATATAATGCCATACTGAACCCGGACAGAAGTATTGTGGAGCAGACGCAGATGGATTCTGAGCTTCCCTCGGATATCAGGATCAAAGTGGTTAAAGCAGATTACAGCGGAGTAGAGGCGCTGGGTGGTAATTTAGGCTTCGGGGCAAAATCAAGCTTTGTAAAGACCAATAATGTGGCTGATTTCAGAGATGTAATCAATGGAGTAAAGCTACCCAATTATCAGTTTTCAAATGACTTTACCTATAAGGAGAATATTCATGCTTTGTACGCCAATTATTCGAAGGACTTCAGTAAGTTCTCCGTTCAGGCAGGGCTGCGTATGGAATATTCCGATATTAAAGGGTATCAGAAAGGAAATCCGATGGTCAGGGATTCGGCATTCAGTAAAAAATATACAAGCCTGTTCCCTACACTGTATGTGCAGTACAGGGCAGATTCTCTGCAGAATCATGTATTCGGGCTTTCATTGGGAAGAAGAATAGACCGCCCGAACTATAAAGACCTGAATCCGTTTACCTATCCGATGGATAAATTTACGTTCTATGGAGGAAATCCGTTTCTGGAGCCTACATTTTCCTATAATGCGGAATTTAATTATACATGGAATAAAAAATATATTTTCGGACTGAATTACAGCTATATTGATAACCTGATCTCCGAGACGAATGAACAGAGGGATAATATTTATTACAGCCGTCCCGGAAATTTTGCCAAGCAGATCTCTTACGGAATATCATTCAACGGGACCATTCCTGTGACTAAATGGTGGACGTTGCAGTGCTATACCGCACTTTCTTCCAACCGCTTCAGCAGCCAGGTATATACAGAAAGTCTGAATGATTCCAAATGGAACTGGGTCATCATGCCGACCAATCAGTTTGTGATCAGTAAAAAATGGAATGCGGAATTATCAGGGCAATATCAGTCTGCCGCATTGTCCGGACAATTCCTGATTTCTCCGGTCGGTTCGGTAAGAGCCGGAATATCCACCAAGATCCTGAAGGATAAAGGAACACTGAAGCTGAATGTCTCTGATATTTTTTATACCAATAAGATTAAAGGACAGATCAGGAATATCCAGAATGCCAATGCCTCGTGGTACAGTACTTTTGATTCGCGGGTGATCACCTTATCGTTTAGCTACCGTTTCAGTAAAGGGGAAAACCTTAAAGTGCGTGAAAGCGGAGGTTCAGAAACAGAACAGGGAAGAGTGAAAATCTAATTTAAGTTTTTTACCAGATAACAGAGCCGGGCATTAAGTCCGGCTTTTTTGTCACCGGAGTTATTCTATTTTTAGTTTCTTCAGATAAGCATTGTCTATAAGCCTTTGGGTTTAATTTTATGCCGTGGATACATGAATTTTTTATTTATTATGATTTGCAGATCCATTGTATAGGTTTGGACTAAAAGACTTTTGAACCTTTTGCGGTTAAGAATAATTTCCCGGAGATCGCACAAATTACACAGATTTCTATGGATATTTTTTCTCTCGCTGATTTTGCAGGTTGAGCAGATGTTTTATTCCGGATCAATAAAAATCGTAGATTTTTAAAAACTAAGAGAACTTCTATGCTCAAAGTAATTAACCTTAAGCATAACTAAAGTGTTAAAAACTTTTGAACCTTTTGCGGTTAAAAATAATTTCCCGGAGATCGCACAAATTACACAGATTTCTATGGATATTTTTTCTCTCGCTGATTTTGCAGATTGAGCAGATGTTTTATTCCGGGATCAATAAAAATCGTAGATTTTTAAAAACTAAATTGAACTTCTATGCTCAAAGTAATTAACCTTAAGCATAACTAAAGTGTTAAAAACTTTTGAACCTTTTGCAGTTAAAAATAATTTCCCGGAGATCGCACAAATTACACAGATTTCTATGGATATTTTTTCTCTCGCTGATTTTGCAGATTGAACAGATGTTTTAAAAACTTTTGTGCTTTTTGCGGTTAAAAATTCACTACCACAGATGTGCTGTAACTTTTCAGATATACCTGCCGACATATCCTGAACAAAAACACGTGATATGTTCAACCGTCTTTCAGAGCATAATTTTAAGAAGATCAAGCTGCCGAGGGAAAGCAGCCTGGTTAACTTTTCGTCTTTCCGTGAACTGAAGACCGATGTTCTGTTCCGGAGTTTCAGCCTGAAATTTGTAACAGAAGGATGTGAACAGTACCTGATCGACGGAACCTTATTTAAAGTGTCAAAAGGAGAATTTCTGGTAGGAAACCACTTTTCCAACGGAAAATTACTGATCCAGAGTGATAAGGCAGTTAAAGGATTGTGCATAGATATTGCCCCGGAGATCATGTCGGATGTTGCCAATGGCTTCCGCTGTCCGGAAATAACAGAGCATGATCCGGAGCTGGTCACCTTTTTTACTTCGGAAAGCTTTGTGGAAAATAAAAGTCATTTTTCCAACAACAGTATAGGAAGACAGCTGCAGCAGATTTCAAGTCAGATATCTTACCGGAAAGACCATCAGTTTGAATTTAATAAAGAGTTTTACTATCTGCTGGCAGAAAATCTGGTTTCTGTTTACTCGCCTGATTTTTACAGGGTTCAGAAGTTGAATGTATCCAAAATAAAGACCCGGAAATCGCTTTACCGGAAACTGCTTGCCGCTAAAAATTATATGGATGAATATTTTGTATCCATAGAGCATATTGAAGAGGTGGCCAGAGCATCCTCCATTTCGGAATATCATTTTTTCCGGCTGTTCCGGCAGGTTTTTAATGAAAGTCCTTATCAGTATATTACCCGCAAAAAACTGAATCTGGCACTCCGGCTGCTGAAGGATAAAGAATTTTCCCTTACCGATGTTGCTTTGTCATGCGGTTTTGCAGATCTTTCCTCATTCAGCAAGAATTTCAAAAAACAGTTTGGGGTTTCTCCCGGCGGCTTTACAGCATAAAAAAGACCTCATACAATGATGAGGTCCTTATATTATTTTAAAGAAGGCTGTTTTACATATTTCTTCTGTACTTACCGCCTACTTCAAATAAGGCGTTGGTAATCTGTCCCAGAGAACAGTATTTCACAGCATCCATCATCACTCCGAATAAGTTCTGCTGGTTGATAGCCGCATGCTGAAGCTGCTTTAATGCTTCTTCAGACTTATCTTCATTGGCTTTCTGGAAGTTGTGAAGCGATTCGATCTGAGCCTGTTTTTCCTCTTCGGTGGAGCGGATGACTTCTCCCGGAAGTACCGTTGGAGATCCGTCTTTACCGAGGAAAGTATTTACCCCGATGATCGGATATTCACCTGTATGCTTCAGCCATTCGTAATGCATGGATTCCTCCTGGATTTTGGAACGCTGATACATGGTTTCCATTGCTCCCAAAACACCGCCTCTTTCTGTAATTCTGTCGAATTCCGCATAAACGGCTTCTTCCACAAGATCAGTCAGCTCTTCAATGATGAACGATCCCTGAAGCGGGTTTTCGTTCTTCGCAAGCCCCAGTTCTTTATTGATGATCAGCTGGATCGCCATTGCTCTTCTTACAGACTGTTCGGTAGGAGTGGTAATGGCCTCGTCATACGCGTTCGTGTGAAGAGAGTTACAGTTATCATAGATTGCATAAAGTGCCTGAAGCGTTGTTCTGATATCGTTGAAATCAATTTCCTGTGCGTGAAGGGAACGTCCGGAAGTCTGGATGTGGTATTTCAGCATCTGGCTTCTTTCGTCGGCTCCGTATTTCAGTTTCATGGCTTTTGCCCAGATTCTTCTGGCTACACGTCCGATCACAGAATATTCAGGGTCGATACCATTGGAGAAGAAGAAAGATAAGTTCGGAGCAAAATCATTAATATCCATTCCGCGGCTCAGGTAATATTCTACATAAGTGAAACCGTTAGCCAGGGTGAATGCCAGCTGGGAAACCGGGTTGGCTCCTGCTTCTGCAATATGGTATCCGGAGATAGAAACGGAGTAGAAATTTCTTACTTTTTCTGTGATGAAATATTCCTGAACGTCTCCCATCAGTCTTAAAGCAAATTCTGTTGAGAAAATACAGGTATTCTGAGCCTGATCCTCTTTCAGAATATCAGCCTGAACGGTTCCACGAACAGTAGCGATCGTTTTAGCTTTAATTTCGGCATAAGCTTCCGCAGGAATAACTTCATCTCCTGTGATTCCGAGTAATTTTAAGCCTAACCCGTTGTTTGAAGGAGGAAGCTCTCCGTTATATTTTGGTCTTGCGAGGCCTCTGTTGTCAAATTTTGCTTTTAAAACTTCTTCTACTTTAGATTCAAGACCGTTCTCAACGATGTATTTTTCAACATTCTGATCGATAGCGGCGTTCATAAAGAAAGCCAGCAGCATCGGAGCAGGTCCGTTGATCGTCATGGATACAGAGGTAAGTGCATTCACAAGATCAAATCCTGAATACAGTTTTTTAGCATCATCCAGAGTGGCGATGGAAACTCCCGCGTTACCGATCTTTCCATAAATATCCGGTGGTAAAGCAGGATCCTGCCCGTATAATGTTACCGAGTCGAAAGCCGTAGACAGACGCTTTGCCGGCATCTCCGCAGATACATAATGGAATCTTCTGTTGGTTCTTTCCGGACCTCCTTCTCCTGCAAACATTCGGGTTGGATCTTCCCCGGTTCTTTTGAACGGGTAAATTCCCGCGGTGTAAGGGAAGCTTCCCGGAAGGTTTTCCTGGCCTTTCCACTGGATAAGATCTCCCCAGTCGTTGTATTTCGGAAGGGCAATCTTCGGAATTCTTAAATGGGATAAAGATTCGGTTGAGGTTTCCACCTTAATTTCTTTTCCACGAACATAATAGGAATAAAACTCTTCATGGAAAGCTTTTTTCGTGTCATCCCATGTTCTCAGGAAGTCGATATTTTCCTGTTGAAGTTCTTTTTCCGCTTTCTGGTATTCAGCATCTAAAGCTTCATTGGAAATGATATTCTTAACACCGTCAATATGATACATTTTTCTGGCAAGTTCAGCCTGCTTTTCAATGTTGGCATCATACTGTTTGTTGTTTTCTACAATTTCGGAAAGGTAACGTACTCTTTTTGGAGGAATGATCGTTACTTCATCGGTTACTTCCTGCTCAACGAAAGTTTTCAGATCCAGTCCTGCGAACTTGTCATTTACTTTAGAAACCAGTCTGTTATAAAGTTCTGTGGTTCCGTGATCATTGAACTGGGAAGCTTTGGTAGCATATACCGGCATCTCTTCCAGCGGGCTTTCCCACAGAAGATGATTTCTCTGGAACTGTTTTCTTACGGCCTGAAGAGCATCCAGTGCGCCTCGTTTATCAGATTTATTTAAAGCGACAAGATCTGCATAATCAAGCATGTCGATCTTTTCAAGCTGTGTGGAAGCTCCGTATTCAGGAGTCATTACATACATCGAAACATCTGCAAAATCAGATACTTCTGAACCGGACTGTCCGATACCGGAAGTTTCAAGAATGATTACATCCGGGTGTGCCAGTTTCAGGACATTGAGCGCAGAATGGATGAACGGAGATACGGAAACATTGTTCTCTCTTGTAGCCATAGATCTCATATAGACTCTCGGATCGTTGATGGCGTTCATGCGGATTCTGTCTCCCAATAGCGCACCTCCTGTTTTCTTTTTGGAAGGGTCTATGGAGATAATGGCAATCTTTTTATCGGTATTGGAACGGAGGAAGCGTCTTACCAGCTCATCCGTTAAAGAAGATTTTCCTGCTCCCCCGGTTCCGGTGATTCCGATGATCGGAATAACAAGATCTTTGGATTTTTCGTCGATGGCCTGTACCAGTTCAGGTTTTTCTTCTGAGAAGTTTTCTACCGCAGAGATAATCTGGGCGATGCTTGTAGGATTTTCAAAGCTGATGGTCTCAAGATCTTTTGCGGTAACGTCTTTTCCGGTGGCAAAATCGGATCTCTGTACAAGATCGTCAATCATTCCCTGAAGACCAAGCTCACGGCCGTCATCCGGAGAATAAATTCTGTCGATTCCATAGGACATGAGGTCTTTGATTTCTTCCGGAAGGATTACTCCGCCGCCGCCGCCGAAAATTTTGATCTGCGGTGAATTCTTTTCTCTTAAAAGATCGTAGATGTATTTAAAATATTCATTGTGCCCGCCCTGATAAGAGGTTAGGGCAATAGCATTGGCATCTTCCTGGATGGCTGTGTTTACAACTTCTTCAGCAGATTTGTCGTGGCCCAGGTGAATGACTTCACATCCGGTTCCCTGGATCACACGGCGCATAATATTGATCGCAGCATCGTGGCCGTCAAATAATGAGGCTGCAGTTACGATTCTTACTTTGTTGGTAGGAGTATATTTTTGGGTTTCCATAAAAAAATAGAAAATTTCTGAATTTTCAAATATAATAATAAAAAAAGAACTTGTGTTTAGTTGTAAGTCTTTGGTTTATATTCTGTTCTGATATTTTATTTAATTATTTTTCTCCGGTTTTCCGGGGTAAGGTTCAACAGCAGCCCTGCTGAAATTAAGCAGCGTTAATTTCATTTTCCAATGACCGGATTTTCAGATTCTCAAATTAAATTCTCTACTTTTGCATCATATTTTACGGATATGCAGAAAGCTTTGATTTATTTCGCGTTGGGAACAGGGGTAAGTTTCCTTATCAATTACTTTTTTTTAAGCTCAGAGAATATTGCGGTAGATGCCTATTATGCCGTTGCTTTCGGATGTGCATGGGGCCTTGCTTACTACCTCGATACTCCGGAATTTTCACTGCCTAAAAAATTAGGACTGTCTTTTGCCGCGATGGGAGTGCTGGTTCTGATAGGAAGTCTGCTCTTTAATCTTCAGCTTGCCATTCCGTCTATTCTGAAATTTTCTACGGTATTTGTAGCTTATTATTTAATAGCCAGTTTCAGGGGAAGCAAATCGCTGCGCCAGTAAACCTCCGGGATCCGGACATTGTATTTCTGCTTTTAATGGAGCATCAGGAAGCTGATAAGGGCTAATCCGGTTACTAAAAACAGGAATGCAAACATATTGAGGAAGAATATAATTCCTCCGATGATAACGCTTACAACGCCGTGGGATTTATACACCCGGTGGTGGGCAACAAAGAAGTAGATCCAGCCATACAGCACAATTGCAATCATTATTATCCTGATCAGCACGGTGAGAAAAGTGATGTCCAGTGCGTTTGTAATTCTGTTTAGGATCGCAAAAATCAGGATGTTTACCAACAGGAAAGAGAAATAGTGCAGGGTAAAGATGCCATGATCAAAATACCACCATTTTTTCTTCCTGTGGAATATCCATAAAAAGAAGGCGAAAACCGGAAGATAGATGAACAGGGCTTTTGGAAGATTATGAAAAGAGGTTTCCATCAGATTTCTCATAATATCCCCTTTTTTTACTCCCTCTTCTTTCAGGCTGAAAAACTTATGGGCAAAGGCATCATTGATAAAACCGAACAGGCGTTTTTTACCGGCCATTCCTTTATCATATTCCTCCTGTGTTTTATAGCCCAGAAAGCTGCTGTTATCGGATATTTTATTCTCCGTATCCATGGTACTTTCAAGGCCTTCCTGGAAACTCTTTAGCTTCATGGAGTCTTCAACATGTTTCTGTACTTCTGTAAGCTTGGTAATTTTGGCAGAGTCTTTCTGTATCAGTTTTTCCTTTTCAATGGCTTTGTTAATTTCTTTTACGACCTGTTGCTGAGGCTGGGTGCTCAGGGTTATTTTGTCTCCCTTGCCTTTACCTTTTTCTGTATGGCCTATATTGAAGGGAGGGAAAATGGCAAACATAAAGAAGGTAATAAAGCTGACAAATATATAAAGCTTTACGGGAGGTACGAATTTCTGTCTTTTTCCTTCCAGATAAGTGGTGGTAAGTTTTCCCGGTTTGAACAGCAGGTTTTTTACGGTACTCCAGAACTGTCCGTCGTAATGAGTAAAATCTTCTATAAAATGGGTGAAAAGATAATAGAATGGCTGGCGGCTTTCGATATTCTGTTGTCCGCAGTGCGGGCAGTATCTTTCTTCCACCTGGTGCCCGCAGTTCAGGCAGTCTTTATCTTCTCTGATTTTTCCGTGGCTCATAGTTCTGGCTTTGGCGCAAATATAATTATTTCAGGAAATAAATGAATTATACGGGGAAGCTTTTACGGAAATCTTTAAAGTAAAATTAATAAAAAGAAAGAGTTGAGGGAAGAAACTCTTTGCTTTGCATCTGTGTTTTTAGAATCTTTGAAACGTTTTTTTTCAACGGTCATACTTTTTACAAGATTTATGCCAAAAGCATTTCGGGTGATAAAACGATTAAAACACCGCAAGTTAGCCCTCATTATACAGATAAAATAAAATATGTTTTTCTGTTACAAAAATAATTTGTACCTTTGCACACCCTTTTAGGGGTAAATTATGTTTAATCTTTAACTAAAACGTGTGAATACATTAAGTTACAAAACTGTTTCAGCGAACAAAGCTACTGCGAATAAAGAATGGGTTGTGGTAGACGCTGAAGGACAGCCGTTAGGAAGACTAGCTTCTACGGTTGCAAAGATTTTGAGAGGTAAGCACAAAACGAACTACACACCTCACGTAGATTGTGGTGATAACGTAATCGTTTTGAATGCTGGGAAAATTACACTTTCCGGAAACAAGTGGGCTGATAAGACTTATATCTGGCATACAGGATACCCTGGCGGGCAGAAGTCTATGACTGCGGCTGAACTTCAGAAGAAAGATTCTTTAAAGGTATTGGAAAAATCTGTAAAAGGTATGTTGCCTAAAAACAGATTAGGTGCTGCTATCCTTAAGAACCTTTACTTATATGAAGGAACTGAGCACAAACATGAAGCTCAACAGCCTAAAACAATTAATGTTAACGAATTTAAATAATTAATTATGTCTATAGTTCACAAAATCGGAAGAAGAAAAACTTCTGTAGCTAGAGTTTATGTAAAACCAGGTTCTGGAAACATTACAGTAAACGGTAAAGATGCTAAAGAATATTTCTCTACAGACGTGATGGTTTACAAACTGAACCAACCGTTTATCCTTTCTGAGACTGTTGGTCAGTATGACGTTACCGTAAATGTATTCGGTGGTGGTAATACAGGTCAGGCAGAAGCTATCAGATTAGGTATTTCAAGAGCTTTATGCGAAATCAACGCTGAGTTCAGATTAGCATTGAAGCCAGCTGGTTTACTTACAAGAGACGCAAGAATGGTGGAAAGAAAGAAGCCAGGTCAGAAAAAAGCAAGAAAGAGATTCCAATTCTCAAAACGTTAAAAAAGCGTATGGCTATTGGCTTATGGCGGATAGCTTTAGAAAAATTTTTAAAAAATTATTTTTTAACCCAAAGCTGGAAAGCCAACTGCAAAGAGCAAGAAGCCAACAGCAACTTTGCCCGTTACGTTTAGCATCCAAACGCTTCTCCCATCTAAAGAAGTTGTTGATTGTTTAAAAGACGGAAAGTAAACTAACAAAAACAGAAAACATGGCAAAAGCAAATGTAAAAGACCTTTTAGAGGCTGGCGTACACTTCGGTCACATGACCAGAAAGTGGAACCCAAATATGGCTCCATACATTTTTATGGAGAAAAACGGTATTCACATTGTAGACTTACATAAAACAGCAGTTAAATTGGATGAAGCTTGTAACGCTTTAGAAAAATTAACTTCTGCAGGTAAAAAAGTTCTTTTCGTAGCAACTAAAAAGCAGGCGAAAGAAGTAGTTGCAAAACACGCTGCTGAACTTAATATGCCTTATATTACAGAAAGATGGCCAGGAGGTATGCTAACGAACTTCGTTACAATCAGAAAGGCGGTAAAGAAGATGAACTCTATCGACAAAATGAAAAAAGACGGTACGTTCGAAACTTTATCTAAAAAAGAAAGATTACAGGTTGACAGACAGAGAGCTAACCTAGAGAAGAACTTAGGTTCTATCGCTGACATGGTGAGACTTCCTTCTGCTGTATTTGTAGTTGACATCTTAAGAGAGCACATCGCGGTAACTGAAGCTAAGAAACTAGGTATTCCAGTTTTCGGTATCGTTGATACAAACTCTGACCCAAGAAAAGTAGACTTCGTTATCCCAGGAAACGATGATGCTTCCAAGTCTATTGATATGATCCTTAGCGTAGTTTCTGAATCTATCAAAGAAGGTCAGTCTCAAAGAAAAGCTGATAAAGAAAAATCTAAAGAAGAAGGAGAAAAGGTATCTGCTGATACAGATGCTGATTTCGATGCAGAATAATTAAAGATTTTCTTTAATATAGGAAAAACGCCGGATTTAGGTCCAGCGTTTTTTTTGTTTTTTAATTGAATTAACTTCCTTTTTTAGGACAGACCAGCAGGCCCGGAAAATCTGGATTATTGGAAGGTACACCTACTCTGCATACGCCTGAACAGCACATTTCTCCCATATCCAGGTTACAGCCATCCATACAGTTTCTGTATCCTCCTTTAATGGTTCTCAGTTCACCTCTTGTTACTTTTTTTAAGTTTTTCATAGTTTTGTTTTGGTATTTTTCCTACTCTGTAAGCTTTTCGGATTCCGCAGTATTGAGGATTAAATGTAGTAAAAATTTCAATATATAACACCTGACAGGGAATTATTTTTGTTTTCTGCCAATACAGCCTTAGAGAATGATTTTAGACCCTCAGCACGGATTTTTTTTAAATATTTCAGTGAATTATCAGGGGGAACTGCCTGTAATGACTCACTATTCATTGCCCGTCCCATAGCCCCGATAGTAACGGTTACCCCGCAGCTGGCGCAGAAAAGCAAATGGATTGATGAGGGAAAGTGATGGCGTGAGGAGTAAGAGTGGATAGCGGGAAAAAGCTCCTGAAAAATATATTGATCGAAAGAAAAACCCACAGAATAGACTGCGGGTTGATTTTTTATTAATTGGAAAGCTTTATAGAATAAGAGCTTGTGATGAATTTCGTCGCCTGATAAGATGAGCCGCAAAGCATACCGGAGAGCTTATAATTCTGGTTTTTTGGGACCATGGTGTATCCCATTTTCCCGGAAGCGATAGGGATTTTTTTGAAGAATCCGTTTCCGCTGACGGTGAGCACCATATTGCACCTGGAATTGTTCTCTACGGAAATTGAAGTCCTGGGATTGGAAGGAGAGTCCGAATTCAGGAGGTCATTCAGCACATCGGCCGTTTCCGGCTTATAGGTTTTTATCAGTTCATTATACTCTCTTTCGGTATTGGCAGTATTACTGGTTCCGGCTCCTCCGGAAGGGTAGGGATTTCTTACAGGGTAATTCCCGTAATTTACACTGCAGCCGGTAAGGATTACAGAAATTCCGGAAAGTATGAACAGCTTTTTCATGCCTGTTATTTTTTAGATTTTTTCTTTTTCGACGGTTTTGTATGGGGCTTTTCCTTTCCCTCTTTTTCCCGGTCCTGGCTGGCTTCAGGATTGGGAGTACGCGGATTTTCAATGACTACAAATATACTTTTTTTTATATCTTTCTGTGAAGTGTATTTTACATCGCAGACATTGCTGTTGAGACTGTAAGACCCTTTATTGAGCACGATAAAGTTTTCACCATGCGCAGGAACAGCAAGGTTGTAGAAATCTTTTCCTTCAATTCTCAAAATAATATTGCAGTCCGAATTATTTCTGAAAAGCAATATGGCTTCTTTCTTGGTAATGTCTTCATCAAGCATAGCGTTCAGAAGCTTTACCGTTTTTTCCTTATGCTGGTCAGAGGTTTCTGCGATCAGTTTTTTGAATTCTTCGGCATCGGAGGAACTGGAATTTCTCATAAACCTGTTGGGGATATCGGTGATTACCGGTCTGGCTTCCATAGGTCTGGCATTCTTTGCTCCTTTGGTCCATTCGGTGTTCTTCAGAGCGATCAGTTTAGGTTTCAGGACACTCCTTTTGGGATCGTCCGGATGCGCCGTTTTAAGATACTCTTCTATTTCTCTGATATTTGTGCTTTTAAGGATATCTTTGCTTTTTTTCTGTGTGAAAGCAAAGCTGGGGATTAGAAAAGTGAAGAGCAGTACGGTTAAAAAATTTTTTTTCATCAATGTTTCAGTTCATCAGGTTATACGGAATTTTATGTAAGTTATGGTTTTGCCTTTGGAAGAAAATAATTCTTCGTAATAGGTTTTAATATCTCTAAGATGTTCTGTGTTCGGGTCGTATTCCGGGGCTCCATAAATGTCGTGGTGGGCGGTAATGATCTCATACCCCGCACCCTGAAGGTATCCGAGAGTATAGCCGTGGAGGAATTCCGAGTCGGTTTTCAGATGGATAATTCCGCCCGGTTTCAGGAATTTTTTATAACGGTTAAGGAAATCAGGATGAGTAAGTCTGTGCTTGGTACGTTTGTATTTGATCTGCGGATCCGGGAATGTGATCCAGATTTCATCTACTTCGTTTTCGGCAAAGAAGTGATCTACAAGTTCAATCTGGGTTCTGAGGAATGCCACATTATTCATTCCGTTTTCCACGGCTTCTTTAGCCCCGAACCAGAATCTTGCGCCCTTAATATCGATCCCGATAAAGTTTTTTTCAGGAAATGTTCTGGCAAGACCTACCGAATATTCTCCTTTTCCACACCCCAGTTCCAGAACAATAGGGTTGTCGTTTTTAAAGAAATCCTTTCTCCAGTTTCCTTTAAGGGGAAAACCTTCCAAAGCTTCTTCCCTTGTTGGCTGGATAACGTTTGGTAATATTTTGTTTTCTGCGAATCTTGCTAATTTATTTTTGCCCATCGAGTCATTTATAAAATCCCGCAAAAATAGCAAAATTTGCACAGAATACCTTGTCTTTTAAAGATAAAAGACATAGAATGAGCTTATTTGTAGTGGTTATTTGCCTGCTGAACTTCCCAGTGCAACCATGATCGCTTTTTCAATGGTTTTTTGTGAAGCATACTGCGCACCGCATACCAGGCTGGAGAAGAGATACTGGCCTTTGTTGACAACAATTGAGCTTTCTTCATGGGCTGGAACAGCGAGTCTGTATTTGGTCGTTCCTACTCCCTCCATTCTTACGATGATGTTACAGTCGGAATTATTCCGGATCAGGACGATGCTCTCCTTGCTGTTCGGATCGTTATCGAATAATGAGTTTAATATTTTTACGGTACGGTTCTGATGTTCCACCGGGTTTACCGCCATCAGCATATTGAATTCTTCTGCTTCTGCATCAGGTATGGCAGCATTGGCCGAAGGATTTACCACATAGGTATTCTGGGCATTACTTGGCGTATAAACAGCGTTGTATTGTTTGGCGGCAAGTTCAGCTTTATATCTGGCGATCTGCTTCTGCTTGATAATGGCATTCATCTCATCGAAACTGATCTTGGTGGAGGGTCTTCTTTTCAGGAGTGCCAGCATTTCCTGCATATCTTTTACTTTCTGGTCCGCCGGATGGGCATTTTTGATGTATTCTTTCATCATTTCCATTACCCGGGGCTTAAGAACAGATCTTTTGGGATCATCAGGATGGGCATCTCTTAAAAATGCATTGATTTCGTAGATATTTTTACTTTTCAGAATATCCGTATAGTCTTTTCCCTTTTTCTGGGCAGACAGGCTGATGAAGAGAACTGAACTAAAAAATAAAAGTAATTTTTTCATTAACAGATTTTAAATTAAAAAAATGCTTTCTCTTAATTGGTGTTTGGAGTGATTAGTTTTTATATGACAACGAAATATAAGTATGTTTATTTTAAACACGTCATTGTGAGATAAAAATAAACATATTTTTGAATATTCAAAAATATCTGCTATGGATTTTTTAAGCGTTTAATATTGAGAAGGGCCGGATGGGTAATAATCTGATCTGTTTCAGCACTGAATTTTCTCTTGAAAAATGGGCCGGAAACTTCTAGCAGGCAGGTTATTCAATAAGATAACCTGCCCGGATCATTTTATTTGACAATATCCAGGAGGTTGGAATTTTTAAGTCTTTTCTGGTAAATCGGCATATATTTCTCAATCGGAACTTTAATCGCTTCAAAATTGCCGGCCAGCACATAAGCCTGTATGTTTTCAGAGGTATATACAAACTGAAGGAAATTATCGATCAGGTTTTCCGGAATTTTAAATTTAAGGAAGTAGTCTTTTCCCAGGTAGTTTTTAATCTGGGTTATGGAACTGTTCATTTTTTCATAAGCTACATAACGCTGTTTTTTCTTTCTTTCGCCGGAAAGAAGATCATAGATGCTTCCCAGACTGAATGTAAGCCCTCCGTCTCTGAGCCCGGCAATCGGAAGTTCAGGAGAAGTTCCGTCTCCCTTAGGTTCCGGCAGCCCGATTACCTTTTTAATGGCCAGTCCTTTATCTTCTTTTCTTATAGAATTCACGTCATATCTCAGGTTTCCGGTAGGCTTGAATCTGCTGATCACAATTTCCTGAATTTCATAATAAGCAATTTTCAACTCAACCAGATTTCTTTGCTGAAGCATCTGAGGAGTAAGGCGGATGTCCTTTCTTTCTGTAACGATAGAAGTAAAGCGGATAACATCTCCGGGTACGGCAGGAATATTATAATTTCCGTTATAATCTGTCAGTACCGTTTTCTGAGTATTCAGATTGGTAACATATACCTGGTTGAGATACAGAATCGAGTTGTCTTTTAGAAATACCTCTCCGGAATAGTTCTGTGCATGGATCTTTACCAGAAAAACCAGCAGTAAAAGAGTAATTAGCTTATTCATATATGGTGGCAAAATTACATAGAAATACAGCAATTCATACTCAATAAGATCATGATTACAGGTTAAAGTTATATTAAACTTTGTCAGTAAACTGTTAATGAATGTTATAAACCTTTTATCAATAAAAAAATAATTAATAACAGTTAGCGGATTTTGATCTGATACAGGAAAATTATGAATTCAAATATAAAAGATGAAGACCGGAAAAAGAACGTTAAAATTTAATCCGACAACTTTTTTTTCCGGCCGGCTCACCTTATTTTATATCAGATACCTGTTATTTATGTTTTACTAAAAGCCAGCTTGAATATTTTACAGAAATTGAAGAGCCAAATTCTGTCCAGCTGATGAAATACCAGTATGTAGCGGTAGGCACGGGTCTTCCTCCCATTTTTCCATCCCAGATGTACCGGTTGCTGGGGGTTCCTCTGAAGATCTCTGCTCCATATCGGTCAAAGATTCTGAATTCAAGATTGTCATTGGCCATTAGGGCCGAATAGTCAATCTGGTCATTATGGCCGTCATAGTTCGGTGTGATGGTATTGATCAGGTTGATGAGGGCAAACTCTTTTTTTACTTCTGCACAGAAATTAGAATCTTTTACAAAAACCGTGTGATTGCCTCTCGGTACATTATTGAAGACATTTGAACTCTGCCAGCTGACTCCATCCAGGGAATACTGATAAGGGGGAGTACCGCCGTTTACTCCTACTGTAACGGTAGACCCGTTGATTTCAATAGAAGTAATCACAGGAAGAGGAGATTCTGATACCGTAACATACTGACGGTAAACACAGCCATTAAAACCAAGATCCACCCAATAGCTTCCCGCAGTAACATTGGTAATGGAAGGTGAGGTAGCTCCTGTACTCCACAGATAGCTGTCAAATCCAGGCCCTGCATCCAGGGTAGTGGTGGCTTTAGGACAGATAATCTGATCTTTCAGAATATCCGATTTCTTAGACACTTTAAGCGTAATCCTGATTGAGCCTACCTCCGGACAGACCCCGTTCTTTTCAAACCGGATATAATACGTCTGTGCCGCTGTGGTAATGTTTACCGAAGGGGCTATCGGGGAAGTATTATTCTGTGCATCAGCTAAAGTGGCATAGAAAGTATAGGTAACCCCCGGATCTGTTGTAAAGGACGGAATAAGCGAAGCTAAACTGATTGCTTTTACGCCATCCAGATCGTCATCACAGATCGTAACGGATGCAGCATTTGTAATCAACGGGACCTTTGCTCCGATACTGAATTTTAAAGGCTTAATTACTGCGGCACATCCGTCGGGAGAGTCTACTCTGATATAAATTGTAGTCGCGGCGGTATAGCTCCAGTTATTGGGAAGGGTATTGTTGTTTCCGGCATTGGCATCAGCAGGCAGGGCATAGTATCTTACGTTGGTAAAATAAGCCGGGTTATTCAATACAATGGCGGTAATGCTGGATAAGTTGATATTTACTGTCCCGTCGAAATTATCATCACAGAATACACCGTTATAATTATCCTGTACAATAGCCAGGTTGTATAAAGAAAGGGTGATCTGTGCTATATTTTTACATCCGATCGTATTTTTTACAACGGCGTATACGATAGTTCCGTTCGGTGCAGTATAGGTGTTGGGGGCTGTAATAAGTGCTGCGGCATTTTCTGTCTGCGCATCAGTAAGAGTTGGGTAATAGGTAATGGTAACCGGAGAGTTGTTGGTCACATTGGCTGTGCCCAGATTAAATGTTCCCTGTCCGTTGATATTACAGGCCCTGAGTGTTGCATTACTTACCGTCAGCGATTGTGCATTCACGGTTACCGTTACTGTTTCACAATCCGTAAAGACAGGATCGTTACCACAGAATGTATAGGTAAAAGTATCTGTTCCGGAAGTTCCCGGTGTATAGGTGATAACGCCGGTTGTCGGGTTAATGGCTGCAGTACCCAGTGTAGGAGGAGAAACAATTGCAATTGTGGAGATTACGGGAGTTTGTCCTGAGCTGCTGAATGCAGGGGTTATCGTCTGTGAGGTGCACACATTATAGGTGGCGGTACTCAGTTTTGTACAGTTCTGTACTTTAAACTGTTCCGTAACAAGAGGAGCACAGCTTCCCATCGTAACAGAGCAGGTGTAATATCCTGATTGTGTGGGGTTAATAGATGATCCGGTGGCACCGGGGATAATATTGCCATTAACGTACCATTGATAGGAGTCATAAACAATAGGGTCTACTGTCAGTACAATACCGGGAGCACAGTCGCCTCCTGATTTTAGGATGACCGGCTGTGTAGGAAAGCCTGCAAAAAATCCTCCGTATCCGACGGCGTCACTGCCGGCGGTAATTCCGGCGGTAATAGCCTTGTCCGAGACAATGGTAATATTCCCTGAAACATTGGGAATACCGTAAGTAACCCAGTTAGTGGTTCCTGTCATATTGAACGGACCTGTTGTTGCCGGAGGAATTCCTCCGTTTACCGTAACAGTAGCTCCTCTTTCAGTAATAAGATTCAGCTTGGTGGGAATATTCAGAATACCTAAAGGATTGTTGTTGGAAAGGACGTAATTTTCGTTGATAAGGCCCAGTTCGTTGATCTGTTTCGGAAGGTAGCAGTTCAGGGCGGGAATAAAATTGAAACCTCCGGTGGCTACTTCATTTCCGGCAGTAGTGTCCCCGGCAAGAATCTGGTATACATAAGCATTTTTGGACGTTCTGATATAGAGGTTGTAATGATTATTCCCCTGGTTCTGGTATTTGGTATCGGGAATAACAAAATATTGTCCTGTATTCAGAGTGGCAACAGGCGGAATTTCATTATTGACATATATTAAAGTGTTGTCTTCAGTAGCCACAATAATGGCCCCTTCCATATTTGCTCCTATACTGCCGTTTCCTTTTACCAGGGCAAATTCGCTTCCCAGTCTTTCAACGGGCACCGCCTGATCCATTAAAATATCAGAACTGGTGGTAATATTTCCTGCATATTGGCCGTTAAAGTTTCCGTTGGTAACATTCACGGGTTTGTTAGCTGTAATTTTAGCTCCTATGAATCCATCTGTATTCACGGTCCCTATACCGTCCATAATATACGACTGTCCTTTATTCAGGGTGATATTCATGGTGGGGTTGCTTGTGCCTGTGGTTCCGTTTGAGAACTGTACAGAGGGCTTGTATCCGCTTACTGTAACCGTAGTATTGTCCTCTGTGGCCAGAATACTGGCCATAAAATTCAGGATAAGACTTGGGGCAGCTATGGGGGCAGTGGTTACATAAAAGTTTTTTCCTGTGGAAGGAATTCCTTTTGAGGTGATGATTTCCGCGTGATTATATACTGAGAATCTTAAATTGACATAAAAGGGAAACTCTGCTTTCAGATAAAGTCCCTTTGAAGTAGGAGTAAACAGATCCGCCTGCTGAGTGCTGATAATATAGGATCTTAATACGTCAAATTTCTGAGGATTATTTTTGCTTATATTGACGGTGCCTATCAGGTTATTGTTGTTGTAAATACTGACCGGAAAGGAAGTGGTTCTGTTGGTTGATAAATAGAGTTTCTGGAACTGATCAGGATTTCCGGTTCTGTCGATCATAGGGGCAAACCAATGCTCCCTGTCCAGTTGGCCAAAAACAGAGGTGAAAATATAAAATATAAATAAAAAAGATAGAATTTTCTTCATCCAGATTACAGGTTTATCACAAATTTAATAATAAAATATATTAATGCCTTGAAAAAGTAATAAAAAACCACGAATTTAAATTCGTGGTTTTTAAAGTTTTACTGTTTAAATGCTATTCTCTGTTTTTTACCAGGATCCAGCCTGTGTATTTTATGGCAGTCTGTTTATTATCAGACTCATTCCAGCCTATTTCATACCAGTAATTTCCGGTGGAAACCTTTGTGCTTCCGTCTAAGGTTCCGTTCCATTTATATCCGTTGGTGCTGTCTGCCTGGAATATTTTAGTCCCATACCGGTCAAAAATATTAAATACCAGGTTTTTCTTGCCTGCCAGCAAAGAATAATCGATACTGTCGTTGATGCCGTCTCCATTCGGAGTGATTACATTGATCAGATTAGGAATAGTAATTTCAATTTTAACTGGCTCACAGTTATAGCTGTCTTTAACATATACCCTGGCATTTCCCCTGGCTACATTGGTAAACACATTGGAATCCTGCCATTGAATGTTATCTGAAGAATACTGATAAGGAGGAGTTCCGCCTGATACATGAACGGTAACGGTGCTGTTGGAAATTTCAACCTGAGTCACTACCGGATGTTCTGATGCATATACTTTTACCGTCTGTTTGGTAATACAGTCTCCGGTCTTCAGTTTTACCCAATACGTTCCTACGCCCACATTTGAGATGGATGGTGTTGTAGCACCTGTGCTCCATTCATAGCCTGTAAATCCGGGACCTGCATCCAGTGTTGTTTTACCTTCAACACAGATGATCTTATCAGCAAGAATAGCTGACCGTACAGGAGGAAGAACAATAAGAGTGACTTCTGCAATAGTATAGCATCCTCTGGCATTGATCACTTTAATGTAAACCACCCCGTTTGGTGCAATATAATTAATAGGATCAAGGATCTCATTGGTTCCATTATGGGCATCCGTAGGGGAAGGGTAGTATTTTTTTGTGACGCCTGTCTGCGTGGTGACATTGGCGGTAGTAAGATTAAATGTAGCCGTAGCCGGATTTTGTTCTATAAAACAGGATCTCATTGTGAAACTGTTGACGACAGGACTCGAGGATACGGTTAATTTTAACGTTACTTCTTCGCAGTCTGTAAATTCAGGGTCATTTCCACAGAATTTATAAACGATGGTTTCAAGCCCCTGGAAATTATTATTGGGAGCATAGCTTATAACGCCTGTAACCGGGTCTATCGTTGCTGTACCGTTAGCAGGAGGAGTGACGATGGTTACAGATCCCGGAACGAAGGTCTGTGTAGAATGGGTAAAAGCAGGGACAATCTGTTTTACTCCGTTACACATGGTTTCATTTACGGTAGTCTGTGTGAGGCAGGTGTATACCTTATATACCGGTGTAGTAACCGGAGGGCAGGTGCCCACAGTTATTTTTACGGTATAGTTGCCGGATTGTACCGGGGTATATGAATTGGCTGTTGCCCCGGGGATGGGATTGTCGTTTCTGTACCACTGGTAAGTTTCAAAGCTGTCGTCCACTTCCAGAATAATTCCCGGAATACAGTCTCCGGATTGCTTGGCAATAACGGGAATAGAGGAAAAACCTGCAAAATACCCTCCATATCCTACGGCACCACTTCCACCGGCAATACCGGCAGTCACAGCTTTTGTAGAGGTTACGGTAACATTTCCTGTGATATTGGGTACAGAATAGGAAACCCAGTTATTGGTTCCGCTTACCGGATAAGGCCCCTGAGCTGCTGGAGGGGTATTTCCGTTCACCGTAACTGCCGCGCCGGCTTCTGTTAAAATATTTAATTTAACGGTATTGGTTGTAGGGGGAAGAATGTTGATCATCCCTATTTCATCAATTTTTCTGGGCAAAAAACAGTTGAGGGGCGGAATATAATTGAACCCGCCGGTAGCAGCCTGAGAATCATTGGCCACCCCTGCCAGTAGCTGATAGACGTACACATTTTTTGTCGTTCTGATGTACATATTGTAATGGTTGTTGCCCTGATTGATATAATTGGTATTCGATATTTCATTCACCCTGTAACTTTGTCCTTCATTAAGCGTGGCCGCCGGGGTCGTTGCATTATTGATGAATACCTGAGTATTGTTTTCAGTAGCAATGATAAGGGCATCTTCCATCCGTTCATTAATGTTGGCATTTCCTTTTACTATTACAAACTCATTTCCTAATCGGTCTACGGGAACAGACTGGTCCATGATAATATCCGTTCCGAAGCCCAGAAAAGAGCTGGTGGAAAGAGAAAACTGGCCGTTAAAATTTCCATTGGTAACCGAAACAGGTTTGTCTGCCACGATTTTGGCACCGATGAATCCTTTACGGTTCTGTACTATTTCGCCATCTCCTTCAATAATATATGACTGGCCTTTGTTCAGTATAAAAGTTATAGAGGGGTTGGTAGTTCCGGTGGTATTGTTGGAAAATCTTACATCAGGGGAATATCCGGAAACGGTAACAGTTGTATTATCTTCTGTGGCCAGAATTCCGGTGGTAAAGTTTATTCCGCTTGAGTTGGATTGGGTTATCGGGGAGGTTGCAACATAAAACAGTCTGCCTATTCCGGCTTTTCCTTTGGACGTTAATATTTCAGCATGATTCAGTGACGAAAATCTGAACGTAACAAAGTAGGGCTTGCTGCCTTTGGTATACAGCCCCATTCTGACAGGCTTGAATAAATCTGCCTGGGAAGTGGTCATCATATTCTGAAAAGGAACATTGAAGACCTGTGGATTCCCTTTGCTCACATTAACGGTACCAATAAGAACATTATTGCTGTATATTTCAACAGGAAAAGGTGTGGTAGAGTCTGTGGAAAAATATAAACCCTGCTGCTCGGCGGCATTGGTGTTTCTTTTCATCATCGGTGCAAACCAATGCTCTGTATCTCTCTGAGCATATACCATATCTAAGGCAAACAGCATCAGAAGGAAAAAGGTGAGTTTTTGAAAAAGCAAAAGAAAAATCTGCTTTTTACAAGGAAGTAGTTTTTTTACCATATTTAGAATTTTTTATAAATAATTTTCATTTTATTAGATCACAAAAAGACAGTAATGAAATGATGACTCAGACAAAGCATTTCATGATATAAGTTTTTTTTAGCTTTAATGAGAAAATAATGAGATAGGGAAAAATAATATTTTGATAAAAAATAGCAATCTGCTAATAAATATGTTTGTTTTCATCAGAGTAAGGTTAAGTTTTTTACAAATATATCATAATTAATGATCGATTTTTAGGAAATGTTTAAAATGTTTGAATTTTGTTAATAAAAAAACCACGATATATAATCGTGGTTTAAATATTCATATTAAATAATGAGTTTATTCTATATTTTTAACTAAGACCCATCCTGTATATTTAATCGGAGTTTTTTCTTTGTTAGATTCATTCCAATTGATGTGATACCAGTAGGTTCCGGTGAGTATTTTTTTGTCAAAATGTTTTCCGTCCCATTTGTAGTTATTAAACTTATCTCCGGTGAAAACCTTGTTTCCGTATCGGTCGTAAATCATGAAAGAAAGATTTTCTTTATAAGACAGTTCACTATAATCGATGTAATCATTTTTATTATCACCGTTTGGAGTAATGGCATTGATCAGGTTCGGAACGGTAACTTCCACAGAAGTAGGATTACAGTTGTAAGCATCTTTCACATAGAATGTATGCTGACCTCTGGTCATTCCCGTAAATACGTTGGAATCCTGCCAGTTGGTAGGTGTGTCTACCGCATATTTATATGGTGCTTTTCCTCCGTTTGCTATTACTGTAACCGTGGTATTTGAAATTTCAATCTTGGAAATCACAGGATCTTCAGCTTTTCTTACTCTTACCACCTGTGTTAGGAAGCATCCGTTTTTCTTCAGTATTACGGAATATTCTCCAACACCAACCCCCTGAATAGAGGAAGTTGTTGCTCCGGTATTCCACAGGTAGGATTCATATCCGGGACCTGCATCCAGATTGGTTCTGCTGTCGATACAAATATACTGATCTACCAGTAAAGGTGATTTTCTGATAGGAAGCGGAGTAAGCGTAATTTTTGAAACAGCCATACATCCTTCAACAGTTGTTACCTTAACGAAAACAACACCTCCGGTAGCAGGGAAATTTTCAGGAGTGGTAATTTCATTGGTTCCTGCATTAAGATCAGCCATTGTACGGTAATACTTTTTAATGGCTAACGCATAATCTGTAATATTGGCTTTCGTAAGATCAAAATAGGCATAAGGGGCTACATCATACCAACAGGCCGTAATCTCTGCATCTTTTACTACGAAAGGAACTACGGTAAGGTTTAAAGTGATCTGTTCACAATCTGTAAATTCAGCATCGTTGCCACAGAATTTATAGACAATTTTATCCGAACCGTTGAAATTGGCTGTGGGAGTGTAGGTAATTGTTCCGTTAGGATTAACGACTGCCGTCCCATTGGTAGGCGGTGTAATGATCACTACGGTACCCGGCACCGGAGTCTGTGATGAAGATGTAAATGCTGGAGTAATTACTTTGGCTGCACAGATATTAAGAGCCTGAGTCGTTTCTTTTAAGCAGCTGAATACTTTATAAACAGCAGTGGTAAGAGGTGGGCAGGTTCCCATGCTTACTCTTACAGTATAGTTTCCTGAAAGGGTAGGAGCATATACGTTGGTGGTTGCCCCCACAATGATATTTCCGTTTCTGAACCACTGATACCCTTCATAGCTGTCATCCACTTCCAGGATAATCCCCGGAGCACATTCTCCGGAACGCTTTGTAATGACAGGAATTGAAGAGAAACCGGCAAAATAACCGCCATATCCAACGGCTCCACTTCCTGCGGCAATCCCTGCGGTAACGGCTTTTGTTGAGGTAACGGTAACGTTTCCGGTAACATTAGGTATAGAGTAGGACACCCACGCGGTAGTTCCGGCTACGGGAAAAGGTCCCTGTGCTGCGGTAGGAGTGGTAGGCGGTGCTCCGTTGGCCGTAACGGTAACGGTAGCTCCTGTTTCGGTAAGAATATTTAATTTTACATTTTTGGCTCCACTGTTGATGGTTTCCGGAAGTTCTTCTATTTTTCCTATTTCATCAATCCTTCTCGGAAGGAAACAGTTCAGTGGCGGAATATAGTTGAATCCAACCGTAGGAACAGGGTTAACAGGAGCCCCTGCCAGCATCTGGTACACATATACATTTTTAGAAGTTTTAATGTGCATATTCAGATGTCCGCTTCCCTGGTCAATATAAGGATTAACAAATGTACCGTTGGGACCCTGGCCCGCTCTCATCCATTGTCCTTCGTTGAGGACCTGAACAGGAGAGCCTGATCCGTTCAGGTATACTTCTGTATTGTTTTCGGTAGCCACGATAAGAGCATCTTCTATCCCGTCCGTAGTACTTCCATTTCCTTTTACCATGATGAATTCATTTCCTAACCTGTTGACGGGCACGGACTGGTCCATTACGATATCTGAGGAAAGGGCTGTGGTAGCAGGAAGAGCAAACTGCCCGTTGAAGTTTCCATTGGTGACCGAAATAGGTTTGTTCGATTCTATTTTGGAACCGATAAATCCGGATGCGTTGGCAGCAGTGGTATTTGAGCTGTTCATCTGCCCTTCAATAATATAGGACTGTCCTTTATTGAGGGTGATATTCATGGTAGGAACAGTAGCTCCCGTAGTACCATTGGTAAACAGAACTCCCGCATTATATCCTGTAACGGTAACGGTTGTATTGTCTTCCGTAGCCATAATTCCGGTAGTGAAATTAAGGTACATCATCAGGCCTGATGAGGCAAGAATCGGAGCGGTTACAGCATAAAACTTGGTTCCGATACCGGCTTTACCTTTAGAGGTCAATATTTCCCCGTGGTTGGTTACACTGAATCTGTAGTTTGCAAAAAAAGGTTTGGTCCCTTTCACGTACAACCCCATGTTTACAGGCTTGAATAATTCCGTGGAATTTGAAGTGACCATTTTTGCGGTTTCTACATCATATGTTTTAGGATCCCCTTTACTGATCGTTCTTGTTGCCAGCAATTGGTAGCCTGTGGCATTCCGGCTGTATATTTCCACATCAAAAGGAGTGGTAGAATCCGTAGACAAATATAAAGCCTGTTTAGCCGATGAAAGCGCGCCTGATCTTGCTGCCATAGGAGCAAACCAGTGCTCGGTGTCCCTTTGTGCAAGAACCATATTTGCCGTCAGAAAAACCAATACTAAGCTGAGTAAAAATCTTTTCATATGTATGGAATTAGGATTTCTACAAAATTAAAATAATATTTCAAATAGCGTTAGTGAAATGTAAATAAAAGTTAATTTTTATTATCGATTTTTAATTAAAAGCCATCCGGAGTAAGAAACTGATAATTTAGTGTCCGGTTCCGTCCATCGTAATACATACCAGTAAGTTCCGGTTGGAATACTTCGCCCGCTCACTTTGCCGTCCCAGATGTAATTTTTATCTGCAGAGCGGTAAACAGAAGCTCCGTAACGGTCGGCAACCTCTATGCTTACATTTTCTTTTATTTTCAGCTCAGAATAATTAAGAACATCATTGATTCCGTCTCCGTTTGGAGTGATGGTATTCACAAGGTTGATTACCAGAAACTCTTTCGTAACAGGAAGACATCCGTCGGCTCCCAATACATATACCTTATGAATCCCTCTGGACAAGCCCGGGAAGACATTCGACGGCTGATAATTGATTCCGTCAAGGGAATACTGATAAGGAGGTGTACCTCCGGTTACATATACTGTTGCTGTTGACCCGGACATGTCTATTCTTGTAATAACAGGAGCCTGTGCGGTCGTTACGTTTACAGTCTGGCGGTATACACATCCGTTGAATCCAAGATCTACATAATAATTTCCAGGCCCCACTGCGATGGTTGGAGTGGTAGCCCCGGTACTCCACAGATAAGACGTGAATCCCGGGCCAGGATCAAGTACTACTCTTTCAGTAGAACACACTACCTGGTCATGCAGTCTTTCAGATTTTTTAGGCGTTTTTAAAGTCAGTTTAAGAGTACCGGTATTAGGACATCCTGTGGAACTCTGGAACCTTACATAGAAAGTATGTACGGAAGTAATATTCTGATTGGGCGAAATTGCTCCTGTACCTGCCTGTGCATTGGCCAATGTAGAATAGAATGACAGAATGACGTTAGGGTCCAGTGTAAATAAATTCTTATAGTCATTAAGATTTACAGATTCAGATCCGCTAAGGTCATTATCACAGATATCGGCAACTGCATTTGCGGTGATCAGCGGGATTTTGCCTCCTATTGTAAAATTAATCTGTCCGAAAGCAGAAGGGCAGTCGCTTACATTGGAAAATACCCTTACATATACCGTTGTATTGGCCGTGTACGTCCAGTTCGAAGGAAGATTGCTATTATTTCCTGCATTGGCATCTGCCTGGGTAAGGTAATATTTTACGGTGAAGTTGGCAGAATTGGCAACGATCTGTGGAGTTACGTTATTGAAATTTACATTGATAATTCCATCAAAATCATCATCACAGAAACTCGCATTGAAATTCGCTGTATTGATATTTGGAGAGAGGTTTTGCGTTAAAGTAATCTGTGCTGTTTTTGTACATCCGAAGGAAGAGGCAACATTTACATAGATTATTCCCGGCGGACCTGTATAGGTCGCTGGGCTGGCAATCTGCCCTGTTAAATTAGCATTGGTAAAATACGTTGCCGTAGTTCCTGCATCCGGGGAAACAACAGCTGTGGTAAGGTTATAGGTTCCGTTTCCGTTAGTTGCGGCACATGATGCCAGGGTGGCGTCCTGAGTCTGCAGAACATCTATATTGATATTGACTTTGAAATATTCAAAATCAGCAGGATTCCCATTCCCCTGAATGTAGTAAGTAAATGTATCTGTTGCATCAGCCGTGAGACCAGGGTTGGGTGTGTATGTAATCTGTCCGTTGGCAGGGTTTACAGATACCGTCCCGTTGGCAGGCTGTACAATGATGCTGGTCTGTGAAATATTAACAGGCTGTGTTGAGCTTGTAAATACCGGAGTAATCACTTTGGTATTACACGATCCTATATTATAGGTGGTTGTGGAGATCGGGGGACATAATGTATATTCATATTCATAAGTCATCCTGGATTCACAGTTGTTTTTTGTGATATAGCAGGTATAAGTTCCTGCTCCGTACAGTTCAGGATTGATGAAGTAGGTAGTGGCTCCGTTAATCGGATTCCCGTTAAAATACCATTGATAAGAATCATAGCTGCTGTCCACCTCAAGACGAACTCCCGTATAACAGTCGCCTGTTTTGGTAATCGCCGGAACAGAAGAGAATCCTGCAAAATAACCTCCGTATCCTACTGCACCGTCACCGGCTGCGATTCCTGCTGTTACAGGTTTGGTAGAAGTTACCGTTATATTATTGGAAACATTCTGAATAGAATAAGTTACCCAGTTTGGGTTTCCGGTAACAGGATAAGGACCGGTAGCGGCGGCAGGCGTGGCTCCGTTAAAGGTTACCGTTGCTCCTGTCTGGGTAATGATATTTAGCTTGGTGTCAAAATAATCGGTGCCAATTTTGTTGATGAAGCCAATTTCATTGATTTCTTTGGGAAGAAAGCAGCTTAACGGCGGGATAAAGTTCATTCCTCCGGTTGCGTAAACGGTACTTCCGGAAGTTCCTGCAAGAAGCTGATATACATACACATTATTGTTGGAGGAAATACTCATATTATTTCCTGTGGCACTGTAATTGGTTCCCGGAATGATGCGGTGTTCGCCGGCATTAAGAGTGTAGGTATTACCGGAATTTCCATTGACAGTAAGTACAGTACCGTCTACCGTTCCGATAACCAGGGCCGCTTCCATTCCGGAGGCAGCGGGTCCGTTTCCTTTTACCAGCACAAAATCTTTCCCCAGTCTTTCTACCGGAACAGCCTGATCCATCAGTACATCCACATTCGTGCTGTTTTGGGTAGTATAGATACTGTTAAAGTTTCCGTTTGTAACAGAAATGGGCTTGTTAGCCGTAATCTTTGCACCGATCAGACCTCTCAAATTGGCAGTGGAGAGTGTACTTTTAGCCTCAATGATATAAGATTTACCCTTATTCAGGGTAACTGTTCTTGAAGGAGCTGAAATTCCGTCAGAGAAAACAACCCCGGGATTATATCCGGATAATGTTACGGTTGTATTATCTTCTGTGGCAGTAATTCCTACCGTTGAATTCACATGGTCTTTTGCCGAAGTAACAGGAGCTGTTCCAACGAAAAAGTTTTTTCCGATACCCGCCAATCCTTTTGAGGTAATGATTTCAGCCTGGTTTGGAACTGTAAACCTGAAATTGGCAAAGAATTTTTTGTTTCCTTTTACATATAATCCCATAGAATTGGGCGTAAAAAGATTAGACAGGGTGGAAGCAATCATGTACTGATAAGGAACGGTTACCTGAACCGGATTTCCTTTGCTTACCTGTACTGTGGAAAATACAGTATTGTTGTTGTAAACCTGTACCTGGAAAGGAGTTGTTTCGTTGGTAGACAGGTATAAATAACACTTAGGAGTTCCCTGAAGAGAACTTGCGGACATTGGAGCAAACCAGTGCTCCGTATCTAATTGCGCATTAACTAATAAACAGAAAAATGTACAAAAAGCGAGTAGAAATTTTTTCATGCGTTACTATAAGGGCCGCAAATTTAAGCATTAATAATCAATTTTTTATAGAAAAAAATCAAACAATTGATCTTTATTATGGTATTGCTGAATATTTAAAATTTGCGTCATATTTTGTTAACACCAATAAATGATCTTTTTTATGCTTTACCCACTGTAATGCAGGAAGGTTCTTCCGGTTAATATATATCTGTTAAGCTGAAGGCCGGTAATACTCTTTCTTTTTTTTAACCTATTTTTTTCTTCAGTTTATCTATAACCGCTAAAAGTGATTTGCGGTTTTTGGCTGTATGGTAAAATGCGGGCAGTTTTTCCAGCAGCGTAAAGTGAGTACGATCTTTATGCTCCCGGAGACCGGCCGCAATGTAGTTTTCCAGATATTCCAGATGGCTGCCGTTATAAGCACAGAATATCCCTTCTTTAAAAGTGTGCTGCAGCCATAACTCTGCTCCGAAATAAACGTGGGCAGCTCTTATGCTGAGGGCTTTGGAGCCGGAAATACAGACTTCCATCGAAATGTCTTTATTATAGCCGCATTCAGGACAGTACAGTCTTGCTTTTCTCTGTTCCATGTCAGTTTTGGCAAATGCTTTATGTTCGCAAACGGGGCAGACTATCCAGACTTCATTGTAGAAATCGGAGGCTGTTTTATTCTGGTCGGCGAAACGGTTTTTCTCAGACATTTTCCTGTTAAATAATAGTTTTTAATGGATGTTGTTTGATATCGGATTTTGTTTTTTATAGCTCACTGACTTTTCCTCTGGCTGTGATTGTATAGGTTTTGATGTTCTCACCAGGTTTGTAATAGTGTATTTCCAGAGTGGAAAAAGTATCATAAGCTTTTTTTGTTCCGAGGTTTACATTTTGTTCTCCCATAATGGCCTTAAACCGGATACCTTTACTGCCTTTCTTTAATGTAACTTTAATATTTTTAACTACAAAATCAGAGGGGGCTTTTTCTAAAGCAGTAACATCAAACGTGCATACTGCTCCGGTATCATCAATATTTTTCTGAACACTGTATTTTTTTTCCACAGCATCGGAAAAACCTTCAGGCAGCTGAACATTCTGATGTATCAGAACCTCATTGTCCGGTGTTCCGGAAGGTTGGCAGGCAGTACATATAAGACCTAAAAACAGGACAGTAAAAAAGGAAATGGTTTTCATAATTTGTTTATTTGTTGGTTGTTCAGTCGTACCAGTAAAGAATTTTTATGGTGTAGCCGTCTTTTGCAAAAGCTTTCAACAGGGCTTTGCCAAGATATTCGTTGTTCCGGGTCTGCCTTATTCCTGTGAAGAACATATTTCCTGTGCTCTCATATCCCGGAATATCCCTGCTTTTTCCAATATAACGACGGGTAATCTTTACTGCATCCTGCCGGGTTTTGAATATCACATTAATATCCTTACCAACCCCTGTGATTTCAGACAGAAGGACTTCCTGCTTTTCTGTGTAATGAAAATTTCCTTTCATTTCGGTCTCCACAGACAAAATTCCATTATGGATACGATAAGGAGTAACGACGTTTAAGGTATCTTCAAAACGGCCGGAATTTGACTGCAGCTTCATGTCTTTCTTCAGATAAAGATTCAATGTTGACTCAATAAGGGATTTCTGGGCGGACAGGAAAGATCCGGCCAGAATAGACAGTATCAGAATATATCGGTGGAGAAGATATTTCATAGCTGACAGTTTACAGCAAAGCTACACCATAAGACCGACTAAAAAAATACCCCAAAAGAGGGAGATTCTATTTGAGGTCCGGAGCCAGATAAACCGGAACCTATCCGATTGATTATTTCAGCAGTATGGATATGAAAAGCCCCGGAAAGCAATAAGCTCCGGGGCATAATATTATTTTGAATCAGATAGATTAAGCTAAGCTTACTCTTACGAATCCTGTTACTTTAAGGTCTCCGTTTACAGATTTTACATAATCAGCAACTGAGATACTTCCGTCTTTAATGAAATCCTGGTGTACCAAAGTATTGTCTTTGTAGAATCTCTGCATTTTACCTTTTAAGATATTATCGATAATGTTTGCAGGCTTACCTTCTTCAGTAAGTTTGTGTCTTTCGATCTCTAATTCTCTGTCGATAGTTTCCTGAGATACCGCAGTTTCGTCCAAAGCGATTGGGTTCATAGCAGCAACCTGCATAGAAACAGCTTTAGCAGCTTCATCAGCTCCGTCTACTTTAGCAGAAAGTGAAGTGATAGCAGCGATTTTGTTTCCAGCGTGGATGTAAGCTCCCAGGTATGGTCCTTCGATTCTTTCGAAAGCTCCGATCTCGATTTTCTCACCGATTACACCGGTCTGCTCAACTAATTTCTCAGCAACAGTGATCCCGTGGAAATCCGTAGCTAAAAGCTCTTCTTTTGTAGCAGCGAAAATAGCCATTTCAGCTAGTTCGTAAGCAAGCTCGATGAATGCTTCGTTCTTGGCAACGAAGTCAGTTTCGCAGTTTAAAGAAATAACAGCACCTAAAGTGTTGTCTTCGTTTACTCTTGCGATTACAGCACCTTCAGTAGACTCTCTGTCTGCTCTGTTGGCAGCAACTTTCTGTCCTTTTTTTCTAAGGATATCTACCGCTTTTTCGAAGTCTCCTTCAGCTTCAACTAGAGCTTTTTTGCAGTCCATCATACCTGCACCTGTCTGGTTTCTTAATTTCGCTACGTCTGCAGCAACTGGTGTATAAGACATAATATCTATTATTTTTTTATTTAAGATTAGTATTAATTTTTAGCTTAATTTTAAAGCAGTGCAAAGATAATAATTTTAATGATAAACTAAAAAATGACTTTTCACGTTATTGATATATTTAATACTATTTTAAAGACTTGATTAATGAAAAAAATCTTTCTACTCATATTTCTATGCATTTTTGCATTAGGTTTTTCTCAAAAAAAGAAAAAAACGAAAACCAAAACAGTTGTAGAAAAAGAAACGGTGATCATCTATACGGAGCAGGAGGCTGAAACCTCAAAAGAGCCGAGAGTAATTGCCGGTTTCCTGAAACAGAATCCCGGACATGCCAGAACAGACTTTTTTAAAAGAAAACTGGTAGAGATCATTCTGGCAGATCATTCATCTTCAGAAACACAACCTGGCATCAGGCCTGTTGGAAGGTCGGCGGATATTGCTAAAAATACGGATACAAAGAGCGGAAAGACACTGGCTTCCAATACTTCTTCTCCTGCAAAACCTGAAAGAACCGTAAATTATGCTTCTGCAGGATCATTGAAAAGCACAGGTTCCAGTAAATCCGAACCTAGTGATGAAGCTAAAAGGACAGCAGCCATGCTTACCCATATATTTAATAATGACGCAGGAAAAAGTGAAGCTTATGTGAACATCAGAAATAAATCCGGCTGTCCGCTGGTATTGAAAATCAATGGTAAAAAATCGTACAGCCTGAGTGTTGCGGCCAAAAGCCAGAATTTTATCCTGATCGATAAGGGAGAATATGTATTGAGTACTGCCATTTGTGATGCCAGTTACAGTTCTTCAAAAAAGATTACCCAGGATATTGAACTGGTTTTGAATGTAGCAGAATAGAAATAAATTTAATAAGAAGGAAACTAAAGTAAAACCGGCTGAGAAATTTTTCTCAGCCGGTTTGTTTTTTTATCCTTTAAACTGTCCCATTGCAATGAATTTCTCCTGTCTCTGGGTTTCAAGCTCCTGTCCTGTGAATTTGGAAAAAGCTTTGATATTCTGTAAAATAGAATTTTTTAGATTTAAATAAGCGGTTTCCGGATCATAATGAGCACCTCCAAGCGGCTCTTCAATGATTCCGTCGATAAATTTCTCTCTTAAAGCATCTGCCGGAGTAAGGTTCAGGGCATTTGCCGCATCTTCCTTATGATCCCAGTTTCTCCACAAAATAGAGGAGCAGCTTTCCGGAGCAATTACGGTATACCACGTGTTTTCCAACATATATACTTTATTTCCAACACCAATTCCTAATGCACCGCCACTGGCTCCTTCTCCAATAATATAAGTGAAGATAGGGGTTTTAAGCTGTACCATTTCGAAAATATTTCGGGCAATAGCTTCTCCCTGACCTCTTTCTTCTGCTTCCAGTCCCGGGTAAGCTCCCGGAGTATCCACTAAAGTGATTACAGGGATGTTGAATTTTTCAGCAAGTTTCATCAGGCGTAATGCTTTTCTGTATCCTTCAGGATTGGGCATCCCGAATCTTCTGTGCTGTCTTTCTTTGGTTGTTCTTCCTTTCTGGGTTCCTATGATCATTACTTTCTGACCGTCAAGAGTAGCTAAACCGCCAACCATTGCAGGGTCATCAGCGAAATTTCTGTCTCCGTGAAGTTCTAGGAAGCTGCCTTTATCTGTCATTCCCTTGATATAGTCCAGTGCGTATGGACGATCCGGATGACGGGACAGCTGTACTCTTTGCCATGGAGTGAGGGTACTGTAGATTTCTTTTTTCTTTTCTAAAATCTTATCCTCAATCTGGCTGCATGCTAATTTTACATCAACACCACTTTCTTCTCCTACTAAAGAACAAGTCTGAAGTTGATCCATTAGTTCTTTGATAGGAAGTTCGAAACTTAAATATTCCATTTCTTGAAGTAAATTAAATCTTTCAAATTTATGAAAAATTATGAGAACCTATTTAAAATTATTGATAGCATTGTTTATTCTGGCGATACTTTCCTCTTTTCCAAGCGTTTCCAGAATGTCCGGAACATCCGGTCCCTTCAGTTCTCCCACTAAAGAAAGACGTAATGGCATCATCACTTTCCCCATTCCCAGGCCTTTACCTTCTGCAAAATCGTGAACAGTCTGTTTTAAAGTTTCCGCATTGAAGGTTTCCGTTCCGTTCAGTGTTTCAGCAAGATCTCCTAAAATAGCAGACGTTTCTTCATTCCACGCTTTTTTGGCTGCTTTTTCATCATAAGATACCGGAGCTTCAAAGAAAAACTTCCCGTTTTCGTAAATATCTTTAGGGAAAGTAGCTCTCTCTTTCATAAGGCCAATAACTTTCAGTAATTTCTCATCTGAAACACCGGACAGGTCAAGGTCTGTATTTTTTAAGATCTGAAGAAGCTCTTCATCAGATTTCATCTGCATATACTGGTGGTTGAACCATTCCGATTTTTCTTTACTGAATCTTGCCCCGGCTTTATGTACTTTATGAAGATCAAATTCTCTGCACATTTCATCCAGCGTAAGGATTTCCTTATCATCAGCAGGAGACCATCCCAGAAGGGCCACCATGTTGATGAAGGCATCCGGAAGATATCCGTTTTCCCTGTATCCTTTGGACACAATACCTGTTGCAGGATCTTTAAAATCCAGCGGGAATACCGGAAACCCGAATTTGTCACCGTCTCTCTTGCTTAATTTTCCTTTTCCTTCCGGTTTCAGGATCAAAGAAAGATGGGCAAACTGAGGTGCTTCCCAGTTCATTGCTTCATACAGCAGCGTGTGCAGACCAAGAGAAGGAAGCCATTCTTCACCACGGATGACGTGGGAAATTTCCATTTCATGATCATCTATGATGTTGGCAAAATGATAGGTAGGCATCCCGTCATTCTTTACCAGAACCTTATCGTCAAGGGTATTGGTATTTACAGAGAATTTTCCTCTGATGATATCTTCAAGATTAAGAATACGGTCTACGGGCATTTTGAAACGTACCACATACGGTGTTTTTTCAGCCAGCAATTTCTGAACTTCTTCTTCGGAAAGCGCAAGGCTGTTTCTCAGCCTGTTTCTTGTTTTATTGTCATAGGAGAAGACCTCGCCTTTTGCTTCATACTCTGCACGGATGGCATCCAGCTCCTCCGGAGTATCGAAGGCCAGATAAGCGTAATCCGTTTTCAGGATCTGTTCAGTATAACGGTCATAGATATCTCTTCTTTCAGATTGTCTGTAAGGGGCAAATTTTCCTCCTTTTTTAGGACTTTCATCAGGGATGATTCCGCACCATTCCAAAGCTTCTTCAATATATTCTTCAGCTCCTTCTACATATCTTGCCGTATCTGTATCTTCAATTCTCAATACAAATTCTCCGCCCTGGTTTTTGGCAAAAAGATAATCATATAATGCGGTTCTTACGCCTCCTAAATGCAAAGGTCCTGTTGGACTTGGAGCAAAACGTACTCTTACTTTCTCCATTTCAATTAAAATTTTGGTGCAAATTTACTTAAAATTATGCGTTTTTAAAGATGAATTATAAATTGATTCCCGGCTTTTTACGACTTGCAGGTATAAAAAAGATGAAGCTGTTTTCTAGCTTCATCTTATTTTTTTAGCATCAGCAGCTTAAAGAAAAGAACCGGATTTTTGTATTTGATCCTGTATTTTTCTTTCTTCCATTCCAGCTGAAGTTTTTCTTTTTCGGCTTCTGAACGGGGATCAGACAATAAAACTTCATATTTGAAATGAAGGAGCTGCAGACGGTATTTCTGGTAAAGCTGTTTATCTGCTTTAATATAATCAAGATACTTTCCTGTCACTTTTTTATAAGAATCTTCCATCAGCTTCCAGTTTCTTGATAAACTGGTTGGGAGCATTCTGTAATAGAATAACTTTTTATCGATAAAGCCCACCCTGTATCCTTTTGAGGTAAGGCGGAGGTTCATGTCCCAGTCTTCAGTATTGATGTTTTCGTCGAACGGATATTGTACCAGAAGCTCCCTTTTTACAAAAGTTCCGACGTTGGCGGTCCTGTTTTCAGCAACATTTTCGTGGAAAAAATTCGTCATGCTGTCTATTACTCTTTTCTTTTCTTTAGGAGTATAGACTTCTGTTATTTTATCCTCAGCCTGGTAATATCTATACCCATCTGAAAGGATAAAGTCAACAGGATTTTTTTCGATGAAAGCCACCTTCTCCGCCAGGCTGTCCTCCGTATACCAGTCGTCTCCGGAAAGAAGGGAAACATATTCTCCCGAAGCCTGTGCAACTGCTGTATTGATATTTTTGGCAACCCCAAAGCTTTCAGTATTCCTGATCAGCTTATAATGTTGCGTAAACTGTGAAAGTATCCGTTCTGCATTTTCAAATGTTTTGTCTGTGGATGCATTATCCAGAAGAATGATCTCATAGTTGGGATAAGTCTGTGAAATAGCAGACAGACAGGCCTGCTCAATAAACTTTTCATGGTTCATTGTGATGATAACAAGACTTACAGGAGGTAGGGTATTCATAACGGGTATGAAAAATTTTTATTTGGATTAAAATTAAGGACGTATCCTGTATATAAAATAATAATATTCATCCGTGGACTTTCTTACTAAAGCGGGTTGCCTGGCTTGAAGTGAAAAGTATTTGTATATTTTTTCTTCAAAGTCAAGTCTTGGTATAAATTTATGGTAATCTTTTGAAATAAGAATGATATAATCAGGATCTGTTTGTTTCAGATAAGATAGATAGGCATTCCAGTCTTTATTTTTTTTAGTTAATAGCAGGGTGGCATTATTCAGTCCCCAGGTATCATATAAATAACAGTCTGAAAAATAAGCTATTGCTCCGGCATCTGAATTAAGTACCCTGAATTTTATATCTTCCTCTAACGATTTTTTCTTCAGATATTTACCAATATACATAGGTCCTTTCTTTATAGCTTCTAAATAGGGGCCTACATAAAAAGCCCTATGCATATCCAGATACTTGTAATAATTAAAGATACCTAAAATACATAGTACAAACAACGCAATATTTATTTTTTTATTTCTTAAAATATGGATGTCTTCATATCCTAAAAAATAAATATAGTATACAAATAGCGGGTATCTGTAACGGTCAAAGAAATTCATTATTTCATCTATGAAAAAAGAATAATAGATGATGAAGAAAAATAAAGGTGCATAGAATATCAATCTGGTTTTATAGTTTTTAAGAGCAAATACAAGAATTGGTGAAAAGATAAGGGTGACAGAAATGAAATTCATTACTTTTTCAAATGAAAAGTCCCGGATATTTTTCAACAGAAACGGAAGCGGGATCAATACATCATAATAATAAGCCGTATACATGAAGTAAATCGATATGGAAGCCAGTAAACATAAAGCTCTTTTCAAAAATACTTTACTGAAAAGTTTAGTATCGATTACAAAGAAAAATGTAAATATAACAGCTTCTGGTCTGATGAATGGCAAGATAAAAGCCAGTAAACAGCCTATATTCTGATCCCTGTATTTAAGAAAAAGGAATAGAGTTGTTGCAAAGAAAACAGTTTCCAAGCCATGAGAAACCTGAAAAGCTGACCAGACACTGAATAAAACAGAAAATAGAAATATTAATCCCTTACGGAGAATAGATTGATGCGTCCTGAAACTTTGAAGCAAGAATGAAAATACAATGACGATAAGTATAAAGCTAATTCCTTTATTGATGTAAATGGGATTGGTAATAGATTCAAAATTAAAAGACAGGCTTTGAATAAGCATCCATAAAATACTGGTCTGTCCATTCCCCTGAATTGTATCCGCCGGATTGTACCAAGGCTTTCCTTCCTGAAAGAAATGTTTAGAATAGGTGAGAGTAATGTATGAATCATCAAGAAAAGTATCCCTTAAATTATATATGAAATAAAATAATATAGATAAAACCAGAACTGAAAGTAAGGTTAATAGAATATTATTCTTTGTATTTTTTACCATAATAATGTTTCTGGCTCATTACAGCAGAATGTATTTTTCATGATGTATTAAAACCGATATACCACTTTTAAACCTCTAAAAGAATATTCAGTATGTTTCTATTGATTTTGTATCCTCTGATCTGTGTAAAGTTTCTCACTTTTAGTGAAAAACATATGCAAACCTTATGATTGTTTTAATAAAGATTTTTATAAATGAAGTATTTCTTCCAGCTTTTGGGCAAAAATCTCCGGATCCAGTCTGTAATCTTCATGGAAGCCTTCTTCGTCCTGAGGATAGATATAGAAGTTCAGATCGAATTTCATTTCCGCTGCCAGAGTAGAGAAAATAGGAAAGTCTCCCCATACGGCACTGTACCAGGAAAGTCCTTTAGCTCCAGGATTGGCAAAGATCAGATTCGTCCATGCCGCACCACTCGGACCAATGATGTACTCTGCATTATTCACCATATAGATCTGTTCATGAATGTTCAGGTCCTCAAAGAATACTGCCTCAAAACCATGTTTTTTCGAAACATCCAGAACTTCTTCTTCATTATATTTTCTGAACTTAGATTTTCGGGCAATAAATATCCTTTTCACAGGCTGTACCTGTACTTTACTCATATCCAGGCCGTCAAAGCAGATCTTTCTCAGGTATTGAAGAGACTCTTTTGATATTTTAGCAAACCGTGCATCATATTTTTCCCCCGGCATAATATTCGGGACTGCATAATTGATGCTGGTGATGTGCCACAGTTTTTTAAATTGATAATAGTTTTTATCGTGGTTAAGGAATACAATCTTATAATCCTTCAGAAAGAAATGTAACAGCTCTTTCAGATTTTCAACTTTTTCCACATCCGAATCTACAATAATCAGTTTGTTTTTGGCATCCGGAATATGGTTGAAAAATTCAATTTTTGAAAGGATATCAATCAGGAAATGATAATAATTGAATGTAAACGTTCCCCCAAGAAAAATAGCTTCGTCATCATAATAGATGTTCTTATGATTCTTTACCTTAGCCAGTGTCATAGAGTGCTGCATCAGATTCACGGTGTTGTACACATAAATGATCCTGTCATCATCATGCCATCTTTCATAAAAGATCTTCTGCTTTTTGATGTCTAAAAAGTATGTGGAATCAGGAATACATAACACATTCTGAAGTGCAAAGATTTCCACTTCATTTTTAGGTGTTTTTACAGAAACCTGCTGTGACCCGAATGTTTTGGGAAGATAAAGATCTCCTTCATGCTTTTCCTTTATTTTGATTCTTTCTGCACAATATTCAGCAGGAATAGAATCCAGCGGTAAAAAATCAGTGACAAGCCTTTTGGCTTTTCTGAAAAATGATTTGATATAATATTTTCTCCTGAGTGCTTTAAGCTCAAGCTCTAAATTCTCAATTTGTTCCTTTGCATTCATATTCTGTAACTTGGATGACCGCAGATCATGTATCACATTTTCACAGACCCTGTAATGGACAGGTAAGAGGTATTTCTACATTATTTCCTGATAAAAACTGATGGTTTGATCCACCATTCTGTTGATCCCAAAATCTGATTTCACCGATTTCCTGGCATTCAGAGCCATACGGTTTCTCAGATCATGGTCTTCAAAAATAAGACTTATCCTGTTGTGAAAGTTGTCTTCATCAGCAATAAAGCCATTCACAGAATCCTGTATCACCTCTTTAAAAGAATCTATGGCGGAGCATACAACAGGTTTCCGGATAGCCATTACTTCGAGCAAAGATAAGCTAAAATTTTCACCTTTGGATGGGAAACATACCACTTCAGCCCTGTTGATCAGGTCTACGATTTCTTTTCCGTTTCTGTTACCCAGGAAGTGGATGGAATCTCTTATTTCTTCTTCTGCAACATGCTCTTTTACATAATCCGGATAATGATTGGGGCGGCCTATAAAATGAAGGGAAGCTTCAGGGTAATCTTTTTTTAATCGGATAAACTCCCGGATCATGGTGTCAGCTCCTTTTTCAAAGGTGACATTTCCCAGGAAAAAAACAGATCTGGGAATAATCCCGATGGTTTCATCAGGGGCATAGAATTTTTCATCCACACCGTTATAAATCAGTCTCGGATTTTTAATATCAAAAAGGCTTTTGTTGATCTTTTCGTTGTATCTGGAAATCGTAATGATATTCTCCGATTTCCTGAAAGCTTCTTTTTCGCAGAAAATACGGCCTTTGTGTACTTTTTTATATCCGAAATATTTTTCAAGTACAGACCATGAGCCGTGGCAGCGTATCACATAAGGTATATTCTGAGGGATGGCGAGTGCCAGTCCGTCAAAATCGTGGGTTTCGGCAACGTCAAAATGAAGGTTGTTTTTTCTGATCCAATCGCTTATTTTATCCGATATGGCTTTTTTTTCGGAAAGGTAGAGTTTAAAATGAATGGGTTCCAGTACTTTCAGCTTTCCGGTAAAAGATCTCATAAGTTCAAGCGCAGGGCTGGATTTGAAAATATCTTTAATGGAATGAATCGTTACCCCGTCTTCCCGGATATCGAAAGCATATCTGGAGATCAGGAAAACATGTACTGAAATACCTCTCTTTACGAGTTCTCCGGATAAATTCTTATAAAAAGTACCTGTTCCTCCTACTTTTGGGGTCCGGGAACATTTGTACTCTTTGGTTACAATAAGTACATGTTTTATTTCTTTCATGAATTCAGTTTAAAAACAGTATCCACCCAATGATCCAGGGTGTACTTATAATAAACTGCTTCCGGAAGCTTTTCGTATGGTGTTTCAAAAAAATCTTTTTTCACATTACTGAATTTTTTATTCAGCAGCAGAATATTATTGGGATTATAAAAATCGTAACTGGCAATAGTGGGATTATCTGTAATGATCTTTTTTTCCAGAGCCATCGCTTCAAAAATCCTGAAACTGAGCCCGGTCTGATCAGCCCGCATCAGGTCCAGAACTACTTTTGTGTTCTTATAGTAAGAGGGCAGCGCATGATGCGGAATCTTTCTTCTTCCAAACTTAAGTATTTCTATATTTTTTTTGTCGAAGATCTGATTCAGCTTATTTTTCCATCCCTTCTTACCCACCATGTACACTTCAAACTTTACTTTCAGCGAACAGAGCCTGTTGATGAGTACATTTAAGGCGGATAATCTCTTGTGGTCATAGGAAGAGACATAAAACAGATCCAGTTTGGGATTCTGTTTTTCTGCCGGAAGATATTCCAGATAATTATAATTCGTGATCTTTTCGAATCCGAAGTTTTTTACGTCTTCATCATCAAAAGAAAAAACCGTATCAAAATAATGCAGAAGATGAGTGGCAGGGTTCCTGGCCATACTGTCGTAGAGGTAGGCAATATTACGGTCAGTGTATTCCCTGATCTTCCGGTGTATTTCTTCATCTATGGCTTCAGGGTTGATTACAAGGATCTGATCCTGCTTTCCTATTTTTTCAAGAGATTCGAGTATGAAATTTTGTCTTTTATGATATTTCGGATTTTTGCCTAAGAAAATTTTGCTGAAAGTGTTCTTCAAACGTTCACCCGTGTTTTTATGGGTGAATGCTCCGATGTTGATATGGCAGGCCTGAATGCCTCTCTCATTCAGTTTATCCACGATATGCTCATCATAGTGCCAGAAATCGAAACTAATTAAACAAATTTTCATAGTGCAAAAATAAAAAATTCATATTTAAATTTATATTTTTGGCGAAAAGCCCTTCTATAATGAGAAAGAAAATTCTTATCGATGCCGAAAGACTGAAATATCCAAAGTCGGGAATTGCCAATGTATGCACTTCCCTGATCAGGGGATTGGATGAGAAAGTATCTGATTTTGAGTATTCTCTTTATGGTCCCGCGAAAAATATGCCCGTAACGAAGAACAGGTTTACGGTTATAAACTGGAAGTTCTGGCAGAAAAAAATTCCTGTCAGTACCGGATCTTTTTCGCTCATCCATACCGCTCACCAGCTTTCCGATTACTTTCATCAGATAAAAAACGGGCAAAAAAAAGTGGTTACTCTTCATGATCTTAATTTTCTGCATGACAACAGTTCCGGAAAGAAGGTCAAAAAGAGTACCAGACTCGTCCAGAAAAATATAGGAAATGCAGATGCCATTGTATGCATCTCGGATTTTGTAAAGGAAGATTTCCTGAAAAACAAACATCTTTTCACGCTGAATAAGGATGTAAGGGTTGAGGTCATATATAACGGACTGATCTTTCCCGAAATTACAGATTTTAATTCTAAAAATAAATACAGCTTCATAGGAAAAAAATACATTTTGAATATAGGTGTGCTTTTTCCCAAGAAAAACCAGGACGTACTGCTGGATCTTCTGACAGAAAACGACAGGGATCTTGTGCTGGTAACTTCTTCTGCCAAGTCGGCCTATAAAGAAAAGTTTTTAGAAAAAACGAAAGCTTTAGGTTTGGAAAGCAGAGTGCATATTCTTGAAAATGTGGATAATAATGATAAGTATTTTCTTCTTCAGCACTGTGAATCCTACTGTCATCCTTCGTTGGCCGAAGGTTTCGGAATTCCGCCTGTGGAAGCCATGTATTTTGGAAAACCTGTTTTTCTGAGCAGATTAACGAGCCTGCCGGAAATAGGAGGAAATCTTGCTTTCTATTTTGATGATTTTTCAGCAGAAAAGATGCAGCAGGTATATGCATCAGGAATGCAGACGTATGGCGCAAGAGCAGGCGAATATGCATCAGAACTGAAAGAAAGAGCCCTGAGATTCGGCTATACGGAAATGGCAGATGCTTACGAAAAACTGTATAGCAGCCTTTTGAATTAAAGTTTAACTTTTCCAAGTCTCAGTTTCCATTTGAAAAGATCAAAACTGTCCCCTCCTTTGATATCGATTCTCTTGATCTCGAATTTATTTTTCCACGGAAAATAGGCTATATTATTTCCGATACGTACAGCTGAGGTTATACCTGTATTTTCCAGCATGGCAAAAAACTCTTTCTTAGCTTCTCCTTTTTTGGGAAACTGCCCGTAAGGATAGGCCAGAACTTTGGTAAATGGTATTTTGTTCTCTTCAAGAGTACGGATGTTTTTCTGAAGGTCATCTGAAGCTTCCTGAAGGGTAAGCTGTGAGTAATTTCTGTGGGAATGGCTGTGAAGAGCGATCTCTATGAAATCGGTATTTAATGATCTGATCTCATCAAAGGTCATCAGTTTGCGCTGTTCACTTACTTCATCTTTCTGGATAAGTTCTGTGGGTATAAAAATGGTGGCTTTCAGCTGATACTTTTCAAGCAAAGGAATCATATACTGGAGGTTGTTGAGGTAGCCGTCATCAAAAGTCAGGATCAGTTTACGCCGGGTAGTTTTGTTGGCTTCCAGTTCGTTGAAAAACAGTGTGGTATAGTTGTTTTTAATATACTGAAGCTGTTCCTCCAGATTTTCAACGGAAACGGCTAATGCATCTTTTCCGGAGATATTTTTCCCAGGTTTAATTTTATGATACATCAGAATACGGATGCTTTCTGCCTTTGAAAATCCAAGTATTCTCTTAAAGAATCTGAACATGGTTATGTGAATTTAAGATCCCGTTAATTTTTTATGGAATTCAAAACATATAAAAGTTCCGGAGATCCATATTGTGCTTTTTTGTTTGGTGTACATTATACTCTTCAAATTTAATTAAAAATTGAAGGCATCAGCTTAAAAATATATTAAAATAAGGGTTTGTGGGGATGAATGACAGACAGCCACAGTAAAAACCGCGGCTGTCTGATATTGTTTTCTGAGAATCTTTACTGGTTTCTGAGAATCTCATTGATCTTAATATATTTAAGAAAAGTGTAAAAGGCTCCGGTGATGGAAATATAGAATCCTGCCACCCCGTCCATAAAACCCAGTTTGAAAAAATAGGTCTTTATGAAATTAAAAAAAGGAGCAAATACAATTTTAAACAGGGATACTTTTTTACCGTTCGCTATCTTCTTTTCTGCCATCAGCTGTGTGTAGTTATTGATCTTTTCAATGTGATGGGCAATACTTTTGTAGGTGTAATGGTTGATGTTTCCCGGAAGTTTTCCTGTTTTATCCAGGGTGATGAAACTTTCATGAACCAGATCATCGGAATATTTTCCATGTCCTTTCTTAAAAAAGCGCTCTCTCCATACCGTTCCCCAGCCTCCGTACCGGATTATTTTCTTCAGCAGGATATTGTTGAAATGAATTGTGTATACTTTATAAGCGGGATCACTGCTTTTCAGAATATCTTTAATAGCCTGTACGGCTTCTGCATCCGGAACTTCATCAGAGTCCAGAAACAGGATCCATTCGCCGGAAGCCTGTGCCAGTGTGTAGTTTTTCTGGTCACCGAATCCTTCGAATTTTTTTTTGATAAACTTTACTTTTGGAAACCCGGTACAGATCTCCTCAGTTTTGTCCGTAGAAAAAGAATCAACGATAATAATCTCATCTGCGATGTCATAAACGCTTCGGATACTTTTTTCGATGATTCTTTCCCCGTTAAAAATAATATAACAGACTGATAGTTTCATTAACGAAATTCTGTGATCGTTTTTTCAATGATTTTTACGCATTCTAAAAGCTGTTCTTCAGTAATTACCAATGGCGGTGCAAGCCTGATGATGTTTCCGTGGGTAGGCTTGGCCAGAAGACCGTTTTCTTTTAACTGAAGGCAAAGGTTCCATGCAGTGGAACTCTCCGGAGTATCGTTAATCAGAATAGCATTCAGAAGACCTTTTCCTCTTACTTTGGTGATAAGGTCGTTTTTTTCGATGATCTTTTCGATCTCTGCTCTGAAAACCTGCCCCAGATGTTCAGCTCTTTCTGACAGTTTTTCATCAGCTACTACGTCTAAAGCAGCCACAGCCACAGCGCAGGCAATAGGATTTCCTCCGAAAGTGGAACCGTGCTGCCCAGGTTTAATAACATTCATGATATTGTCGTTGGCCAATACTGCAGATACAGGATACATTCCTCCTGAAAGGGCTTTCCCTAAAATAAGAATATCAGGCTGTACATTTTCGTGATGACAGGCGATCAGTTTTCCGGTTCTTGCGATTCCGGTCTGAACTTCGTCTGCAATGAAAAGTACGTTGTATTTTTTACATAATTCAGAAGCGTTTTTCAGGAAGTTCTCATCAGGAACATAAACTCCTGCTTCTCCCTGGATAGGTTCAACCAGGAAAGCCGCGATATTTCCAGCCTCTCTGCTTAAGACGTCTTCCAAAGCAGCTGTATCATTATAAGGGATTTTAATAAATCCAGGGGTGAAAGGACCGTAGTTCCGGTTGGCATCGGGATCATTGGAGAAAGAAACAATAGTGGTGGTTCTTCCGTGGAAATTATTTTCACAGACAATAATCTTCGCGGCATTCTCAGAGATACCTTTTACCTCGTAGCTCCATTTTCTGGCTAATTTCACAGCGGTTTCCACTGCTTCAGCTCCGGAATTCATAGGAAGAACCTTGTCAAACCCAAACAGGGTGGTGATCTTCTGTTCATACTCTCCCAGTTTAGAATTGTAAAAAGCTCTTGAAGTTAACGCCAGTTTCTGTGCCTGGTCTACCAGCGCTCCTACAATTTTGGGGTGAGAGTGTCCCTGGTTCACAGCAGAATATGCTGAAAGAAAATCATAATATTTCTTGCCTTCCACATCCCATACAAAAACGCCTTCTCCGCGGTCAAGAACTACGGGAAGAGGGTGGTAGTTGTGCGCTCCGTGTTTGTCTTCAAGGTCAATAAAATACTGTGAGTTTTTTGTTGTTTCTGCTGTTGACATATGTTTTGGTTTTTGACAAATTTAAGCAATATTAATGAGATGCATCAACAAAAGTGGAATAGTGCGGAGGCCTGAAATTAAAGTATATTTTAAGGGCGAATGAGAGTGTGTCAGTAAATATTTCTTGGTCTCAACAGATCATGCAGGTATTATATCTTTATGCAGCCTTTTTTCACTTGTGAAAATTTTTTATAATGAAATGTATTCTGTTTTCTGAATTACCGTACTGGTTTTCTTACCACCGGTTGAAGTGATGCAGGACGATATATTACCCTGATCATCATAATTGATGCTGCTGGTAACGTTTATTCTGGTTTTATCAGGATAAACGGAAACCGTTTCTACTGCGTTTTTCCTGTGATCATATGTGATGAGGGTAGTTTCCTGAACTCTTCCATTCTTTTTGTTAATGATAAGATCAGGTCTGTCTTTCAGGCTTTTATACTGATATACGGTTGAAGAAATATCGGATGGCTGGTCTGTATAATAGCTTTTTACCTCTCTGATCTGATGGTCCGCGGTATAGTTACATTCCAGGATAAAATTACTTCTGACTGATTGGATGATATAGCCCTGTTTATTGTAATGATATTCTTCAGTTTCGTCAATTTCATTTTTATTGTCTTCATATTTTCCATAACTGCTCTTCCGGATGAGTCTGCCCGTGCTGTCATAGGAAAATACTTCCTTTCCGGTTCCGTCAGAACTTGTAATGCTGTCCAGCCTGCCATTGTCATAATGATAATAAACTGTGAGTTCATCTTCTTTTTCCCTGTGAAAACTGTTTTTGAGAAGAAGACCCGTATCAGAAAAATAAAGAGTCCGGTAGTCCTGTTGAGCTGCTTTATCTGAATAAGAAGTCGTGATTTCAACCTTTTTAACATTCGATTGCAGCCCATGATCCTGTAAAGTTACAGGAGGTCTGAAAAGGAGATTCTGCCTGAGAACGGAATCGTCCGGTTGTTGTGCCGTAATGAATACACACAGAAAAGCGGAAAAGAACAAGTGCAGTCTGTTCATTAAGGGGCGGGTTATTAGTTTGATGTATTTCAGGAGTGCTGTAAAGATAAAAAAAACAGAACGGCGATTGCCATTCTGTCTTTGTTAGTTTTTAATATAAAGCGGCATTTATGAATTTGGCCAGTCTCCGTGGAAGGAAGCTGTTCCAAGATCAATCTGTTCTGCACTTACTACAAAACTGATGTACATACTGTTGTTATCTATTGCATCGAAATCTACTTCGTGCTGGATTACATACCCGTTGTTCCACTTTAATGTTGTAAGTGTTCCTTCTTCATGAGACTTGTTAAAGGTAACTTCTCCTGTTGTAGGCTTATACTTTCCGTTCAGCAAACTTTCCAGAATGTCTGACTTTTCAGTAGCTTCTACCGTAATTTTGATAAGGGCGTTGGAAGGGTCTGATGCTACACGTCCTGAAACGTCCGTAGATCTTGATACACTGTAATTCAGTTTTAACAGTTTCTGACCGTCTCCCCCGTTGAATTTTAAAATTCCTCTCGAATTTTTTTCTGCCATGATTTGTAAATTTTTATGGATTAATATTCTGTGATTTGATTTCTTATGTCACCAAAAATAGAAGTAATTTCGGTAGGAAAAAATAAAATCAGTATAAATTTTAAAAAGTGTAGTAATAGTGCGACTAACAACTGTTAGGTAAATTGAGCTTTGTGAATCAGATATTTATGTGAAAGGAAGTGGGGTAGCAGTTACGGAGATCCTATGGGCAGGAAGGTTGAGCCAATTTGTATATCTGATCTGAAAATCCGGTAAAACAAAAACAGATTTTAAAACAGTACAGTCCTGAATTTTTATTTGTAACCGCTTTTATAAATAATACGCAAAAAATTCCCTGAAAACAGAATAAAGATCCCTTACTTCAAAATAGGCAGGGCTGGAACTTTCAATGTTTTTGAAATGATGTTTCCTGAACAGTTTTTTTATCCGGGTCTGATGATAAAACTGTGATACGGAAATGATCGTATCATATTGTAAGCTGTCTGCTGTTTTCAGGGTATTCACAACGGTCTTTTCAGTGTCATCCCCAAAGTTATCCACAAGAATGTCAGCCGGGGGAATTTTATTCTTAACAAGGTATTTTTTCATTTCCGTACCTTCCCAATAGCCTTCTTTGCCGAGACCACCGCTTACCAGAATATTTCTTACCTGTTTTTTCCGGTACAGTTCAATACTTTTATCCAGTCTTGCCCTTAGCCGCAGCGAAAGAGTTCCGTCTTCATTCACTTTATTTCCGAATACCACGGCAAGGTCAGCTTTCTGCTTTGCATCCGTAAGCCCATCATAAGTAATATAAAGTGAGTGAATAAGAAACCAGGCCAGGCCTGAAATCAGCATATATTTTACAGTTTTTTTCAGCATGATTTTCTCAGTTGAATAAGAACAAAAATAAAAAACTGCCTCAAATAGAGACAGTTTAAAGTTTTTATTTTAAATAATCTTAGTGATTATCATATTTTCTATCCATTACAAAATCTTCCATGAATTTTGTCGTATAGTTTCCTGCAAGGTAATCTTCGTTATCCATCAGTTGTCTGTGGAAAGGAATGGTTGTTTTTACTCCTTCAATATAGAATTCCTCAAGAGCACGTCTCATTTTGGCAATCGCTTCTTCACGGGTCTGAGCCGTAGTGATCAGCTTGGCGATCATAGAGTCGTAGTTGGATGGAATGGTATATCCTGAATAAACGTGAGTATCCACTCTGATCCCGTGTCCGCCGGGAATGTTTAATCCTGTGATCTTTCCGGGAGACGGTCTGAAGTCAGCATAAGGATCTTCCGCGTTGATTCTGCACTCAATGGAATGTAATTTAGGATAATAGTTGATTCCTGAAATAGGAGTTCCCGCAGCAAGAAGGATCTGTTCTCTGATCAGGTCATAGTCAATTACCTGTTCAGTAATAGGGTGTTCTACCTGGATTCTTGTATTCATTTCCATGAAATAGAAATTTCTGTGCTTGTCTACAAGGAACTCGATAGTACCTACCCCTTCGTATCCGATGAATTCAGCAGCTTTTACAGCAGCCTCGCCCATTTTCTCACGAAGCTCATCTGTCATGAAAGGAGAAGGTGTTTCTTCCGTTAATTTCTGGTTTCTTCTCTGTACAGAACAGTCTCTTTCAGAAAGGTGGCAGGCTTTACCGTATTGGTCTCCCGCAACCTGGATCTCGATATGTCTTGGCTCTTCGATCAGTTTTTCCATATACATACCTCCGTTTCCGAAGGCTGCTACGGCTTCCTGAATAGCGGATTCCCAGTGGTCTTTAAGGTCTTCAGCCTTCCAGACTGCTCTCATTCCTTTACCTCCACCACCTGCGGTAGCTTTGATCATGACAGGGTATCCTGTTTCTTCAGCAATTTTTACTGCGTGCTCATAGGATTCAATCAACCCGTCAGAACCCGGTACACAAGGTACACCGGCAGCTTTCATCGTTGCTTTGGCATTGGCCTTGTCACCCATTTTTTCGATCTGCTCAGGAGAAGCACCAATAAACTTAATGTTGTTTCTCTCACAGATTCTGGAGAAGTTGGCATTTTCAGATAAGAATCCGTAGCCTGGGTGAATAGCGTCAGCATTGGTAATTTCCGCTGCTGCAATAATGTTAGGGATTTTAAGGTATGAGTCTTTGCTCATCGCAGGGCCAATACAAACCGCTTCATCAGCAAATCTCACGTGAAGGCTGTCTTTATCCGCAGTAGAGTATACCGCAACGGTTTTGATCCCCATTTCTTTACAAGTACGTAAAATACGCATTGCAATTTCGCCACGATTGGCGATTAATATTTTTTTGAACATCTCTCCGAAATTTTAAATTATAAATTTTGAATTTTAAATTATTTTAAATGAAAAAAGTTTCACCTAAAATTTATAATCTTTAATCTAAAATTCCTTAAGAAGGATCTACTAAGAATAATGGCTGGTCATATTCTACCGGAGTAGCATCATCTACCAGGATCTTAACGATCTTACCGCTGATCTCAGATTCGATCTGGTTGAATAATTTCATTGCTTCGATTACGCAAACCGTTTTTCCGATGGAAACTTCATCTCCTACATTTACGAATACATCTTTATCCGGGGATGGCTTTCTGTAGAAAGTACCGATCATTGGAGACTTGATCGCTACATATTTGCTGTCATCAGAAGCTGCCTCTGCTTTTTCAGCCGGAGCTGCTGCCGGAGTAGCTGCCGCCGGTGCAGGTGCTGCTACTGCCTGAGGAGCGGTGTGGTAAACAGCAGGCTGTGCATATACTGCGTCGCTTCCCGCTAATGGAGTTTTAATAGTGATTTCGAAATCTTTAGTCTTGTATTTTACTTCCGAAACTTCAGCTTTGGATACAAACTTGATAAGATTCTGTATGTCTTTAATGTCCATAAATTTGATATTTGATTTTGGGCCAAAGATACCAAAAAAACATAAAAAACAACAAAAAACCGCCTAATTTTATCAAAATTGAGCGGTTTTTGTATTAAAATGAGGCTTTTTCAGCGAAAAGCGACTCTTAGTTTTCTTCAGTAGTTGCTACTTCTTTTTCCAATACTACTTTACCTCTGTAGTAAAGTTTTCCTTCATGCCAGTGAGCTCTGTGGTAAAGGTGAAGCTCTCCTGTTGTTGCATCTTTAGCTAATTGAGGAACTACGGCTTTGTAGTGAGTTCTTCTCTTATCTCTTCTTGTAGACGACTGTCTTCTCTTTGGATGTGCCATTTTGTAATAACTTTTTTAATTGATGAGCGATGAGATTCATCATCTCATCATATTTAAATTATTTTATTTAATTATTGTCTCTTAACTTTTTCAAGGCATCCCAACGGGGATCGCTTTCATGTTCTTCCTCTTCTGTTTCCTCAATATCTTTCGGGCCGAACTGATCAAGGAGTTCCAGATCTTCATCACTTACATTCGGTGAAAGTTTTTTCATCGGGATAGAAAGCTGTACATTTTCGTAAATCAGCTGTGCCGCATTAAAGGCATGGTCTCCCGCCGGGATTGTGATTACATCTTCTTCGCTGTCATCATATTCTTCCCCGAATTTTACCAGAACCCTGATCTGGTTTTCAATAGGATAGTCGAATGCTTCATTGGTAATATCACAAATCAGCTCCACTGTTCCATGTACTTTGATCTCAAACTCTAAAAAAGTAGTGTGTTTTTCTAAAAGAATATCCACTTCTATTTTAGGATTTGTAAATTCCTGTTCAGTGTCAAATAATTGAAAGAACGTTTTATCTATCTCAAATTTGAACTCGTGCCTTCCGTTTTTTAGTCCGGAAAAGCTTACGTCATAGTTTCTTAACTTGTCCATAAAATGAGTGTGCAAAAATATGCATTTTTTTTATAATAACAAATAAAATCCATCACAAATTAATTTTAAAATTTGTTTTAACGGTTTATGCTTCAGTTTCCTCTGGAAGATCCTCGTCTATTCCATTATCAACAGCCATTTTTCGCGGCTGCAGACGGTTGTTCATCAGATCATTGTATTCACTTCTGTTTTTAAAAATCTGGATGGCAGTAAAGATCGCTTCCGTAAAACTTTGCTCATCTGCTATGTTCTTTCCTGCAATGTCATAGGCTACGCCATGGTCAGGAGAAGTTCTGATGAACGGTAGTGCCGCAGTATAATTTACCCCTTCTTCATAGGCCAGTGTTTTAAAAGGAGCGAGCCCCTGATCGTGATACATTGCCAGAACTGCATCAAAATTCCTGTATTTGTTGGGCTGGAAGAAACTGTCGGCAGGAAATGGTCCGAAAGAAAGGATACCATTGTCTGAAAGCTCTTTTATTGCCGGCTGAATGATCTCAATTTCTTCAGTACCTATAACGCCTCCGTCTCCTGCATGAGGATTAAGTCCCAATACTGCAATTTTCGGTTTCTGAATGCAGAAATCTTCAATTAATGTCTGGTTCAGGGCTCTGATCTGCTTTTTGATCTTTTCTTTTGAAATATTTTCCGCTACCTGTGCAATAGGAATATGGTGCGTGGAAACAGCAACTTTTAAATCGTCGGTTACCAGGAACATCAGTCCTTTTTTGCTGAATTTTTCTTCAAAATATCCCGTATGTCCGGCATGCTTAAAGCCCATTTTTACCATTTCATCTTTGTTGATAGGAGCGGTGACAAGAACATCAATATCTCCTTTCATTAAAGCTTCAGTCGCCATTTCCAGGGAATCAATGGCCATTCTGGTGGATTCTTCCGTAGGAACTCCCAGTTCCACATTCACATTTTCTTTGGTAAGGTTTACCATATTCAGCTTTCCGCCCTGAGCCTGTGAAGCTTCATTGATGTAATTGAAGTTCAGATTGAGTTTGAAAATATTTTTCTGATAGGTAAATAATTTTCCCGAACCAAAAATCACCGGAGTGAAAAAATCCGTAATGGTTTTGTCTTTCAGAGACTTCATAATGATCTCAGGACCGATGCCATTGAAATCACCGATTGAAATTCCTACTCGTACTTTATGGTTTTTTGGGCTCATTTTGATTATCTTTGAAGATTATAATGTACAAATTTAGCAAAAAATAATATGTTCACAGGAATTATTGAGGCAGTAGGCGTAATTGAAAAGATAGAAGAAAAAGGAAGCAATATAGATTTTACCCTTACATGCCCGTTTACCAACGAGCTGAAGATAGATCAGAGCCTGGCGCATAACGGATGCTGCCTTACCGTTGTAGAGATTAAGGAAAACCATTATGTGGTAACGGCTATCAGCGAAACATTAGAAAAAACCAATCTTGGAAAATGGGATGTGGGTACGGTAGTAAACCTTGAAAGATGTATGAAGATGGACGGAAGACTGGACGGGCATATTGTTCAGGGACATGTTGATAAAACGGGTGAAGTAGTGGGAATAGAAAATAAAGACGGCAGCTATTTTGTGACCATCCGGTATGAGGATGACGGAAATTTTGTAACCGTTCCGCAGGGATCAATTACCGTAAACGGAATCAGCCTTACAGTGGCAAAAAGCGAAGAGAAACAGTTTTCAGTAGCTATTATTCCATATACCTGGGAATTTACCAATATGCAGCATCTCAGAACAGGAGATAAAGTTAATTTAGAATTTGACATCATTGGTAAGTATATTGCTAGGTTAATTAAAAAGTAGAATGCCAATCAGTAAATACAAAGGATACAGTTTAAGGAACCGGGTATTTTTCGGTTTTCTGCTGGTATGTTTTTTAAGTGTTGTGGCTACATCGCTTGTGCCTTATTTTGTCCTGAGAAAGAATTCCCAGGAACAGAGCAATATTGAAATGCAGGAGAAAACTAATGCGGTAATGAGGTTCCTGGATTATGCGGTAAGCCGTACCCTTGTAAAGACAGAAGACCTTCCAAAAGTTTTAGGAAACAAGATTTTCGAAATTGCAGACATCAATCAGCACGATATTGTTATTTATGATCTGAAGGGGAATTACCTTCTTTCCAATAAAGATGAAAGCCAGGTAGATCAGAAAGCAATTCCTATCTATATTGTCAATAAAATTCTGGCTACTGAAGCCAGGGTTGATATCAGGGGATATGACAAAACAAAAGAAGCCGGTCTCACTTCTTCTTATCTGCTTTTGAAAAACAATGATCTTGAGCCTATCGGTATTGTATATATTCCTTTGTACCACAATGAATCCGCTTATTTTGATGTTCTGAACCAGTTTGTGAAGTATATTCTTCTGGTGGATATTTTCCTTATTCTTTTCAGTATCTGGATCAGCTGGGTGACTTCTAACGGTCTGGCGAAAAATATTACGAAGTTTTCTGATATGATTACGCGGATCACTCTCTTTGAAAACGAAATGCGTCCCATCAGATATTATAAAAATGATGAATTGAATGCTCTGGCCAGGGCTTATAACAGGATGATCCTTCAGATTCAGGACCAGAAAGAAAGGCTTCGTTTCAAGGCTTCGGAAGAAGCATGGCGTGAAATGGCCAAACAGGTGGCGCATGAAGTGAAAAACCCGCTTACTCCGATGAAGCTTACCATTCAGAATTTTGAAAGAAAATTTGACCCTGAAGATCCTAATATCAGGGAAAGAGTAAAACAGATGAGCAAAACAATGGTAGATCAGATCGATCTTATTGCTACTGTGGCATCTGCCTTCTCAGAATTTGCCAAGCTTCCTGAAAAAAATAATGAAGTGATCAACCTGAATACGGAAGTGGAAGATATTCTTCGTGTCTTCAATGATGACAGCATCTTTATGCATTCCAATAAGGGGAATATTATGATCAATATGGACAGGATTTACCTTTCCAGGATTATTACCAATCTTGTTACAAATGCCAAGCAGGCGGAGAGTGACGAGAGAAAGCTGATCATTAATGTGGATGTAGAGCAGCACCAGAGAAGGGTGATGATCTCTGTACAGGATAACGGAATTGGAATTCCTGAAAATATGTACGAAAGGATTTTTGAGCCGAATTTCACCTCCAAAAACAGCGGCATGGGGCTTGGCCTTTCTATGGTAAGAAAAATGATTGAAGACTATAAAGGAGAAATCACGGTGAGATCGGAAGTAGGAAAAGGTTCCACATTCATTATTACATTACCTACCAATTTATAGTGAAGTCTTTTATATTTAAGCATTTTGAAATCCGGCAGTCAAAAGAGGTCTTCCGGGTCGGAACAGATGGTGTGCTTCTGGGAGCACTGGCGGGTGTGGAAAATGCTTCCCGTGTTCTGGAAATCGGAACAGGAACCGGGCTGATCTCGCTGATGCTTGCCCAAAGAAACAGGACGGCTTCTTTTCTTGGGCTGGATATCAACGGTGAGGCAGCTGCGCTTACAAAATCCAATTTTGAAAATTCGCCCTATCATTCAAGGCTCGCTCATCTGCATCAGGATCTGAAGATGTTTGAAACAGGAGAAAAGTTCAGTTTTATTGTTTCCAACCCTCCTTATTTTGAAGAATCCGGATCTGAAAAAGATAAGATTGCCCGTCAGACCGTCGAGCTGAATTTCAGGCAGCTTATAGAAGCTTCTGTAAAGTTTCTGGCAGAAGACGGAATTCTGTCTGTGATTATTCCTGCGGAAGCGGGAGAAGAGTTTATCAGGGTGGCTGATGAAAACCGGCTGTTTTTAATACGAAGAATCAATATTCAGGGGATTGAAAATTCAAAGGTAAAAAGGCTTATTCTTGAATTTTCTTTAACTGAAAGGCCTCTGTCTGAGTCTGCTTTTATAATAGAAAAAAGTCCGAGACAATACTCGGACCAATATCTTGAACTCACCAAAGAGTTTCATGTCTTTAAGAACAAAGATTAACGGATATTTTACTTTTCCGGTTTTCCTATTCAAATAATTCAGTGGTGTCCAGTACGGATACTTTTCCGTCTTCGCATCTTATGGCTTCTCCCGGGAAATTCTGGATCATATGATAGTCGTGGGTTGCCATTACTACTGCTGCTCCGTTTTCAAGGGCAACCTGTTTCAGTAAGGTCATGATTTCGTTGGAGGTTTCCGGGTCAAGGTTTCCGGTAGGCTCATCTGCAAGGATAAGGTCCGGGTGGTTCAGTAAGGCTCTGGCAATAGCAATACGCTGCTGTTCTCCTCCGGAAAGTTCATGCGGCATTTTATGCTTTTTACTCTTCATATTTACGCTTCCCAATACCTCGTTGATGCGGTCTTCCATTTTGGTCTTATCGCTCCATCCTGTGGCTTCAAGAACGAATCTCAGATTCTTTTCAACAGTTCTGTCGGAAAGAAGCTGAAAGTCCTGGAATACGATTCCCAGTTTTCTCCTCAGGTTAGGGATGTCAGAAGGTCTGAGCTTGGCAAGATCAAAACCAACCACTGCCCCGTGTCCTGATGCTAAAGGAATATGCCCGTAAAGTGTTTTCAGAAGGGAGCTTTTTCCGGAACCTGTCTTTCCGATAAGGTAGCAGAATCTGCCTTTTTTAATGTTAAGGTTAACATCAGAAAGAACAGTGAAGTTTTTTTGCGCAATTTTCGCGTGCTGTAAACTTATGATATTATCTCCGGAGATATTTGTATGTGGCATAATTCGATTTTAACGTGCTATTTCTAAAATATTTTTTGAGATCTTAAAAATAGAAAAAAGAAGCTTAAAGAACCTAAATTTTAGTAAATTTTAACAACAAAAAATGCCTGAAAAACTTCTTTTCAAGCATGATTTGTATATGATAATATAGAAATTATCTCTTAGCGCGTGCAGCACTTACAGTTAATCTCTTTCTGCCTTTAGCTCTTCTTGCAGCCAAAACTCTTCTCCCATTTGGCGTAGACATTCTTTCTCTGAAACCGTGTTTGTTTCTTTTCTTTCTTTCTGATGGCTGGAATGTTCTTTTACTCATTACTATATATTTAAATCGTAATTATATCTATTAATTTTCAGGTTGCAAAGATATAGAAAAAAATATAAGTTACAAACTTTAGCTCTCTTTTTTTGAAATTATTTAATAGGTTTTTTAATCAGTTACTTACAAATCCCGAAGGAAAGGCCGATTGCGGATACAAAAATAATATTTAAATGATTTGTTTAAAAGCTCTATCTTTGAAAACTCAAATTTAAAGAAAAACAGAACACCGGATGTTTACACCTGCAGAACTTTTAGAAATCAATACATTACTTGCACCAGAAAAGAAGATTGTTATCCTTACCCATTATAATCCGGATGGGGATGCTATTGGTTCCAGTCTTGGACTGAAGCATTTTCTGAAAGCAAAAGGTATTTCTGCGGAAGTTATTGTTCCCAATGATTTTCCGAAATTTCTGAAATGGATGCCGGAAGCAAAGAAAGTGATTATCGGGGAATACAAAAGAAAACTGGCATTCGATATGATCAGCAGTGCGGACGTGATTTTCTGCCTTGATTTTAATTCTCCTTCCAGAATAGGGATCCTGGGAGAATGGCTGACGAAAGCCACTGCCAGAAAAATCCTGATTGATCACCATCAGCAGCCGGAAAATTTTGATTTTGTTTATTCTGATACTGTTATTCCTGCGACCTCCCAGATGATCTATCATTTCATTGAAGCCCTGGATGAGGAGCATCTGGTAAATCTTGATATGGCAGAATGTCTGTATACAGGGATTATGACCGATACAGGAGGTTTCCGTTTCCGTTCCACAAGTGCGGCCACTCACAGGATTATTGCAAATTTAATAGAAAAAGGAGCAGACCCGTCTGTAATTACCTCCAATACCTGGGATACCAACACGGTTTCCCGCCTTCATCTCCTTGCCCTGGTATTGGGAAGAATAGAAGTGGTGAATGACGGAAAAGTGGCTGTTCTGTCGCTGACAAGAAATGAACTTAAAGAATTCGGTTTCCAGAAGGGGGATACGGAAGGTTTTGTAAACTATGGATTAAGCATTGCCGGAGTGAAGATGTCTGCTTTCTTTATGGAAGATCTGTATGAAGATTTTATTAAAATTTCTTTCAGAAGCAAGGATGATGTAGATGTTAACCGGTTTTCCAGAAAATATTTCAATGGCGGCGGCCATATCAATGCTGCCGGAGGAAAATCTTACGGCTCTCTGAAAAATACGATCAGTGATTTCAAAAGTTATCTTGAAAAAGATGAACTTTATTAGAAGTATCCTTAAATTTTATCCGGTATTATCTTGAAATGTACAGGCTCATTATGTATTAATGATTTTCTACATATCTTCAGTATGTCCTGCATTTACCTGTTGCTTACAGGTAAAAAGCCTGTTTCTAACTGATATACGCTGCTGTTTCCTGTTAAAAGGTTTGCTGTAAGTTTCTTTCTGTGGATTACATTTAAATCTTATCTGTGTAATCGTTCTGCTATTTTTTTCATCTTTTTAAAAACAGTTTGTCCGGCGGATTACTGAAAAGGATGCCTCCCGGTTTTTCACGCTGACCTTTATTAATCATGAATATGGATTTTTCAAAGATATTCTTGATGGGTGAAATAATAGTTAATAAAAGTGTCTGATTATTTTTTAATATTTGTATTTTAATTGAAAAGATTATAAAAACATTAAAATATTTCATAATATGTAATTTGTTTAGTATTATTTTCGTAGATTAGATGGAACTTACTTAAAAACAATCTATTATGAAAACAAAATTACTCGCGATGTTGTTTGCATTGCCATTCTTAGCAAGCGCACAGTTTTCTCAAAATTTTGACGCAGGGACCACAACTCCCACTGGTTGGACGGTTATTAACGGAGGAGATGCCAACGGCTTTATTTTTGGTCCCGGAGCTCCTAGAAGTGTTTATTCATTACCCAATGCGGCACAGATTAATTACAGTACCGCAGCTCATGATGATCTTTTGATTACTCCTGCAATTACTGTAACGGCAGGTGTTAACACAAGGCTGACTTACTTCGTAAAGAATCAGGACCCTAACTATGTGGAAAGCTATGCGGTAAAATTATCCACTACAACTCCTACTGCAGCAGCATTTACCACGGTATTAACACCGGTTGCCCCCGCTCCGAACCAATGGACTTTCTTTTCCATAGATCTGTCTTCCTACGTAGGGCAAACAGTATATGTAGGGTTTCATGCTACTTCGGCAGACATGTTTAGGTTGCTTTTTGATAATATTAATAGTGATGTTGCTCCTACTGTAATACCGAACTGCCCCGCATTGGTTTCTCCGGCTAACGCACAGACGGGTGTAAATCCAAATGCGGCAACATTAACGTGGACGGCTCCTGCTTCGGGTGCTGCGGTAGACAGCTATGAGCTGTACCTTGATACAAATCCGAATCCTACGACTCTGGTTCCGAGCAGTTATTTATTCGCAGATTTTAATAACCTGCTGGGGAATACAACATATTACTGGAAGGTAGTTGCTAAAAATGCAGCCGGTGTGGCGGTTTCATGTCAGACGAACAGTTTTACCACCGGACCTTCTTTTGCTCCTTACTGTTTTGGGAATTTATTGTTTACCAGCGGTGTTGAGCCGATTACCTCGGTTCAGTTCAGTAATATGAGCAATACATCTTCGGAATTACTTAACAGCCCTGCTCATGAGAACTATGCCAATAAAATAGCTACCGTGGAACAGGGAGGTACTTATCCGATTACTTTCAAAGGGAATACGGATGGAAATAATGCTACGAAATTTGTTGTATTCATAGACTGGAACCAGGATGGAGATTTCCTTGATGCCGGCGAGATATATTTCAGTACCACCGGAACAGCCGTAACGCTGACCAACTCTACCGGAGTGGATACAAAAACAGCCACGGGAAATATCGTTGTTCCGGCTACGGCAACATTAGGAGCCACAAGAATGAGAGTTAAGAAGAATTATGCGACGGGCACCATTTTCTATTTAAGCCCTTGTTATTCTTCAGGAGCAACGCTTACTTCTACTTCGGGAACTACCGGTTACGGTCAGGCTGAAGATTATACGGTGAATGTTGTTCCTGCAGGTTCACTCGCTGTTAATGAAAGCAATGCCAAACCTAAACTGGGAGTGTATCCGAATCCGGTGAAAGATATGTTGAATGTGTCAACGGCAGACAGAAAGATAACGGAAGTTTCATTCTATTCGGCTGACGGCAGGCTGGTGAAATCGGTTAAAGAAAATATTTCCGCCATCAATACTGATGATCTCAAATCAGGGGTGTACATAGTGAAAGTAAAAACATCAGATGCTGAACAGACGTTCAAAGTAATTAAAGAATAATCTGATAACAATAGTATTTAAAGGCTCTCTATCCGGGGGCCTTTTTTGTATCCTTTGGTTTCCAGTTCCAGGCAGGTGTATTCATAAACCTCCCTGAACATTTCATCCAGGTTTTTCTTACTGAACAGGCTGAACTTGGTCATTTTGGGAGGATCGAGAAAAATATCGCAGGATCTGGCTTTGGAATAAACGGATTTGGCAATAGCAAGGTGAAGAATCCTGTCGAACTCCTTCATCAGGCTCATTTTTTTCAATTCGTCATAGCTTATTGAGTTCACATGGGAGGCGATCAGAAAGTCGCATTTATCGATAATAGGTTCAATAGGAAGGTTGTCCAGTACGCCGCCGTCTACATATATTTTCTCTTCAATTCTTACGGGAGGAAGAATAAAAGGGACACTGGATGAAGCGAGAAGTGGCCTGAAAAGTTCGCCTTCGGAAAAAAAATCAACAATGCCGTGCGTCATTTCTGTGGCTGCTACATAAACCGGTATTTTCAGGATTTTAAAATCGTCTTCAGGAAAATGGTCTTTAAAAAGTTTTAAAATGAAATTTGAGCTGAAAATTCCGTTTTTTGAAAGTTTCAGATACGACCGGGAAAAGAAAGTGGTCTGCTTAACGATTTCTATCATTTCATCCGGCGTTTTTCCGAATGCGTAAAAAGCACCTACGATAGAACCGGCACTGGTCCCTGAAATAATATGAGGTTTAAGACCGTATTCTTCGAGCGCCTTCAGAACGGCAATATGGGCAATTCCCCTCATTCCGCCTCCGGAAAGTGTAAGCCCAATAATTGGCGGCTGTTTTTTTTTGAACGAGAATAGACCCATTGAAATAATTATTCCCCACTAAGATACAAGATTTTTTAATATAGGGAACTGAAGTTTTCAGGCAGGTGCAGCCTGTTTACAGGACCAGTCTTTTGGGCAGGTTATGAAGAAGTTCTGTGTTGATGATTTCAGCGCAGATGGAAGGTTTTTCCCAGTGCCCGTTGTGCCCGCAGTCTAGAATATATGATTTTATATTTGTCCTGTCCGGAAGGTTTCTGATCATGACATCCGTTTTTACCGCATTGTCATGTTTTCCTGCCAGAACTAAAATTTTAGCTTCCAGATTTTCCATAACGTGCTTTTTGTCGGTTCTTTCCACCATACCTTTTACACAGGCTAATGCTCCCAGATTGTTTGTTGATAGAGCTGTTTCGAGAGCGGTTTCAATTTTCCCTTCCAGAATATCCCATTCGTTGGGATTGAAAAGATTAGGAACGCCGGCTCTGGCGTAATGGGCAAATGCATCTTTAATGATCCTGTAACTTTTAATGCGCTGCTGCTTTTTCTCTTCATCATCTGCAAAATAAGTCGAAAAAAACAGCGTAAGACTTTTCAGGGACTCCGGGTGTTTTTCGGCAAAGGCAAGTGACGTATAACCGCCCATAGAATGCCCTAACAGATGTACTTTCTGAAGTTTTTCATGATCTAAAACCTTTTTTACTTCATCTGCCATTAGTTCCATAGTGTGAACTTCCGCAAGGATGTCGGACTGTCCGTGTCCCGGCAGGTCAATTTTCAGCAGGGAGAAATCTTTAGAAAGATGAGGTTCCATGTCATTCCAAATCGAAAGGTTTTCCATAAAGCCGTGAAGCAGGACGAGGGTTTCTTTTCCGTTTCCTTTTCTCTCAAAATTCAGCATGATTTCTATTGTATTACAGTTAAACTAAAATTCGTTACCGTTTCAAATTTAAATAAAAAAAGAGCATTGTAAAAATGCTCTTTGCTTTTATTGGGTTAATTCGGTATAAACTTTCTTTTCCCAGGGTTTTATATCGGCGATGCCGTATCGTTCTTTTTTGGAAATCGCGACATTGTCCAGAACATCCACGAAGTTTTTATAACTGGCGTCGTCTGTCGGTTTTATAATCACGGTAAAATTATCCGGAACCGGAGCGTTTTTAAAGGCATCGGAAATAATCTTTGAAATGTTTACGCCATTGAAATCGGTCTCTTTTAAATTACCTGTATTAAGGTCTTTTTCATTGCTCTGGTGATAGAATACCCTGTTGTCTTTCCCGAGGATAAAGGTAACCTGATTTTTATCGTTAATTACAGTTTTAGGGTCGTGAACAGGACTTTTTGCGGGTAATCCCAGATCCATTACATTGGGTTTTGTAAAATTGGTGGTAAACATGAAAAAGGTGATCAGCAGAAATCCCAGATCTACCATTGGGGTCATATCTACCCGGATTAATTTTTTCTTTTGTTTTCCTCCCTGTTTTTCCTGAGTGTTTACTTCGGCCATGGTGCATAGTTTTTAAATGTTAAACAAATAGTAATAAAGACTGAACTTTTAATCTTTATCCGGAGAAATCTATACAAAGTTTATACCTTAATTTTGTAATTGGTAATTATTTTGAAAAATATTTGAATTTTAACGTTTAAAATAAAATAAAGGTTTCTTATTCTGTATTATTTTTTGAAATTTTAAAACTGTTCTTTTATTTTCTGATCAGCAGTTTTTCTGTTGAGATAATATTTCCTTTATGCAGAACCTGTACAGAATATACACCGTTGCTGAATGCTGTAACATCTATGGCGGCTTTGGATTCAGTATATTTCCTGCTGAATAATTTTCTTCCCGACATATCCGTAATGCTTACTACTGCTTCACCGGGAAGAGGGCTGATATAAACCGTATTTTTTGCAGGATTGGGATAAAGTGAAATATATTCGGGTTTTACATTTTCATGGGTTCCCAGTTTTTCAGATCTCAGTTTTATAATCTGGTAGTCATAGTTGGACTGTAACGGTGTAAAAGAGTTGGACATCCCGGCCATGACATACCCTCCATCTGCGGTTTGCTGTACCGCTGATGCATAATCATCATAAGGCCCTCCAAATCTTTTCTCCCAGTCTGTATCTCCGCCGGCAGTTAATTTTACCAGCCAGTAATCATTGGAGGTGAAACTGGCTGCTGCGGCAGTGTAACCCAGCACAACAGATCCTCCGTCATCCGTATTGTCTATACTGAACGCATAATCATACTGCTCGTTTCCAAGAGATTTTTGCCACAGCAGATTTCCGGAATTATTTAATTTTATAATCCAGTAATCAAAATTGCCGTTATTGGCGGTAATATCCCCGTTAGTGGAATTGGAGCTTCCTGCAATAATATATCCTCCATCCGGAGTTGGCTTCAAAGAATTTGCCGTATCTGAAGAAGAGCCACCATAATTTTTCGACCACTGCATATTTCCTGAGGAATCTGTTTTTACAATCCAGTAATTAAGATCACTGCCCGCCACGGTGATACTGCCGGCCATTACATATCCTCCGTCGGCAGTCGTTTCAACAGCCGTAAACTCCTCAAATCCTGGGCCTCCGAAGGATTTCTGCCAGACTATATTTCCGGTCTGGTCCAGTTTCACGATCCAGCCATCCGCATATCCGTTGTTTCCGGTAATGTTACCATCAGCAGAGTCTGATCTTCCTGCTACAATATATCCTTCATCAGCAGTTTGCCGGACGCATTTAGCTATATCGCTGCCACTTCCGCCTAATGCTTTCTCCCACTCTATATTCCCGGTGGGATTCAGTTTTACAACCCAGAAATCTTCCTGACCATGATTGCCGGTAACATTTCCGTTAACCGAGCGGGTAGAGCCGGCTACAATATATCCTCCGTCATTGGTTTGCCGTACGGAATAGGCTTTATCATCTGCCGTACCTCCATAAGATCTATGCCATTCGGTAGTTCCCGCGGCATTTACCTTGATAACCCATTGGTCAAAGAGACCATGATTGCCGAAACCTTCGTCAATGGAAAGTGAAGAGCCTGCTATAATATACCCTCCGTCATTGGTCTGATGGATATCCGGAGATTGTTCTATCCGGCTTCCTCCGTATGACTTCTGCCATTCTATCGAATTATTCTGTGCAGAAAGAGAGGTGAAAACAAAGAGAAAAAAAATAGATTTTGAATATTTCATAAAGTATTGAATTTTTGATGTTAATAATGCGGTGTTTCTTTATTTGCTGATGAGAAGTTTTTCAGACAAGATTATTTTATTCTTATGCAGTATCTGAATAAGATAGGTACCGGTTGTAAATGCTCTGAGATCCATTGAGATTTTCTGATCACTGTATTTCTGCGTGAATACTTTTCTTCCGGATATATCAGTGATACTTACGGTTGTATTGCCGGGCAAAGAACTGATATATACAAAATCTTTTGCCGGATTCGGATAAATATCAGGCTTATGAATAAGGTTGTTTTCAGCAGTGCTTAATTGATCGGATTTTAGTTTTACGATCCAGGCATCACTGCTTCCGTGGTGTCCTGTAATATCTCCGTCTGCGGACTCTGCTGTGCCTGCCAGTATATATCCTCCATCAGAAGTCTGCTGAATAGAATATAGAGTGTCAAAAGCACTTCCTCCCAATGCTTTTTGCCATTGCATATTTCCTTCAGCATCTAATTTGATGATTCCATAATCAGCAAGTCCGTGATTTCCTGTAATATTTCCGTCTATGGATGCGTATTCCCCGGCCATAATATAGCCTCCGTCTGATGTCTGTTGGACAGAATAAGCATAATCATTACCGCTCCCTCCAAGATACCTTTGCCATTGCATATTTCCTTCAGCATCCAGCTTGGCTATACGATAGTTGGAGACCCCAAACGTTACCGGGATTTCAGAGTTTACAGAATTGGAACCTCCGGCAACAATGTATCCCCCGTCTGATGTTTCCCGTATAGATTCCGCAGCATCAGCAAGATTTCCTGTCAGTGATTTTTCCCACTGTATGTTTCCCGAGGGATTTAATTTTACGACCCAGAAATCCTCGTTTCCATGGTTTCCTGTAACGTTTCCATTCGTGGAAGCTGATCCGCCTGCCACAATGTAGCCTCCGTCAGAGGTCTGCTGAACAGAATTAGCTCTGTCATAGGAACTTCCTCCCAATGCTTTCTGCCATTGCAGATTTCCTGAAGAATCCAGTTTTACAATCCAGTAATCAGAAAATCCGTGATTTCCTGTAACATCTCCATCGGTAGAATAAGATTCCCCGGCAATAATATATCCTCCGTCCAAAGTCTGCTGAACAGAATTGGCTATATCTTCTTTACTTCCTCCCAGTGATTTTTGCCATTGCAGGTTTCCTGAGGGATCTAATTTTACAATCCAATAATCGGAGTACCCATGATTTACTGTAACATCTCCGTTGGCGGAAGCGGATTCTCCTGCAACAATATATCCTCCGTCAGAGGTCTGCTGAATAAAGTTGGCAGCATCATAAAGAGTTCCACCCAGTGATTTCTGCCATTGCAGATTTCCTGAAGAATCCAGTTTTACGATCCAGAAATCAGAATCTCCATGATTTAGTGTAACATCCCCATTGACAGACGAAGACTGGCCTGCTATAATATACCCTCCGTCAGAAGTCTGCTGAACAGAATTGGCCTGATCCCAGCCATTTCCTCCCAAAGCTTTTTGCCATTGTATAGAGGGAGCCTGTGCGGAAAGGAATGAAGATATGATAAGGAAGAAAAAAATAGATTTGAAATATTTCATGCATCTTTATTATTGGTTGTCAGTCAACTAAGTTATTAAAAAATAATTTCGTTTAAATAAAAAATGAAAATATTTGACAGAAAATAAAAAAGACTGTCTCAGATTGAAACAGTCTTTTATTTTTATTGCGTGATTGCTATTTATTCTTTTTGTAATAACTGACCCCACATTCCAGGAATTTTTTGAAATCCTCTTTCGGCATATATCCGGAAACCGGAGTGTTGATTACTTTTCCGTCAGGTGTTATTAAAACATAATGAGGCTGGGAGTTATTATTGAAGTTTACCTGCTGGAACAAGCTCCACCGGTCACCAATCGTTTTCACTTTTTTGATCTGTCCGTCCCCAAGATCAATCTTTGTTTTCTGATCTTCAGGAAGCTCTTCCTTATCATCCACATATAAAGAAGCCAGAACAACATCGTTCTGAAGGATTGGCAGGATATCAGGTTCGCTCCATACAAATTCTTCCATTTTACGGCAGTTTTCACATCCGTATCCGGTAAAGTCAATCAGGATAGGTTTGTTCTCTTTTTTCGCAATTTCAATCGCCTTAAAGAAGTCATGTTCAGGATGCATTCCTAAAATCCCGTCTTTCTCGTCATGGAAATAGCTTACATTCAGAGGAGGCAGGATTCCGCTTAACAGCTGAAGTTTCGGGCGGTCTGAAGGAATCAGTCCCTGAATAAGATAAATGACAAAACCGATTCCCAGTGCTCCTAAAATTTTTCTGGTAATAGAGATTTTCGGTTTTTTATCATCATGCGGGAATCTGATCAGCCCGAACAGGTATAAGGCAAGTCCCAAAGCGATAATAATCCATATCGCGATGAAAAGTTCTCTTTTTAAGAAGAATGTTTTGGAAACAAGATCCGCTTTAGATAAGAATTTTAAAGCTAAAGCCAGTTCAACAAAACCTAAAACCACTTTCACGGTATTCATCCATCCTCCGGATTTCGGAAGACTCTGTAAGGCCTGAGGGAATAATGCCAGCAGTCCGAAAACAATAGCCCATGCCAGCCCGAATCCTGCCAGTGCAAAAGTAAGCAGCATCGGAACGTTGGCAGAGCCTGTTACGGCACTTCCCAGTAAGCTTCCCAGAATAGGACCTGTACATGAGAACGAAACAATCACAAGCGTTAAGGCCATAAAGAAAATACCAATGATTCCTCCTGCTTCTTCCGCTTTTGAAGATTTATTGGCAATAGAGCTTGGAAGCGTAATGTCATAATATCCGAAGAAGCTTCCTGCAAAGAAGATGAATATGATGAAGAAGGCAATATTCAGCCATACGCTGGTAGAAATTTCGTTGAAAATATTTCCTGCAATCCCATCAATTAAATGGAACGGCACGCTTAATAAAACGAAGATTAAAAGGATGAAAAATCCGTAGATCAATGCATCTCTTTTACCTTTTGCTTTGTTTTTATTTCCTTTGGTAAAGAATGAAACCGTTAATGGAATCATTGGGAAAACGCAGGGTGTTAATAGGGCAATTAATCCTCCGATGAAACCCAAGAACAGATAAGTCCAGTAATTTTCATCCACCTTTGTTGAGGCGGTCCCGCAGTCGGTCAGCGGTTTTTTGAAATCAAGCGTTTCAATTTTCAGCTGTTTGGGATCCAGTTGTGAAGCTTCAGTAATGGTTACTTCTGCTTTTGCCGGATTTTCTGTAACTGTTTCAGCTACTTTAGCCGAGTCTTGGGCTGCCTGAGCCGTTTCATCGGTTGCCGCTGTTTCTTCAACTCCTTTTGGCGTTACTTTCTGGTTGAACTCTAACGTGTTGGGAGCCAGACAAACCCTGTCATCACAGGTCTGATAGGTGATTTCAGAAGTAACGTCTGCCGGTTTTGCAGGGTCTTTTAATTTAAATTTCTGCTTAAAGCCCGCTGTATTGGAATAGTAGACGATTGTTCCGCCGAAAGCCTCAGAAAATTCCTCATGCTTTTTACCCACTTCGGTAAATTTTCCGATCAGCTCAATATTTTTGCCCGAAACTTTATATTCAGTAGGAATTCCTGTGTCCTCAGGAAGATCTTTGGAATAAATATGCCAGCCGCTTTCCATAGTGGCATTCAAAACAGCTTCATACTGATTGTTACCCAGGTCATTGACGGTGAACTTAAATTTTACGGGATTTTTAATCTGCGCATTGATTCCTGCCGCTAAAAATAGGAGGACTGCTAAAAACCAGTTTCTAAATTTCATTTTACTTTTCATTAAAAATTTTGAGAATACATTTAGTCTTCTCATCTTTTGCATATCTTCTGTCCTGTCTTAAAGGGATGATTCCGAGAACGGAATTGCTGCTGTCGCACAGGATCCAGATTTTTTGCCTCGCTAAAATAGATAATTTTTCGTCCCTAAAAAACTTAGAGACTTTCTTTTTGCCTGAAAATCCTGAGGGATAAATTTCATCACCATCCAGCTGTTTCCGCAAATACACGGGAAACTGTATTTTTTCAGCATCAAACTCCCAGTTAAAAACAGTATTGATTCCATCAATCTCTTCAATAGGATGCTGAAAATTAACGGCAATCAGAGATCCGGCAGGCTCCGGATTTTCAATAAGGATCATTTTATTACTGATTTCCTGTTTTCGGGCCAGATCGATAAGGATTAATTCGCCACGGCCAATCATCAGATGATAATCTTTTGAAAAAAAAGAACTTCCGTTTTCCGCTTTAAAAATTTTTGGAATCTCATTTTCCCGGTCGAAACCGTATTTTTTTAAGATCTCAAATTTTACAAAATCACTTTCCCGGTCCAGCTTTTCCTTTGATAAAATTTTATGGTCCGGGTTAAATACCGTCAGTTTATTTTCAATTTCCTGAATCTGTTTTTCCACAAAATCTTTGGTCTGATTCAGATATAAAATGCTTTTTTTAAAATTGTCCAGAAAATGATCATTGGTTTCCAGAAGTTTCGGCACAATTTCATTCCTGATCTTATTTCTCAGGTAATCATTTTTCTTATTGGAGAGATCTTCCCGGAAATCAATATGGTTTTCTTCAGCATACTGATAGATTTCCTCTTTTGAAAAAGGCAGAAGCGGGCGAAGAATACGGTTGCTGTTCGCAGGCATCCCGCTGAGACCGTTAATCCCGGCTGCTTTGGATAAATTGATCATGAATGTTTCCAGCTGGTCATTCAGATGATGGGCGGTTACCAGAAACTCAAGCTGCTCCTGTTCTCTGATCTTTCTGAAAAAGCCGTAACGGAGCTCCCTGGCCCAAAGCTGAATGGAATTTTCAGGTTTCCTGTCTTTTTCTGACACTTCATAAAGATGAAACGGAATATGATTTTTCTCACAGAAATCCTGTACCGTTTTTTGATCGAGATCCGAATCTTTTCCGCGAAGCTTATAATTGATATGGGCGATATGAATGCTGAATTCGGCATCCTGAAGTTCATCCCTGAAATCTCTGAACAATGAGGCCAGAACCATGGAATCCGCACCTCCGCTTACCGCCAGAAGATAGCTGCGTTTTTCCGGATCGCTGACCAGGTTTTTCAACTCATTTTTTAAACTTATTTTTTTCAAGACGCAGGGTGGAAATTTCTTTTATGCAAAGATAATCCATATAATTCAATTGAATTTCCCTAACTTTGATTCGTCTAAAAATGATTACTTATGAAGATTTTTAAAATTTTAGCAGTTTCTGCAATGGCGCTGGGATTGACATCTTGTGTCAGCAAAAAACAGTATGACGCTTTGAGCACAAACTATAAGCAGTGTATTGAAAATATTGGTGAAAGACAAAGAGAAATCCAGGATTTAAAGTCTCAGAATTCAGCATTGGCCGGTGAAAACAATCTGTTGAAAAGCCAGCACGATGCTTTAAAATCATCTTTGGATGCCTGTCTTTCCAATACAGGAAAAAGTTCAGCTAATATTGATAAACTGGTGGGAGAAATCAATGCCTCCAACTCTTATATCAAGCAGCTGATCTCCAGCAATGCGAAGAACGACAGTCTGAATCTTGCATTATCCAACAAGCTGAAAAGATCTCTGGATAACGTAGCGGATGATGATGTACAGGTAAAAGTTCTGAAAGGGGTGGTAATGATCTCACTTTCGGATAAAATGTTATATAAAACAGGAGATTACAATGTATTGCCGGCAGCTCAGGAAGTGCTTGGAAAAGTGGCAAAAGTGATCAATGATTACGATAAATATTCCGTATTGATTGAAGGTAACACAGATAATGCACCTTTGAACTCTCCTAATCTGCCAAAAGACAACTGGGATCTTTCTGCACTGAGAGGTACAGCCATTGCGAAAGTATTACAGACGCAGTTTGGAGTAGATCCTGCAAGAATTACCGCGGGAGGACGTTCTGAATACAATCCTAAGGCAACCAACATGAGTGTTTCGGGAAGAGCGGAGAACAGAAGAACAGAAATCATCATTATGCCTAAGCTTGATGAGTTTATGAAACTGATGGATATTGCTCCTAAGAAATAATACAGATAACTTATAAATAAAAACAGATCCTGAAGAAATTCGGGATCTGTTTTTTTAATCAAATTAATTCTTCTTTTTTCAATAATGAGATAATTCGCTGTAAAAATGAGCTGGATATTTCGGTTTTAGTTTTTCTTAACGAAGAAACCGCTCTGCTGTCTGGCTTTGCGGTCTTCTGATTCTCCTGGTTAATTTGTTTTTCAGCCACATTCATTGTTTTTTCCTTTAGTGTTTTTACCCTTTGTTCTCTGCAAATGTATAGCTATTATCAATATCAGGGTATCCGTGTTTTTACGGTATTTTGCATTGAATGTATTTTTTTTTCCAATGATGGATTTAGGTACTAACCTCAGTCCGGGATAAGAATATCCGATAGATTCATAGAATTGAATACGTTGTCTAAAAGCAAGCTCCGTAGGAGCGGCCTGATAATCATATCGATTATTACCTCACGCTCCTGGAGCTTCAATACTCATTCAGGTTAATTAGGGACTTTCCTTATATTTTAAGTACATTTGAATAACAAAAAAATTGCAGCATGAGCTTTTTCGAAGAAAAGAATCCTGAAATGGACAGGTATCTGGAAACCCACGCTTCCTCAGAACCTGAAATCTTGAAAAAATTGAGAAGAGAGACCTATCAGAAAACCACCCAGCCGCATATGATTTCCGGTTATCAGCAGGGAAGGCTTTTAACGATTGTTTCTCAGATGATACGTCCTGAAAATGTACTTGAGATAGGAACTTTTACGGGGTATGCTACATTATGCCTGGCTGCCGGACTCGCCAGAGATGGGAAGATAACAACGCTGGATGTAAACGAAGATCTGGCCTATCTGCCAAAAAAATACTTTGAAAACAGCGAATATGCAGCACAGATTACCTTCAGGCTTCAGGATGCCAAAGAATTTCTGAAAGAAACAGACGAGTTTTTTGATCTTGTTTTTATTGACGCTGATAAAGAAAACTATGCCGAATATTTCAGACTGATCAAGCCCAGAACGAAATCAGGCTCGGTAGTGATGTTTGATAATGTCTTATGGTATGGAAAAGTGCTGGAGGAAAATCCTAAACAGAAATCCACACAGGCCATTAAAGAACTGAATGATTTAATCGCAAAAGATGACGATTTTGAAAATCTTATTTTACCTTTGCGGGATGGAGTAAACTTCCTTCGCAGGAAGTAATTAAAGATATGACACCGAAAAATTCAGCGCTGAATTTTTCGGCTTCCTAACTTCTAAATGAATAAAATGAACAAAGGAATTTGTATAGTCACGGTAGCACCGGTACGGGCAGAAGGTTCGGATAAAGCGGAAATTGTTACAGAAATATTGTTTGGAGAAAGTGCAGACATTCTTGAAGTAAATAAAAACTGGACCAGAATAAAGATGCATTACGATGGCTATGAAGGATGGATGGATACCAAACAGCTGAAACCTGTTACCGGTGAAGAGCTGGAAAAAAGGAAAATTACAGTCGTTACTGAAGATTTTTCTTCCGTGCTGATGAATGACGGAAAAACACTTCTCTCTATGGGGTCCGAAGTGGAATTTCCTGTGGTTGCATCAAGAAGAAGTCACGATCTGCGCGAAAGTATAGCCCTGGCTGCTAAAGAGTTTCTCAATGTTCCATACCTGTGGGGTGGGAAAAGCTTTTTTGCCGTAGATTGCTCCGGCTTTACACAGCTGGTCTATAAAATTCACGGAATTAAACTTCCGAGAGATACTTATCAGCAGGCAGAAGCAGGCGTTCCTTTAAACTTTGTTGAAGAAAGTCAGCCAGGAGATTTGGCCTTTTTTGAAAACCCTGAAGGGAAAATTATCCATGTGGGGATCATGCTGGATAACCAGAGAATTATCCACGCTTCAGGAAAAGTAAGAATTGATATTCTGGATTCTACCGGAATCTTCAATAAGGAAATGAATAAGCACACTCACAAACTGAGGGTGATTAAAAATGTTCTTTAGGCTTTAAAACCAGTCTGGGATGGAAAATATTTTACTGACCGCTTTTGATCTTTTAAATTTAGGAATGTTGATCTTCTTCTGGAGATTTACCCTGAGATATTATAAGGCACTTCCTGAGAAAATTCCTGTTCACTTCGATTTTTATGGAAAAGCCGATCATTTTGGAAACAGAAAGTTTTCCTTTTTTATGCCGGCTTTTATAACGGTATTATTTGGAGTGCTTACTGTTGTATTAAGGTTTGAAAATACAGTTAATTTTCCGGTAGAAATTACCGAACAGAATAAAGATTCCCAGTTTCTGATCATGGAAATCTTTGTCCGATGGATGATTACTTTGGCCATACTGATCTGTATGAATCTCCAGGATTATATGTTCCGCTATACCTTTGATGAAAACGTAAAGCCGAGGGTTCCTTTCGGAGGAGCGATGCTGGCTGTTTTTGGAAGTATGATCACCATATTTGTTTTTATTGGTCTGTTTAAATGAAGTCCTTCAATTATCATAAAGCTAAATCTGAAAAATAACCCCGATGTCTTTCCTTTATAATCTTTTCGTCAGTCTTCTCATTTTCGGAATGAAGATTTTCGCATTGTTTAATGATAAAACTAAAAAAGGAGTTGAAGGGAGAAAAGAATCTCTGAATAAAGTGAAAAGTGCTTTTTCAGCTTCCGATAAAACTATCTGGATGCATGCCGCCAGTCTGGGAGAATATGAACAGGGACTGCCGGTGTTGGAAAAACTGAAAGAGAAATATCCCAGTCATAAAATTCTGGTAACCTTCTTTTCACCTTCGGGATATGAGAATGTAATTAAAAAGAAACATATCGCGGATGTAATCTGCTATCTTCCTTTTGATAAGAAAAATATTGTAAAAGACTTTGTATCAGGCATTAATGTTGAACTATTTTTTACGGTGAAGTATGATTACTGGTACAATCTCCTGGCTGAACTTAAAAATAAAGGCACTACCATCTATGTTGTTTCTGCCTTGTTTTATGAAAGCCAGTCGTTCTTCACGTCGTATGGAAAATGGTTTGTAAAGCAGCTTCAGAAAAATATCGATTGGTTTTTTCATCAGACTCCGTTTTCTATGGCACTTGCCAAAAGTGTAGGACTTACCAATTCTTCGGTAGCGGGTGACACGCGGTTTGATCGTGTAAAACAGCTTAGAATGCGTGATAACCATGTAGAATATATCAACAAATTTATCGATGGTAAACAAACCGTGGTTTTTGGAAGCAGCTGGCAGGCCGAAGAGAAGATTGCAGCAACAGTTTTTAGGAAAAATGCGGACCTGAAATTAATTATAGCCCCTCATGATCTGAAAAGAGTTGAGCATTTAAAAAGCATCTTCCCTGATGCTTTGGTATACAGTGAAATTAACAATGCTGAAGCAGCTGTAAAAGAATCTCAGATTTTAATTATAGACAGCATCGGATTGTTGTCAAAACTTTATTCCTATGCGGATATAGCTGTGGTAGGCGGAGGTTTCCATGATGCAGGGCTTCACAATATTCTCGAAGCAGCAACATTTGGAGTTCCGGCAGTTTTTGGAAATCACTACAAAAAAAATCCCGAAGCAGATGATCTGATTACCGCGGAAGGCGGAAGATCCTTTTCTGAGGAAAATGCTGCCGCTGAATTTGTCCTATTTCTCCTCAATAACAGAGAAGAACTGGAAACAATGTCCCAAAATGCAGGCAGATTTATAGACGGGAAACCGAACTCCACAGAACTTATTCTCCGGAAAATTTTATTTTAAAAATCCCTGGCTTTTGATCCCTTTCATGATCTGTTCAATATTTTCCGGAATATCCTCACAGCTTCGGAGCCAGTCCATATCCAGGCCGTTGTTGGTAGATAATTTCAGCAGATAATGGTTTTCTTCTATACCGGATCGGGTTGTTCTCAGGAAGTCATCAATTTCCAGCCAGTAATCTTCATCCAGTTTTTTGGCAAGGATCAGGGCTTTAAATACTTTATTGATGATATAAAGGTATAATTTGTACACATGGTCAAATCTTTGCCTGCTGAGGTCGCTGTTGTATTCTAAAATTTTGTTGATCAGAAGCAGGTTAAGCGAAACATCCCCGAATTTGTCGGTGGTTATTTTTACATGCTCAGTGATCTCTGCGCTTATTTTCCGGATGACGCTCAGAAAATATTTGGAATTGCCGATGTATTTGGAAGCCAGAAGCACCTTTTCTGAAACATTTTCTTCCATGACATTCCTTTTATCGTCCGTAGTTTCAGGATCAATCAGTTCAAAATATAATTTTTTAGACAGGAGCTTGTCTTTCTTCAGCAATCTGAAAATAAGCCTGTCCTTTTCTATATTTGAAAAAGCACTCAGTGCCGCTTTGAATTCTTTTGAATACTCCATCAATTGAAAATTTTAGAATATTTAAGGAACCCGTTCACAGCCCAGTTGGCGGTATAATAAAGTGATTTTAGTGTAGAGAATTCCATGAAATCTTTATACACAAGATACTGATCGATGATGATGTTTTTTTTCTTTCTGGAAACGCTGTTTTCACGCATTCTGTATTTGGCCAGCGTCTTTTTTACAGGCATTCCTTCCGGGATTACTTTTAAAAGGTTCAGCCACATCACATGATCTTCCCGTTTGCTTTTAATAGGAAAGAAAAATTTACCGACCCTCTGGGTGTCATACATCGTGGAAACCGGAGCCAGCCTGCAGGTTTTCAGAAGATTGGAGAACGTAACGATTTTGTCTGCTTCAAAATCTTTAAGAACAGGCTCAAGCTGCTCATTGCATCTTGAATAATTACAGTATACCAGTTCCGCATGATGTTCCTGCATATAACCTGTCATGGTTTCCAGATATTCAGGATGCCAGTAGTCATCGGAGTCCAGAAAGGCAATATATCTTCCTCCGGCTCTTTCAAGGCTTTTATTTCTCGCGTTTCCGGCACCTCCGTTTTTCTCAAGCGTCTCAAGTTTTATTCTGGGATCATTGTATTTTCTGATGATCTCAACGGTATTATCTTTGGAAAGGTCGTCGGTAATCAGCCATTCCCAGTTCTGATAGGTTTGGTTAAGAACAGACTGTATCGTTTCTTCGATAAATTCTGCAGAATTGTAGCAGGGAGTAATAATAGAGACCAGGTCTTGCATTTGTGTCGTTATATCGTTCAAAATTATAAAAATTTCTTTTCATACAGATGCCATGAAGCAATTCCTGCTCCAATTACGACGAACATGCATACAAAACTCATCAGATACGGATTGTAATCGGCAAAAAGCCCCGTTGTCTGAAATGTTCTGATAATCGGGAAATGAAATATATAGATTCCATAGGTGAAATCCCCGTACTTGCCGAAATTATTCAGGAATTTAAAAGAGTAGGCGATATACAGAACAATAATACTGATCATGATAGGAGAGAACAGCTTTATTTTGAAATACAGATCGATCCATACCGTGATTATGGCAATGATGAAGAGAGTGTTTTTATGTTTGATAAACTGATCAAAATTGAAATAAATCAGCATTCCCCCGATAAAATAGCACAGTGATCCCGGCAGTTGTTTGGCCATTGAAATTTTCCCCGCCATTTCAAAATAATTGAGATAAATGAGCGAAAGAAAATACAGGACCATCAGACTGGTATTTCTGTATTTATTATTTTTTCCGAAGAGTAAAAACATCAGGGGAACAGCGATGTAAAAGCACATTTCTATTTTCATCGTCCATAATGCTCCGTTTACAGCCTGGTTGCCGAATACCCCCGGAAGCCAGGGAGCTTTGAAATTCAGGAAAAGAGAATTCCAGAACAAGTATTTATAAACCTGTGTGTTACCGAAATATTCCGAAAAAGAAAGAGTGCTTACCAGACTGAGCAGGATAGCACAGAGAAATACAACCAACAGGTAGGCGGGAACAATCCTGTTGAATCTTTTTTTAGCGTAACTTTTAAGGCTGGATGACCTTTCATAGCTTCGCGCAATTAAAAATCCACTGACCACAAAAAACGAAAAAACAGCAATTTCTACGGGGCTGTTTTCTAAAACAGCAAGCTCTTTGGAGAAGCTTAATGCTCCCAGATGTCCTACAAAGACAATGAAAGCGAGGAGAACACGTATGAAGTCAAAATTGTTTTTCGTTATGTTTTGCATTTTTTTTCTTTGCTACAAAAATAACTTTTTTAATAAAATAAAGGCGTTTCAGCGGGTTCAATATTTATTAAATAAGGCGGTTTTTGCGCTGTACGGTTCCAAAATTGGCAGAAATATGGATTTGTAAAATAATTTTTCACAAAAAATAGTAATATAAATCAAAAAAATTATAATTTTAGCGCTTGAAAATTTGAGTATATGAAGAAATTAGCATTACTATTTGCAGGTTTATCATTATTTGTAGCTACTGGATGTAATGACAACAACGATAATGAAATGGAATATCCGCTGGTAGGCGTATGGCAGCCATACAAAGAAGTTGTTACAACCATAGAGACAGGAGAAACTCCGGTTTCAGACGAGATCACCTACACCACCTGTCAGAAAGATTCCAGATGGAGATTCAACACAGAAACTGTCGGTAAGAGAACAGAGTGGGGAGATTCTGCAACTCCGGGGACGTGTGCTATATCATCAGACCGTAATTTTACGTATACCTATGATAAAGCTGCCAAAACAGTGATCATCAAATACCAGGGAACCGTGGAACCTGATAACGGAAAAATCGTTACCCTTAATGACACCACCCTTAACCTTGCTATAAGAGTAAATACGGAAAATCCTAATGTATTTAAGACGATAACGTATACTATGAAGAGAATTCCTCAACCATAATATATTGACTACCATATAATAAAAGATCTCATCTCCGGATGGGATTTTTTTATTTCATAACGGAACATATTATCAGCCGTTAATTTCTGCCATACTATAAAAATCAATCACACGAAAGGTTATTCAGGCCAGATATTTTCCAGTGCCGGTACTTTCTGTCTTTTACGCTTGAATTTCAGCTCACAAACAGGGGCTGCATGTCTCTCCGGCAATTAATTGAAAATTAAATTCCCATTTGCTTTAAAATCATTATTTTTGTGAATCCCGATTTCGTATATTTTAATTTCCGGAATCAGGTGTTTAACATCTAATATCTATAATAAAGTGTTTTACGATCATCAGCAGATAGAAAAAAAGTGGCAGAAATACTGGGAGGACAATCAGACTTACAAGACTTCCAATAACACAGACAAACCTAAATTTTATGTTCTCGATATGTTTCCGTATCCATCCGGAGCAGGACTTCACGTGGGGCACCCGCTGGGGTATATCGCATCAGATATTTATGCGAGATATAAAAGACATCAGGGGTTTAATGTACTCCACCCGGTAGGTTATGACAGCTTTGGCCTCCCTGCAGAACAGTATGCAATTCAGACAGGACAGCATCCGGCTGTAACAACGGAGCAGAATATCAACCGTTATGAAGAGCAGCTGAAAAAGATCGGTTTTTCATTCGACTGGAACAGAGAGGTAAGAACTTCAGACTCCTCTTATTATAAATGGACCCAGTGGATTTTTATTCAGTTATATCATTCATGGTATAATAAAGATACAGATAAAGCAGAATCTATCGATACGCTGATCCGTCATTTTGAAGAAAAAGGAACAGAAGGTTTAAATGCCAATCAGAACGATGAACTGAATTTCACCGCAGAAGAATGGAAGAATGCTTCCGGATTGGATAAGGAAGACATCCTTTTGAATTACCGTCTGGCATACAGAGCAGAGACTACCGTAAACTGGTGTCCCGCTTTGGGAACAGTGCTGGCTAATGATGAAGTAAAAGACGGAAAATCCGAAAGAGGAGGATTCCCGGTATTCCAGAAAAAAATGATGCAGTGGAGTATGAGAATTTCGGCTTACTCCGAAAGACTTTTACAGGGACTCAATACTTTAGACTGGCCGCAGCCGCTGAAAGATTCCCAGGAGTACTGGATCGGGAAATCTCAGGGAGCGCAGGTGAAGTTTCAGGTTGAAGGCCATGATGAGATTGTTGAGGTATTCACCACAAGACCGGATACCATTTTTGGAGCAACTTTTATGGTGCTGGCCCCTGAAAACCCTTTAGTGGAAACCATTACTACGGATGCACAGAAAGCCGAAGTAGATACTTATATAGAAGAAACTTCCAAAAAAACAGAGAGAGACAGAATGGCTGACGTGAAAAACGTAAGCGGTGCTTTCACGGGAAGTTATGCCGTCAATCCGTTCAGCGGAGAAAAAATGCCGGTTTACATTTCAGATTATGTGCTGATGGGCTATGGAACAGGAGCGGTAATGGCGGTTCCTGCTCACGATGAGCGTGATCACAGATTTGCAAAGAAATTTAATCTGGAAATTAAAAAAGTTGTAGAAACGGAAGAAGATGTCCGGGAAAAATCTTTCGACTCTAAAGATTCAGTTAGTGTAAACTCTGATTTCTTAAACGGTCTGAATTATAACGATGCCAAATCAAAAATAATTTCAGAAATTGAAAACCGGGGAATCGGTCACGGAACCACCAATTACAGACAGCGTGATGCGATCTTCTCAAGACAGCGTTACTGGGGAGAGCCGGTTCCTGTATATTATAAGGATGGAATGCCGTATACACTTCCCGTTTCTGCTTTACCGCTGGAACTTCCCGAAGTGGAAAAATATTTACCGACTGAAGACGGAGATCCGCCATTAGGAAATGCGAAAACATTTGCATGGGACGAAGCGAATCAGAAAGTAGTGGCCACAGACCTTATTGATGACAAAACTGTTTTCCCGCTTGAATTGTCTACAATGCCGGGATGGGCAGGAAGCTCATGGTATTTCCTGAGATATATGGATCCGGATGATCAGGAGACTTTCGTTAAAAAAGAATTAGCAGATTATTGGGGACAGGTAGATTTATATATCGGAGGAAGCGAACATGCAACCGGACACTTACTGTATTCCCGTTTCTGGAATATGTTCTTAAAGGACAGAGGGTATATCAGTCATGATGAGCCTTTCCGTAAACTGATCAATCAGGGGATGATTTTGGGAATGAGTGCTTTTGTTTTCAGAATTGACGGAACCAGCCAATATGTTTCTAAAAACCTGGCTGGAAATTACCAGACACAGAAGATCCACGTTGACGTATCCTTATTAAAAGGAACCTCTGATGAACTGGATACTGAAGCCTTCAAAGCCTGGAGGCCGGATTATGCCAATGCAGAATTTATCCTGGAAGACGGAAAATACATCACGGAGCGTGAAGTGGAAAAAATGTCCAAGTCAAAATATAATGTCGTAAATCCTGATGATATCTGTAATGAATACGGAGCGGACGGTCTGAGACTTTATGAAATGTTCTTAGGACCATTGGAGCAGTCCAAGCCCTGGAATACACAGGGACTGAGCGGAGTTTACGGTTTCCTTAAAAAATTCTGGAACCTGTATTTCAACGGGGATGTTTTCGAAGTTTCCGGCGAAGAACCTTCAAAGGCAGAATACAAAGTTTTACATACCTTGATAAAAAAGGTGGTGTATGATATAGAAAACTTCTCTTTCAATACTTCAGTATCTTCCTTTATGATCGCGGTGAACGAACTTCAGAAATTAAAATGCAACAAACGCAATATTTTGGAACCTCTTGCCGTTATCATCTCTCCATATGCTCCGCACATCTGTGAGGAACTGTGGAGTTTACTGGGGCATGATACTTCTGTTGAATTCGAGAAATTCCCTGTATTGAACGAGGATTATCTTGTTGAAGATGAAATAGAGTATCCTGTAAGTGTAAACGGTAAAATGAAATTCAAAATTTCACTTTCAGCTCAGTTATCTGCCGGGGAAGTGGAAGAATTGGTGATTGCAGACGAAAAAATGCAACAGATTTTAGATGGCAAAACCCCGAAAAAAATCATTGTTGTGCCTCACCGTATTGTGAATATCGTAATTTAAAAAAAAATTAACATTGGCAAATTAAAAAAAATGAGGGGCTTATTTTTTTAAATTTTTAACCCAAATGTTAAAATTGGGGAAAATAAATAAAATATTTAAAAATAATTATTATATCGAAATCGTATTAAAATTTCTTTATCAAAAAAAAGCAAAATGTTTATTTAAGACTCTTGCATTTTAATTAATTTTGCCTTTAATTTACACCCTGTAAAATTTTAAAACAATATAATTTAGTTAAATATGGAAATGAATGTTTCAAAAAATGATGAGCAAGTAGTTGCTAGAAAAGCAGGAGGTTTAAATCCAGCTGTTATTATTCCTATTCTATTTGCTATAGGAGTATGTATTTATTTATTCGTTCTTGGAAGCCCAGGAAACTTTAAAGACGCAGATAAACTTGGAAGTGGATCTGTAGCTTTCTCAAGTGTTGAAGGAAAGGACATTCACCCAGAGTCGTTTTTAGGTATTATCTACAAAGGAGGGGTTATCGTACCAATCTTGATTACTTTCATGATTACTGTAATTGTTTTCTCTTTTGAAAGATACTTCGTTCTTAGCAAAGCTGCTGGAAAAGGAAACTTAGACAACTTCGTAGTTCAGGTAAGAAGCTTACTGAACAAAAACAAAATCGATGAAGCTTTAGAAGAGTGCGACAGACAGCAGGGTTCTGTTGGTAACGTAGTGAAAGAAGGTCTTACTACTTACAAAGCGCTTTCTCATGATACAACTTTAAATAAAGAGCAGAAAATGGTAGCTCTTAACAAAGCTATCGAAGAAGCTACTACTCTTGAGATGCCAATGCTTGAGAAAAACATGATGATCCTTTCTACTTTAGGTACTGTTGCAACGCTTGTAGCACTTCTTGGAACGGTAATCGGGATGATCAAGGCATTCTTCGCATTAGGTTCAGGTGGTGGTACTCCGGATGCTGCTGCACTTTCAACAGGTATCTCCGAAGCATTGATCAACACTGCTTTAGGTATTGGTACTTCAGCAATCGCTATTATCCTTTACAACTTCTTTACTTCTAAAATTGACGGACTGACTTATAAGATCGACGAGATCGCTATGAGCATCCAGCAGTCTTTCGCTGAATTCAACTAAGAATTAGCAAGGATTTTGCAGTAAGTAAAAAGAAGTTTAATTAAAAATCATTCATAATAATGGCGAGAGTCAAACCAAAAAGACACGGAGTAATTACGGACATGACGGCAATGTGTGACGTTGCGTTCCTGCTACTTACGTTCTTTATATTGACCACTCAGTTTAAAAAACCTGACGTGGAGCAGATTAAACCGCCATCTTCAATATCGGAAAAACTTCTTCCTGATGCCAGTCTAATGACTATCAATGCTACTCCGGACGGAAAATTCTATTTCCAGCCAGTAGAAAATGCATCAGAAAGATTAGCCCTTTTGGAAAAAATGGGAGAAAAGTATCACATGACTTTTGATACCAAACAAAAAGTGGCTTTCCAGAAAGTACAGGCGATCGGGGTTCCTATGAACCAGCTGAAAGGCTACCTGGATATGTCTGAAGATGAGCAGAAAAATTATAAGAGTCCTACCGGGATTCCGATGGATAGTACAAATAAGCAGTTAATCGACTGGGTACAGCAGAGTTTAAGCGTTAATCCTGAATACAAATTAGCTATTAAAGGTGACGTTACTACTGAATACCCTAAAGTTAAAAGCCTGTTTGAGGGTTTGAGAGATATTGATTTTCTTAAATTTTGGTTGATTACATCACAGGAAGGAAAACCGTAAATCATTAGAAATGGCAGAAGTACAAGTACAGGATAAGGGCGCCAAAGGCGGCAAGGTACGTTCCAAGAAACAGAGTACCAGAGTTGATATGACTCCGATGGTGGACTTGGGTTTTCTATTGATTACCTTCTTTATGTTCACAACTACATTTAGCAAACCGAACGTTATGGATTTGGGTCTTCCGGCAAAACCGAAAGATGATACTAAAAAACCACCTCCAACAGAAATTAAACTTTCGAACTCTATCTCTATATTATTAGGTAAAGACAACAAAGTATTCTGGCACCAGCAGGATAATACTTCCCTGACTGATCAGAATCTTAACGAAACTACCTTAGACAGAGAAGGAATCAGAAAAGTTATTGAGCAGGCAAAAGCAAGAGCGGCAGATCAAACCAAATTTACGGTGATCATTAAGCCGACTGACGATGCTGTATATAAAAACTTCGTGGATATTCTTGATGAAATGGCCATTACCAAAAGCGAACAGTACGGGGTAACCGATCTGAAGCCGTGGGAGAAAGCTATTTACGAGAAAAAAATAGGAGGTGCCTCTGCACCGGCTGCCACAAAGTAATTTAACCATAAAATTGTATATCTATGGCAGATGAAAATGTATACGGTCAGAATCTTACCCTAGACGAAATCGTATTTGAAAATAGAAACAAGGAATATGGTGCCTATGATCTTAGACATCAGTATCCTAAACTTTTGACAAAATCTTTTATCATAGGAACCGCATTGTTCCTGCTTATGGCTTTGTCTCCGTTCATCTATCTTACGATTAAAAATCTTACAGCTCCGCCTAAACAGGAAGTGAAGGCAGATCTATTAAATATTATCGAAGAAGATCCGATTATCGAGCAGCCTAAAGAAGAAGAACCACCTCCACCACCTCCACCTCCGAAAGAGGAAGAGAAAATTGAGGTTATTCAGAACGTTGTTCCTGAGCCTGTAAAAGCTCCGAAGATTGAAACACCACCTCCACCGATTTCCAGACAGTTGGAAACAACAACCGGTTTACAGAATCAGGAAGGGGTGAAAGCTCCGGCTTATACGCCACCACCGCCACCACCATCTACCGGTACTAAAGCAAGTACCGCAGAGGTGAAAACAAATAACCCTAACGAGATCTACAAAGATGTAGACCAGTCTGCAGAATATCCTGGAGGTATGGGAGCATTGAGAAAGTTCCTGGGGGAAAACTTTGATACTTCCTTAATGGAAGGAGGTGAAGGTACACTTAAAGCCAAGCTTAAATTCGTTGTAGAAAAAGACGGAACTGTTTCCGGAGTTACTATTGAAGAGAAATCTCCAAATGGCGACTTCAACAATGAAGCGATCCGCGTAGTTAAGAAACTGAAAAAATGGACTCCTGCGAAAAGAAACGGGGAGAGCGTTCGTTCTTACTATAGCGTTCCGTTTACAATGAACTTTGAATAGTAATTCTTATTCAACTTATAAAAGAAAAAGAGAGGCATATGCTTCTCTTTTTTATTTTTTTTGGTATTTTTGTTACATGATGTTCAATTGGTTATCCTTAATTACAGGATTGTTTTATATCGTATTGGGAGGTGTAGTTATTGTCTACAAATTTTTCTTTACGATTCTTGAGCCTGCCGTTGCTTATGCATTGGGTGCAGTGCTTATTCTTTATGGTATTTTTAGAATCTATAGAGCACTGGGAAAAATTAAAAATTCAGGAAATGAAGAATAGTTTTAAAGCATTGTTACTCGGTGCTTTAAGTATCATCGCTGTAAGCTGTAAAAAAGAAGATAAATCTCCGTCTTACCATAAAGGAGACCTTACCATTCTTGCGGATGAATCCTTCAAAAGTGTTACTGAAGCACTGGCTGAGGGATATATGATTAACTATCCGGATACCCGCATCAAAGTGGTTACCAAAAAAGAAGATCTGGGTTTTATGGACCTTCTTAATGATAAAGCCAGAATTGCTGTCATGTCCAGAGATCTTAGTCCTGAAGAAAAGAAAGCCTATGAAGAGCAGGTAGACCTGAAGTTTCTTCCCGCTAAATTTGCAGCAGATGCCGTCATTTTTGTAGTCCCTAAAGATTCCCCTAAAGAAAAGATCTCTATGGACGAAATTAAAAACGGACTGGAATCTGATGAAAAAAACTTTATTTTTGACGGAACCAATTCAAGTAACCTAAACTTTGTCGCTCAGAAATTAAAAAAACAGCCTAAAGACCTTAAATTTTCCATTATACCGGGGAATCAGAACATTATTGAAGAACTGGGGAAATATCCGGGAAAAATAGGCGTTATAGGTCTTAATACATTTAGCCGTCCTTATGATAAGACCTCTCAGAGACTGAGAGAAATGGTGAAAGTGCTTCCTGTGGAAGACGGAGGAAAGCTGTATACAGCTGATTCTGATGGGATGCGTGAAATGAAATATCCGTTCACACGTGTTCTGTATTTTTTAACCAACGAAGGAAACTTTAATATCGCCAACGGCTTTATCAGGTATTCATGTACCCAGCTGGGACAGATGATTGTGGAAAAGGAAGGACTGCAGCCTTATAACCTTTATAAAAGAGAGGTGCAAATGCGTTAAAAAAATAAAAATGATATTTTACCCTTCAGAAAAACAGTATTTTGGTCTGAAAATTGTGTAGAATATAACTCAAGTACAGAAAAATATAAAATGAAAGATATAATGATTATGAATGTAAAAAAGATTGCTTTTGGAGCAGCCGTAGTATTTTTTGCCGGTTTCACTTCTGCACAGACGCTGCAGGACGGTATTAACAGCATAGATAGTGATAAATTTGCACAGGCTAAGACTAATTTCACAGATATGATCGCGAAAGAGCCAAGCGCTGCAAATTATTTCTATTTAGGAAATACGTATCTGAAACAGGGAGAACCTGATTATGCCAAAGCAATCGAAAGTTTCAACAAAGGTCTGGCTGCAGACGGTAAAAGCTTTTTAAATAAAATAGGACTGGCTACCGTAAAACTGGGTAAAGGTGATAAATCTGCCATCGCTGAAATTCAGAAAATTGTAGCTGATTCTAAAGAAAAAGATCCTGAAGTACTGTTCAGAGCTGCTGAAGCGTTAACTTTATTTGAGAAAAACAGTGCCCCGGATGCGGCAATTCAATATCTTACAAAAGCCATTGAAAAAGCTGAAAAGAAAGGAGTACCTGCTCATTTCTATTACACTCTCGGGGATGCTTACAGATTGAAAAGAATGCCTGGTGATGCAATGTCTGCCTATGATAAAGCACTTCCTTTAGCTAAAAATAAAGCGTCCGTATACACAAGAATGGCAACTTTATGGATGGCTGCACAACAGTGGCAGCAGGCTAAACAAAATATTGACAAAGCTATCAGTGTAGATGCTACTTACGCGCCGGCTTATAAAGCCCTGGCATCTTATGACATCAGATACCAGCAGAATGCAAAAGCTACCCAGGACCTTATCAACTATACAAAATATGCTGACGAAGATCCGTATACCCAGCTGGAAATTTCTAAATTATACTTCACCAACGAAGATTACGCGAACTCTAAAACGGTATTGGATAAGATCTTTGATAAAATCGATGACCCTATTAAATTTAAGCTGAGAGCATATCAGTCTTATGCAGACGGAAATTATGCGGAAGCCAAACAAAATATGGATACTTTCGTTTCTCAGGCAGAGAAAACAAGAATCCAGCCCGCAGATCAGGGACTTCAGGGACTTATCGCAGCAGGTTTAGCTAAAACAGAAACCGATGCAGCCAAGAAAACTGCTTTAATGAACGAAGCACAGCAGAAAATTGCTATTGCTAAAGGAGCGAAAGATGAAACAATGAAGTGGGATGTGGAAATGGCGAATATTGCCGGTGGAGGAGCGTCCCAGGCTGAAGCGGATAAAGGCCCTACTACTCCTGAAATTGAAGCGCTTAAGAAAAAAGTGATCGAAAATTCACAGGATTCCGATTCATTATTTAAATTAGCGACTGCTTATCAGGATGTTAAAAACTGGAACGGGGCTGTTCTTACATGGCAGAAAATGATTGCTCTTCTTCCTGAATGGGCTCCGGCTTATTACAGTCAGGGATATTCTTATCAGCAGGCAGGAAACAACGACGCAGCAAAGCTGGCTTATGAAAAGTTCATCAGTATAGTGAAGCCGGCAGATAGAGAAGCCAACAAGCAGACGCTTGCCTATGCCTATTTTGCCGTAGCTTATATGGTGAAAGATTCTGATGTGGCAAAAGCAAAAGATTATGTTGCCAAGTCTTTACAGCTTGATCCGAGTTATCAGGATGCAGTAAAACTAAATGCAGAAATCAATAAGTAATTTAAAATTTAAATTATAGATATTAAAACTTCCCATTCCTAATGTTTGGGAAGTTTTTATTTTAAAGCTTATCTTTGAAAGTATGAAAACAGATATACTTGCTTTTGGAGCACATCCTGATGATGTGGAACTGGGATGCGGCGGTACTATTGCCAAAATGATTTCGGAAGGAAAAACATGCGTAATCGTAGATCTTACCAAAGGAGAACTCGGAACAAGAGGAACCGATGAAACAAGAAAAGAGGAAGCCACAGAAGCGGCCAAAATATTGGGCGTCTCTGCAAGGGAGAATCTTGGAATGAAGGACGGCTTTTTGACCAACTCTGAGGAATATCAGATGAAGATCGTAAAAATGATCCGCAGATACAGGCCGGAAATCGTCTTGGCCAATGCAATTGATGACAGACATCCGGACCATGCAAAAGGAGCGAAATTAGTGTCGGATGCGTGCTTTTTATCCGGACTGAGAAAAATTGAAACTGTAATGGACGGAGAAAACCAGGAAGTTTGGAGACCCAAGCATATTTTTCATTACATTCAGTGGAAAGATATAAAGCCGGAGTTCGTTATCGACATCTCAGAACATCTGGATAAAAAAATTGCAGCCTGTATGGCTTTCAAAACCCAGTTTTATGATCCTGCTTCTAAAGAACCTGTTACTCCAATTGCCACAAAAGACTTTTTTGAGAGTCTGACTTACCGTGCCCAGGATTTGGGACGATTATCCGGAGTTGCTTATGCTGAGGGCTTTACGACAGAAAAATTAATTGCTTTGAAAAATTTTGATGGAATTGTTTTGTAATTAAAAAATCTTTCCTATATTTGCACTCACAAAACGGTGATTGTAGCTCAGTTGGTTAGAGCGTCGGATTGTGGTTCCGAAGGTCGTGGGTTCGAGACCCATCATTCACCCAAGAAAAGTACACTTTTAGAGTGTACTTTTTTTATTTCTATATGCTCGCCAAAACTATTTTACGGTGTTGATTATTTGTTTGATAATCCATAAGAAAAGCATATTTTTGCAGCCGTCATAGATTATTATGATAACTGTTGTCTCTAAAAACTAAAACCTGAATTTGAAAACCATGATACCATGAAACTACCACCTGAATTTTATTCTGTTAATTTATCAGTACTTATTGTTCCTGCAATTTAGAATCAAAACATTCCTCAGAAAAGATACAAGCTGTATAATCATTTTAATTATTTCAGTAATCACCTATAAAATGTCTGTGCTAAAGTAGCCGCAGGTGTTCTGTCGGTAATGATACAGTATGCCGTTTAAAAAGACATTTGTCAGTCAAATTGTGATAAAGCCTGTATTTTTTCGTGAATTAATTTGATTTTGGAAGGCCTGCATTTCATATGGAGTTCAGAAACCATTCAAACGAAGCGGAACCGAAAAGCTAAACGAGTAGGAGAAATATTACGAAACTTAAACATGAAGAGATTTAAAACCATGAAAAAACTCTACTTTTTATTTTTAATCCTCAGTTCAATTTCTGCATTTGCACAAACGTATAGTTATACAACATACAATACTTCCAATTCAGAAATAGGAAGCAACTATATTGCGGATATTGAAACCGATGCCAATGGTTTATTATGGCTGGCGACTTCTAACGGGATTTCAACTTTTAACGGAACGGCTTTTACCAATTATAATACGGCGAATTCCGGTATTGCATCCAATTCAATTATAAAAATTCAAATTGACGGTTTAGGCAGAAAATGGATTGCTTCTCAACTCAATGGGATTATTTTGTATAACGGTACAACCTGGACGAATTATACAACTTCCAATTCAGGCTTACCGGCTAATGCAATCAATGATATAGCGGTTGACGGGCAGAATAACCTTTGGATTGCAACAGATTCAGGACTTACAAAATTCAACGGGACTGCCTGGACTACTTATACTTCTGTAAACAACCTGAATTCTGTGGCAACTGACAGTAATAATGGCGTTTGGGTTACCAATGGAGGGGTATTGTATAAATTCAACGGAACTGATTTTGATTTTGTAGCTCAGGGAACCGAACGTATATTGAGAATTGCCAATAATACAGTGTATCTGAAAGGTTCTGATAGCTTAATTACCTTAACAACAAGCGGAACTAACCTTACATTTATCTATCAAAGCACTTCCTGCCTTGCAGGATACAACCCGAAGGCTTTGGATCTTGACACTAACAACAAGGTATGGATTGGCTTTAACGGAGCAGGTTTGCAAAACTTTACAAATTGCACGACCTATACCAGAGAAAATACAAATTCAGGTTTGCCGGATGACTATTTCAGTGCAGTTAAGACAGTATCTTCAGGGACTATCTGGCTGGGAACATTGCAGCTTGGTTTGACGAAAATGACGCCAGGTGATGTTCAAAACGGCTGTTTTCAAAAAATAAGCGCGGGTAGCTTACATAGTGTAGCTATAAAAACTGACGGAACATTATGGGCCTGGGGAAATAATTACTCAGGACAATTAGGAAATGGTACCACAGCTAATTCATCAATCCCGAAACAAATAGGGACAGGTAATAACTGGAAAGCGATAGCCGGTGGAAGCAATCACACAATTGCTCAAAAAACAGACGGAACACTGTGGGCATGGGGAGCAAATTCAGGCCAGTTGGGAAATGGTACAAATACAGATCAGCATACACCGGTTCAGGTGGGAAGTGCTAATGATAATGATTGGAAAACCTTTGACAGTGGAATGTATCATACCGTTGCTATAAAAAATAACGGTACATTGTGGGCCTGGGGGCTTAATCCGTATGGACAGTTAGGTACGGGCAACACTACAACCAGTTTGGTACCCGTTCAAATAGGAACTGCCAATAACTGGTTAGCTGTTCAGTGCGGACAGGATTTTACCGTTGCCTTGAAAACAGACGGAACACTTTGGGCCTGGGGAAGCAATACTTACGGTACTGTTGGAGATGCCTCCAATACCAATAGATTAGTACCGACTCAAATTGGAACCGCCAACAATTGGCAGAGTCTTGGTGTAGGAGCACTTCATGTTGCAGCATTAAAGACAGACGGAACACTTTGGGCATGGGGATATAATGCGAATGGACAGCTCGGGGACGGAACAACCACAGATAAGAATATTCCAACACAAATCGGAACCGCTGCTGACTGGCAGAATATTGCATCCGGAGGAAATCACACCCTTGCAATAAAATCCAACGGAACACTCTGGGCCTGGGGAAGGAATCAATATGGTCAGTTAGGAAACGGACTTACTGCAAATAGTAACGTTCCTGTACAGATAGGCAGTCTTACAACCTGGAAGACTATTGCCGGTGGAATATCACATACTTTTGCCTTAAAAAGCGACGGGACTGTCAGTACATGGGGATTAAATCTTTATGGTCAATTAGGTGACGGCTCTAATGTTGATAAAAAAATACCAACAGCTCTTGCCTGTCCGACTTTAGGTGTTGATGATTTTACCATATCAAAGAATACCATAAAAGCTTATCCGAATCCTGTTCATGACAAGCTGATTATTTCGTTTGATCAGAAGATTTCCTTTGTATCGGTTTATAATGTATTGGGGCAGGAAGTATTGAATAAAGAGGTGAATGCCAACGAAGGCACAATAGATTTTTCCGGTTTAGCACCAGGAGTTTATTGGGTTAAAGTAAATTCAAATGATAATACGAAGGCATTAAAAATCATTAAAAAATAACTGAAGATATTCATAACAAAAAATTAGGTCGGTGAATCATCAGGCTGATGCGACCAGATTTTTGAATGTGATTTACCTGGAAAAGTACACCGTAAAAAGTGTACTTTTCTTGTTTTTATACCTTTCTGCTCCGAAAAGCAAATTGTGTTTTTAATCCTGTTTGTAAATATTAATTGTGTTTATTAATCTTATTTTAGAATATATATAAAAATTATTTATAAAAAACATTATATTTGTGAAAACTAATTACACTATGCTAAGGATTGTTGATATTGATGACCATCAGGAAATCAGAAAAAATATACTCAGTTTCATTCCATCCGGATTCATTATTTCTACCTGCTTAAAGGAATGTGAAAACCTTTAATGCCATTTAATTTTCTGGAATAATACTTCATTACTTATCAATATCACCTATTTTGACCTTACATCAGAACAGGCGAGTAAGTCTTTAAACAGATTTATATAAAATTCCAACGAATTTATTCGTGGCTTCAACAGATATTCATTTGTCAGAATTATTATCTGGCTTTCATTTATTATTGCATCATAATTCAAAAGAAAACACATCCATATAAAACTAATAATATTAATTAAAATCAATAAACTCATGAGAAAACAATCAATTTTTTTAATTCCGGTTCTTGCCCTGATGCTTCTTTTTACATCTTGTGGAAAAGAGAGTACTCCGGTAGAAATAGGTAAAGAATTCAAAATAGAGCAAAACCCTATCACTATTGTAAAACTGGAGGAAGGAAAAGTACTGCGTTCATCAAAAGAAGAAAAGGTACAGATAGCACCAAAAGGGAAGAAATATATCTATCTGGAGGTGAAAAATCCAAAAAGTGAAATGATCTTTCTGAAAGCCTTTAATAAAGAAAAAGAGCTGAAATCAGAGGATGATCTTCAGTATTTTTCCCATGATGTGGAAACCGGATTTGAAGATGCTTATTATCTTGTAGATGAAAATACCAGCATTGACAAAATTGTAATCACTACACCTTCTGAGACTGAATATGTCGTTATGAATCCAGCGGTAACAAAAAGTAAGCTTTCTATTCCTGAAGATGTTCAGAAGATCATTGATTCTTATAGTGGAGAAAAAGCAATCGGGCTAATGGATGGGTTTGCTCCTTATGTTAAAGATGGAAAAAATGTGTACGATGTTGCAAAGCAGGAAGGCCACGTGATTGCAAGTAACATGATGAGTAATAACGCTGAAGTTGATTACTTTACAGAGGATGGAAAGAAATATATTTTCAATGTAAAAAATATTTTTGGTACAAATGCAAAAGTAACCACCTATTGGGACAACGGTAAAATAACAAGTATAGAAGTTGTAGAATAATAATTTTATAAAATCTGAAAAGATCGGTATAGACAGGTTATTATGGTTGGGATTAAACGCAGCCTCAGCAGGCCTCCTGCCCGTAAACAGGATATCGGTATAAAAAATATCCGCAAACCAATATGAAGTTTCGGTATCTTACCTGACGGCCATCTGAAAAAGTACACTTTTTTATAGTGTACTTTTTTATTTATACTGCCTTGTCCTGAAAAAGCAGAGAACTGAATAAAAAAGCCTGCTGATCTGAATGCCTGCCATTAAAAAAGGTACAGGTTTCAACCCTTATGGTACCGAATTGTCTCTGCAGTCAACAGTTCCTCCTGATATTTTTATTCCGTTTGGACCGAATTAAGTATATTTGATGGTTAGTCAATATTTCTTTTAAAACTGATCATGAAATTCAGAAATGATACTCCTTTCTCCGGGCACTGTCAGTAGTTGCTGTACTATTATATCATTTTAAATTTTCTTTTTTTAGAGGAGGGTTTATCGGGGTTGACATTTTCTTTGTTATCTCAGGCTATTTAATGACTCGGATCATTCTGTCCGGGCTCTCAGATAATAACTTCTCCCTTTCTGATTTTTATAAGAAAAGATTGATGAGAATATTTCCTGCACTGCTGGCCATGATTACGTTTTTTGGCATTCTGATCTATTTTTGTATCCCAACCCAATGGCTAATCTATACAAAACAATGTTTCGCAACCAGCCTTTTCTTTTCCAATATTGCATTTTATTACTGGGATGCAGGCTATTTCAGAGGCTCAATATCAGGAATTCATCCTGGAATCACTGCCCTTAAAATAATTATGGGTGATACCATCAGGTATGATGCCGGGAATATCTGAAAATAATGAAACTTATCCGGCTGTTTTTAAGATGATAATAATCTGATTTTCATATTTATTTGTCAGTTTTCATATTGTAGAAATTATTTTAAATCATGATAAACAGTCAAAGCTCTTAAATCATATGGCTTTTTCATTTTTATTTCCTTAAAAATAAAAGATTTAAATAATGTTTTTTTTAATTCGGAAAAATGCTCTTACAGGCTATACAACAGCGGAATGAAGGTACCACAGTGAAAAATTTCCCTATATTTAGTCCACACTAACTTCAAATATGGAAATAAAGGTCACAGTAAAGCAATTGGGTAAAAAACACCCTGTTCTTTCGGAACAGAAACTTGAAATAGAGTATACAGACAATACTATTACGCTGGAAAGGCTGTTAAAGCTGATCGTTCAGCAGCAGGTGGAAGCATTCAATGCAAAATCATTTGAACTGGAAGACGAAGACTATGCTAAAATCCCCACAGACAATTATCTGAATATCCTTACCGATACAGGAAAAGCAGGATTCGGAAGTATCTACAATCAGAAAAAGGCAGATCTGGCAAAAGCTCAGGAAAATGCCATTCAGGCTTTTGAAGACGGGCTGTTTGCCGTATTTTATAATGATGAACAACTTGAAAACCTCACCCAAATCATCGATCTGGGCCTGGAGCATTCCTTTACTTTCATCAGGCTTACCTTCCTGGCGGGAAGCTATTGGTAGAAAAATCACACTAAGCAACAAATATAAATGGAAATTACAGAAAAACTAAAATCAAAGGCTCTCGTCAGCAATTATTACGAAAAAGTAAAAAAAGACCTCACAGCACTGGCAGAAGGCAATATTTCAGCACGTGTCTTCCAGGATAAGCCTGTACTTAAAAAAGAGGTAGCAGAGACTGCTCTGCTGCTGAAGGGTAAGACCAATCATTACCAGCAGCTTACTTTAGGCTCCAAAGAGGCCGAAAAATTAAAAGATTACATCAAACCGGATATCTGGGATGATAAAGATTATTACGAACTGCTCGTTTATTACTTTGGACCTTATGCTGATCTGATAAAGTATGCCTGGAACAAAATGGCTTACAAAATGTATCAGGCAGGATACTACCGCCGTTCATTCCGGGCACCGCATAACGAGAGTTATCTGTTGCTCAATCAGGTGAACCTTTTGCGGGAGCTTGTAAATTTCCCGGTAATCTATAATTACAGCAGCGGTAATCAGTATTTTGATCTTTCACTGGAAGAACAGATCATTTACGATCACGCAATAGCCAATAATTCATCCCAGTTTTATGTATGGTCGGCAGCCATTGATACAGGAAATACAGCCGTCTACAAGTTAATTGAGGATATTATTTTCAATAAACATACAGAAGGAAAAGTATCCAGAAACATTATAAAGGCTCTGCTGAACAGTGAACAGAAGCACTGCTGGGAGCTCGTTGAAAAACTGTTGCTGGCAGCCCAGAGACAGGAAGGTCTCCGGCAGACCATACTGGAAGCGCTGGATGAAACCAGTATAGGAGCTCTTCAGTATATGGTTCACGTGATTCTTGAACACAAGCTCACCCGTTTTTCTTCCGTTGTAAGGGCCATAGATACCTGGACAGGATTGGGATGGGATGCGGAAAAAGAATCTGTGGTGAAAAATATAGTCTCGCTGGCAGATACTTACTTCAGCAATCCCGAACAGATTCCTGCTGCCATAAAAAGCAAAAACAATAACGAGGTCTACATGGCACTTTGGGCACAGGCCGTCTGGGATGTGGAAAAAACAGTCCCTTACCTGCACCAGCTCTTTGATAAAGGAAATACAGAAAAAAAATGTCTGGCGGTAAAGTTTGCGGTGGAAACCGGAGATCCTTATATCCAGATGCCGCTGTTCTATAAAGCAATACAGGAGGACGATCTGCAGGTGCTGGCATTTGTGGGACCTTCTTTATCCTTATTATTAAGTGTCAATACCGACTCAAAATTCTATATCAATAATGCAGATTATCCGGATTTTTTTGAAAAACTCCATGCATTAACCCAAAAGATAGACATAAAGGAAAAAAAATTCGAGGGGAAGATATTCTCATGGCTTAATGCTACTTTTAATAAGAATAATTTCTATTCTTCGATGTTCTATCTGGTAGGAGAAGATGAAAGTAAACTGGATCTGGTGCTTTCTTATTTCGACCAGTTTGAACTTTCATTGCGGGAACAGTTGACGAGGGTACTTTTAGGTGACTTTTACTGCTATTCATTCTCTTACGGAATAGGAAAAAAGAAAAAGGCTGTTACTCCCTTCCAGAAAGAATTTGCTTTCAGAATTATAAAAGACAGGGGAGAATCTCTGATTGCTTCAGGAATCAATGTACTCCTTCAGAATCCCCTGAATAAAGAAGAAGTCATGACTTTCTTCGATATGTTTAAAAGAAAAGGAGGGACGCTCCGTAAAAAACTGATCGAGCTCGTTATTCAGCAGGAGGATGAAACAGTGGTTCCGTTTGTGGATGAACTGATGACCAAAGGTGATGTGGAGCAGAGAACAGCTTCTCTGGACCTCATGCTTCAGCTTCAAAAGAACAGAAGAGTGTCGGCCCGGATCACAGAATGGACCAAAATATATTCTGAAAGGCCAAAGATCTCCGAAAGAGAACAGAACCTTCTGGAGCAGCTTAATCCTTCCGGAAATCAACAGCAGCTTTCCCCTGAAAATGGCTTCGGGTTCTATGATCCTAAAGTTATTTCTGCGTTCGGGCTGCCGGAAGTAAAAGCAGATTCCGTATATGCAAAAGCGGTTAAAAAAGAGAAATACGGATTCACACAGCCATTAAGCCGGATAAAGGCGGAACTGAAAAAGCTGAATGACCTCTACCTGAAACATAAAGACTATGAGTACGAATTTGAAAACTGGGATGGTGCTATGCAGAAACTGCTGCTGGGAAATAGTTTCGTACAGATTAAAAGGAATACCGAAGGTTTTACGGGCGCGCAGTTGACAGAAAACTATCCTTTGCATGAAGTATGGGAGCAGTGGTATAAAGATTCGGGGCTTGAGCCTAGAGATCTTTTCCTGATGACCTTTGCAGAAAGCTGCGACCATAAAAAATTCAGGGATTTTCTTGACAATTATGTGTTTTATTGTAGAGATGTGCTGCCGAATCCTAAGAAAGGAGGTTATTTCTGGGATAACCCTATTAAATATATTCTGGATTCGCTGCAGCATAAATTTGTGTTTGAAGAAAAAACAGACTTCCTGCTGGACATCTGCAGTACATTATTTGCGAATCTTCCGGAAGAAATTATCAATCATAAGGCAAAACAAAACGATTACTATTACAGATACGACGGAAACGGCTGGCAGCAGACAGGCTTTTTCAATCTGTTCCTGGATGCGGTTCCGTTCCGAAAAATTACAGACGAACAGCTGATTAAGCTATGGAATTTATACCGTTGGATGCAGTTCAACGGACTGCCGGAAAATGTAAAGCATACCGTCCCTGATTTCTACTTATTCTGTAAAGCTTATGAGCTGAAGGTAATCACCAAAGACGAGCTGTACGAAGGGATTTTCACCGGAGATTCTGTCATAAGAAACCTCACCACTGTCAAATTCTATCAGAACAGCGAAAAGCTGTTGGAAATCTTCCCTTTCCTGAAACCTGTTATTACAGAAATACAGAATAAATTCCTTGATGTGGAACTTATCCGTGGCGATGCCAATACTGCCGTTTCCCACTTTGTACAGGAGTTCAGGGCGATATACGGAGCAGAAAGGTTTGCACAGATACTGAAAGGGCTGGGTAAATCCGGATTGTATGCCAACTACATATACAGTTATGGCAATGAAAGCATGACCAGGCAAAAGTTATTTTCTTACCTGCTTTCCCAGTGCTATCCTCTGGAAACGGATACCCAGAAATCTTTCAACGAAATAATGAAAAAGGAAAAGATCACAGAACTCCGCCTGATACAGGCAGCTGTGTATGCTCCGCAGTGGCAGAAATTCATCAGCAGCTATTTGGGCTGGAAAGGGTTGGATTCTGCGATCTGGTGGATGCACGCCCATACCAAAACCGGAGCCTATCAGGAACAGAATTCGGAACTGGAAAGTGAGGCGGCTAAATATTCATCGGTAGATATTCAGGAGTTTAAAGACGGAGCTGTGGATAAAGAATGGTTTACCAAAGCTTATAAAGAGCTGGGGAAAGCCCGCTGGGAAATGCTTTACGAATCGGCCAAATATATTTCAGACGGTAACGGGCACCGCCGTGCAAGACTGTATTCAGATACCCTTACCGGAAGCTTAAAGATCAAAGAGGTAACGGCAAAGGTCAAAGATAAAAGAGATCAGGATTTTCTCCGGGTATACGGCCTTGTTCCGCTAAGCAAAACCAATCCGGAGAAAGATGTACTGAGCCGGTACGAATACATACAGCAGTTTAAAAAGGAAAGCCGTGAATTTGGCTCTATGAAACAGGCCAGTGAAGCTTTGGCGGTAAGAGTTGCCTTAGAAAACCTGGCAAGAAATGCTGGCTATCCTGATCCGATCCGTCTGACCTGGGCTATGGAAACCAGACAGATTCAGAATCTGCTGTCAAAAGAAACCCAGGTAACCGTAGATGGCGTAACCGTAGGTTTAATCATTGAAACAGACGGAAAAGCTGAACTTGTGGTATTCAGAGATGATAAACAGCTGAAATCTATTCCTCCGAAAATTAAAAAGGATAAGGCAGTGGTAGAATTGGGGAACTACCGTAAAATCATGCGTGAGCAGTGGACCCGTTCCAGGAAAGGACTGGAAGAAGCCATGATCAGAGGGGATGAATTCCTTTTTGCTGAAATTCAGAACCTGTTTGAACATCCCATTATTGTAAAACACCTGGAAAAGCTGGTATTTATTTCCAATGACGGTAAAATCGGATTTTTTCATGATGGAAACCTGGTGAATTCTCATGGTGAAATTCAGGAACTGAACAGAGAAAATACACTGCGTATTGCCCATTGTGTAGATCTGCATCAGAATTCTGTATGGAGCGATTATCAGCATTACTGTTTTGCAGAAAAGCTGATCCAGCCGTTCAAACAGATCTTCAGGGAATTGTATGTGCCGACACCGGATGAACTGCAGGAGAAATCAGTATCACGCCGTTATGCCGGGCATCAGATCCAGCCGAAGCAGACTTTAGCTCTTCTGAAAACAAGAGGCTGGAAAGTAGATCATGAAGAAGGGCTCCAGAAGGTTTATCACAAAGAAGGCTTCCAGGTGAAACTTTATGCGATGGCAGACTGGTTCTCGCCGGCAGATATAGAAAGTCCTACGCTGGAAACCATAGAATTCCATTCGCTGAAAACGTATAAGAATATTCCTTTTGAAGAAATCAATCCGAGGCTGTTCTCGGAAGTCATGCGTGATGTGGATCTGGTAGTTTCAGTAGCGCATGTAGGAGGGGTAGATCCTGAAGCCAGCCATTCATCCATTGAAATGAGAGCTGTGCTGATGAAAGAAACAGCCCGCCTGTTTAAACTGGATAATATAAAAATAGAAGGTTCACATGTATTGGTGAAAGGCCAGATGGCGGAATACAGTGTGCATTTAGGAAGTGCTGTTGTTCATCAGACTCCGGGGAGGTATTTATCAATTCTTCCGGTACATTCCCAGCACAGGGGAAGATTATTTCTGCCTTTTGCTGATGATGATCCGAAATCTGCGGAAGTCCTGTCTAAGGTGTTACTGCTGGCTAAAGACAATGAAATACAGGACCCTACCATACTTTCCCAGATTAAGAGGGAGCTTGTGTAAAATATAAACGTCAGGCTTTTATAAAACTAAAAAGGTACACTTTCAGCGGTGTACCTTTTGTTATAATACCTGAGTGAAGCTGGGAACCGGACGAAAAAAAATATAAAGATCATCAATACGATAAGAGTTGATCTTTTTTTACTCATTTTATGATATTAAAATTTATAGAGACCATCAGTACCTATGGCTAAAAGTAACTTCCAGCCTCCTTCTTCCATCTCCCGGACTTTTATACCCGGCTCCCCTGGTTAAACTCAGTTTTTTTAATATTCTAAAAGACAGGCATCATTAAATAAGTTGTTATATTTGTTTCCGGAAACTTTAACTATTAAAACATCAGAAAATGGGCATATTCGATTTTATAAGAAATGAACTTATAGAGGTTATTGAATGGGTAGACAACACTACCGATACGGTATTATGGAAATTCCAGGATGAAGGTAATAATATAAAGAACGGTGCAAAACTTACCGTACGTGAAAGCCAGGCTGCCGTTCTGATGAATGAAGGTGAATTTGGAGATGTCTACACTCCGGGACTTCATACGCTTACCACGAATAATATGCCGGTGATCACTACTTTGGAATCCTGGAAATATGGTTTTAATTCTCCGTTTAAAGTAGATGTTTATTTCATCAGTACCAAACAGTTTACCAATCTAAAGTGGGGAACTTCATCTCCGGTTATTATGAGAGATGCCGAACTGGGGCAGATCCGTTTAAAATCGTTCGGAAATTTTGCGATAAAAATAGATGATCCTAAGAAGTTTATTACCGCATTTTCAGGAACCAATTCTTATGTAAAAGCAGACCAGGTTGAGGAAACTCTCCGAAATATTATAGCGAGCAAAATGGCGGAAGGTTTTGCCGAAGCGAATGTTACCGTTCTGGATTTAACAGCTCAGTTTTCTGAGCTGAGCGAAAAGTTAATGCCTGTTTTCCGGAATGAGTTCGATGCTTACGGAATAAGCCTTGAAAAGTTTTTTATAGAGAGTGTTTCTCTTCCTGATGAGGTAGAAAAAATGCTCGATAAGAAAACCCAGCTGAACGTACTGAAAGGCAGTCTTGATGATTTTAATAAAATGCAGGCGGGAATTTCTATGGAGAATATGTCTGAAAACAGTGCGGCCGGGAATGTAATGGGAATGGGGGCAGGAATGCTGATGACCAATGTGCTGAACCAGTCCGCTCAAAGTACTCCCGATACCTCTTCGAAAAATAAAACTGAGCTGATGGATATCCTGAAGCAGTTAAACGATTTAAAAACACAGGGCATTATCACAGAAGAAGAGTTTACCCAAAAAAAGCAGGAAATACTGAAACAATTATAGACTTCTATGGCAAATATAGTGGAGTATCCGTGTCCTAACTGTAATTCGGAGCTCAATTTTGATTCAGAAAGCCAGAGTCTTAAATGTTTACACTGCAGCACACTTATTCCTATTGCAGAAAGTAATGAGTTGATTACTGAGCAGCGGATCAATGCGTTTTTAGATGCTTCAAAACTGCCGGTTGTTGAGCTGAAAGAATTTAGTTTCCGTTGCTCAAAATGCGGAAAAGACAATATATGTACGGAGAATATCGCTTTCTTCGAGTGCCGGCACTGCAAAAATAATATCATTAATACAGACGGGTATCGGTCAAAGCCTATCACTCCGAAATCTATTCTTCCTTTTGAGATTTCCAGGGAAGAAGCATCGGGTATTTTTCAGGGCTGGATCGGCAAAGGATTCTGGAATGATTCTGCCTTGAAGAAACAGGCTCTTAACGATAAAATGGACGGATGCTATGTGCCCTTCTGGACTCTGGATTCTCATACAGAAAGTGCTTGGTCCGGAGAAGCCGGAATTTATTATTATGTAGATATAAAGTATAAAGACCATAACGGACATGAAAAGGTAAAACGGGAGAGGAGAACACGATGGCATTACAAGTCGGGAAATACGGTTCAGTTTTTTAATGATATGCTTCTGTCGGGATCAAAGGAATTTGAACAGAAAACGATGGAGGAAATTTACCCTTATGACTTAAATAAGCTTAAACCTTTTAATGCTCAATATTTATTGGGATGGAGTGCCAAAGCTTATGATGGTGATCTGACCCAGTCCTATAATTATTTTCATCAGTATATAGATGATAAAATCCGGGAAATATGTATCAGCCTTTTAAAGGAGGATACTTACAGAGGATTATCGGTGCAAACCCGCTATTATAACGAGACATTTAAACATATGGTTCTGCCGGTATGGCGATGTCATTATCTGTTTAAAGGGAAATCATACTTTTATATGATTAATGGGCAGACCGGTAAAATTTATGGGAAAAAGCCGCTTTCTGCATTCAAAATAGTTTTTACGGTCATGATGATTCTTGCGATTCTTGCTGGACTGATTATCATTGGCCGGCAGAAATAAAACCTGATGGCCGGTATTGTTCTCTGGTGTTGTTTTATATTAATCGGATTGTATCCGATTGTGTGCTAAATCGTCCCTTCGGGACTCCCTCGTAATAATTTTTTACCGGTTGATCTTTCAAATTTTGAATTCATTGATGGCAAAAGGTTTTTGTTTTAAATGGATGATATTTTCCGGGGGGCTTTGGAAATGCTGCTGCTCAGGAAATAATAGAGAAGAGGGAAATTATGAAAGCCCTGAAGAGCAATTAGTTCTCTGAATAGACACTGTACGTAATTATAGTTAAAAGTAGTTTCCAGCTTCTTTCTTCCGGTTTCCGGCTTTCAAATATTTTATGCTGTTCGTTTTCAGACATAAAAAAAGCACCTTTTCCAGATGCTTGTGTTTTTAGATATTCTTTTTTTTAAACCTCGTCATCAGAATCTATTGTGAATGATCTGCTTTTGAAGTCTTTGTCATGTTTTTCTGAAATTACATCCTCACCCTTCTCGTTAATGATGAAATCTGTGGACTCATTAAACATCTCCTGAAAACTTTTAAAATCTTCTTTGTAAAGATAAATTTTGTGCTTCTCGAATGTAGCTTCCCCATTCTCTCCGAAGTTCTTTTTACTTTCGGTAATCGTAAGATAATAATCTCCTGCTTTCGTCTCGCGCACATCAAAGAAATAAGTTCTTCTCCCTGCTTTTAACACCTTAGTGAAAATTTCATTTTCATGGCGTTCCTTGTATTCACTCATTGTTAGATATTTTTTAATCTTGTTAAGAACAAATATAAAAGAATTCTTTTAATCACAAAATTTTTTTTATGATTTATTTAACAATTGGGAACGAAACGGCTATGCGGTTACAGAATTGGCAATTTCGGTAAGGTTGAGAATTTTGTCTGCTTTTTGAGCGCTAGACTCTCTGTGTGTGATGATTATGGAAGTGGCGTTTCGGATTTTTCTGTCGATATTTTCAAGAATGTTCTGCTCGGTTTCCGTATCCAAAGCGGATAAAGAATCGTCGAAAATAATAATATTCGGGTCTTTAATCAGGGCTCTGGCGATGCAGATTCTCTGTTTCTGACCTCCCGAAAGCATCACTCCGCGTTCACCTACAAGTGTTTTATACTGCTCTTTAAATTCAGCAATATTTTTATCAACGTCAGCAATTTTTGCATATTCCACTACTTTCTCATGAGAAGGATGATCGATGGCAAAACCGATGTTGTTTTCAATGGAATCTGAGAACAGATAGCTTTCCTGTGGAATGTAGCCGATAAACTTCCGGTAGTTATAAAGGTTATGCTCTTTCAGGTTTTTTCCGTCAATCAGAATTTCACCCTCGGTAGGATCAATTAACCGGCACAGAAGAAGAGCAATGGTGGATTTTCCGCTTCCGGTTTTACCCATAATAGCCAGTGATTCACCTGCTTTGATCTTAAAGCTTAGGTTTTCAAGAGCTTTGATTCCGGTATTGGGATAAACATACGTTACATTTCTGAATTCAATATCCCCTCTGATCGGATAGTTCTCAAAGTTGGTATTCACAATCTCTGATTTTTTATCCATAAATTCATTGATTCTCTGCATAGAGGCTTCCGCCCGCTGATTGACTGAAGTTACCCAGCCTACCAGAGAGAAGGGCCAGATCAGGATGTTGATGTACATAAAGAAGTCTGCGATCTTACCTACACTCAGTTCTCCTGCAATATATTTTTGCCCGCCAACCCAGATCACGGAAACATTCAAAAGTCCGATGACAAATAAAATAATGGTAAAGAAATAGGCTTCTGTTTTTGCCAGGTCCAGAGCTTTGTCCTGGTAATCGGTTACTTTAATGCCATAGTTTTTCTCGATGTACTTTTCTTTGGCAAAAAACTTCACCACACGGATTCCCGAAAAGCTGTCCTGTACAAATGTGGATATCGCAGACTGGCTTTTCTGCATGATCTTCGATTTCTTATTGATAATCGAACTTACCTTAAATATAAGATAAGAAAGTACGGGAAGGGGCAGGAGAGTCCATAAAGTCATTGAAGCATCTGTGCTTATCATATATATAGCCGTAATCACGACAAGAACGATAAGGTTAACAACATACATGACACCCGGTCCCAGATACATCCTTACGGCAACAACATCTTCACTGAGCCTGTTCATCAGATCTCCGATGGTCGTCTGCTTATAATCCGTTAAAGAAAGATCCTGGTAATGTCTGTATATTTTATTTTTCAGTTCGTATTCAATTCTTCTGGAAGCTACAATAATAGTCTGTCTCATCATGAAGGTAAAAAAACCGGTGAGAAGAGAGCTGACAACAATGATCGCCACATAGATCAGTACCTGTTTATTGAAGCCCAGACTTCCGTTTTTCATATCTGCAAGCTGGTCCACAGATTTTCCGATAAACTGAACTTTATAAATATTGAAAAAATTACTGGCAATGATAAATAAGAATCCCCAAAACAAAAGTATTTTGTGTTTCCAAAAATAAGGGTTTAAGGTTTTTAGCGCTTTCATAAACTTTTACAAAATTACGAAAATGTGACCATATTACGAATTTCATCAATTTTAAATTTTGTATCTTTGCAGCCATAAAAAGCTCTTTGAATGTTAGGAAGACGACAAATTCGTGAAAAAGTAGTGCAAACAGTGTATTCTTACTACCAGAATCCTGTAAAGTTTGATGTTTTAGAGAAAAATATGTTCTCAGGAATAGAGAAAATCTATTATCTATACATCTATCAGCTGAATTTTTTAGTGGCCCTGAAAGAACTGGCGGAAAACCAGATCGAGATCGGGAAAAACAAGTTCATTAAAACTGATGCTGATATTAATCCTAACCAGAAATTCATCAACAACCAGATCCTGATCAAACTGGAAGAAAACCCGGAAAGGTTATTTTTCACAGGCCAGCATAAACAGCTGAAATGGGATATGCACGATGATTTACTGGTAAAGACTTTCCAGAGAATCACAGCAGGAAAACGCTATCAGGATTTCATGAAAGAAGAAGGATATTCTTTTGAGGATGATCAGAAGTTCATCGGAAAACTTTTTTTAAGATACATTGCTGAAAATGATGATTTTCATGATTATCTGGGAGATAAGGAACTTTCATGGTATGATGATATCCATATTGCCAATTCCATGGTGCAGAAAACAATCGGTTTCCTGAAAGAAGATGAGGAAAGCAGAACCCTGATCAAAATGATCAAAGATGAAGATGATAAAACGTTCGCCAGCAAACTGCTCAGAGATACCCTGAATAACTGGGAGGTGAATGAGAAAAAACTGGAGGAAAGACTGGAAAACTGGGACCTGGAAAGAGTTTCTTTAATGGATAAAGTGATTTTATCTACTGCTATTTCAGAACTGGATAATTTTCCTTTTACCCCTTCAAGAGTTATTATCAATGAATATATTGAAATTGCAAAAGTATTTGCCACAGACCGTTCCAATATCTTCATCAATGGAATTTTAGATAAATATTGTAAAGATCAAAATAGAATTTAACATGAAAAAGACGTTATCAATTATCGCTTTGTCTATTATAGGCTTTGGTTTGGTTTCCTGCAAAAAAGAAAACAAAGAAACCCAGAGTACTGAAACTACCCAGGATTCTACGGCAGCAGGTACAACTGCAGCTACGGAAACTGCTACCCCTCCTGCAACTACTGAAGCAGGTGTTCCTGCACAGGTTTCTAACCAGCCGTCAACTACTGTGGCTTTAGGTGAAAGCAACTTCGATTTCGGAAACATCAAGAAAGGAGACAAAGTAGAGCACGTATACGAAATTACCAATACAGGAAACAATCCGTTAGTAATTTCTGAAGTAAAACCGGGGTGCGGATGTACAGCTCCTGACTTTACCAAAGAACCTATCCTTCCAGGTAAAAAAGGAAAAATCACATTACATTTCGATTCTACTAACTTCGACGGAAACGTTCAGAAATATGCAGACGTATTTGCCAATGTAGATAAGTCTCCGATCAGATTAACGTTCACTGCGAACATTCAACCGTAATTTAACCCATATGTTAACAATCTTTTTACAGGCACAGCCACAGGGATCTTCATCCATGATGCTGATTATGATGGGGGTAATGTTCGTCGGGTTCTATTTCCTGATGATCAGACCTCAGATGAAAAAGCAGAAACAGGAAAAGAACTTCCAGGAAACCCTTAAAGTAGGAACCAGAGTTGTACTTACTTCAGGTCTTCACGGAAGAATTGCGCAGGTTCAGGATGACGGTTTTGTTATTGAAACACTATCCGGAAAGCTTAAATTCGAAAAAGCAGCGGTTTCAAGAGAATTTACAGAAGCCCGTTTTGGAGATAAGGCAAAAGCTGCTGAAAAAACAGCAGATAAAAAAGAAAACGAAACTGAAACAAAATAATTTTTCAGTCTGAAGATATTTCCGGCGCGGGGCCAAACCCCCCCCGCGCCGGATTTTTTATTAAAAAACTTGTAGAGAGATTAATTGAAACCTGACAGGTTTAGGTGGTATCATTGGATGCATATTTAAACTTTGTATTTCAAAAAAATAAGCGAAGCGGCTTTGTTTACCTTAAAATACTGCGCCGTTCCATATCTTTGTTTGCCGTTGCCATTAAAAAAACTCAGTTCAGGTTAGAAAATAACTTTAAGTTGTTCCATTTCATTCAATACAAACAAATAAAATATCTTTGTGCTATGAATCAGAATACAGGTAAAAACGTTCTCATTTTAGGAGCCAATTCAGATGTGGCCAAGCAGTGTATAAAACAGTATCTGGAAAAAGGATTTTCAGTTACTGCAGCTTCCAGAAACACAGCATCTCTGGAAAGTTTTATTATTGAAAACCGGCTGGACCGGACAAAGGTGAGTGTTTTGTATTTTGATGCTGCCGATTTTGATTCTCATCAGAAATTCTATTCCGAACTTTCCGTAAAACCCCATATTGTAGTATATGCAGCGGGCTTCCTCGTGGATAATGAAAAAGCTCTGAATGACTTTAAAGGAGCAAAACAGATGATGGAGGTGAATTATATGGGAGGAGTTTCCATTCTGAACCTTATCGCGATGGATAAAAGCAATAAAAATCTGGAAAGAATCATCGGACTTTCTTCGCTTTCCGGAGTGAGGGGAAGGAAAAGCAATTTTGTATATGGAAGTACGAAAGCGGCCTTTACCCAGTATTTGGCGGGCTTACGCCAGGAACTTGCTTCCGGGAAAATTATTGTAAATGCTTTGGTGATCGGTTATATCAGAACCAAGATCAATGAAGGACTGCAGCTGAATGAATCCCTCATCATGGAGCCTGATTATGTAGCGAAATTCATCGTCAACGCCGGGAATTCTTTTACCATTGTCCCGAATTTCAAATGGAAAATTATTTATCATATTCTGAGAATGCTGCCGGAAAGCTTAGCCGCGAAACTCCCATAATTTTTTTGAATATTACTATTTAACCGGAGTGAAATTCCATTTCGGTATCCTCTTTGCTATGGTAAAACCCGAAAATTATTTCTTCACAGCAGGATTCGGTTACAAATGATCAGTGAATATAATGAGGACAAATCTGTTCCGGTATTCAATCAATCCGCTTTAATGTTTAAAAGCATTTACTTTAGCCTGGAAGTTTAAGGTCTGTTTCTTTGGGAAACATACCCTATTCTCATTTTGTATTTATTTCAAAACCTGCTGTTCGTAGAAATCAATCTGAAATACAAATACTAAAATAAGCAGCAGAAAAATGGACGATTTACAACTGAACAACATTCAAAAACATTGGGATACCTTAATATCTTCAGCCATTTCATGGGCACCGAGAATCTTTACTGCAATTGTTTCTGCATTATTGATTTATCTGATCGGATCATGGATGATCAGAATGATTAAGAAACTTGCTGAGAAAGGGTTCAAAAAACGTAATATGGAAGCTTCTTTACAGCACTTCCTTCTTAATATTATCAACTGGGGGCTCAATATTCTTCTTTTTATTGTTGTAGTTACCCAATTGGGAGTACAAACCTCAGCATTTGTAGCCATGATTGGTGCTGCTGGTCTGGCAGTGGGTTTAGCTTTGCAGGGATCACTGACGAATTTTGCCGGAGGAATCCTTATTTTATTATTAAAACCTTTTAAAATAGGAGATTTTATCTCTACCAATAATGGAGTTTCAGGAACAGTACAGGCCATAGATATTTTCCATACCAAATTGGTGACACCACAAAATCAACTGATTGTTATTCCTAATGGAGTCGTTTCTAATAACAGCATTACTAATTTTACCCAATTGGGAACACGCCGAACTGCTCTGGACATCGGGATTGCCTATGATGCAGATTTAAGACACACCAAAAACGTTTTAATGGAAGTGATTAAAAATAATCAGTATGCCCTTAAAAATCCGGCACCACAGGTTGTAGTAACGGAACTTGGAGACAGTGCAGTGAATGTATCAGTAAGAGTAAGTACCGCTACGGAAAATTTCTGGACAATGAACGAGGAACTTATCATTAGCTGTAAAGAGGCTCTGGATAAGGCCGGAATCGGAATTCCTTTTCCTCAGAGAGATATACATGTTTATAATAAGTCAATTGATGATAAAATATAAGCTCCAGGAGCTTTTAGCTGTCCTGAAAATATCTAACTTTTTAGGACAGCTTTGTGAGAATAAGTTGGCAACAGGCCCCATTTATATAATTGTTTCTTAATAATAAAAAGAATGTACTGGGCTAAGTAACAAATCAATGATATTAATTTCAGATGGAGATGAGAACACCCAATCATATGATCTGGAAATTCCGATTCATCATGCGGTTAAAAATAATATCACGATCAACCTCCGGATTCTCTTAAATTAAAAAAGATTTCATACGAAACAGGGGGTACTTTTCATGTATTTTACACAAAAGAAGAAATTCGAAAATTTAATTTTAGTCAACTCACTGTTGAAAATAAAGGTTTAAGGTCTTTAAAAACATCTTCTTCTTCCATAACTGATGAAAAGCTGGGTAAAATATATAAAGAGATCGAAATGATAGTGAGGCTGTAATCTTTAACAGATAATAAGTCATTCAGGCAAATCCAGCTTTTGCAATTCATTCCCTGCTCTGCAGCAATTCCAATGCCTTCATCATATCAATTCCCCTTCCCAAAACAGGTTTAAACAAATCTCCTTTTTCCCTGATTCTGTCCGGTGCATTATGAATATTGAAATCAGCAGGTTTTAATCCCGGTTTCAGTTCACTCCATTCCAGCGGCATAGAAACAGATGCACCTTCTTTCGGTCTTACACTGTAAGTGCTTGCCAATGTCTGCCCGGTTCTGTTCTGCAGATAATCAAGATAAAGCTTTTTATCATCTCTTTTCTGAAGGCTTCTTTCCAGAGTCGTAATTTTTGGAAGTTTTTCATTTACCTGTCTCATCAGTATATGAGCGAAATCTTTTACCTGTTCAAAATCATATTTTCCACCCATCGGGATGTAAATATGAATTCCCGTACTTCCGGAAGTTTTACAGTATCCTTTTACCTTAACCGATTCCAGAACTTCATTCACCTGTAATGCTGTTTCGATTACCTCATCAAATGTATTTTTCTTTGAAGGATCAAGATCCAGAACAAGATAATCGGGATGTTCCAGATCCGGCAGAGAACTGTTCCACGGGTTGAGATCAATGCAGCCTAAATTATTCAGGTAGGCCAGAGTTGCCTTGTCGTTGCAGTAAATGTAGTCAATAAATTTATCATTGGATTCGGAGTAAACCTGTGTCGTTTTGATCCAGTCCGGAATGCTGTCTCCGGCATCTTTCTGATAAAATCCCTGCTCTTCAATCCCGTTTGGAAACCGGTTCAGAGACAAAGGGCGGTTTTTAAGGTAGGGAAGGATATACGATGCAACAGACTGGTAATAGGCGATCACATCCCCTTTGGTAATACCGTCTTTTGGAAAATAAATCTTATCCTGATTAGTAAGCTTTACCTTATGCTTATTCAGAGTGATTTCTTTTTCAGAACTTTCGGTTTTTTTTGATGGAATCTTGGCTTTCATTGCTTTTGAATGTTTACGGTTTGAACTTACTTTATTTTCAGGATCTGCAGTTTCTGCGGGCTCTTTATCCTCCCGGAGGGCTACAAAAACAGGATGGCGGTAAATGCCGTCTTTAGTGATCTCGGAATATTTAATTTCACAAACCAATTCTGGTTTCGTCCAGGTAACAGGCATATTCGTCTTTGGAATGGTTTCAAACGGAGCTGTTTTTATAATTAATTTCTGAAGCAGCCCGTAAAGCTGTTTTAATAATTCATTGTTAAAACCGGTTCCTGTATGGCCACAGTATGTCAGTTGCCCATTAATCAACTTTCCTAAAATCAATGCACCGAAACTTTCACGTGAGCCTCTGGGTTCCGTAAAACCGCAGATGATGGCTTCATCCGTATTGGTGAATTTTATTTTAAGCCAGTCACCGGTTCTGTAATTTTCAATATAGCGGCTGTCCGATTTTTTGCCGATCATTCCTTCAAGCTTCATTTTTTTCATCTGCTCAAAAAAAGCAGTTCCTTTTCCGGGAATATGATCACAGTATTTAATGATGTCTGTTTCCGTTAAAGCTTCTTTAAGCAGCTCCTTCCGCTGAAGAAGGGGAAGATCTTCCGTAGAATGTCCGTTCAGCCATAGAAGATCAAAAACCTGATAAACCAGAGCCGGATCAGGGTGGTCTCCGATCTGCTGCAACAGCTGAAAATCAGGTCTTCCATTGTCATTATAGGCGACAATTTCGCCATCCAGAATCATCCTGTATTTCTGGGTGCTGAAGTCTTCTGCAATTTTTCCGAATTTTGACAAGAATGATATGCCGTTGCGGGAATAGAAGAGAGGGGCATCATGGCTGAGGTCTGCGATGGCTCTGTAACCGTCCCATTTTATTTCAAAGACCCATTCCTCATCATCAAATGCTTTTTCAGACGGCTTGGCAAGCATCGGCCTGATGAAAGATTTAAGTTTCTTTTCATTCGTTAAGGAATTGAAGTTTCTGAAGCTTTTTTCTGAAGTTATGACTTCTTTCTTCCGTTGCTTTTCGGGCTTTTTTTTTCCTCTAAAAATTTCGTTACCAAAGATTTTGGTGAAGTGTTCTCTTCAGCATCATAAGGACTCTCTGCAAATTCATCCTTATGTTTGATCAGCAGCCAGGCGTTGTCTTCTGTGTTTTTCATTTTCACGAGGGCAAATTCGCCTTTCAGTTTTTTTCCGTGTAAAATAAACTTTAGCGAACCGGCATGAAGTTCTTTCAGCAGTTCCTTTTCATCGGAGAGTTTCGGATTATCTTCCAGAGGTTCGTAGGTTCCGCTGTCCCAGACCTCAACCTGCCCGGCCCCGTAATTACCTTCCGGAATATTGCCTTCAAAATCTTTGTAATCATAGGGATGGTCCTCCACCATCATCGCAAGACGTTTGTCTTTCGGGTCGAGCGAAGGTCCTTTAGGAACAGCCCAGCTTTTCAGTACGCCTTCCATTTCAAGTCTGAAATCATAATGAAGGCGCGTTGCGGCATGTCTCTGAATCACAAAAATAAGTTTTTCCTTGCTTTTTTTTGTTTTTCCCTTCGGTTCGCTGGTTTCGTCGAACTTTCTTTTGCTGTGATAATCTTTAAGAGCCATCAGGATGCGGATTTGGATTTAGAATGCTGTAAACTGGCCTTCAACTGGGCCATCAGGTCAATCACCTTACCTTCTTTGACTGGTTCGGTTTTCGGAGCTTTTATATTTTTGCCTTTTGCTTTCTGTTTAATGATCTTCATCAGTTCATCAGAATAGGTGTCCTTATACATTTGAGGATCAAAGTTCTGTGAAAGCTGTTTGATAAGGCTTACGGCCATTTTCAGCTCGGCAGGCTTGGGGGCTTTTTTTGCGGGCATTTTCAGGTCTGCATAATCCCTGATTTCCTGATCGAATCTCAGACGGTTCAGAACAAGAATGTCATCATTATACGGACGGATCAGCCCGATGGCTTCACTTTCACGGAGCACAAATGTTCCGATGCCGGCCATTCCGGTTTCTTCAAGGGCTTTCAGCAGCAGTCTGTAAGCGTTTTCACCGTTTTTCTGTGGCTCCAGATAGTATGGGGTTTCAAAATAAACACTGTCTACCTCATCTTCCTTTACAAACTGGTCTATGGAAAGTATCTTTGTTTTTTCCGGGCTTGCAGCCGCGTAGTCTTCATCGTCCAGAACGATGTATTTATCATCCATGAGATAACCTTTTACAATGTTTTCCCATTTAACTTCTTTTCCCGTGCTTTCGTTTACTCTTTTGAATTTGATGTTAGAAAAGTCAGATCTGTCGAGCATATCGAGGTCCAGTTTGCTGGTTTCGGTGGCAGAGTAAATTTTAACGGGAATATTTACTAAACCGAAGCCAATGGCGCCATTCCAAATTGCTTTCATTGTCCTACGTTTTTAAAAATCAATCAATTAACATGCCGATAAAAGCACATGTGGTACATTTTATGTCCTTTATTGCCAAATGACAATGGCTTTTACAGCCGGTTTTTCTACCTTTAAATTTCCAAAGAACTGTTTTCAAAATATGGAAGAACTGTTGAATTACATCCGGAAATTCGGAATACTGAACGAAAGAGAAGAGGAACTGATTGTTAAAGGACTTCAGGAAACGGTCATTCAGAAAGGCGATGTTTTCGTAGAAGCCGGAAAAGTAAGCCGTAAAATCGCCTTTGTAAAGGAAGGGGTATTCCGTTCTTTGTATTATAATAAACAGGGCGACGATTTTACCCGCTTTTTCATTTATGAAGGCCGGTTTATCGGAGATTTTCACGGATTTGCCGATCAGGTTCCGTCCAATGAATACATTGAAGCCATTACCGATGCCGTTCTGCTGGAAATAGATTTTGATCATTTTAAAATGCTGGAAAATAAAATTTCAGCCTGGCCGGTTCTTTTTTCAAAGCTTCATGCCTTTGTTGCCGAAAATAAGCTTAAAGTAGCCAGTACCATGCTCAATCTGGATGCCAGATCACGGTATATCCATTTTCTGGAACATTATCCGGGACTGGCCAACAGGGTTCCCCAATCCATGCTGGCTTCCTATCTTGGTATTACACCTTCCTCACTGAGCAGAATAAGAAGACATATTCTTTAATTTCCGTATAAAAGCCAGCGATCATCTATAACAGAAACTCGTAGCTTCCATCCTCCATCTTCCTTCTTAAAAAATCCTTTTTTGCCAAATGACAATGGCCGCCTTTTCTAACGGTCATAGCTTTGTTCCATAAAATTTTAAAATATGGATATTGTATTAGGATTGCAGTGGGGAGATGAAGGAAAAGGAAAGTTCATAGATCTCATCAGCGAAAATTACGACATTACAGCTCGTTTTAACGGCGGAGCGAATGCCGGGCACAGTATTGAGCGGAACGGCAAAAGAATCACCCTTAAATCAATCCCTTCCGGAATTTTTATGAAAGGTGTTCAGAACGTCATCGGAACCGGAGTCGTTCTGGATCCGGTAAGCTTGAAAAAGGAGATCCTGAATCTGCAGTTGTTTGATGAAAGTATTCAGCCGGAAAACAATCTGGTTATTTCCCGGAAAGCTCATTTCGTACTTCCAACCCATAAACTTCTGGATGTTTTTATGGAGGGGAATCCGGATTATACCACGATAGGAACTACCAAAAACGGCATTGCACAGGCATATTCCAATAAGATTTTAAGACAGAATCTGAGAGTGGAAGATATGCATTCCCCGGATTTTAAAAGCAGAACAGAGCAGATTCTGAAAAGGGATTACCGGTTTCTGGCCGGAGGAGATATGGTTTTGCCTTCCCTTGATGAGATCAGCAGTGAATTTTTTGAAGCCGTGGATTTTCTGAAAAAATTCAGATGTACAGATACGGAAATCTATTTGAATCATGCTTTATCTGACGGTAAAAAGATCCTTGCGGAAGGTTCCCAGGCTGTAATGCTGGATATTGATCATGGAACTTATCCTCACGTTACCTCTTCTTCCACTACGGCAGCAGGAGCATGCAGCGGATTAGGTGTTTCACCGAAAAAAACAGGTGAGATCTATGGTATTGCCAAAGCCTATTGTACAAGAGTAGGTAATGGCGTATTTCCGACGGAGATCTTTAATGAAGAAGGTGAAAAGATAAGAACGGTTGGTCATGAATTCGGATCCAATACCGGACGCCCGAGAAGGATTGGCTGGCTGGATCTGCCTGCTTTGAAATATGCGGTGATGGTAAGTGGAGTTACCCAACTGGTTCTGACGAAAGCAGATGTTCTGAGCGGAATGAAGTCGGTCGCCGTCTGTACCCATTACAAACTGGAAGACGGAACTATGGAATCTGTGTCAGGCAGACTTTATGAAAATATAAAACCTGTCCTTAGATGGCTGAAAGGCTGGGATGCAGATGTTACGGCAATAAAAAGCGCTTCAGATTTACCGGATGAATTAAAAGACTTTATTTTCTTCCTGGAAAGTGAACTGAAAATCCCTGTGGCCTATCTTTCCACCGGTCCGGGGAGAGAGGAGATTTTGAAGATGAATTAAAAAAAGCGGGGCAATAATTACCCCGCTTTAAATTTATGCTTTTAAATTCAACTGAATTTCCAGTTCATCCAGCTGCGCTTCTGCAATGGAAGCCGGAGCATCAATCATCACATCACGTCCTGAATTGTTCTTAGGGAATGCAATATAATCTCTGATCACTTCATTTCCGTCAAGGATCGCCACTAAACGGTCAAATCCGAATGCTAAACCACCGTGAGGCGGTGCTCCGTATTTGAAGGCATTCATCAGGAATCCGAACTGTGCTTCCGCTTCCTCTTTGGTGAATCCTAAAAGATCAAACATCTTAGACTGAAGATCCTTATCAAATATTCTGATAGAACCGCCTCCGATCTCGTTTCCGTTAAGAACCATATCATAAGCGTTGGCTCTTACTTTACCGGGATCTGTCTCAATCAGATGAATGTCCTCAGGCTTAGGAGAAGTGAAAGGGTGGTGCATTGCATGGTATCTTCCGGTTTCCTCATCCCATTCAAGAAGCGGGAAATCAACGACCCAAAGCGGAGCGAATTCATTTCCTTTTCTCAGTCCCAAACGGTTTCCAAGCTCCATTCTTAAAGCGGAAAGCTGGGCTCTTACTTTATTTTCATTTCCGGAAAGAATCAGCATTAAGTCTCCTTCTTTTGCTCCGAATTTTTCAATGATTTTTGATAAATCGTCTTCGTTGTAGAATTTATTGACCGATGAAGTCTTCACTCCGTCATTCTGGAATTTCACCCAGACCATTCCTGAAGCGCCGATCTGCGGACGTTTTACCCAGTCAACCAACTCATCGATCTGTTTTCTAGTGTATTCTGCACATCCTTCTACATTGATTCCTACTACAAGTTCAGCTTCATCAAATATTTTAAAATCTTTTCCTTTTACCAGTTCGTTCAGTTCTGTGAATTCCATTCCGAAACGGATGTCCGGTTTGTCGTTTCCGTACTTTCTCATCGCATCGGCGAAAGTCATTCTCGGGAAATCTCCGAATTCTTTTCCGGTAATATCTTTTAAAAGGGTTTTCGTCATTCCTTCAAAAACATTCATTACATCTTCCTGCTCTACGAAAGCCATTTCGCAGTCGATCTGTGTAAATTCCGGCTGTCTGTCCGCTCTTAGATCTTCATCACGGAAACATTTCACGATCTGGAAATATTTATCCATACCGCCTACCATAAGAAGCTGTTTGAACGTCTGCGGAGATTGCGGAAGAGCATAAAACTGTCCCGGGTTCATTCTGCTCGGTACCACAAAGTCTCTCGCTCCTTCCGGAGTGGATTTGATCAGTACCGGGGTTTCCACCTCGATGAATCCTTCGTCTGAAAGGTAATTTCTAACCTTCTGAGCCATTTTGTGACGGAAGATCAGTTTGTCTCTTACCGGTGCTCTTCTGATATCCAGGTAACGGTATTTCATTCTCAGTTCCTCACCGCCGTCCGTTTCATCTTCAATCGTGAATGGAGGAAGCTGGGAGTCATTAAGGATGGAGAGTTTTTCAACTAAAATCTCAATTTCTCCTGTCGGAATATTAGGATTTTTGCTTACTCTTTCAATTACTTTTCCGGTAACCTGAATCACAAATTCACGACCTAATTTTTTAGCCTCTTCCATCAGCTGTGCAGAAGAACGTTCCTGGTCGAAAACCAGCTGGGTAATTCCGTAACGATCCCGGAGATCTATCCAAATCATAAATCCTTTATCACGGATAGTCTGTACCCATCCAGAAAGTGTAACTTCTTCATTTAGATTTTTCAGAGATAATTCTCCGTTGGTGTGTGATCGAAACATAATTATTTGTTTAAAGTTCAATGATTAAGATTCAAAGTCCGGTTTTTTTCAGAGTTCTGTAATCGGACTTGAATTCAGGGTGCAAAGATAGGATTTTTGAAAGTTTTATAAACAAAAAAACTCCCTTTCGGAAGTTTTTTGAATTTGTTTGTGGTAAAAGGATGCATGCCGCCTCAAAACCGGTCCCGGGAATTTCAAGATCAGCTTTTGATCCATTCAAGGGCTTTGTCCAGTACCTCATCTTTATTGTTTTTGATTCCTTCGACGGTGGGTTTTACTTCTACGTCAGGAACAATTCCTATTCTCTGGGTTTCTCTGCCGTCCGGATAATAGATTCCGATACCGCTGATCATGGTACTGATATTTCCCGGAAGGAGAATTCTAGACACATTTCCGTCTGCACCGGCAGTGGTAGATCCAAATACCTTAGCGGAAGGAGCCGTTCTGAAAGCCATCGTGTGATATTCGGCGCTGCTCTGGGTGGTTTCATTGATCAGAATGGCAATTTTCCCTTTATAATAGTCAGCTCCGTTCCCGTCCACTGCAAGATTGGGAGTAAAGGTGAAAAGGCCGGGCATCTGATTATCCGTTTGGGTGAACTTTACAAAATCCGTAGAATTCTGTTTAAGAAGTTTTCCCATAGAGAAGACAACGAAATCAGGCGGATAGCTTCTGAAATCAATGACAATCCCTTTCGTACCTTTCATCTGCTCATAAATTTCCGGAAGTTTCTTCCCATCTGAGCTTCCCATATAAAAATAACCGGTCTTGTCATCCAGCATTTTAAAGAATTCTCTTGTTTCTTTTTTAGGATTCAGATCCTTGAAGTCATATGTTTTTATTGTTTTGTTTTCTGTCTTTCCGTTTCTTGAGATTTTAACCGTAACTGTTTCCGCATTGCTTTTCAGAAGCTTTTTGGCAATATCCCTTAGCTGGGTAGGATAATTGGATGCCGGAGTAATTTTCAGCATTTCTTTTACGATTTGAGCAACAGGTTTTCCATTCACTTCGGTGATGATATCTCCAATCTGTAATCCTGATTCAGCTCCCAGCTGGTCATTATAATAACCGTTTACCACTGCTTTATTTTCAGCAAATACAAGTTTTACAGGAGAGTACCTTGCGCCAAAGTATTTTTCCAGGGCCTTGTTACTTCCCCATACATTGGCATGGGTATCATGAATTCGGGCAATGATTTCCAGAGCAGAAAGTGTATACTCTGTTTCATTTCTGGCCTCTGTGAATTTCGGGATAAATTCAGTCAGGACTCCTTTCCAGTCTTCCTGGATGAGGTTTTTATACGGGAAACAATACTGAATGATATTCCAGTATCTGTAAAGGGAAAGAAGGCGGAAACCGGCATCGGGATACGCATTATTCTCATAAGGTTTTTCACGCTCAAAATCAGGATTTCCTATTCCTTCATAGAATTCCAGATAATAATTGACTTCAGGTCTTTTAGCATCTTTTAGCTGAAGAAGGAGATCCGAAAGTTCTCCGGAGAATCCTGAGCCGGTAATCCAGTTCAGATCCGGGCTGATCTTTACGTTTTTAGAATCAACAGCTATTTTTTCAGTCTGAAAAGTTCCGAGACCTTTAATCCAGTCGGTAAGAACTTTATCTCTCTGCTGTGCTGAGGCTCCGTTGATTTTAGGCAGGATTCTGAAGAGTTCGTAATCCCAGTTATATTTTCCTTCGGCTACATTAGGGTGATAGTATTTTAAATAGCCCCAGATCAGTCCGAGATTCTTTAAATTGTCCAGGTTCTTTTTGCTTACATCAATGCTTGTGATTTTGGAGCCGTTGTCAAATTCCTTATCAAGATCAGCATTGAACTGCTTCTTCTGAAAAACGGCCGCTTCCTGGATATCTTTGCCATCTATGGTTATTTTAATATCATCAAACCATGCTTTTCCTTTCCCTGTTAAAAGGGTGCCGATGAAGATTTTCTTGGTATTTTCAGGAGACAGATCAAGGGTGGTTTCATATTTCGTCCAGGGTGTCGTGCCTTTGATGCCCTTATCCTGCATATTGTTGAATCCTATTTTCGGATCGATACGCATCCAGAATCCGGCAAAACCGTCGGTTACATTTTCTGTTTTGATATAACCGGAAATCGTAATTTTCTTTCCGGCATAATTTTCAGGAAGGATACGCATCATGCCTACCATCCCCGGTTTTTCTGAAGCCTGAGCTAAAACAGAGTATTTTCCTTCGTATTTTTCCTTGTCGTCTATGGAGACAGATGATTTGGGTGCATCAATAAGAGTCCATGATTTAGGAAGATTATTCTCATTATTTTCAAAATTCAGATTGTCAATTTTCGTTTGACCCTGATAGCTGGTGAAAAACAGAAGTGCCAGAAAAGCTGTAATGTTTTTTTTCATGGTTTTAATTTTTCCCAAATCTAGGGAGTTAAACACGTTATATGCCATATAAAACGCTCTTTTTATGGAAATATTATAAGTACGGGATTTTATTTTAAGAAAACTTTAACAAATGAAAAACTTTCCATATGCAAAGTACCATTCAGTTTTGAATCGATATTTTTGCTTAAAATAATTACGGAGGTATGTCGAAATATATCAGTTTTATAAAAAAAGCACTGAGCGGTGAGGAAGCAGATTACACGAAAGCGGATATAAGAAGTGCCGTACTTCTTTTAGCTATTCCGATGATGCTGGAAATGGCGATGGAGTCTGTTTTTGCACTGGTTGACCTGTATTTCGTAGGCCATTTAAAAGAAAGCGGTTATGCAATACAGACGGTCGGGCTTACCGAATCTGTTCTTTCTGTAATGTACTCCATTGCGATAGGGATGAGTATGGCGGCAACTGCTCTGGTAGCCAGGAGAATCGGTGAAAAAAATCAGGATCAGGCTTCCAGAAGTGCGGCACAGGTTCTGCTGGTGTCATTTGCTGTTACTTTGATTCTAAGTGTGCTGGGCGTGGTATTTGCTGAAGAAATTCTGGTGCTGATGGGTTCAAAACCGGAAGCCGCAGCCTATGGAAAGAACTTTACCCGGATCATGATGGGAAGCAGCGTGATTATTATGCTTCTGTTCCTGATCAACGGGATTTTCAGAGGAGCCGGAAATGCAGCCATTGCCATGAAATCGCTATGGATTGCCAATATTGCCAATATTATCCTGTGTCCTGTGCTGATCAAAGGTTTTGGGCCGATTCCTGCTATGGGACTTACGGGAGCTGCCCTGGCTACAAGTATCGGAAGAAGTATAGGGGTTATTTATCAGTTATATCATCTTTTAGTGGCAGATACCCAGATCAGGATCAGGCTGTCTTATTTTAAGCCTCAGTTTGAGCTGATAAAATCTATTGTGAAAATTGCCACTCCCGGGATTTTTCAGTTTGTGATTGCGTCATGCAGCTGGATTTTTCTTGCCCAGCTGGTGGCTACTACCGGCGGAGAAGATGCTTCGGCGGGTTATCAGACGGCTTTGAGGCTGATGATGTTCTTTATGCTTCCGGCCTGGGGACTGAGCAATGCTGCGTCTACACTGGTAGGTCAGAATATGGGAGCCGGAGAAATGCTGAGAGCAGAACAGTCTGTGATGAAAACCGTAAAGTACAACGTCATCTTTATGCTGGCCGTAAGTCTTATTTTTTTTCTGCTGGGAGATTTTCTGGTAGGATTTTTTACCCAGGAAACTGAAATCAAGGCTTTTGCCAAAAATGCACTGCACATTATGAGTACCGGTTTTATTTTCTATGGAATAGGAATGGTGATGATCAATGCATTTAACGGAGCCGGAGATACCTGGACACCAACCTGGGTAAATTTTTTCGGATTCTGGCTGTTTCAGATCCCATTGGCCTATTTTCTTTCAAAACATCTGGGAATGGGACCGAAAGGCGTCTTTATATCTATTCCGGCCGCCGAAACTTTAATTACGATTGTCGCTTTTATTCTGTTTAAAAAAGGAAAGTGGAAAACGGTGAAAGTCTGATAAGAAAGGGTTAAGGAAGCTGGAAGAAGGGAGTTTTTAAGATCAGGATGATAACATAAACTCAATATATTTTTTAAAATTAAAACAGGTAAAAACGGGTGTAAATAGTTTGCAGCCGTTTTTTTTGTTTCCGCATCATCTGAAATATGGCTGATAATCGGGATTGTTTTATGCTTCAATTCTTTCTAATATTGATTGCTGAGATGAACAGAATTTTGAAGTATGAAAATAATAGTATTGAGTATCCTTTTTATGCTGACTTCAGCCACAGCCTGCACACAGGAAAAGAAAGATAAGGCTGCTTTAATTCCTTCAAAAGCCAAGACTATAAACAGTGTTCCGTTTTTAACGAAACAGAATGATTTCATTTACGTAGATAAGAGAAGCCTTAAACTTGTTACCGGCCGGAAATTCCGGAGTGCATCCGTATTTACACCCACCGGTTTTGCCGTTGTTGAAAATGAAAAGAACGAATATGCTGTCATCGATGAAAACGGTAAAACAGTTCTGGATTTTTCAGCCAGCCCAATCGGTTTGAATGTAGTAAACGGATTTACACTGTACAAAAAAGATATTGAATACGAGAAGAAAATGCCTGTCTGGAAATGGGACTGGAATATCATGGGGAGCGGCATCAAAAAAGAACAGACGTATCATAAAATAGAGATCGGAGTTGTAGAAACCCGGCAGGTCTTACTCCAAAAAGACATTCCGTATCTGGAAGATAGCTATTACCTGAATTTCGTTTCCGTAGATGAAAACCATGTGTTCTGGAACGGAACCCTTTACGAAATCAGAAAAGGACACTTCAGTAAAACGGAAAAGGATATTGCTGTTCTACTGAAAAATAAACGGTTTATCAAATCTTCCGGTACCACTTTCTCAATGTACGGACCGGATCAGAAAAAAGCAATTCACAGCGGGCTGCAGGGAACTGAAACGCTTTCAATCCGGTTTGGAAAGGAAGTTATCCTCCTGAATGATGTGAATAAAGAACGGTATGATCCGGAAGTTCCCAAACTTTTAACAGATATTGGAAGCGGTGAGGTTTATCCTTTTCCACAGTATGAAAAAGCATTTCCGAAAGAAATTACAAAGGCCACAGCTTCACAGATCGATTTCATAAAGAAAACATCTTTAGTGTATTCTATAACCGATTCGCCTTATTTTTTGCTGGGTGTTTTTAATTACGACCATGAGATCTGGGCCTACGACTGGCTTTATATTGATACCAAAGGGAATGTCACAGATTCTATTGATACCTATGATTTTAAAGTCCTGGATCAGGTGGGATATCTGGTCTGGCCTGACAGAAAAATGATTTTACCTGACCCATACGTTGACAAAAACTGGAAATTCGGTAAAATAAACTCTTACACCGGGATGAATGATCAGTACCTTATCAGGATTGAAGACGGAAAACAGGTAAGAACGATGGGCCTGTGGAACAGTCGTGAAAAAATATGGGTGATAAAACCTGAATATTATACGATCTCCGTTTTGGATGCAGAAAAACAGATCTATGCACTGCAAAAAGAGCAAGACGGCCTGTATATACTCTATGATCATAAGAATAAGAAAAATCCAGGTTCAAAGGCATATCAGTCTATTAATTCAGATGGCCTGGTGAATGTGAAACTAAGTTCCGGACAAACAGGTTATTACTATATTGATCTTGATACCGGAAAAGAATATAAAGAATGAGGTAGTGTTTTGTTACCCTGAGTGTAAATGGCTGGAAGAAAAAGGCTGAGAGCTGCTTTTCCTGATTTCCGGAATCACTGTTCCGGGCCTTGCTGTATTTTATTTTTGTCCGTTACTTTAAATCCAAACAGGGCAGAGATTAAAAAACCACTATTATCAGGGATATTTTGAGCAAACCCCTTTGATTATCTTTAACTCAAAAATTGATTAAAGATAAGAGGGTGAAACATTTCGTGATTTTGACTTCACTTTTTGCAGTATTGGGCTGCAAAGGCAATGCCCGGAAATTACAGGTTACTGCTATTTATACCGAGCCTAAACGGGTTATCAAAGAGATTCCGGGGGCTGGGGTAGCGCATGCGTATACAACTCATAAAGAAGTTACCGAACGTCTTGATCCTAAGATTTTCATGCTTTCCAAAAATGCCGAAACACTAAAGTTTCGTATACAGGGAAACATCAGTTCCGTTGGGCATACCATTAATCAGGTGAGAAAAATCCGTTTTGAAAAAGGAGAACACAATGGGAATACCATTATCCTGAGATATTATAATGAGGTCAAAAGAATTCCCGGTAAAGAAAGTGCAAGCGTACGAGGGTATAATTATACAAAGGATGAAGTCTACACAATACCAGTGGATGTTAAAATCATAAAAATCGAATTGTACGAAGAGCATATTAATGGTTCACCAGATACAAAACCAAAGCTTATTGCTCAACATACCTTTAATTTCTTTGCCAAAATATAATCACCTGAAAATGAATTCTAGCAATGCATGCACCTAGATTAATAAATATAGACCGGAATACTATTGCTGATTTTGATAAGGAAGCGGTATTTTTTGATCCGGCCACAAAATCCAGAATTTCCTATTGGACAGACGGAACGGATGTATATTGGCGTACAACAAAATTAAAAGTTAATCCGGAATGTTTTGGTGTATTTAATAAACTCTTTGCTAAGGACAACAAGCATTGTTTTATGCAGGATAAAAGACTGAAAAATGCGGATGTAAACAGTTTTGATGCATTAAATTATTGCTTTGCAAAAGACCGTCATTTTGTATGGTGTCTGGGCGGAAAATTTGAACCTTATGATATTGAGACTTTTGAAGTTTGTGATGATGGTTTAAATAAAAACCTGATGCATCAGACCTTTTATTTTTCAGACGGAAATTCAATTGATGGTATACTACAAATTTCCTCAGGGTATGCGAAGGATAAACATCAGGTCTATTGTTATGACCATACAGGTAAAGTGAAAATACTGAAAGACGCTGACCCTGAAACCTTTGTTTCCTTTAATGATGGTAAGTTTGCCAAAGATAGCCTGCATGTTTACTATTATTTTAATCAGATTAAAAAAGCAGATCCTGAAACATGGAAATTACTGGATCTGAAAGAAGGCTATTCCTGCGATGCAAAGCATGCGTTCAGATTTAAAACCTGTTTTGAAAATACTGATATAGCGACATTATCTATTTATGAATTCATCGATAAAGAAGGTAATACAACAAAATTTTTAAAAGATAAAAACGGATTGTTTGATTTGGACGGAACAAGGATTACAGAAGACAAACTGAAAAAAGATTATTCCTGAACAATAAGGATTTAAATGCTTCAACAGACTCAGCATGACATTACTTTGTATGAAGCAAAATATTTAAGAAGAAAATTTTGAAATACCGGTCGCTGAAAACAACATTACCTTACATTAGAATGATATGAAAAAAGAACTTGCAAACCCACCATCAGATAAACGTGATCGGGAACTTTGAGCAAAATCCCCCCGAAAGCCCAAAGGATTTACACGCGGGCATTTTTCTGGATCCTGATCTTAATATAATATAATTTATCATGCTTTCATCTGTAGATTTAAACCTGGAAAGATTGTTGTTTCTTACTGCTTTGATGCTGTTTTTAGGAGCAGGATTTTCATGTACGCTTATTATTTTTATCATTAATTCCATACGGAAGAAACATAAAAATGGCTGGTATTATATCCTTTTATTTCTGGTTTCAGGAAGTATTGCGGTGGTTTTGGGCGCATTTTATTTTTATACTTTAATTGAACAGGCTGCATCAGGTGTATAAAAAACCACTATTATCAGGGATATTTTCATTCGCTCTCTTTTAATACCTTTAATTCAAATTTTTATTACAAAATAGAGCAGTAAAACTCCTCATGATTTATCGGAACAATGATGCCTGAATTCATTGAAAAAAATGATTAACAAAGCCGGAAATTCAACGGTTTTGAGTATTGTCTTCCGACAGGATGGAACGCTTTTATTGAATAATATTAAAAGGAAACCGGCTGGAAGGTGCTTTATTATAACTGCTGACAGCCATTCGCCTTAGATAAACATTAATTTTTATAACTTTTATAGCTTTCTTTTTCACCCCAGATTAAAAATGAAAAATTCTTATTTCGAAAAAACACACACAATAAAAAAGAATGGGTAAAAACAGTAACAAAATAAAGCTGAGTGAAGAAGAAGCTGTAAAAGTAATAGTTGATCTCGACCGTATTGTTGTTTCACTTGATAAAATAAAAAACCATTTTGCGGAAGAGTCTGATTTTCAGAAACATGACAAAATGCTTAGTGATTATATCATCAATGAACAGGTAAATCAGACACTGGCACAAATAAGAGGTCTGTTATCCTCTAAATTTTCACTGAGTGTTGGTAAGGATGACATGGATGATCTGGAAAGAGCTTGCAGCACTAATAGATATTGGTCTCCGGAAAGTAAAGAAACTGCTGTTTCCGCAAACCTTGAGAACTGGCATGAAAGAAATCTTCCGGTTTTATCCGGTTCACTTGTGAATGAATTTGATGTTTACCATAAACTTTTCACGAAGAAAGAACAAAGCATGTATGCTTTTGCCCTGATACTGGATGATGATTGCCTTACCGCTTATTCAGCCGTTTCTACAACCGAAAGCTTAAAGAAAATCCATAAAAATAAAGAATGGGATGCTCCTGAATGGTGTCTGTGCGTTAATCAGGGCTCTGTAAAAGAAGGGGTAGACACTTTTACCGGACAGCTTTTGGATCGATATAGAAAGGATATTGTTCCATTATTTCAGCAAGGCTTTGACTATGCACCCGAACGGCAGAAAAATATGCAGTTATTTACAGATGCTATGCGCATTGCCAAACAGGAACTGGTGAAAAAATATGGAAATGAAATAGAAGAAATGGCTTTTTACCTTAGCATACCGGGAGAGCCAATTGTAGAAAAGAACAGTGTATTAGCCATCAATAATGAAGACAACACGAAAGTAAAAGAACTATTGGATAGTTTATATATTTAGAACGGAGTAGGAGGCAATAATGTTAATGATAGCCTGTTAAACAGAGATTATAATGAATTTAGATTTTGAGAAATTAGCCATACAGATTGAGGCTGCAACCCGAAAAACATTTCAGGAAATGGTCGCTAGTCATGCCGGTGAGAATATTTATGCTTTTGCATTATACAGTGACGAGGGTGCTATGACAGTATGTCCGTCAATCAATACAATGGATTTTTTATCCACCAGACCTCAGGACGACTTGACCTATTATACATTTGAGCCAGCAGAATGGTGCTATGAAGGTAGCAGACCTGGCGATGGATTCTCTGCAATATCCCATCAACTGTATGAAGCAATTGAAGAGGATCAGGAAGAGGTAGATGATGACGATAATGACGAGGAATTCGAAGAGTTTCAGCAAACTTTGTATCAAACATGTTTTGACGTTTTATTCAAATTAAAACAGGAAAATTTCTTTAAAAACCTTGTGGGGAAAGACATTTTCTTAATGTTTTCCGTAACTGATTATGAGTTTGACCGTAATAAGCTGAAAGAGATGATTATTTTACTGAATGATAATCCGTACCAACAGGAATATCTGGACTGGATGAAGACATGGCGCAAATAAAAGAAAAAACGCTATATGAATATTGTACAAAATGGAAAACCTTCATATAGATAATACAATTTATGGATCAATTAGGAGAGTTGATTAATGATAAGACTTCGGAAGAATTACATTACCTCGCCACCCATCATAATTGGGACAATGGTGTGGAAGTTTTACAACGGATTACAGAAAGTTCTGCTTGCAGTGAAGCGACCGCTCTGGAGTTATTCTGGCTGGCACAGCCACAGGATTTTCAGCAATATAAATTGGATATAACGCTAAAGGACGAATACCAGAACGAGGTGTTTGTGTTGCTGAAAACAATTTTAAGGAACTATCCTGATAGCTTTTATCAAAAAACAGCTATTCAGTTTGATCCGGCACCATTTTATGAAAATGAACTCATTATTCCCGACTGGATTTATCAGAAAACCAATGGCGAAGACAGCTATGTATACTACGAAGAGGATGGCATAGAAGGCTGGTTTGGTGCGGATTGGAAAAATAATATCCATCGTGCAGCATCTGCGATTGAATTATTCAACATAGCTTATTTTATGGAGGAACCAGAACAGGCAGCGTTGATTTTAGAGCATCCGTTATGTGATAAAGGAATTGCAGTTCTGGTATTTTGGCGACTGTACAACGAATGTGCTGTATATACCGAAACAAACGGGAAGCTAAAAGAGATAATTCACGATATTCTGTACAATGTTTATCCTGAGGTGTTGAGCTATGATCCTAAAACAGATGAAAAAGTAGATTACAAGAAGAAAAAGATAGTCTGGGAAATACCGGAAATATTTAGGAAATCGGTTTGAAACATACATATAATGATAAAAAAACACCATGATAAAAAAGAATACTGCTTTCCCGTTTTTGATTGTCCTGTTGATTATAATCTTCAGTTGCAAAGAACCTGAAAAGAAAAGAGTTAACTTTCCGAATGAGCTGAAAAATACCCATTGGATTGTTAATTACGGAGGGCTTATCAGCCCGGAGGGAGGGAATACCTATGATCTGTCAAAGAGAATAGATACCGCATTCATTTTAAATTTCCATGCCATAGATTTCCTGGATGAAGAAAAGTTCAGCAGTTATGATAATTGGGAATGTGGAAATGATTGCTTCACGAAAGTATACGGGAAGTATTATTTTACGGAAGTTCGCCAAATAAAGATGGAAGTTGACAGTATCAGCAAGTCCGTATTCTGTGACGTTCCGACCCGGGTTTTCAAGCCGTCAAAAGAAATGGTTTTCGACCTTGTTAAAAAAGGAACTCAATTAACACTCATAAGAAATAAGAACGTAAAATGACCGATTTAATAAAAATTTTCCCGGAGTACGAAGACGTTTTTTATGATGATATTGAGAATCATAAGAAATATTTTCTTCCGATTTGCTCAGTTAATTTAAAGATCATTGATCCGGCAGAAGATCAATGGCTGCATATTGTTTCTGTAAAGGAAATTTATGATGGCTGTGTTGGAGAAGATACACCGGAATACCATACAGAATATACCAAAGCGGATATGTTTGGTTTTGATGTGATTGACGGCAAATACAAATTTGATGCAGACTGGAACTATTTTTCAGCACATACCGAAATCTCTCCGGAAGATTACGGAAACAGTTATTCAGATCTAGAGATTGAATACAATATGAACGGAGCAATGTATCAACTGAAAAAAGAATATTACCAAAAACACAATAAGCTTTATGATAAAGATTTCAATCGGCCGGGTTTGGAGGTTTACGACATTCGCCGCTTAGAACGTTTACGTAAGCTTACGGTTGAAGATCTGGAGAAAGATAATGAGTCAGAATATGCAGAGGAACGTTTACAAAATAAGATTTTCGGTATTTTTGAAGAACTTAATACCAATGCGCTCCCCTTGGAAGAATGCAATTTCGGAGGTGAAAACCTCATTGAAAAACCCTTTAAACCTGACGGAACCCTGATGGATTATATTGCATGTTTGGAAGGCTATGATTTTCAGCAAAATTCTGCAGACCAAGTATTTTTATTTTATGACAAAGGACTTAAAAAAGCAGTCATTTGTTTAGAATACACTTAATCTGAAACTTAAAATACACGATAAAAGAGAAAAAACATTGTAGATGTACATAGGAAGCACAGCGAAAGAAAGACCGGACCGTTTTGTGGTGATAGAAAATGAAGATTCTGCCACGGATATTTTGGAATTAATGCAGGAAAAAAAGATTTTCAATCTGATTCTGGATGGGAAAACCTGTGATAGAGCTATTTTTGAACTTCCCGAATTCAAAGAAATCTTCGGAAATATCAATATCATTTACCTTTCTAATTTTGATATTGATCAAAGCGAGATTTTGTATGCCCTGAAAAATGCCGTTCGTCTTGAAATCAGAAAATGTACCTACAAAGGCAAAGAACCGATTGACTGGACTGTTTTTACACGGTTGGAAGAAGTTTTTACTCCTTATTCAAAGCGGTTTGTCAATCTGTTTACACATCCGGCACTGAGAACTATTTTCATTGAAAAATTTACGGAAGAAAACTACCGGTTTCCCCAAAATGAAATCCTGGAAACCCTGTCCATTGAAGGCAGTATTTCCTGTGATTGGTCCACGCTTACTCATTTTAGTAAATTAAAAGCACTGTACCTGTCAGAGATTAAGTCTTTAACATCAATCTCGTGGCTTGCCAATTTGAAAACATTAAAAGAGCTGGATCTAAGCCTTTGCAAAAATGTTGAGGACATTATAGAATCCGTTTCAGAGGTTAAAACCCTTACATCCCTTCATCTTTTTCAGAGCGGAGTTATAGAATCTCTGCAAAGCTTAACCAGTCTTACGAACCTGGAAGAATTGATTATTGAAAATAAAGGAAAATTAACGGACAAAAACATTTCTTTTCTAGATAAAATCCCTAACCTGGAATACAGCATTGAGATTGGAAGTTTTGGTGCAGGAAAGTCCCGGCCTTAATCTTTAATAAGAATGCTTCCGGAATTCATCATAGGTATTTTGTCTATATTTACATGCTCTAAGATAATACAGTTTGAAAAATATAAGAGTTTGATGTACAGGTTATTATTGATATTCACTTTGCTTGTTTTTCCGTTTTTTGTTCACGCACAGGATGCTTTAAGCAAATTGGAGAAGGAATATAACAATACCTCAAACCAAACAGCAGAAAGGCTAAACCTGGCTCCCAAATATGCCAAAGCATTATTTCTGCATAATAACAAAGATCAGTCGTATCAGATTCTAAATGCCAATATTCCCATTGCCGTCAGACAGAAGGATGGAAAATATGCCACCATTTTATATGCAGTTCAGGCAATGAATTACCGGCTTGACAATAAAGAAAGCGAATCTTCAAAAAGTCTGGACCTGGCTAAAATATATAGCTTAAAAACAGATAATAACGAAGCGAAAGGGTATTTTGAATATGCAAAGGGATGGATTTTAATCCGTAACAATAGAACAACAGAGGCCGTTGCCGCATACCTGAAAGCGATTGACTATTACGAGAGCTCACCAACCACTTCTACCCTGTACGGAAGATTTGCTACGACAGTTAAAGAACTGTCCGCAATCTATTCTAACCTGAATGAATACCAGCTGGAAGAAAAATACAGCAAGCAGTTTCTGGTGCTGGCATCCAGGCAGAATGATCCCAACCTGATCTTTGATGCGTACATGCGAATGGGGTATGTATACGAACAGAAATACATTCAGAATCCGTCTGATGTGGATTCGAGAAATAAAGCAGAGCAGTATTATCTTCAGGCAATTACGACTTTCAACAAAAACAGGGATGCGATGCTCAACAAAAGTAATCTCTCCTATGCAGCTATCAATCTGGCCAACCTGTACACCGGTTTTGAAAGAGATAAAGCAATGAAATATGCCCGGCTGGCTAATCAGGTGAGCCTTGAAACCGGCGATGCCATTCATATCGCTTCTTCATTTGGAATTCTGGCAGAGCTGGCCATACAGGATAAAAACTATGATTTAGCCAAGTCTTATTTCCTGAAAGCTTCAATGGAAATCGGGAAAAGCCCGGTGAGAGATCACAACATAGAACTCTCGATTCTTGAATCTCTGTCCCGGATCAGCGAAGAGCAGGGCAATTACAAAGAAGCACTGGCTTATTATAAAAGTTATGTAGATAAGTATAAAAGCGTTTATGACCAGGAAAAACTGGATATTACAAAAAGACTGGAATCACAGTTTGAGAAAGAACGGCAGGAACAGAAATATATAAAACTACAACTGGAAAGCGATAAAAAAGCACAGCAGATTAAACTGATCAATATTCTTCGGGCACAGCGCGAACAGGTTTATAACAACTTAAAACTGGTGGAGGAAAATCAGCGGGAACGGCTGAAATTTTCAGAGCTTGAGTCCGAAAAAAGAGCACAGCAGCTTCGCCTGGCAAAATTAGAAACCAGGCAGAAGAACAATGATATCAACAACTACAAAAAACTGCTGGCCTTCAAAGAAAAGATCAGTACTTATTATATCATTTTTATTGTGATCTCCGTGGTGCTGATCATCCTGTTGCTCTATGCCTATAAACAGCGGGCCAATTCGATGAAGCAGAGAGACGAACTGTTTGCTCTGGCCCTGGAAAAAGAGAAACAGAATTCAAAAATATCCACGCTTACGGCATTGCTGGAAGGGCAGGAACAGGAGCGTGGCCGCCTGGCCCGTGATCTTCATGACGGATTGGGCGGCTTGCTTTCAGGAACCAAACTTCAGTTGTCTTCTTTAGATTCCCACCAGTCAGGAAACATAAAAGAAGGAATTTCAAAATCGATCATCCAGATCGATGGTGCTGTGGAAGAACTGAGACGTGTAGCACACAATTTAATGCCCGATTTACTTATAAAATACGGTTTGGAAGCAGCCATTAAGGAATTTGCCTCCCGGATGTCCAGTAATGCACTGGAGATTCATACCGAATTTATCGGTTACACAGATTCCCTGTCGGAAGAAAGACAGCTGATCATATACAGGATCATTCAGGAACTGGTAAACAACGCGATCAAACATGCCGATGCTTCCGAAATTATTATCCAGATCAGTGAAGAAGATGATGTTTTAAATCTTACGGTAGAGGATAATGGCAAAGGTTTCGACCCGACAGTTTCAGAAGTAAGAAAAACGGCAGGTTTCCATAATATAGAATCAAGAGTCCGGTTTTTAAAAGGAACGATGAATATCACCTCCGAACTGAATATCGGGACCAGTATAGAACTTCAAATTCCTATTCATTAAACCATGATAAAAGTAGCTATAACAGACGATCATCCGCTTCTATTGGAAGGGCTGAAGAATATTTTAGAAAACAGCGATACCATAGATGTGGTCAACTGTTTCAGAAACGTTTCCGAAATGAATGAGGGCCTGGCAAAGCAGTCCGTTGATATTTTGCTTTTGGACATTAATCTGGCAGATACCAACAGCATCGAACTCATCAGACCTCTGAAGAAAAAATATGTAAACCTTCAGATTATTATGCTTAGCGTTCACAATGAGCTGCCTGTGATCAACAGTACTCTGGCAGAAGGCGCTTTGGGATACATTCAGAAAAATGCTTCAGTTTCCGAAATCCTGGAAGGGATTGCTGACGTATATACCGGCCGGCGGTTTTTATGTTCACAGACCAGATCTGTTCTGGAGAAAAAATCATCCAGCGGATTAAATCAGGTTCCGAAACTTACCCGGAGAGAAAAAGAGATTTTAGGCGAAGCAGCAAAAGGTCTTACGACGAATCAAATGGCAGAAAAACTTTTTATCAGTCCGCATACCGTAGAAAGCCACCGGAAAAATCTTATTGAAAAATTTCAGACAGCCAATCTGAGTTCAGCCATTAAACTGGCCATAGAATACGGTTTGATTATTGAATAACCGGTTTCTCTATTCAACAAAAAGGTCCGCTTACATCGTAAAAGCAGACCTTTTTTATATAAAATCAAATAATTAGGTGTCTCTCATTAATCTTTGAACCTCAGCGCAGCCTGGAACAGATTTTTCTTTCCTGTTAAATCATATTCCTCGTTATATACAGGCTCGTACATCAGCAGGTAAACTCTCCCGTCAAAATCTTTCAGGCTGACAGGCTGATCCGTCATAATGTCATAAAATCTTGTAACCGTGCGGGTGCCCGTCCACTGTTTTAAATTACCCTTAGGATTTTTATCGAATCTGTGATCTTTAGCATCGGTATAATACCAGTACGACGGTGCCTGATCCATCAGGAACAGCTCCTGGTTCTTATTATAAAGTTCCTCTGCCATACCTGTATTCTGAAACCATGGAACCTCAGCACTGTAAACACCTAAAGCAGCCGCGTAAATATCCTTATCCGTGGTAGCTCCCACTAAAAAGCCCTCGAGATTTGTAGAGGTAATTTCGAACTGGAAAGGAGTTTTTTTCAGATCATAGACATCATTGACCGGCTTGATTACTTTTCCGTCCTGTTTGATAACTACTTTCAGCGACTGTGCAAAAGTCATTAAACTTAATAAAGAAAAAAGGAGGGTTAAACTTATTCTTTTCATTGGATATCTTTAAACTGCTGCAAAGATATCGGACTTTGGTTCTGTAAACACTGGCTGGTTTCAGGGGTTTTTCAGCTTAATTGGCATCTTCAGTACCTATATTCCGGTCTCCATTTCCCATTCTTCCATCAACTAAAACAGCCCGGCCTTCAGCTGAATTCTGATGAAAGCCGTTTTCTGCTTTTTCCCCTTTGATGAAGCTGAATTAGCAGGATAAACCTCGGCATAAAAGGTCCTGTCATCCAGCCAGAAAGCTTTTGTTTCGTCAGCTATTTTGAAGGTGGTAAAATTCACGTACAGAAGGGTTTCCTGAACATGACTTTCCCCCGGATATTCCCCGATTTCAAAATTACTTCCCGTATCATCATTGACAGAGACGGAAGAAACTCTGTTTTTACCTGGAAGAATCTGGGGATAACCTGCGGTAAACAGCCGGAATTTATCCATAGGATCCGTAGATGTTGCATCATAAAAAGAATAATAGGTACCAGGAACATCTATGGAATGTTCTCTGAAAACCTCTAACCCCAGATAAGGCGACCGCCCTATATATTCATTCAATAAAGGACCGTCTTCCGTAGAAACATTTTCATGCTGTATAATCACAGGTTCTTTAGCGTTTTCTGTGAATACCCAGTTGTCGCCTTTCAGCTTTATATAAGGGTTCTTTACCAAAACTTCATTGATACGCTTTTTATAAGCTGCATCAAATTCCTGCCCGGAAACTTCTGTTATCATACCGTATTTGCTGAACGATTTATTTTTTAGATCCTGGGTCCCTTTAAACATACTGCTTCTGATCTCATCAAGATTCACTCCCTGCAAAGTCAGTTCGGATGCTGCCGTAAATTCGGATTTCAGCACAAAAGCTTCAATGCTGTTTGAAATGTTATTGTTAATACTGTAATGAATGGAGTAGAAGTCATCAAATTCCTCAAATCCATAGTAATTATCCAGTTTATTGTAAGCAATCTTCAGATGGGCAGCATCTTTATTCGGGGCTGTGAAAAACTGTACGGAGTCCAGCCTGGTAAATAGCTGAAAAGGGACCTCCTGCACATTATCTACTCCTTTTATCTTTTTAAAATCGGCAAATGTAATCGCTTTCTGTGCCATTTCAGTCTTTAGCTGATTCGTCTCTGACGTTTTATTTTTTGGGTTGCATCCTGCCAAAACCGCCATAGAGAATATAAAGGATGGATATAAGATTTTCATTTATTTTTTTTAGCAAAAGTATCGGTAATGAGGGGATTTATCAACAAAACTGCTTAATATAGGGTATAAATAGCTGAAAACAGGGATATATTGAGCAATCTGATTTAGGCAATTTTACAAACGTTAAATTTAAATAGTGTAAATTATTTTATAGCAATGAAAAATATAATAACCAGCTTTTCAGTAGCGGTCATTTTCCTGACCTCCTGTTCACCTTCTGCCGAAAAAAAAGTACATAAGGACGATTCCGTGGGGATAAAAAAAGCAGATACGGCTGCTGTACTTCCTCCTGCAAAGAATGTAACATTAAAAGCAGAAATACCGGCTGACTTCTCAACATTAGTTCCTGTTGATGTGCTGAACGGTAAAAGCACCAGTGTATATGAAAAATATGGTATTGAGTTTTCCGGCAACTGCTATTCATGCGATTTGGCCAGGCTATCCGTTACAAATAACAAAATAGTATGGACCAACGTCTGTGATGAAAAAGATACTTTTGAAATCAACGGTTTTACATTCTCTGATGAAGGAAACAAAACGATTCTGAAAACACAGGAAAGGACTTATATTTTGACCAAAATAGATCAGGCACCGGTTTACGAACTGGTTATAGAAGGACAGAAGCTGGAATTGAATAACAAAAGAGTATCCCGCTATTTTACTACCCAAAAGGCCTTGTCTCTTTTCAAAGAGCATGACTGTGGCGACTTTGAAGGATAGCAGAATACTTAACTCTTTTATAAAAATTTTAACAGCTTTATTCCCTGGGTTTTAAGCGGTATTTTGTAAATTCGTTGTTATCAACAAAATACTTTACTATGGGAAAAGGAGACAAAAAATCGAGAAGAGGTAAGATCAATTCGGGAAGCTATGGAAAAAGAAGACCGAGGAAATCCTCAAAAAGAGCTGCCGAAAACAAAGCAAAGTCTTAAAAGTAAAAAGGCCGGAGAAATTTCTCCGGCCTTTTTCAGGTATACAAATTAAATTATTTTCCTCCTAAAATATTTCCCAGGATACTGCCTAAGCCGCCTCCCTGCTGCTGGCTGTTTCCTCCTCCAAGAACACTTCCAAGAATGTCATTCAGCGGGCTTCCTGAAGATTGGGACTGTCCGCCTCCTAAAACACTGCCCAGAATGTCATTCAGAGGATTAGACTGCTGAGCCTGTGCCTGGTTGGATGCATTTCCCAGGATTCCTCCCAAAAGATCTCCCAAACCTCCTGCACCTACATTGCTCTGCTGTTTTTCTTTTCCGATATATCCCATCACCACAGGAGCCAGCATCGCAAGGATAGGTCCTATTTTATCAATGGAGATCCCGGTATTCTGAGAAAGCTGGTTTTCTACGTTGCTTTTCTGTCCTCCGAAGATATGGTCAAGGATAGATCCGCCTTCAGCCTGTCTGGATTCGATCTGTGAAGCATCGTTAAGGATACTTCCGTCGTGGTCCTTGTCCAGGGCATTGTTCAGGGCTTCTGCTTCTTTGGAGTCCTGTGATTTATTTCTTAGGTAAGAAATAATCAGAGGGGCAGCGACAGCCAGTAAAGCGATAATCTGGTTTCTGCTGATTCCAAATTTGTTTTCAGCCTGTTCAGCAACCTGATTGCTGGTATTCCCTGTAAGTAGGTCAATTAAACTCATGTTTGTGTTTATTTAAAATTAAGTGAACCAAAGTTATCAAAAAATATGCCTCATAAAATTTCCGTGGTTCATAATTATTGTTAAAGTTTTCGGATTTCTTCTTCGGTATATCCTTTGCTTTTCAGGAGTTTGATGTATTCTTTGGCACTGGCAGTCATCCAGCCCATACGGTCCGGAGCCTTTTTTCCATCGATAATGAATGCCAGGATTCCTTCATTGTCATTCATCCAGGGAACCAGATAATAATTGAGTCCTCCTTTGTATTTTTTATATTCATGAAAACTTCGCCCCTTTTCAGTTAAAAAGGCAGCGTGGTATGTTGCATAATATCCTAACGGAATAAAAAGACATACCCATGAGAATTTCTTTAACGGGGCATATTGTGCCGAAGCAAGACCGTATCCGATAGACAGGGCAAAAATAATATTAAAAGGAAGGAAGAAGACATAATTATCGGAAACTGCATAAAAAGTAGAAAATCCGTATACACATACCGCCGCGGTAAAAAACACAAAAAACATTTTTTTATCGTTTTTGTATAAGCGGATCATTCCCATAATGCCGAAAAAGACAAAAATGTTGAAATTATAGATCAGATAGCCCACAGACTGCAGGAAATCCATAATATACTGTACAAAGCTTTTTTTGAATGTATTCTGTATCCACACCGATCCTTCAGCAGTGTAAGGAGAATTCAGAGGAAGCCCCTGAGAAAGATTCATTACGGAAAGCAAACAGAAAAACAGAAGGAACAGCAGGAAAGAAGAAATCACATACCTCTTTTCAGCCCTGAAATAAAACAAAAAGACAAGAAGGGCAGGAATGAGCAGGATATTCTGGATATGCAGCCAAAGACTTATTCCCAGAAACAAACCGCTCAGGACGATATAATTTTTTTTGTTTTCTGTAATAGCCTTGATCATAGAGAAAAAGAAAAGGCTTATCCAGAGACAGTTATAAGTATATACTTCCACGATTTCCGCATTTCTCCAGAAGGAAAAACTGAAGCCGAAAACAAAAGCTGCGGTAATGGAAACCCACTGTATTTTTGTGATATTGTTTACCATCAGGTAAATAAGGGACACGGTTGCAGCCCCGGAAGTAATGACCAGCAGCCTGCTTGTCGCAATGGCATCCAGTCCGGTAATATCTTTAAGCAGAATTGCCGTATTTACATACAGAAAATGGGTAATGGCCGTTGCAATAGTGGCGTATTGGCCTATTTCCACGGTATGAACAAAACCTACACAGTCTGCGAAAGGGATTCTGCTGAAACTGCCTGCATAATAAATTACTGAAAAAATAAAAAATAAAAGCAGGGCCGGTAAATATTTAGACATAATTAATTCTTTACAATCGGCACATTGGAGCATGCCTCACCAAACATTAGAGATTTTACAATCGGTTTCAACTGTTCAACCAGTTCAATATAGGCATTTTCCGGAATTTCTTTATCCGAGCATCCTTTTACCAGTACTCTTTTTCCCCTCATTTCATCAAAATCATGGCGCTGGATGGCGTTATGCATTAAAATTACTTCAAGATCTTCGCGGTTGCCGAACACAATTTTTCGGGTAACATCTGTCAGTTTGGCTGTCAGTAAAAAATAGGCCCAAAGCGGAACAATGGCTTCTGCCGAATTATAGATATACACATAAGTATCACGATATTCTTCAATATCTATGGCAGCTACTTTTTCACGGAAATCCTTTTCTTTAAGGATCATTTCCATGAACAGGAAATCTTTAAGGTCGATTCCCTTCCTTACCCCTTTCGGAACGAGGTCTGTAAGATCAAAATTGATCAGTCCGCTTTCCGCAACTTTATTCCGGATTTCAAATTCTTCTGACATTTTTATCATTATCTTTGAGCAAATTTACAAATTAGATCGATACCAGACTTAATTTGTTCTCTATCCTTATCATAGAAGCCTCCCATGATGAAAACCAGGTGAGGCAATAAAATAAAAAGATTTCGAAAGAAATGAAATATTACATTATTGCAGGTGAAGCTTCCGGAGATCTGCACGGAAGCAATTTAATGAAAGCCCTTAAACAGAAGGATGCCCATGCCGAATTCAGGTTCTGGGGCGGGGATCTTATGCAGAAGCAGGGCGGAACAATCGTAAAACATTACCGCGATCTGGCATTTATGGGATTTCTGGAAGTTGCCATGAACCTGAGAACGATTCTGAACAACATCAAATTCTGCAAGGAAGATATAAAAAACAATAAACCTGACGTACTGATCCTGATCGATTATCCGGGCTTCAATTTAAGAATTGCCAAATTTGCGAAAGAGCTCGGGATCAAAGTCGTGTACTATATCTCTCCGCAGCTTTGGGCCTGGAAAGAAGGAAGGGTAGAGATCATCAGAAAATATGTGGATGAAATGATGGTGATTCTTCCTTTTGAAGAGGATTTTTATAAAAAACACGGCGTGCATTCCCATTTTGTAGGACATCCGCTGCTCGATGCAATTTCTACACTCCGGGAGATCCGTACTGAAGACTTTAAGAAAGAAAACGGACTGAATGAAAAAGAGATCATCGCACTGCTTCCCGGCTCCAGAAAACAGGAGGTGGAAAAGATGCTTGAAATTATGCTTTCCGTAAGACCGCATTTTAAAGATTACCAGTTTGTAATAGCAGGTGCCCCAAGCCTGCCGAAGGAATTTTACCAGAAATATGTAGATGATAATGTACATTTCGTTTCCAACAGAACCTATGACCTGCTGAGATGCTCCAAAGCCGCGTTGGTTACTTCAGGAACCGCTACTCTGGAAACCGCACTGCTGAATATTCCCGAAGTGGTATGCTACCGGGGAAGCCGGATCTCTTATGCCATCGCCAAAAGACTGGTAAAGAATATCAGTTATATTTCCCTGGTCAACCTGATTATGGACAGGGAAGTCGTAAAGGAGCTTATCCAGAATGATCTTACGACCCCCAACCTGGTGAATGAACTGAATAAAATGCTGAATGGGGAAACAAGAAACAAAGTGTTGAAAGAATACAGCCTTTTAAGAGAAAAACTGGGCGGAAAAGGAGCCAGCGATAATGCTGCCGATGTTATTTTAAAGATGATTTAAATTTTCTTACTTTTAAAAAAAAGGACTGAAAAAATCAGAACGGATCTCCATGTATTGATGATTTTATCAGATATCCGGGCAGGCGGACATTCTGTTTCCGGAGAATAAACATGAATTTCTTTCTTATTTTATTGATTTCTATAATAAAAATTCAGGCGCTATGTTGTTTTCTTCACTGATGTTTACCCGAAGTATTCAGTAATTACAGAGCTTATAACGGATTGGTTAATTTCCTATATTGGTGAGATAATTAATTCAGTTGAACAGGCAGCCTCATTTTATTTTAGCTTTATGTTTCATTCTGGGAATTTTCTTTCAGGATCGTTTTTTGTTGGATAAAGAATCTGTTTATCTTGTTATAGCAGGCTGTATTCTGATTTTCATTCTGACTTTTTTTCATTCCTACCGGCTGTGTAAATCAAAAGGAATACTCCTAATGCTGATGTTTTTCGGAACGGCTGTTACGCTTCATTCCTTTAATACTTTTCAGCCTCGGAACCTATCCGTTCCTTCCGGCGGAGCGATTGTTTTTAAGATTTCAAAGAAGCTGAACTCAACAGATAAGAATAAGAAATATGAAGCTGATGTTCAGTCGGGGAAAGAAAGATTTGCTGCCGTAGTCTATATCCCTTCAAAAAATAAGGAACTGGATTTTAAACACTATTACCGGTCGGAAGCTTACATTTCAAAACCTGAACCTCCACGGTATGATTTTCAGTTTAATTATTCCGGCTACCTGAACAGGAACGGCATTGAATACCAGTGTTATATTCAGAAAGATATCAGTTCTGTCGTAAGAAATGACTTAACGCTTATTGAAAAAGTCAGGCAGCAGCGGCTTGAAATACTGCAGAAGATCGATCGGTCGGCAATGTCCGGTAAAACAAGGGAGTTTTTAAAAGGAATGATTCTGGCTGACAGAACAGAGATTGGTTCTGAGACCGTACAGGATTTCAGCAGGTCCGGCCTGGTTCATTTCCTTGCCATATCCGGAACCCACATTGTTATTATTTTCGGGATTTTTTACTTCCTGCTTACCCGTTTCAGCCCACTGCGATTCAGGAAATATGCAGTAGTAATGAGTCTTGTTTTTATCTGGCTGTTTGCAGGATTTATAGGATTCGGAAACTCGGTGGTGCGTTCCTGTATCATGCTGAGCGTGTATTTTGTATATGTGCTGCTTCAGCGAAAACCGGATCTGCTTCATTCCCTTTCCTTATCAGCACTGATCATCCTGTGTCTGGATACCCGCCAGATTTTTGATGTGGGATTTCAGCTCAGTTTTCTTGCTGTTCTGGGAATCTTTTGGCTGAATCAGCCTTTGCTGAGATATTTCCCCAGACAGGACCATTATCTGAAAAAACTGCTGTTTAGTACAGTTTCCATATCGCTGTCTGCCCAATTGGGCACACTTCCTCTGGTTTTATATTATTTTCATCAGTTTTCACTGATCTCTTTTCCTGCCAATATTCTGATTGTTCCCTTTTCTGAACTCGTTATCGTATTTTCATTCCTGATGACCTTTCTTATTGCGTTTCAGCTTGATTTTATGCTGATAAACATGGTTTATGATTTCTCTGTTCATATTCTGCTGAAAATAATTCACTGGCTGGCAAAAGCTGATGCAGTCTACTATTCAGATATTCCGATGAATGCTGCAGAAGTATTCCTTTTATCCGGAATAGTATACATGCTGGGTGTGATGCTCAGGAAGTATAGCCTTAGAAACGGAGTCCGGCTGATGGTTGTCGTGGTTCTGTTTTTTGTTTTCCGTACAGGATTTAATGTTTATGAAGGCCGGAAGAATGAAATTCTATTTCATGAAATGAATAAAAGTAAATTTTTTTCAATAAAAAAAGGAAATAAAGTAGGCTTTTGGGTGCCTGAAAATTCAGATGAGAAGAAAATCCGGAAATTTATTATCAGCCCTTACTGCTCTTCCAGAAGGGTTCACTACTTTTACTTAAAGACATTCCCATCAACAGTACAGCGCGTGGAATATCAAGGCGAAATTTATGATTTAAAATAGACTTTGCGAAATTCATTTTTCCTGTATTTACAACGTATTAAGCTCTTATTTAGAAAGATTACAAACTGGCTAATTGTGAGATTTCTCACTTTTCGATATTGTTAACATTTCTTAATTTTGTGGAAATTCAAATTTAAACTTATATGGCAGGTTTAACGAGTTCTACGATAGGTAGAAAATATGCTATGGCATTATCAGCTATGTTTTTGCTGATTTTTCTTATACTGCATTTGACAACCAACTTATTATCAGTTCTTAACCGTGATGCTTTCAATACCGCATCTGACTTTATGGGCTATAATCCGTTTGTGCAGTTCTTAATGCAGCCTATTCTTGGTTTTGCAGTTATTTTCCATTTTGTAATGGGGTTTGTTCTGGAAATCAAGAATAATAAAGCACGTCCGGTAAAGTACGAATCAAACAACCCTTCTGTGAACTCTTCATGGATGTCCAGAAATATGATTATTTCCGGTGCTGTTGTTCTGGCTTTCCTTGCGCTTCACTTATATGATTTCTGGTTTCATGAAATTACCTACAAATATGTAGACGGAACAGCTCCTGATGCTGAGCGTTTCTGGCCGGAACTTCACGCGAAATTTGCAGACCTCTGGAGAGTTGCTTTATATGTGATCTCTTTTGTTCTGTTGGGATTACACTTAGCTCACGGATTTCAGTCTTCGTTCCAGTCTGTCGGGGCAAGACACCCAAAATATACTCCGGTAATCAAAGCCTTCGGAAAATGGTATTCTATCCTTATTCCAGCAGGTTTTATTTTTATCGCAATTTATCACTTTGTAACTCAATAATATCAATATACTAATATGAGTAAATTAGATTCAAAAATTCCGGCAGGTCCTTTAAAGGATAAGTGGAAAAATCATAAAGACCATATGAACCTTGTTGCCCCAAACAACAGAGATAAGATTGATATTATTGTTGTAGGAACAGGTTTGGCAGGTGGTTCTGCGGCAGCTACTCTGGCGGAGCAGGGATATAACGTAAAAGCATTCTGCTACCAGGATTCACCGAGAAGAGCACACTCTATTGCTGCTCAGGGGGGAATCAATGCTGCTAAAAACTACCAGGGTGACGGTGATTCAACCTACCGGTTATTCTACGATACCATCAAAGGTGGTGATTATAGGGCTAGAGAAGCTAACGTATACAGACTGGCGGAAGTTTCTGCCAATATTATTGACCAGTGCGTTTCCCAGGGGGTTCCTTTCGGTAGAGATTACGGAGGCCAGCTGGATAACCGTTCATTTGGTGGGGTTCAGGTAAAAAGAACCTTCTATGCCAAAGGACAGACCGGACAACAGTTATTGTTAGGTGCCTATTCTGCAATGAGCCGCCAGATCGGTAAAGGAAGAATCAAAATGTACAACCGTCACGAAATGTTAGACCTTGTTATTGTTGACGGAAAGGCAAGAGGAATTATCGCAAGAAACCTGGTAACAGGTGAAATCGAAAGACATTCTGCTCACGCAGTTGTTATCGCTTCGGGAGGATACGGAAACGTATATTTCCTTTCTACCAACGCAATGGGATCAAACGTTTCTGCAGCATGGAAAATCCACAAAAAGGGAGCTTACTTTGCAAACCCTTGCTACGTGCAGATTCACCCTACATGTATTCCGGTTCACGGAACTCAGCAGTCCAAACTGACTCTGATGTCTGAATCACTAAGAAACTCCGGAAGAATCTGGGTTCCTAAAAAAATTGAAGATTCAGTAGCCATCAGAGAAGGTAAATTGAGGCCTGAAAATATCAAAGAAGAAGACAGAGACTACTACCTGGAGAGAAGATATCCTGCATTCGGTAACCTTGTACCGAGAGACGTTGCTTCAAGAGCAGCTAAAGAAAGATGTGATGCCGGATACGGAATCGAAAATAATGATACTCAGGAAGGAGTTTACCTTGATTTCTCCACAGAGATCATGAAAAAAGGTAAAGAAGCCGCTATCGAAAAACATATCCATAATCCTACCGATCAGCAGATCTATGATCTTGGTAAGAAGTGGGTTGAGGAGAAATACGGTAACCTTTTCGTTATGTACGAAAAAATTACAGCCGATGATCCATACAAAACCCCAATGAAGATCTATCCTGCGGTTCACTACACCATGGGTGGTGTATGGGTGGATTATAACCTTCAGTCTACCATTCCGGGATGTTTCGTAATTGGTGAAGCCAACTTCTCCGATCACGGGGCGAACAGACTGGGAGCATCTGCACTGATGCAGGGGCTTGCAGACGGATACTTCGTACTTCCTTACACCATTGCAGATTACCTTTCTGCAGATATCAGAACCGGAACGATTCCTGTTGATTCAGATGCGTTTAACGAAGCTGAAAAAGGAATTAAAGATAAAATAGATTTCTTCCTGAACAACAAAGGAACCCATTCAGTAGACTACTTCCACAAGAAACTGGGACACATTATGTGGAACAAAGTGGGAATGGGAAGAACTCCTGAAGGATTGAAAGAAGCAATCAAAGAAATTGAAGAAGTAAGAAACGACTTCTGGAAAAATGTAAAAGTTCCTGGTGAAGCAGATGGTATGAACACTGAGCTTGAAAAAGCATTCAGAGTAGCAGACTTCCTGGAACTAGGACAACTAATGGCTATCGATGCTCTAAACAGAGAAGAATCTTGTGGCGGTCACTTCCGTTGGGATCACGCAACTCCTGATGGAGAAGCGGAAAGAGACGACGTCAACTTCAAATACGTTGGAGCCTGGGAATATCAGGGGAATGATATCAACGCGGAAGTGTTGCATAAAGAAGAACTGATCTACGACAACATCGAGGTTAAAACTAGAAGTTACAAATAATCTCCAACCTATAAATATAACATTATGAGTGCAAAAAAAGGCCTACATCTTACGCTGAAAATTTGGAGACAGAAAAATAATAAATCTAAAGGTCAGTTTGAGACCTACAAAATATCAGATGTATCTACGGATTCTTCATTTTTGGAGATGCTGGATATCCTGAACGAAAACTTAATTAACGAAGGAAAAGAACCTATCGCTTTTGATCACGACTGTCGTGAAGGGATCTGCGGTATGTGTTCGCTTTACATCAATGGTAGAGCTCACGGTCCTGATACAGGTATTACAACCTGTCAGCTTCACATGAGAATGTTCAAAGATGGAGAAACTATCGTTATTGAACCATGGAGAAGTGCTGCTTTCCCTGTTATTAAAGACTTAATGGTAGACAGAAGCGCATTCGACAGAGTAATGGCTGCAGGTGGTTTCATCTCTGTAAATACCTCCGGTAATACATTGGATGCCAATGCAATTCCGGTTCCTAAAGAAGACGCGGACAGAGCGATGGATGCTGCTGCCTGTATCGGATGTGGAGCCTGTGTGGCAACCTGTAAAAACGGATCAGCAATGCTGTTTGTGGGAGCCAAAGTTTCCCAGTATGCATTACTTCCACAAGGTAGAGTAGAAGCTAAGAGAAGAGTCCTGAATATGGTGAAAGCTATGGATGAAGAAGGATTCGGAAACTGTTCAAATACAGGAGCATGTGAAGTAGAATGCCCTAAAGGTATTTCTCTTGAGAATATCGCAAGAATGAACAGAGAATATATGGCAGCTCTTGTAGATCAGGGATAGAACCGGTTCAGATAGAATAAAAAAAATCGTCTCTGCTAAAGAGACGATTTTTTTATGCTGTTAAAGTTTGTTAAGTTCCTTAAAGTGCTTGGTGCTCTTTATATAATAAGTCTATATTTGGTGACCGTATAATATTGTACAGCTAAAGATTGTCTTTTATGGGATTCCGACAGAAAAGGGAAAATCAATAAAGATTAATTACTGTATAATACCTTATAGCAGGGTTGTTATAAAATTTTCAAAAAAAATAATCGGGGTGAATTAGCAAACCCTAAAAAACGTATTTTTGTGTAATATTAAAAATTGAAATGAAAAAATATCTTTTATTGTTTATCATCGCGGTCTTTGCGGTGTCTTGTTCAAAAAAAGTTGAAGTAAAAGGAAAGATTACAGGAGGCTCACCATTGGAAAGAATTGAGCTTATTGAGGCTTCCGGTGTGGCTACACTGCCGCTGGTAAATCTGGGATTAGATAAAAACGGTAATTTCTCCGGTTCCTTCGACGCTCCGAAAGACGGGATGTATGAGATATCTTACGGAGAAAAAAGAAATCTTATCTATCTAAAAGCGGGACAGACTTTAAATATTTCCGGTAATGGAGCAACTTTCCCTATGGAATATGTAATTACCGGTGATGCTAAAAAGAATAACGATTTCTTTATAGCTACCCAAAAATATCTGGGAACGTATGCACAGAAGGCAAATGTTCTTGAACTGGTGGAAAAAGATGAAAAGACATTTCTTCAGGGAGTTCAGAAAATAGATAGCGATATCACAAAAAATATGGATGAGAACGTTAAAAAGTTCAATCCGGACAATGATGTTGTAGAATGGAAGAAAATGGATGTTGCCAGTACTATTCTTACCATTATGTCACAATATGAAATGAGGAAGAAAATATCAGAAGGCCCGGCTTTCAAATTCTCTAAAGCTTATACAGATTATGAAGAAAAGTTACAGGAGAATAAAGATAAAATGCTGAAGACAAGTCCTGTTTACAGAAGCTATTTGCTGAACAAATATAATATTGATTTCCAGAAGTTTGCTGAACCTAAAGTAGCTAAGAATCCTACCGTTACCCTTTCTGAACTGTTTGCAGAGTTCCTGAAAAATCAGAAAGATACTCCGCAGCTGAAAAAAGATTATCTGCTTTCATTTATTCTTGCTCAGGATATCCGTCCGGGAGCAGATCCTAAAGCACTGGACAGAATTTCTAAGATTGTAGACGAAGATATCAAAGATACAGATGTAAAGAAGAGCCTGAAAGAGCTTCACCTGGCAGTAACCGGAGTGAAAGTTGGAGAAGTTGCTCCTGAAGCTTCCCTGATCAAACAGGATGGGAAATCATATAAAATTTCAGAAGGAAAAGGAAAACCGAATATGCTTGTATTCTATACATCATGGAATCCTTACATCGCAGAAGCTACCGTTCCGATCCTTAAAGAAGTGGTGAACTTCTATAAATCTAAAATGAACTTCACATTTATCAACCTTGATGATACAAAAGATCAGTTTATCAAAACCAGCAATGCTCTTCTGAAAGGTATTCCGGGAGTAAGTGTATACGGAGAAGGAGGCCTGAATTCAGACGTTGCCAAAAAATACGGAGTTTATGGATTTAAACTGCCATGTTTCGTAGTGGTGGATAAAGACGGTAAAATTGCCAGCAGATCTTTTGTGAATATCGGAGAACAGGATCTGGTAAATATCCTCGATAAGCAGACCGGTCTTACAGCACCTAAAGTAAATCCTAATATCCAGCTTCAGCCTGGAGGAGAAATGATGGTGGACCCTTCACAGCCTGCACAACCTGCAAATCCACAGCCTGCACCTGTAAAATAGTAAACTTTAACATACATGAAAACCTTATCCTCGGATAAGGTTTTTTTTTATTGTATTTTTGCCGGATAAAGCCGGAAGGTTTTATGGTTTAGAAAAATAGAAATTGAGGGATGAGAAGTAAGATTCCCGTCCGGACTTAGAAAAAATTGAATTTTACGGATGAAAAAGAAAAAGAATATAATTCTTGAAAATATCAGGCTTCTGGCTGCAGGAGCTAAAGGGGTAGCCATAGGAAAAACAGAGGATGGGAAAACGGTATTGGTTTCAGGAGCAGTACCGGGAGACCTCGTCAATGCCAGGGTAAAGAAAGCCAAATCCAAATATTTTGAAGCCGAGGCAATAGAAATCGTGGAGAAATCTCCTTTCAGAACAGAACCTAAATGTATTCATTTCGGAGCCTGCGGAGGTTGCAAATGGCAGAATATGGCTTACGAAAAACAGCTCGATTTTAAACAGGAAGAAGTCTATAACAATATCAAAAGAATTGGCGGAATTGATGATTTTGTAACCGTTCCGATTCTGGGTTCCGAAGAACAGTATTTTTACAGAAACAAAATGGAATTCTCTTTTTCCAATGCACGCTGGTTAACGTTGGATGAAGTCAGTTCGCAGGAAGATATCAATGATAAAAATGCCCTCGGGTTCCATATTCCGGGAATGTGGAGCAAAATTCTCGACCTTAAAGAATGTTTTCTTCAGGAAGATCCCTCCAACGCAATCAGACTGGCCGTAAAAGAATACAGCGACAAAAACGGACTTGAGTTTTTCGATGTAAGAAACCATGCCGGATTCCTGAGAACACTGATGATGAGACAGAACTCAAAAGGAGAATGGATGGTGCTGTTCCAGCTTTATCAGGAAGAAAAAGAAAACAGAGAAAAACTTTTTGAGTTTTTACTGGAAAAATTTCCTCAGATCAAAACACTGGTTTACGCCATCAATCCGAAACCGAACGATTCTATCTATGATCTGGATATCAACGTTTACTTCGGTGAAGGCTATCTGATGGAAGAAATGGATGGGCTTCAGTTTAAAATAGGTCCCAAATCCTTTTTTCAGACCAATTATAAACAGGCTCTTGAATTATACAGAAAAACCCTGGAATTTGCAGACCTGAAGGGGACTGAAGTCGTTTATGACCTGTACACAGGAACAGGAACTATTGCCCAGTACGTCGCAAGAAATGCAAAACAGGTAATCGGAATAGAATCTGTGCAGGAAGCCATTGATGCAGCCAGAGAACATGCCGAATTGAACGGCCTTGATAACTGTACTTTCTACTGCGGGGATATGAAAGACATCTTCAATGATGAGTTTCTTGAAAATCACCCTAAAGCAGACGTACTGATCACTGATCCGCCAAGAGACGGAATGCACCAGAAAGTAGTGGAGCAGATCCTGAAACTTTCACCGGAAAAAGTAGTTTACGTAAGTTGTAACTCTGCAACACAGGCCAGGGATCTTGCCCTGATGAAAGACCACTATACCTTAGTGAAAATATTGCCTGTGGATATGTTCCCACAAACACACCATGTTGAAAATATTGCCCTGCTGATCAAAAAATAAATATTTAAATTTGAAAATATAACCTGAAAATTTTAAATGAAAGAAGTGAAAAACCTTAGGAATACAGCATTAGTCTTATTGGCACTGTCACTGGGACAGAATGAACTGAAAGCACAGGAAAAAGACTCTGCGGCAGTAAAAACAGATACCGCAAAAGTAAAAAAAGATGATCTGAAGAAGAAACCCGCTATGAAATCCTATAAGGAAATCATTACCGATAAGGCTGTTTCAGACCAGGGTGTTTTCACCGTTCACAAAATTGAAGATAAATATTATTTTGAAATTCCCGATAAAATGCTGAAAAAGGAATTTCTTTTGGTAACGAGACTTACAAAAGCGGCAGCGGGAATGCGTTCGGGAACTACCGGTTATGCCGGAGATCAGATAGGCCAGCAGGTCGTTGCTTTTGAAAAAGGCCCGAAAGATAAAATCCTTCTGAGATCTATTTCATATGTAGACTATGCAAAAGATTCCACATCAGATATGTATAACTCCGTAATCCGGAATAACGTACAGTCTATCATCAAATCTTTTGACGTAAAAACATATGGAAATGATAAAAAATCTTCAGTAATTGAGGTCACAGATCTTCTGAATTCTGATAATGAAATGGTGTCTTTCTCGGTAAGAAACAAAGATGCCTTCAAGGTAGGGGCTTTTCAGAAAGATATGTCATTCGTGAACTTTGTAAAGTCTTTCCCGGGGAACATAGAAATCAATACCACCAAAACCTTTGCACGCACCTTAGGGAAACCCGCACCGGGAACTCCTCCTGCTGATCTTCCGAAGGTAAGCGGAAACTATACGGTAGAGATCAACTCATCCTTCGTTCTCCTTCCGGAAAACAAGATGCAGGCCCGTTATTTTGACCCTAGAGTAGGCTATTTTGCCGTAGGATATACCGATTTTGACCTGGATCCTCAGGGTGTAAAAAGAATTTCACTGGTAAAAAGATGGAGACTGGAGCCCAAGCCTCAGGATCTTGAAAAATATAAAAGAGGAGAACTGGTAGAACCTGCCAAACCCATCGTATTCTATATCGATCCCGCAACTCCCAAGAAATGGGTTCCTTACCTGATCCAGGGAGTGAACGACTGGCAGAAAGCTTTTGAAAAAGCAGGATTCAAAAATGCAGTTTATGCAAAAGTTCCTGATCCTAAAACAGATTCGGAATGGAGCCTTGAAGATGCAAGATATTCTGCTATTGTTTACAAACCTTCAGACGTTCCCAACGCTTCCGGACCCTCTATTTCAGATCCGAGAACAGGGGAAATTCTGGAAAGCCATATCAACTGGTATCATAATGTAATGCTGCTGTTAAGAAACTGGTATTTTGTACAGGCAGCACCCAATGATGAAAGAGCCAGAAAAGTAAAATTCGATGATAAGCTGATGGGAGAACTCATCCGTTTTGTTTCTTCCCATGAAGTAGGACATACCTTAGGACTAAGGCATAATTTTGGCTCAAGTTCTACGGTGCCCGTTGAAAAGCTGAGAGATAAAAAATGGCTTGAAAAGAATGGCCATACTCCTTCCATTATGGATTATGCAAGATTTAATTATGTTGCACAGCCGGAAGATAAAATCGGGGATTCCGGAATTATGCCGAGAATCGGAGATTATGACGATTGGGCTATTGAATGGGGATACAGAAGATTCTATCAGTACAGTACACCGGATGCAGAAAAAGAACATCTGAATAAATGGATCATCAGGAATCTTAAAAATGAAAGACTTTGGTTTGGTACAGAATCCAACCCTCTGGATCCGAGGTCACAGAGTGAGCAGGTAGGAGACAATGCCATGATAGCAAGTACATACGGAATCAAAAATCTTAAAAGAATTATAGATAACCTGGACCAGTGGACGGCAACCCCGAATGAAGATTACGAAAATCTCGGAATGATGTATGATCAGGTAGTATCACAATTCAGAAGATATACAGGACATGTTTCAAAATATATTGGCGGGCAGATGGAAACGCCCAAAACGGCGGAACAGTCAGGAGTAGTATATGAAGCCGTAGCCAAAAAAGATCAGGAGGAAGCCATGAGATTTTTAGAAGAGAATGTGTTTACCACACCACAATGGCTGCTTAAAAAAGATATTTTTGAGAAAACGGGTAAAACCCCTGTAAATACTGTTGAAGAGATCCAGAACGGTGTTCTTTCAAGAATTTTAAGTTCTTTTGTATTACAGAATATGTATCAGATGGAAGCAATAGATCCGAATACCTATACCGTGATGAATTTATTGTCAGACCTTAATCATTCGGTTATTAAAAAACAGAACCCGGATGTATACGGAAGAAATCTTCAGAGAAACTATGTGAGCAGTCTCATTAAGCTTGTGGATACCAAAGTTTCGGACAAATCCGATGTTGCTGCCATTGTCAGAGGAAATTTAAATACAATAAAGAAAGAGCTTGCAGTAAAGGCAGATTCAAATACAGTGAATAAATACCATTACGAAGACCTTGTTTTCAGAATTGAAAAAGCTTTAGACCCAAAATAGAAATATGAAATACCTTAGATACCTTATAGTATTATGCGGCCTTTGTATGATCTGGTCATGCGGAGGGGATGATGATATCTGTGAAAGCGGAGAAGGAACTCCACGGATGAGAATAGGCTTCAAGTCCCAGGACGGTAAAATTACGATGCTGGAAAACGTGTATGTTGCCGTAAATTACGGTTCCGGAAAAGTGGAACTGGGGAGACAGCAGAAAGTGGAATCAATACTTGTTCCTCTAAGAGTGGATGATAATGCCTATACGGATATTTATGTGAGGGAAGAAGAAAAAGGGAAAGAATCTCAGGTAAGAATAAGCTATACTACCAAAGCAACGTATGTATCTCCGGGATGCGGCGTTAAAAAATCCTATGAAAATCTGAATGCAGAATTAGTAACAACTGATCCTGTAAAAGGAACGGAAGTAGCACAAAATCAAATAGAGAATGAAGACAAGACAAGTATTTATCTTATTTTTTAGCCTGATCGGAATACTGACGCTGGCTCAGGAACAAAAAGAAGCAAAGAAATCCGGCTGGAAATACGAACCCAATTTCATGGTAGGGCTTGATGCCCTTAATACAGGAGTTTCTTTTTTCTCAGATCGTATGCTGTATCAGGGGTTTATCTCTTCCAGAATAAAAGAAAACGTTCATGCCATTGCAGAAGCGGGATTTGAAAAAAACGTATATCAGAAAAACGGCTACGATGCAAAGGCCAGCGGACCTTTTGTGAAACTGGGGGCTTTTTATATGCTGGCAAAAGATGTTGAAAATCCGTTCAACGGATTTTATGCCGGGGGAAAAGTGGGGGGAGCCTTTTATAACCAGGAATATATGGCCATCCCTGTCCGGGGGTTTGGTGGAAGCGCTTCCTCGGTGGCATTTCCGTCTTCTTCACAGTCTTCTTTCTGGCTGGAAGGAACAGTTGGAGGACGGGTTCAGCTGTTTGATTCTAACTTTTATATAGACGTTAATCTTCAGCCAAGATACCTTGTATATACTTCCAAGCAGGATAATATATCACCAATGATTGTTCCGGGATTCGGAAGAAGTTCTTCCAAATTCAATATGGGTTTTGCATGGAATATAGCCTATAAATTTTAAATATAAAAACTAAAAAAAACAAGGCTTCGGTATTTCCGGAGCCTTGCTTTTTTATACACTGGGATGAAAAATATATGTGGCGGGATTCCCGAACCCCTTTAGTTAAACTTTATCCTATTTAATATCAGTTCGGATAAGAAAATCAGACTTATTTTACATGCTATACTTATAAATTTTCCGCAAAAAAATATGATGTTATTTGAGCTTTTTAAGTGTTCCGTAGGAGTACTCTGTTCATAGAATTGATATAGATGATCTGAGGAGAGCTCCGTAGGAGCGACCTGATAATGATATTCATTAATATGTTGGTCTCGCAGAGCTTTAATACAGGCAAAATTTGAGAACAATTTTAGAGAACCTTAAATAAGCTCAGTTCGGGACAAAAATATCTGATTCAGACTGGTTGGAAGCTGGGAGAAGAAAACTATGAAGGTCACTGGAAATAAGTGTTGATTTCCATCTCACTTCCCTCCTTTAATACCTAAAACCTTTACCCCGAACTCTCACGGTATTTAAGGTGATAAAAATTTCTATGGTTACAACACTGTGGCCGGTTGCCGGAAGCCGGAAATACCAGCCATGAAAATATGCGTGTTGGAGACGGATCATATGAAAAACAAAAGACCGGCTCATATCCCGGATTCATAAGGAAATGGCTCAGCATATTAAAATAGTACTGATCCCGGGGGGAATCCCGGTATTTTTTATTTCATGGAGTAAAAACAGATATTATGAAAATTTTACAAAAAAAATGCGATTTATTATAAAATTAGTAATGAAAAATGATTAGATTTGTATGATTAATATAATAATGAGAACATTATGAAGAAACTCTTTACTTCTTTAATACTTCTTCTGTGTTTGATAAACATCGGCTTTGTATCAGAGCTCTATGGTCAAACACCTGCGACATTGCCCTACAGCCAAGACTTTACGGCGGGTAATGATTTCACATTTTTGAACGGTAGTCAGCCCAATAAATGGGTGCATGGCAACGTGGTCGGAAATCCCGGAAATTCCCTTTTCATTTCAAATGATAGTGGAGCGTCCAATACTTACGACAATGGTAATACAAGTGTTACCTTTGCTTACAGGGATATTACGATTCCGGCAGGATCCGTTATTGCCAACTTCTCGTTCGACTGGAAGGCCAACGGTGAATCTACCTATGATTTTTTAAGGGTATGGCTGGTTCCTACCACCTATACACTTAACCCGGGAACGAGAATCACTACGGGAACAGGAAGAACCCTGGTAAGCGGTAATCCGTTTAACTTACAGACTACCTGGCAGACGTACTCTACCAGCAATTTAAGTATCAATACTTTTGCCGGAGGTACCATGCGTCTTGTATTCGAATGGGTTAATGACGGTTCGCAGGGATCAAACCCTCCTGCATCTGTTGATAACATCTCATTCTCTGTGCCTTCATGTCTTTTCCCTATATCATTGGCAGTTCCTACTGTAGGAGCCAATTCTGCAGGACTTTCATGGGCACCTCAGGGAACAGCTCCGGCTAATGGCTATGAATATTATTATTCTACTACCAATACACCTCCGGGAACAGGTACACCTGGTACTCCGGTTCCAGGGACTACGGCCAACCTTCCGGGACTGGCTAACGGTACCACCTATTACTGGTGGGTAAGAGCTGTTTGTTCCGGTACAGATAAAAGTGCCTGGGCAGCAGGTCCTTCATTCATGACCGGACAGATCGGACAGGGAAATCTTACAGGGGTATTGCCGGACTATTCATATTACGGATATAACTACTCCCAGCAGATTTACACCGCAGCGGAAGTAACTGCAGCGGGTACAAACAGCTATATTACAGCAATTAAATTCTATGTAGCTACAACTTCATCTCCTCAGACCAACTACAACAACTGGGTAGTTTATATGGGGAATACTACACAAAATAACTTTGCAACTACCACAAGCTGGGTCCCTTTGGCAAACCTTAAACAGGTTTATACAGGAACTTTACCTACCATGACGGATGGAACCTGGGTTACCATACCTCTTACCAGCCCGTTTATTTGGGACGGAACCAGTAATATTGTAATTGCAGTGGATGAAAACTCTCCAGGCTATACCGGATCTCCGGGAGCTACATGGGGAAATTATAATGCCGGAACCAACAGAGGTATTCTCTTCTATGAAGACGATACCAACCCGGATCCAGCTTCTCCGCCAACGGCAACCAGCAGATATTCCAATATCCCGAAACTGGTATTGGTAAGTGAGGCCCTTCAGACCTGTTCTGCTGCGCCACCTGCAAATATCGCCGTTACGGGTATTACACCTACTTCAGCTAACGTATCCTGGACACCTACGCTCGGAGCAACATACGTTTTACAATACAGAGTGGCACCTAGCGGCGCATGGAATACAGTTCAGATCACTACACCTCTTACATCGAGCTGGCCTCTTACCGGACTGAACGAACAGACCCAGTACGAAGTGCAGATCGCTACAAAATGTAACGGAAACCAGGGAGCATTCTCAGCAGGAGTATTCTTCACAACACCTCCTATTACCTATTGTAGTGCAGCCTCTACAAGTAGTACCATTGATGGCTATATCAGTAAGGTTGTGGTAACTCCAACAGGAGGTATACCGGTAACAAGTAATTCAGAGTTCAGTAACTATACAGATTATACTACTGATCCTACAAGATTGATTACCTTATCAAGAGGATTGAACAATAATACTATTTCCATTACCAAAACATGGCCGGGTACCCAATATTCTTTTGGAACCGGAGTATGGATTGACTTTAACAGAAATGGTATATTTGAGCCTTCAGAAAAGATTCTGACTTCCGGAAGTAATACTACATCTCCGGTTACAGCTACCTTCTACGTGCCTACCGTAGCTCAGGGTGCTTACGGAGGTGCGCTTACTACCCGTATGCGTGTAGCATTAAGAGAAAGTGGTGCACCTGATGCGTGCGGTACATTCACATGGGGAGAAGTTGAAGATTATGCTGTAAAACTTGTTGATCAGCCGGCGTGTACCAATACACCGCCTAACGATATTACAATAATGAATATTACGGCAAATACTGCTACCGTATATTGGACTGCCGCAGCTAATGCCACTTATTCGCTTAGATACAGATTAGCAGGAACAACAGCATGGATTACGACGGTAAACCCTGTACCTGCTCCGGGAAATACGTATACAATTACCGGTTTATTGGAACAGACCAAATATGAAGTTCAGGTAGCTACAAAATGTGGTACTGCAGCTCTTGGAGCATATTCTGCTTCAGTACAGTTTACAACAACACCGCTATCATACTGTGAAATGACAGGTACAGGAACTAACGACCACATTTCTAATGTAACCGTTACCCCTGCTAACCCAGGTGCCCCGGTAATGAGTAATACATCGGTACAGACCAATTATATCAGCTATACAACACCGGAAACTCTCATCACTCTTGATGCAGGTTCCATTGGTAATAAAATTTCTGTAGCTAAAGGATGGACGGCTGCAACCAACAGTGATGCGGTGACAGCCTGGATCGACTTCAACAGAAACGGACAGTTTGAAACCGGAGAACGTATCCTTATTTCACCGTCCAATACCAATACGCCTGTTACAGCAAACTTTGATGTTCCGGCTACTGCCTATACAGGACAGTACACTACAACAATGAGAGTAGTATTGAAGCGTGGAAGTGCACCTACTATCTGCCAGAATGCAGCTAACGGTGAAGTGGAAGATTATGCGGTACGAATCAGATCGTGTACAACGACCACTCCAAGCCAGCCTAATATTACCCCTACACACAACTCTGCAACAGTTAACTTTACAGGAGGGACAGTTACCTATCTTGTAAGATACAGAACTCAGGGACCACCTCCGGGACTGTGGACAGAAGTATATGCTTCAGCAGTTCTGAATAACATACCTCTTGTAATTACAGGATTGGCAAACGCTACAACTTATGAAATTCAGGTTGCTGCAGTTTGTGGTGGTGTTACCGGAAGCTTTACACCAATCAAGACATTTACCACAAGATGTGATCCTACTCCTCCGAATGTTATTGTAAGTAGTATTACCACTAATTCTGCACTTATTACATGGGCACCGGTAGTGGCAAGTTCAACTTACGTTTTCGAATGGAGAAAAGTTGGAGATCCAACATGGAACCAGATTACAGGTATTGTACCTCCTACCAATACTTACCAGTTGAATGGTCTGGATCCTTATACTACTTATGAAGTAAGAGTGGCCAACAAATGTAACGGAGAAACAGGAATCAATCCATACTCTAATCCGAAAGTATTTACAACGGAAAGAATCTGTGAACTGCCTCCTCCGGGCTTAACGATCACGCAGCTTACGCCTACAACTGCTGAAGTAGTATGGGAAGGATTCCCTGGAGCAACCTATATGCTGAGATACAGAAAAGTGGGAATTCCGAGCTGGACAACAGTTTCTACAATAGATCCTACTTATACCATTACAGGATTAACTGAACTTACAAGATATGAAATGCAGGTAGTGAATATTTGCAGCGGTACCCCTGGAACCTATACCCCTCCATATTATTTCACAACACCAACAGTGATCTACTGCCAGATGGGAGCAGAAAACTTCGGAGGAGAGCATATTTCTAAAGTGACGGTAAAACCTAACGGAAGACCTGAAATGAAAAACGAATCCGGAGCGTCAAGCTACACAGACTATACCGGAGTTCCGGGAGCATTCATTGAACTTGTTCAGGGATCCACAGGAAATGAGATCAGCATCGAGAAAAAATGGACAGGTACCAACCATGATGAAGGAATCGCCGTATGGATCGATTTCAACAGAAACGGATACTTTGATATCAATGAAAGAGTATTTACTTCACCACCGAATACAGACAGCCCTGTATCAGGAACATTCAGTGTTCCTGCCGATGCATTCGTAAGTACATCTGCTCATAAATACGTAGTGATGAGAGTGGCCATGTCGAGAGACGGTATTCCTGTAAACTGCGTGAACATGAAGAACGGGGAAGTGGAAGATTATTCGGTAAGAATTGCCAAGCAGGGTGTTCCGAATTCACTGAACCAGGATGATATCATGATCTATCCGAACCCTGTAAGCTCAGTATTGTATGTGAAAAATATCAGCAAAAAAGCAAAATATAAGATCTACAATGCAGCAGGTCAGGTGATCGTTGAAGGTATTCTGCTGAACAACCAGATCAATGTAAGCAGACTGATCAACGGAGTGTATGTAATAGATATCGATGATAACGGTAAAACCGTACAAAAGAAATTTATCAAAGAATAATCAATGAATTTCAAATAAAATGAGCCCTCAGCAATGAGGGCTTTTTTTATTGTTCTGAGGGGAGCTGAATGCTTTTATCTTATGTCTTTTTTATGTTTAAAATATTTATGAAAAACAGATGTGTAAGTTTATTTTATTAATGAATAGTCATTTTTATTATGATTTTATCATTAATTTGATTGTTTTGTTGATTTTGTGTAAAAAAAATAATTAGATTTGTGTGATTAATACAAAATAATTAGAAAAATTATGAAGAAAATTTTTATTTCTTTCTTTTTTCTTTGTTTGTTTGCAGTAATCAAGGCACAATGGAGCCCTGCATCATCCAGTGGAGAAAGAGTTAAAGACGGTTCTGGTCTCCGGGACTATTATTCTTTGGATATTTCATTGCTGAAATCACAGCTTTCAAAAGCTCAGGAGACTGGGAAAAATGCGAAACCTGTTGAAGTTTCTCTGCCGGTCCTCGGAGGGAAAATTGAAAAATTTGCGGTTTACAGTTTTCCGGTCGTGGTGAAAGAGCTTGCCGACCAGTATCAGCTGGGCTCATATGTCGGAATAGGAATAGATGACCCTTCAAAGCATCTGAGATTCAGTTTGTCTCCCAATGATTTTCAGGCAATGATCATCAAAAACGGAGACTATCAGTTTATAGATCCGGCCAATCCGGCAAAAACACTGTATAGTGTTCATTCCAAAACGAATAAAAGTAAAGACGGATTTCTATGTTCGGCAGAAGAAAGCGAAAGTGCCAGACAGGACATGCAGAAACTTTATCAGCTGGGTAAATCTTTTACCAACCAGTCTGGGGATTTTTCGAAAAATTCTGATAAAAAGTACAGAACTTTGAGAATTGTGGTTTCCACATGCGGAGAATATACTCAATATCATGGTGGTACTGTTGCAGGAGCTTTATCAGCAATTAATGCTACACTGACAAGGATTAACGGAGTGTACGAAAAAGATTTTGCGCTTCATTTAAATCTTCAGAACTATCCTTCTATTATTTATACCAATGCGGCTTCAGATCCTTACTCTCCTTTAACGGCTCCGGGAAACACCAATGGAGATTTGTGGAATAATGAGGTTCAGAATGTATTAACAGCCAATGTGGGCAACAGCAATTATGATATAGGACATCTTTTTGCTCCGCCGGGAGCCGGAGGTAATGCCGGATGTCTCGGATGTATCTGCCGGGATAATGTTCAGCCGGCTGCCAATGATAAAGGTTCGGGCTGGACCTCACCGGGAAGCGGTAATCCGGTTGGAGATAATTTTGATATCGATTATGTGGCTCACGAAATTGGACACCAGTTAGGGGGAGTTCACAGTTTCTCTTATAGTGCGCCCCAGCTTGGTTCCTCAACAAGTGTTGAACCCGGATCTGGTTCGAGTATCATGGGATATGCAGGTATTACAGGGCCTACAACAGATGTGCAGGCTCACTCGGATCCCTATTTTAATGTGACCAATATTACCCAGATTCAGGCCAACCTGATCAGTAAAACATGTGATGTGGAAACACCAATTACCAATAATCCACCTGTAATAGCGGCACTCCCTACATACAATATCCCTAAAGGAACAGCATTTGTTCTTACAGCTTCAGCAACAGACGCTGAAAATGATCCCATGACTTTTAATTGGGAAGAAGTTGATATTGCCACTGAAGTCATTAATAATGCAAATTTAGGAAACACAGCATCAGGTCCGTCTTTCAGATCTGTTGCTCCGTCTGCAAGTCCGGTCCGGTATTTTCCAAGACTCTCTTCGGTACTGAGCGGTGTTCTGAATAACTCCAATAATCTTTGGGAAGCTGTATCCACAGTAGCCAGAACCACTAAATTTACTGTTACAGCAAGGGATAACCACCCGAATCCACAGCAACAGCAGACCCAATCGGCTACCCAGACCATTATTGTAGGAAATAACGGGCCATTCAAAGTAAATCCTGCAACAATTTACAACAACGGTCCCACAAATGTTAGCTGGGATGTTGTGGGAACCAATGCTGCACCTTATAATGCTCCGAATGTAAAAATTGACTTTACAACAGATAATGGAACGACCTGGCATTTAGTAACAGCCTCAACTCCTAATGACGGAACTGAAGCGCTCGATTTTACTCCATTTCCGCTCACGATAGGTGGTACAGCAAAAATAAGGGTAAGTGCAGTGAATAATGTATTCTACGCCATCGGTAATGCTCCCATAAGTACCCTGCCGATATGTACGCCAACTGCTCCGGGAGGAATTCAGGTAACCGCCGTTACCCAGGCACAGGCTACCATTACGTGGAACGCATCATTCGGGGCTACTTATATTTTTCAGTACCGCGTTGCAGGAACCACAGCATGGACCAATGCCAATCCTCAGCCTACCACCAATACCATTATTCTGAACGGTCTCACCGCCGGAACACACTATGAGTTCCAGATTGCCAATGTCTGCTCAGGAGTAACAGGAAACTTTTCACCGGTCAATGTCTTTATGACCCCGTATTGTGCCGGAACATCAACCAATACAGATAACGGATATATTTCAAACGTTACAGTTGAGGCTGCCAGTTCTTATACGATGAGTAATAACTCAGGAGCAGCCAATTATACCGATTATTCATCTGATGCCACAAAACTTATTACATTGGTACGGGGATCGGCCAATAACACTGTTTCAATCTCTAAATTCTGGACAGGTGCCACATCAAGCAAAGCTGTAAGTGTGTGGATTGATTTTAATAAAAACGGAATTTTTGATACCACCGAAAGAATCCTGAACGGAGCTAATAACACCACTACCCCGGTTACGGCAACATTCCCTGTACCGGCAACGGCTTATAACGGCCCTTATCCTACACGTATGCGTGTTGTACTGAGAAACACGGCAAATCCGGCAGCATGTGCCAGCTTCAGTGACGGAGAAGTAGAGGACTATGCGGTGAAATTAATTGATCAGCCGGCATGTACGAATGCTCCGCCGGCCAATATAACGGTAACCAACATGACGCCTACTACTGCCAATGTTTCCTGGACAGCAGCAGTGGGTGCCAACTATGTATTGAGATACAGAAAAACAGGACCCACAGCCTGGATTACAATAGATCCTGTTCCTGCGCCGGTAAATAACTATACAATCACCGGTTTAACCGAACAAACCCAATATGAAGTACAGGTAGCTACCAAATGTGGAACCACTCAAAGCGGATTCTCTCCATCTACCCAGTTTACAACACCTGCATTGACGTACTGCCCGATGACTGGCACCGGAACAAATGATCATATCTCCAATGTGACCGTTACCTCCATAAATCCGGCTATCCCGGTAATGAATAATACCTCAGTGCAGACCAATTATATCAGCTATACATCACCTGCTACTCTTATTACCCTGGAAATAGGTTCCGTAGGTAATAGAATCTCTGTGGCGAAAGGGTGGACAGGAGCCACCAATAGCGATGCAGTATCTGCATGGATAGACTTTAACAGAAACGGAATATTTGAAACATCAGAGCAGATTCTGAACTCTGCTTCAAGTACTACTACTCCTGTAAACGCCACTTTTAATGTTCCGGCAGGAGCGTATTCAGGAACACTGAATACCACCATGAGGGTTGTTTTACAACGCTCATCTGCCCCAACACTCTGCCAGAATGCAATAAACGGAGAAGTGGAAGACTATGTCGTAAAACTAAAGCCTTGCAGTACAGCGGTACCGGGAAATCCTGCCTTTACCACTGTCACTCATAATTCAGTGGAGATTAACTGGACAGCAGCGACCAATAATTTTACTTATGTACTGCAATACAGGGTACAGGGTACCACTGCTTGGACGAGTGTATATGTTACCGCATTACCTTATACCTTAAACGGTCTGATTCCTTTCACCACTTATGAAGTACAGGTTGCGGCCAATTGTGGAACATCTACGGGAACGTTTACTCCAATAGCTACTTTTACCACAACATGTGATCCCACTCCTCCTACTGTGACTGTTACCAATATTACTTCCAGCTCCGCACTGATTACCTGGGCACCCCTTGCAATAGGATCTACCTATACTTTGGAATGGAGAAAAGTAGGTACGGCAACATGGACACCAGTCGCCAATATTGCACCTCCTGTGAATTCTTATGCATTAAATGGTCTGGATCCTTACACCAGGTATGAAGTAAGAGTCGCCAATAAATGCAGTGGATCAACTACTCTTAACCCTTACTCTAATCCAGCTGTATTTATAACAGAAAGAATCTGTGAACTACCTCCTCCGGGCCTGACGATCACGCAGCTTACGCCTACAACTGCTGAAGTAGTATGGGAAGGTTTCCCTGGGGCAACCTATATGCTGAGATACAGAAAAGTGGGAATTCCGAGCTGGACAACAGTTTCTACGGTAAATCCTACTTACACAATTACAGGATTAACTGAACTTACAAGATATGAAATGCAGGTAGTGAATATATGCAGCGGTACCCCTGGAACCTATACCCCTCCATATTATTTCACAACACCAACAGTGATCTACTGCCAGATGGGAGCCGAAAACTTCTCAGGAGAACATATTTCTAAAGTGACGGTAAAGCCTAACGGAAGACCTGAAATGAAAAACGAATCCGGAGCGTCAAGCTACACAGACTATACCGGAGTTCCGGGAGCATTTATTGAACTTGTTCAGGGATCCACAGGAAATGAGATCAGCATCGAGAAAAAATGGACAGGTACCAATCACGATGAAGGGATCGCCGTATGGATCGATTTCAACAGAAACGGATACTTCGATCCGAATGAAAGAGTGTTCACTTCACCACCGAATACAGACAGTCCTGTATCAGGAACATTCAGTGTTCCGGCCGATGCATTCGTAAGTACATCTGTTCATAAATACGTAGTGATGAGAGTGGCCATGTCAAGAGACGGAATTCCTGTGAACTGCTTGAACATGAAGAACGGGGAAGTGGAAGATTATTCGGTAAGAATTGCCAAGCAGGGTGTTCCGAATTCACTGAACCAGGATGATATCATGATCTATCCGAACCCTGTAAGCTCGGTATTGTATGTGAAAAATATCAGCAAAAAAGCAAAATATAAGATCTACAATGCTGCCGGGCAGCTTATCGTTGAAGGTATTCTGCTGAACAACCAGGTCAATGTAAGCAGGTTGATCAGCGGGGCTTATGTAATCGCTATTGAGGACGGAGATAAATCTGTTCAGAAGAAATTTATTAAAGAACAATAACAGAATGTTTAAATAAAATAAGCTCTCAGAAATGAGAGCTTATTTTTTTATATTCCAGTCCTGTGAAAAAATTAACAGGATCTTGTTTATTCAATCGTAAAAATGATCCGTTCGGTCTGTTCTCTTAAATCTTCCAGGTTGGTATTGTTGTAAATAATACAGTCTGCAAGCCTTATTTTATCTTTTTCGGGCATCTGTTTCTCCATAACAGTCTCTACTTCACGGTAGGTTTTGCCATCACGGTCCATCACTCTTTTGATTCTGATGTTATCTTCCGCGGTTACCAGAAGAGATTTATAGCACTGTCTGTTGAGTTTTAATTCAAACAATAAAGCAGTTTCCTTAAAAACCAGATATTTCGTCTGCTTTTTTACCCAGTCTTCAAAATCAATCCTTACAGCAGGATGAATAATCTCATTCAGCTGGTGGAGGAGATCTTTATTATTAAAAACCTTTCCGGCTACAAATTTCCTGTCATAAAGACCATCCTCATCATAAGCATCTGTTCCCAGCAGTTCTTTGATCTTTACTTTTAAGTTTTCATCATCATTGACGATGCTTTTGGCTCTGTCATCTGAATAATAGACGGGAAATCCCAACTCTTCGATAAAACGGGCAACCGTCGTTTTTCCCGATCCTATTCCTCCGGTCAGCCCGATGATCTTGGGTGATGGTTCCGGTTCCGTTTTCTGCGTTTCTGAACGTAATTCTTCCATGATTAAAAATTAATATCCAAAAACATCATTAAAAGTATAGGTTTCATCAAGTCTTACTCCTTTTTCTGTCATTTTAAGACTGGCCAGTTCATGATGAGCATCGTGTTCAAAGAACAGCAGGTATTCATTATCAATACACTGCTTCAGAAATTTGCCTTTTTCTTCCAGGGTCAGAAGAGGTCTGGTATCATAGCCCATTACATACACCTGATTGATGTGTCCTGCGGTAGGAATAAGATCAGCTGCAAAAACTACGGTCTTTTCCTGATACTGAATCACCGGAAGCATCTGTTTCTCCGTATGTCCGTCTACAAAAATCACATCCATTTTCAGGTCCGGAGCAAACCCGTAATTTCCTGTTGTAGGGAGGGGTAAAAAGTTCAGCTGCCCGCTTTCCTGCATCGGAAGAATATTTTCTTTCAGAAAGCTGGCCTTTTCTCGTGCATTAGGTTCGGTAGCCCATTTCCAGTGATTTTCATTGGTCCAGAACTGAGCGTTTTTAAATGCGGGTCTGTATCCTGTTCTGTCGTCGTTCCATTCAATAGCCCCACCGCAGTGGTCAAAATGAAGATGAGTAAGGAAAACATCCGTAATGTCTTCTTTTACAAAACCGAATTTTTTTAGATTCTTATCAAGGTTATCATCACCCCAAAGCGAGTAGTGCCCAAAGAATTTATCATCCTGTTTATTGCCCAGACCGCAGTCTACAAGGATCAGTTTCTTTCCGTCTTCAATAAGCAGTGAGCGGGTTCCCAGCTCAATCAGGTTTCTTTCGTCTGCAGGATTGGTTTTTTCCCACAGACTCTTTGGGACGACGCCGAACATGGCACCGCCATCCAGTTTAAATTTTCCACATTGTATCGGATATAGCTTCATATATATTTTGATTATTATTTCTTTATTAATTTCATTTTTTCAGCAATCTTGGCTGCATAAATATCAGAAGAATTTTCAAGATGTGAAATGATACTTTGAAAATCATCTTCTTTTCTGTTCTGAGAAAGCTTTTGTTTAATAAATATTTCCGTTGGAATGATCTTGAGGCCAAAAGCACCCTTCATTTCTTTTTCCACAAACGCTTGATCCATATCTTTAACCATCACAGGACACTTTTGCAACGTTTCATATTGGGAAGTCAGCTTTTCAAGATGCAGATAAAGTTCTTCAGGATCCATTAATTTCACCTTTCCGTAAACCTGTACTGCCTCATAATTCCATGTTGAAACATTGATATGATCATACCAGCTGCTTGAAATATAGGTATGGGCTCCCAGGAAATCACACAGCACCTCATCACCATCCTTTAATATTTTCGCCTGTGGATTGGCTCTGGAAATATGGGTTTCAATATAAACATTTTCCGGATCATTTTCATTAAGCATCATCATAGAATGGGTGGCCCTGATTTTATCCACAGAAGAAATCAATAAGGCAAAAGCATTTTCCCGGATAATTTCCCTCATCAGATCAGAGTCCTCACTTCTGTATAATTTAGGTATAAACATAAACTAATAAACTCTTATTAATCTTAAACCTTAAACCCTTGATCAGAAAAGCTCTCCGGGATTCTTCGGTCTTGTAATATTTAAATGCCGGTAAGCTTTTTCGGTAACTTCTCTTCCTCTCGGTGTCCGGATAATAAAGCCCTCCTGGATCAGGAACGGTTCATACACTTCTTCCACCGTTTCCGGATTTTCACCGATTGAAGTTGCCAGAGCAGAAATTCCCACGGGTTTTCCTTTGAAATTTTCAATCATCACACGCATGATCTTATTATCCATTTCATCCAGGCCGAATTCATCCACATTCAGGGAATCCAGGGCATATTTTGTAATTTTGATCTCTATTTCTCCGTTTCCTTTTATTTCTGCAAAATCACGAACCCTTCTCAGCAGGGCATTGGCTATTCTGGGGGTTCCACGGCTTCTTCTGGCAATTTCTATCGCAGCATCTTCATAAATGGTACTGCCTAAAACCCCCGCACTTCTCTGAATAATCATCGATAAAAGCTCTACGGAATAATATTCCAGCCTGCTTTGAATTCCGAATCTTGCCAGCATTGGCTTAGTAAGCATTCCGCTTCGGGTGGTTGCGCCCACCAGGGTGAAAGGATTAAGGCCGATCTGTACGCTGCGTGCGTTAGGACCGGTTTCCAGCATAATATCTATTTTGTAGTCCTCCATGGCAGAATAAAGGTATTCTTCCACAACCGGAGAAAGACGGTGAATCTCATCAATAAAAAGGACATCATTTTCCTCCAGATTGGTCAGCAGTCCGGCCAGGCTTCCCGGTTTATCCAATACAGGACCAGAAGTAATCTTGCAGTTTACTCCAAGTTCATTCGCAATAATATTGGCTAAAGTGGTTTTACCCAAACCCGGAGGACCGTGAAGAAGAACATGGTCAAGAGCACCCCCGCGTCTTTTCGCCGCAGATACAAAAACCTCAAGATTTTCCAATGTTTTTCTCTGCCCGGCAAAGTCTTTAAAACTCTGGGGGCGGATCTGCTGCTCCTGCATAAGCTCTTCATGCGAGTAGTTTTCCTTATCTGGATGTAAAAAATCTGGCATTAATTCATTTCATTTACCTCAAAGATAGGAAATTTAGATAAAGGTTGAAAGACAGATCCGGAAAAGGGCAGGAACTAAAGCCGGGGTAAAACCGGATAAAGCAATGAAGCCCTGAAGATTTAATCAATTGAGATATTTTAAGTATTTTTGAGAGGAAATATTAAAGCTGAATTGTGAGATTAAAATTCCGGTGGAGTTGAAATCCTTAAACAAACAATTCATCTTCTAACCCATAGTCTAAATAAATGAAATTAATAGGACCATTCAGGCAGGTTGTAACACTTGCCGGGCTACCGTTAAGAGGTAAACTTTCCGATGAACAGCTGGAAATTACTGTTGATGGAGGAATTGTAATCAATAACGGGATCATTCATAAAACCGGAAATTTTGATGTATTAAAATCAGAATTTCCGGATATAGAAACTGAACAGATTGAAGGAGAGCAGATTGTTCTTCCCGCTTTCACAGACTCACATACCCACATCTGTTTCGGAGGAAACCGGGCCAATGATTTTGCTATGCGTAATGCCGGCAAAACTTATCTGGAAATAGCCGAAAGCGGAGGAGGGATCTGGAGTTCCGTACAGCATACAAGAAATGCTTCAGAAGAAGAATTACTGAAAACACTATTGGAAAGGATCAGTTTCCTGGTTGATCTTGGTATCACAACCATTGAAGTAAAAAGCGGTTATGGCCTGGACGTGGAGAACGAGCTTAAAATGCTCCGGATGATCAGAAAAGCTCAGGAATTTACTGAAGCAACTTTGGTTCCTACCTGTCTTTCCGCCCATTTAAAACCAAGAGATTTTGAAGGAAGCAACCCTGAATATCTGAAATATATCCTTACCGAAATTTTACCGAAAGTAAAAGAAGAGAATCTGGCGCAGCGTGTTGATATATTTATTGAAAAATCAGCGTTTCAGCCTGAAGAAAGTAAAGATTTCCTACTTAAAACTAAAGATTTAGGTTTTGAAATCACCGTTCATGCCGACCAGTTTACCCCGGGAAGTTCTCGAATAGCTGTGGAGGTAGGAGCAAAGTCCGCAGATCACCTGGAAGCAACGGTTGATGAAGATATTCAGTTTTTAGCAGAATCAGATACAGTGGCAACAGCACTTCCGGGAGCAAGCTTAGGATTGGGGGAAAAATTTACGCCGGCAAGAAAATTACTGGATGCAGGAGCTATCGTAGCGATTGCCAGTGACTGGAACCCGGGATCGGCCCCTATGGGAAATTTAATTACCCAGGCTTCTATTCTGGCTGCTTTCCAGAAACTGACGACAGCCGAGGTATTGGCAGGAATGACCTACCGTGCTGCCTATGCCCTTAATCTGGAAGACAGAGGAAAGCTGGAACCTGGTAAAAAAGCAGATTTTGTGACTTTTAAAACCGATAATTTTCAGAATGTTCTTTACAATCAGGGAAGTCTTGGGGCAGAACATGTTTATATTGACGGAAACCTTATAAAATAAACGCACTTATGGGTATCTTTGATAAAATCTTCAGTAAAAAAGATCCGGAACAGGAAATCCGTACCTATAAAGATTTCTGGAACTGGTTTCATACCAGGGAAAAAGACTTTTACGAAATTGTAAAAAACAGGGAAACGGCATCCATTGAAAAGGATTTTTTTGATGTACTTTCTCCCAAGCTCCGCCAGATCAATGAACATTTTTATTTTCTTACCGGAATGTTTGATGATACTACCGCAGAGCTCATCATTACCGTAGACGGAGAAATAAAAAATATGGTTTTTGCTGAAGAACTTATCAGCGCGGCCCCTGAGTCGGAATACTGGCTGTTTACCGCATTAAAGCCTGCTAAAAATATAGATCACGTAGCTCTTCAGATGAACGGCTATGAATTTACAAAAGATAATGTATTCTTTTATTCCAACGAATCGGAGGAGTATCCTGACGAAATCGATCTTGCTTTTGTTTATGAAGGGCTAAATGAAGAAAACAAAGGACAGATTACCACCGGGATATGTGTGTTTTTAGACCATTTTTTAGGCGAGCTGAATTTTGCGACGCAGATTGACGTATTCAGTATCATTGGAAAAGATCAGGCAGAAAAAGAGCTGGTTCCGATAGGAAAACTCAAAGATTTTCTGGAATGGAGAGAAAGGGAATTCACCGAAAAGTATGAAAAGGTAAAAAGAACTGATACAGAAGATGAGTTTTCTGTTATCAGAGCTGCTTTAGGTAATGAAAGACCGCTTATTGCCTGCATGAATCTGCCCTTATTACAATATGATGCAAAAGCTTCCTATCCGTGGATTTCTGTTCTTAAATTTCACTATAACGGAGATAACAATGACGGCCTTCCCGAAAAAGAAGATTTTGAAAAATTAAGCGATATTGAAGATAAAGCCATTGAAGATCTGCAAGAGAAGGGATACCTGTACATAGGCAGGGAAACTGCGGATAACGTTAAAGAATGTTATTTTGCAGGAAAAGATTTCAGGGAAATTTCTAAAGTTTTTAAGACAATAGAGGATAACAACCCGGAATATAAAATCTCATTCAGAATCTTTAAAGATAAATACTGGCAGTATTTTAAATATTACAATAATGCTGTTTAACAAAAATGCGGAAGAAAAATTCTTCTGCATTTTTTTATTTCCGGTGTACAGATAACCAAAGTAATTAATTTCATCCTTACTTTTTAATTGTAAAATCATACTAAAAAATCTGCGTCATCTGCTTAATCAGCGAGAGAAAAAAAACATAAAAATCAGGCAATATGAAGGAAGCTTTACAACTTTTGATATACTATACAGCTCTTACAAATCTTTTATTTACAGGTTAAAATTTACTAGATAAATGACCTTAAAAGTCAGCATCAAGAAATCATAAAGTCCTCCATATTTTTCATATTTCCTATAAGTTTTCTTATCTTGCGCCGCGATTAACGTTGATTTTTAGATAAATAACGTATTTTTCAATAGTTCTTAAGTGCGCCGGAGATCCCGGAAAACCTGGATATTTTCTTATTTCTCAGTACTTTTTTACAGCTATATTCCATACCAGGAAGACTTGTCGATACGATAAAACGAAAATAAAAAAAATGAATTTTCAAAATGTTAGATCTACTTTTAACAAAGGGGTCACTATTCCGAGTTTAATATTTATCATAGGTACCTGTTTTCTGTCCGCAGTTTATCCCAAACCAACAGAAAACATACTGAATGAGATTAAGCAGTTCATATTTGTCAATTTAAATTGGGTATATGTATGGTCTGTGACGCTTTTTGTAATTTTCCTGGTGTATCTGCTGTTCAGCAAATATGCCGACATTAAGCTGGGAGCGAATGACAGTAAGCCGGAATATTCCTTCTTTTCCTGGATTTCCATGCTTTTCGCAGCAGGAATGGGAATCGGACTGATTTATTTCAGTGTAGCTGAACCTATGCAGCATTATTCTTCAGATGTTTTTGCCGATAATCATTATGTAAGCCGGGCCAAGCAGGCACAGCTCTATACTTTTTTCCATTGGGGAATCCATGCATGGGCTATTTACGGAGTGGTGGGGCTCTCTTTATCTTATTTTGCCTACCGTTACAGACTTCCGCTTTCATTACGGAGCTGCTTTTATCCCTTGCTAAAAAATAAGATCAATGGAAAATGGGGTAATGCCATTGACGTTTTTGCACTATGCTGTACCTTCTTTGGAATTACTACCACACTTGGATTTGGAGTGGTGCAGATCAGTTCCGGACTGAATATCCTTCATATTACACCAGAGAACAGTTTTATGTATCAGATCATCATTGTGGTTACCCTTGTTGCCCTTTCTGTGATGTCTGCCATCTCAGGAGTGGGAAAAGGAGTAAAAATTTTAAGTAATATCAATGTTATCAGTGTAATCGGGCTTCTGCTTTTTGTATTGATACTGGGACCCACGGTATACCTCATCGGAAGCTTTACAGATGGTCTGGGAAATTATATCAATAACTTTTTCAATCTTACCTTCAATACCCATGTTTATGAGAAAAATGCCCTGCCGTGGTTTTATGACTGGACCATTCTTTACTGGGCATGGTGGATTTCCTGGTCGCCATATGTAGGTTTGTTTATTGCAAGGATCTCCAAAGGAAGAACGATCAGGGAGTTTATCCTGGCGGTTTTAATCCTTCCTACACTGTTCAATTTTATCTGGATGTCCGTATTTGGAAACAGTGCTATTTGGTTTGATTTAAATATGGCCAACGGACAACTAAGTCAGTTTGCCACAGATCCGGACGCGTTAATGTTCAGGTTCTTAGAATATCTGCCTTTATCGGAGTTTACAGGGTTATTTGTGATTCTTATCATCCTTATCTTTTTTGTGACATCGGCCGATTCAGGTATATTTGTAATGAACAGTATTGCAACTAAAAATGCCGGTAAATCTCCAAAATGGCAGATTGTATTCTGGGGTGTGCTATTGGCTGTGCTTTCTCTTTTACTGCTGAATGTAGGAGGTCTTAAAGCATTACAGAGTATGACCTTAATTACTGCATTACCGTTTTCCATTGTAGTTATTCTATTCATTGTAAGTCTGATGAAAGGACTGTCGATTGACCGGAAATACTATGAAAGAAACTTTTCAGCGTCTACTGTTCCGTGGTCCGGCGAATTCTGGAAAGAACGTTTAAAGAATATTGTTTCCTTTAAAGATAAGGCTTCCGTAGATCATTTCATACAGGTAAAAGCCCGGGAAGCCTTTACGGATCTCCGGCAGGAATTTGCTGCCAACGGAATTACAGCACAGATAAATCAGGGTGAAAATCCTGTCAGAATAGAAATAGAAATCCATCAGGGGGTAGTAAACAACTTTGTTTATGGTATCGAAAATCAGATAAAAACAGTGTCTGAACATATCATGAATGAAGAAAACCTGCCGGAGCTGGATGATAATAAAACCCATTATCCACGATCCTATTTTGGAGACAGACGGGAAGGGTATGACGTGCAGTATTTCACCAAAAATGAGCTGATTTCCGATGTACTGAAACATTATGAACGGTTTTTGGAAATTATTTCAGAAGAGCGGAATGAAATGTTTATCAGCAGCAATGCCAATGAGAATAAACATTGAAATACAGACTATTTGTCTCACAATGAATACTTTGTTTAATGTACGAAAGAAGTTTTTTATTTAAACAATATTAATTAGCTTTACTGAATAGAATGATGCGACTTAAATTGAATTTTAAATAATTATGTTTCAGAATATTTGGCAGGGTAGGCTGGATGGAGAAGAGCTCCTTTTCCACAGGCTGTTTCAGAGAGTAAAAGAAGAACAGAATTACGATACTATCTCAACGAATGATTTCGTTATACACGGTTTTGCCGTGGATGAAGGAGTACGAAGGAATAAAGGACGTCTCGGAGCAAAAGATGCACCTGATGTGATCCGGAAGAATATGTCTAATTTCCCGGTTATTTTCCCTGATTTTTCTCTGCTTGACTTCGGAAACATTACCTGCGAAAACGGAGATCTGGAAACAGCCCAGAACAGCCTTGCCAAAAATGTATCAAAAGTACTTTTAAAAGGAGGAAAGTCATTGGTGCTGGGTGGAGGTCATGAAGTAACCTATGCCCATTATTTAGGCGTAAAAACAGCCTTTCCGGAACAGAAAATAGGGATCATTAATATTGATGCCCATTTTGATAACAGGCAGCCGGAAAAAGGTGCAGGTCCAAGCTCGGGAACAGGATTCTGGCAGATTGCACAGGAAGGACCGATCAATTCCCTGCACATCGGGATTCAGAGAAATTCAAATACTTTAAAACTCTTTGATACGGCTCATCAGTATGGAATGAAATATATTCTTGCAGACGAAATCTTTTTTGAAAATCTTCCGTCCATTTATCAGAGAATCAATGATTTGCTGGACAGTGTAGATTATGCATACCTCACCATTTGCATGGATGTATTCAATGCCTCCATTGCGCCGGGGGTTTCCGCTTCAGCATACAACGGGATTTTTGCAGATACAGCTTTTATGCATTTTTACAGGCATATTTTAAAAAATAAAAAAATAGTGGCTCTGGATGCAGCAGAAGTAAATCCTTCCTTTGACATTCAGGACAGAACGGCAAGGCTGGCAGCATGCCTTTTGAATGAATGGTTTATGGTATAAAACAGTATATCATCAATAGAGAAAATCATTATTTTATATAACTTTAAGGAACAAAATTTGTTGCTTTCATGATGCTTTTAAAGAAGAAGCATTAAATAAATTCATTGATTTGAATTTAAAACAGAAATTAAATTATGGAACAGTTAATTGAAAATAAACTTATTAAAGCAGATAAGACATTTTCATCATGGAGAAAAGTGCCGTTTGAAGAAAGACAGAAGCTGATTGCAACAGCGGCGGAAATTTTAAAAAACAATTCGGAGAAGTTTGGAAGGATCATCACGACAGAAATGAATAAACCCATTTCCGAGTCGGTTGCTGAGGTAGAAAAATGTGCTTTAATGATGAATTATTATGCAGAGGCCGAAAATATTTTAAAACCTGAAAAAGTGGAGTCTGAGTTTGCTTATTCTGAAGTTCATTACGCTCCGAAAGGGGTGATTTTAGGTGTAATGCCCTGGAATTTTCCTTTCTGGCAGGTGCTGAGGTTTGCTGTTCCCGCTATTTTAGCCGGAAATACAGTCGTTCTGAAGCATGCTTCCATTTGTTTCGGAAGCGGAAATGCAATCGAAGAAGTTCTTCTGGAAGCAGGTTTCCCGGAAGGTGTCTTCCAGAATCTTGAAGTAGGACATAAAATGGTAAAAGAAATCCTGGAACATGATACTGTAAAAGGAGTGAGCTTAACAGGCAGCGGAAAGGCCGGGGGAGAAGTGGCTTCTATCGCGGGTCTAAATATCAAAAAATCTTTACTTGAACTGGGCGGAAGTGATGCCTTCATTATTTTTGAAGATGCTGATCTGGATGAAGCGGCAAAATCCGGAGTGAAATCCAGACTTCAGAACTGCGGGCAGACCTGCACAGCGGCAAAAAGATTTATCATCGATGAGAAAATAGAAGATGAGTTTTTACCGAAATTCATTGAAGAATATAAAAAATATGAAATTGGAGATCCCCTAAATAAGGAAACCAAATTAGCCGGAATGGCAAGACCTGATCTTGCTGATGAATTGGAAGCCCAGTTCAACAGGGCATTGGAAAGTGGAGCGGAAATCATCATTCCTCTGGAAAGAGTCTCAGAGAACGAGTTTAAACCCGGTTTAATCAGAGTTAAGGAAGGAAATCCAATTTTAAAAGAAGAACTTTTCGGCCCTCTTGGAATGATTATGACGGCTAAAAATGATGATGAAGCCTTACAGATGGCCAATGATATTCCTTTTGGTCTTTCCAACTCGGTATGGACGAAGAATAAAGAACGTCAGTTATATTTTATTGAAAATCTTGAATCCGGAACCGTAAATATCAACAGAATGACCAGCTCTGATCCGCGTTTCCCGTTCGGTGGGAGCAAGGCTTCAGGATATGGGACAGAACTTTCTTTACTGGCTTTAAAAGAATTTGTGACCGCGAAAACCATCGTGGGAAACTAGAATGAGAAAGGCACTTTATCCTTTTTTTCTCTGCTTTGGCTTTGGGCTGCTTTCATCACAAAAACTCATTCCAATAGACCGTTATGGGGTGATGACAGATTCTGCGGATATTAAAAATCTTCAGGAAAAATATAAGCTTATAGGTCTATTTCAGGAGGTTTCGGGAAAATCTGATGAACGGAGAGCAAGAGTTTTAAAGGAGGGAGATTACAGCTGGAAATGGGGGTTTATAGATCAAAGCGGGAAAGAAATCATTCCGGCGGAATATACTTCTGCTTCTGTTTTTGATCAGTACGGTTATGCGAAAGTAAAAGTAAATGTTGCCATAGACCGTAATTGCAGTGCGGACCATCTATGTACAGAAGAAGATACCACACCTGTGTATTATTTTATTGATAAAGAAGGAATACGGGTGAGTGACTATTTCAGAGACGTAGAAAGCATTTCTGATGAGTACTGGATTGGTAAAGATTATAAAGCTGATCAGCTGATCCGGAAAAAGGATATGAAAGTTTTATACGAATCGGGAACTGATTCTTATCTTTCCATAGATTCCGATACCTATAAATTATCTGAATACTTCATAAAAGAAAGAAGAAAAGACGGGAAAAGCGACCTGGTGAATCTGAAGGGAGAACATCTCACAAATTTCAGGTATCAGGATATAATTGCATTTAACAGATTTTATTTCGGACTGGTACAGAAAGACAAAAAATATACATGGTATCTGTTAAACAAAGATTTCCAGCCTTACGGACAAGATTTTTACACGGAAACAAGTTTGTTAAGCTATGGTTTTAATGGAAATACAATTGCTTTAGAACAAAAGAACGGTTCTTTTCTGGTCAATGAAAAAGGAAAAATTATCTCTGAAAAATACAAAAGAATTTTGAAAGCAGGTAATTTCTACGAAGCATTAAAAGCAGATTCTATTGGTTTAATCAATACAAAAGGTCAGGCCGTAACTCCTTTTAAATACCATCGGGCAGATCTGTATCAAAACCGGTTTATTCTTTTATCCACTTATAAAGATAATAAAACCATTGTGAATATTTATGATCCGGAGACCAATAAGGTATATGATGAGTCATTCTGGATGCCCGGTAAGAAATACATAGTTGCCGGACAAAATGAAAATTATGGCATAAGAAACTCCAATCTGAAACTTATCATCCCCCAGGTATACAAAAGACTTTCTCCGTTGGGAGATACAGGATATTTCCTGGCTATTGATAAAAGGGATAAAAAAGGACTGATCAATCATAAAAATAAGGTGATTATCCCTTTTATATATGATAAAGGTTTTTTCGATATTGCTTTTGACTTCCTCATCCCAGAGAAGGAAAAAGATAAAAAAGATATTGGGAAATATGGGATTCTTTTTGAGAAAAACGGACATTTTGGAATCCTTAATTATAAGGGTGAAGTCATAATACCATTTGGAAACCATAATATCAGTTTTTTTTCTAATCCATCTTTAGCCATGATCTGGAAAGATAAAAAAGTGGGTGTTATGACAAGAAATAAAAAAGTGATCCCTTCGGAATATGACTTCTATAAAAGGGGGAATAATGACAGCGGATATTACTTTTTTATTAAAGATGAAAAATTAGGGGCAGTAGATGAAAATAATAATGTGCTTATCCCCTTTGAAACAAAAGATGTTCAGGAGGTAGAAGAAGGTTTTTATGCGGAAAGATATTTTGTCCTCAGGAAAAGATACGGTTATTCCCTGATAGATAAAGAAGGTAAAGAGTTTTATCCAGGCGGTTTTGATTATGCTCCCCCTATAATGAAAGAAGGTATTGGTCTTTTTGACAGAAGAATTCTACTGGATATCTATAAGAATTCAATAAAAGAATCCGAGTTGAATTATAATATTGATGAGGATGATTTTAAATAAAAAACTCCCGGCAGAATAGAAAATATCCCGGGAGTTTTTTGTATGCTTTGACAAAAGTAACTTTGCTTATTGCTTATTGCTTATTGCTTATTGCTTATTGCTTATTGCTTATTGCTTATTGCTTATTGCTTATTGCTAGACAGTCGTCAATCGTAGTGTATTGGTTTTACCGCCTTCGTAAGATGGAGTAGCGTTGATGTTGATGACAAAATCTCCGCTTTCAATATACCCGTAATTGTGTGTTAGCATATTCACCTGGATAATGGTTTCATCCGTAGATTTTTTCATGTCGTAATAATAGGCATGAACTCCCCAGAGAAGGTTCAGCATCGTGATGACCCTTTTATTCCCGCTGTAAACAATGATATGGGAATTCGGTCTGTGAGCGGCAAGCTGGAATGCTGTATATCCTGAATGCGTAAGCGTAACGATTGCAGAAACGTTGGTTGTTTTGGCAATTCTTACCGCGGCAAGACATACCCTGTTGGTGATGAATCTCTCATCGATGCAGTTGTAATCTTTTTCGATCGGCTCATTTTTATGCTGGTAAAAATGGGTCATTTCGATGTTTTTTACAATTTTTGCCATGTTTTCCACTACCTGTACCGGGTATCTTCCCACAGAAGTTTCTCCGGAAAGCATTACCGCATCAGCACCATCCAGTACGGAGTTGGCTACGTCGTTTACTTCCGCTCTTGTCGGGGTAAGGCTGTTGATCATGGTTTCCATCATCTGGGTAGCGATAATTACCGGCTTTGAATAGAATCTTGCCTTTTCTACCAGGTTTTTCTGGATAGCAGGAACTTCTTCCATCGGGACTTCCACACCCAGGTCACCACGGGCAACCATCAGTCCGTCACATTCCAATAAGATTTCATCGATATTTTTAACCCCTTCAGGCTTTTCAATTTTCGCGATGATCGGTGTTTTGAATTTACCGTTCGGGTGAGCATCAATCAGTTTTTTCAGGTCAATGATGTCCTGTGCATGGCGTACAAATGAAAGCGCGATCCAGTCAACCTCCATATCAAGCATGAAATTGGCATCCTGGATGTCCTTTTCCGTAAGCGCAGGAAGCGATACATTGGTATTAGGAAGGTTTACTCCTTTTTTAGAGCTCAGAGGTCCCCCCTGGATTGTTTTGGCCTTTACAGTATCCTTTTCATTGGTTTCTGTTACTTCCAGTACCAGTTTACCATCATCAATAAGGATTCTTTCTCCCACTTTTACGTCCTGAGGAAACTGCTGGTAGGTCATATACACTTTGGTAGAATCTCCTTCCATCTTTTCATTGGTGAAAGTAAGAATATCTCCCGGGTTAAGGTAAGAGCCTTCCTTTACTACACCCACTCTCAGTTTAGGTCCCTGAAGATCTCCCAGGATTCCTACGGAGTAGCCGTATTCCTTATTTAGCTCTCTGATGATTTCAATATTGTTTCGAACCAGGTCGTAATCTGCATGTGAGAAATTTATTCTGAAAATATCAACACCTGCTTTCATGAGTCCTAACATCACCTCCTTCGAAGACGAAGCCGGTCCTAGTGTTGCGATAATTTTTGTCTTCTTTAAATACTTATTCATAATACTGGATAATTTGATAAAGTTCCTCATCAGAACTTAGTGTATAATCTTGTATCGGAAACACAAGATTTTCAGGGAGCAAAATTACGGAAAAATCAGGGAATTGTTCCGAACTATGCAGAATATATTCTACATCTGCCTGATTATTTAATAAAAATTTAATGTTTTCTTCTCCTGAGAAGAGTTCGGTCTGTAGTTTTTTTTGCTTACTTTCCGAACACCGGTTGGAAATAAAGGTAAAACAGGTTCTGGTAGACTTGTGGTAGGCTTCGAATCTCGGAAAAAAATAATCGTAATAATCCCCGTGAAAGACAAGGTCCTTCTTTCTGGAAAAATTGAGGCCGTTATTCTGATTTATTTTGTAGAAAAACTCATGAGCGGGTATATCTTTTGCTAATCTTACCAATCCTATGGCAATATCTTCAAATTCTATATCATCCAGATCATAAAGTTTTTGAATTTCCAAGTATGTTTTCTTTTTTGTTTAAAATATAAAATGCCCTCTGTGCTGCCTTTTCCTCTGCCTTTTTCTTGGAAGTTTCCGCTGCGTTAGCTATTTTTTCGTTTCCCAGCCATACATGGCACCTGAAGACGACCGCTTTATTGGCCTGGATTTCTTCGCAGGTTTCATACTTTATATTTACTTTTTTCTTCTGGCTCCATTCAAGCAGAAGACCTTTGTAGCTTACAATTTTATTTTCAAGCTTGTTGATTTCGGTAGGCGTCAGAAGTTTTTCAAGAATGATCCTTTTGCAGGTATCATACTGAAAATCCAGATAAACGGCACCGATAAGCGCCTCAAATAAATTTCCGGAAATATTTTCACCCAAAGCCGCGGAACCCTGCTTCTGCAGAAGGTCGGTAAGCTTCAGATCTTCTCCCAGTTTATTAAGGTTTTTCCTGTTCACAATTTTAGATTTCATCTGCGTCAGATATCCCTCATTGGCCTGAGGATAGGTCTGGAACAGATGGCAGGAAATAATGGTACCCAAAACAGAATCTCCCAAAAATTCAAGCCTTTCGTAATTGCTGTCTTGATTTTTAGAAGAACTTTTCAAAGAAAAAGCTTCACGGTAGAGGGCGACATTCTGAACCTCGGTACCCAACATTCTGTTCAGTTCGGTGCTGAGGAAATAATCTCTCTCCGTTAATTTTCTTTTTCTTTTTTTGAGAAGGAATTTAGAAAAGTATTTCTGTAACTCCATTCAGTAAATTTAGATTTTCTTAAATAGAACGCAAGCGTTATGCCCGCCAAATCCAAAAGTATTGCTCATGGCTACTTTTACATCTTTTTTCACAGCTTCGTTGAACGTAAAGTTTAGTCTGCTGTCAATATTTTCATCATCAGTAAAATGGTTGATGGTAGGGGGAACAATACCATGAATAATAGTTCCCAGTGCAGCGATAGCTTCAATTACTCCGGCGGCACCCAGAAGGTGACCGGTCATTGATTTTGTAGAATTGATCTGAATGTCGTAAGCGTGTTCACCCAATAGTCTTGAAATCGCGTTGGATTCTGCAATATCTCCTAATGGAGTAGAGGTACCATGCATATTGATATGGTCTACTTCATCAGCAGTTAAGCCTGCATCTTCCAGACAGTTTTTCATAACCAGGTAAGCACCCAGACCTTCAGGATGCGGAGCCGTCATGTGATGTGCATCTGCACTCATACCGCCTCCCTGTAATTCTGCATAAATTGTGGCACCACGTTTTACCGCGTGCTCATATTCTTCAAGGATGATACATCCCGCACCTTCACCCAGTACAAATCCGTCTCTGTCTTTGTCAAAAGGTCTTGAAGCTGTTTTAGGATCATCATTTCTTGTAGAAAGTGCCATCATTGCATTGAATCCACCGACACCACTTGCTGTAACGGCTGCTTCAGAGCCTCCGCACACAATTACATCTGCTTTTCCAAGCTGGATAAGCATTTTGGAATCAATTAAAGCGTTTGCTGAAGAGGCACATGCAGATACCGTTGTATAATTCGGCCCGTGAAATCCGTATTCAATAGAGATATGACCCGGCGTAATATCCGCGATCATCTTAGGAATAAAGAACGGGTTGAATCTCGGAATTTCAGTGTTGGCCCAACCTAAAACTTCAGTCTCAAAGGTTTCTAAACCTCCGATTCCTGAACCCCAGATTACACCGACTCTGTTTTTATCCACATTGTCTTCAATAATTCGGGAATGTGCCACTGCTTCTTTGGCAGCTACCATACCCAGTTGGGTATTACGGTCCATTTTTTTAGCTTCTTTCTTATCGAAATGCTGTAACGGATCGAACCCTTTTACTTCGCAGGCGAATTTGGTCTTAAAGTTTGTGGCATCAAAAAGAGTAATCGGAGCGGCACCGCTCTCACCTTTCACAAGATTTTCCCAGTATTCTTTTGCATTATTTCCAATCGGTGTTATTGCGCCAAAACCGGTTACAACTACTCTTTTTAATTCCATAAACTTTTTAAATTTTCTTTTTTGTTGAAGAATATTATTTATTTACTACTTCCTCGATATAAGCGATAGCGTGTCCTACAGTAGTAATTTTTTCAGCCTGATCATCAGGGATTTGAATGTTGAATTCTTTTTCAAACTCCATGATAAGTTCAACTGTATCTAATGAATCAGCCCCTAAATCGTTAGTGAAGCTAGCTTCAGGAGTTACTTCTGTTTCTTCAACGTCAAGCTTATCAGCGATGATAGCTTTTACTCTTGATGCAATGTCTGACATAGTAAATTATTTTTTTAATTGTTAGATGGTGCAAATATATAAAATTCTTTACGATAAAACATTTTTTTAGTCTTTTTTGTGGACAACGATTCCTGATTTTGGATAATAAAAGTTTAGTCTTTTCGTTTTCAGGAGTTTATATTTTATATATAGTATATGGTATGTGAATTTGATTTTTTCTGAATCTGATCTGTTTTTCCTGATCAGTATCTGCTGAAAATAACCGTTTTTTCTTCTTACTTCACTGTTCCGAAACAGACATGAATGATAAAACTGAGCTTTTTAACAAAGCTGAATTGAGCTGTGGAACAAAATGACAGCCTCATAATTATCAGAACTTTGTCCTGTACAATGAAAATAAATAAAAATATGAAACGTATAGACAAAGCCTACATTAACGGCGAATTTACCGGACTGAACGGTACGGAAATCTTTGATCTTGTGAATCCTTCAGATCATCAGAAAATTGGAGAAGTGGTACTGGGAGATGAAAAGGATACTCAAAAAGCGATCGCCGCTGCAAAAGAAGCTTTTAAAACATTTTCAGGCACAACTGTGCAAGAACGTGTTCTTATTCTGGAAAGTTTAAAGAAATCTGTGGAAAGCCGGGAAGAAGATCTTATTGAAACCATGATCCTGGAATATGGAGGAACAAGACAGTTCTGCACCATGAGTTTTCAGAATATGGCGGGGTCCTTCGATCACATGATAGAGACATTGCGTCATTTTGAATTTACCAGAAAAGCAGGGAATACGCAGGTACTGATGACTCCGGTTGGAGTTGTCGGGATCATTACTCCCTGGAACTCAAGCAACAGCTTTATCTGTAATAAGTTTGCGACTGCCGTTGCAGCAGGCTGTACAGTTGTGGTCAAGCCCAGTGAGATGAGTGCATTGCAGACGCAGATTATTATGGAATGTTTTCACAGTGCAGGCCTGCCAAAAGGGATTTTCAATGTGGTGAACGGATTGGGCAGCGTGGTAGGGAGTGAGATCGTTAACAGTCATGATGTGGCAAAAATATCCTTTACAGGCTCTACCCGGACAGGAAAGATGATTGTAAAAGGAGCGGCAGACACGATGAAGAGAGTTACCCTTGAGCTTGGAGGAAAGTCACCCAATATTATTCTGGATGATTCGGATCTGGAGAAGGTTATTCCCGAGGCTGTTTTTGGAGCTTATATGAACAGTGGTCAGGCCTGTATTGCCCCTACCCGTTTACTCGTTCCCCGTTCAAAAATTGAACAGGTAAATACAATTGCAAAACAAGCCGCGATGCAGGTTGTTGTAGGAGATCCTGCCAATGAGAATACCAATGTAGGACCTATGGTTTCTGAAAAGCAATACGAACGGGTACAGTCTTATATTAAACTTGGAATAGAAGAAGGGGCAGAGATATTAGCGGGAGGAATGGGAAAACCTGACGGTCTTGAAAACGGAAATTTTGTAAAGGCAACCATTTTCACGAATGTCCGTAATGATATGAGCATTGCCAGGGAGGAGATCTTTGGTCCTGTACTGTCGATTATTCCGTATGAGAATGAAGCGGAAGCTATTAGTATTGCCAATGATACAGCTTACGGACTGGCTGCTTATATTTCTTCCGCAGATGAAGGGCGCGCATTGAATATCGCGTCACAAATTGAAGCCGGAAGGGTTTGTATCAATGGTTTTAAACATGATCCTCTGGCTCCTTTCGGCGGATTTAAACAGTCGGGAATCGGAAGAGAATTCGGAGCTTACGGTTTGGAAGAATATCTGGAGCCGAAATCAATTCTAGTATAAAAAAAATAATTAAAAGCACTATATTTAACAGTTCAGGTCTGGAAGCTTTTGGGCTTGATTATTAAATATGAACAGTATAAAAAATGTCTGAAGATTTAAATTACATTAATTATTCCTGTTATTTTACCGTTTTCCGCGAAGGAGAGCAGTTTGTTTCCTACAATGCTTTATCTATGGTGATTTCAGGAGAGATGGAGCTTAATGACGGAGAGCAGAGGAGAATATTCAGGAGCGGAGATGTGTATCTTGTCAGGAAAAATCAGCTGTTAAAGTTTTTAAAAAAACCGGGTGAGGTAGCAGAATTTAAATCCCTGTCCATCAGGTTTGATGACGGAATGCTGAAGCAGATGAGCGCAGAGGAACGTTTTGTGGTTCCTGAAAAAGTTAAAACTCCGGTTTTTATGGATCTGTCACAGGTTACACACCTGAAATATTTTATGGAATCCCTGTTGAAGTATCAGGATCTTTTGGAAAATAAATCTCCGGAACTGGCTTTGTTAAAACAGAAAGAAGCTTTGCTGCTGTTATTTGGATATGATCAGTCATTAAAGAATATTCTCTATGATATTTCGGAACCCTATAAAATCAATCTTGAAGAGTTTATGCTGAAGAATTACCATTTTAATGTAAAACTCGACCGTTTTGCCTATCTTACGGGAAGAAGCCTGGCGGCCTTTAAAAGGGATTTTGAAAAGATTTTCGGAACGGCCCCTGGAAAATGGCTTCTTCAGAGAAGGCTTCAGGAGGCACATTACCTTCTGGAGAAAGGGAAAAAGGTTTCAGATATTTACCTTGATCTCGGATTTGAAGACCTCTCTCACTTTTCATTTGCATTTAAAAAGCAGTTTGGGTTGCCACCAAGCAAATTGTTGTTGTGATATCCATTCCAATCTTATGAAATAATGAACAGGGGCGGTTCATTATTTGAGCCGACCCCGTTTTATTGCGCCGGTCTTTTATTACTGCCTGGTGCAGCCTCTTTCATATACAGAGATATTTTTCCTGTAATTTCCGGTTAGTATTAGTAAGCACCTTATTTCTTTCCGTATTTGTTCAGGAGAATGGCTGCTGATGATCCTGTATTCCGTGGTTTATAGTTTTTAGTAAGGACCGGATATGTAAATTAAAACCCATCGGAATTTTGAAAATCTGCAATTTACAGACTCATTATTCGTTGTTATTCATTATTTATGAGTACCTTTGCAGTGATTCTCATTTATTTGAGTTTTCATGGTTATTAGTTTTTATCCTCGAAGCAATTCGGGGATTTTTTTGTATAGCCTATGTATATTGACTTTTCTGTGAGGAAGAATGGGAGAATTGTTATGGAAATGGTTTATATGAAAAACAAAAAAAGAGAAAATGTAGTTTTTACAAATTCTCTTTTAGTTTAAAAAGTGGAGTTGGAGGGATTCGAACCCTCGTCCAAACAAGCAATACATAAGCTTTCTACATGCTTATTCTACTATTGGTTTTCGACTGAATGCAGAGAGCAGACACCCAACATTCAGCTTATCTTCTGAGATTTTCGAGCTTTAGCCAAAGCATCTAAAGCCTTATTTCCGCATTCCTATATCCCAGGATCAAACGCCGCAGAACAGAGCATTTGTGGAATATCTTGCTTCCCTACTGAAATCTTCGGGAAAACGCCTGATCTACTATACTTCGATATTAAGCTGCAAGAGCGAACTCTTCGTTGCCAGTTAAAATTTTGTAGCAAGGGATTATAGAGATCGCGCTACGGTTCTCTGCATGCTTACTTACCCATTGGTCTTGCTGTCGAAACCAGTCAACCCCATGAATAAAGTGAATGCAAATATAGAATATTTTGTTCAAATACCGTTAATATCAGCCATTGCTTTTTTTTATAAGTGTAATCTGTTGAGCAGGCTTCAGAATAAAACTGCCGGCAAAAATGGGTTGCCGGAGGTTTTTATAAATGTTAATCTCTGTTTTTTAATAATATCCATCCTGACGTTTCGACAGGCTTTTTATTGATTTTGTCTTCCCAGAACAGCCGGTACCAGTAACTTCCCGTAGGAAGTGGAGCATTAAGGTATTTAGCGTCCCATATCGGATTTTTAGGCGTGATCTTGAAGATGGTCTTTCCGTATCGGTCAAATATACCTCCCTCAAAATTTCCAAACCTGCTGATAATGCTGAAATCAATAACATCATTGATCCCGTCATAATTGGGAGTGATAACATTAGACATGAAAAACGTATAATAGGTGGTATTCGTCTCACATAGAGCCCCTCTGTTTCTTACTTTAATAGGATATTGGGTGTTTTTGAGTACGTTGGTAAATATATTGGACGACTGCCATGCTACTCCGCCGTCTATGGAGTATTCTGCCGGAAGATTTCCGCTGTTTTTTATATTGATTGTTAATGTGTTGTCCTTATAGATGATCTCAAGGATTTCAGGGGTGACAATGTATTTTACTGTGGCGGTAAACACTTTTGAGCAGGCTCCGTTGCTTATGGTAACCGAATAAGTTCCTTCAAGTTCAGCGTTAACCGTCTGAGTCGTTGCTCCCGTATTCCATAAATAAGTGTAGTTAGGCCCTGCCCCGGCATCCAGAATAGCTTTGTCTCCTTTGCATATTTCAATATCCCGTAAGGCAGAAACAATTTCAGGAACCACTTTAATGGTTATAGTAGCCGGTGTCTGGGCAGCGCATCCGTTAGCTCCGGTTCCGGTTACAGTATAAGTTGTCGTTGTGGTGGGGGCAACTACCTGAGTGTTTCCATTACCTGTAAGGCTGGTCCATGAATAGGTGGTGGCTCCTGTTGCAGTAAGAGTTACAGATTCTCCGATGCAGATGCTAAGTTTAGGTGCTGAAACAGCTACTGTTGGAGGAGTGGTGTTTTTGATGACGGTTACCGAGGCCTGGCCGGTGCATCCGGAAGGGGTTGCGCTGGTAATGGTAAGAGTGTAAGTTCCTCCGTTATTAACGGTTGGTGTTAAAGTATTCGCTCCTGAAACAATAGACCCTCCATTGGTTGCTGTCCAGAGGAAAGTTGCTCCGGGCTGATACACGGAAGCTGTTGCGTTAAGGGTAATCTGTGAAGTAATACAGGTGATCTGTGCGGGAGGAGTAATATTTACAGTGATGGCATTATCCATTGTGACAGACACCGATTTTTGATATTGGCAACCGGAAGGTGTTGTGACTGTAACAGTGTAAGTTCCGGGAGTGGTGATCGTATTGGTAGCCCCGCTTACACCATTTGACCATGCATAAGTATTTCCTGTCCCCTGAGAAGAGGCAGTCAGTATAGTTGATGATCCCTGGCAGAAAGTAAGATTTCCTGCAACCTGTACATTGGGATTGTTGTCTGCTGAAATGGTAACAGAGGCCGGTGTACTTGAGCATAGTCCGTTTGAACCTGTTAAAGTATAGGTTCCGGGAGTGGTAATGGTGATGGATTGGCTGGTCTCTCCTGTGGACCACATGTTTCCTGTTGCATTGCTTGACGTTAAAATAACACTTCCTCCATAACAGATTGCGGTGGAAGATGCGCTGATCGTTGGTGAAGGAAACTGTGTAACGGAAAGCTGAAGTTCAGCTATTTTAAAACAGCTTGATGACTTTACACGGATATAAATCGTAGCATTTCCCGAATTATAAGCTGTGGGATCCGCGATCGTATTTGCGTTTCCTGCAATGGCATCTGCCTGGCTGATATAATAATCATAGCTTACATTGGCAGTCGGGCTGATGTTAGGTTGTGATGAGGTAAGATTAAAAACAGCCGTCGCCGTATTTGAACACGCACTTAAACTTGAATTCTGAACAACAGGAACAACACCCTGGGTTACCGTTACAGATTTTGTATACTGGCAGTTGGCGGGAGTCTTCACTGTAACGGTATAAGTTCCCGGTGCCGAAACCGAAATCGTATTTCCCGTTGCTCCCGTAGACCATGTATAAGTGTTTCCTGTTCCCGTGGAAGAAGCTGTAAGCTGGGTACTGGTTGATTCGCAGAGGACAGTATTTCCTGTGATATTTACCGCAGGATCGGTATCCTGAGTAATGGTGGCAGACACCGGAGCACTTGTGCAGCTTCCGTTCGTGGTTGTTAAAGTATAAGTTCCCGGAGTGGTTACAGTAATAGATGGAGTAGTGGCTCCTGTGGACCATGTATTTCCCGTAGGGTAGTTTGACGTTAAAGTGATGTTTCCTCCCGGACATAAAATAGAGGCAGAAGACGTTATTGCAGCAGTAATACTCCTGTTTTTAAAAACAATGGCATTGGTTTGCTTACACGCGTTGATTGTTCCGCCCGTACTGTTCGGGTCCTGATAATTAATATTATAATAATAAGTATTTGTAGTATTTACGGTAACTGGAGCCGTAATAGGATTTGTTCCGGTTGCGGCGTTATTGGCATTGTTAAAATAGGTAACGGTGAAATTGGGATTTCCGTTCAGTATTCCAGGGGATAAAGAATTGAAATTAAAGAGAGCCGTAGCACTGCAGATGGGGATTTCCCGTGGAGAATTGGCGTTTGGACCCGGTGTTCCCGGTGGTATAAACGGATTGGGAGCTAAGGAAGAATTATTAAAAGGTGAAACAAATGTAGCTGTTCCTCCCCAGGTTAAATTAAATGTATAAACAGTGGTCGACCAATTATCTATATATAAATAATAGGTCTGCCCGGCGAGTACATCCATATATTTGCAATACCTTGGCTGGCCGAAGCCTCCGGGTACGGAAGTCTGTGTGCTGCTCATATTCAGTCCTGTGGCTCCGTTTTCCCCGGAGGCATTACAGCGGATAGGGGTTCCTCTGTTGGAGCAGGTTACATTCGGACCATAAACTGCCCAGTCGTAATCGACAGGTCCTGTTGGCGTAATGTCAAAGGTAAGGGTGCCGCTGGTTGCAATGGTAAATTTATACCAGACTGAATGATTTTCATATGAAAGACATCCTCCTAAATTTTCATTAATGTTTCCTATTCCTGAAGGGGTATAGTTGATATTTGAATTTCCACATACTGTAACAGCAGAAATGCAGTCTTCCTGTGCAGTAAGAGACAGGTAAAAGAATGCTGACAGAATAAAAAGTAATTTTTTTAACATATCTGGAAATGTTTTTATTTAAATGTTTTTACTGATACGGAATTACTGCTGGTTATAAATTAACAGGAGATTTTAAACTGGAGGAGCGAAAACAGCACGGGCTTTGAACAGGTGTAATTATTTTTCATGGCGTATTTGTTTTTAAAATTTTAATGGTTTCAAATTTAGTTAAAATATGATTATCTTAACATTTTGTTGATTTGTTTTAATTAATTTTTTTTATTTCGCATAAATATTGATTGTTTTTCATTTATTTTTATTTTAGGTTATTATTTTTATAATGTCTTTTATTGAGATTAAAAAGGCATGCCTTTTTTTAATGAATATAATTTTGTTATTAAATGAAAATGTGTTACTTTTGCAATCCAAAATGAGATGTAAAATATGTTAATAATTCCAGTAAAAGATGGTGAATCCATCGACAGAGCTTTAAAAAAATATAAAAGAAAATTTGATAAAACAGGTACAGTTCGTCAATTAAGAGCTAGACAACAGTTTATTAAGCCTTCTGTAACTTTAAGACAAGCTAGACTTAAAGCTGCTCACAAGCAGAGAAATCTTAGCAAAGAAGAGCAGGCTTAAGAATTTTCTTAACTCGCATACAGAATTCACTTCTTAAATACGTATATTTGAGAGGTGAATTTTTGTTTTTATACCCACAGTAAATGTTAAATAAATTTTTAGAATATTTACAGTTCGAAAAGAGGTACTCTCCTCATACCATTACAAGCTACCGGAAAGACCTTGAAGATTTTTCCCGTTTCTTTCTCAGAACAGAATCTTCCGAAGATATTTGCCGGGCAGATAAAAAAGTGATCCGGAATTTTATTGTAGAACTGAGCGAAAATAATATTTCAAAAAGAAGTATCAACAGGAAATTATCCTCTCTGAGAAGTTTTTATCTTTTTCTTTTAAAAATAGGAGAGATTAAAATTTCTCCCGTTGAAGGCATCTCTTCCCTGAAGTTTTATGCTGAAAAACAGATCCCTGTGTCGCAGGACGAAATGAAGGATCTCAAAGAACGGGTGTTTACAGAAGTGCACGATATTCTCGAAAGATGTATTATGGAAGTATTATATCAGACCGGAATCAGAAAAGCAGAACTTTGTGGCCTGATGTTTGAGGATGTTAATATAAGCGGAAACGAACTGAAGGTAATAGGAAAAGGAAATAAAGAAAGATTTATCCCTGTTTCTGAAGACCTTTCGGATCTGCTTAAAAGTTATCTGGAAATAAGGAAACCTGCGGACGAACATCAATCCTGTTTTTTTGTCAACAAAAAGGGCAAAAAACTCAATGAAAAATTTGTTTATGTGGTAGTTAATAAGTACCTTAGTCTTGTAACAACAAAAGAAAAAAGAAGTCCTCATATCCTTCGTCACAGCTTTGCTACACACGTTCTGGATAATGGGGCGGAGATCTCCAAAGTAAAAAAGATATTAGGGCATTCAAGTCTTGCCAGTACTCAAGTCTATACGAATGCTAATATTGAACAATTGAAAAAAGTGTTTAATCAGGCTCATCCTCGAGCGTCTAAAAAAGAAGAATTATGAAGATCACAGTACAATCAATTGGTTTAACTCCACACGAACCACTGGAATCACACATTGACAAAAAAGTAAGTAAATTAGATACCTTCTATGATAAAATTCATGAGTGTAAGGTTTTTTTGAAAGTCGAAAATAACTCAGATAAAGCCAATAAAACAGCAGAGATTATTTTGGCGGTTCCCGGAGACGATATTGTAGTAAAAAAGACATCTGCCAGTTTTGAAGAAAGTCTGGACCTTTGCGTTGATACTGCTAAAAAGCTACTAATCAAGAAAAAAGAAATGGCGTAGTAAAAAAGTTTAAAAAAAGTTATAGAAAAATTTGAGAATTCAAAAAATCCGTTCTATATTTGCACTCGCAAAAAGGGAACAGCGATCTTTTGAATTCTTTTTTATATTTGCCTCCATAGCTCAGTTGGCCAGAGCACGTGATTTGTAATCTCGGGGTCGTGGGTTCGAATCCCTCTGGAGGCTCCATTTTAATATAAACATGAGGGGAGATTCCAGAGTGGCTAAATGGGACTGACTGTAACTCAGTTGCTTCGGCTTCGTAGGTTCGAATCCTGCTCTCCCCACATTTTATATTAGAAAAAAAACTTGCAGAATTAAATAAAATTACTTAGTTTTGCACAGCGTTTACCAATAATTTTGGAAACAAAATTGCGGAAGTAGCTCAGTTGGTAGAGCGTCAGCCTTCCAAGCTGAATGTCGCGGGTTCGACCCCCGTCTTCCGCTCAGAAAATATCACTCAAAAAGGGTGATTTTTTTTTCACTACTGAAATGCGTAGAGTAGAGTTTCTCCACAGCGTTCAGACCTGAATATTAAAATGCCTCCATAGCTCAGTTGGCCAGAGCACGTGATTTGTAATCTCGGGGTCGTGGGTTCGAATCCCTCTGGAGGCTCCATTTTAATATAAACATGAGGGGAGATTCCAGAGTGGCTAAATGGGACTGACTGTAACTCAGTTGCTTCGGCTTCGTAGGTTCGAATCCTGCTCTCCCCACATTTTATATTAGAAAAAAAACTTGCAGAATTAATTAAAATTACTTAGTTTTGCACAGCGTTTACCAATAATTTTGGAAACAAAATTGCGGAAGTAGCTCAGTTGGTAGAGCGTCAGCCTTCCAAGCTGAATGTCGCGGGTTCGACCCCCGTCTTCCGCTCAAAGAAAATCATGCTGCTCAGTATGATTTTTTTAGTTCAGTGCCGACTTAGCTCAGCGGTAGAGTGCTTCCTTGGTAAGGAAGAGGTCACGGGTTCAAGTCCCGTAGTTGGCTCACCATCATCCCGGATACTTCCGGGATTTTTTTTGCCCAAAAACCAGATATGAAGTATCAGGGATCAGGCGCAAAAGTTGTGGGATTAGTCTCAAAAGTTGTGGACTAAGCAAAAAGTTTGGTTAATCTGAAGAGGAAAACTGTGGACCAGATTCAAAAGTTTTATACTTTTCCCGGATATTGTAAAAACCTTATAGGTTTAATAATGCGAATGTTGATAAACCTATAAGGTTTAGGGGCAAAGGATAGAATCAGCTTCGCGTTTATCTTTTTAATTACAAAATAATTTCAAACATGATTCATTGAGTTTTATCAACAGAAAATATAATAATCAAGCATATAAGAAATTCCTGAATAAAATTTAAACAGACTCTAAACTTGGCAAAGTAATACAATAGACCTTTGTATTTCAAAAATAAGCGAAGCTGCTTTGTTGAACTTAAAAACGGTTTACTTTTCATCTTTGTTTAGCTTAACGGTTAATAAAAAAATAGTTAAATTCGTGTAAAATAAATATTGATGAATATCCTTTTACTGGAAGACGATCTTATCCTTTCCGCAGAGCTCTGCAGATTTTTGGAATCCAATCATTTTACCTGTGATAAAATATACGACGGTGAAACTTTTCTCCGCCAGATCAAGAACAATACCTACGATCTGTATCTGCTCGATATCAATGTCCCTAAAATAAACGGACTTGATGTCTGTCAGACAATCCGTTCCTTTGATAAGAATACCCCCATCATCATTATTTCGGCTTACGGAGATATTTCCGATAAAAAAGACGCCTTTACCCGTCTGGCGGATGATTATCTCGTAAAGCCCTTCCAGTTTGAAGAACTTTTGCTGAGAATGAACTCGTTATTGAGAAGAAAAGCACCGTCAGACAGCACGGATCAGGATATTATCAGGGTGGACGATCTGATCATTAATAAAACCGAACAGAAGGTCTACCGTGCAGGAAACGAGATTGCCCTTACCCTGAAAGAATTTCAGCTGCTCGTTTATCTGGCCGAAGCACAGGGAAGAACCGTTTCCAAACAGCAGATCACGGAACACGTATGGGAGCATAACTTCAATACCAATACCAATACCGTGGAAGTGTATATCAATTTTTTAAGAAAAAAGATAGATAAGGATTTTAAAATTAAACTTATTCATACCCGGTCAGGATTCGGATATTATTTAAGCCCGTTATAATAAGGAAATGTCTTTAAAAAGAAGGATAGCATTAACACTCAGCATCGCTTTTTCCCTGCTTTTTGCAATGGTAATGGCGGTAATTTACCTGTCCTTTAATGATTTCAGAAGAGACGAATTCAAAGAAAGATTCCGGCAGCGTCTGGAATTTACCACGCATTTTATTTCAAAGTCTAAAGATTTTGAAGAAGAAGCACCCGTTTTTTTTAACGAAAATTCAGATAATATTCTTCTGAACGAAACCATTTTAATTTTCAACAGCCAGAAAGAACTTATTTACAGTACCATCAAAGACAGGAATGTCACCTGGGACAATGCCCTGCTTAAAGAACTGGATGAAAAGAAAATCATCTATACCGAGAAAACAGTTCCCGAAGTGTATGCAGCCCTGAGAAATATCAATGGTGAAAATTATTATATACTTACCAGTGCCTTTGATACCAACGGAAAATCGAAGCTCGCATTCCTGAAATATCTTTTGATTGCAGCTTATGTCATGAGCACGCTTCTGATCGGTTTTCTGAGTTATTACTTTATGGGGAAATTTTTGAGGCCTCTGGAGGATCTCAACCAGGAAATATCGGAAGTAACGGCCCATAAGCTGACTACGAAGATCCCTGTTAGGCAGTCTGATGATGAGATCAACGTACTGGCAAAATCATTCAATACCATGATCGGAAGACTGGACGATGTATTTCAGTCCCAGAAAGACTTTACAGCCAGTGCATCACACGAGATCCGTACTCCCATCACAAGAATGGCTTTCCAGCTGGAAAATCTGATCAAGTTTGAAGAGCATTCCCCGGAGACTTTATCCGCACTGAAACAGATCCAACGCGATATTTATCAGCTGTCCGACCTCACCAACTCTTTACTGCTGCTGACTAAATTTGATAAAGAGAATATCCAGAGCATCTATGAAGAGGTAAGAATCGATGAAGTCATCTTTGAAGCCTTTGAGGCCGTGGAGAAAAGCTATCCAACTCTGAAAATGGACTTTCTGATCTCTGAAGATACTTCGGAAAACGGCCTTCTTACCATCAATGGAATCCAGTCATTACTCGTTATTGTCTTTATCAATCTGTTTAAAAATGCCGCGGTATATTCCGATGATGCAGAAATGGATGTCCTGATCACAGAAACCAATGAACAGCTTGCAGTAGATGTTATTTCTCACGGAAATACCATTCCGGAAGAGGAGCAGTTCAGACTTTTCGAAGCCTTTATGAGAGGGAACAATTCACAGAATATTTCAGGCTCAGGCCTGGGACTCCGTATTGTTAAAAGAATTCTCGAATACCACGGAGCACAAATCCTATACTCTTCTCCTGCCCAAAACCTCAATAAGTTCAGTGTGATTTTCAGGAAATAAGCCGAACCTGAATGATATACCTTTATTTTATCCGTTTTCCTGTCTGATATATGCCGCAAAAATCATATGGACAAAGATTTTTGTTAAACCGGCGATTGATTTTATACAAATTCAATGACCCGGGATAAAAAATAATACGATGTGACGGGCTGAAACAGCAGTATTCAACGGAAATTTAATTTTTTTTTAAGGCATCTTTAAGTTCGTTTTAATCGTATAGAAGCAATTTTGTTACCTAAAAGAAAAAGAATGAACAAGATTGCCGGACTGCTCATTGCCATTTCCTCATTCATGGCAGGGCAGCAACGGGAGCTGTCACTTCTGGAATGTGAAGAGGCATTTCAGAAGAACAACCTTCAGCTTCTCGCAGAACAGTACAACATCAACATGGCTGATGCAGATATTCTGCAGGCAAAGATCTGGGAACTTCCCCAGCTCAGCGGCCAGATCAACGCATATAATCCTGAAGGGAAAAAGGCATTCGACTTAGGTCATGCAAAAGGAGCCCAGGTTACCCAGCTCATCTATATGGGTGGGAAAAAGAAAAATGAAATAGCTTTTGCAAAATCAAATAAAGAACTGGCCCGGCTCCAGTTTTCCCAATTGCTTGTAGATTTAAGGGCTCAGTTGCGTACCGCTTATTTCAATCTCTACTACGAAAAACTTAAACTGGACAATACCAATAAGCAATTAGGATATATGAATGACCTTTTGAGCGCCTACCGCGTACAGTCTGCAAAAGGTAATGTTTCCCTTAAAGACGAAGTAAGATTACAGAGCCTTGTGATTCAGCTGAACAACGATAAGCTGGGAATCAATAAAAACATCCTTGAATTTGAACAGAATCTGAAAGTACTGACAGGTATTACCGACGATATTGAACCTCAGATTTCCGATGCGGAAGCAAAAGATATTCTGGCCGCCCAGCCTTTTGGAGATGATGAAGAACTTAAAAAAAAGGCCCTGGAGAATAATGCAGACTATCAGTATTATTTAAAATTAATAGAAAACAGTAAACTGTACGCCCAATGGCAGAAATCGATGAATGTTCCGGATCTGAATGTGGGAGCCGGATGGGATCAGAATGGAGGAACATTTAAAAATGAAGTGAATCTGATGGTGGCTATTCCGCTGCCTTTATGGAAATCCAATCAGGGAAATGTTGAAAAAGCGAATTATGCTATTCAGCAGAATCAGAAAAATGCAGATTATCAGAAACTGAACCTCGAAACAAAAGTCCGGGCAGCCTATAAAACCTGGAAAACCCAATACGATCAGCTGGCAGAGATCAAAACAACGGATCTTAATAATATGGACCTGGTGTATGACGGGATGATGAAAAATTTCAGAAAAGGAAATGTGAACCTTATTGAATTTACAGATTTTATGGACAGCTACCGGGAGGCGGCACTTCAGATCTACGATATGAAAAATGAGATCATCCAGTCGGCGGAGCAGCTCAATCAATTAATACAAACGAAAATCTTCTATTAATCATGAAAAAATATATTATCCCTGTACTGATCACTTCAGCCTTATTATCCTGCGGGAAAAAAGAAGAAGCGAAGCCACAGGCCAAAAAAGGTTTTGAACTGAGCAATACCATGCTGAGTTCCATCTCTCTCGCAAAAGTGGAAAAGAGAAATATAGAAGATCAGTATAATTTCTATGGAAAGATCTCTGCTGACAAAAACAGTTATATTGATGTTTATCCCCTGGTAGGAGGAAATGTCTTAAGTGTGAATGCGGAATTGGGCGATTACGTAAAAAAAGGACAGGTCCTGGCTACGATCAGAAGTACGGAACTGGCAGAAGTACAGAAAGATGTAAGCGATGCAAAGACAGACCTGGTCGTTGCACAGAATAATCTCCGGGTGGCTAAGGAAATGTTTGAAGGAAAACTCACCACAGAAAGAGAGGTGCTCGAAGCCAGAAGTGTTCTGCAGAAAGCACAGGATCAACTGCAGAGAGCTACTGCGGTAAGTACGGTATACAACGTGAAAAAAGGAAATATTTACAGTGTAGTAGCCCCGATCAGCGGATATATTGTACAGAAAAATATCAATAAAGATATGCAGCTGAGAAGCGACAGGAGTGAGAATATCTTTGACGTTGCCAATACCACTAATGTATGGGCCATCATGAATGTAAATGAATCCGATATAGACAAGATCAGTCTCGGAATGAAGGCCCAGGTGTCCACCCTGTCTTACCCGGATAAAGTTTTTGACGGAAAAATTGATAAAATATTTAAGATCATTGATCCCGAAACCAATGCCATGCAGGCAAGAGTGGTTCTGGATAACGCCGGCGGATTACTGATCCCGGAAAGCAAGGCAACCATAAAAGTTTCGAGTTCTGAAGACGTTACAGCACTCACCGTTCCTTCAAAAGCCGTGATCTTTGATGACAACAGAAGCTTTGTAGTAGTTTTTAAATCCAGAACGGATATTAAGGTGAAGGAAATAAAAATACTGAAGCAGGTAGGGGAGGTTACCTACGTGGGAGGAGGGCTTTCCGAAGGAGAAGAAGTGATCACCAATAACCAGCTGCTGATTTACCGTTCCCTGAACAGCTGATTTTTTAAACACTGTTTTAAAATTCTTTCAACGGCTTTTTTAGGTCATCAATGTAATCCATCATGAATAAATTTATTAAAAATATAATTGCTTTCTCCTTAAAGAACAAAGCATTTACCTTTATCTGGGTGGCTATTTTGGCTATATCAGGATTTATCAGTTTCAAAAATATGCCCATTGAAGCTTTTCCTGATGTTACCAATACCCAGATTGTCATCATAACCCAATGGAATGGGCGGAGTGCCGAAGAAGTCGAACGTTTCGTCACCACTCCCATCGAATTGGCCATGAGCCCGGTTCAGAAGAAAACAAGCGTAAGAAGTACCACCATGTTTGGGCTTTCCATCGTTAAAATTCTGTTTGACGACGGGGTGGATGATACTTTTGCCAGAAATCAGGTCAACAACCAGTTAAGAACCATTAGCCTTCCTGATGAGGTAGATCCTGAAGTTCAGCCACCCTACGGGCCAACCGGTGAAATTTTCAGATATACCCTGGAAAGTAAAACCAAAGATTCCAGAGAGCTGCTTACCCTTCAGAACTGGGTCATCGACCGTGCGTTAAGAGGAGTTCCCGGAGTGGCAGACATCAACGTTTTCGGAGGACAGGATAAAGTTTTTGAATTAAGCATAGACCCGCGGGCACTCGATAAATACAACCTCACCCCTCTCCAGGTATATGATGCCGTTACCAAAAGCAACCTGAATGTGGGGGGAGATGTTATAGAAAAGAACGGGCAGGCTTATGTGGTAAGAGGAATCGGTCTGGTAAAATCCATATCCGATATCGGAAATATCACCATACACAACGACAGCGGTAACCCGGTTCTGGTAAAGAACGTAGCGGATGTTCATGAAAGCTCTATGCCGAGAGTAGGACAGGCAGCTCTGAACAATCATGACGATACCGTGGAAGGAATCGTGGTGATGAGAAAAGGGGAAAACCCGAGAGAAGTTCTGGTAGGCGTAAAAGCGAAAATTAAAGAACTCAACGAAAAGATCCTTCCGAAAGACGTAAAAATGGTTACCTTCTACGACAGGGATAACCTGATGGATTTTACCACCCATACCGTAATGCACAACCTGATCGAAGGGATTGTGCTGGTAACGGTAATCGTTCTGATCTTTATGGCCGACTGGAGAACAACCCTGATCGTTTCCATTATCATTCCCCTGTCCCTGTTGTTTGCCTTTTTATGCTTAAAACTGGCAGGAATGAGTGCCAACCTTCTTTCCCTGGGAGCCGTGGATTTCGGGATCATTATAGACGGTGCCGTCGTCATGGTAGAAGGACTCTTTGTAATGCTCGACCATAAAGCACATAAATACGGAACCGAAAAATTCAACAAACTCGCAAAAGGAGGCTGGATCAAACAGACGGGAACCGGTCTTGGAAAGGCCATTTTCTTCTCAAAGCTGATCATCATTACCTCTCTGATTCCTATTTTCTCATTCCAGAAAGTAGAAGGGAAGATGTTTTCACCTTTAGCCTTTACTTTAGGTTTTGCCCTGATGGGAGCATTAATATTCACCCTGACCCTGGTTCCGGTTCTTTCCCATATTTTATTGAATAAAAATGTAAAAGAAAAGAATAACCCGTTTGTGAATTTCTGGGACCGGATTGTTTTAAAAGGTTTCAACTATACTTTTAAACATAAAAAGATGAGCCTTATCGTGGCCATTGCATTTCTTGGAGTCACATTATTCTCCGGAAAATTTTTAGGAACAGAATTCCTGCCGCAGCTGAATGAAGGTTCGCTATGGATCACTGCGGAAATGCCCATGAGCTCATCATTGAAGGAATCACTGAAAACAGCAGACCTTCTCAAAAAAGACATTATGAGTGTACCGGAAGTTACAGATGTTCTGGCACAGACTGGGCGAAGCAACGACGGAACAGATCCTAATGGATTCGGATTTGTACAGTTTGCCGTCAACCTCAAACCTAAAGAAGAATGGAAACGCAACATCAGCTATGAAGAACTGATCGATGAGATCGATAAAAAACTCAGAAATTACCAGGGAATTACCTTCAATTATTCACAGCCGATCTCCGATAACGTAGCGGAAGCCGTAGCCGGATTCAAAGCGGAAAACGGAATCAAGATATACGGAGATAATCTGGAAACCCTGGATAAGCTGGCAGAAGAAGTGCTGGCACAGATCAAAAATGTAGAAGGGGTAAAAGATCCCGGGATTATTAAAAATATCGGACAGCCGGAAGTGAGCGTTGTTCTGGACAGAGATAAAATGGCAGCTTACGGAGTGATGCCCGCAGATGCACAGGCAGTGCTGGAAATGGCCTTCGGAGGAAAAACCGCTTCGGAAATGTTCGACGGCGAAAGAAAATTTCCGATCCGTCTCCGTTATTCCCAGGAATACAGAAAAGATGAAAATGATATTGCTTCCCTGATGGTGCCTACGCAGGACGGAGCGAAGATTCCGTTAAAAGAGATCAGCAATATTGTGAAAGATAACGGGGCCGCCTTTATTTACAGGGATGATATCAAAAGATATATTGGGGTGAAATTCTCGATCCGCGACCGCGATTTGGGAAGTACCATTGCCGATGCCCAGAAAAAAGTAGCGAATATTGAACTTCCGGACGGGTATTCCATCGGATGGACAGGGCAGTTTGAAAACCAGCAGAGAGCCTCTCACAGGCTTGCCCAGGTAGTACCCGTAAGCATTCTGATGATCTTCTTTTTACTGTTTATCCTGTTTGGAAACATGAAAGATTCTCTTCTGGTGCTGGCGAATGTGCCTTTTGCCCTGATCGGTGGGATTATTGCCCTCCATGTTACAGGAATGAATTTTGGAATTTCTGCGGGAGTCGGGATGATTGCGCTTTTGGGAATCTGTATCCAGAACGGGGTAATCCTGATCACAGAATTCCATCAGAATGTGAAAAACGGTCTCACCATAGATGATGCTATTCTAAGTGGTGTAAAATCCAGAACCAGACCTGTGATTATGACAGCGCTTATGGCATCTATCGGCCTGATGCCGGCTGCCTTGTCTACCGGTATCGGGTCAGAATCCCAGAAACCTCTGGCTATTGTCATTATCGGAGGACTTATTACGGCAACGGTTCTTACCTTACTCATCTTCCCGATCATTTTCTGGATCTTCAACAGGACGAAAAAGTCCCAGCAGATCTAGTTTCTTTCATTTATATTATATTTAATTGGGCCTGAAATATTCTGTATTTCAGGCTTTTTCATAAAAGGTTTCACAAAGTTTTTCTCAATCCGGAAATTTATGTAAATTTGCAGTCTCAATACATTGAAATATAAGGTTTGTACTTCATTGGATTTGAATATTGAAACTTTTTTTTATTAAAAAGGTTTTGGTATTTAAAAATTCATTATATTTGCACACCGAAAATTTGAAAAACAATAAATAAATAATTTTAAATCATGGCAAAGGAAACGTTTAATCGTAACAAACCACACTTGAACATTGGTACTATTGGTCACGTTGACCATGGTAAAACTACACTTACTGCTGCTATCAGTAGTGTATTAGCTAACAAAGGTCTTGCTGAGAAAAAAGACTTCTCTGCAATTGACTCTGCTCCAGAAGAAAAAGAAAGAGGTATCACTATTAATACAGCTCACATCGAGTACGAAACTGAAAACAGACACTACGCTCACGTTGACTGTCCAGGTCACGCCGACTATGTGAAGAACATGGTAACTGGTGCTGCTCAGATGGATGGAGCAATCTTAGTATGTGCTGCAACTGATGGACCAATGCCTCAAACTAGAGAGCACATCCTTCTTTGCCGTCAGGTAAACGTACCAAGAATCGTTGTTTTCATGAACAAGGTTGATATGGTGGATGATGCTGAGCTTTTAGAGCTTGTTGAACTAGAACTTAGAGATTTATTATCTACTTACGAATATGACGGAGATAACTCTCCAGTAATCCAGGGATCTGCTCTTGGTGCTCTTAACGGAGACGAGAAGTGGGTGAAAACTGTTGAAGAATTAATGGAAGCAGTTGATACTTGGATCGAGCAGCCTGTAAGAGATCAGGATAAGCCATTCTTGATGCCAATCGAAGACGTATTCTCTATTACAGGTAGAGGTACTGTTGCAACTGGTAGAATCGAGGCTGGTGTTATCAACACTGGTGATCCGGTTGATATCGTTGGTATGGGTGATGAAAAATTAACTTCTACAATTACAGGGGTTGAGATGTTCAGAAAAATCCTAGACAGAGGTGAAGCTGGTGATAACGTAGGTCTATTGTTGAGAGGTATTGAAAAAACTGACATCAAGAGAGGTATGGTTATCGCTAAGAAAGATTCTGTTAAACCACACAAAAAATTCAAAGCTGAGGTTTATATCCTTTCTAAAGAAGAAGGTGGACGTCACACTCCATTCCACAACAAATACCGTCCTCAGTTCTACGTAAGAACTACTGACGTTACAGGTGAGATCTTCTTACCAGAAGGTGTAGAAATGGTAATGCCTGGTGATAACTTAACAATCACTGTAGAATTGCTTCAGCCAATCGCTCTTAACGAGGGTCTTAGATTCGCGATCAGAGAAGGAGGTAGAACAGTTGGTGCAGGTCAGGTTACTGAAATCATCGAGTAATTATCTTAAAAATATAAAAAGCTTCCGTAAGGAACTTCTTTACGGAGCTTTTTAATCTACGGGCATCGTCCAATGGTAGGATACCGGTCTCCAAAACCGTTGATCTGGGTTCGAATCCTAGTGCCCGTGCAAATATAAATTATGAGTTCATTTGTCGATTTTTTAAAAGGTTCTTATAACGAATTCAGACATAAAGTTGAATGGCCAAAGTGGGCTGACCTTCAGTCTTCTACAATCGTAGTGACTATTGCGACTGTAATCCTGGCATTATTTACCTTTGGAGTTGATGAATTGTTTTCTAAAGCAATCAGCAACATAATTGGAATGCTAATTAACGTGTTCAACTAAAACAAAAGTATTTTCCCATAATGAGCGAATTGAAATGGTATGTGCTGAAAGCAATCAGCGGACAGGAAAATAAAGTGAAAAACTATATTGAGACGGAAATCAAACGTTTAGGGTTTGAACAGTACGTTACTCAGGTGGTTATTCCTATGGAAAAGGTTATTCAGATCAGGAACGGTAAAAAGGTTCCTAAAGAAAGACCTTACTATCCTGGTTACCTGATGATCGAAGCTGATCTGATGGGAGAAATTCCTCACGTTATCAAAAATATTCCCGGTGTAATTTCTTTCTTAAGCTTAACAAAAGGAGGAGATCCTGTTCCGATGAGAAAATCTGAAGTGAACAGAATGCTTGGAAGAATGGATGAACTTTCAGAATTTGCAAGCGACGTTGAGATTCCATATGTAGTAGGAGAGAACGTTAAAGTAATTGACGGGCCTTTCAACGGATTCAACGGTACAGTTGAAAAAATCCTTGAAGATAAAAAGAAAATTGAAGTTTCTGTATTGATCTTCGGTAGAAAGACTCCAATGGAACTGAGCTATATGCAAGTTGAAAAAGTATAATACAACTTACAATAAAATATAAAAGACTGCTGAACAAGCGGTCTTTTTTTATACCTTTTTCTTCGCTTTTTAATATTACCCTTCATTACATTTTTATTTTCATAATATATCAAAAAAGACAGTCTTTCTGCCTGGTACGGTCTCTCTGATTTCAATTTCCTTAATATCTGCTTCATTTGAATTGAGCGCTTTCCAATATTAATCCTGATTCATTATCAATCTGCACGAATACTCTTTCTGTTATTGATGATTTTTTTATTTATTTGTCTTATTTTTGGTTTTAATTTAATGTTTTTGAATTAAGTTAATTATTTTATTCATAATAAATAATTATTTTTTGATTATTATTCATGTGGCATGCTTCTTGTAAGTTATTGCCCAACTAATCCATACAATTTTACATGTCCACAATTGAATACTATGCTTTGCAGGAGTAGGGTCTTTCCTATATCTGTAAATCAATTGGGAATACTGAATACAGAACTTAAGATTAGGTAACCTATAAACACACATTTCCAATGACGAAAATTATTTCGATGGCGCTTGTCGTAAGTGCTGTGCTTATGAACGCTCAGGTTGGCATAAATACGGCAAAACCTGAAAAAGAACTTACTGTAAACGGAACAATGAAAACTTCAGGAATGGTTTTCAAAAAACCTATGGAAAAGCTCGGAGCAGATGAAAACTATACCTTCATTATTAAATCTCCGGCACCTGAAAATAAAATTACTGCCTATAACGATAGCTTTGTTCCGAACTCCCCGGCTCCCATCAATCTTATCCAGTTTAAGATTGCCTGCGACCCGTCAGATAAAGACTGGGTAAACCAGTTTGATACCAGAATAAACGCTCAGAAATTTTTTGTAGTGATTTCCTCATTTGGCTTTACCCAGCCTGTGAGATCTTCTACCGACTGGGTAACACCTGTCCCGCAGATCTATGCTTATCCCACAGCAGGAACATGGAAGCTTAAGGCAGATTATCAGGGATTTTCCCCGGCTTCTACATTGCCTACGGGGGAATGGACGCTTAACCTGCTGGTTTTCGACCGGTCTTATGCAAAAGATGTAAACTCTACTCAGGATCTTAAGGCTTCATCTACGGGAGCTGCCGTTGCTCCCTTAATTCAATAAAAATAAACACATGAAAAAAATTACCCTGCTATTAGGTATGGCTTTGATTTCATCAGCAATAAAAGCCCAGATAGGAATCAATACAGCCAATCCTAAAGGAACACTGGAAGTAGAAGGAGAAACTCTGGTGGAATCTTACCTGGTAGATACGGAAAATGCTCCGGCCAGAGGAAATTACCTGCTTCTTACCCGTTCCAAGGACAGTTCGCCGGTCGGAAAAGTAAAGATGCTCGACATTTCTCTCCGTAATGTGGCACCCGTGAATATGTACACGGTCGTTCTGAAGAATGTAAAACAGGATGAAGTAGTAAGCCTCAATACAGGCCTGGATGCAGATAAATATGTTCTTGCCATTACAGGAGCTGTTTTTACCGATGCGGTATCTGCTGCCAATACCGGTACCAGTCCGAAATCTTATGGTGCCTATTCTACCGAAGTAACCAAACTCTCAAAAGACGGTAAAAATTACCATGCCGTGAATTTAAGTTTTAAAGGAGCAGGAACTGTCTCTTCTCAAAACGGAACATGGACATTCACGCTGAATGTTTTCGAAAAATCACTGGTTAAAGACTGGGGAACCTTCAATGGTTCAGTTTCCGCATCTGCCTCGCCGGCATACTCAGGAGTTTCTGCTAATACCCCGCTGGGGCTTCAATAAAAAAATATGAGAAAAAAAATTTATATCACCATAATAATGACTCTGGGATTATTGCTGAATGCCCAGACAGGTAAAGTAGGAATCAAGACGGATCAGCCTGCGGAGACCCTTGATGTGAACGGTAAAACATATACCAATTCTTTATATCTAAGAAATCCCGGAGAGCCTACCATGACAGGAGGAAGCTTTTTGGCAACTTCCGAAAACGGGCTCCAGTTATACGATCCCACATTGGAAAGCAGCGGATTATTCAATTATATTAAACTAACGCTTACAGGAGTTTCCGGGAACGGGATTACGGATTATGATACTAAAATAGATGCCAATAACTTTCTGGTTGTACTTCACAACTATTCTTTCAAACTGAATGACAATTCTACCAATGTGATGCTGGATTATGGAAATAACGGTATTAACGATAATATGCAGGGGTCTCCGGATGTTGGAGCTTTCAAAAAAAACGGGACATGGCATATCAAAGCGAGATTTACAGACAGCAGGATTATAGCCACCAATACCAATCCACCTTCCAGAACATATGATAATTTTACGGTAGATCTTTATCTGATGGCCTATAAAAGATTAATTACAAAGCAAAATATCAGTGATGTAAATGCTGATCTGAGAGGAACTGACGGTTCTGCCCAGACGCTTGATAAGCCTTCAGGATTTTAAAAAAGAAATATATTTTGAAAATTATACGAAAACAGGAGCCTGAACTTCATTAAAAAGTGAATACAGAAACAAAATAAAAAAGAAAAAGAGTACTGAAAAGTGCTCTTTTTTTGTTTGTGAGAAAATAAGCACAATCAACAGAATAGCTGAAGTTCCGTGAATTTGAAAGCAGATTAAATTTTCTTAAAATATGTCTTTAATTAGAGAAATATTATTTACATTTATATAGGGAAACCAAAAACTAAACCTAAAAACAAAAAATTAATAACATGAAGAAAATTTTTCTTTTGACATTCTTGTCATGCATGGCTTTTAATAAAGCCCAGAATTGGTCACTAACAGGTAATTCAGGTACAGACCCTGCAACCAACTTTATCGGAACAACAGACAATAAAGATCTGGTCTTTAAAACCAATAATGCCGAACGGTTTAAAATTGCCGACGGGCGGATGTTTTTCAATATCAATACAGTAGATGGAGACGGAATTGATATTATTGACAACACTCCAAACAAAAATAGCGGAACAGATGTGGTGTGGATTAAAAGTGTCCACAGCCAGCCTAATGATGTAGGACTGTTAACCATATCTACGGCCAACTGGCAGTATCCTATATTTTCAGCAAGAGAAAACGGAAAGATCCTGATGGGACTTAACGCGTACAATTCTTCCCTGGCTTCCTGTTCCGACTGTAATAATTACAGACTGTTTGTAAAAGACGGAATCAAAACAGAAAAAGTTAAAGTTGAAATTGCCAGTGCCAATGGCTGGGCAGATTATGTATTCAGTGACAGTTATAAACTGCTGCCTTTACATGAAGTGAAGAAATTTATCACTTTGAATAAACACCTTCCCGAGGTTCCTTCTGCCGATGAAGTGGTAAAAAACGGAGTTGAATTAAAGGAAATGAATGTTCTTTTACTGAAAAAAATAGAAGAACTTACATTGCATCTGATTGATTTGAATGAAAAGCTTGAAAAGCAGGACAAAAAAATAGAGGAATTAGAAAAACATAAATTATGAAAAAATTTCTCTTTTTCTTAATTCTGTGCAATGTATTCGCTACCTTCAGATCACAGCAGACCGAGGCACAGGCAAGAGCCTGTATCATAGATGTAAGCGGGAAAAAACTTCCCGCTGAATTGCAGAAAAACAGCACAAATTGTGGTAATACCTCACCCTACGCCTATCATTATCATGATAATCCAAAGTATATTCCACAGGTAACCGATGATGTGATCTATGTGAAACTGAATTTTATCTTTCCTACCAAACCGGACGGAACAGGTAACTTTGAACAGAATAACCCGGAACATACTGCATTTCTTAACAGCTTTGTTGATATGATCAATTACCGGCTTGCCAATCTGGGAAGCCCGGACAACACCTGTGAAAATTCTTCCCAGCAGATCTCTGATACGAAAATAAGAGTAATTGTGAACAAAATCTGGAAGGTAGATCCTGCATGGGATTTTCTTGTAACAGGTTTTAATCCGGCCAATAATAACCCTTACGACAATAATAGTATTTTAATACCCGGAAGTACCTATTACTATTCTTATTATGATAATGATCCAGCTATTCCTCCGGGAATTAATATTACATTTCCCAATAACGGACAGATCTATACTGAATATCAGAATGGAAATTTCAGCCAGACACCTCTAGGCTGGGCTGCTTCTGAGTTCCCGTTTACCTATCAGTTTGATGCCAAATCCAGACAGCTGTGGCCGGATATTTATAACGGGTTTCTTCACAGGAAACAGTTTGCCGTAGGTAACCCGGCTTTGGGCAGCCCTACCTGGGAAACTGTAAAGCAGTGGTACTATTCTGATATGGGAGCCAGAGCAATGGTTCATGAATTGGGACATAACCTGGGACTGTATCACCACGACTGCGGGGCAAACCTGATGAGTTATTCGGCAGGAAATCATAATTATCTGAGTATTGAAGATGTTTCAATGATGTTTCAGACAGCTTCGGTAACCAGTGTGAGACAGTATTTTACAGAGAACTCATTTAAAAATACCTATTTAAATGTAAATTCTGATGAGCTGTGGGACATCAATTTCAGGAATTATTCAAACGTGAAAATTGACAATAATTCAAGGTTAAAGCTAACCTGCAAGCTGATCATGGCTCCTCAGAGCAGAGTAGTTGTTAAAAGCGGCAGCAACCTGGTCATTGAAGGTGCTGATGTAAGGTCGGCCAACGATTCTTCCTGGAATGGAATAAAAGTAGAAGGAACCGGCTACTGTTTAATTTTGCCGGATACAAAAATAGACAACGGATATTTTTACGTTTATGCCGATGATACCCCTTTGCCGGTGACTAAAAATGTGGCGGATACACAGGTTATCAAACCGGAAGCCAAACTGAAAGGAGAAGTAAAACCGGCTGCTTCGGATTTATTTAAAATTTATCCTAATCCTACGGGGGATTTTATTAATATCCGCACCAACGAAGAAATAATTTCTGTTTCAGTCTATAATGCTTCCGGAAACAGGATCATAAATCATGCAGGCTCAACGAACAGGATAGATGTACAGGCTGTTCCGTCCGGAATGTACCTGTTGGAGATCAGAACAAAAAATAAAGTGATCACCGAAAAATTCATTAAAAAATAATTATCAGACAAAATCGACGGTTAAAAATTACCGCCCAGAAATGGGGGGTAATTTTTTTTTGAATACATATTAGACTTTTATTCATGTATTTAGCAAATTAATATTTGCTATTTCAAAAATATTTTATAATTTTGCAGTCCGAAAAGTAGGATTATCTAATGTGAGAATGGATAACCTGCTGAATAATAAATGCTTCCAAACTCATTAATTATTCAAACTAAAAAAAATTAAAATGGCTAAGAAAGTCTTTAAAATGGTAAAGCTTCAGGTGAAAGGTGGCGCAGCTAACCCTTCTCCACCAGTAGGTCCGGCTTTGGGTTCTGCAGGTGTGAACATCATGGAGTTTTGTAAGCAATTTAACGGAAGAACCCAAGACAAGCCAGGGCAAGTTTTACCTGTAGTAATTACAGTATACGAAGACAAATCTTTTGAATTCGTTATCAAAACTCCACCTGCAGCAATTCAGTTGATGGATGCGGCTAAGATCAAAGGAGGTTCCGGTGAACCAAACAGAAACAAAGTAGGTTCTGTATCTTGGGATCAGGTTAAGAAAATCGCTGAAGATAAAATGGCAGACCTTAACTGCTTTACACTGGATTCAGCTCTTTCTATGGTTGCAGGTACTGCTAGATCTATGGGATTGAGAGTAACAGGAACTAAACCAACTAACGCTTAAAACTTAAAGAAATGGCAAAATTAACTAAAAAGCAAAAGGAAGCTTTAAGCAAAGTAGAAAAAGGAAGAATCTATAACCTTGAAGAAGGTTCAGCTCTTGTAAAAGAAGTGAACACTGCAAAGTTTGATGCTTCAGTAGATATCGCTGTAAGATTAGGGGTAGATCCAAGAAAAGCAAACCAAATGGTAAGAGGTGTTGTATCTCTTCCTCACGGAACCGGTAAAGATGTTAAAGTGTTAGCTTTAGTAACTCCGGATAAAGAAGCAGAAGCTAAAGAAGCTGGTGCTGACTATGTGGGTCTTGATGAATACCTTCAGAAAATCAAAGACGGTTGGACAGATGTTGATGTTATCGTTACAATGCCTGCTGTTATGGGTAAATTAGGACCATTAGGTAGAGTATTAGGACCAAGAGGTTTAATGCCAAACCCTAAATCAGGAACTGTAACGATGGAAATCGGTAAAGCAGTAACTGAGGTAAAAGCGGGTAAAATCGATTTCAAAGTAGACAAGTATGGAATCATCCATGCCGGTATCGGAAAAGTATCTTTCGATGCTGCTAAGATCAAAGAAAATGCTCAGGAACTTATCCAGACATTGATCAAAATGAAGCCGACTGCTGCTAAAGGAACTTATGTGAAAAGTATCTACCTGTCTTCTACAATGAGCCCGGGTATTGCAATCGATACTAAATCTGTTAACTAATATTTAATCCTAAGACAATGACAAAAGACCAAAAAGTTGTAGCAATACAAGAGATCAAAGATTTGCTTCAGGATGCAAAAGTAGTATACGTAGCAGATTTAGAAGGTTTGAACGCTGCTAAATCTTCTGACTTCAGAAGACAGGCTTTCAAGCAGAATATCAAAGTAAAAGTAGTTAAAAATACACTTTTACAAAAAGCAATGGAGCAAATTGAAGGAGTAGATTACTCTGAAATGTTCCAGTCTTTCAAAGGAAACTCAGCATTGATGATTTCCGAGACTGCAAACGCTCCTGCAAAATTAATCCAGGGATTCAGAAAGAAAGAAGAGAAGCCGGCTCTTAAGTCTGCTTTTGTTCAGGAAACTTTCTATGTTGGTGACAATAACCTTGACATGTTGGCTAACATCAAGTCCAGAGAAGAAATGATCGGTGAAATCATCGGATTACTTCAGTCTCCAATCCAGAGAGTTGTTTCTGCTCTTCAGAACAAACCTGAAACAGTAGAAGCTAAAGCTGAAGAAGCTGCTCCTGCGGTAGAAGAAACTCCTGCTGCTGAAGCTCCTGAAGCTCCTGCTGCAGAAAGCACTGACGAAACGCCGGCTGCTGAATAATTACACTCAAAAAATTAAATAAATAATCAACAAAAACATTACAACAATGTCAGATTTAAAAAATTTAGCTGAAACGCTAGTAAACCTAACTGTAAAAGACGTAAACGAATTAGCTGCTATCCTTAAGGATGAGTACGGAATTGAGCCAGCTGCTGCTGCTGTAGTTGTTGCTGCAGGTGGTGCAGGTGATGCTGCTGAAGAAAAGACTGAATTCGATGTAATTCTTAAGTCTGCTGGTGCTTCTAAATTAGCAATCGTTAAATTGGTAAAAGATTTAACTGGTGCTGGTCTTAAAGAAGCTAAAGATATCGTAGACGGTGCTCCTGCTCCAATCAAAACTGGTATCTCTAAAGATGAGGCAGAAGCTCTTAAGAAGCAACTTGAAGAAGCTGGTGCTGAAGTAGAATTGAAATAATTCATTTTACATAAAATAATAAGCCTGAGTATTCGTACTCAGGCTTTTTTGTTGGCGGGCTGCTCAATTGGATGATTACATGATACATGCTTTTAAATTACTTATATTTCTGCCAATTCTTGAAACCCCTTTATATAATTTCTTATCATCATTTATCCGTAATGCAGAACAGATTAAAACAGGATTTATAGAACTTTATCGAAAATGCATTGCTTTCATTAAAAATTGGTATTTTTGTTTCGAAAAACACAATTAGATGAAACGGAACTATTTTCCTTCCTGCCGTATTCCCGGGGCAGGCCTTAAAATTTTTATAAAAAAAATAAAGGATAAATTTACCATTTTAGACCGTGTTCTCTCCGGTCTGTCTTTGTCGTCAGGGAAATCGTTCAAATCGACAACTCTTTGCTGAAGTAAGATCTTCATTCTATTTTAATAAATCATAAGGGACAGGGTATTTCTTTTAATGATTATGACATAATCAGGAAGTAATCTTGTAGTGAAAAGTTTTACTTAAAGACATTATTTGTAAATAGCAATTAGTGTTGAATTCTTATATAACATTATCTGAATTATTAATTATTTAAATTTTCTTACTCACTCAGCCGGAAAGATTGATAGTCTATTTAAAGTTGATCATTATACTGGAAAATAGAAAGCGTACAGTCTCCGCAAATCTTTGATTTTTACCCTTTTGAATGCTTTTATAATCTCATACATCTTTTTCTGCCCCTTATATTTAAATTTTGGTTAAAACAGACTCATTGTACAGGTTGTTATTAATAAATAGGATTGTTCCGTCATACTCACATCCATGATCACTCTGTTGATCTGTTCATTCTTAAAAAACTGAAAACATTTTTAAAACTATAAAGACAAATGAAAAAAAATTATTTTATTACGGTTTTGGCCTTATCATTAAGTACGCCTTATTTCGCTCAGGTTGGCATAGGAACTCCGGATCCGGATCAGTCAGCTATACTGCATTTACAGTCTGGGAATAAAGGATTTTTACCGCCGAGGATTAACCTTACGTCTTCAACTCTTCAGTTGGGAGCCACACCTAATGCAGAAGCTTTGGTTATTTATAACAACGGGACAACTTTTCCCAGAGGTTTGTATTATTGGGATGGAGCAAAATGGCTGAATATGGAAGGTTATGAACCTGTAATTCCTAAGATGAACCAGTTGCTCTGTAATGATGCAAGGCTGAGCCCGCCAACATTTATAGCAGGAAGTAATTATCAGGGTGTACTTACTATACCTTATACCGGCGGTAATGGGGGCAATTATTCTTCCGGTACAGCCATTAACTCTACCGGTGTTACAGGATTAAAAGCTGCTTTAAATCCCGGAAAACTGCAGATCGGTAACGGTGAGCTTGTATATAGTGTATCGGGAATCCCCAGTGCCTCTTCTCCCAATAAGGCTGTTTTTGCCATTCCGGATGTTTTTGAAGCAACGGGATGCAGTGCTATGGTAGGTGAAGGGAATAAGTTTGCCGTTGGAGAAACCAAATCATTCAGTTATTCAGCTCCGATGAATGTATTTAGTGCTAATGGACCTGGTTTGCGTAGAATGAATGGTAAGGCTGTTAATAATGTTACTACAACCAATAGACGTTTGTTAACTAATGCAGCCGGCTTAAATTCAAATTCTCCTGGTGTATTATTTATTAATGGTTTGATGATGGATTTTATGTATGACAGCAATGGTTTAATAAATCCGGTCATGCTGAATACAACCGCTAATCCTATTAATTACTCCATTACCTCATTAACGACATACGGAAGTTATTCTACCGGAATCAAAACGACAATTGCAGGGAATGCAGTCTCATTTCACGTTGATAATAATGATCAGCTGCTTTTTAATGATGACGATCAGTCAGAGTTCTGCGTATCTCAGATCATGTTTGAAAATGGAGAATGGTATCAGGTAACATGGACGGCCAACCAGATTAACAATATAGCTTATGGATATTTAACTGCACAAAGACTTAGATAATCTTTTTATACATACACAAAAAAGACTGTCTCACTTTTCAGACAGCTTTTTTGTACCTATAAAATCTCAATTTGATACTTTATAGATAATGGTATTTGAATATTATTGATGTATGTTTTATTGTATTTGTTTATTTTTATTAATTTGTTAACATTTAACATAATTAATTGTTTATTTGTTTTTAAATTAACTCATTAGCTTAAAATAGTTGTATTAAAACATTGTTTTTATTGAAAATTTATTATATTTGTATTGAAAAAAAACACACACTGATTTGAAAAGAAATTATCTTCTTTTCTGTAATCATATTGCTTTCTGTTCAATAGGAATATTGGCAGTATTGATTATAGGAACCCAAAATGCAGACCCCGGGCTATCTTCAGAATGGCCGGATTCTTCGGATGTGTCCTGTATGGTTTCAAATAAAAGCAACCATAGAGAAATTTCGGAAGATATTTCATTAAATCAATGGAAAACAAAAGATGATCCTGGAAACAGGATGAATCCTGATCAGAATCTGGAGCAATCCTTCTTTCCACAGCTCATTACTGATTTTTTACCTTTATCAGACAATAATATATCTGTAAAAACTCAATATTTCCGTCTTTCTGACTGTTCAAAATACTTTCTTGCTATTGCTTCATTATTGGACATGAAACCGGAAATAAATAGTATATCCTTTCTGCAGCTAAAATCAGATCTGCTACGTTCTGAAAAAGCCCATAAACAATTGAAAGGTTTTGTAATAGTCGTCAAGATCCCGGATAAAATAATTTCTTGATTTTCAGGAGGTTTATATTCATTTTTCATACCCTGAAATTCATATTTTCTGTATTGCCTTATTTCTTTCGCAAGTTGGGAAAGGTTTTGCATACAGGATTCAAAATAAAACACACAAAAACAACAAATATCACTAAAAAAATGAAAAGTAAATTATTTACGGTCGCAGCATTGTCCTTAAGTTTCTGGACATTCGCACAAGTAGGAATAAATACGGGTGATCCGAAGGCAAGTCTTGATGTTACAGGTTTTCCGGCAGTGGGAAGTAAGCTGGATGGTATTATTGCCCCCAGGCTTACCGGACTTCAATTGAGAAACAAGACCTATACAGCAGCACAGACAGGGGCAATAGTTTATGTTACGGTTGCAGATACTGCACCGGCCGGACAGACAATAAATGTTAATACACCAGGATATTATTATTTTGATGGCGCAGAATGGTCAGGTTTAGGAACGAACTGGCATACGGAAGGTAATCATGATACAGTGACACCTGTGGCAACTTTGGGAAGTGATATTGCCAAAGGAAATTATTTAGGAACATCAGATAATCGGAACCTTGTTATTGCAACAAAGAAAAATGTGAAAGCTATTCTTGATATTGATGGTAATCTCACAGGTGGAAATGCTAATTCTGCTTCAGGTCCGTACGCTTCTTTTAGCTGGGGATCCAACAATGTTTTTGGAAATACAACTTCTTCAAACATTGCTTTAGGAAGAGATAATAATGTTTCTGCACAGGCTGCAAACTTTCCGGGATTAGCCATTGGTGCAAAAAATACGGTGGCCAGCGGTGCTAAAGTTATAGGAAACAGCAATACCGCTACGGGAGCTGCTACTTTGATATTGGGTAATGGAAACGATCTCATGAATACATCAGGAATAACCATTGGAAACCAAAACAGAAATGATGGGGGAGTAATTGTCGGTACCGGAAATACTGCCAGTTATAGTAGTATGGCTGTCGGAGCCAATTCTACGGCTACCGGAAGCGGCTATGCTTTGGCAGTTGGGTTTTCTGCACAGGCTACCGGTAATCAGTCCGTGTACGGAAATATTTCACATATTTTTTCCGGTCAGGGTGCGGTAGGAACGGCTGCTACCAATGTAGGGATCAATATGGTTCCTAGCACAAGTAATTTTGCTGACCTTGAAGTGAGTAAAGCTATTCTGATCAAAGCAAATACAAGGCCTGCATGTGATGCTTCTAATGCCGGAACTATTATATATGAAGTATCATCATCTGTCGGAAACTTCGTGGGGTGCAGGCAAACTGGGGCCACTACTTACGCGTGGCAGAATCTTTAATAAAAAACACACAATTTTTTAAATAAAAAACAAACAAAATGACAAGAAAATTATTTGGAAAACTTGCTGCAGTGTTGATGACATTGGTGATGTCATCACTGATTTTTGCACAGCAGGGGTATGAACCTATCCGAGGGATGGGAGTAGAAGCAAAACCTGTTAATAATTCAGGAATTTGCCTTGCATGTTATAACGGGAGCATGAATCCTGTAATAGACGCAGATCTGAACAATAAAGTGAGTATGGGAAATTTTGCTTCCCTGATCAGTGGAAACGGAATCTCCGTGAAAAACACGAATACTACTTATCCAGCCGGATATATTACAGGTTTTAATGTAGACCTGGGAACCAGCATTATCACAATAGACCTCTTAAGCTCGCTGAGAATCAGCACGTACAAAAACGGAGTACTTCAGGAAAGTACAACCAGCAGTACCTTGCTTTCAGTTCCTGCGTTTGGGGGAAATAAAAACAGGATTTTCCTGCATTTTAAGACAACGAAAGAATTTAATGAAGTAAGGTTGTATCAAACCAATGTGCTTTCTATATTCAGTGCAATGAATGTATACTATGCATTTGCATTTGACCCTACAAAAGTACCAACAGATAATAATGGTATTTGTGATGATATTATTGCAGGAAGTGGTGTAGACGGTAATATTTCAGGAAGCAGCAGCTTCCTTGCCCCGCTTTCCTTTGTTCTGAATAAAGAAAATATTGGAGACGGAAATAAAAATTCCTTTGGTCAGATTGTTCTTCCGGTAGGGTTGTTAGGGTCTTATTCAGTAGGGGTTTTAGATAAAAACCAGGTATATCCTGCGGGAAATAGAGCTGGATTTGTGATAGAACCTGATGATCAGGGTAAACTTATCAGTGCTGAATTCTTGAAAAATATTACCATAGAAACGTATTTATTCGGACAACTGCAGGATTCAAGACAGCTTTCCGATGGGGGCGGTTTGATTAATATTAAGCTTTTGAGTTACGGTTCGGGAAAACAAAAGGTTTCTCTAACAACAACTAAGCCTTTTAATGAAATCAGATTGAAGGTGACTCAAACGGTAGGAGTTAATTTAGGTGCACTTAAAGTATATTACGCTTTTGAAGAGCCGGTATCCTGCGACTGTGATGATAAGATCCAGACAAGCGGATCCTCAACTAAAGGAAATATTGTCAACGGATTTGGATGGACACAGTCAGGATGGGGGCTTCTTGCTCCAAGCTTAAATAATCCTGGAGCAGTAGTGGATACTGATCCTTCCAATTATGCAAGACTTACTTTTCCTTTACTAGGAACTTTCCTTTTTTCAGCAAGTTTAACAGTAGGAGCTGATAATATGCTGCCTGCCAATACAATTGCAGGATATACGGTAGAAAAAACAGGCGGGCTTATAGGAGTTAGTATTTTAGATGCTGTTACTGTTCAGTTTTATAATGGAACTACTTTAACAGATACCTTTACCTCAGGAAGCCTTGTCACAGGAAACCTCTTTACAAGCGGGTCAAATAGATTTTATATAGGAGGTAAAGCAACTAAACCTTTTAACCGTATAAAAGTTACTTTCAGTTCATTACTGTCTGTGAATCTGGCTCAGGGGTATAATATTTATAATGCTTTTGCCAGTAAAGATGATGACGGAGATGGAGTGCCAAACTGCTTTGACCGTTGCTCCGGAGGAGATGATAGTATTGATGAGAACGGTAATGGTATTCCGGATTGTGCGGAAACTAGTGGTGGAAATTGTACTGCGGTAAACGATAAGTCTCCGGTACTGGATACAGATGGGGACGGTATTATAGATGCTTGTGATCTTGATTCTGACAACGACGGTATCCCGGATTCAATAGAAGATGCTGATCATGACGGAAAATTTGAAAATGATGATACAGAAGGAGATTTACTGTTTATTCCTGTTCTTGGTGATTCGGTTCCTAACTACCGTGATCTGGATTCAGATAATGACGGTATCCTGGATCTGTTTGAATCTGGTATTCCAGCCTCTGTAATTAACCAGATCGATAAAGATCATAACGGTATTATTGATAGTGACGTACCGGTAGGTAAGAACGGTCTTGCAGATATTCTTGAAACTTATCCTGACTCAGGAATTATGAAATATCCGATTAAAAATACTGATGGTGATGATAGACCTGACTTCCTTGATCTTACTTCCAACGGCTCGGTTTATGACCTGTATGCAATCGGAAAAGATAATTTAGATGATCTGGGTGGCGGATTTATTTCAAGAATTAACGATCAGGATAAAGACGGTATCCAGGCTGTGGTAGATACGGATCTTGTAAGAAGAGGTTCTCCGAATTCCCCGCTTTCTCCTTATGCTAAGTTCCTGAAAAACGGATCAGCTGAAGCCAGAATGATAGCTTCAGAGGTTACTGATGCAGCTAATGATATTAAAATATATCCAAACCCTGTAAAATCCGGAGAAAATCTTATGATTACATCTGCTGAAGAGGGAGTTTATACTCTGTTCTCTACAGAAGGAAAAGTTGTGAAGTCTGATAAATTCTCTGCACGTACAGGTATTGATACTTCTTCATTGCCAACAGGAATCTATATCATTAAGATTGAAACCAAATCAACTGTAAAATCTTATAAGGTAATTGTGAAATAACAGAAAAAAATATTTTCACTTATAATGATTTATATATGAAACAAAACCGCTCTTTTGAGCGGTTTTGTTGTTTTATTAATTGTCTGCTGGTCAATATATTGAACATTCTCTTTTGTTGTGTTTTTTAGCGCAAGTAGACATAGGAATAATTTAACAGTGCCCTGTAAAATATTTGCTTTTTTTTTGTTTTTCTTTGCACGGATTTTATGAATAGCCGACAATTTTGAAAAACATATTATATGAAGAGTAGTTATTTGTTAATTTTTTTTATTCTGTCACTTGTGGTCTGGAAAAACGGGCTGAAGGCACAGGTTAATCCGAATCAGGATTTTGATGGAGACGGAATTATCAATTCTCTGGATCTGGATGATGATAATGACGGTATTCCCGATCTTTTGGAAAGCCCGCCGTCAAACACGGTGGTGAATGGTTCTTTTACCTCTGTCTCTACTCCGTGGTCTCTGGCAGCAGGCTGGGTGTATAGCAGTGCATCGGGTAATGTAAGCATTACAGATAACAATGTTTCCAATGTAGATCTGAAGCAGAGTGTGAATAATCTTAACAGAACGGATGGTGTACTGGCTTTAACTATGACTCTTGGGGCTCAGGATGGGAGCCATGCCAGCGGGTCTACCGCATCGCTGCAGATCCTGGTGAATAATGTTGTGTATGCAACTATATCAAATAGTACCGTTAGAAATACAGCGACAAATAATGTCACGATCAGTCTGGCAACGGGAGTAACTTCCAGTTTTACCCCTTTTTCTACGGCCAGTATTACAGGATATACATTCCGTACCTTTGCCATTAATATTCCTTACAATTCGCCGGGTACTGCCGAGGTTATATTCCGTGCCACTACCGGATTGGATGACTGGACTATTGATGACATCTCTATTCCTGCATATATTTTAGATACGGATAATGACGGAATTCCTAATTATCAGGATCTGGACTCTGATGCAGACGGCTGCTTTGATGCCATTGAGGGAGATGAAAATGTAAAGCTTACCAATATCAGTGCTTCAGGAGTAATATTGGGTGCTGTTGACAGCCAGGGGATACCGGTTTTGGTAAATTCTGGAGGTGCGGCCGATATCGGTAGTGACCAGGGGCAGGGAGTAGGGAGTTCTCAAAGTGCTGCGGTAAACAGCTGCCTGTGTTATAAACCTGCGGTTACAGCCGGAACAGTGCTGAATGCGAATCAGGGAATTACAGCGCTCAACAGAGCTGGAGGAACAGAAAACTGGCCTTCCGTTAGAAAAGGAGCCTGGACAGTGCTGGAAGCTAAAACGAAAGGTTTTGTTCCTAACAGGCTTACTTCGGTGCAGATTGCCGGATTGCCCGCATCCGGGCTGGTGGAAGGAATGATGGTGTATAATACTACATTAGACTGTCTGCAGATTAATACGGATGGTACTGCGTCAGGCTGGAAATGCTTTAATACCCAAACCTGTTCAGATGTTAACTAATCAATTATTGAACCCTATGAGAAATAGCATATCAATCCTGTTCTTTTTATTTTCTTTTTGTGTTTACGCGCAAGTTGCGATAGGGAAAACTTCAGTTTCCTCAACATCGGTATCTCTTGAATTTGGTCCGGCCAACAGAGGGATGGTTTTGCCGTGGGTAACTTCTTCAGCCACAGTTTCAGGAGTGGTGAACGGAACAATGATCTATGATCTTACAGATAAAAAAATTAAAGTAAAATATGCTTCAGGCTGGAAAGATCTTTCCGTGAATGCCACAGGAACTACCGTTGATCCTGTTACCGGCATTGACGGTGCTTTGATTCAAAATTCAGCCACTGAAACATCGTCTGCTAAAGTTGCGGTCGGAACCCTTACGTCAACCCCGGGAATTTTAGTGCTTGAAGATACCAATAAGGCAATGGTTCTCCCTAAAGTAGCAAGCCCGCATCTTAATATCATTAATCCTTCACCCGGTATGATGGTTTATGATACCGCTACAAAATTACTGGCTGTTTTTAACGGGTCGGTTTGGACCTTCTGGAAACAGTAAAATAAAAGCTTTAAAATATTAACCACTTCAAAATGAAGTGGTTTTATTTGTCCGGGTAAAAAATATTTTGTACCTTTGTCCCTCTTTTGGCGCGAATAATTGTTTGTACATCTATAAAATATTGAAAATCACCTCTTTCATAAAAATGAAAGGGCTTTCGTGTATATGGATATTGCGGCGATCTCTGCCTCAAAAGTAATAAAAATATTTTGCATTACGCTGTGAAAAGATATACCAGCGTTGCAGTTAGAAAGAGCCAGGTACAAAGTTAAAAGAGCTAAGGTCTTTCGTGAGCGCCAAAACACTTTTACCTTTTTACTTTTATCTTGTTTCTTGTTCTTCTCTGATATTTTTGTAGTTAATCAAAATATTTTTTAACCCTTTCTTAAAAGTTTTATGAGTAAAACAACAGCAACAACTAGGGGGAATCAGAGAATTAATTTCTCTTCAGCAAAAGGAAAAATCATCACTCCTGACTTCCTGGACATCCAGATCGAGTCCTTCAGAGAGTTTTTCCAGCTTGATACCCTTCCGGAAGACAGAACAGACGAAGGTTTGTACAAGACTTTCCAGGAAAATTTCCCGATCACCGATTCCAGAAACCAGTTCGTATTGGAATTTTTGGATTACCTGGTAGATTCTCCACGTTATTCAATTGATGAGTGTGTGGAAAGAGGATTAACGTATTCCGTACCTCTTAAAGCAAGACTTAAATTGTATTGTACAGACCCTGAACATGAGGATTTCCAGACTGTGGTTCAGGATGTATATTTAGGCCCGGTTCCGTACATGACGCCTAGTGGATCTTTCATCATCAATGGTGCAGAGAGAGTTATCGTTACGCAGTTACACCGTTCACCCGGCGTATTCTTCGGACAGACTTATCACGCTAACGGAACCAAACTTTACTATTCAAGAATTATCCCTTTCAAAGGATCTTGGATGGAATTTACAACCGATATCAACAGCGTAATGTACGCGTATATCGACCGTAAGAAAAAATTACCATTAACAACTTTATTAAGAGCGATCGGTTACGAATCTGATAAGGATATCCTTCAGATCTTCGACCTTGCTGAAGAAGTGAAAGTTTCTAAAGCTGCCCTTAAAAAAGTAGAAGGAAGAACATTGGCTGCGAGAGTACTGAACACTTGGTTCGAAGATTTCGTAGACGAAGATACAGGAGAAGTAGTTTCTATTGAAAGAAACGAAATCATCCTGGATAGAGAAACTATTCTTGAAAAAGAACATTTGGATCTTATTCTTGATGCAGGGGTGAAATCAATCCTGATTCACAAAGAAAACAGCAATGAGTTCTCTATCATCCAGAATACATTACAGAAAGACCCTACCAACTCCGAAAAAGAAGCGGTAGAGTACATCTACCGTCAGTTAAGAAACGCAGATCCGCCAGATGAGGAAACTGCAAGAGGAATCATTGAAAAATTATTCTTCTCCGAGCAGAGATACTCTTTAGGGGAAGTAGGACGTTACAGACTGAACAAAAAATTAGGTCTGAACATCCCAACAACAACTGAAGTTCTTACAAAAGAAGATATCATTGCGATCGTAAGACACTTGATCGAGCTTGTAAACTCTAAAGCTGAGGTTGATGATATCGACCACTTATCAAACAGAAGAATCAAGACTGTTGGTGAGCAATTGGCAGGACAGTTCGGTGTAGGTCTTTCAAGAATTGCAAGAACAATCAAGGAAAGAATGAACGTTAGAGATAACGAAATCTTTACTCCACTTGACCTTGTAAATGCTAAGACATTAACGTCTGTAATCAACTCATTCTTTGGTACCAACCAGCTTTCTCAGTTCATGGACCAAACCAACCCGCTATCAGAAATCACGCACAAGCGTAGACTTTCTGCCCTGGGACCTGGTGGTTTATCAAGAGAAAGAGCAGGTTTCGAGGTTCGTGACGTTCACCATACCCACTACGGAAGAATCTGTCCGATTGAAACTCCGGAAGGACCAAACATCGGTTTGATTTCATCTTTAGGAATCTATGCTAAAATCAACAGACTAGGTTTCATCGAAACTCCGTACAGAAAAGTAGAAGATGGTAAAATTGAACTTAACGCTGATCCTATCTACTTAAATGCTGAAGACGAAGAAGATAAGGTAATTGCTCAGGCCAACGTTGAATTGAGCGATAACGGAGACTTCTTAACAGACAGAATTATCGCAAGACTGGACGGTGACTACCCGGTAGTAGAGCCTCAGCAGGTTGACCTTATCGACGTTGCACCAAACCAGATCTCCGGTATTTCAGCTTCATTGATTCCGTTCCTTGAACATGATGATGCGAACCGTGCCCTGATGGGATCCAACATGATGCGTCAGGCCGTTCCGTTGTTGAAGCCACAGGCTCCAATTGTAGGTACAGGTCTGGAACAGCAGGTTGCGAAAGATTCAAGAATCCTGATCAATGCGGAAGGTACAGGTACGGTAGAATATGTAGATGCTGATAAGATCACTATTAAATATGAAAGAAGCGATGACGAAGATTTAGTACAATTCGAGTCTGCTACTAAAACATATAACCTGACTAAGTTCAGAAAAACCAACCAGAGTACAACCATTACCCTGAGACCAAACGTAAGAGTAGGTGATGTAGTGGAAAAAGGACAGGTTCTTTGTGACGGTTACGCCACTGAAAACGGAGAATTGGCTCTTGGTAGAAACCTGGTGGTTGCCTTCATGCCTTGGAAAGGATACAACTTTGAGGATGCAATCGTAATCAACGAAAAAGTAGTTCGTGAAGACTGGTTTACTTCCATCCACGTAGATGAATACTCTCTTGAAGTTCGTGATACCAAATTAGGTATGGAAGAACTTACAGCAGATATTCCGAACGTTTCTGAAGAAGCTACCAAAGATCTTGACGAGAACGGTATGATCAGAATCGGTGCAGAAGTGAAGCCTGGAGACATTATGATTGGTAAAATCACTCCAAAAGGTGAATCTGACCCGACTCCTGAAGAAAAACTTCTTAGAGCAATCTTCGGTGATAAAGCAGGTGATGTAAAAGACGCATCATTAAAAGCAGACTCTTCATTAAGAGGGGTAGTTATCAACAAGAAACTGTTCTCAAGAAACATTAAAGACAAAAAGAAAAGAACTGAAGAAAAACTTAAACTTGAAGAAATTGAAAACACTTACAAGGCTAAGTTTGACGAGTTGAGAAACACTTTAATTGAAAAATTAAATACGCTGGTAAGCGGTAAAACTTCTCAGGGAGTGAAAAACGACCTTGATGAGGAAATTATCGGTAAAGGAGTGAAGTTTACTCACAAGCTGTTAACTTCAGTGGAAGACTATGTAAACGTTAGCGGTTCAGACTGGACAGTTGATGCTGATAAAAATGAACTGATCAAGCAGTTGATTCACAACTACAAAATCAAATATAACGACATCCAGGGAGTTAAAAACCGTGAGAAATTCGCTATTTCAATCGGGGACGAACTACCGGCAGGTATCATGAAGCTGGCTAAAGTTTACATCGCTAAGAAACGTAAACTGAATGTAGGGGATAAAATGGCAGGACGTCACGGTAACAAAGGTATCGTTTCAAGAATCGTTCGTGAAGAAGATATGCCGTTCCTTGAAGACGGAACACCGGTAGATATCGTATTGAATCCACTTGGGGTACCTTCACGTATGAACATCGGTCAGATCTATGAAACAGTTCTTGGATGGGCTGGTCAGAAATTAGGACTGAAATTCGCTACACCAATCTTTGACGGAGCGAGCCTTGATCAGATTACTGAATACACAGATAAGGCAGGTCTTCCTAAATTCGGTCACACTCACCTTTACGATGGAGGTACCGGAGAAAGATTTACTCAGGCAGCTACCGTAGGTATCATCTACATGCTGAAACTGGGGCACATGGTTGACGATAAGATGCACGCACGTTCTATTGGACCTTACTCATTAATCACTCAGCAGCCGTTAGGAGGTAAAGCCCAGTTCGGTGGACAGAGATTCGGAGAGATGGAGGTTTGGGCTCTTGAAGCATTCGGAGCATCCAACATCCTTAGAGAGATCCTTACCGTGAAATCGGATGACGTGATTGGTAGAGCGAAAACTTACGAAGCGATTGCAAAAGGTGAATCTATGCCTGAACCAGGTATTCCGGAATCATTCAACGTATTGCTTCACGAGTTACAGGGTCTTGGATTAGACGTAAGACTTGAGGAATAAATTCCATTTGAAATTAATTTATTTGAAATTTGAAATTCTGTACGCAGATTTCAAACAAAAATTCAGAATAAAATTTTTAGAGATTCATCAATCTCAAATTTCAAATGTCAAATCTCAAATTTAAAAAAGATGTCAAATAAAAATAAATCAAGTAGATTTAATAAAATAACCATCGGTTTAGCTTCACCGGAATCCATTCTTCAGGAATCCAGAGGAGAAGTTCTGAAACCGGAAACTATTAACTACAGAACGCACAAACCTGAAAGAGACGGGTTATTCTGTGAAAAGATCTTCGGTCCTGTAAAGGATTACGAATGTGCCTGTGGTAAATACAAAAGAATCCGTTACAAAGGGATCGTTTGTGACCGTTGTGGAGTAGAAGTTACAGAGAAAAAAGTACGAAGAGAGAGAATCGGGCACATCAACCTTGTAGTTCCAATCGCTCACATCTGGTATTTCCGTTCATTACCGAACAAAATCGGTTACCTTTTGGGAATCCCTTCCAAGAAACTGGATATGATCATTTACTACGAAAGATACGTAGTAATTCAGCAGGGTATTGCTAAAAAATTAGACGGTTCAGACTTCGAAAGCATGGAGTTCCTGACAGAAGAAGAGTACCTGGATATCATGGAAACCCTTCCTGTGGAAAACCAGTATCTTGACGATTCCGATCCAAACAAATTCATCGCCAGAATGGGTGCTGAAGCTGTGGAAGATCTGTTAAAGAGAATCGATCTTGATGCATTGTCTTTCGATTTAAGACACAAAGCACACAACGAAGGTTCCAAGCAGAGAAGAACTGAGGCTTTAAAAAGACTGAACGTTGTAGAAGCATTGAGAGGTGCCAATACAAGAATGATCAACAAGCCTGAGTGGATGATCATGCGTGTACTTCCTGTGATCCCGCCGGAACTGAGACCATTGGTTCCATTGGATGGAGGACGTTTCGCAACTTCTGACTTAAATGACCTTTACAGAAGAGTTATTATCAGAAACAACCGTCTGAAAAGACTGTTGGAGATCAAAGCTCCTGAAGTGATCTTGAGAAACGAGAAGCGTATGCTTCAGGAATCGGTAGATTCATTATTCGATAACACAAGAAAATCATCAGCTGTAAAATCTGAATCCAACAGACCGCTGAAATCACTTTCAGATTCATTGAAAGGTAAGCAGGGGCGTTTCCGTCAGAACTTATTAGGAAAAAGGGTTGACTACTCTGCACGTTCGGTAATTGTTGTAGGTCCGAACTTACAGCTTCACGAGTGTGGGATCCCTAAAGATATGGCAGCTGAACTTTACAAACCGTTCATCATCAGAAAACTGATTGAAAGAGGAATTGTAAAAACGGTAAAATCTGCAAAGAGAATTATCGACAGAAAAGAGCCCGTAGTATATGATATCCTTGAAAACGTGATGAAAGGTCACCCGGTACTATTGAACAGGGCACCTACGCTTCACAGACTGGGTATTCAGGCTTTCCAGCCTAAAATGATCGAAGGTAAGGCAATCCAGCTGCACCCATTGGTAACAACGGCATTCAACGCCGACTTCGATGGTGACCAGATGGCGGTACACTTACCGTTAGGACCGGAAGCGATCCTTGAAGCTCAGCTATTGATGCTGGGATCTCAGAACATCCTGAACCCTGCCAACGGTTCCCCGATTACCGTACCTTCTCAGGACATGGTTCTTGGTCTTTATTTCATGACCAAAGAACTGAGCTCTACGGAAGATATGAAAGTAAAAGGTGAAGGTCTTGCATTCTACTCTCCGGAAGAAGCGGAAATCGCTTATGCTGAAGGAAGAGTATCACTGAATGCTAAGGTAAGATGCAGACTTCCTGTGAAAGAAGACGGACAGCTGGTAACAAGACTGATCGAAACTTCAGTAGGTAGAATCTTATTCAACCAGATCGTACCTAAGCAGGTAGGATATATCAATGAACTTCTTACCAAGAAATCATTGAGAAATGTTATCGGTAAGATCCTTGCTGATACAGACTTCCCTACAACAGTGAAGTTCCTGGATGCTATGAAAGACTTAGGGTATTCAAACGCATTCAAAGGAGGTCTTTCTTTCTCATTAGGAGACATCGTGGTTCCTGTTGAGAAAAAGCAGATGATTGCTGACTCTATCGGAACAGTAGATGAGATTAGAGCTAACTATAACATGGGTCTGATTACAGATACAGAACGTTATAACCAGGTAATTGATGTTTGGACTACAACAAACGCAAACCTTACTGAAATGATCATGGGCAGAATGAAAACTGACCAGGGTGGTTTCAACTCTGTATACATGATGCTTGACTCCGGAGCGAGGGGTTCCAAGGAGCAGATCCGTCAGTTATCAGGGATGAGAGGTTTGATGGCGAAACCGCAAAAAGCTGGTTCTACCGGCGCGGAGATCATCGAAAACCCGATCCTTGCCAACTTTAAAGAAGGTCTTTCCATCCTTGAGTACTTTATCTCTACCCACGGTGCCCGTAAAGGTCTTGCGGATACTGCTCTTAAAACGGCCGATGCCGGTTACTTAACGAGAAGACTGGTAGACGTTGCACAGGACGTTATCGTTACAGAAGACGACTGTGGAACTTTAAGAGGTACAGAAGTTACTGCACTTAAGAAAAATGACGAGATCGTTGAAAGAATCTCCGAAAGAATCTTAGGTAGAGTTTCTCTACATAATATCTACGATCCTGAAAGTGATGAATTAATCGCTGAAGCTGATCAGGTAATCACTGAACAATTGGCGAAGAGAATTGAAGAAGCAGGATTGGAAGCCGTTGAAGTTCGTTCACCATTAACCTGTGAAGCCAAGAAAGGGATCTGTGCTAAGTGTTACGGTAGAAACCTTGCAACAGGTAAAATGATCCATATGGGTGAAGCGGTAGGTGTAATTGCAGCACAGTCCATTGGAGAGCCGGGAACTCAGCTTACGTTGAGAACCTTCCACCAGGGGGGTACTGCATCAAACGTATCAGAAAACCCATCTATCGTTGCAAGAAGAGACGGTATCGTTGAAATGGACGAAGTAAGAACAATTACTACGGAAGATGAAAACGGTAATACATCTGAAGTAGTAGTTTCCCGTTCAACGGAATTCAGATTAGTTGCTGATAACGAGTCCAGAACTCCGTTAATGGTCGCTAACGTACCTTACGGTTCAGTATTGGCTGTGAAACCGGGCGATAAAGTAACAAAAGGTACCGTAATCTGTACATGGGATGCTTATAACGCGGTAATCATCGCTGAAACTGCCGGTAAAGTAGAATACGAAGATATTATCCAGGGGGTTTCATTCCAGCTGGAAATTGACGAAGCAACAGGTTTCGAAGAAAAAGTAATCTCCGAATCCAGAAACAAGAAAGCCGTACCTACATTAAAAGTAGTAGATTCCAAAGGAGTTGAGCAGAAAGGGTATAACTTACCGGTAGGAGCCCACTTAATGGTTAACGACGGTGAAAAGATCAAGGCTGGTAAAGTCTTAATCAAGATCCCGAGAAAATCTGCGAAAGCAGGGGATATTACCGGAGGTCTTCCGAGAGTTACCGAATTATTCGAAGCGAGAAACCCTTCAAACCCGGCGGTGGTTACTGAAATCGACGGGGTAGTTTCTTACGGAAAAATCAAGAGAGGTAACCGTGAACTTATTGTAGAGGCTAAAACAGGAGAAAGAAAGATTTACCTGGTAAAACTTTCCAACCAGATCCTTGTTCAGGAGAATGACTTCGTAAGAGCTGGTTCGCCACTTTCTGACGGTTCTATCACTCCGGATGATATCCTGAGAATCAAAGGCCCAACAGCGGTTCAGGAATATCTGGTAAATGAAATTCAGGAAGTTTACCGTCTTCAGGGGGTAAAAATCGACGATAAGCACTTCGAAATCATCGTAAGACAGATGATGACAAAAGTATCTATCGTAGACGGAGGTGATACTCAGTTCCTTGAAGGTGCTCTTGAGCATAAATACGACTTCCTTGAGGAAAACAACAGAGTATTCGGTCTTAAAGTAGTAGTAGATGCCGGTGATTCTAAAGAATTCAGACCAGGTCAGATGATTACTGCAAGAGAATTAAGAGACGAAAACTCTAAGCTGAGACGTGAAGACCAGGCATTGGTAGAAGTAAGAGAAGCACTTCCTGCCACAGCAACACCTGTACTTCAGGGTATTACAAGAGCAGCTCTTCAGACCAAGTCATTCATGTCTGCGGCATCGTTCCAGGAAACCACTAAAGTACTTAACGAAGCTGCAGTAGCCGGTAAAGTAGACGCTCTTGGTGGTCTTAAAGAAAATGTAATTGTAGGACACAGAATTCCTGCAGGTACAGGTCTTAAAGAATACCAGAATGTAATCGTAGGTTCTAAGAAAGAATTCGAAGACCTTAACTAAAATTAATGATTTGAAATTTGGGATTTGAAATTATTTTTATATTTTCACAATCTCAAATTTCGAATTTTAAAAACATAATTTATAACAATGGACAACAATCAAAATCCACAAGACGGAAACATCAACATCGAATTAAACGAAATGGTAGCTGCTGGTATCTATGCTAACTTAGCATTGGTAAACCACTCTCCATCTGAGTTCGTAGTAGATTTCATCCAATTAATGCCGGGGGTACAGCAGGCGAAAGTAAGATCAAGAGTTATTCTTGCTCCACTTCACGCTAAAAGAGTTTTAAACGCTCTTCAACAGAACATCGCTAACTATGAGCAGCAGTTCGGAGAAATCAAAGAAGTTGAGCCTTTCGTATTAGGAGGAAACAACGTACAAGCTTAAGATTTTTCTTACAATACATAAGAATGCCCCGATGCTCATCGGGGCATTTTTTATGATGGTATTTGAACCTGAAGCCTCCCGCCGGATTAAATAAGTGTAAAGAATTCAGAAAAATATCCAACTGATTATTCAATTTTATATATTTGTTTCATGAAATGATTAGAATATATGGTAAATAATCAACTTATTATTGATAAATTCGGATTTTTGGGGGCGGATTTTTTAAAAGAAATGCACACCAATGTCGTAATAGCCGATATAAAAGCAAAAACAGAAATTGTAAGAGAAGGGCAGAAGAATAAATACGTTCCTTTCCTTATAAAAGGTTCTATAAGAGTTTTTACTTTAAATGACGGAAGAGAACTCATCTATTATTACATCAGACCCAATGACAGCTGTCTGATGACTTTTTCCTCTATTTTTACCGATTATGTAAGCCGGGTTTATGCAGTAGCAGAAGAAGATTCCGAGGTTCTGCTGATTCCTGTTTCCGTAATCCATGAATGGCTGATCAGATTTCCGGAGATCAACAGGGTATTTTATCACGAATATGATAAACGGTTCTCAGAAATTATGAATATGGTAAATGACGCTGTATTTCACAGGCTGGACAAGAGAATTCTCAATTATATCAAACAGCAGATTGCCATAACAGGCAATAATCCTATTAAAATTACCCATCGCGAAATTGCCAGCAGCTTAGGGACTTCCAGGGAAGTAGTGAGCCGTGTTTTGAAAAAAATTGAAAATGAAGGCGAAATTATGCAGACCAAAGAAGGAATAAAAATCCCTGTTAATGAAAATGTTAGACAATTCTAATTTATAATGTTTTATTGATTTTAATTTTATGATTGATAAAAACAATTCATTCGGTGACTTTTATCACCTGATTTTGAATTGATAACTCAATAAGTTTGTTATATGATAATTTAATTCAAAATTGCATATGACAAAAACTCTCTTATTTTTGTCGGTATTGTCATCTGGTTTTCTCTTTGCACAGGAAGATCTGCTGAAAGATATTGACACCCTTAAGGCCGATACAGAAATTTCTCAGCCTGCTTTCAAAGCCCTTCAGATTGTAACGGGACAATCTACAAAACTCTCTGCCAAAAATGAGTGGTACATTGTTGTAGCCCACCGTTTCGGAGATCTGAGTACCGGATTTAAAAACTTTTTCGGTCTTGATGATGCTTCAACGAAGCTGGGAGTAATCTATGGAATTACCGATGCGGTTTCGGTAAGCCTTTCCCGGGAAACGAATATGAAAACCTTTGAAGGTGCTGTGAAGTACAGACTGTTGAAACAGAATGAAGATATTCCTGTGGATATTGCAGGCTACAATGTAATGGCTTTAAATACAGATCTGGATAAAGATAATTATCCCCATCTGAGATTCAGCGACAGGCTTTCTTACCTTACCCAGGCTCTCATATCAAGGAGATTCAGTGATAAATTCTCGTTACAGCTCACTCCGTCCTATGTTCATAAAAACCTCTATGAACCTTCTGCCGAAGATAAGAACCAATTTCTGGCAGGTTTGGGAGGACGTTATAAAATTTCCGGAAGAGTTTCTCTGAATGCTGAGTATTTTGTGAATTTCGACAGCCATAGCTTCTATAAAAATCCGCTTTCCTTAGGAGTGGATATAGAAACCGGAGGACATGTCTTCCAGCTTTTGTTCACCAATTCCCAGATCAATTCAGATATAGGCTATCTCACCAATGCGGCGGGAAAGTGGGAGAAAGGTCAGATTTTCTTTGGGTTTAATCTTTACAGGGTATTTTAATATGAAAAAGATCTTATACATTTTGTCCGCTGCAGCCTTAGCAGCAGCCTGTGACAGCAGAACTTATGAAGAGATTTCCGATAATACACCCATTGCTGAACTGGTAACGTACAGCCAGGACGTAAAACCAATTGTGGATAATAACTGCATAAGCTGTCATTCAGCGGGAAGTTTTAAGCCTTTTGTGACCTACAACGATGTAAAGAGCAATATAGAAGGTATCCTCAACAGGATACAGAGACCCGGCGGCGACCCCGGAAAAATGCCGCAGGGAGGATCTTTGTCTCAGACTCAGATCAATGTTTTTATCCAATGGAAAGCCAGCGGGCTTATTGAAAATTAAAAAAGATCTACAATGAAAAAATCAATATTGATCAGTACTCTGCTGTTTTTCGCGGGTTGGGCTACGGCTCAGAAATACAGTTCCAAGACAGGAAAAGTAACATTTGAAGCATCAGTACCTCTTTTTGAAGATGTTTATGCACAGGACAACAACAATGTTTTTGTTCTGAATGCGGACAATGGTGAAATAGCTTCCGTTTCTGCGGTAAAAAACTTTCATTTTAAAACCAAATTAATGGAAGAGCATTTTAATGAAAGCTATGCCGAAACAGCAAAATATCCGAAGACCACCTTCAAAGGAAAAATTTTAAACTTTGATAAAACCAGGCTTACCTCATCTCCGCAGAAATTTACCGTGCAGGGAACTCTCAACTTCCACGGTGTAGACAGGTCGGTTACTTCTACCGCTTCCATATATGCTAAAGACGGTAATATTTATATGCAGGGAAGCTTTGTGGCCAGGCCCGCCGATCATAAAGTCACCATTCCGAAGATGGTAACCAAAAAGATCGCCGAAAATGTAAATGTTGAGTATAATTATATACTGCTTAAACAATGAAAAACCTGATTCTGATACTCAGTATATTTCTGGGAGCTTGGGTGGCTGCTCAGGAAAAAGCAAAATCAATATTTGATGTTGCCAGGGCCGGCACCGTTAATGAAGTAAAAGAACTGATGAAGCAAAATCCGGATATCATCAACCAAACCAATGAAAACGGATTTTCACCTCTTATTCTGGCCTGTTACAGAGGAAATACAGAGGTTGCCAAATTCCTGATCGACCATGTAAAAGATGTTAATTACAAAAGCGGGGAAGGAACAGCATTGGCCGGATTGGCTGTAAAATATAACAGAGATCTGGTAGAGAGTTTATTAAAGAAAAAAGCAGACCCTAATATCGCCGATACTACCGGTTATACTCCTCTATTCTGGGCCGTAAAATTCGGAAATAAAGAACTGATCGAAATACTGCTCAGGTATAAAGCAGATAAATCGAAAAAAGATTCAATGGGAATGACCCCTTTTGAATATGCTATGCAAACCAATAACCCGGAAATTATCAACCTCTTAAAAAATTAATTATGAAAAAAGTTTTACTTACACTTAGTTTAGCCCTTGCCGGTTTAGCCGGGGCTCAGTTTACGACCGGAACCGTCAGTTTATCTACCGGTATGACGGTAAGGCTTGATACGTCGCCCACACAGGTTACATTAAAGCTTACAGGACCTGATACTGCTTATCTGGGAGTAGGATTCGGTGGGACCGGATCCAGCGGAGGAATGGGAACCGGCGTAGATGGTTTTATTTATAATTCCAACTCTACGGCCAATACCAATCTGGATTATACCTTTGCCGGCATAGGAAATACGCCCAATGCAGACACAGCACAGGACTGGACGATGACTTCCAACACGGTTTCAGGCGGAACGCGAACCATCGTGGCTACCCGGTCACTGGCCGGTGGAGCAGGAGACACTGCGTTTGCCAATAATACCAGTTCAATCAATATCTTCTTTGCAAAAGGCCCCGGCACAACACTGGAATCAAATTATCATGGTTTTGGTACGGCTAACAGAGGATATGCGGTTCTGACAAGAGCTGTACTGGGAACAGATGAGGTTGTGGCGGAAAGCAAAAAAATAATGCTTTATCCAAATCCGGCCAAAGAGACGGTCAGCTTTAAAAATGCTGATAAAATACAGTCTGTGAACATCTATGAATCAACAGGAAGAAAAATAAGATCGGTGAAAATAGAAGGTAAAAACATAAATATCAATGATTTAAAATCAGGAACCTATTATTTTGAAATTACTTTAAAAGATGGAAGCCTGTCATATGAAAAACTTATCAGGGAATAACTGAAAGTTACAGATGGAAAATCCCTTTACAGTGTACTGTGAAGGGATTTTTATTAGTGCCGGGATATTAAATTATTCGTTTCAATGTAGGTCGGACGCTTCAGAGAACTGATGTACCCGTTGTCAAAAAGAAAATCCGGAAGCAAGGGGAAGTTAAAAACGGAATATTTGTAACTTTGAAAGGGCCGGTTCCTTAGTAGTGTAAGGAAGATCCTGACCGAGAGTGGTCGTCGGGAAATGATAATTAAAAAAAATAAGATCTATGGAGTTTAAAACTTTAATCCATGTTGAATTAGATGAGCTTTTAGCAGTATTTAATCTTTCTTTTTCAGACTATATTGTTCCTTTTCATCTGACGAAGGAAGTGCTTGCATCTAAAATTGCTGCTGAAAAATTAGATTTAAGTATTTCAGTGGGAGCTTTTGAAGAGGGAAAACTGGTTGGTTTTATTCTTCAGTCCGAAAAGTTGGAGAATGGGCGGAAAATTATTTATAACGGCGGGACAGGTGTAGTCCCGGAAAGCAGAGGGAAAGGATTGGTAAGAAAAATGTATGATTTTATTATTCCTGCTCTGAAAGAAAGGAAAGCCAATGTTTTATTGCTGGAAGTAATCGAAGGAAATACTGCTGCGATCAGGGCTTATGAAAGATTAGGCTTTACAGTTGTCCGAAAATTGAACTGTTTTAAAGGAAATATCAGTTCAGGAGTAGAGAATCCTGATATTACAATAAAGAAGATGAAGGATTTTGAATGGAAAAGTCTCCGTTCTTTCTGGGATATTGAACCTTCATGGCAGGGATCTGTTTTTGTACTGGATCCTATGCCGGATACCTATCAGGCTTTGGGAGCATATTGTAATGAAAATCTGGCCGGTTATATCATTTACAATCCCGGTGCAGGAAGGGTACTTCAGGCGGCAGTGCGCAAAGAATATAGAAAACAGGGAGTAGGGGTGACGCTTTTTAGAGCCATTGCCGACGGGCAGCCCATCGCAGTCAATAATGTGGATGATGTTTCTGAAGAGATATATACATTCCTTGATAAAAAAATAGGACTTAACAACTGGTTATCACAGTTTGAAATGATACGCAGTATTTGATCTGTTTTCATTTTAAATTTAAATTAATTCCGGAAGCGTTTTAATATACTTTTAATCTCTTAAACTTTTCAGGAAGCAGCAGAGAATGTAACTTTGCCGGAAATTCTAAAATAATGAAGCGAGGAATCCAGATTGTATTGCTGTTTTTTTCTTTGACAGTTTTTTCACAACAAGCGAGTACAGATACAGCACAGGTTGTTATTCCTGGCCGTTCCAACAGTATGGAAACCCAGGGGAAACCTTATGTAATTATGATTTCAACAGATGGGTTCCGTTACGATTATGCTAAAAAATATAATGCGGAAAATCTTTTGAAACTTTCTTCAGACGGAGTACAGGCTAAAGCGATGATTCCCGCTTATCCCAGTATTACTTTTCCCAATCACTGGAGTCTGATCACCGGATTATATCCCTCTCATCATGGGCTGATCGATAATTTTTTCTACGACTATAAAAGAAAAGAAGCCTACGCGATGAGCAATAAAAAGAATGCGGAAGACGGAAGCTGGTATGGAGGAACTCCGCTATGGGCACTGGCTGAAAAGCAGGGAATGGTTTCCGCCTCGCTGATGTGGGTAGGCTCTGCCAGTGATGCCGGAGGAATGAGACCCTCTTATTATTACCCTTATCATGAAAAATTTACTCCCTCTGAAAAAGTGAGTAAAGTGGTCAACTGGCTGAAGCTGCCGGAAGAAAAAAGACCTCACTTTATCTCATTATACTTCCCGGAGGTGGACGGAAGCGGCCATCATTACGGGCCGGATTCTCCGGAAACGGAAAATGCAGTTCATTTAATTGATCAGGCAATAGGAGAGCTGGTTCAGAAAATAAATGAATTGGGTTTGAAAAATGTGAATTTTATTTTTGTTTCAGATCATGGAATGATCAAAGTAGACGGAGGAACTCCATTGGAAATTCCGGCTCTGCTTTTTGATAAAAACAGATTCGATTTTTATAACTCACAGACTCTGCTAAGAGTTTATGTGAAGAATCCTTCTGAGGTAAAAACAGTTTATAAAGAGTTAAAATCCCATAAAACAGATGACTATGAGGTGTATCTGGATAAAAAGCTACCCCGGTATCTGCACTTTGCCACCAGAGACGACAGGTATAGCAGAATCGGGCAGATTCTTCTCATTCCGAAAGCTCCGAAAATATTTCTGGAAAAAGGAAAGAAAACCTCAGTCGGAAAACATGGTTATAACCCGGGAATAACGCCGGAGATGAAGGCCACATTTTATGCCTGGGGACCTGAATTTAAAAGTAATAAGATGATCGGTGAATTTGAAAATGTGAATGTTTATCCTTTAGTTGCTGAGGTTTTAGGATTAAAAACCGATCAGCCTGTTGATGGAAAATTAAAAGTTTTAAAAGAGATACTGATTAATAAGAAGTAGAGACAAGGCTGGTAAAAAACTGTCCTGGTTCCGGCGCACCTTTGGTGCGCCGGAACCGGGACAAACTCTTACCGTTAATTGAAATTAATTTAAAATTTACCGGCAAATTCCCTGGCAAAATCTTCCAGTTTAATACTTCCTGTAACCGGTGAGCCATGATCAATAAAATCTTTCTGAACGGCCCCTGTTCTCATTCCTCTTCCCATTTCCGTATACAGTTCTGCCATATCCTGTGGTAGACCCGCCTGCTGCATTCCGCTGAAAGCGTCTTCATCAGAAAATTCCACCCACGGCAGTTCCGGTTTTTCTACCGATGCTCCTAAAACTTTGGCAAAATCAGAAGCTTTGCGGCTGTCTCCTACAATATACCTGATATTTTTTCCAGTCTCATTTTTTACAAGCTCTTCAGCCGCAGCTTTGGCGATGTCTTCGGGATGAACCAAAGGAATATTTACCCCTGCCGGATAATTTCCGCCAATGATGCCTGCATTTTTAATTAAAGGGATATCATTGAAAAAATTGGTGTAAAAATATCCTGCTCTTAAAAAGGTGAAAGAGGTGTTTTCTATGTCGCTGTACAGTTTTTCAATATGATGAAGCCCTTTGATCGGGCCGTTTTCTACGGGAGACTCTGCTCCCACGCTGCTGAGCATAACGGCTCTTTTTACTCCGGCTTTTTTCAGAGCTTCGGCATAATTTTTTCCGGCATTAATGGTGTTTTCAACAATGTTTACGGCACTTATGGCAGGCGGAGTCATTAAAAAAACAGAATCAGCACCTGCAAACGTCTCAGCCAGAAAATCAGGATCTTCTATTGATCCGATTGCCGGAACTGCACCAAGAGTTTCAATCTCTGTCTTTCTGCTTTCGCTGCTGCTGATTACCGTAATATCATGTCCTTCCGACACTAACTGTTGTGCCAAAGGTTTGCCTGTATTTCCCAATGATCCTGTGATAACAATTTTCATATGTAAATTTTTTATTGTTTTTAATGTCATATATAATCGCTGAATATGGGCCGCTCTTGATGAATCGACCGGATGCCTGCGATTTCATAACAAATATTTTTTTATTTCCGGTGACAAAGTTATATTTGTACTTACTTTTTTACAAGTACTTACCCTAAAGTATGTATTGTTATGACAGCCATTAAAGAAAACTCAACCATTCAGGAAAACAGAAAAGTATTGCAGGACTGCCCTGTAATGTACGTCATGGAAAGAATCGGAGGATTCTGGAAACCGATTATCCTTTTCAATCTCTCCACCGGGGAGAAAAGATACAGTGAACTGAAAAAAGCAATCCCGGCCGTCACAGAAAAAATGCTGATTCAGCATCTTAAACAACTGGAAGCAGACGGACTGATCATCAGGACCGCAAGGCCGGTAGTTCCGCCTCATGTAACCTATAAATTAAGTGATGCAGGAAATGGCCTGGGAACCGTTATTGATGCTATGGCAGAATGGGCATTTCAGGATATGCAGGGGAAATACAAAAAATAAATTGATAGCTTTAGATCAAAAGTACCCTATTCAATACAAATACCATTCATCATTATTGAATTTAAAAATCTGAATAGAGACTAAAATACATAAGCGAGCCTTATTCAATAGAAATAGGGTGAAGCCCATTTAAAAAAAATACATTCCAACAAAAACCGGAATATTCCAACAGTCTCGGACAAAAACCAAAAATAAAAGACCCTTCCGGTTGTGAAAGGGTCTTTTATAATACTAATAACAGATTCTATAAAGACTTCATATCAATAACAAAACGGTATTTCACGTCACTCTTCAGCATTCTTTCATAAGCATGATTGATATCCTGCATTTTGATCAGTTCAATTTCTGAAACAATATTGTGCTTTCCGCAGAAATCCAGTAATTCCTGAGTTTCAGCAATGCCGCCGATCAGTGATCCTGCTACGGAACGGCGCTGGAAGATCATGGGTCTGGTACTTACCGCTTCATTTTCAAATTCCCCGACAAAACCTACCAGTACTATGGTTCCGTTCAGTCTGAGCGTCTGCATATAAGGATTGATATCATGCTCATAAGGAACAGTGTCAATAATCAGGTCGAATTTCCCTTTTACAGCATCCATCTGAGTATCATCTGTTGAAATAACAACATGATCAGCACCGAGCTGTCTGGCATCTTCAGTTTTTCCCGGTGTTCTTGAAAATAAGGTTACTTCAGCACCCAGTCCTTTTGCTAGTTTGATAGCCATATGTCCTAATCCTCCAAGTCCTACAACAGCTACTTTAGAACCCGGGCCTGCATTCCAGTGTCTTAGAGGCGACCAGGTAGTAATTCCTGCACACAGAAGCGGAGCTACGGCAGCCAGGTCCAGATTTTCAGGAACACTTAATACAAAATGTTCATCAACCACCACTTTCTGCGAATATCCACCAAAAGTATGACCTCCCAGGTGTTGGTCTTTACCGTTATAAGTGCCTGTAAATCCGTTCAGGCAGTACTGTTCCAGATCGTGCTGACAGCTGTCACAGTGTCCGCAGGAATCCACCATACAGCCCACAGCAGCAAGGTCTCCGACTTTAAATTTAGAAACTCCGCTTCCAACCTGGGTAATCCTTCCTACAATTTCATGCCCCGGAACCACCGGATACAGAGATCCTCCCCAGTCGTTTCTGGCCGTGTGAAGGTCAGAGTGACATACCCCGCAATATAGAATTTCAATTTCTACATCTTTGGCGGTAACTTCCCTTCTTTCAATATTCATTTCTTTCAGATCTGCCGTTTTAGATTCGGCACCGTAAGCTTTTACTGTAATTGTACTCATTGTATATTTTGCTTAAATTAATTAATAACGATTTATAAATGCGGGTATTCCTCATCGCTTACAGGTTCCAGCCATTCCACAATGCCGTTCCGGGTATTGGGATTAACAGCGATGTGGGTAAATTCACCTTCCGGACCTGCGCCATGCCAGTGTATAACTTCCGGAAGAATATTTACCGTGTCGCCCGGGCAGAGAATCTGTACAGGTTTACCTTTTTCCCGGTAAAAACCGGTTCCTGAAGTTACAATTAAAATCTGTCCGCCGCCATGAGAGTGCCGGTTATTTCTGCAGCCGGGCTCAAAAGTGACATGAGCAATCTGGCAGTTCAGTTCATCCGCGTTAGGCTTTAAAATATGTATCCATGCTGTACCGCCGGAAAAATAATAAGCGGAAGCCTTTTCTCCTTTCGGAAAAATAGAGGTATTGAGTATTTCCATCACTATGCAAAAATCGAAACTTTTAGAAAAACAGAACTTATACAGATTACCGGATTACTTACCAATTTTACAGTCTGCATGACAGGATATGCAGGAAAGTAGTAATTTTGAATCAGATTAAAACATATGCTATGGACAATCAGGCCGTTGAAAAGATCAGCAGTATTTCAGAATATAATAAAATGACCAATCATGAAACGCTTCACCCGCTGGTAAGCGTGGTTGATTTTTCAAAATCGGATCCTATATGCCAGTACAGGAGAACCTATTCCTTTTATACCGTTTTTCTGAAAGATGTGATCTGCGGTGACATGCATTATGGCAAGCACAGTTATGATTACCAGGAAGGAACACTGGTCTTTATTGCTCCGGGGCAGGTGAGTGGGGTTACCAATGACGGGAGATCTGTTCAGCCGGGAGGTTATGCCCTGCTTTTTCATCCGGATCTGATCAAGGGAACTAACCTGGGGAAAAATATCAACGACTATACTTTCTTTTCCTACGATGTACATGAAGCACTTCACCTTTCCGAAAAAGAAAGAGAAATTGTTCTCGAATGTTTTAAAAATATTAAACTGGAGCTGGAACAGTCTATTGATAAACACAGCAAATCACTGATTGTTAATAATATTGAATTATTCCTGAACTACTGTATGCGTTTCTACGATCGGCAGTTTATTACCAGAGATCATATCAATCAGGGGGTAATCGGGAAATTTGAAAAACTTGTTGACGATTACTTTAAATCTGATAATCCTAAAACAATAGGTTTTCCGATGGTGCATTATTTTGCAGATCAGCTTCATCTTTCGGCCAATTATTTCGGGGACCTGATTAAAAAAGAATTAGGCATTTCCGCACAGGAATTTATTCATAACAAACTCATCGAAACAGCCAAAGAACAGATCTTGGATCCTTCAAAATCAATCAGTGAGATCTCCTACGATCTGGGATTTAAATATCCGCAGCATTTTACAAGATTATTCAAAACCAAAGTAGGGGTTTCCCCAAGTGAGTATAAAAATCTGAACTGATTGGGATTAAAAGATCTAAAAATCTATACCGGTTTTTAATGCTATAAAAGAATAATAAGATATCAATGCGATAAGTACTGATGCCTCTCCTCATTTCCTTCTTTCAGATCCGGCTTCATAAAAGCAATATAAAAAAACAGGTTAAATTTTTTATTCTCAAAAAACAGGATTATCTTTAATAGTAAAAGTTTTGAACATTTAAAATGAGATCACAGCAGAAAGAAATCCATGTTTTCAATACCGGATTCGGGAAAGTTACAGCATTGAAGGAAGATGGGGTGATTAGGGCGAAAAGCATTCGTTATGCCCGTTCAGAAAGATTCGGGAAACCTGTTCCTGAACAGCCTGTTCCGGAAATAGCACTCCCCGTTAAAACTCCTGTCTGCCCTCAGAAGATCAGCCCGCTGGTAGAAAAGATGATCGGGCCGACCCGGATTGATGATTTTAATCCTGATGAATCTACACAGTATCTTTCGGTGATCCGTCCGGAACACTTTTCAGAAAATGAGAATCTTCCGGTTATCGTCTGGATTCATGGCGGCTCGCACGAGATCGGCTGCGGAGACCTTACCACTGCCGATGCCGCAGAATGGGTGAAAGAGCAGAATATTATTGTGGTGAATGTTTCTTACAGGCTCGGACTTTTCGGCTTTTTAGGAGGTGACAGATCAAGACCTCCCAATCTTGGGCTTTTTGATATGATAGAAGCTTTAAAATGGATTAAAAAATACATTTCCGGTTTTGGAGGCAATGCTGAAAATATTACCCTTCTGGGACAGTCTTCAGGAGGTGATGCCATTGCCCACCTGATGATCTCTGAAGGAGTGGAACATCTGTTTCAGAGAGTTATTATCCAGAGTGCACCTTTAGGTCTGCGTCATAAAAGACAGAAAATGTCTGCTGAATTTCTGAAAAAAACAGAAGGGCTGAAGGATGAAACTGATATTTTCAAAATGATGGATGAGTACGGAAAATATGTACCGTCTGTAATGAAATACGGTCTGAAGGCAGCCATGCCTTTCGGAACACAGTATGGCTTTCCTCCTTTATGTCATGAAATTGAAGCCGAAGAAAAGTGGAAAGAAAGCGCACGGAAATATGATGTTCTGATTGGCCTGAATAATGATGAAACGGCCTTTTATCTTAAAACTTCCGAAGCTTTAAACAAATATTTCGGGAAAGGTTTTGGGCTGAAAGTTATGGATAAGACAGTCAGAAAGACAACCGAATTTATTTATGGCAAGCCCGCTGAAGATTTTGCTGAAGATCTTGCCGGAGCCGGAGGAAATGTTTACCTGTTCAGGATTCATTCAAAACTGCGGAATAATTTGATAGGGGCGGCCCATTGTGTTGATCTTCCTCTTATTTTTGGAAATGAGGAGGCCTGGAAGCCTGCGGAACTGCTGAAGAATGTTTCCTGGGAATATATTCATGAAAACGGTAAAAAACTCCGTGCACTCTGGGCAGAATTTGCCGGAACGGGGCATATCTCCGCAGAATCTGAAAGACCTGAAATTCTGAGTCTCCGTAAACTTACCCGCTGAGAATGGTTCCCTGTGATATTGGTAGACCAAATAATGCAGTTGATTGTATTTATTCAACAATGAGTGATTTTTTTGTATATTTAATCAATCAAACATAAAACAGATCATTATGAAAACCAAAACTCTTTTACAGGTAAGAAAAATCAGCAGGGAAGAACTGAAGAACGTGAAAGCAGGAGACCGTTGGGGCAACAGGGTATGCTGCACCTACAACGAAGAAAATTTCTGCTGCGAGTGGGCCGGCGACTTTATGAACTGCCGGGGCATTCAATGTTAAAAACAATAAAATACAGTGTTTAAAAAAAATCGGCTAAGCATACCTGATCTCTGCCTTTTGATCAGGTATGCTTTTTATATAGCCTGTTTTGTCTTATTCCGGAACCCAGACACTTACATTCCCGGCAGGAACAGGAAAGTTTCCCCACCCGTTTTCATCAATAACCACCTTATCTTTAAATCTCTTCAGCAGATCTTTATATTTTTTTCCGGCATGGATTTTTCCTATTTCCATAGGTTTGCTGTAAGCATCTTTATTGCTCAGAACCACTGCACATCCTGAATGTTCTTCATCTCCTTCCCGTACCCATCCAAGACAGTTGGCATCTTCAAAATAATCCCGCTGTTCACCGTAAGCATGATCTTTTCTGGCTTTCAGCAGCTCTTCAATTCCGTCTGTTTTAGGTAAAAATATTTCCTGATCATTGCCGTCTCTGTCCTTATCAATATAATGGGCGCCATACAGATCCGGATAAAAAATACAGGGATATCCGTCCTTACGGAGTAAAATAAGAGCGTAGGCAATAGGTTTGAACCATGCTTCTACCGGAGCTTCAAGATCCTGTAATGGCTGGGTGTCATGATTGTCAACAAGGCTTACCGAGTGCATCGGATCAGCCTCTGTGAGGGAGCCCTCAAAAATTCTCCGGAGATCATAAGAGCCTCCTTCTTTTGATGCATTGTGAAAATTATTCTGAAGGGAGCTGTCAAAAAGACTCATACAGCCTTCCGTTACTTCGATGTACTTCTGGAGAAGATGAAGATGGCCCGGAGCCCAGTATTCGCCCACGGCAAAAATATTTTTTCCGGAATTGGAGCGGAGCATGGTAAGCCACTCTTTATAAAAATCAAAAGAAATATGTTTTAAGGCATCCAGCCTTACCCCGTCAAAATCAGTCTCGTTAAAATACCATTCTGCCCATTTATTCAGTTCTTCGCGTACAAAGGGATTGCGGTGCTCAATATCGTTGTACATCAGGTAGTCGTAATTCCCTTTTTCATCATCAATCATTTCTTCCCAGTCATTTCCGTACTCAGACTGTATTTTGAAAATGTGGGAATCCATGCCTTCCGCATAATCCACACCGCTGAAACAGGTAAAGTTCCACTCAAAATCGGAATATTTTTTACCCCGGCCGGGAAACGTAAAATGAGTATAGGATTCAATGTCAATCACATCGGAAATAACTTTTTCCCTGTTGTTTTCATCTACTTTTACCGCTTTGAACTTTTCCAGTTCATCACCTCCGGCTTTATGCCCCAGTACAATATCTACAATAATTTCAATGTGATGTTTCTTTAAGGCTTTAATGGCTTTGATATAATCTTTTTTCGTTCCATATCGGGTAGAAACGGTTCCCTTCTGGTCGAATTCCCCAAGATCGTAAAGATCATAAGCATCATATCCGATAGAATAACCTCCGTTGGCCCCTTTATAAGCGGGAGGAAACCATACAGACGTGATTCCCAGCCCGGCGAGACGGGCTGCCTGTTTTTCAGCTTCTTTCCACAGTTTACCGCTTCCTTCAGAGTACCAGTGGAAAAACTGGATCATTGTTGGGTTCATATATAATGCATTTGGTCAATACAAGATAGTGAAAATTTTTCATCTACTGATTTTCAAATTCTTCAAACGGGATTTTTAGTTGAATAGAGACCTGTTTTTTTTCTTCCGTATTAAGATGAGACAGAGATAGTCCCAGTAATCTTACAGGTTTATTGTAAGGACGGAGTTCCCACAGCTTTTTCCCGGTATTGAAATACTGTTCCGGTGAAGAAAAAAAATCCTCTTTGGTGATACTCCTCGTGAACATAGAGAAATCTTTATATTTTATTTTTAAAGTAAGGGTCCTCCCCAGAATATTATTTTTCTGTAACCGCTGATGCAGTTCCTGTCCTAGATTTTCAAGCTTTTCATCGATTTGCTGCTCATCAAAAAGATCTTCAAAAAAAGTTCTTTCAACAGCTACACTTTTCTGAATGCGGTGCGGTTTTACTTCCGAAGTGTGGATACCTCTTACCACATTGTAATAATGTCTGCCGGACTTTCCGAAAAGACGTTCCAGCTCTTCCAGAGATCTTTTCTTTAAATCTTTTCCTTTGTAAATCCCTAAACTAAACATTTTGTTAGCTGTAACCTTTCCTACGCCGTAAAATTTTTCAACAGGAAGTTCTTCCAGGAATCCCTCAACTTTATCGGGATGAATGGTTTTCTGGCCGTTGGGCTTATTGATATCTGAAGCTACTTTTGCCAGAAATTTATTGACTGAAATTCCTGCTGAAGCTGTTAAACCGGTTTGATCAAATATTTTCTGCCGGATCTCACGGGCAATGAGATTAGCCGATTCCATCCCTTTTTTGTTCTCTGTAACATCAAGGTAAGCTTCATCCAGGGATAACGGCTCCACAAGATCCGTATATTCATGAAAAATCTCTCTGATCGTTCTTGAAATTTCTTTGTACCGGGCGAAGCGGGGAGGAACAAAAATAAGATGAGGGCATCTCTCACGGGCAGTTTTACTGGGCATGGCAGAACGTACCCCATATTTCCGGGCTTCATAGCTTGCGGCAGCAACCACTCCACGGTGCTGGCCTCCCACCGCAATAGGTTTGCCTTTAAGCTCCGGATTGTCGTGCTGCTCCACGGAAGCATAAAATGCATCCATATCCACATGAATAATCTTACGAAGCGGCAGGTCCATAATACAAAGATAGGGTTTTAGAGGAAAGGATGATGGAAGTTGGAGGTGAGGAGATGGAAAGTGTTTATAAGATCTGTTTAAAGATCGCAGGTTCATTTTATACCTTTAAAGTCCCGTAAAAAGTTTAAACAGGTTTATAATATACAGACAGTTATCAACAAATATTTTTAAATTAAAACGTTATGAAAATTATTCCTGCAGTTTACCTATTTTTTAGTCTCATCGTAAGAAGAAGCGGTTCAAACCCTGCTTTTTCATAAGCTTTTATAGCCGCTTCATTCTGTGCATAAACATCCAGTCTGATCTCTGAAATATTCCTTGATTTCGACCAGCTGATCAGCTCATCGGTAATCAGTTTGTTGATTCCTTTTCCCCGGTATTCCGGTTTTACGTACATAAATCCCAGATAAGCATAGGTCTTAAACTTATAATAATCCTTCTCCGTATCTTTAATAAGTCCGTAACCGGAGGCAACAATCTCATTATTCTCTTCAGCAACAATTAAAACGGCATCCGGGGACTTTATGAAATGGCCCAGATCATAATAATGGATTTCACCTTCAATAAGGGTAGAGTTAAATGGTCTTTCTGCAGAAACAATTCCCTGCTCGAATGTTAAAAGAATTTCCAGGTCCTGTTCCGTTGCTTCTCTTATAATCATGGCGTCAAAGTGTAGAATTATTTTAAAAGATTATCTATGGTCTGCTGAATTTCGGGGTCTTCCGGAGAAATAGCATAATATTTGGCAATACCGGATTTCTGGTCGATAACCATATATCTCGGAATCCAGTTGAGGTCAACATAATTATTGAAATTATTTTTCCATCCGGAAGCAAACCAGTAATTATCCTTATCCTTCATATTGAATCTGGCAAGACTTTTATCAAAGCTCTCTTTTGATTTTTCAAGAGAAAGAAATACAAAATCTACATCAGGATTGTTTTTTTCCAGTTCTTCAGCTTTAGGAAGTGCCTTCAGACAGTCTCTGCACCATCCGGCCCAGAAGTCGATCACTAAAACTTTCCCTTTATGCTGATCCAGAATCTGTTGAATACTGACTGTTTTTCCATCCTCATCTTCCAGTTTCTGCTTCAGAGCTTCTTTAGAAAAGCCTTTCTTAAGAACGGCAGGAGCCTCTTGGGAAAAACCTAATCCGAAAATACCCGTCACAAATATTAATAATAACTTTCTCATTTCTTACAATTTCTCAGTACAAATCTAAACAATGAATCGCAACCGGAAATCGATTTTCAATGAATTAAGAAAAATTTATGAGATCGAAAATTTCTATGAATGCGTATCGGTTCGGATTTATCATGAATAGAAGAACATAATTTATAGATAAAAGATGAAGATGAATTATTTAATGTACGGGTTTCCTTAGAAATAAACTGTACGTTGAAAAGTGCACTTAAATTTTTAAAAATCTGTGTCCTCTGCAAAATCAGCGAGAATAAAAAATTCCAGGTAAACCTTTACAGGTATTTTTAAATTACGGATAATTTCTGATCAGCCCTTTCACAACGGCAATTACATTCGGCATGGCTTTATTGGCAGCATTCAGGACTTCTTCATGGGATACGGAATAGGCAATATCCGGGCCTCCCAGGTCTGTAATAATGGAAATACAGAAAACGTCCATACTCATATGTCTGGCAACGATCACTTCCGGAACGGTGCTCATTCCTACCATATCTCCACCGATAGCTTTGATCATACCGTATTCTGCCGGAGTTTCAAAGGTTGGCCCCTGCAATCCTACATACACGCCCTGATGGATTTTAATATTATTTTCTACGGCAGCTTTTTCAGCCGTCTCAATCATTTTCCTGTTGTAAGGTTCACTCATATCCACAAAACGGGGTCCGAATGAATCAATATTTCTGCCGCGAAGCGGGTGTTCAGGCATCATATTGATGTGGTCCTTTAAAATCACAATATCAGCTACGTTGTAGGCAGGATTCACTCCGCCCGAAGCATTGGAAAGGATCAGGTTTTTAATGCCCAGCATGTGAAAAATGCGTACCGGGAAGGTTACTGTTTCCATAGAATGGCCTTCATAGTAGTGAAAACGGCCGCTCATCATCAGCACTTTTTTGTCCTCTAAGATTCCGTAGATCAGTTTTCCTCCATGTCCGGCAACCGTAGTCTGCGGGAAATTGGGAATTTCAGCATATTCCAGTGTATGGATCGCCTGTACTTCATCCTGCAGTTTTCCTAATCCGGAACCTAATACAATGGCAAAATCCGGAACATCCTGAATAATTCCTCTGATAAAATCTGATGTCTGCTTAATTTTTTCTAACATAATCTAAGATGATTTGATTGAATTCTTCCTTTTTATCAATAATTACATTGATAGGCCAGTAGTAAACAATTTCTCTAAGATAGTCAAAAGTTTTCAGACGGACATAATCTTTCTCGGTAGTCAGGATCAGTTTGTATTCTCCCAATTTCTTGTATTCAGCAGTGATTTTCTTAATATCATCATCCGTGAAACTGTGATGATCCCTGAATTTAAGGTGTTTAACTCTCTGCGAAAATTTTGCCAGATGCTCAAGAAGAGGTTTGGGGTTGGCAATACCGGTGATCAGCAGGATGTCATAATAATTCAGGTTATTATCCGGAAGCATTTTATCTTTTCCGTACACATTTTCGTCATAACCGATGGACGAAAAGAATACTTTCTGGTGATGGGAAGGTCTGATCCTTGAAATATAGTACCGTTTGGTCTCTTCAGTCAGTTCATCCGGGCATTTGCTTACCATAATGATATCTGCCCTTTTGGAGCCGGCCCTTGATTCTCTCAGATCTCCTGCCGGGAGAAGATGGTCTTTAAAAAACGGATCATTAAAGTCGGTCATCAGAATATTGAAGCCGGGTTTAATGGCTCTGTGCTGAAAGGCATCATCCAGAACCAGAACATCCAGATCCATATCCTCAATCACTTTTCTGGCACCGGGAACTCTTTTCTCTGAAACGGCAATCACAAAGCGGTTTTTAAAACGTTCAAAAAGCTGCATCGCTTCATCGCCCACCATTTTATAATTACTGTCGTAATTCGTTACCTCGTAGCCTTTCGTCAGTCTTCCGTAACCACGCGAAAGTACACCGGTCCGGTAATGCTTGGACAGGTATTGGGCAAGATACATCACCATAGGCGATTTTCCACTTCCGCCTACGGAAAGGTTGCCGACATTGATAATCGGTGTTTTGAACTTTGTTGACTTAAAAATTCCCAGATCATACATTGTGTTTCGGATACCCGTTACCAAATGATAACCCAGGGAAAAAGGATAAAGGTACCATCTTTTCATACGATTGCAAAAATAGGAATTTTCGCAGGGATTTGATGCAATATTCTCAAAGACTTTTCAACAATTATTTCGTTAAATTAAAGTATTTTTGTGGAGTTATTGAAATACCTTGAGATACTTTATAGAATTTTCTTACAACGGAAAAAATTATTTCGGCTATCAGATACAGCCGGACGCTGTTTCTGTACAGGAAGAGCTGGAAAAAGCACTTTCCACAATTTTGAGAGAAGAAATCAAAACCACAGGAGCCGGGCGAACAGATACCGGTGTGCATGCAAAAAAAATATTTGCTCATTTTGATACGGAAAAAGTGCCGGATGAAAATCTTCCGCACAAACTGAACAGTTTTCTGCCCCCGGATATTGCTGTGAAAAGAATATTTCCCGTAAAGGATGATTTCCATGCCCGCTTTGATGCTACGTACAGAACCTACGAATACTATATTTCCCTTGCCAAAAATCCTTTCACCCGGGAATCTGCATGGCAGCACTGGAAAAGACCTCTTGATATTGATAAAATGAACGAGGCCTGCAAGATACTCTTTGAATATGAGGATTTTACAAGTTTTGCCAAGCTGAAAACCGATAATAAAACCAATATCTGCAGGATTTACAAGGCCGAATGGGAACAGGACGGAACAGAACTGAAATTTACGGTTTCTGCCAACCGTTTCCTCAGAAATATGGTCCGCGCCATTGTTGGAACTATGGTGGAGATCGGAACCGGGAAAATAAAACCGGAAGACCTGCGTAAGGTGATTGAAGATAAAAACCGGAATGCTGCGGGAACTTCTGCTCCCGGGCACGGCCTGTACCTTGTGGATGTAGGATACGAATTTTAAACCTGAAGCTTATGATTTCCGTACTTATTGCAGCAGCCGTATTTTTATATTATGAAAAACTGGCAGCCCGTTCCGGAAAAAAGAAATGGCTGTACGGTTTTTTAGGAATTGTCCTGTGTTTCGGATTACAGTTTATATTTGGCCTTATGTACGGAATGGCGGGAATCATCCTCGATCCCAATCATTATTCGCAGGATATGGATTTTCATTCATTTACCCTGGTGAATATTCTGGGCTGGATTCTTTCTGCTATTGTTGCTTTACTGGTTGGATGGTATCTTGGAAGACGCCGGAACAAAAAATAACTGAACATACGGGAATTCTGAAAACATACATTTACGGAACAGATTCCGGATCAGGACCGGTTTGTTTCTGAAGTGTGATAGGCAGAAAAAGCACAAACTATTCATTCTGTAAATGATACCTATCTGACATTTTCTATGATGAATTGATGAAGTTGTAAAGGCAGACAAATTATAAAGTCTTATTTTTGTACGGAATTTTTAATTCTTTTCTTCAATTCGTACAATGAAAAAACAAGATACCTGGGGGATTATCAAGAGGCTGTTCTTTATCGGGATGAAATTCCGTTCCTGGTTTATCATTACCCTGATAATTTCCGTTATACTGTCTATGGTTTCTACTTACCGGCCTTACCTTACGATGGAAGTAGTGGATAATGACATCACCAAGCTTAAAGATAAAGCTTTGATGATGAAACATATCTACATATTGGTAGGACTGGTATTTGCAGAAACCGTTCTGAACTTTTTCCTGGTTTATTTTTCCAACTATATTTCTCAGAACGTTATCCGTGATATAAGACAGAGGCTTTACGCAAAGCTCATCTATTTCAGGACCTCTTTTTTTGATAAAACTCCGATCGGGCAGCTGGTAACGCGTGCCGTAGGAGATGTGGAGACTATTGCTACGGTATATACGGACGGGTTCCTGATGGTTTTCGGGGATATCCTGAGAATTATTTTTGTGCTGGTCATGATGTTCAGCACCAATGTGCATCTGAGCTATATTACGCTGGCTATTCTGCCTTTAATGGTAGTGATTACCCGGTTTTTCCAGAAAAGACTTAAAAAAGCTTTCGGAGATGAAAGAAACTGGACGGCAACCCAGAACTCCTTTGTTCAGGAAAGGCTGGCCGGAATGCCTATCATCCAGGTTTTCAACAGGCAGGAATCAGAGTTTAAAAAATTCGATGAGATCAATATTACACTGAAAGGGGCCCTTTTGAGAACGGTATTCATCTTTTCACTGTTCTTTCCCGTTGTAGAACTTATATCATCTCTTTTCATCGGATTTATCCTGTTTTATGGAGGGTATATCACGATCAGTGCCGGGGTGGTGATCGCTTTTATTCAGTATATTTCCATGCTGATCCGTCCTTTAAGGCAGATTGCAGACCGTTTTAATAATATCCAGAGGGGTATTGTAGGAGCAGAAAGAGTGCTGGGACTGATGGATGAAGACAATTCAATGCCGAATACAGGAACCGTGAAAAAAGACCATTTCGACGGTAAAATAGAATTTGAGAATGTGCGCTTTGCCTACGATGAAAAGCAGGAAGTACTGAAAGGAATTGATTTCAAAGTCAATCCGGGAGAAACGGTGGCCATTGTAGGTGCTACCGGAGCAGGAAAATCAACGATTATCAGCCTGATTACAAGGCTTTATGATATTAATTCAGGAAAAATTCTGATCGATAATGTAGACCTGAAAGATTATGAACTGTATAACCTCAGAAGTCATATAGGAGTGGTACTGCAGGATGTTTTCCTGTTTCACGGAAGTATTTTTGAAAATCTTGCTTTCGGAGACGACAGTATTACGCTGGAAAAAATAAAAGCGGGAGCGAGAGAAATAGAAGTAGATCAGTTTATTGAGCAGCTTCCCGGAGGATATGATTATGTGGTGAGCGAAAGGGGATCTTCCATTTCTTTAGGCCAGAGACAGCTGCTGTCTTTCCTCAGAGCCTATCTGTCTGATCCTAAAATCTTAATTCTGGATGAGGCAACATCCTCTATTGACCACGAAAGCGAGAAACTAATCCAGAGAGCCACTGAAAAGATCACAAAAAACAGGACTTCCATTATTATTGCGCACAGGCTTTCAACCATCGAAAAGGCAGATAAGATCATTGTGATGGAACACGGAAAGATCGTAGAAGAAGGAAAACATCTTGAACTGCTGGATAAGAACGGATATTATGCCACACTGTATAAAGCACAGCTCAGACATGAAGTGGAAATGGAGAAAGATGAAGAAGTCTGATTCAGGCTAAAACTGACAATACAAAAAAGAGTTCTGTACAATACGGAACTCTTTTTTATTCTGCAAATTTATCACAAGGCTCTTAGAATTTTAATTTTTTGGAAATCACTCTTCCGTCTTCCAGAACAACCGTTGCTGTTACAATAATGTTCTTTTGACTGACCGGGAATCTGTATTCTGTGGCTTTAATACTGTTTTGGCTGGTAAGAAGCCTTCCCGAAGCGTCATAAATGTGCAGAGAATGTATTTTTAAATTGCTTTTTACATACACATCATTTTCATCTCTGCTGATTTCTGCTGCATTTTTTGTCTCTGTATCCTTTACTGATAATGAATTGTTCTGTCCGATCATTACCGAATAATCCTCTACCTGTCCGTATGTTGGGGTATAACATGCAGTAACTGCTATACCATTGAAGTCACCAATAACTCTCATTCTCAGCGGAGTGTTGAGCACAGCCCCGGCCGGAGGTGTTACAGAGGCAGTAGCAAATGATCCGTTGCTTATTCCGCTCTGACTGAGGACCAGTTCGGTTGTTTCATTGAACTGCCCGTCATTGTTATAATCAATATAAGCCCTGATGGTATGTGGATTATTCAGACCCGGCCCTACGGTAAGTGTTGTAGCTGTTCCGGACGGAATGGTCGTTTTTGATTTCCCCAGGCAATAAGCCCCGGTAAAGTTTTCATAAAAATTATTGGAAGCCTGCTTATAATTGGATGAATAATTATTGATATCTCCGAATTTTACAGAAGTAATCCCGATATTGAAGGTTCCCGGAGTGGTAATGGAAGCGGGAACACAGGCTGCGGTCAATACAGAACTGTTATTAGGAACCGTAGCAGATGTTACCGGAGAATTAACCAGGGACTGTCTGAACCGCAGAAGCTGGGCAACGGCACGGTCTGTCTGTCCCTGTGTGAATAAATTCCGGAAACAGAACGTATAAGCCATAACATTTTTCTCCCCTCCGGCATACACCTGGCTGGTACACGGATTGATCTGTCCGGTCTGGCAGGTACCGGGAACGGAAGAATGATAAAGACTCTTCATTGGTTCGGTATCACATACAAAATCTCCCTGAAGGGTACAGTCTGTATTGGCAGGGCAGGCTCCGGTAGATTCATTATAGCCTTCGTGGGTATGGCGCAGGCCCAGCGCATGTCCGAATTCATGGGCCATCGTCTGAGCATTGACTGCAGAGGCGGAAGCAGACATGAAAGAAAAATCATTGAGCCCTCCCGGATAATAGGCAAAGCCATTCAGTAAGCCTGAATTGGAGGCCAGCCTTTTTACGACATACACATTATAATATTTGCTGGTATCCCACATTCCCAGGGCTGTGATCTCAGAATCGGTTACGGCATTTGCTGTATTGTCATTGTTTACACCGCCGCTTACGTATTTGGGAAGATGGGAAGCATTAATTCTGTTGATTCCGTTGGTCGCGTTACAGTTGGGATCTATCCGGGCAAAAACAAATTTTACAGGCAGTACCGCACTGGTTCCGGCCATTCCGCTGGATGAGCTTCCTGCAAATACGCCGTTGGTGTAATTGATCCATGCAATGATATCTGCATCAGACTTGTTGTTCGGAGTTCCTATTGCACTGCCATCTCCTACAACATGTACTACAAGCGGAATTTCATACACCTGATTTTTATTCAGCCTGGAGGCCAGCTTTCCGCTTTTGATCAGCCGGGAGAGTTCCAGATTGAAAGCATCATCGCGGGCTTTATCCTCAGGGAACTTTGCATAATGCTTTTTCATCAGTTCTTCAGTTCCGCATTCCTGAAATTCCAGCTTCTGTGAATAAAAAGTTGTGCATAATCCCCCTGAAATAAGAAGAAATAGTAATTTTTTCATAGTATTTTTATATGAATGGTTTGAAATTTAAAAATAATCAAAAAATACTATAATAAATTAAGTCTGATCTACAATTCCTTAAACTGATTATTGAGTTCCTCGAATTTACGGATGAGCCCGTTCAGTTTTTCCTGCTGTTTTTTAACGGTTTTGGGTCTTATATAAAACCAGTTGATGACCATCCATACCAAAACAGCTCCATAAGCCAGAACAGCAGAAGAAATCTTCATCATTGAAGCATATTCATACATATACAGAAAGATTCCCAGGATCAGCATGATAAAATACAGATTCAGCATGGTGGTCTGCATCAATTTCTGCTTATTCTTTACCATATAGAGGTTCTGCAGATATTCACTGTTGGATTGCGCAGTGTCGGTTGTATAAAAAAGCATGAACATCCGGTTGTAGGCTAGAAGGAAAATGACCATGGCCAGGATAACGAGTATAATTCCGATTTTTGTAGATATCATTTGAGGCTGGTAACGGAACCAGATAAAACCAATCCCCAGAGAGGTTGCAATCAGGGCTATATTGGTAAGAACCAGCCTGCGCAGGTTTTCGTTTCTGAACTTTTTCAGCCTGCCGAGCAGTTCCTCCCTATTGGGTCTGTCGGAAGACTGCTGTTGCCATATATTTTTAAAGTCGATATCAGTAGCCATTTTCTTTAAACTTTTGCGTTAATTTTTCTTTGATCCTGTGAATTTTTACCCTTACATTGGATTCTGAAAGTCCGGTAATCTGTGCAATTTCTGCCTGTTTTATATCTTCAAGCTCCAGCGAAATAATGATCCTGTCCGTTTCGGGTAACTCTGAAATAAACCGGTAGAGCAGCAGGATCTGAGGTTCCAGGGATTCCTGCTTTTTCTCTTCCAGGTTGATCGGCAGATCTGTTCTGGAGAACCTTTTTTCCTTTTCAATCTGCCGGAGACAGGTATTGGAAGCAATTCTGAAGATCCATGTACCTACACTGGATTCATTCCGGAATTTCGGAAGCTGCTGCCAGACAATGATAAATGTTTCCTGAGCCAGGTCCCGGGCGGATTCCGCGTCATTTACATATCCCATACACAACCGGAATATTTTCTGCCAGTACACTTCGTATATATCCTCGAATATCATTATTTCGCAGATAAGAAATTATCAAGCTGGTTCAGATACCAGTCTCTATCATCATACATAATGAAATGTAGCCCTTTGGATGCGTATTGGAAATCAGCATTTTTCAAATTTTTATACTGTCCTTCAATAGCCGGTTTGAAGTTGATAAAGTAGGATTCCAGTAAAATAAGGGAAGGGCATTGTATGGTTTTGATTTTTTCCCTGAGATCCGTATTGGAAAAATCACAGTACATTTTGGCAAAAGTTTTCCGGTCTGATTTCATGCTCCAGCCGATAACCGTTTCCTGCATGGAAGTATCTGCCAGGAGGCTTGGGATAGCCTGAGCCTGCATACTGCGGAACTGTTCATCCGGCATAGCGGTGAGTGTATTGATCATCACTGAACAGTCGTTGTTTTCTTTAGAGATAAAGTTGGGGTTGGATAAGGCGGCCAGGCAGGGAAGAGCATCCACTACCACAATTTTGCCGGGCAAATCCGGATAATCGGCAGCGATGGCCAGAGCAAGACCTCCTCCCATACTGTGCCCTACAATTACGGGTTTTTCTATCTTATTACTTTTGATGTAGGCTGCAATCCCGTTTTCCCAATCTTTAAAACTTACCTCCGGCTGTGGTTTTGTTCCTGCAAATCCTGACATGGTTAAAGTATAGCAGGTGTAATTTTTTTCAAATTTCGAAGCGGTATCTTTCCATACTTCTCCGGAAGAAGCAAAACCGGGAATAAAAATAAGAGCCTGCTTTCCGGTTCCGGTTTTCTTTACCTCAAACGGATATGATTTTTCCTGCCCAAATATATTGCATGCTGCAGCGAAGAATAACATAACGATCAGAAGGAATGTGAATTTTTTCATGATTTCTAAAGTTGTAAGGTTTATTTGTCTTTTAGAGACGGACCTTTTTAAAATGTTACAAAACTTTTTCAGTTTTTTTGAAAAAATATTTTTTCCTTCCCGGAGTCCCTTTTATAAGGGATTTAATCATAGAAAAGTATTAAAAGATGGCTTTTATTTCAATATACCGGATCATTGAAGTGTGCTAATCAAACATTTTTCCCTGGAACCTGTTGATGTTAAAATACAGTCCGGGAACTTTGTACTGATCTTTTTCAAATTCCATATAATCGCATTCTCCCGTATAGGCCTGTGATTTGAGTTCCATCTGGAATATATTGAGAACTACATACTCATCAGAAACACAGATAACATGAAAGCCTGTCTCACATTTCAGTCCATCCCCGGAACTCAGAATGGCATCTAATAGCCCATGTACGTTTCTTGAGATTTTTTTGGCGGTACTGTCATCATGGGTAAGATGATACATATAGGCCAGGTAATTCATGGCTCGGAGGTTCAGCGGATTTTCTTCCAGGGCTTCATGGAAAAGCCTGATCCCTTTAATCATGTCTTTTTCGGAAATATCTTCTGCACGGTAATATTTTCCCATTTCCTCCATTTTCTTAGAGATTTTGTAGGGTTTATATTCTTTCCGGAAGGTATAACCAAAATAAAGATGCCGGTATTGGCTGTCTGTGAGAAGGGTATCGTTCTGTTTTAATCTTTTCAGCAGGGCAGGATAATAGAATTCTGAGTTTTTATCCTCAATATTCTTCTGAATTAAAGCATAATCCGGTGCTTTGAATTCCGGTGTCTGAGCCTTTACAAGACAGATCAGTACTAAACAGAATGAAGTGAAGAATGCTCTGATAATCATGGTTTCTAATAGTTTTGTTATTATTTTCATCAGGATCAAAAATACGGAATATGTAGCAAAAAAAATAAAAAAGCCTTCTATTGATAAAAAAAACAATAAAATATTGTGAAAGTGCTGTGTTGTATTGATAAATTTGTTAACTTTAATTAAAATTTGAGAAACAGCCCTGACTTTAAAAGGGGTATAAACATAAATAGTTTTTTTAACTTAAATCCAAATATATAAATGAGCACCAGTATCCAGGACGAATTTAAAGTCTTCAAAGATGAATTGAGAAAGTTGAATATCGAAGTACAGAAAGTCGTAAAGGTAGGAAACGGAAGTATGGATTTTCATGAGGTTTTCTACAAATCGCCACGGTATGAAGAGGTAAAAAGTGTGTATGTCCAGCGACATAATCTGGACAGTATGATTGAAAAATTCAAGCAAGCCTATCATTAACAAATATACCGGTCGCCGCAGATTTTCTGCGGCGACCGGTGTTTATATACTTTTCTCACGTATCAGGATGATGTACGTTAAGTAAAAAATCTGCTTAATCTGTGAATGTAAAAACCGCTGACAGATGGTGCAGGTTTATTTTCAATTTTGATAAAAGAAGGCAGATATTTTTTAAATGCAGTTGAATTTATCCGGTGTACAGTATTAAGGTTAAAACAGCCGTAAGTGCTCAGTTTTTATTTGTGCATGAGTGGCAGCTGTAATTAGCTTTTACCAAAGAACTTTTTTATTTTATTCAGCAGTCCGGGTTGGGCAGGAGAGGGGGAGCGATCCGGTTCAGGAGAAGTTGTCTGATCTTGTGACGGAGAGGTTTCAGCGGTTGATGCTGCTGAATTTTCAGCTTCTCTTCTTTCGGTCACATGAATTCTGTTCGGTTCCTCTACTTTTTGTCCGGTTAATCTTTCAAAATGAGCTTTAGCCTTATTGAAAACCTCAATTTCTGCTTCAGGGCGGTCATCTACATGATTCATTTCAGGTATTATTCCGGAACTTAATTTTACGGATTCACATTCAAAATCGTTCATAATTCCCTGGTGAATTCTTATGGCTGTCCCGGTTTCTCCCACCTTTTCAAAATTTTCTGCAAACTGCAGCATATCTTCTCCTATCTCATACTTTTCAAGAGTATTACCGATGGAGTTGCTTATTTTTGCTTTTGCGACGGCAAGATTGGCGATGGATTTTTCTTCCCCGGTCTTTATTTCAAGAAGCTGTATCAGCTCCTGAATACTTCCTCTGATTTCAGGTAAAACTCTGAAATTGTCAATATGCTCGAGATCTGAAAGATAAAAATTCTGATTCATGGCTTCAGTGGCAAGATACTGAATATGGGCACTTGTGATGAATGCAAGATGAACCAAAAGAGCAGTATATTGTTTCAAATGATCTTCATTGATCTCAGATTTTTCAAGGGCTTTGTAAAGCTGAAGACCTTCTAAAAATTCAACCTGATATCGGTCACAGGGAAAACTATCCTCATTGATCTCCACAAAGTTATTATTTAATATTTCGTAAAGATATCTGTGGATCTGAAATTCTTCAGAATTTCTCAAAGCTTCTTTCAATTCTTTAAGCTTATTTTGCTGTATTAATTCTATCATTTTCATGGTATATTGAGCGCCAATATACAAATTTCATCCAGAAATAAAAGAACAGCTGCAATTGTTTCCGGACGGATGATTAAAATCTGTATCCCAGGGAAAGTCCGCTTCTGAAACCTGCCCAGGGTCCGTCAACTTTTATTTTTGCCCCGTTTGGATTTGTTTCTACGGTATAATCCACGAAGGGAAGATCCAGATTTTCGATTTCTTTTTTCAGCTGTGCCTGCATATCGGGGGTAAGGACATAATCGCTGGTCATGGTAAAGTCTCCTGTTCCGCTGCCGTAATGGGCCCCTGCGATCCAGAAGTCAAGAACGAGGTTCTGGCTTTTCGTGAGGAAAAACTGTACACCCACCATCAGTCCTCCGCTGTTTCCTCTGGTGCTTCCCTGACCTTTGAGCGGAATTTGGTAGCTAGTACCACCCGGAGCATTATAATCGTAATAAAAATCAAAAGTGTTGGACGAAACATCAGAGAACCGGTAATAAGGTGCAAAATAAAAGCCTTTGCCGTAGCCTTTTCCTATATAAAATCTGGGTTCTATGGTGAAATTGGTCGCTTTTACCCTTAGATTCTGAAATCGTTTTTCATCTTCATCTTTCAAAAAGGAATTGATAAAAGGAACTTTTCCCTGAAGCATGGTTCCGAATCCTATGTTGAGAGAGAACCACTGAGTAATGGCTCTTTCATAGGAAAGATTGATGTTTCTGAACGCATAGGCAGTCACATTGGTCTTAATGATATTCATTCTGTCTGCGGGAATGATTTCAGATTCCTGAGCACTGGTTTTCAAAAACAGAAAACAAGGGATCAGAATAATAAGCTTTTTCATGACTTTATATTTTGTGGTGTAAAAAAATACCAGCAAAAAACGGGCAGAAAAATAAAAATATTTTAATATGATTTCATTTTTAACTTTAAAATAACAATATGGATGCTAAATTAATGCGTGTTATAACCGGGTCTGGGTAAAAAGATAAAAACTGGAAGCAATGACGGAATAATAAAGGACAAGATTGATGATGAGGTATTTCAACTCGGTTTCCACAATGGTTTTCCGGTTTAAAGTGATAATGCTCTCAACAATGAATGGAATCACGGAAACCAGGATGATGATCACCGAAGCGATGAAAAAAACAGATACTACTGTCTCATAAAAGATATAATTGAAGCTGTAACCGCTGAACAGAAAGTGCTGGATCACAAAAATGATAATCAGCAGGTAAGCAGCGGACTGAAACCGGTAAACTGTCAGAACTTTCATCGCATCGAAGTTTTATAGAGTACAGAATCACCGTAAGATACGATCACGGAATCAAAATATTTCCGGTGAACAAATTCTTTTCTGAAATCATGAACAAATAAACGGACAGCTTCCGGGGAACAGCGTTCTTTATCAAATGAAAAGAGACTGAAGTTTTCCAGCTTCTGAATTTTCTTTGTTTTCAGATCTCTGAAATACCACAATGTATCAGGAACTTCCATAATCTCAAGATCAGTATTGTATTTTTTATTGAGATTTTCCATCAGTATTTCGGTTTTCCGGTTGGGAGAATATTGCTTTTTTCTTCCCATTCCCCAGGAAAAAGGATTCAGGTAAACAAGCATCGGAAGAAGGATCAGAATAATGATAATAAAAGTTGAAAATTTCTTCATTCATAGGTTTTCAGGTTGATCTAAAGATATAAAAAATTGGGACTTCAAAATGATAGTAATGAGAGTTTTACTCCTTAAACCTCCCTCCCAATTTATTTATTTAAAAAAAACTGATGTAGCAAATACCGTACGTCAGTTGTTCTAAAGGTATAAAACTAATTTCTGATATGAAAAAAACGATCTATACTCTTTGTTTTCTCAGCAGTATTTTCATGTTCTCGCAGGAAGCAAAAAAGGATACCGTAGATACCTCAAAAACAAAAGAGATTCAGGAGGTTATTCTGAAATCCCAGCGAAAAAAGCAATTTGCGGATAAGGCGGTCTATACTTTTGATAAGGAAGCACTGGAGAAAGCCCGTTATGCCAAAGATCTGCTTCGTACCCTTCCGGAACTGCAGCTGGACCCGATTTCTAACTCCATCACAAGTATAAAAGGAGGAACAACGCTGTTTCTTATCAACGGAATTGAAGCCACAGACCTGCAGATCCGCAGTATAGCCCCTAATGAGGTGGTAAAAGTGGAATATTACGACATTCCTCCTGCACGCTGGGCATCAAGAGCCGATATCGTAGTGAATATTATAACGAGATCTACGGAAACAGGGTATCTTTTGGGAGCCGATGTTACTTCTGCACTGAACACCGGGTTTGTAGATGCTTCAGCCTATGCCAGCTATACAAAAGGGAAAAATGATTTCGGACTGGAATACTCCCTGAGCCTGAGAGATTATGATAACAGACAGGTGCAGAGTATTTATGATTATAATCTGAACAGTCAGCATTACCGTTCGGAAGAAGAAAGAAAGGACCATTTTGGATATACCACACAGAATATTGCGTTACGTTACACCCGTATGGTTCCGGATAACTATACCTTTCAGGTTAAACTGAATATGGATCTGGTAAGCAGTTTTTCAAAAACAAAAGGCATGAGTTTATTTACTAAAGACAATACGGAAGAAACACATGAGATGTTTAAGAATTACGGTTCAGACTATATCAATCCTAAGCTGGATCTTTATTATTCAAAAAAGATTGGCAGTAAGGATGAGGTGAGCATCAATGCGGTAGGATCCCATTACAATACGGATATTACGGAATTTGCGAAAGAGTGGGTAGTTTCATCAGGAAATTCTGTGTATGATAATGATATGGTTTTAAAAACGGAGCAGACCAATTTTGTAGGAGAGCTGGCTCATACCCATGATTTTAAAGCCGGGAAACTATCATCAGGCTATCGTATTTCCTCTTCGTCCATTTCCAATGACCTGAATAATCTTGCAGGATACTCCCAGTATGACGTTAATTACATGGAACAGTATTTTTATACGGAATTTTCAGGAAAGAAGGGTAAATTTACTTACAGACTTGGTGCCGGTCTTACTAATATCCATAATAAGAGTGCTGAAAATACCTTTAATGAATGGTCTTTTACACCCAGACTTATTTTAGGGTATCAGCTGAAGAATAATCAGAGCCTCAGATTTACGGGAAGCTATACTCCGGTAAGCCCCGGGAGTAATGCACTCAGCAGCAATGTCGTACAGCAGGCTCCTAATATTGTACGGAGAGGAAATCCTTTTTTAAAGTCGCAGCAGGTACTTTCCAATAATTTGATTTATTCCCTGAATAATAAATATTTTGATTTCAATGCTTCCCTGTTTTACACTTATACAGATAGAATAATCAACCAGTATTATGTTCAGGATGATACTTTCGGAGGATATGCACTCACGTATGAAAATGCCAGAAACGGGCAGAAATACGGTCTGCAGCTTACGGGATCTTACAAGCCTTTCGGAAATAGTCTTCTGGTGCTGAAAGCAATGATCGCTCCGGTATCGGAAATGATCAGAACAACATCCGGAGAGCTGATCAAAAATAACTACCTCTCCAATTATTTGGTAGCATCTTCGGAATATAAGTCTTTCAGTGTACAGTATATGTTTAATATTCCGGTGTATACCTTAAGCGGGGCTTTCCTTAATACCAATGAGAATAAAAATCACATTTTTGCCAGTTACAAACTGAAAAGCTGGACCTTTACCACGGGAATGTACTGGATAGGAATGCCTTCTCATTATAGAACAAAAAGTCTTCCTCAAAGCTTAGTCAACTATAATGTTGATACAAAGATCATGAATAATAAATCGATGTTTGTTTTAGGGGTTAGCTTTGACCTCTCCAAAGGAAAGAAAACCGAAGTTCAGAGAAAGCTGAATAATGATACGGCTCCTGCCGCTACGTTCTGATGCCTTTTCAGTAACTGATTCATTAAAAAAAATCCGTTCTGAAAAACTCTGAACGGATTTTTTTAGTTGAAAACAAATTTTATTTTTTGATGAATTTTGTGCTTTCTTTTTTGGCAGAATCCTTTCCTGAAAACTCTATGAAGTAAGAAGAAGCCGGAAGATCAGAAACCTGAACTTTCCCGGACTGTATATCTGAGGTCTTGATCAGTTTTCCGTCTAAACTGTAAATTTTAGCAGTTGAATAATCTCCTGTTTGTCCTGTAAATCCGATAAAGTCCTGTGCCGGATTCGGATAAACTCTGAAACGGTCTTTTTTTACGGTTTCTCCGGTGCCGAGGAAGGCCACGCTCAATGCCTGAGCCGCCGTAGTGGTCTGGTTCATGTTAAGAGCAGGAACGTTGATGTTGGCGCTTGTGTATGACAATAATGGGGCCTTGTAGGTTCCGCTGTAATACAGGTAAGAGGTATTGGTAATGGTTCCGGCAGGAAAAGGACCTACTGTCAGGTTAAAGACCTGAACTGATTTTATTCTTAAAACATTGGTATAGGTATTAGGCCCGATGATCAGGGTTCCGGCAGCATCCGCTGAAATATTGATATTACCGCTGAAATTTCCGGAAGCTGCCGATGAGGAGAAAGTTCCCTGTGCTGTATCGGTCTCTGTATAACCAAAAGCAGCAGGGTAAGATATATAAGTTCCGTTGTTTGCTGCAAAATTCAGGGTAGCATCAGGGGTGATAAGTCCGGTGATTTCCAGTTTTGAGGCCGTCTGTTTAAACAGGATGGTATTGCCGCCTCCTGTCATTTTTATAGTAGAACCGGGATAGGTTGTGATTTCTCCGGCATCAGGAGCGGAGTATACGGTGGGAGATGCCGCACCTTGTGTAAGAGAAGCGTTGTTGAACACCACATTGTTACCGGTTGCAGAATTATCTACTGTTCCGTTGATGATCAGATTATTGACTGTTTCGCCAATAACAGGGTCGTTAAATGCTTTGGTAATGGTAGTTTGAGCAGAGCAAAGCCCGAAAGCTGCAAGTGCCAGAAGTAGAGTTTTTTTCATGTCCCAATTTTTTATTAAAGTTAAATAAAAACAGGGTTTGATTGTTAACATAATTAATTTTTGATGAAAATTTTTCAATAAAAAAGCCACCCGGTAATCCGGATGGCTCTTCTGTACGTTAAATATATGGTATTGTTAATCGATATTAATTACTGATCATTGTACGGTAAGCGTGGATATCCTCAATGGTTACAACGCTCATTTCTCTTTTGATGGCAAAATCCACGATTTCCGGAAGTCTGGCCATAGAACCGTCCTCATTGGTCAGCTCGCAGAGTACGGCATCATCACCCAGGTTAGCCAGTTTTACCAGATCTACACTGCCTTCGGTATGCCCGCGTCTTTCGAAAACACCGTCTTTTTTAGCAATCAGAGGGAAAACATGTCCCGGGCTTGCAATATGAGCGGCCTGTGCATCCGCTGCCACGGCTGTTCTGATGGTTGTTACACGGTCTTTAGCCGAAACCCCGGATTCCACGCCTTCTCTGGCTTCAATAGAAATGGTAAAAGCGGTCTGGTTTTTAGAGTTGTTGTTTTCTACCATCGGACGGAGGTTCAGGTGCCTGCTTTTTTCTTCCGAAATACATAAGCAGACAATACCGCTGCATTCGCGGATCAGAAGCGCCATGTCCTGTTCTGTAATGGTGGATGCGGGAAAGATGATGTCGCCTTCGTTTTCACGGTTTTCATCATCTACTAAAAGAATTCCTTTTCCCTGCTGTAATTTAAGAAGCGCATTTTCTACACGCTCTGTGGAGGTTGCTCCAAACTGTTCTAATAATTTTTCCATGTTATTTTACTTTTAAAAAGGTAAAACAGTCTTCGGTACATGGAAATGAAATACGGCACAATAAGCCCGTAAGGTATCTTACTGACCGTTTCATTTTCTTCTCCCATCCAGACTTTAACTGTCGGTTCCGGAATTTCACCAGATCAGTCCTTTCAGAAGAAAGGAGTCGCGGACTGTAACCGCCGGTAGGGAATTTCACCCCGCCCCGAAGAAAACTTATTCTAAGTTTTGCTGTATGTTTACTTTAAATTTTTTTTATTTCACTATATTGTATTTAACGTACAGGCTGCAAATTTCGGGAAGTTTTTTGAACTGGAGAAGTATTTTAGCGGATAATCTGTTCAACAGGATATTTAAAGTCCGGATATTGACGGTCAAAATCCTCGGCATCATCATTTTTTCTTTCACACCAGCCGGTTGACAGCTCAATATCACCTAATCCGAAAAAGAAATGTTCATTTTCATAAAAACGGATGTTATATTCTTTAAAATGATCCATTGTTTCCTGGATCCCTGTTTTGTATTTTTCCAGCTTTTTCTTATTCATCCAGAAAAATGAATATTCTGAATAAACGGTTCCTGCTCTTATCTGTGCATATTCAAAATCCAGGTGGTTTAAAATATCTTCAAATTCCCGGATGAAGTGATGAAGCTTATATTCATCCTGCAGAAACCATTTGGCTGTTCTTCCGAAAGAAATCAGAGCGTTTTCATAGCAGTAAGGGATTTCCAGGGTAGACTTGGAAAATATGTCGGGATGAAAATAATAATAGTCCTTAGCTTTCATCCTGTTTTGGAGAAAATCGAGAAAACCTTTATAATCGGAATCCAGCATAATGGCTCCGAAAAAATAATTCCACTGAATCATTTAGTTGATCTTTTTGAGATTTTTATCATAAAGCCCTATCAGTAAGCTGTTGCCGTTTTTGTCCGTTTTTATCCCGCCATATACTGCTGCTTCATATTTCCGGGCATGTCCTTCCTGAAAAAAGAAAGATTCTGCACCGATATTGATGCTCCATTCACCTGAAGTATAGCTGATAAGATGTTCCCCGGTTTTCAGCGGGGTTTTGTTTTCCTGAAACCGTACTTTATGAGCTACTCCGTTTTTATCAAGGGTTACCACACAGTAGCCCCGCTTAGGAATACCTTCTTCACCTAAAGTCCCGGCAATAGCATATCTTAAAGTCATATAATCACCCTGCATCAGTGAGCGGGGATCTACCGGGGCGAGCTGCAGTAAAATCAGCTGGCCGTCCTTCAGCAAATTTTCTTTTCTGATGACGGAATAATTGAAATATCCCAATAGCAGAACGAGATTGAAAAGAATAATAAGCCATTTATATTTTTTCATGGGAAATCAGTTTTTTGTGGATGAATGCATAAATGACCAGGAACATGATGCCGGACGAAAATAAAAGAACGGATTTGATGAGCAAGGTCAGCTGAAGGTCGTAATACAGTTTCCCGATGAAAGCAATCAGGGCTGTGCAGGCCAGTGCAAATCCTGTTTTATAATTGACCAGAAAGCTTAATAAAATAACGAGAATAGCACCTGATATGGCCGGAGATAATGCTGTTGGCAGTAAAATTAAAAAAGTCAGTATATAAACGGTGATCTTATATCCGGTATGGGTAACCTGTAATTTTTTTAATAAAACAGAAACCACATAAAGGACGGCCGGAATAATAACGGCCGATGACAGTCCGTTGTAGAATGCAGGAGTGGGGTCGGACATTTCATCTTCAAATCCAATATAAGCCAGCCCGGCAATGAATGATAATGCCATTCCTGTGCAAACGGGATCGTATAACCCTGAAAGGATTCTGCCGGCGGTAATGATCTTTGCTTCTTTGAGGAAGATAAAGGTAACTATGAGGGCCTGAACGGCAATGAAGATATAAGTAAGACCGTATACCTCGTTGGTTATAATAAGTGACAGGATACTGCCATTGAGAATGAGTACGGAAATGAAGGAAAGAATATAATTATGTACCAGAAACAGGATGCATAATGCAATAGCTATAAAGGTAAGCTGCATGGTATTGTCGTGACTGGAAAGGCCAAGCCCGAGCAGTGTAAGACCTGTAATATAAAATGAAACGGAGAGCGTATCGGTTATTACTTTCTTTGAAAATCTGCTGAGAAGGGCTGAACCCACAATGCAGATTCCTCCGAATAAGGTAATGCCTTCTTCTGAACTGAATATCTGGGCCAGGAAAAGAAACCCTATAAATGCCAGACACGCGAGTATTCCTCCGAAAACAGAAAGGATTTTAATCGCTAATGACTGGTCTGTTTCCTTTTTCTGGTAGACTGAAACAATGGCTTCTTCATCAAAATGGATTTCTCTTTCAGCTGAGGTCCGAAGCATATCCATCAGCTCTTTTATGTTTTCTTTATTTCTCATTTTTCCATTTTTTTTGAAGGTTGAGCAGGTTTTTAATAACCAGTGTGATGCTTCCTAAAATAAACAGGGACACGAATAGAAAGGAAGCTATGCCTTCTCCTGTAATCCGGAAAATAAAGGCTGCTATGATCATAACCACACTGAGAGGAATGATAGCAAGATAAAAGAGGCTTTTTACATTCAGCGCATGCAGGATTCCCAATTTATAGACAATGATTACAGGTACAGCCAGAATAGCTGTTGCTGCGGTCTGTTCCCCAAAGATTCCCGTAATGATTCCACAGGTGGCAAAGCTGGCTGCACCTAATGAAAGGATGGTGGTAAACCAACCGGGTATCGCTGTTTTTTTGTATTTGGAAATCAGAATGCCTGCTACCAGTAATACTGCATTGATCAGAAACAGAATGGTGAAAACATAGGTAGAACCCTGATCATTGCCCACCTGCCGGGTATACAGGATGAAAGTGGTGTTGACCAGAATGATATAGATCAGCCACAGTGGGGCAAAATCAGAGATAATGACCCACAGGGTAATAAAAAGAGTCCATGCCAGGAAAAAATCATAAGCATTGGCTCCGGTCTGATAAATCTGCCCGAATACCGCAAATAAAACCCCCACCAAAACCGCTGCTCCGGTGAGAATGATTTTCCGGATACTGGAATTGATTTTGGGAAGGAAAGTAAGTGCAGTTGTAGCGATCACCAAACCTTCTGTCAGCCCTATTTTCGCAAACTTAGGTACGTCTGCCCAGTTATAGGCAAAGAAAAAAATAATCCCGGAGACGGTAAAGCCAATTCCAAGAGTCATTAAAAAAAGCTGAAGGAATTTCTGCCAGGAATTTTTGTCGTTGTAAATATATTTTTCCAGAATCTCTGCGACTTCTCTTTCCGTGAGATCGCTGTGCGTGCTGAGAATCTGAATGTCTTCTCTCTGTATGTCTTTCATTGGAGTCTTGTGTCGTAATGTGTTTTTCGGATCTGTTAAAAAAATAAAATGAATTGAGTTTTCACCATTGAACAATCCCGGTCCGAATATTAAATTTCCGAATAGAAATGCCGGCTAAAATAAATCTGCATTTAACAAATATAATTCTTCTTTTGCAGGATAGTTTTTAAAATCGATAAAATCCCTGAATTCCGGGATATCATCACAGAAGATAATATCGAAGGTAAAACGGTTGTTCCCGTAAAGTCCCCTGTGGATCATATTGGCGGAAAAAATAAGAAGATCTCCTCTGTTTAACGGGATTTTTCTTCCCCGTTCAAGAGGGTCTCCAGGCTTTCTCCCATTCATTGAAAGCCGCGTTTCCAGTTCCTCTTTCAGATCCCATTCACGGTGGGTTCCCGGGATCAGTTCAATACCGGATTCTGCTTTGAGAGGGATTCTGAAATGAAGAACATTCCGGGTCTGAATATTTTTCTTCTGCTCTTCAATGGACATCCCCGTATACTGAATGTCACGGTGCCAGTAATTGGTCTGCTGTACATTGAACGGGTCAAAAAACAGCTGGGTATTGAGAAATATAGCTTTTCCGGGAAAAAGAGTGTGGATAAGTTGTGAAATCTTTTCCTGAGAAATAAACCTGAATAGATCCAGCCTTTCCTGTCTGGTAATTTGTTGAGCTGAGGTAATGCTGTGGCTGTTGATCGCTCCGGCTTTATAATCTGCGTCATTATCTTTCAGCCATGCCTGATGGAAGGTATGGAGAATTTTCTCCAGAGGCTGCAACTCTTCTTCAGAGAAAAACTGCTCTAAGTGCATATACCCTTTATTGTGATAACTCTCCTGTATATTCATCATAATTTTTTATTCTGAATCCCGGATTTCGATAGGCTGTCTGCGATTTCAGACCATCTTTCCAGTAATAAATCGGTGTATATTTCCTTATCAAGGCCGTAAGATCCAAGTGCATAGCCATCGTTCCATTCTACCAAAGCTGTGCGGCCGTCGGATAAAACACCAAAGTCGATGCCGTAACCTCCGGTTTTTTCCTCCGAATTTTCCAGATCCTGTACTGCATTCCGGATGACTTCCATATCCGGCTGATATTGTTCATCACCGTCATATAGCCGTATACCGACAATCTTTGATTGATTGACGAAAACCCTGTATTCTGCTTTCCAGTCTACTGATTGTGAGCAGTAGAGTTCCGTATTTTTTGGGAAATCAGCTAAAAGATAAAGATCAGAAGCGGATTCCATCCTGAATCCGGTGAAAAGCTTTGTATCGGATTTGGGTTTAACAAAAACAGGCTGCAGTTCTCCGTCCATATTTCTCAGGAGATCACGTATGGTAGTGGTCCAGACATTTCGCAGCAGATACGGACGAAGACATTGAGGATAACAGTCAGTTGGCGGATTGATTTTATATTTTCTGAAAATTGAAGAAAAGACAAAGTGATTTCCAGCAACAAACGTTGTTCCGTCAATGTTCAGCTGATTTCTGAAGATCTTTTTATCGGTAAAAAGTTCGTATCCGATATTTCTTTTTTCTAATACATCGATCACGTCCTGATGTTCAGGTTCCAGTTTTTTATTGCCGTATTCATGGATATAAGCTTTTTCAATCATCGTTTTTTTAATATTTTCTCAGGGAGTTCTTAATATCTTTTCCATCTTTTTTCCTTTGGCGAGTTCGTCAATAAGTTTATCCAGATACCGGATATTTCTCATCAGTTCATCTTCAATGTCCTCGATACGGTATCCGCAGATTACTCCTTTTATAAGAGATGCATTGGCATTGATCTGAGGAGCCTGCTCAAAAAAAGTTTTAAAATTGGTTTTATTGTCTAAAATATCCTGTAAACTCTTTTCATCATATCCGGTGAGCCAGAATATGATTTCATGAACTTCAGCTTTTGTACGTCCCTTTTTCTCTGCTTTTTGGATGTAATGAGGATACACTCCGGAAAAAGCCATTTCATAAACCCTTGTATTCTGCATTTTTATATTTATTGTAATTCCTGAATAACCCTGTCCAGTATACGGTTGAATTCTTCCGGTTTCTCCAGCATCGGATAATGACCGGTTTCAGTAATATCTACACAGTCATAGTCTTTTAAATATTTCCTGTTATTTTCTATATGGGTAGGCGAATTATCAGAATTAATAGCTCTTACCGGGACCTGAACCTGTTTCGCGATGTCCCGGAAATCCGTTTTATACAAAGGTATCAGAAGGTTGACCGCCATTTCCGGTTCGTTCTGTAAAAACTCAGACTGTACCCTTTCTTTTACTGCAGCAGGTGTTTTTTCGGCAAACAGGTATTGAGGAAGTATGTTTTCCACAGCATTTTTAAAATCGCTCCTGTAATGGGTAAATAAAAACTGTTCTGCCTGATCTTCTGAAAAATATTCATCAAGGTTCTTTAAAGTATCTACCAGGATCAGGGATTTTACTTCTGGAATTTGTAAGGCCGCTTCAAGAACATAAGCTCCGGACATGGAATGCCCGACAAGGATCATCTCCGAAGAGCCGATGCTGTCGGCCACTGCCTTGATATCGTCAGCATAACGGGTACTGGTCCAGTGCTGTCTTGAAGCGTCTGATTTTCCGTGTCCGGCAAGATCCAGAGTTACCATATGATACTGGTCCCTGAAATATTCCAGCTGATCATTCCACCATTCTCCGCTGCCCAGCCATCCGTGGATAAAGATGACGGTAGGATTTCCTTTTCCTGATTCCCGGTAGTAGATTTTCTGTCCGTCTGATGATACTGCATATTTTTCCATGGAAATTATTTTGTCTGAGGTTTATTTTTTTTCTTAAAAAACTAAATTACAAAAAATCAGTATGTATAGCCCGTTGGACTGTAAAAATCTGTGTGATCAGCGAGATTTGTGGGAAACTGATATGAATGTTGGTAGGCACAATAGTGTAAGGTTTATTCTGCTGTGTGTTTTTAGGACACAAGAAAACCAGAGATTTTCAGTTATTAAAATTGAATTTCCCGTAGATTTCACAGATTTTACAGATGTTTGTGGATATTTTTTTCTCAAGATCCGTAGATGTTTGCGTTAAAAAATAAACGTTATAGGTTTCCAAAACCTATAACGTTTTAAAATGTTTTTTCTAATCAAATAATATGCAGCAGATAAAAGAATCTGCTTTATCTGCGGGCGTATAAAAATTTCCACAGATCCGCAGATGTTTTGTTGTATTTCAGAAGGTTACCATTTCCAGACCTGCGGTTCGTTATTCCAGATCAGCAGCCTGAAATCTTCATAATGCTTCCCGTTGCCAATGGTGTGGGTATCGCGGTGTCCTTTTCCGAGTTTGAGCTTGTGGAGCATTCCGGAGCTGGAACCTACCCATAGGGTTTCTTCGTCATCAGAAAGGGTCATTCCGCTGATGGTGGAGCCTAAAAAGTGTCTCCACAGCTGGTTCCCGTTTTTGTCGAAAGCTTTGATATAGCCATAAGCATCACCAAGTATATAATAATCTTTTGTGGAAGCTCCTGCATATACTCTCATTCCTTCATCAATGTAGATAAGACCTTCATTTTCCGTATAAGCTTCAATAGCTGCGTCCTTATACTGATCTGAATTGATGGCAATCGTAATTCCGTTGTAGAAATGGCAGGAGTTGGTAATCAGCTGGCTGTCGTCTTTAGAAAACAGGCAGAAATGGGGATAGGAAGACTGAGGTCCTACTGATCCTACGCTGTTGCCATCAGCATCCAGTATTCTGTGGTCATAATCCTGATCTCCCACAACAATGTAGGCGTTATCATGGGAAAGGGCGGCATTTTCCATATCGATATCCGGAGACCAGTCTTCTTCGTCATCTTCATTGATAGGATGAATGAGTTTCTCGCTGTCTTTTGATGCCAGATAAATTCCGTTTGAAGAAACGATCAGGACTTTGCTTCCGTCATTGAACGGAACCATTTCTGTAATCCCTGAATTGACAGTTTTGTCAAATGAGAATTCCTGAATCAGCTCTCCGTCCCAGTTTTTGTACACTGAAATAGTCTCTCCGCGGGCTATGGCGAAAATATTTCCCTGTTTGGATTTTCCTATGGCTTGGATGTTCCCGTCAAGCGGGGTAATCTGATCATGATCAAGAAGATAGGCCTGTCTTTTTTCATAATGAGCTCCGGTTACGAAAGCAATTTTTTCATCCTCAATAAAAAGGATCTGTTCAATACTTTGAGATTTTTCTTTCATGAACTGAATCATGGGGGTGTGGGCAGGAGGGAACAGTTCTCTGAAACGTTCTGTATCGTTATTCAGGTTAGCTGTTTTCAGCAGTTCGAAAACTTCGGCTCCCAAACGGTCTCTTTTATCCTGGGGCTCTTCGCCTTTCCAGTTTTCCCAGCCGTTTTTTTCGCCGAATTCCACCATTTCATTGATTGCTGTTGCATAGTGTTCTCCTTCTGAGAACCATTCTTTTTGGATTGTAGTGTCTTGCATTGAGTCGTGTTTTTGCCCTGTTCAGGGATATGTGGGTAAGATAATTATTTTATTTGAAAAATACCGGATTATCGTGGTTGCCTTTGATCTTTATATAACTTCCTTTTAAGAGAAGGGGATTGATGGTTCCGGTTTTCCGGGCGGTGAATTCCAGGCTGATGATGCTCAGTTTTTCGCCGGATTTGAGAAGCTTTTCTCTGGGAATTGAATAGCTGCCGTCTTTCCCAATATTCAGGGTGTCGGTTTTTCCCGGGGTGGCGATGGTTACATTGGGGTTGTCTTTATCTTTTTTATCAAAAGTTTTTGAGATATAGAGTTTATTTACGTCATGAAGATCAGCCCAGTGTACGGTGAAATCCCGGGTGGTGGTGCTTTCTGTGGTGGTGATACGGGAAGGATCGCTTAATTTAAGGGCATTAATGGATCCCAAAGCAAATTTTTTACCGTTGGACAGCTGGATTTCCACCTGATACTGATCATTTTCAGGAGGAATGTTTTCAAGCCTGTACTGATAGCTTTTGGTGTAGTACAACTGTTCGATGACAGTATATTCCGCTTTTTTCCGGTTGACCCATATGGTAATTGAATCACTGCCGATTTTCTTATCTTTTTTATCGTATAAAGCCACCGACATGATATTGTCTGCCTGATCCGTTAAGCTTTGGTAGATATCAATTTCCGCTTTTACATCGGAAATATCTGTGATTTTTGAGGCGGGAACAGGTCCGGAACAGGAGATGAACAGAAGAAGGCCGAGAAACGGGATTAAATATTTGGTGAAATGCATGGCGGATTGGTTATTAAGTTAGTTTTTTAAATAATCTTCATTGATACTTCCTTCAAATTCATTGGAAACTATATTTTTTAATCTGTATCTGAATTTTGTTTTGAAGTTTCCTGTAATTTTAGGTTCAAAAACAGTGGCAATCTGGTTCGGTTTTAACATGATGTATTGAATTCCGTTTCCGCAGCCATATTTTCTTATACCGGAAATCTCCCGCCATTTGTTTTCTTTGTCCAAAGCTTCAAATATTAACGGGATATGATTGCCGAATCCTAAGATAATACTCTGATCTTCAAGGTTGTGGACGGTCACGGGGTAACCGTCATAATAGGTTGTTATTGCAGGAATTTCAACAGCAGGCTTTTGCCCTTCATTTATTCTGTCTATTTCTGCTTCCAAAGCTTCAGAAGATATTTTAGTAGTATCAGCTCTGGTTATTGTTAATGGGGTAGATTGTCGGGTATCTACCCATATCTTTACATTTTTATATTCGTTTTTGAATTGTTGGTTCAGTTCATCATCAGGCCGTTTATAGTTGTTCTTAAGCAGGGGATTCTGTGAATCATTATAGACATAATTCAGTTTGATGTGGGGTTTCAGATCTCCGATATATTGAATGTTTTTATGATAAAATAAATAAATGTCCTCAGTTGTTTCAAGCTTCTGTTCCCGGATGTTTTTATCTGAAATAACGTACTCAGGATATTTTACCTGTGCAGAACAAACTACTGAAAAGAATATAAACAGTAAGGGAAATATCTTCATCGTTTTATTGTTTTGAATTGGCCGGAACATTTATAACGCAAACTTGTATCGGAATATTAAAAAATACTTTTTTTCAGATCAATATGTATGGCAGGTCCGGCAATCGTGGTTTTATCCTGGGTATTCATAATGCCGCATAGCAGCAGGAGAGAAGCGCTTAGTGTTGTTTTCATGGGTATTGTTATATAGTTTTTGAATATTTTGGGATAATTTTTCAACCCTCAATTTATTTTTGTAAACGTTATAAGCTTTCTATGTATTTTTCATAGCCGCTTTTGTTCAACAGGTCTTTGGCTGTTAAATGATAAACATCTTTCCAGGAACCGGGGCCGTTCTTTTCCACATATTTTTCGATAATCCTGAACCCCATCCAGTAATTGATATTTCCCGGCGCATCCGGAAACAGTCTGATTTTATCGTTCTGCAACAATGGATTTTTCCCTGAGGTGTCTGCGAAATACTTTTTTAATTGGGTGAAAAGTTCTTTTTCATGCTGAATGAGCCAATCCCATTCTTTTTTGGACAGGTGTACGGTCTCATGTTTTTCAAGTTTCCCGTCAAAGAATACGTAGGTAAAATAGCAGGCAAATCCCTCATCAATGGTCTGGTTCAGGGCAGAATCATGATCAGGATCGGCATTTCTGAATTTTTCATAGACCATATGGTTCAGCTCATGGGGAAGATCCTGTTGAAGAACAGCAGGGATTTCTATTCCTTTATTATTGAGTTCTAAGGCAAACTGCTCGTTGGTGCAACCTCCGAAAGCAATTCCCGTGATGGGAGTAAAAATCAGGCTGATTCTGGCCTTAGGCTGATATGGAACGAGTTTATTGAATTTGACAAGGCTTTTTTTGAATGTTTTTTTCAGATCAATATCCAAAAGAATGTTGGTTTTCTCTTCAAACATCTGTCTGTTTTTCAGATACAGGCTGTTATTCCATTCTGTCATTCCCCGGGTGGTATTGAATTTCCGGGCGTTTTCATCCCCGAAGATCACTGCGTAGCAGCTGTCCCAAAGTTTTTGATGAGGTTTATAAACCTTGTTGATAATCCTTGTGGAATCGTACTTGCCGTTTTTGTGGGCCAGCATCTGATGCTTAAACGCATTGAGGATCACAATATCTCCCACTTTTACGCTATCTGCAACATGTTCCAGCCTCGCATAATCAAAGGACGGGTTCGTTTTTGTCTGTGTTGTGCAGGAAAAAATGATCAATAAAGATAAGGCCGAAATAATGTTTCTCATTGAGTGTTGTTTCTCTTTTAGTTTTTATGGTTACAGATTAATTAGTTTTTGTTTTTAATCATTCATCGTTCCTGTCGTTTGGCTCAGGTAAACTGAAAGGTAAAATATTTTTCACCACAGTGCCTGCATTTAAAAGAAGCGATTTCACGTAAGCTTTCAGGGCTTCCGTATTTTCTGAAATCATAATATTCACTTTTCTCCTTTAGACCTTCTTCCCAATAGATATTCTTTTCACTGATTTCATATAATTCTTCATCATCCGCCGGGTAGCCTGTAAATTCAGTAATGTCATTACAACATATAGGCTGGTCCGGACGCTGCAAAAATAAGGGAATATCAGGAGTCTGATTGTATTTCCCGATCAATATTTCTTTAAGGTTCAGTTTTTGAGTTTCGTTAAGGGGCTGTGAAGCAAGATATTTTTCAATAGTTTCTGTGTAAAAGAAACCGCCTGTGTGAACTAAAGGTTTAGTTTTCAGACAGTCACTGCATACGGCATAAATGTCATCATCTACGGTTCCGTCATCAAGGGTGGCTTTTCCCTGATATGGATATAAGTCGATTCCTGTTTTTTGACAGACGTGGCATTCTGTGTAATCCTCATCGGATTTTTCAATGGCTTCATCTGATATGAGTTCAAAAAGTTGTCCCATTTTGCTGATTATTTATTAATACTATCAATCTTCGATAGCTTCGATTCCCTGTCTTTTTAATTCTTCAAGATGATCTTTCATGGTTTTAAGCTGTTCTGCGGAGTGCCCATGCCATTCCATAACTTCTCCTGTTATTCTGAACGGATGAAGCGAGCGGTAGGATTGGGTAGGATTGCCCGGAAATTTTTTATCGGTAAGGTTGGGATCATCTTCAATGGAGCCGGTGGGTTCAACGATATAGATCCTTTCTTTACCCTCACCCTGAGCAAGTTCCGCGCCCCATACCGCGGCTTCCAGTGTAGCGGTAAGGTAAATGTATTTCGCTTTTCTTTGGGTTCCGTAGTTGGAACTGAAACCGGGTTCAATAAGATCCCCGGTTTTCAGATCTGCTTTGGTTCCGTGGTAATAAATAACCGGATCCTTAGTAGTACTGGTATTCATTATTCTGCTATTTTTGTTCCTGATCTTTATAAATATTCCAGAAGTTATAATCTGTCATAGGCGCATCTGTGATGCCGATATTTCTGCCCATAGTCACAATCTGTCCTCTGTGATAGGTCCCGTGGATGATGGCGTGCTGAATGTATTCATATTTTGAAAAATCACACTGAAACCATTGGGATTCTATTTTTACATTCCGGGCAAGATCTTCTTCGGAAAGGCCTTCAACATATTCCATCAGCTTCTTGGAATTATCTTTTATTGCCCTGAACACTTCATCTTTGGTAACGGCTGCTGCGGTTGCTTCAAAATCAAAATCGCTGCCTTCGGATATATGGCTCCACCAGTATTCCTGGGTCTGCCAGATATGATGCAGGGTCTTCAGAATGGTGGGAAAGCTTGAGGGAGTTTCCTGATTCAGCTGTTCATCGGATTTTGTAGCCAGCCAGTCGATGTATTTACCGACTACCCAATTGTTGTACTGTACGGTGTGGGTGATTAATGTTTTAAGGTTCATAATATATATTTTGTGGTTGGTTTTTTGTTCCCGGGACATTATTTACAGCTCAAAATGGCGGTTCTGATGATGATTTTCCGGATTAATCAGTGATTTGTTGCAGTAGGTTGCGGTTTCAAAATCGTTAATGCTGATGGATAAAAATGAAATGTCAGGAAATAATTCTGTGAGACGGGTGATGATCTTTCCGGAAAGATCGGCTTTCTGTTCTGTGCTCCGTCCTTCCATGATGTATCCGAAAATGTGGATGAAATTCTTTTTATGTTCTCCAAGCCGGTAATACTGATAGGGCTGTAACCGTACTTTAATGTCATTCAGGGCAAATAGTCCGGTGGATTCCGCAGTCTGGTAAACAGCATCCATGATTTCATCAGGTGTTTTCTGCTGAATAATATCCTGTGAACAGTCTATAATAAAGTGAGGCATGGTGATCTGGTTAACGGGTTGGATTTCGAAGCATTATGGCTGATAAAGCGTATCGAAATTAGTAAAAAAGATGCTACGAAAGTACAATCTTAAAAAATATTTACCGGATGTTTCACCGGGCTGGTTTTGTTACTCCGATCATTACCCCGAAATCTCCGTCTTTCTGGCTCCAGTTTTTTTCCGGGAGATAGGTTCTTGAAACAAATCCGTCAAGATACAGGGCATTCCGGCAGCCCAATTCTTTAAAAAGAGAAGCAAAATCATAAAAATTAACTTCTTTTTTAGACATGGCAAAAATGATTTCCCCGTTTTCCAGAATTCCTGCGCCGTTTCTGATATTCAGATTTTCAGAATGCTGCTGAAAAGCGGGATTGATTTTCCCTTCGATAAGAAGCATCGGCCCGGATTGTGTGGCATATTGAATGTCCGGTGACGGAATGAATTTTCCGGTTGGAATGATTGCCGGTTTTTTGTTTTTTGTGATATAAAATACCCCGTTGGGAGGAAGATAAAAATTTCCGCTGCCTTTTGAGGTATCTATGGGATGAAGGGTTTTGAAATTCTCAATATACAGCCCTTTGGGAAAATGATCAGGTTCAAACATACCTCCGTTCATTGCGAAGATTAACTGTTCATGCTGTGAAGCGGTATAATGTTCCAGATTACCGAGGCTTCTTATCATTTCATTTTTATGATCTTTCCAATACATCCGGATGTTTTGTTGTGGCGGATCCATCTGATAGATCACAAAATTTTCTTCATGTTGGATCTTCTCTTTACAGGAAAACAGAAAGAAGAACAGCAGTGATATATAAAAAGAGGTATTGAGTTTCATAGAAATATCGGAGGATTAAATAAGAGACTGTTTAAATTTTATTTGAAAAAATGTATATGTGATTATCAAATTTTTGTACCTTCTTTGTGGTTGAAAAAAATGCCACGTATGCACGAATTTCTTAATGTTTCCTACGGAATACACACAGATATTTGTGAGTGTTTTTTCTCCCGCAGATTTTGCATGACGCAGATTTTATGAAGGGACTAAACCTGATAGATTTTAAAGTTCATGCATATTAAATCTATAAGGTCTGATCTGACCATTCCACAAAGATCTCAGATTCTTATGGATGAAAAAATCTGCTCAATCTGCGGCATCTGCGAGAACAATTAAAATCTTTTTAAGATCTGAAAAAGATTTGAGTGTTATGCAAAAAAATCAAATTTAGAAATTTAAGCTGGTTCTAAAAGTTGTTGATTTATTCCGTGTCAGTTAAAATCCATTCTCCGTTATCATATTCATAGGTTTTTGAAATGGAATTTGAATTGATTATTATTGTTACCTGTACTTTATAGCCGGGCAGGTTTCTGAATTTGAAATAAAGCGTGTCATATGAATAATTTAAAACGGTATTGTAGATGAAATCTGTTTTTAACTGTAATTCCTTGTCTGTTTTCTTTTCAGTGAGATAATAGAATTTCTGATGCTGTTTATCTACTTCTTTATCATAAACGGTACCGGATTTAAATTCTTTATATGGGCTGAGTTCTTTTTCCAGATCATCGCCAAACAGTCTGTTTGAAATACTGAATCCGAAATTTTTTTCACCGGGGACAATAAATTTTTCATTGAGTACCTTTGAAAGAGAGATAATATCACGATACGTCCAGTCCCAAATGCTGTAAAAGGGATTGGCCGTGTTATATTCTTTTTCGCAGCTGTACCGTTCACTGCCCATATTACCGGATCCGGTATTGCTGTAATTGTAGTGGAATAAAATAACCTCTCCTTTAAAATCTGAGTTTTTTAAATCCTTAATAATTACCGGAGTTAGTTTTTTAAAATCAATGATTTTTGCTTCCTGAGACAGCTGGTCAAATAATTTTCTGTTTTCTTTCCTGGCTTTTTTACATTTTCTCAGTTCAGCTTTTGTAGGCTCATAGCTGTCGTAATAAGAAAGAGTGTCTCTTTTTTTCTGAGAAAAGCTGGCTATTGAGAAGATCAGGCAGAGTAAAATTAAAAAGTTTTTCATGAGCTGTTCTTAATGTTGAATAAATGAATATCAAAGTGTAAGCTTCAGGTACTCATTTCAATATCATCCCAGTCAGAATTTTTATTGATCAGCCATTCCAGCGCTTTTCTCCGCTCGTATACCAGTCCTTCATTTATTTTTGCCTGCTGCCCTTTAAGCCTTTCATCCACGCAGTACCAATGCAGACGGTAGTATAAATCCAGCATTTCGTAGATTTCATCATCTGTTTTCAGGGTAGAGAGCCTGTTTATTTTTTCATTGCTGTCGTTTTGTTCGAGGTTAGGAAGCATGGAAGCCATTTCATCGCTACACCATTGGGTTTCATCAAGATGATCCACCAGTCCGGTTGCCCACATCAGAGCCCAGATCCCTTCCAGGTACCATCTCAGGGAATTGATCTCGTAATCCGTTAATTCATCATTGTCTTTCAGCAGGATTTCATGTTCACGGTTGGAAAGGTGCTGAGTCAGCCCGTGATGATCGATCCATTTTCTGATGACGGTGACGGGAGCTTCAAATGAAATATTAATCAGCGCGTTCATTACGCCCATTCTGCCTTTTACTTCTTCCAGGGTTCTTGTATTCGGATCTTCCAGCACAGGAAGCCAGGAATTGAACCTGTATTGCCTGCTTTCTATCAGCTGATTGTTGAGTTCTCTTGTTTTAATTTTTTGTTCTTCGGTCATTGGTGATTCATTTTTAATTAAAGCTTTTGAGCGATAAAGATAAGCCACAAAAATTTTTCTTACTGAAGTTTAAGGCTCAATTTTAATTTTTTTTCAGTTCTTTTTTGCTTTCAGCTGAAATACATTTCCTTCAGGATCTGTTCCGTCACAGAGCCAGAATCCATAGTGGTCAAACGTTTTGATCTCCCTCATCCGTACATTTCTTGAAAGGAGCTCGTTTCTGGCCGATTCCATATCAATGTCAATTTCAAAAACCAGTTTTGTATTATTATCAAACCGGTGGCCTTCTTCTATTTTTTGCAGATACTGATCTCCTATTCTGTGAAAAGCTATATGGATGGTTCCTGCGTTCAGAAGAGCCCAGACTTCATCTTCTTCCACGACATTCAGATTGAAGTTTTCAACATAGAAATTTTTGATCTGTTCAACGTTTCTTACGTAGAAAAGGATCGTATCGGGTTTTACATTCATATTTATTCTGAAGATAGCCTTATTTTATCAGTTTTTTAACAGCCTTTTTATACTCCTGTTCAAAATTCACCGATTCGGTGTCGTGAATGGTGTAGTTTAAATCTTTAACTTTATTTCCAATAATTTTGTAAAAGCTCAGATAATTGGTTCCTGAAACCACATAGCTTTCAATCCATCTGTATTTCGGATTGTATTCCGGATTTTTAACAGATTCAAAATCCAGGACTTTCTTAAAGGTCTTATTCCTGTTGTCGAATATATAAAGATAATAGGTCCAGTTGCTCCTTACATCGGAGATATTCTGAATGAGAAGGTCTTTTATTCCGTCACCGTTGAAATCTTCAAACCGGATTTCGCCTACTTTGCTGTAAACCTGATCTTTTAAGATTATTTTTGTGTTTTTATACACTGTTAAAAGATAACCGGGGGCTTCATCTTTAAAATCTTTCACTCCGTTTAAAGAGATCAGAATTTTTTCTTTCGGATAAATGCTGTCCGTTTTGATCTGCTGATTATTCTGTGCCCGGAGGAATAGAGGAAAAAACGATATGAAAATGAAAGTTTTCAATTGATAAACTTAAAAATAATATTAGTAGAAATATTGTTTAAACTTCATTTATGCTAAATATGGATTTTGCTATATGATTAAGTAATAATTAATGACATTTATTGAGATAAAATTAATCGCAGTATGATTTATATGTTAATTATTGTGTGGTTTTGCTTTTATGATCATTTAATGTTCTAAATATTGAGTCAGCAAGTCTTGTTCCAGTTGATACAAGTTTTGATAATACTCTGAGTTGTTCCTTACAGGCAATACTATCTGTTTGATGTGGATAATTTATTGTATGATCAATCTCACCCCAAATTTCTTCAAAAAGAGTTCGTACTTGAATTTCACAACAAATAGAGTTTTGATTGTTGGGTTTTACTAAATAATGAATGCTTGTATAAAAAGTTTCTCTAACTTCTGTTTGGATATTAAGAGTTTGGTAAAATTGTACTGATTCAGGGTCCCATGTATATGCTTTAGGTTCTTCAACAAATTTCCAATCGCCATTTGATACTTTTTCAATTATTGCTTTGTGTATAGATTGAAATTGATCTTGATAAAGATGTAAAATACGAACCCCAATAAAATCTGTTACATTTGTGAAAAGATTATCTTTAGTAATTACTATACCTTTATCTAGTTTTCGGTGAAGTTTATCAACTAAGTGGTCAGGATCTTTCAGTCTTGATTTTATAGAATGAATTATTGGTAATGGTTTTTGATTTAAAACTGGATGCTCCTGAAAAAATACTAAAATACCAGCCAAGAATTGTTTATACTCAAATTGCTTTTGTTTATATATTTCTACCGCTTCTTCTATATCTTTGCTCATTGCTAATCAATTTAACGTTTTAATTCTTTCTATAAAGTTATTTGCAAAGACGATATATTTTTGCCTAGTTGCTTCATAAATAGCTCGATTTCCCATTATTGTAGATTTATCTCCAGGATCAAGAGTTTGTAGACTAGGAATTTGCCAAATAGGACGTTTATATTTTTGTACCATATTAGGTAGAGTATTGTGTGAGTGCATAACTGCAGTTAGCCCAATAGGTGTGTTTGCTTGTTCCTTAGTTAAATGATTTCTGACCTCTAAGCTAATAAATTCTTCGATTGTTGCTGGGATTTGTTGTGCATAATTATAATGAGCTTTTGCTAAATCCCAATCATTTAATTTTTTTGCATATTTTTTTGCATTATAAATAGTATAGCCTAAAAATCGGACAAAGTTTTGAGGGAACTTTTTTCTTTTATCTTCAGAAATTAAGCTATAAATAGTATCAAATTCTTTTTTCCATTGTTTTAATGCACTACCAATATTTCGAATACCATACATTGAAAACATATCAGGTAATGCTGGAATAACAAAACCATCAACAGTCGAAATAATAACTTTGTTTAAAGCCCCCAAACTTGGAGATGTATCAATAATAACATATTCATAATTGTGGATTGCAGAATATTCTTCAGCAATAGCCCTAATATTTGTAATTGTTCTGATAGACAAAGATTCTCCTAAATATGCTCCACTCCAGCGTTCAGAGATTTTATTTTCATATTTATGAATTGTAAGCCTTCCAGGAATTAGATCTAAGTTATTTCCAATCGTAACTGGTGGTGGAGTGGTTTGAAGTTCACCTTGACCATCTTCTGTTGGTTTTAATAGAAAATGTATTGTTCTTGGTTTTTTTAAAAGAGAATCATAATCATCTTTTGCCATTTTTTTTACGCGTGAGTCAAAATCATCGATAAACTCATCTTCCTCAGTCCACATTTCATGTAGTTGTTCTTCATCCATTCCGCATATTGTAACATTACATTGTGGATCTAGATCAATAATAAGAGTTTTGTGCCCCATTTCAGCTAATATATTAGATAAATGAAATGCAAGTGTTGATTTGCCAACTCCTCCTTTATTATTGAACAATGATATTATTTTCATTTGTTATTTATTTAATTATTGTTTTGTAATTTCCTATTGTACAAATTACAATAATTATTACATATAAAATATTTTTTATTCGATCTTTCCCCTGAAATATCCTCCGGCCTGATAAACCGACTCATTGATATTGGATTGGATCTTAAGTTCTATTTTTCCAAAAATACTGTCTCCTTTCTTATATTCCGGCTTATCGAGAATGAGTTTTTGTTTTTTAACGGAATACCGGTCCCGTTCCAGAAAATCAAACGGCTTCAGGTTATCCGTATAGGTTTTAACGGAGGCGGAAAACCAGTTTCCTATCTTCATGACATTCACATTCAAGCCGGAATATCCGTCTCCGCTGTTGAAATTCAGGCTGAGTCTGTTTTCTGAATTCTCATGGAGGGAAGGATGAAAACTAAAGCCTACGGTGTCATTTTTTGCTTCCCGGTTAAAACTGAAATCGGTACGGATTGCTGAAGAACCGGTATTTAAAAATCCGGGATCAAATACTTTTCTGTTAAGGTTTTTGATTTCAATGGTATTTGCCACGGAGCTTTGATACTCGGTTTTATCAAATTTTAAAAAGAAGAATCCGCTCAGGATAAGCCCCAGCGCTATGATAAGGATTAAAAATATTTTTAAAATGTTTTTCATTTCACGGCCATTAATTTCCCCAGCAATGCAGGAAGTTTGGTTTCAGGGTTGATCTCATCATTGTTCCAGTAGCTCATTACACAGCTCACATTTTTATTTCTTACCGTTGCAGCTACATAATAAACCGTCAGATTTTTTCCTCCTGACATTCCTGCCAAAGCTCCTGCAACTCCTGTAAAATCATAAAGTATTTTTTTAGCTTTTACAGGAACCCCTTCAAATTCAATATCCACCATTTCTTCGGACACTACTTTGCCCATTTTTTTTGATTTTGTGATATTGAGCTGATTTTCCACAGCTTCTTTTGCATCATCCAGAGTTCTGTGAACGCTCCAGTTCATTTCTCCGGCATAAGGACATTGAACAATATTGACGGAAGTCCAGTAACAGCCGTTTCCCAGTTCAATTTTTCTTCCGGCAAAATTGATGGAACTGATGCTCATCGGGGAAAAGTTTTCTTCAGGAATTTTCTTTTCGATAATAGCATTGACGAGCTTTTCTTCAGTTTCTTTATCTGTTTTTCCGATTTTGATAAACCATACCACCGTGACGGTTTTGTCCGGATTTTCTACAAAATAATAATTATTGGTCTGGGAAAAATCCGCGGAAACCTTTTGCTGTTTTGTTACCAATAAATTATTGAAACTGATGTTGCCGTCCTTCACTTTTGCATCAGAATCTGAGATCTGATGTTTCCGGAATACTTTTTTTAGGCCCTTTTCATCAAATGTATTGGAAAAGACTTCGCTGGTTATGCTGTACCCGTCAATATTGTACCATATTTTTCCATTGTTTTTCAGGGCGCTGAGTCTTTCAAAGATGTTGTTTTCCTGTGAGAAACAGACAGAAAAAACAAGAATGAACAGAAGATTTACTATTTTCATAATATTGAGTCTTGGTTATTAGAAAACTAAGTTAAGTAAAAAATAAATTGAAAAATCAATTGGTGCTTTCCGAGAAAGTTAAATTACTGATTTTGAGCTAAAATTAAGGTTGAATGATGAAGTTACTTTTGATTGGGCAGACACAGCAGATCTTTTTGATTGTTTTTGTTGGAGCTTGCGCAAAGGCGCTATTTTTTTCCAGCTTTATGGGGATAAGGCGCAATGATTTTATCTCCGAAAAAATTTCATGCCGGAAAATTTGTTGAAAATCTTTGATGGTCCCACGCTTTAAAAGTATTATCATATTACAACGGTTTTATGATTGGCTGTTCAGCGGAACGATAAAAATAAAAATATTTTATTATTGGGCGGATGCTGTGTTTGTTATTTTTCATTCAGAATGCGGTTGACTTCTTCCTCAATTTCTTTCTTTTCAATCATTTTTTCTGAGATGGATATTTCAATTTTTGTTTTTTTCCAGAATGGGTAAAACAGAAGGGAAGTTGTGCCGATATTCACATATTGCGAGTTGGGAAATTCTATTTCAACGGTTGTTTTAAAAACGGTATTTCCTTTTATATATTCGGTGGTTCTGATGGGGTTGGTCAATAGATCGAAGGCCTGAGCTATTCCGTCTTCCAGGTTCTGGTATTGGTCACTGAAATGGGTATGGCTCATACCATAACCGACTGTAAATTCGGAGTGATCAGTCATCAGCCAATAGGGTGTACCTGTTAATTCCAGAATTTTATTTCCGTGTTCTTCGGAAATTTTGATTTTGTCTCCCAGTTTAGTCCGCAGGAGTGTGGCAATTTCATTAAATTTTCTGTGGTGGCGTTCCATGAATAGATTTTAGTTTTTTGCTTTTTTTATCTGATAAATTATTCCGGCGACCATTCCCGATATTCCCCCCATATATCCGAAATTATGAATGGAGCCTACACTGATAAAGTTCCGGATGTTTTTAGTTCCTGCCGGGATATACCAGTTGGTGTTTTCTGCTGATAAAAACAGAACGGCATACCCATATCCCAGGATTCCTGCAATAAAGGTGATGCAGATATTGATCAGTACTGATTTTACAGTTACTTTCAGAGTTTTTTCAGGATCAAGAAATAAGGAGACAAAAGCATAGGCTATTCCTAAGAATAATCCGACCCACCAGGTTGCTAAAAATCCGATGATTCCTGCTTTTATCCTGATATTCAGACCGAGGTGTTCAAACCCGAACTGCTGAAACTTCAGTAAGGTATAATATTCAGGAGAAATGGAGTAGGTGATCTGATCATGCAGTATTCCGTAAACTCCTGCGGAAAGAGCTGAAATGATGATAATCAGGATAAAATTAACGAATTGTTTCATTTTGTATCAGAATTCAGGTCATGATTAAATTTCTCTTCCCATTCATATATTCCACCTTTTTCAAAGAGATTTCCCTGTGAGAATGCTTAAAGACCATCAAAGATTCCGCCTATGAAATCTCCGATTCCTTCAAATATATTTCCGAGTATTTCTCCAAAATCCAGCCATGAGGAATCGATATCCGCATTGGGAAGATCCGGAATTTCTGAACTGCCGGAAACCGATAATCCCCGGAGCATTTCTGTTTTCATTTCAGCGTAATCGCATGCTTCACCAGTCTGTTGGTGATAGTCTGTAAAATCGGAATGGGAAGAATATATACTCATGGCCCAGCAGGAAAAATCAAAGCCTTCATTCCATTTGCTTTTTTCATGGGCTTCTTTTATCTGTTCCGGCGGATAGTATTCTTGTTTGCCATACTTCTGTAACAGGATTTTCCCAATATCGGCAATGTATTCTTTTTTATTGGCCGGAGCCGTGGGACATTCTGTGCTCATTGTTTAAATATTTGTGTTTTCTGATGATGTGTTTATAGGTTCACAGTTACTCATTTGAAATAACTGGTAGTGAAGATGTTCTGTTTATTTGGTTTTGAACAGGTTAATTGTGTAATCCAATAATTTTTGATCTCCATATTCTCCATGCCCCGGAATGACAATCTTTACATCAGGGTATTCTTTTTTTACTTTCTCAACGGTATCGGACCAGGCTGAAACATTGGCATCTCCCAGATAGCCTTTACCGGCTTCAAGTTCTTTTAAAAGACAGCCCCCGAACAGGATGTTTTCTTCCGGAAAATAGCCGACTGCATTATCTTTGGTGTGGCCTTCTCCGAAAAATCCGGCAATGACTTTCCGATTGCCTGCTTTTAGCACAACAGAGTCATTAAAACTGTTTTCAGGTAGTGTAAAATGATTTTCTCCGGCCAGTTCAATGGTTTTGGAATAGGCATAAGAAGGAATATGATGGTTGTGAAAAGCCTGTAACCCGCCCATACTGTCATCATGGAAGTGAGTAGGTACAACAGCATTGATTTTAGAATGAAGCGTTCCGCTGATCCACCGGATGAGCTCTTCTGAAGTTTTATCGTTGATGGGAGTATCAAAAACAATGGTTTCATTACTGTCTTTCACTACCAGCCCGTTGCAGGGAACGTTGCCGAAATCATTAGTCTGTTTAAAAGAGGTATGAATAAATGCATTTTCCGAAATTTGGGTAATGATCAGGAGCTCAGACTGATATACCTGCTTTGCTTTAAAGTTATCGGACTTTTTAGGAGCGCAGCTTAGAATGATGAAAAAAAGCAACAGAATGCCTGTTTTTTTACTATTGATTCTCATGGATATTGTTTTGAGAAAACGGTTTTATTCATTAAAGATAGTATTTATTACCCAAGTTCTGAGCTGTGTTAATTGGTTGAAAACGAATTTTTTAATTTTCTTTTTTTAAATGAAATCCATTAGCCTGTAAATATTCATCAATACCCACTTCAAAAGGAAGCTCATAGCCGTTATCCGCATCATAAGTGCCGCCGGAACCGTCCGAAGATTCTAGGAATCCCAAAGTTTTAGATCCTGTTTTTTCTTTTGCGCTTTTCCAGCAGTGCATGAGGAAGTTTTTTTCCAGGCCGGTTTGATTTTCCCAGTAATTGGCAATCTCCAGCTCATCATCTTCATCAAGATAGGCTGAATAATCAATCCTGTTTTCATCCAGAACTTTTCTGCCCAATTCCTCAACATCCGAATGTGTGTAATCTTCAAACGAATGCTCTCCAAGATGAAGCTCTGCAATATGGGTTGTTTTGTCCTGGGAATAATATTCATAATGAGGCATGGCAAATAAAAAGCTTAATGGACTTGAAGCATAATAATATAATCCGATCACTTCAATTTTGGTATCGTCTTCCCTGAACCGGTATTTTGAATTTAAAACGTCCATAAAGAAAAGGGTAACCGCTTTTTCTCTCGGCAGGAGAAATGTATTTCTGAAGGCTTCATCAATTTTAGCTTCTATATTCATGTCTGTTTACTTTTTTGCAGTGGTAAAAATAGGAAAACAAGTATAAAAAAATGGTTTTGTTAGGGTTTAATATCAATAGGAGTTCCCACTTTTACTGAGCTGTACAGTTCATCTATTTCTTCGTTGGTAACTGCGATACAGCCTAATGTCCAGTCGGACCAGCGGTGAAGTTTTCCGATAAAGCCTCTTCCGTTTTTCAGCGCATGTATTTTAACGTCACCACCTGCCGGCTGACCGAGCTGTTTTGCTTTTTTGATATCCTCTTTATTGGGATAAGAAATTCCCAGGTTTTTATGATAGCCGCTGTTGGGATTTTTGGCATTGATGAAGTAATGCCCTTCAGGTGTTTTTTTGTCTCCTTCGGATTCTTTATGTCCCTCAGGCTGTCCTCCCAATGAAACAGTGTAGGTCTTCACCAGCTTTCCGTTTGAGTAAGCCATCAGCTTTCTTTCTGATTTGTCAACCACCAGCTGATCGACCTGTGTGCCGGGAGGAAGTTTGGCTTCAGGATAAAAATAATACAGTATCAATCCTGAAAATGCCAGCAAGGCTGTTAATCCTGTTATTTTTTTCTTTATCATGATAATTTTTCTGTGTTTTTATCCGGTATAAAATTCTGAGTTCAAGTTTTCCGGCAGAAAATCATATCCCACGAGTTTCGGAAATTCTTCAGAATGGATAAGCCTGACTCTTGCATATTGCAGTTCCATGATTTTTTCGGTTGCCCAGTCGAAAAAAGACATCCGTCTGAAATCATTTTCTGTGGTTTTCAGCTGTCCTATTTTCCATTCGACATGGCGGAAATAATTGTTGCAAAGCTGTCTGGAGCATTCCCTGTATTGTAAAATTCTTCGGGTGATATTAATCATCGCGTTCGAGTTTTGGTTTTTAATGGGCTTACCGGGAGGCTTTTATAGTATTGATGGCATTTAACAGTTCGGTCTGGCTTTCCTGTGATAAATTTTTGCCATAAAAATTAAATCTGATTTTTCCCAGTGATCCGCTTCTGATACTGTCGATATAAATCCCGGTCATACCTTTTCCTGTCTGTTTAGGTTCTAATATCTTAGCATTATATCTGTCAATCTTTTTATAGGTTATTGTATTTCTGATAAAATCTTCCGGGCTGGCTGCTTCATCATCATTGATAATAAAAAACTCCGTAGTGTCGGTTTCGGGATGTTCGCTGAGCATTTTTTTCAAATTTTTTCTGGAAATAATCACCGGATTTTCTTCCAGGGAGTTTGAATAGGGGCCATAATCATAAAAAACGGAGTCTTTGTTTTTTGTGATCATTATTCCTGCATTGCTGTCAATGGTTTCGGGTTTCAGCTCTTTCCAGCCCTCCGGAACCTGAATGGTAAAATCACCGAAATCCATTGATCTGTTTTTTTCCGGATTCCCGGAACAGCTTAATATAACGGAGAAAATAACGAATGATAAAATAATTTTTTTCATAAATGATATATTGCTCGGGATCGGGAGATTTTTGCGATGAAGGGATAAGCAGCAGAAACTATATTACGTTGTAATTATTCAAAATCTTTATCAGATATTTTCTTATTATAATACAGATCAACAATTTTCACGACCTGTTCTCCATTTTCGGAAATATAGGTTTGTTTGGTTTCATATACCAGATCACCGAATTTTTTATAATCATCAAATAAAACTGTTGAAAATGTATCTTTTTCCGGGCTGGCAATAACTTCAGACTTTATCATGTAATAAGTACTCTTATCATAATAAAAATAAGATACTTTTCCATTGGCCAGCGTTGCTTTTATTTTATAGCAGTCTTTATTATTTATTTTTTCTTCTCCCATATATTCCAGTTTATATAAGGAAGTATCCAGATAATCCAGTTCATTCATAATGTTTTTTCTGTAATTCTTATCCTTGAACTGCTCAGGATCTGCTGCTTTCTTTTCTCCATTGATGACATCATAGCCGTTTTTCCCGTCATAAAAAGATTTATATACCACCCTTCCCTGATATACAATTTCAAAACTTCCTTTATTGGGAGCCATTTCACGGGTTATCCAGTTGACATTTCTTCCGTCCATTACTGTTTCTGAGTTGGAATATAGGGTTTTTATACTTTTTAAGAGTTCTTTTCCTCCTCTTGCCTGAATTGCTTTTTCGATAATTGTATTGGCTTTATTAATGTCAGAATTCTGGGCCAATAATGAGGTTGAGCATAAAGCTAATGCAAAAACTGTTGCTGTGATTTTCATTGATTATAGATTTTTATGGTTATTATTTCCGGTTATTGATGATTGTACCTTTAGCGGGACATTTTACTTGGTCATTTCTATAAATTCAGGATGCGTCCACAAATTCCGGAGCTGTGGGAAATTTTGGGCATCTTCTTTAAGTCCTGGCTCCAGATGGAACGTTTTTTTCAGCAGTTCCAGAGATTCATCTGTTTTTCCCTGAAGGTTTTTCATGATTCCCATCTGGTAAAAACTCCATGAAAACTCCTGGATTTTATTGAGATTGTCGTACACCCGGATCGCGTCATCATATCTTCCGATTCCCTTCAGGTATAAGCCTTTGTTGTAATGCAGCTGATATCTGGCTTCCTCACTTACCTTGCTTTCAAGAATATCAAATTGCTTTAAAGCCTGTTCAGGAGACAATCTGTTGAAGGTATCAACCATCAGCTGAATGGTAATATCTTCAGAATAATACTTTGGAAATAATTTCTCAACAGATTCTACGGCATGATCAATCTGGTTATTCCTTAAATAGAACTGGATCATATAAATCAAAGCAGGGTTATCCGGATCTTTCTGTAAAACGTCTTTAATATTCGCTATAAATCCTGATTCGCTGATCTTATTTTCCATGAGTAATTCATATGCCACATCAACTTTATTGTCCAGAATCTGAGGATGGGAAGGCTCTGTCTCCAGGGCTTTGTTGATAAATTCCAAAGCCCTGAGATTGTCGTTTTTCAAGGAATATAATTTCCCCAGATTGGCATAGGCTAGGGTTGCGTTTTCATCCAGCTCAATGGCTTTTTCGAAAAGTTCGAGAGCGTTATCCAGATCTCCCCGGTCCATCTGATAGGCCCCATAGGCAATATACCTGTCTACCTGGTCCTGACCTGTGTTTTCTTTGGTATGATCGGGGTTGGGCTTAATTTTAATCTCAGTAATTTCTCCGGAATCAAGTTTCTCCTGAAATTCATTCACCATCTGCGCATTTCTTTCCTGGAGTTTATTTATGATTTCGTCTGCCTGGCTGGTATTCAGTCCGTCTTTCAGAAGGATGTCTTTTACTGTTCCGTACTGATGATGATTTTGGAAATATACATTTTGGGCATAGGTTAATATTTCGTTCTGATACGCATCACTTCGGAATTTAATGTCGTCTATTCCCGGTTCTTCAGGCTTCGGATGATTAGTATTGGTTTCCTGAGCGATAAATCTCTTTACTTTCTCAAGAATAAAGTTGGCCTGTTCATCATTCAAACCTATTTTTTTCAGTTCAGAAATGGCAATGCCCGGCTGCATATTATGATCCTTCAGCTTCCATAATGCCAGCGCACAGGCTTCATTCTGAAACTGATCCGAATTAAATTTTGCATGACCGATTCCCTGCTTCTTACTTTTGAAAAAATCAAATAGTCCCATAGTATTAGTTTTTATTTTCTGAAAATTCAAATCTACGTGTAAAGCCTGTGTTATGCAAATATTTGAAATGCAATACTGTTTTGCTTTTGAGCAAAATGGTAGTTTACTGTACAAAATCAGGAGCTGTGTGTAGAATTTTCAATTTACATTTTAATGCTGTCTTATACCCAATAGGTTGGCTGTCAGTTTTTGTATATTTACTTTCATTTAAACCATGTTAATTTTAATCAAACAGGATTATTAGTTCCTGATAATGGAATAATATCTGATTTATCTGAATTGAGAGAAGAGTTTGTTGTTAATATACCTTCAATAAGACGGAGTGATATTTTTAATAAATTTTTAAAATATAATGAGGACTTGAAAAATGTTTGCGGATTAACTGAATTAAAACAATGGGTTGATGGTTCTTTTGTAACCAAAAAGGTGAATCCAGGTGATATAGACTTAGTCACTTTTATAGATTCAGAAAAATTACAGGAAATTGGCAATATTATTGATCGTTTTAAACTTCCGAATTCTGAATCCAATTATGATGTAGATGCATATATTGTTGAAGTTTATAGGGAAGATGATCGTGCATATAGCAAGACACTCTCTGATACTGCCTATTGGCACGACAGATTCACAAAAACAAGAAGAAACAGATCAGGAAACAGCTTAAAGAAAGGATTTTTGCAGACTAAAAGTTGAAATTATGGAAGATAACAATTTATATGACATTTTAGATTTGATTGAAGAAATTCGGAATGTTGATAAAATGATTGACATTCATTCTGATTCAAAGTCTGATTTAATGCTAAGTCAATATATTAATCAAAAGCTTAAACTTACCAATATATTAATAAAAAACTTGTTGATTAACGGAAGAAATAATCCGGAGGTTATGTATCTGGTAAAACTAATGATTGATAAGTTTTATGGAAATGTTATAAAAAATCATGAAAGTATTGATTCTGATAGTAATCTGAAAAAAATTAAGGAAGCTTTTTCTATATAATCCTGGCTTTCCAAAGTCAAGGGATTTAAGATTCAGTTTCATAAAGAATTTAATTTAGTGTATCAGTCAAAGTCTGAATACTTTTAACAGGGGATTATTTAAATTTCGTTTCAAAACCTTTTTGCAATGCTTTTAGTTCCGGTTCCGTCAGGGTTCTTTCATTAATTTCCTGCCAGAGCAATTGGGCTTTGCTGAGTTCCGTTATACCGGCTTCTTTTACAGCGGCACCCCACATCAGTATGGTGAAATCTTTTTTATTATACAGGATCCCGTCAAAATTGATAAAGGCACCGTCATATTTTTCCACCGTATTTTTGAAATCTAATTTTCCACCTTTAGATTCTGCTTTAATATATTCTTCAATATCAGCATTTTCATTCCTGTGATTATTAATGATTCTTTCTTTAACAATATTTTTCACCTCGTCAATGATATCATTGTACTTTAAAATCCGGAAATCCCTGTTATTGAACTGTAAAACATTGTTGTTGATTGTAGCTTTAGCTTTTAGGACACCCGTCAGCTCTTTTGCCCTGTTTTCGGATATTTTCCCTTTCAGCTTTGAAGGCACCTGAAAATTTTCATTTTTGCCCGGGATTATTACATTATAAAAAAACGAATCATCTTCATTTTTAGGGATAAGAATCATCATTCCTCTCACCATTCCTTTATCAGTAATCATGAAATAATAAGAAGGCAGTTTTGTGGAAAACTTTTCGTAATCATTTAAATCCGGATCTTCATTTATAAAAACAGATGATTGCTTATTATCAATATTGTTTTTGATTGTGTAATAGCCTGAAATGATTTCAACATTTTCAAAACTGAAATTTTCTATTTTTTCACTGTTAAATACAGGATTTCCATTCTTGTCAAATTGTGAGTACAGGTTGGAACCTGCCAGAAAAACAAGGAGGATAAACATGAATAATTGTTTTTTCATCAGTAGTTACCGTTTTTTGCTAATCTCCAAATTTACGATTTTTTATTGTTCTAAGTCTGGAGCAGGATCAGGAGTATTGTGTTCTATTGTGCTGCAAGGTCAGGAGACTTTCTGAAGCAAGGGTATATTATGGGCGGAGGGAATTATTTCGCTGATCTGATTTTTAGTTTTATCCGTAGAATATCTTTTAAAAATGAGTCTTTGTTGGACACGTCTTTTTCCAGCATATTATACCCTTTCTGATAATAGTTAAGGGCCTTCGTAAAATCTTTTTTCTTTTAAAATATCCGAATATACGGTGTCTCTGACATCCGTCTGTGATAACAGTACCTGGTTGAAAAGTAATATTAAAAGTAAAGGGTAAAATCTCCGCATTGTTATATGATTACTGAAACATAAATTAAATAAAAACAATATGAAAGGGAGCCGTGAATATATATATTTGATAAGCTGGCCATAGCCACAAGCTGATCTGAAAGTCCGGTTAAAAATATCTTTCAGCTATTCCATCATTGTCCTTACTTTCAAAAGTAAGGGTTTTTCTTTTAATAATGCGGTTATCTTTCTTCAATATAAAACGTTACAGGTTTCCGAAACCTATAACGTTTATCCGTAGTGTAAAAGATTTATTCAGCGTATTTTTGAAACAGTCGCCTGTATTTTCGTTTGTATATGAAGTCAATTTAAAAAATCTGAAGCCATTATTTTATTAATCTCAGAATTCACTCTTGTGATGATCCATTCTTTGTCATCTGCGGATAAATCGTTTAAAAGATCCGCATTGTTTTCATTAAAATCTGTGATGACATCTTCTAAAAATTCGGTCTTAATTTCAGAAACCCGGATCTGATTGCTCATATCCAGCTTTCCTATTTTGGAGATCGCACTTTTTAATCTGTTTTGAGTTACATAATTTCTCAGTTCCTCCACAATAAAAGACAGATCTTCTGTTTTGGAGGAGATATCGGGAATAAATGACCATTTTTCCGCTTCATGAAATTTATCCTCTTCATCAAATTCAGGATTCTTCAGTTTAACGACAGGCCTTGAAAAAAGGCTGTGATCGGTCTGGTTGAAAGGCTTGATCACAACCCCTTCAATTAAATTATCCTGCAGTTCCGGCAGGTTGAATTCTTTAGGAACCGTGGAGTTCATTCGGATATTGAAATTCATGGCTTCATTGAATTTTCCGATGAATAAAGGCTGCGCATGAAATATCCCGAACTGCTTGAAATAGGCTACCGAAGTTTCATAATCCAGATAATATTTAGAGCCTGGGCCATCCGTTTCAACAGCAATGTCAAAAGCACAGAACTCAATGGAAGGAGTATAGTACACGCCGGTCTGGATGGCATGCAAATCCTTTTCCGGGCTGACTTCCGGATGAGGATATTTCCCCCCGAACAGTTCACCGTAAACCATATATTTCTCAGCAGTGATTTCGCTGCTCAGATGTTCAAAAAGACTCAGGATGTTATCTTCCAGTTTTCTGACAACCAACTGAAAACCAAAAAAATCATCGGTCCAGCTGAGGTACTCTTTTCTTTTGGCAAATCTCAGACTGCCGTTTTCATAGATGAAGCTGAAGTTGGCCCCATGTACTTTTTCTGTTACCACCCATTTCAGTTTTTCCATCTGCGAAAAATCATTTTCATTCAGACCTAATTTTTTTAAGCTGTTAGGCATTTTTTCATACCCTGAAAACTCACTCATAATTTCGTTTCTTTATTGTATTAACATCCGGTATTTTTGTCTTCCGGCACCAGGATTTAATCTTCTATCAGCTGCCTGTCGAATGCAATTTTTGCATTATTTCCTTCCCAGATTACTTTAAAACCCATTGGGAGGGCTGTAAACTGGACGATTTCCGGTCTTAAGGTCATCAGCTGTCCCACCGTCATTTCCTCAAAGGACATGGTTTCCTCATTAAAGCTGCTGCTCATGGCCACCCACCCGGAGTCCGGATGATCTCCCTTCCAGCGGAATAAATTGGCCTGTGCTCCTGTTTTTATCAACGGATCTACGGTAACAATCTGGTCAAACTGAGGAAAATCCGGTTCTGCGTTTAACTGCTGGCAAACGGTAAGCTGCCGGTTCAGTATGTGAAGGGTCCGGCTAAGGCCCTCGCCAAATCCCTGCTGTTCCGGGATTACCTCAAGAATTTCAAAAAAGCCCTGATCTTCATGAAATAAAATACACCATGAAAAGCAGGTTATCTTTTCTCCGTTCTGAATATCCGGTTTCTCATCCTGGATAAATTCTACGAGATATTCCAGAATGGGTTTTAACTGCTCTAATGTAAGGTTGTTTTTTGAGATTTTTAATTCATTTTTAATAGAAGGCTTTAATCCTTTGGAATAATGATCATTACCCTCAGAATAAAATTCTACATCTCTGATCTTAAATGTTTTTTTTCTGCTGAAGAGTCCCATGGATAGTGTTTTTATTTTTTTAATATTTTTTTGAAAAACAGTTCTATTTTAGATGCACCTTTCTGTTCGTTGAAAAAGGGCAGTGGGATATTGATTTCACCTTCGTCCTTTGTCATGCTTCTGATCCCGTTATATAAACCCTCTTCAGCTTTTGAAACCGGAGATACAGGGGTTAAGGGGTAAAACCGGCTGTGAGCATCCATTCCGACAGGGAAGTTGGTTCTTTCCAGCCAGAATGGTTCCAGCAAATCACTGATCGGCTCCAGGTGTATTTTATCATCCAGACTTTTTCTTGCTTTTTCTATGAAATCTTCATCCCAGTTTGAGTTGATGCTCTCAAAATATTTTAAACCTCTTGCAGGGATGTGCAGTAAAAAAATCTGAGTTTTACCTTCACGTTCATAAACATCAAGCACTTTGAAATAGCTGTTTACATTGATGCAGCAATGGCCGAACCTTTCATTATCCGGGTTTATTTTATAGAGTTTTGCGGCTTTTGCAGAAGCGATTAAAAATCTTGTATTGAATTTCATTCCGCCTCCCCGACAGCTTACATCAAGATAATATCCGTTTCTGATGAGTTGGCCTTTGGTGAATTTTCCGGCAAGGCCAGGAGCTAAATCACAGTCTTTATAATATAATGTTGCTCCGGGATAGGTCCAGTTGATGATTTCCTCCGAATTTTCAAAAATACCGTTTTCTATTGCTTCCATATCTTTTACCCTGTTTTATTTATCTTTATACGCCTCTATTTTTTCTGATAGTCTTTTGGCCAGATACTCATTGCCTTCTTTTAAATGCTCATAGATCATTCTGGCTTCCTCCATATATTTTTCTTTTTTCGCCTGTTTCCAGAAGTAGGGTGGGGCATATAGATTACAGATCCTGTCGGCCATTTTCACCGCCCAGACTTCTTTTGGCTGTGCTTTTATCCGGTTTAGGCTGTCTGTCATCTGATGCTCCTTTTCAAGCTGCGTATTTTTCGTTAAAGCAAGAACCCCTTCTTTCACCTGTGTACCATATTCCTTTTCCAGATCTTCTGTGCTGAAGCCGGTGTCTTCTATGGTATCGTGCAGAAATGCACATTTTACAGCAAGCTCTGTGTTAAAATCAGGGGTGTTTTTAGAAGCATTCATGATTTCAAATACAACGCTGCCGATATGGTTGATGTATTCAATTTTTTCGTCTTTATGCTGTCCGCCGTAGGTTTGTCCGTTATGGAGAATGCTTACTTTCTGCCATATATCCTGTAAATCGTCAATCGTAAAAGTATCGTTCATTTTTGTTTTATTTTTAGATTTTGTTAAATGTTACTCATTAATCTGAGTTTTCAGCCAGTCTTCCAAATTTTTGAATTCCTCCGTTGAAATGTGGTTTTTATAATCAGAAATTTTACTGAGTAAATCTTCATAGTCCTCTATTTCGTAATACAATTCTTTGGGATCATCTCCGTTTTCAATCATTTCATTATGCCGTGCTACCATGTCATGGGTTTCTTCAACATAAAAATCAGCTATGAGTTGTGGGGAAGATGCATAATTGTCCAGTACATATTCCTCAAAATTATAATTCCAGCGGGCAAAATCTCTTGTAATTCTGAGTTCCAGTGTTCCGTTTTTAATTTCATACCGGTTGATGATAAAATCCCAGATTACATAAAATATAGAGTCTTCCAGATAGGGCGACATTTCGCTGAGAAATTCATCAAAATCCTTTTCAAAGCCATACTTGGTGCCATCCTTTATGGATACGTATATCCCCGGCTCCTCAAAATCAATTATTCTTTCCGCAGCATACATTGCATAATTTTTGATCTTCCCATCACCGGAATGCGTCACTTTTATGTTGGAAAAAATGATCTGCTCTTTATGATAAAGGCCTGGATCAACAGCATATTTCTCCGAAAAAATATTCTCTCTGTCTGTGCGGACCTTTAAGACGGCCCCACAACTAATGACTTTCGGGATAAGCTGATATACTTCATGGAGTGTTCCCATTCTTTGATTATTAAAGTTTACTTATAAAACTGCCGTTCTATTTTGTCCCAATCGAATTGAAATCTCTATTGACAGTGGTTTTTAATGATTGAAACAGCCAGATCTTCTTTGTTGAAAATATTTGAATACCAAAATCCTTTTCCCCAGGTTCCCTTTCCAAAAAATTCCTCAGGGTATTTTGAGCGTAAAAGTGATGAGGTGATGCTTTTTAATCTTGAAATTTTCTGAGTTATTGATTCTGCGTGGGAAAATGCCAGTATTTCAACTTTTGACTCATTCACATTGAGCATCTTGATTTCAAGCCCGTCAATAATTCTGTCTCCGTTTTCCCGGCAAACCTTTTCAATATCAAGTTTTAATTGGGCCATCGATTTTTCATTGAGCAAAAGCCGTTCCTCCCGGGAGCTTTTGCTGATATATTTGGCCGGAAGCTCATGGGATAAATTATAATTTATATTATGATCCCGCAATACTGTATAAGCGTCTGCCAGCTTTTGCCAGTCTCCATTTTTATCCCATACAGGATATTCCTGACAGGTGGTCCAGATGATATGAAATAATTGTTTTCTGCCCATCATTTTTAGTAAATTTCTTTACCGGTATACTATTTTAGCTGTTTTAAAGACCTTTATCATTTCTTCCTTTTTCTCTTCTGTAAACGAATCGGCTCTGACAGCCATAAAACAGGAATGGAAAAAATTCTTCCCCTGAGTAAGATACCAGACCTGCGATACTTTGGAGTTGTATTCCTCATCTGCGGCGTTTTGTATCAGATACATGATCCACGGTTCTTCAGCATTTAAATCTTTTGCAATTACGCTCAATTCTGCATTTTTTGATTGGTCTTTTGCCCTTTTGTATGAATCGTTCATGGCTTTGGCTAAATCAACATTTTTCACACCTGCCATTGAAGTTAAACTGAGGTATTCGGAAGGTTTTTTTAGGGTGTCATATGTATTAGCGACTAAAACTACATACTGATTGTTTTTATAGTTTTCATAGGTTATTTTCCATTTTTCTGTGTCGGGTATTTTCACAAAGATACGTTCCTCCATCGGTTTTCTGAATCCGGAGGTTTGCAGGTGCTTCTCACTGTCTGCCGCTCCCGGCTTTCCTGTTTTTTGTGCGGAGACAGAAAAACAGCTTAATAATATGATGAATATAATTGCAGATTTCATTTTAATTTCCGGTTTTTAGTTGATATACTTAGTGAAGTGCCCCATTCTCTGAAATTATAAACAGGCAAAACTGTCCCAGTTGGGTCTGTTGATTATTTTACCTTCATGCTCTATCGGAAATAAATGATCCAGATATTTTTGATCCGACATGGTGATTTCAAGAACAGATTCAATGCTGTACTTTTCAATTTCGATTTCGTAAGCATCTTCCCATTCGTCGGAATCTATTACCAGACCTCTGGCTTCTAATGAATCCGAGACTATGGAATCTATGTTTTCTTCGTTCTGTTCACTGATGATTTCAACAGATTCAATATACTGGTGAACTACTTTCTCAAGATAATCATTGTCACAGGACTGAGAGGTGCTGATCTCAGCCAGCAGAGTTCCCTTCGGAAATTCAAAAGTCTGGTGTGAGCCCTGTAAACAGGCATCATGGATAACCTGAATGATAAATACGGGTTCTGTGGGGATGCGTCCGTTGTTACTATGTACATTTTTGATTTTTAACGTACATTTTTTACCTTCCAGTGATAATAGCTGAACCTTCCAAAGTGCTGACATATTTTATTTTTAAATTAATTAGATTATTATTTCCTGAAAAAGACTTCCGCCTGATACAAATCCCGTGTTTTATTTAAGAAATTGTTCTATTACCTTCAAAGCTGCTTCGTTGTTACTTTCTTTTGCCAAATCCACCGGGGTTTTTCCGTCTGCATTTTTTTTGTTGGGGTCGGCTCCCATCATCAGTAATGATTTTGTATATTTTGGACCACTATATTTCTTCCAAAACTCAGGGCTGATTCTGAACTGTTTATGAAGTATAGTGTCTCCTTCATAGTTTACGGCATTGATGTCTGCCCCGTATTGTATAAGCAGTTTAATTAATTCCGCGTTTTTACAGAGCGCACAATTGAAAAGAACAGAAGGATGTACATTTACATCAGCTCCTTTTTCTAATAAAAAAGTAACCAGAGGAATAATGTTTTTGTTGTCCCAATGGCTCACCGCTTTAATCAGCGGATTTTGATCACCGATGTACAGGTTCAGAAGATCGGGATTTCTTTCCAGTCTTTCTTTCACTTCTTCTAAACTTCCTTTGCTGCCACAGGCATTGATCAGATATTCTGCCTCTATATAATTTTTCACAATCAGATTGCTTTCTACTCCTTTGGTAGGTTGTAATAATTCTGCTGGAATTTTTTTTAAAACAGAGCTGTCTTTTGGAATACGGTCTTCGTCCGGTGTATAGCCGATCGTTTCGGGGAAATTATTTTCAAGCAGCCGTTTTTCTGCTTCTTTCATCAGTTTATAACCGTCAAGCTGCCATCCTTCAGGAACTTCAGCTTCAGAACTGTATCTGCTGTAATAAAACGAAGGATCAGCCCTCCAGTAAATCATTAATGCAGTTGCTTTGTCGCAGTGTTCGCTGTCCAGGGTCTGATATAGCCGTTCATGTCCGTTGTCCCAGTTATAAAGTTCGGTCCTTACAAAAAGTTTTTCTGAACGGGTAAAATGATATGAGTCCATTCCAAAGTTTTTATTTGATTAATCTTTTCTGCATAAACGGGAAAGTTTCTTTAAATTCCCAGTTTTCTATTGAAGCAGCATAATCTGTTCCTGCATAAATTGCGACGGTATGATCTTTTTTACCAAAGACGGTCTGATTCCAGAAATCGAAATAATCGAAGTAAAATACATGGATATGATCAGGGTGATGCGGAACTTTATTCCCCTCTGAGAATAATTGCAGAGCCGGCGGAATAAGTGTTTTCATTCCTAAATCATTCATTTCGACAGATTCGTTATAGAATAAAAAGTCTTTTAATCTATTGGGATCTGAAAGGCGGTTATTGAAAGGCGGTTCATCAAAATCCAATCCTATTAAAGCATGAAATTCATCTCTTACCTCTTCATATGCTTCATTTCCGATCATATCGGCATAACTCAAAGTATCCGGATCAACATCAAATTCGTCCCAGTCGGTGATTTCGTATTTATCAAATTCATTCCAGACTTTCGCAGGATTTATATACCGGAACTCAAACCCGTCAAAACAGTGATAAAATGATAATAATTCGGCATCAATCTCTGTGCTGAATAACTGTCTGTACTGATTTTCCAGCATTTGAGCATTTTCTGCGGAGCCCTGTGGAATGTATAAATGGGTGATGAACAGATCGGGATCCTGGATGATATTTTTTATTTTGTCATAGGTATGCTGTCCCAAGTTTTCCAATCTGCTGCCTGGCAGGCCCTTACAATTTTTCAGGTATTCTATTGAGTCTGTTAAGTCGTTGTTATTCATATTTTTATACTTGATTGTCTGTAATGTTTCCGGTTTTATATCCGGGCATGTTCTGAATACTGTTTTCTCATCAGTTCAATGATGGGAACAAAGAGATCGATATCTTCTGTCGAGGCTCTCCAGGTGTAATCAACGTTTTTACCGGCCAGGCTGACACCGAACTTCCATTCGGAACCGTCCAGAACGATCGCTTTTTCTTTCTGTATACTTTCAGGAAGCTGTATTTGATCTAGCCTTGACAGTTCCTCTTTCAGTATTGCCGCATCTGTATCGGCGAGCATTTTTTCATCAGTGATGATCCTCAGCCTGTCCAGGTTGTAGATTTCCAGAGTCCACCGGCTGAAGTCGTATGCGCTATCCCACTGCCTGAATGCCGAACGGATTGTTCCATCTGAATTTTCAGCTAAAATGATTTTATAGGGAAATCCGCCAAGTGACGGGATTCTGGAAAAATAAGCAATTATTTTTTCTCCGGGCTTTAAACCGAAATTCTCTATTTCGGTTTCTGCCGCCTTCATCAGGGCTGTTGTACTGTTTGAAATTTTTTCCATTCTGTTCCGTTTTTCAGTATTGTTAAGGGTTGGCTTAAACCTTTTAACGATGATTTTCTATTGGCTTTTCCAATTGAATTTTGTCATTTTATTGGTGAACTTCTGATCAACAACCTCAATGTTTAATTCCCCGTTTTCTTTGGTCAGGATCAGCATGCAGCCCTTTTCTAAAATTCCGCTTTCATTGAATTCCAGCTCCTTTATTTTGATGGACTGCGTGATGCCGTTAAGGTCTGTTTCTTCTTTAAACGGTTCTCCCGTATGTCCGTAAAAGTGGTAATGAAAAATCACATGGTCCAGCACTTCCCGGATTTCAGCCATTCCATAGCCTCTCTGGCTGCTGTCGTCTTTATCGTGAGTGATCAGGATATCAAAAATGTCTTTGGTCTTCAGGAGTTTCCTGATTTCCTTTCTTTCATAATCCTGGATAAACCGGTTTTCTGATCTTCCTTTCCGGTCTCCGATTCTGCCGATCCCCACAAAGTTCAAAACTTCATTTTCCGTTTTTAATTCCTGTTTCAGACCCGATTTACAGACAAATACCCGTTTATAAACATCAATGGGAAACAGGGGATTCTGAGAATTTTCTTTTTCCAGCCGGTCTAAAAAATCGTGGTCTTCGTGATTTCCCCGGACACAGATCATATTGATATTAAGACCGTCTAAAAATGACTGAATTTCCTGATTGATTTTTGTGAAATCATCATGAAACCCCAGTTCATCCCTGTCGTATTGGGCGTGTTTTATTGTTGCTTTATCCAGGTTTTCGAGAGCAGGATAAGCACCCATATCTCCGCACTGCAATATGAAATCGATTTTACAGCCTGTTTCTTTCTGGTATAAATCAACTAATTTGAAGGGTAATAGTATTTTACCGTGGATGTCAGAAAATAATGCGATTTTCATAATTGATGTTTCTTTTTTATCCTATGCGTTCAGATAGTGAGTTTTCGGGATTTGTTATGTGTGAGGGTTTTAATATATCTTTTCAATGATTTTTCCTAATTTATCAGCGATATTACTCTTCGTCATACCGGCTATTTCCCATTTTTCGCCATCAAATTGTGAAATGGTAACAGAATGATCTTCATCAAATTTAAACGTGTAATATATAAATCCCTCTATTTTGTCAAGATTTACGGTCACTTCAACGTTGTATTCCGTATTGTTGAAATTTAAATTAATGATTTTATCAGGTTTTTTCATTTTTTTAATACTTTTTCTTATAGACTAACCGGGGATGGACGGCTTCAAGTTTTCCTTCCTTCATCAGTTCAGTAACTTCCTGATTACTCCATTCGTACGGGTAGTCTAAACCTTGAGCAATACCAATCACATTCATTGTATTTAAAACGGTTGTGATCAGATTTTCAAAAGCAGTTTCATGAGGTTCGAATATATAATCTCTTATCGTGATGGCAATATATTCAATGGTCATATTATCTAATGACCGAAACTCAACGCCAATATCATAAGGGGAAAATCCTTCAAATTTCCCTTCAATTCCTCTGTAATTAAGCAATCCTCCGGTCCTGTGATTTCTAAGCCTTTCAATGGCATTGTCTTTTTCTTCCTTTGACTGAGGGATGATTCTTTCAGACTCAAATATATAATCTTCACCATCATCAGTATCGATATCACAAAGATAAATTACATCAAAATCTCCTTCTTCAATTTCAAAATGATTCTTTGTAAAACTATTGTGCATACTGTCAAATACATCTTTCATGTCTGAAGGAGGGACGGCAATGATGATGACTTCACTTAAATGAGACATTTTTCCTGTTTTAAATATTGAGAATTTATAAATCCCGGTTTCAGAAATCTAAGACTTCAGAACGAATTTTGACGGATTTACTTTTATTGTATAAGATTAAAGCCGGGAGACTTTGTGCAGCTGGAATTAGTGGTTGCTCATGATTTACAATTTTCGTGTTATTAGTTTTACAGGCTTAATAATTTTTTATATAACTGATAAGCCGAAAGACAAATATACAGAAAACAATCAAAGAAAAATGAAAAAAGCAGATCATAATTTAAAGTTCTGCTTACCATTGAATGTCATTTCAGTTCATAGCAACATGATGCTTTTTGAAGAAGAACATAGCGATATTAGCTAAAAATAGTCCCGGACTCATGGGCCTGGGATTTTAAATTTATTGTTTGATACCTGAGCTGAGAATCCTTAGCTGTGAGCGGGAATTATTGGCTCAAAGTCAGGAGACTTTGCGTAGCATGGGGAACATTTTTTTGAGTAAGGAAGATTTTCAGAATTCCAGTTGATCTTTTTTACAGTACCACTTGGGACTGCAGGCCGAAACATCACAGCCTGCAAAATGATATTTCTTTTTATTTTTTTTCATAAATTTCCAGGTAGTCAGTCCATAAAAAACAGGCAGAACATTTTCTTTTGAATGGCAGACCGGGCAAACTCCGCTTTTATTTTCTTTGAATCTGCAATATTTGGAGACGTAAAAATCTGCGGTTGTTTCTCCGTTGATGTGAACGTTAAATTGATTATTTTCAGAATAGCTGTCATTAACAAGGCTTAAAATGTAATTTCCGTTGCTTACATCATCAAACTGATAGGCACCATCCTGATGGGTATATGAGAAATATTCTTTACCATTCACATTATTTGTCAGTTTCAGGCGAAACAAGGTTTGTTTATCACTGATGGAATCTTTTATGATGCCTTTTAAGGACTGAGAGGAAAACAGCCCGGAAATCAGGAAAACTAGAAGAATTTGAATGTATTTCATTTCTTTTGGTTTATGGGTGATATTGTAAAATCATCGATGGCATTTGTACATTTGAAAGGCTATTTAAAAGTCCTGAAAATACAGCAACAGCAATAGTTCCTTAGGTTTATTTTGAGAATATCCGGATTGAACCCTACTTAAATTTTTCATGATTATTTTTTCAATTTCTTCATCTCTGGTTCCTACTTTTTTTATGGTAACAATATGGTCAATTTTCATCTCATCATTTAAAGTGACTTTGTAAAACCCGGTTTTGTCGGAAGGATTTCCTATTTTTAGTTTTTTAAAGTCTGATTCCAGCTTATTTGTTTTGTTATTTAACTTTAAGGTCTTATCGTAGAGATTGACAAATTTTAATGTGGAAAACTGTTCCTTATGTTTTTCAATTTCGGAGAACAGATTTGAATATGAATTAATTTTCTCTGATTCATCAATTAAGGGATTTTGTTCTGAAGATAAATAAATTATCCGGCTGCACAGGCTTGCCCAATATTCATTATTCTGGTTTTTCTTAAGAATGACGAGGTATTTTTCTCCTTTTTCAACATATAAATTGCAGCCTCCGACAAATAATGAGTTGCCGTCTGTAACATTAATCCTGCCATAAATGTTTAAAGCATCAAATTCATTTCCTTTATAAATTTTTTCAAAAGCCAAATCCGCTTTATAAGCGCTTCGCTGAAAGTCTTTGGCAACGTCTACATTTTTGTTGTCATAAGTCTTTTTGATAGAAACAATACCTACGAAATCGGCATCCATATATTCCTGGGCAATGTTTTCAAAAATACATGAGCATGCCCATGTTTTTATACTGCAAAAGACTAAAATAAATAATAATATGCTGTTTTTCATACACTGTTGTTATCGTTATCCTATCAGTTCAACCGGTTTTAAGGTAATTCTATCTGTATCTACGGTGTCTGTTTTTGTAATGAGAAACGTGATTTCCTTTTTATTTTTGATATAAATATCTATATTGTTCAATCCGGTTTCCAGGTTGATCCGGGGTGAGTTGTCGTAGAGCTTCTTTTCATCTTCATCACGGATCTGCAGTCTTTTTTCCAGCATTGAGTCCGGAGTAAAAGTTATTTCTTTGCCCTGTTTGGTCATTAATTTCTTTAGAAATTCAAAATTATCAATGTCTTCATCGGTTAAGGTATCGCTTTCGCCCCAGGCCCGGCACATTCTTGTAAACCTCCCGTGAGGAACCAGAAGAACTTGGTCTCCTTCATCCACATTCAGATAGTTATACGATTCCTTGTATTTCCACTGATCGCTATCTATTTCTGCTTTATTAAAAACAAAATTCAGGGTTTTAACGGTTTCCTGTGTGGTCATGATATGAACAATGCCTTTCATAATGACTTCGGATAGCCCTTCCGGATAGGCATAATCAAATTCCTTATCGGAATAGTATTCCTTACATTTTGTCATATTGGCGATGATTAATACGCCTTCAGTGTTGAAATCTTTTATTTTCATGGATTATCTTTTGTTTTTATATCTGTTGCACCTCTTCAAAATAATCGTCCGGAGACATAGATTCTTTACTCATTACTTTCCGGAAAGCCTTTTGGGTGTCTGCATCTATGGCTATTTTGGGAGCCTGATGTTGCCGGCTGTACATACACACGGCCTGAATTAAAACAGCAGCCATTTTCCGTTCAGAAGTTTTAGAGGATTTTGCCCATTCTATCGCTATTGGAAGGAGTTTGCCTGTTTCGATACCTAAATATTCCAGTTTGTTGGATTGTAATAAATGATGCACCGTTTCGAATAACTGCTTTCCTAAGGTCTGTTGACTTTTGAGGGGATTCTGAAATAATGCTGCTATCCGGGAGAGTTCAAAGCATTCATTTACGTTGTAAAAATGGTGAATTTTATAGGCATCATTTCCTTTATATTTTACAGGAATAATTTCTTCTCCTGTTTTATTAATACAGCCATAATTTCCGCCAACCAGTTTGTTGTTTTTTATTATTCCTCCAATGGATACAGAGGCTAAACCTCTGTTAAATGTATCTGCTCTTTCGTATTGAAGCGGTATGATTTCTTTTCCGTTTTTATCCATATATCCCCATTTGCCATTAATTTCTACTCCCAGCAATTCTTCGGTAAAATCATAAAGCATATCATCATAAATACATGGGATAAGTTCTTCGCCACTATGGCTAATATATCCCCATTTTCCATTTTTTTTTACCTTAGCCCAATTGTGGTGAAACCCGTAGGCTTTATCATAAATAGCCGGAATTACTTCAACCGCCTGTTCATTTACATAGCCATACTTTCCGTCTTTGTTTATCAGTGCAAGCCCTTCCGGTAATGAATGATGTACATAATCATATATACACGGAACCGCTTCTTTGCCTTCTTTATCCAGATATCCCCATTTTCCGTCTTTTTTTACCTTAGCCAATTTATCCATGAACGTCCAGATTTCATCATAGCAAAACGGACTTATCTCTTCACCTTTTCTACTGAAAACAGCATATTTTTTTTTTTGTTTCGCATAGGCTAAGTTATCGCCGTAAAACGATATCATCTCATAGATAAAAGGGATTATTGTTTTTTTATTGAAGTCAATCATGCCCCATTTGCCCTCCTTCTCCAATAGAATTACTTCATCTTCAATACTGGAGATATAATCATAAACAGGAGGAAGTATTTCTTTGCCCTGAAGCGTATATGCTCCCCATTTTTTATCTTTTCTTACGTATGCATACAACTCATCGGTTCTGATAAAATCATGGATAACGGGAATTATTTCCTTCCCGTGCTCATCGGTAAATCCGTGTTTACCGTCTTTCTCTGTCTGAATTAAATTCATATTCTTATGTAGTTTTTAAGGATGGCTTCCTCATTCATTTTCATTTCAGTAAGTTCTTTTATCTGGCAGGCCTTTTCCGTTTTGTTTACAGATGCTGCCAGATCAATGATATTGCCGTTTTTATCTCCGTTTTTCCATTGGAAGAGGGTGGTGTAAATCTCAGCAAATGATTCTTCCGGGCCGGCTTCAATATCATTGAATTTCCTTTCGAGTAAAGCGAAAAAAACATCTAAAGCATAATCAAGATTTTCCCCGGAAAGTGTTTTTATTTCATGGTAGAGTTCTTTGAAAGTGATCTTCAGGTTTTTCAATCCTTTATACGCGGAATGAACGGTACCTGTTGCTGTGGAATCTGCTTCCCAGTTCCTGTCAAAAAGAATTTTCCTGAAATAGGGTTTTCCCTGTTCTCCGCAAAGCGAAAAACCAAGTACAATGCCTGCATTACAGTCTGTGGACGCAAATGTGTTTCCTGATTCAAAAAGCTGTTCCAGTACTACGCCGGGATCTTTTAGTCTGCCGGCTAACGCAGGAACAAATTCGGGGAATAAATTTTTCCCGTAACATTTTTCAATTTCTGCTTCAATTTCTTTTTGATATTCAGTGCAGTTGAAATGTAATAAACCCAGAACCGCAGACCTGGAAATATAATAATCGGTTTCTTCTTTGTTTCCAAAAAGATAGTCAGCTAAAATAGGTTTTATCGGTTCATATTTTAAATGGCCCAAAACTTCTAAAATTTCCGGGTCTGTATTTTCAACCAATTTATTTTGGTGGATAGATACATTGAAAATCTGTTCTGCAGTAGAATGGTTTCCCAATGCTTTAAAAACAGGAAGTAAATAAGTATGATCAAAATCAAAAGGATGGACCAGATACTGTTTTAAAATTTCATCAGCATCCCTTTTACCACCGCATTTAACAATAGAATTTACCAGTGAACATATAATGGCGGATTCTCTTTCTGAAGAGGGAAGTTTTAAATATTCAATAAGTTCGTGGGTTGTTTTCAGCATGTTATCAGTACATTTTTTATCAGAATCCTTTGAACGCATTTTTTATGACTTCAGGCAGCCCGGCTTTGTTCTTCACCTTTTCATAATACTTTTTAGATTTTTTCATCAGTTTCTCATCAGAAGTTTTCATTCCGACCTGTTTCAGACATAATGCATAGCATCCGTTAAAAGTATCCTCTTTTTTAAAATTCGATTCCACCTTTTCAAAATAGGGAATGGCTTCTTCATATTTCTCGTTGAATGTTAATAATATTGCTTTCAGGGATTGACAGTCTTTGTTTGGATAATTGTATTTTTTTCCAGCAATATCTATATTTTCAAGCCCGTTTTTATAATCTTCTATAAATAGGGAGGTGAGTGCAATTCCGTAATATCCTTCAGGGCTTTCGGGAAAATATTCTGTGATTTCCTGGAATTTTTTTCTTGAAAAACTCATCCTTCCGACTTTCATTGCGAGGGTGGCAAGGTTTTGCTTAAATTCTATGGACCTGTTTTGGGCAAGGCTGTCTGCGGCGTGATAGAAAATCACGGCTTCTTTCTCCATATTACTTAATCTTAAGGTGTATCCGGCCCAGAAATAGGCATCACAAAAGGAATTGTCTGTTTCTATGACTTCCGAAAAGATTTTGAATGCAGCACCAAGATATAAGTTTTGCTGTACAGATTTTATTCCGAGGGGATAGATTTTATTTACTCTTTCGTTATCCGGCTTTTTACAATAAGTTCTGTTTCCTAAGAAATAATCTGTCTGATTTTGCTGGGCATTAATATTCATCAGACCTGACAGCACTAACAGGATCAATAATATTTGTTTCATGGATTTATTTTTTTATACAATTTCATACAACGAAAAAGGTATTGATTTAACACTGGTGAATGGTTAGCCTTACTCCAGGTTTTTACCACCCATTATCATTTTTTTTTATATGATATTCTAATTTGCAATATAATAGAAAAACTCCTCATTAATTTTTTTAGAAATCATTATTTCAAAAAGGTGATTATTATTCTCCATAATTTTTGTACCGGAATAATAATAGCCATATGAATTGTCTGTAAACCCGTCTGATAAAAAGAAAATCCCTTTTTCAGTTTTCACCATTGAATAAATGTTTATTTCCTTCATTTTTTCCAGAATCTGCTTTTGCAGGGAATTGAATTTATATTTTTTTTCAATTTTAGTTTGAGTTGAAATAGGAAAAGGTGATGCCGGCGGTATTAAATACGACCAATAGATATTATTTTCCTTAAAAATATGATCAACGCGTTGTAATGAAGTTTGGTTTAGAAATATAGAATTTTTACTACTTCTGACCATGGATGCCAAGGTTTTGAATTGGCTGATATTATCTTTCAGAAAAAGGATGTTGGAACTTTCGTTGATTTGTCCCTGTTCTAAAAATTGATTGGCTTTATCGCCTGCTTCCTTATCCGTAAATTCATATTGCCGGGAAAAAGCGCCCCAAAAGAAATTGGAAATTTCACTCGAAGTTCTGACTGAATCTAACGCCCAAATTTTTTCATACTGAACAGGTCTTATATCCCATTTTGAAAATGGTTTTGAAAACTTTAAGTAATCATCAGCGGAAATTTTATTTTTTACAGTTAAACTGTCTAAATATTTAAACAGTTTCAGATCGAATTTTTCGGTTTTATTCAAATATTCCTGACTGAAAATGAATGTGGAGAAAATGAGAGACAATAATGTTAAAATCTTTTTCATAGAGGATGATTGTGTTATAAAGGAAAAAGTGTTGACAAAATGGTCAGAAATCCGAGGTTATCATATTTTAGTTAATTTTGGGGATGCTTATACATCATAAAACTTCTATCAATACATTATATTGTTCAGGGCAGGGAAATTTTGCGGACCTTATTGATGAGGTATTGAAAAATGTATTTATTTATTTCTTTTTCTGTAATTCCGGGATTATTATTTTTCCATTTAAGAAATAATTTTTCATAGTCTTTTGTCGTTTTAAAATCTATGAATAGCTTTTTTTTGAATTCATTAAAATCCCCAAAATTTAATTTCCAGTGTCTGATGAGATTTCCATCTCTTATTTCAAGTAATTCATAGATTGCTTCTTCGTTACTTTCATCATTATATTTTCCCCGGAAATCGTCGATTCTGATTAATCCAGAAAACCAGCCGTATTTTTTAGCGGGAAATAAATCTCTCAATTTCTGTTTAAATTTTTCATGCTTCGCATTAAACAGGCAGCTTATTTTTCGGATGACCAATTCATTGTTTTTTATTTCAAAGAATGCCACATATCCTCTCCAGCAGGCACTGAACGCTCCGGTATTTTCCGGTTTGTGCTCCGGGAATTCGTTAAAATAATACTCTAAAATTTCATTATTCAGATAATATTCTTTGCCCTTATAAAGTAAAACATCCCGAATTTGTTGTGTCATGACTTATGGTATATTGTTTCAGGTTATCGCGTTATTCTACAATGTCAGGAGATCTTACGGAACCGTATTGTTGGGTTTAGCAGTACAATTTATCGTTCTTTTGATGTAAAATCTGTGCAGGATTTTTCAAATACCAGTCAACAATTCTATCTGCAATGCCGTCATAAATATCGTCCTTTGTGTAGGGGCTTTTTTTAACGGATAATCTGTCTAAGTCGTCATTTATTTTATCTGTTATTTCTTTGTCAAAAATATTTTCACCGGTTAATTCCTTCCTTAAAAAATCAATGAGCATACCGTGGCAGTTTTTACTGAAGTTTCCATTTCCGTTTCTCTGGGCTTCGTCTCTTAACTTTTCAATTGCTCTCAACAGTTCACCCTGAACGGTGTCTGCCTGGCCTGATTTTGGAACCAGCTTTTTCCAGATTACTTTTGTGGTTTCAAAGTAATTTTTGTTATTGACCACGTTGTGCAGGTGTTCTATATCAATGGAAGTGTCAATTTTTATTTCTTCCTGCTGAACGGTTTCTTCTACGGGAAATGGAACGCTTTCCAGGTCATAGTGAATGCTTTTTAAAAAGCCGGTGAACTTCTCCTGATTCCAGGATATTCCCATGCTGATAACCCGGTCCGTAATCTTCGCGCCTTTAGAAACCAGATAATCCGCACTGGGAAGAGGATCGGAGAAAGTATTGGTAAATATTTTAGAAAGCGGTGTCAGTCCGGATTTATCTTCCTGTTCCAGACCGGCACCTGCTTCTACCAATAGCTTAATACTTTCCAGGCGTCTTTGCCCGCAAGCTTCTAAAAGGGCGGTTTCACTTATACCTCCCTCCACTTTCCGGTCAATGTTCTGGGGCTGCTGAAGGATTATTCTTAATATTTCAGTTCTTCCCAGGTAAGCGGCAATGATCAGAGGAGTTTCACCCATCTCGTTGGTGGCATCAACCCCGATTTCATCCAGGATGGAAATGGCTTTTTCGGGATTGAATTTTTTGCCGTCATAACCAAGATGGTTTTTAAAGGTGTCAAGTTTATTTTTTGCCATAATTTTCTGTTGATGTAAATTTTTGCAGATTGTCTGTTAAAGCTGTCACTAATTTCTAAATATACACCACTTTTTCATATTGATAAACTAAAACAATATATTAAGCAGTTAAAACTGAAAGAATATAGTTCTGGATAGGTGGGGAAACTTTACGTAGCATGGGAACTTCCATGACTGGATATTCTTAATGAATTTTTTAGGTTATCCATAAATTGATTCTCTGAACTATTTCCCAGGTTCCGTTATTCTTCCTGAGTATAAATGCTGTCCCATCTCCATAAATTCCTCCTGAATGATAATTTACTTCTATATAAGCAGTCTGTGCATCACGGGAAAAATAAGCCTTTGAGAATTCTAAATATTCATAAAAAGCATTATTATTTTTTTCATCCTTTTCAATTTCCGATAATTTTCGATTTCTATATTTTTTCTGTAAATTTTTACTTATCCTGGTAACTGTATTTTTATTGTATTGGGAAACAAAACTTTTATAGTCATCTTTAAACAAGAATTTTTTTGCACAGGAGTCACGATAACCATTTGGTCCTATGGGCAAAAAGGATTTTTCAAACTCATTTTCATCCATAGTACTGAGTCTCCTAAAATTTTTATTAAAGTACTGGAGATTTTATTTTTGGCGGGCTCTGTTTTCTTTGCTTTAAAATTATAGATTTCAATAATTTTTTCAATAATGAGATCATCATCCGGGTATTTATTCTCCAGATTTTTAACGGAACAATTCAATATTATGATACAGGAAAATAGTAACAGAACAGGTTTCATATATTTTTAAAGTCTGTTTAAATTTTATTTGAAGAAATGGATATGTGATTATTAAATCTTTGGTGCCTTTTGACTTCGTCGAATCTTTGATTTGTATTTAGCAGAATTTCCCACAGAACTCAAAATCTTATAGGTGAAAAAAACTACAGTGTCTGTGAGAATAATAAAAATCTTTGATTTTTTTAAGCTTTAGTGGCCTTTTCAGAGCAAGGTTATTTTTAAATAATATGGTAAAGATTTGGGCACTATAAAAAAATCAAATTTAATAAGACTCAAGAACTGTTCTGTTTTTACGATTTGTTGAAAGAAAAATAGGTTACATATGTCCAGTATACAGATAAGGCATTGATATCTTTTTTCAGTTCCTGCAGCCACAGAGAATCTTTAAAATCAAATACATTATCCGGTTTTTTCTCTAAAATATCGTCAATGTCTTTGGATATTGAGATAATTTCATCGTAAAACAATTCGTTCTGCTGCTCAATGGGAGCAATATCTCCTCCCATGTCATAGATTTCTCCTGCTTCCAGAAAAAACAGATCCAGTACTCTTTCAGGATATTTTTCGAAGAAATCTTTTGTGTCCTGTCTGATCCCGGTTATTGCCTGTGTGTCGATACCGGCCTGTGTTTCCAGGTAATCTAGAAGATCATAAAATTTCTTTAATCCGTTTTTAAAATTGCCTTTTATGGCGATGGGATGTTCAAAGTTCCATATTTTAGAATTAGACATCTGAGTTTCGGAACCCAGAACTATTTTATGGAATAAAGGAATTTCATAATTCCATTCCGATACATCACGAAGTTTGGTCAATTCCGGATTTGCGCTGTATAGATATGATCTGTTCGCCATTAGTTATTAGTTTTTAATTATTAGTTTTTTTAGATGTTGTACACCCTCAAATCTACATATTACACAGATACCCTGCAAATAAAGTAGGGAGTGTTGAACGGAAATTATTCAGTGATTTTTTTAATCAATAAAAAATACGGGTTGCCGGCCTGACAAAAAACCACCAAAGCACTTCTATATGGCTTTTATATTTCCTGTATTTCCGTTTGGGTATTTTCATACCTTGTTTTCAGGTCTTTAATTTCCTCTTCAAAATCGTTATAGATATCCTCAATTTCTCCGGGATAAAAATGAAGCCAGCGGCTGTGATTTCTATACATTTCCTGTCCTTCAGCAAGTTTTTTATTTCTTTTGGCTGGGTTGGGAACTAAGATTTTGTTGATGATTAATTCATAGGGTCTCAAAATCTCAGAGATGATATCAAAGTCCATCGTACTTAATCCGGTCTCACAAATTAAAATAGGATCTTCCGAATTAATAATTTCTTCCGAAATGTATTCAAGCTTTTTCAGGTGGGAATCCTGTGGCGGGCGGTAATTATGTTTTTCAAGTATTTCATGAGAATTTATAATTCTAAAACCTGCAAATTCGGAAACGTTTACCTCCGGTTCAGCAATCTGTAACGTTAAAATTACGCTGATCCTGTTTTTTGATTCCGGTAATTGATTTTTTATAAAATTCATGGTTGTTTCTGGATTTTAGTAACGGTTTCAGACTTTAATTCCGGCGGCTTTTAGAGTGGGCCCCTGGTTTTATTATTCAATGTCGTCTAATTTAACCGGAATTAATTCAATAGGATTTTTTAGAATTTCAGGTAACGCAGGCATACTTTTTTTAGATCCGCAGGCTCCTCAACAGCTGATATATTTTTTGTACTGTTTTTACGTATTTTGAGGGGATGGATATATCGTTTACATTCCCCATATTAGTCCGGATAAATTCTGAAGGGTCCAGGTTCCGGGTTTTACGGTTTTATTGCCGGGTAGTGACCGGAGTATCTCTTCTCTCATATCAACTCCCATAATAAAGCCGAGTTTGTGATCGTGTGCTATTTCAAGAAGGGTAAGAAATGCTTCTGCCGGTTCATTACCATCATGTTTCAGATTCTCTTTGTCGAGATAAAGGTATTGAAGATCTTCATGAGGTATCCAGTTGGTAATTCCCATTCTGTCGAAACACAAAAAATTGTTCCAGTCATCAAGGTCTTCAAGGACTGAATAGGAAAGTGCTTTTTCAGATCGTTCAAAATTCCGGGATACTCCGCCTTTTCCAAGACCTAAATGAGGAAAAAAATCTGCGCAGGTTTTGAAGGTATAATATTCAAAAAATTTAGAAAATTCATAATATCCTTCTAAATCATTACAAAATGCCATCTCAGTGTTTGTGTTTTCTGCTTTCTGATATTCGCTGTTTATTTTGAAAGTTTCATCTAATGAATTGGATATGGAAACAATATGTTCAATAGTTTCATTCACGAGCTTTTCCAGTTCCTGTTCAGACAGATGTAAAGTGCTTCCGGTAACGTGAGATCTCAGAAACTCACGGCAATCTGCAGTAAGGTCTCCCGCTTCTCCTTTTAATGCCGGAACGGTTTCTGTATAAAATTTTCTGTCATCAAATAAATGCAGTGTGCGCCAATATCCCATGAGTAATCTTATGTAGCTGTTTTTACCGGGACTGGTTTCCGGAGGTAATAGATTCTTCCAGTGAACTTACAATTTCAGAAACAGGAATGGTGAATATCCCTGCATTTCCTTTATCGAATTCTTTTTTCCAGTGAGCATATCCGTCCATTTCAAGGGAGTCGGGCTTTTTTCCGGTTTCGTTTTTCAGGCCGGTAACGCTTTTTTTCAGAGCTTCTTCCGATATAGGAATATGGCTGAGGTTTTCAGCAAAACCAGTAGGGCTGCCGGGATTTTTAATCTTCAGACCACGGATGGAAATATGGATTATTTTTCCGGTCTTAGGATATTCTTCAATCTTTAAAATCTTAAGGGTAGAGTTTTCTTCTGCAGGACGGGTTTTGTACTGCCATTCCTGGCCGACCCTGTATTTGCTGTTTTCTGCGCAGGCAGTGGACAGGAAGAATATTCCTGCTATAAGAGAATAGAGTTTCATGGAATTCCGGTTATTAGTTTTTGTTTTTTTATTTACGGAGAAGCTGCTCCAGCCTGGCCATCATTTCGTCTTTTTCTTTCAGCATTCTTTCGTACAGGGCAATCTTTTCTTCGTGTACTTTAATTAATTGATCCAGAGGATTAATTGTAGAGTTATAGAATATAGAAGCTGGTTGCTGACAATTATCGAACGTGTTGGAGATAATATTGATAGCCTGTTCCTCATCGAAATTCTGAAAAGCTTCCACCGGAATTTTCAGGATGCTGGAAATTTTTTCTAAAATATCCTCTTCTATCGCTTCTTTCTGTTCCAGAAGTGAAATCTTCTTCTGGTTCCAGTCTTCACCAAGATCAAAAGCCAAAGCTTCCTGCTTAATGCCCAGCATCTCACGAAAACGCTTGATATTTCTTCCCTGATGTATGTTTTTGTTTTGCATATTTGTGTACGTTACAGAAACAAATATAAGTAAAAGTTGGGGGATAAAAAACGGCAGGGCGGGGTATTTTATCCCGGGATAAAAGAGCTGTATCGGAAGTCTTCCGGCTTTGGATTATTTTTTTTTTGCGCAGCGGGAAATGTGAAAGTTTCAATTCATTACCCGCCTGTATTTTGCTGATGCAATTTTGTATACCGTAATTTTTTATTTTTTATTGATTGATTTTAAATAATCGGCTATTGGCTCCAAGCCATCAAAGGTTTTAGAAATCATTCCATTTTCATTCACTAAATATAAAACCGGATATCCGGAAACCTGAAATTTCTCCTCCATATCTTTTTGATCTGCTATTATAGGAAAATTGATTTTCTTATTACTGAAAAGTTTTTGAACCGCTTCCTTTGAATCTGATGCATAAAAATGAATGAGTTTTAAATTGTTGGGAAGGTGAAAGTTTTCATTATTTAATAGTTTAAAAACTTCAATTGATGCGCCGCAATTGGTTCCGGAGAATAGAAGTAAAGTGTTTTTTCCTGTAAAATCAGTATTTGAAATTTCGTTATTTTCAAGATCATGAGCGGTAAAGCCAGGTGCCTGTATTCCTTCTTTTAATGGATTTAGCTCTCTTCTTTCAAAATATTTTAAAGAATAGCTTTCAGGAATATTCGTATTGATAACCAGTTCTTTTTTTGAGAAGCTGTAATGATCGTAGTTGTAGGTTATCGTTTGCCCGGGTTTATTATCTGTGTATACTTTTCTTTCAAATTTGGATATGGTATACTGAGAAGAAATATAGATATTAAACTCTATTTTAATTGTTTTTCCCTCGTATTGATTTGTACTTTCGATAAATGAGTAATGAGAATGCTGGGTTCCGTTCACCAAAACGTCATTTTCATATTTCCAGTCATGATGTATCAGAAAAGTTGGTCCATATTGAACCGGTCTTGAATGTTGGATCATTTCATTCTGGTTCTGTCTGTCTTCATATTTATAAATTGTTTTTTCTTTGGCTAGAATTTCCGTATAATCATTGTTTTTGAATATTTCTTCTGAATGATCTGTTTTGCTGTAAAAGTCAAAACTTTTGCTCTTGTAGTTATTGATAATGTAAAAGGTTTTAAAACTATTTATTTCTTCGGTTTCCGGATTCGGATAGAATGCAGTTGCAACGTATGACACCGATTTATAATTATTGAATTTTTGTCTCGCTTTATACAATTTATCATTTTTTGCAAATAGGAGAACAGAGTTCAGGATTAAGAAAAAGGAAATAAAATATTTATTCATTTTGTGTTTGTTTTAAAAGTGTTTGGGTACTATTGCATTACGATGGTTCGGGTGTGGTTTTAGTACAGTTCGGCCCTGTTTTGGGCAAAATATTCTTTTGGCGTTAAGCGTCTTTATTTTTCTCTTTTTCAGCTTTTTGCAGCTGTTTGCCCGATTTTGCTCCTTGTTCTTTCAAAAAGATTTTGGCTTCCGGTCTGTACTGGGACATATCAAGAATGCTCTGCCCAAGTGAATCCAAATGATTAATATCTGCCCCGGCATTTAATAAAAGCCTGATGATATCTATATTTCCGACCGCTGCGGCAGTACCTAACGGAGTTGAATTGAATTCGCCGGTTTCATCTACCTCTGTACCGGTGCTGATAAGTTGCTGTACTGTTTCCGTATCCTGTTCCAATATAGCCTGTCTTAAAGGAGAATATTTTACAGATGTTGGCACAGGAGCCATAAAAGCACTGTCATCATGTTCAGCTGATTCCGCAAGAAAGCGGTCGCTCAGTTTTTGACGGCCAGGCATTTTCAAATCCCAGTCTACAATTCTGTATAATAGCCTGTCATATACAATATCAGATGTTTCAGGGAATTCATATTCAAGTATTGAATCGATATCCCTGTTGATTTCATCCACTGTTTCCGGCGAAAAAATTCCCGAAGGGATTAAAGTATCTCTTATGAAATTTGCCTTGAATGAAAAACGTCTGCCCCAATTTTTATTTCCGTTTCTCTGGGCCTCATCCCTCAGATTTTCAACACATCTTACCAATTCACCGCTAATGGTTTCCGCATGACCATTTTTCGGGACTAAAGTTTTCCATATCATTTTGGCGTGTTCCAGGTATTCCTGTTCGGTCATATCAATTCAGATTTTAAATGTTTATTTATGCGTGGCGCTGATGATTCAGGTGTTGCCAAAAGCGAAAAAATCGGAGTTTAAACTTTTGATTCAGCACCGGGAGCGGTTCAGACGAATATAATTCATTTTTAGCAGGGACGGAAGAACGAAACGTAAACTTTAGTCCGCTTTGGGCTATGTCCTATTGTACGGCAGTGCTGTTGCTGATTTTAAATGGTTCTGGTTTTCAGTTTAATTTAAAATTTCTTCTACATTCTCCCAATTTTCATCATCGGTAATTTCACAACTAAAATTAACCAATCTCAATGCATCTTCTTCAATTTCGTTGAATTTTTTAATAGCATGATCTACATTGTCAACGTATAATTCTAAGTTTATTCCTGTGTCGGTTGTAATTCTGGCGACAAGGTGACAAACACAGACTTCTCTTAGCTTTTCCGTGAAATATTTTTCAATTTCGGCAATGTCAGGGATTTCCTTTTGAGAATTGAAGCCGTCTGTGAAATCAACTGTAACATAACAGTTAAACATACACTCAGCTTTAAACTCATAGTTTTTATAGGCTTCGTCTACCCAGTGAGTGGCTGCTTTTCCATTTTCGGTATCCATCATAAAAACAGTTATACTGTTTGCCGGATAAACTTTTTTGTGGTCTGATTTGATGTCTTCCCAATTCATAAATTTTAAGAGCTTGTTTAATTCTTATTCAAAAAAATATATATATCAGTTATTTTCTTATTGATGAATAGTTATGTTTGAAATTTTTCTTCACTAAAAAGATCATGTACATTTTATAGTTCTTCAAGTCTGCAAAAAGAAATTACGCAAAGCTGATGAATAATTCCGTCTTCAAAAAATGAAATTTAGAAATTTAAACAGGCTCTGAATAGGATTACTTTTTGTACATTCTGTCTGTTGTTCATGTGTTTTTATTACGGGTACTCAAGTCCAAATTCATAGTATTTCAATTGGTTCCGGCAAAAGGTATAGGTTGCATAGTAAACCGGCATTTTATTGATTTCCAGAATCTTTGTTTTGCTGTCTCTGGGGCTTTCTATTCTGTAATAAATTTCCATACAGTTTTTTGTGCTGTCTACAACTGTATAGCATTGGCCGAGTTTTGCTGTAACTTCTTCTTTTGTCAGGCCCAGTTTAATTCCTTTTTCTGTCTGAAATGTCTCTACCTTTAATTGTGGGTAGCCGTAATCAGCTTTATCGGAATATGAAACGCTGAAAACAGAGATCTGGTTTTTGCCGTCACCGGGGTGCTGTGTCAAAGTTAAAGTTTCAGCATCCATCAGCGAGTAAAAATGATACTGTCCTCCTTCATCAGCTTTTTTGTCTGTTCCGATAACTTTGTCTGCACTTTCAGAGTTCCTCAGTTCTATTCCGCTGAGAGAAATATCAGGATCAGAAAAGTCACACTTCATAGCTTTGAGCTTTTGAATGGCTTCACCTAATAATCTATCGTGCCGGTCCGGCTCAGGAACAAGTTCAGTTCTGTCGTTTTTATCAGCAGTTTCAGTCTTTGAGTTGTTACAGCCTGTCAGCAGTAAAACAGCTGATAAAAATGTTAAAATATTTTTCATGCCTTTTGGATGGTGTTGGTTTGTCCGGCAGCTAACGTAAAAGTGTAGATAGCCAATATTTTTGCAATGGAGTGAAGTTATTAAAAATTGTGTAACCGGAAAACAGGAGACTGAATAAATAAACTGAATTTTTCAGTTTTATCTCTTTGCTGATATAATGTTACCGCTAATTTCTTTATTTTGTGTTTTTGTAATCAGCAACTATTTTGTTTATTTCTTCTATTCTGATTTTAAACAATAAATTATTTTTTGTAATTGCGGTTTCCCTTAGCTGTGACCTGTTTTCTTTATATATTTTTGTAAAGTTATTGCAAATGGTTTGCGGATAAATCAATAACTAATAAAAAAAAAGACAATTATGAAAAAATTAATGATCATTTTAGCTGTTACGGCTGTTGTTGCTGTTGAAGCTAAAGTTTGTACGTCAGGTTGCTATGTGTCGGCCGGAGGTTATGGTGTAGGGATGGGATGGAATGTTCCCAATGGAACAGCATGTAGTGGAACCCCGCCCCGTGGGGCAACTGTTCATTATGCATATGCTACGTCGGATTATGTTTTTGAACAGGGAGTAGTGAATGGATGGGAGCCGGGAATGTCAGTAGGCTGTTAAATAAACACTAATAATAATTACTATGAAAAAGAGAATTTTGAATATTGCAGTTGTAGCTGCAATTTTTACAGGCTGTTCTAAAGATGATATGGCAACATATGAACAAAAAAGTGATAAGAATGCCAGGTCATCCGTTATAACAAAAAAACCGGCAGATATTCCTTCAGGAAAAGAATACACAGAGCAGCTGCCATATCTTGATGCCCATACAGATTTTATGGCTTTCAATGTCGAAAATGATCTTGGAAAAAAAATGAATGATCCGAAAATCGATTGGAAAACCATTAATGCGCTCTATAATTCAAATTTAAATACTGCCGAAAAACAACATATTATCTATATACTGTTTGCTAAAAAAGACCTTTTAGGAATTCAGAACAGTACACCCGATGAGGCTCAGGCCAATTTAATAGCAGACTATACTAAAGAACTCGTCAATACAAAATATATTGGTTACTGTCTTTTATACAATGCATTGGCAACCTTAAATCGTACCCCTGAGTATATGCCATTAGTGAAGGATCTGGCGAAGCAGGTCGCAACTTATTCAGCAGAAGAAAGATTTCATTCGGATTTTTTAAATAAACCGGAAGGAAGAGAGCGATGGCTGAATAAAGTGAAAGAAGATTATGCTTATCTGGATAAAATTAAAAACCGGTTTTAGTTAAAACAAAGAGGCTGTATCACCATTTGTGAAAACAGCCTTTTTTGTATTTTTTCCTGTCTTCCTTACAGACGGTTTCCCGCCGGGAGTGGGTATTCAACTTTAGTGTTTCACTATAAATTTTAAGGATTTATTTACATGTCCCATATTCAGATTTATAATATAAATACCATTGGCAATATCAGAGGTAGAAAACCTGATTTTGTTTACTCCTTTTAATTGTTTGGAAGGAGCAGATATTCTTTTTACCAGTTTTCCGTAATAATCTACAATTTCAGCAGTTATTTTCGTATCCTCTTTTAGGCTGAAACTTATAGTAGCCATATCTGAAACAGGGTTGGGAGAAAGTGCGATGTTAAAATCAGTATCAGATTCATCCATATTTTGGGTAGAGTTCTTCTGTGAATAATAATTGGCATCATCCACCTGATCCGGTAAATCCATGTAAGAATAAGAACTGAGGTTATCAAAATTATTTACCACTAAGTTGTTCAGGTCAATAGTCATCAATTTGTATGATAACGGCCCTCCGCCGGAATAAATGAATTTTGTTTTAATTACAAAATAATTTCCAAAAACATCTTTTTCTATTTTCCAGTAATTATTGAGTTCTCCACTGATGTCGTTTCTTAAAGAATTGGTAATGGGAGTTATAACACCATTATTAAGATTAATAGTACGTAAGCCATAATCTACCGATCCTATTGAACCCATAAAATTACTGATTGAAAAAACTATATTCTGACCATTATTGTAAAATTCTAATCCTCCCACCATACCGCCTTGAGGCAAAGGGTAACTTTTTATGGTACAGCTCAGATTGGAAGATTGATTAATTTGGGCGGTATATATTTTTGCGGGATTATATGAATTGATATTATTGGGAGGATCCGGACTATCCCCCCAGGCCAGTGTAATGGCGCCAGTGCTGCTTTGGTATAGTTCTAATTCATTCACAGCACTTCCAAAGTAAGAAGAATCCCGGGGCGGGTCAACATATACCGGAGAACTCTGAAAGACACCGCCGGGATTTACCCCATTAATAGTGAACCTGCGAATATATGATACGGTAGAGTTATTATTTAGATAATTAACTCCTACGGTATATAAATATCTTTCATTACTTCCATTTAATTTGGTTATGGCAATTCCCGGTTTTTGCACAGCATTCATAGGATTTGAAGGACCGGGATATCCTAAATCAGCTATTACTCCATCATTCACAACCGTTCCCACCAATTCCCGGGCTCCATTTCTTGCCTGTACTCTTATAACAGCGTGTTGCAGTTTATACAAATACCGGTTGTCTGGTTGTACATACTGTTTAATTCCTATTACATACCAGTCATTAGTAGTTCCGGGAACCTTAGTTACCGATACTTCTCCATCGGATATATTTACCGCGCCTGCATTGGTGGTGTTTATATTCCCCCCCGTTACAGTAAACAATATGGTTCCGCTTGAATTAATTGCTGCACTTCCTGCACCAACTGAAGCCGGAGTAAATTGCGGGGAAGATCCGGTAAAATCTAAATAGCCACCACCTACTAGCCATTTTGGCATTTGTGCATTAACGAGTAAAATACCCATAAAAGCAAATAGATGTAAAATTTTTGTTTTCATAGCAGTAATATTTTAGTTTGATATGATAAGTTTCAGGTTTTTCTGAAAGTTACTTTTTCTTAGCCATCAGGTAGATAATAGATTAGTAAGTGTTGATGGATATCTAATATCTGTTTTTATTTACTGAATAAATGTTGGATATAAAATAAAAAGACATGATCAGGAGCTGGCTCACGAAAAGTGAAATTCTGTACGTTACCGGTCTGTATTTTAAGGATATTCCGTCATTATCACACGCATCACTTAGTGTTTTGCCATGAAACTCTTTAGCATTATCCTTGCTATCCGAAGTCTGACTTTGGATGCTTTATTATTTGAAAACGTAAAGACGGGAGAGTTTGTGCAGCGGGAGGAGAAATTTTGTGAAGTAGTGAGACTTTAAAACTCTGAATCTAAACTGCTTTTACATTCAGTATTTTGTCTCTTATGTTCATTATGATGAATATTAAATATGTAATTATAAAAATTATTAATGGAATTTGAAATGCCAGGTAGTCAAACATTCCGATTGGAACCTGTACCAGTCTGCTTACTATTGGCGATAACATTAACAGGAAGCTTATAAGGGTTATAGGGACTCTGTATTTCCATTTTGTCACATTCAGAATAATTCCACCAATTCCGAGCAATGCAAAGAGTTGATCAATATTTCCAAAGTCAAAAAGTGTAAACATTAGCCAGCAGATAAATGGAAGTCCAATCATTTCTCCGGCCAGAATGATCAGCATATAAGAAGCTATTGATATTAGCTGGATTTTGTTTTTCATTTTTTCGATTATGCTGGATGAAGTTGTATATGATTGTGTAATTTACATATTTTTTTATTGAATTAATCCGCTTCCATCCTCACCAGAAAATACATAATGTTTTTCATTAAATTTTGCCTTTCAAAATAGCTGCTTACAAGCTTATTACCATTTTGGCAAAAAGTAACTTCATGGTAAATAAAATAAAAAATTAAATATTGATTAAGGTCCTTTAATCCAGGTGTTCCGGAGAAATTATTTTTATAGGTCAGCCGATTATTTTTTGTGCTTGCAGTCAGTATAAAAGGAGAACCATCAACAACCGAGCTTAAAAGATCTGTAAAGCTTTTTTCTGAAAGGGAACGTATAGTTTCAGCATCAATGTTGATCTCTTTTTGCCTGGTTAATTTTAAAAATGCTGATTCTGAAACTGGATACATTTTATTTCCGCTAAAATCTTTTTTATCATACAGTTCTTTTAACATTTCTAAGTCATCATCCGTAAGGTTTATTTTATAAGATTTAAGATTAATCAAACTGTCTATTTTCTTCGCCTGTATTTTTGATATTTTCACAGATTTATCTTCATACCTTATAGATGGTAAATAGGTTATTTTACAGTTTATGGTATTTCTCTTCTGACCGGAAACCCCAATAGATAAAATCGTGATGAAAATTAAGACCGGTAAGTTTTTCATGGATGGCTTTTTGCGAATATAAAAAAACGTCCTATACAATAGAGCGGTTTTTGATTGATAAGGCCATTAAGTCTATAACGGGTAAATACTGCCGTCGCACGAATGCTTTTGTGTGATCATAGCATTATAAATTAAAGATTCTAATAATATAATCAAAAGCCAAAGCCACACAATAAAATTGTATGCTAGTGAGGGAAATATTTATAATAGTGGTTATTGTTTGATCCAGAATCTAAAGTTCTGCCATTTTTCTTTTTTATCAGAGGCCTTATTAACTTTTCCGTTCATTATTTAATATTTTCTATTTATTATTCTAAAAAATTATCTGACTTTTCGATTATCCAGTTAAGTGCAGACATTGTTATTTGTAAATCATCTTTACCTAAATCTTTTGCATGGGCATCGATACGATTGGTATTGATAATATCAAGATACATTTCAAATTTGGGTTTATCAATAAATATTGTTAAAAAATCTGACCAGTATTGAATTATAAAAGTTTTTAAATCTGATAAGTAAATTTCACCTTTGTCTGAAAAAATTTCATTTAGATTAAAATTATTTAATCTTTCTCTTCTTTTGCTTTCTATTTTATTCAAGAAGATTTCTTTAGCTTTTGGTCCATGTTTTAATTTTATTGTAAGTTTTATAATTTCCTTTAGTTTTAGTTCTAATTGATTTCTTCTTTCTGTTATTGCTTCCCATTTATCTTCTATGGTAATAATTTTTCTGCGAAGTAATGATTTAGAAGTTACATATTCTTTTACTGTGTTAATTTTTACATGGTATTTGTCAGTGCCATTTTTTTCAATTAAATTATATCCGATAAGGTGTTCAATTGATTTTTCGTTTTTAAAGACTATTTCAGAGAATTGATTGTAATCTTCAAGAGCAAGAGCTTCTAAGAGTTCATATTCATTTGGATACCATTTTTTTAATACATCAACAATTACTTCTACATAGTCTATAAGGGACGTGTTTAAATTACTGATGTTCTCTTTATAATAAAATTTTGTTACTTTTTGAGGTCTAGCCTTGACAATGTTTTGATGAATTTTAGAACAAATTTGTCTAATTAGGAAAGGATGGCCACCAAAATCATCAGTTAAAAAAGTGAATATCTCTTTGTCAAAATCAAGCCCCATATAATTTCCTATATTCTTTACCATTTCTTCCACATCGTTATGGTTAAAAAGTTTTAAATATGTGGGGGAAATCATTCTATAGATTGGGTTATCATTGCCACTAATATAGCCAGTTTCAATTGTTTTAGGATTTACCCCTGCTATAATAAAGGAAAATAAATTCTGCGTTTTTTGGTAAACAGCTCTCATAGATTGCCAAAAATATAGAAAATCATTTGAGTTTTTCCAATGTTCAGTGGGTGAGATGTCAAATGTAATATTTTCAATCTCATCAAATATGAATAAGAATCTGTTGTTCCCCGTGATATCGCTTAATTTACATAAATCTTCCTCAAAAAACTTTGAAGCATCTTTTTCAGTGTAAGGAGAATTTAACTTTATATCTATTTTTTCTTCTTTAATCGTCTCAATTTCTTTTTTTAATTGAAGCACAATTACTTCTAGACATTCATACCAACGTCTTAAATGAAATGACGGCTCTTGACAGTCTATAAAAATATTTATTTCATTACGTAAGTTTAAGTATCTTCTTAATGCATAAAGAACTGAAGTTTTTCCTATTTTTCTTAGACCAAACAATCCTGAATTTTCACCAGCTTTATATTTGTCGTAAAAAAATTGTACTGTTTCAGTTCGACCATAAAAATATGCATCATTTTGTAGTGGTGATTCAAAAGCAAATAGGTCTCTACCATAAAAATACTCTTTAAGTCTTAATGAGATAAGGCTTATAGGGTTTTGGCTTTTTATGAAATCCAAATAGTTAAAAGGAATAATTATTCGACTATCAGGATTTTGAGTTATTATGTTATTTACTTTACGCTTAATATTATTATCCTTACTTATTAAAACAAGACAGAGTTTATCCAATCTATTTCTATAATCGGTCATTAATTTGTCAACAAAATCAAATGTTCTATTATCAAAATCATGAAAAGGATTAATTAATAATAAAATTTCATTTTGAAATCTATACTGTTCTTTTAATTCATCTGTTGGTTTTAAAAAAACATAATGATAGGTTGCATTTTTAAACTTATGAGTTTTAGCAAAAGTAATAGCAAATAAGTTTGCAAATTGGTCAATTATATTTCTTTCTTCTTTCTCAATAAAAGCTTTTTTTAAATCAACATTGTAGTGTATTCCTGTAGACATTTCTTATATGATGGGTGGGATTAAAATTATACATAACTCTCAAATATACGAAACCTTGTAATAAAAACAAATCAAATATGGCATAATGATTTTTGTTTGTAATCAGTGGGTTGTAGGCTTTTTTGTTTTGTTATAATGTATTTGCTAAGTTAATCTGTTGAAATAATATTTCCTTACAGAAAACCATACTCAAAATAAAAAGACACCCACAAAAGTAGAACGTTTTTAATTTAATGTTGTAGTTAAGACTACATCATTCTACCACCCATTGGCATAGCAGGCTCAGCGCTATTCATTTCAGCGATTATACATTCTAGTAGTTAAAAGCATACTCTTCACTATCCGAAGTCTCCTGACTTTGGATGCTTTATTATTTGAAGACGTAAAGACGGGAGAGTTTGTGCAGCGGGGAGCCAAAGCCACACGAGACAATCGTGCAGCAAGGGTAAACCGGGTATTCAAATTGACTGCTGATAACAAAGCTGCCTCTACCTGAATTGGCATAGACCTCCGTGTTGGTTTTGTGATCTTACTTATCGGCAGCTGAAGAAAGCACGCTTTCATTAATATCGGCTGCCTGGATACTTTTAATGGATGATTTGAGCAGAGACGTTGTACTTCCACCGATGATGTATAATGTATTGTTGTATACTTCTGCGGTAGGATATCTTCTGGGAATCATATTGGAGGATAACTGATGTAGTTTATTAGTTGTAGTGTCAAAATACGCGAGAAAACTTTGATTATTAAAACCTCCTGCAATAAAAATCTTATTACCGGATACCGCCAGTGAGTGTCCGGCTATCCCAACAGGCATCGTATACTGATTGACCCAAAGATTAGTTTTGAGGTCGTAAACATTGATCAGGCGGGATGGAGTACCGTTAAAACCGCCAATTACATAAAGTTTATCATTTACAATTTTGCCCCTTGTTTCTCTGGCTGTGGGCATATTGGGTAAAGGGTTCCATGTATTTGAAGCAATGTCATAATACTGGAATTTATTAGAGAATACAGTGGTGGCAGCTCCGTTCAGTCCGCTGCCGCCAAATACATATATTTTGCCATTATAGACTGCAGAGCCTGCATTTCCTGTGTAGGAGCGATTGGTAGCGCCCTTCGTTATTGTATTGGCTGCAAGGTCTACAATTTCAAGATGGCTGTTTCCCCAGCCGTTAAAAATATAAATTTTATTATCGCAGGTCTCCGAATTGGCAAATTTTTTGGTAAGCAGGGTAGAATTGATAACGCTCCATTTGTTATCAGTAATACTGTATTTTTCAATATAATTTGCATTACCGCTGTTTTCCTGGTACCCATTGATTACATATATATTGTCATTCACCACCACACTGCTTGTGCCGCCTCTGCCAGCAGACATACTGGCGAGATTTTTAAATTGAAGTGTCTGTGCATGGGCGAATAATGAACCCAAAAATGAAAGGAATAATAATTTTGTTTTCAAGGGGTGTTAAGATTTAGTATTTGTTTTTCCTTCGTTGATGTATTCTTTGTAATCTTCTTCTAATTTGTCAATTTCTTTGATTAAAAAATCATAAATATTTCCTTCAAAAACTTCGTAATCTTCCCCGTCATATTTGTCATATTCAATTTTGATCACTCCATTGTCGGTATAGGCGCGGTAGAGGTTGCCGCTGCGTTTGAAAAATAATTGTCCATGTGGCTTTTCTTTATATTCAAGAGCTTCGGCATGCTTTTCTTCAAACCCCATCCATGAAGGCATTTCTTCATCCTGAGAAAGCCCGTATACAAAAAAGCCGTATCCGAATTTCCAGCTTGGCAGAACATCAAATTCTTCCGGCCGCTTCCATATTTCTTCTTTAACTTCAAAAATCAGGGAGCCAAATGTTGTCAAAAAATCCCTAACATCTTCACTGAATGTGAAACCTGTACTTTCTTCATACTTTGTAATCTGTTCTTCGGTGGCAGGATTGGCCACAGAGCCCATGACGAAAAAATCATCATTTAATTTCCTTTTCCTGTCCCAGAATTCTTCTTTTGTTGTCATATTTTTTGTTTGGTTTTATGATGTCATCAATATTGATTCTATCATTATACTGACAAATATAGGAGAAAGTTGGAGGGATAAAAAATGAAAGAGGTATATTTTATATAGGCAGGACGGTAGTTTTAGAGTGGGTGAAATGGATATTTTATGCATGGAGCCGGTGGGAGAGTTAAGAATTTCAAAATTTCAGGATTGCTTTTGCCTTTACGTTCTGCATTTTATCATCAGATACGGTTACCCCCTTAGGTAAGGGGGTATAAGGGGTTGTATAAGGGGGTATACCCAGTTGATTAACGGGCTCCAGGCCGTTCCGAAGCGGGAACCACCACTTACCCAGGAGTCTTCATGGGCTTATAGGAAGAGGTAAAGGGGCTTTATGAAGTGGTTATCGGCGGTTGGGAAGCGGTTCCGGCTCCTTTATGAAGTGGCTGGAGCGGGTTGTAATACAGGTTGGAGGGAGTTTATTGCCCGAAATGTAATTTATATTATTTATTGTTTTTTGCACAAAGTCAGGAGATTTTGCGCAGCGGGAAATCAGAGGGAAGCTCCGTAGGAGCGACCTGATAATTATATTGATGAAGATGTTGTTATCATGGAACTTTAATCAATACGTATAACTAAAAGAAATTTATTGTCCGTAAATTTTCTGACGGACAGATTTTATCATCAGGCTTGTTTTTTAATAACTGAACAGGCCCCAGCTATCCGAAGTCCCGGCTACCCGGCTATCCGAAGTTTCCTGACTTCGGATGATTTATTTTATTTCCGCAAAGTCGGGAGACTTTGCGGAGCAGGGGGTACTTTATTACCCAAAATATGAGATTTTAAATAATTTATTGTATTGGAACAATGTTGATAGGCTGTATGTAGCAGGAAGTTTTTTATTCTTTCCTTCTCCTTTCAATAATAAGATACGCCGCATCCAGCATTTTGGTGAGATGTATATACGGGCTTATCATATTCCTTTCCGGGAGATGGTCATAGATGCCCAGTGAGAAATAGACCATTCCGGAAATAAAATAATCGAATTCCCTGATGCTGTATTCTATGAATGCTTTTTTAAAGACCAGCAGAGGATTTTTGTATTCTTTCTCAGAAAGTAAGCCCAGAATCAACGGAGAGATCTCTTCCAACTGGGGCTTGACGGCCCACTTCTTTTCCTTCAGCATGATGAAGTAGCCCGCACGGATGAATTGCCGCATCGCCTGGTGAAAGAGATAAACAACGGACGGATCTTCTTTTATCCGGCTGTTTCTTTTAACAGCATAATGCATAATATTGTTTAGCAGCTCTTTGGATGCCGCCAGGTCATTGAGCTGAAAAAATGTCTCCATCTGCTGTAAGCCGCAATGTTTCTTCCGGCCTTTCCCCAGCCGGGATGTAAAGTCTGTTCTGGTTTTTTTCATGAGTCTGTATTTTTTTAGTGTACGATTTTACCGGCCGTAATGGACGTACGTATGACTTTATGCCCATAAAAGCCTAATGAATAGGATAGAATTTGTGTTTTTCTAAAAGCCCTAAAGCCGCAATGGATTGTACACCCCATTGTACCGTATCATGATACTTGATGTGGTAAAGCAGGCTTAGAAAAAGATGATCGCAGAAAAACAGAACAGCATGAAAATAAAAACGGCATGAGACTCTACAATATCCGACTTGAGGTACTGGTATACCGTGCAACAGATAAGAGAGCCCACGCCTAGGTCGTGAGCTTCTAGCTTATCGTCTCGTTGCTTTTAAATTACCAGTTTTCAAGTCGAGATTCTAAGCAATAGCTTCTATATTTCTTTGAAGTATCGCAAAATTACATCTTCGGATGTAATCTATTAGCAAATATAATATATTTTCTCGTATATGGTAATATATTACCATGAAATATTTAATTGAAATTCCAAAATTGCTCTTAATTATAAAATTAATGGATAGCAAAGACGTTTTAAAATTGTATATGCAGTGTTTTTCCGAGCATCTCAAGGAGATAAGAAAGGAAAAGTATAATTCTATGGACGCTGTTGCACAAAATTCGGCTTTTGATTCCAGTAATTACAACAAATATGAAAATGGTAAAGGAAATCCAACGATTGAAACCATTCTTAAAATGGCTTCAGCATTTAAAATTCCGCCAAAAGAACTATTTGATTTTGACTTCGATATAGAAAAATATAAAATTGATGAATAAATCCAATAAGAGTTGGGATTTACATTTATTACATTATTTAGTAATTGAATAAAATAAGCTCCGAAGTCTTAGGCTTCGGAGCTTATTTTTTTAATAGATTGTTTTTTATTTTATTGGCGCAAAATCGGAAGATTTTTCGTAGCGGGGTCTATATATAGTACTTTTGCTTTTATGTTATTAAGAATAGTCCACCTCTAATATTAGCTTTTGAATTACTAATATAATTCTTTAGTAACAAAAGAAGGCGCTTGCATAATAGAAGAGGTAGGTTAATTGAATCTTTATCAGTATTGTTTCTTATTTACGGTATTTGTTTATTTTATATGGTTTTTGATTATTGTGGATAACTTTTTTTTATTTTTTATTTATTTGATTATTAGAGTTTTATGATTTATTTTTGGTTTGTTTTAATGGTTGTTTAATCGAGTAATGGTTATTTGTTTTTAGTTTTAATTTTTTATTCCTAATTTTGTTAAAAATATTGATATGAGTTCAGACAATATTAAAAGTGCCATAGATGTATTAAAGGGTAAAAAGAGAGATCTAGAAGAGCAATTAAGAGGTATTGAACTATCTATAGAAGTATTAGAAGATAATAATAGATCATTAGATATTGTTGTAACAGATAAAAAAAGTAATAATAATGTTCTACAAATTATTACTCAAGATGAAAAGAATGCCTATGATAGCAATATGACGAGTAAAATGAAGTTTGTATACTTTTTAGATAAATTAAATCGATTTGTTCATTTTAGGGAAATTGCAGAAATGATTATTGATGAAGAAGGAAAAGAATATAATGTTTCTGAATTAGCTTCAACATTATCATCTAGTACTCAGTCTTTAAAAAAGAAAGGGTTGCTTGTTAAGTTTCAAGCAGGAAGAGATAATAGAAATACATTTTGGGGTAAGAAAAACTGGCTTACTACTGATGGTAAGATCAAACCAGGATTTGAGTTTAATGACAAGTATCTTTATACAAGTACAGATTTAGATTTAGGATTATTCCAATAAAAAAAGACACTAGTCCAAAGTGTCTTAAATGAAAGTAAAGAATGTTTCTTTTTTATTTGCGCGGTTAATGGGTCCAAACCATTAATTATAATAAATACAAGATTCATTTGGAAAGATGTCCAAAGTCTTTCCACTTTCTATTTTCAAATATACGTATATTTTTACTAATTATACGTTTTTTCATGCTAGTCTTTCATTAGCATGTTTTTTTATTTGATAAGAGTCTTGTTATTAATACTACCTATTATAAATATGCAATATTGATGGTCAAAATTATATATAAATGAACGCTTAATATTTATAAAAACCGCCCTACAAAAGTAGAACGGTTTATATATTAAATTTGTCTCAACGACACGTTATTAGATCATTCCTAGTATTTCATCACGCTGGTTCAGCGTCCTTTTAAACCTTCAGTAATAAGATCCAGTTTGGATACAGAAGCAATATCCCGGCTATCCGAAGTCTCCTGACTTCGGATGATTTATTTTATTGGCGCAAAGTCTCCTGACTTTGCGCAGCTGGTACTTAGTTTTAAAAGGATTGTTTTATTTTATTAAATCAATATCGGGAAACTTTTTATAGCAGGCTATAAGACTATGATTACATTGATTCTAAAGTTATTTTGTCTATATGTGCTATTTCATTTTACTGCATTGAAAATAGCCTCAGATAATTTCTCAATATATGTAATTACGTCATTAATATCAGTTTTGTCTATATTGTTACGAATACCTGTCACTAAATCTAAGTCGGATTCGTGGACAATTTGATTTCTCCTGTTTATAATTGTTTTTAACTGTGTTGTTAAGGTTGTTTGGTCTATTCCTATGGCAATAGCTAAAGCTTGCCATTTATGTTGTTCATTCCAAATTAAACTTAGTGCATCTGCAATCTTTTCAGGAGCTTGAAAAGCTAGTGTTTTGTGTCGTTCTATAATTTCTTGCTCAAACCAATATTCAGGTGGTGGGACTGTTCCGGCTAAGCTAGATGTAAGTGTATTAGTCGTAACTCCAAAGGATGAAAATTTGTTTGTATGAATTCTTGTTCCTTGAAATGCCTCAATCATTCCAATTCTAACAAGTTCATGAACAAGCTTATCCAAAGCACTTACACAATAAACCCATTCTGCACGAAGAATATCTGTTAAATCATTTGGTAAATGAAGATTGTCTTTTAGGTGAATAAAAAGAGCATCTAATTCTTTGATGTACCTCATATTATCTTGGAATTGGTCATACGCTCTTTGCATAATCCATAACTTTAATTATTTGTTCAGATATATTATTAAATAGTGAATAAAATTGATTTCGTTTTTCAATCATTCCATCAAGAATAGGTCCCGTTTCGCCAATTTCATTATCTTTTATAGCAAATACAGGGACACCAATATCATTAGCTTTAGGTAACAATCCTTGAAAATCTGGAATTTCAGCAAGACATAAATCTATATTAATTCCTGCATCACTATAAACTTTAGCTGTAAAAACCATATTTTTAGTTTCTAATGCAGGAATTAGTTTTTGTGTTACAGATTCTTTTATTTCTGCGATGTTTTCCCGATATGGCTTAGCCGCTTTACCTTTACGAACATTAAATCTTTGAATTAATGTTCCAATAAGAATCGGGGTTGATGTAGATAATGGATAAGCAGCATCGACAAAAGCCGGTCTCATTTTCTCATTCCAATCAACCCATCTGGGTAAAATTGAAACTAGGGTGTTTAATGCCATAATTGAAAATGGATCAGGATTCGTTGGTATAATAAAGAAGTCTGAAAGTGTAAATAAATTTTGATTAATTGCACTTAAAGCAGGACTTAAGTCAATTAAAACATAGTCAATTTGATATTTATCGGCAGTTTTGTTTATTAAATCGTTAAATGCACCTGGTAGATTTTGTAATGTAGAAATAGCATTGTTTGAGGTTTGAGCAAAACTTAATGCAGCATCGTATTCAGATAAATTAGCATGTCCAGGCAATAAAAAAAGATTAGTGTTTCGTTCTACTGAAGGGCATTCGATTGCTGAAATTGGATGCGGCTTACCTTCGAAAGCAACCTTTACACCATCTTTTATATTGTTATTCTTTGTTGTATCTTCTAAATAATACTTTTCATAGTCATCATTTAAAATAAGTGCTGTTAAGTTACATTGAGGGTCAGCGTCAACAAGCAGAACTTTTTTACCTTTTTCTGCGAGCATCCAACCTAAATTATAAGTTGTTGTAGTTTTACTCACACCACCTTTATGATTAAAAAAAACTATTTTCTGTGTCATAATTATTGGATTTCTGTTAATTTATATTTCTCAGTGATGTCACTATATTCAAATTTACGCATTGAATAAATACAAAATGTATAAACTTGTGTTTATTTATAAAAATATTTCTAAATGGCAATAAAAATGATACAAGTATTATTAGATAATAATTCTAAATACATTATTAATTCTTATCCTTTAATTTGTAATATGAATAAAAAAACCGCTGCACAAAAGTAGAACGGTTTATATATTAAATTGTCTCAGCGATACGCTACTACATCATTCCCGGCATTCCACCACCCATTGGCATAGCTGGTGACGTTTTTCTATTTAATAAATGGAAATTTTTGAAGATTTTTTATTTCCAGATTTTTATTTTCAATTATTTTCATATCCTTTGTAAATAATAAATATGTCACACCTTTTTCAGCAATCATATTTTTATTTGTTATTTGATAAATATATTCAACTTCATACATACATAAATTTAAACTATCTTTTTTGACTAATATTTGTTCATAATGTTTTATTTGTTTTTTAATAATGTCAATAGAATCCCTCAGAACATTAAATTTTGCTTCTTTTTCTTTTACAGACTTATATTCTAACTTATTTACGTAGTCTTCATACATTTGCGAACCAAAATCATCAGTTCCATATTTTAATTCGTACAAATCTTTCGGCGATTTTGATTGTGATAATAAATGATTTTTATATCTATATAATTGACATATATATAGATATAATTCATCTTTATCAGACAATGTGTCAATTTTTAATATTCTCAAAGAGTCTAAGGATTTATAGTCTGCATTATTTTTTAACTCTTCGCTAAAATAAATTTTTGCAGTTTTTAGAAATTCTTTTCTTTGTAATTTTTGTTCGTATTTACATCCAAATAAAATTGGTAAAATAAACACTAAAATTAGCTTGCAAATATTTTTCATGGATGCAGTTTTTAAAAAATTGCAGATAACGTCCAAATATACGCATTGCGCAAATATCACATATATTATTGCGCTTATTTTATATGTGTATTGTACAATTGCTTGTTAAACAGCGGTTTATTTTTAGTTGTTTTTGGATAAACGCAATAGTATATAATAAATGATAAACAAAGGAGTTATCTACAAAATAAAAAACCGCCCTACAAAAGCAGAACGGTTAGTATATTAATTTGTCACTCCGCTACTCCACGAACTCTGCCTTTTTATTTTAACCTTACTTACCGGTTCCAAAATATCTTTTTTACGGTTCTAAACCCATCCGAAGCTATATAAAACTCTTTCGTTGGGTTCACGGAAATTTGGTGTTGCAAACCTATCAACAGAACCTGAAGACCCCAAAGGAGTATCTCGGAATGCCCAAATAGTATTTTAAAACCTCAGCCGCGATATCTGGAACCTCAAATGATGAGTTAGGAGACACATTTTGCCAATGCGATGTTGGCAGAATTATTTATTTGTAGTTTATTTTGTGATTTAATTCAATTGGATTATTTTCTTGTAAAATATCATTTTGCATTTCTTTATTCTTTATTGAAATATCCATAATATTACCTTTCGGATCGGTAAATGTAACTGTTTTTCCCATTAATAATTTTGCATTTACATCATATGGATCATTAAAATGTGATTTTGCAAGTGTTTCATATTTTTTCCAATCAATTTTTATTGCTTTTGTGCGTACGTCAAAAATATTCCCGCCTTTTTTTACTTCTATCAAATTAAATGAATATTCATTGTTTGAATCTTGAATAGAAACAATTAACCCAGGTAAACCATTGAAAATATATGGACCATCTGCAAAAGGTAATTCTGTAGTAAACCAAGCGATCCAGTTTCTTCCTCCATAATTTGTTTCTGCTTTTTGAGATTTATATTTTCCAATTATTTTTTGTTCGGAAGTTATTTTCCAATTTAATATTTCCTCAATTGGAAGGAGATAATCTGTTCCCAAATAAGTTATTACTTTTTCAATTCTTTTTTGAGTTAGATTCTTTTTGACATAGAATTGGTTTTCAACACCCATTTTATATCTTCCGCTTCCATTATTCAACTTTATTGAATCTGATTTTTTGTCTTGTGAATCTCTAAAAATTGAAGTATTATTTTTTATATCCAAAATCATATTTTCGGAATAAACATCATCTTGTTTTTCTGAATTCAGTTTGTATTTTGTTTCGTAAATAAAACTTATTTTTTGCGAGAAGCAAAATGTAGAAATTCCAAGAAAAAATATAATAAATTTCATTTGTAACATGTGTTTGTTTAAAATTTCTGCTAACATCCAAATTTCTGCATTGCGTCAATATACAATTGCGCTAATGTTGTTCTGATTATAATGATTAAAATTAGAATCTAATATACTATTTCCCTACGGAAAACCATAACTGGCTATCCGAAGTCTCCTGACTTCGGATGATGTATTTTATTTCTGCAAAGTCGGGAGACTTTGCGCAGCTGGGGAAGCATTCCAGATACAGAAGTTGCGTTTTGAAGGGCAACTCTTGTTACTTTAATTTGTTGAGTTAAGAATCTGTGAGATTTTGAATAATAGTACTTTACCTATTCGTTAATAAATATAATAATTTTGTTATCAGCTATTTTTGAAATAATTGTATCATTCCTTTTTTCCGTGATTTTATATTTTTGTGAATTGAATCTAATGAATTCTTCGTTTTCAGAATATTTTAATAGGATATATTTTTTTTGATCATTGCTATAATTCATTTCAAAAGGAAATTCAAATTTTTGAACTGCAAAGCCTTCGCTGGCTACAAACCAATATTCACTTAGTATTTTATACCTGTATTTATAGATTTGTTTAATAAGGTATTTTTTGTTTTCGAATTTTATGAAGCAATTTGGAGGATAAATATTTTCATAGTTTGCGTTGCATTCAGCACTTTCAACAGTTAATTTTAATTTTAAGCTTATTAAAATTCCTGAGAAAATTATAATTAACAAAAATAGAATTTTTAAAAATTTCATTTAATAGTTTGTTTTTGAAACGCTTACAGTAATTCACAAATATATAAAAACAACCTCAGTGCTAATAAATAAAACTTTTATAATTAGCGACTAAATTTCAAACAAAAAAACCGCTCTACAAAAAGTAGAGCGGTTAGTATATTAAATTTGTCTCAGCGACACGCTGTTACATCATTCCCGGCATTCCACCACCCATTGGCATAGCTGGTTCAGCGCTCTTCACTTCAGTGATAACACATTCAGTTGTTAAAAGCATACCAGATACAGAAGCTGCGTTTTCAAGGGCAACTCTTGTTACTTTGGTAGGGTCAATGATACCTGCTTCAAGCATGTTCACATACTCGTCAGTTTTTGCGTTGTATCCGAAGTCACCTTGTCCTTCAGCTACTTTGGCAACGATTACGGAACCTTCACCACCTGCGTTGGCAACAATTTGTCTTAATGGCTCTTCAATTGCTCTTTTAACGATTTTGATCCCTGTTGTTTCGTCTGCATTAGCACCTGAAAGGCTGTCTAAAGACTGGATGGCTCTTACCAAAGCAACACCACCTCCGGCAACGATACCTTCTTCAACTGCTGCTCTTGTAGCGTGTAGGGCATCATCTACTCTGTCTTTTTTCTCTTTCATTTCCACTTCGGAAGCAGCACCTACGTAAAGTACGGCAACACCACCGGCTAACTTAGCTAATCTTTCCTGAAGTTTCTCTCTGTCGTAGTCAGAAGTTGTAGTTTCCATCTGAGCTTTGATCTGAGCTACTCTTCCTTTGATTTTAGCTTCGTCACCACCACCGTTTACAACCGTAGTGTTGTCTTTGTCAATCGTTACTTTTTCAGCAGTACCCAGCATATCCAGAGTAATGTTCTCCATGGTGAATCCTTGCTCTTCAGAGATCACCTGACCACCTGTAAGGATCGCGATATCTTCAAGCATCGCTTTTCTTCTGTCTCCGAATCCCGGAGCTTTTACGGCAGCAATTTTAAGAGATCCTCTTAATTTGTTTACGACCAAAGTAGCTAAAGCTTCACCTTCAACTTCTTCAGAGATGATTAATAAAGACTTACCGCCTTGTGCAATTGGCTCAAGAACAGGAAGCAGTTCCTTCATAGAAGAGATTTTTTTCTCAACCAAAAGGATATATGGGTTTTCAAGTTCAGCTAGCATTTTTTCAGGATTAGTCACGAAATATGGCGACTGGTATCCTCTGTCAAACTGCATACCTTCTACAACATCTACCGTTGTATCGATACCTTTAGCTTCTTCTACGGTGATTACTCCTTCTTTACCTACTTTTCCGAAAGCTTCAGCGATCAGGGAGCCGATGGTTTCGTCATTGTTGGCAGAAACAGAAGCCACCTGCTTGATTTTATCAGTAGAATCTCCTACGGCCTGAGACTGTGATTTAAGGTTTTCAACAACAGCAGTTACTGCTTTATCGATTCCTCTTTTAAGATCCATCGGGTTAGCTCCGGCAGCTACGTTCTTAAGACCTTCTCTTACGATAGCCTGGGCAAGAACCGTAGCGGTAGTAGTACCGTCACCGGCAATATCATTGGTTTTGGAAGCTACTTCTTTTACCATCTGGGCTCCCATGTTTTCTACTTTATCTTCAAGTTCGATTTCTTTTGCTACGGAAACACCATCCTTCGTTACGTGCGGAGCACCGAAAGATTTTTCGATCACTACGTTTCTTCCTTTAGGACCTAAAGTTACTTTTACTGCATTAGCCAATGCATCTACACCTCTTTTTAAAGCGTCTCTTGATTCAATATCGAATTTTATTTCTTTTGCCATGTTGTTTAGCTTTTGGCGACTTGCTTTCGGCTTTTGGCTTCAGCAATTCGCAGTTTGATTTTATTTTTTTAATTTCCGTTGAGCCTTTTCCACAGGGTTACAGGCTTCTTTTTTAGTAGGGCTAACTCTTCCAGAAAATTTTGATAATCACTTTCATGAAGGTATCGCAAATCTTTCGCAAGAATTAATTGGTTTTCGGCTTCATTGGACGATCCCAGGGCAATATTGATGAAACTGGGAATTTCTTTATCAATTGCCAGACTTCAAATTTTTTAAAATCTCTCATCAATTAATTTCTATGTAGAAAAAAGCCATTTGCCGGAAGCCGGTAGCGGGAAGCTTACCCGATGATTCCCAATAAGTCAGATTCTCTTACGATTAAATAATCTTTGCCGTCCAGCTTTAATTCAGAACCTGAATATTTTCCATAAAGAACTTTGTCACCTACCTGAACAGTTGTAGGCTCATCTTTCTTACCGGGACCTACTGCCACAACAGTACCTTCCTGCGGTTTTTCTTTCGCAGTGTCCGGAATAATAATACCTGAAGCTGTTTTAGTTTCTGCAGCAATCGGCTCGATAAGAACTCTGTCTGCCAATGGTTTAAAGTTTACTGACATAATATGTTATATTTTTTAATTATTTCTGCCAAATAATTCTCTAAATGTATGCCACAGGCAGGTGGTGGATGAAATGGCAGAATTTTATTCTCCAGTGTGAAAATTTGGCAGAAAAATAAAAAACCGGAAAAATTTCCGGCTGATATTTTACGTTGAATTGAGTAGGTGGTTGGGGAAAATAAACCGGCACTGCTTATCATTAAAGGAAAAGAAAAGTTTTCATAGTAATGATAAGCAGTGCCGTGTATGGTGAAGTTACAGGGGAGCAGCGGTTAGCTTTTTCCGGCTGCCTGCATCGGATTGGTCTTGCCGTTTGATCCGCCTCTTACGGGGCCGCCCTGTTTCTGTTTGAATAGCTGGAATTTGGAAACCTGGCTGTCTGTACCGTTGCTGCTCCAGAAATTATTGGAGGTATCAATATCAGCAGTTTCTCTCATCGGATCCAGCTGGATCGATTTTACTTTTTTGTCAAAATAATAGGTCTTTGAAACCTTCTGTTCATTATGTCTCCAGATCTGGGCTGGCGTTTTGTCGTAGGCTTTTGTACCGTCTTCAAAAGTAAACTCCAGGATGATAGGCATCACGAGTCCGCCTTTATTAGCGAAGTCGATCTGGTAGCCGGTCATATTTTTAAATTTCTCTTTATCTTTTGCATCCAGGGCAGGAGTGGCTTCCGTTTTGGCAGTATATTCCTTATCCTGGTTTATTTTTTCCTGGCCTCTGTCGTACCGGTAGTAGAAATCCTGTACTTCTTTATCTTTATCTACATAAAACGCAATATTTTTATCTTCCCTGTTTCTGATCTTAGAAATATCTTCAAACTCATTCTGCAGCGGTTTATCTGCTTTGTATTTTGTTTCTCCGGCTTCTTTCGGAGGAGTATTCAGGTCAGGAGTGGCTACTGTTACCTTATCAATGGCAATATCTACGGGATCTGTTCCGTAGAACCATCCTCTCCAGAACCAGTCAAGGTCTTCGCCGCTGGCATCTTCCATAGTACGGAAGAAATCGGCAGGCTCAGGATGTTTGAAAGCCCATCTTTTGGCATATGTTTTAAAAGCTTTATCAAATAATTCCCTTCCCATGATGGTTTCACGGAGAATATTCAGCCCTGTGGCAGGTTTCGAGTAAGCATTCGGACCAAACTGAATAATGTTTTCAGAATTGCTCATGATTGGTTCCAGTTGGTTTTTCGGGAGCTTCATATAATCCACGATCGTCCAGGCCGGTCCTCTTTTGGATGGGAACTTATTGTCCCATTTTTCTTCCGTAAGATATTCTGTAAAAGTATTCAGTCCTTCATCCATCCAGCTCCACTGTCTTTCATCCGAGTTGATGATCATCGGGAAAAAGTTGTGGCCCACTTCATGGATGATTACTCCGATCATTCCATTTTTAGTTCCCTCAGAATACGTTCCGTCTTTTTCCGTTCTTCCGAAATTGAAGCAGATCATCGGATATTCCATTCCGTTGGCTGCTTCTACGGACTGTGCAACAGGGTAGGGGTAAGGAATTGTGAACTCCGAATAGGTTTTAATGGTATGGGCAACCGCTTTGGTCGAGAATTTTCTGTAAAGTCCATAAGCTTCCTTCGGATAAAAACTCATGGCCATTACTTTATTGTTGTTTTCAGGAATAGTAACTCTCATTCCGTCCCAGACGAATTTTCTTGAAGAGGTCCAGGCAAAATCCCTTACATCATTCGCCTCAAATACCCATGTTTTTCTCTGTTTCGAATGATTTTTCTCTGCTTTTTTAGCTTCATCCAGCGTTACAATTTCAATCGGTTCCGCGGCATTTTCCGCTTTACGGTATCTGGACATCTGGTCGGAGGTCAGTACCTGTTCGTAATTTTTACATTCTCCGGTTCCGCCCACAATATGATCGGCCGGAACATTCATGGAAACTTTAAAATTCCCGAAAACCAGAGCAAATTCACCCCTTCCCGTAAACTGGTGGTTCTGCCAGCCCTGGAAATCACTGTATACGCACATTCTGGGATACCATTGGGTCATGGTATAAAGATCATTGCCGTCTTCTTTGAAGTTTTCGTAACCTCCGCGGCCGCCCATCTGGATGCGGTTGGGAATATTATAGTTCCAGTCTATTTTGAAGACAATTTTTTCACCTTTCTTTAAAACCTTCGGCAGATCAATACGCATCATCGTCTTGTTAACCGTAAATTTCAGCGGATTTCCCGAAGCATCCGTTACCTTTTCAAGATTAACGCCATAGCCGTTGTCTTTTTCAGGAAGTTCGGTTACCTTCAGCTGGTTATCATTCATAGATGAAGGAAGGGTAGAGGAGGTCTGGTAGTTTGCATTTTTTACCGTAGACTGCTCGTTTTCGTCCAGCTGAAGCCAGAGATAATCAAGGTCATCCGGAGAATTGTTGTAATAAGTTACTGTTTCAGATCCTTTCAGGTTTCTTTTGTCTTCATCAAGGTAAGCAGTGATATGGTAATCTGCCCTGTTCTGCCAGTATCCGTGGCCGGGGGCTCCTGATGCGGTTCTGTAAATATTGGGCGTAGGAAGAATGGTTCCCAGCTGCTCAAATTTATTTCCATGATTACTTCCCGGGTTATTCTGGATATTCTGTGCGGTGATTCCTGTATAGGTGAATACAGCAAATGAAAGGGCGGCTGCTTTTAGCTTCATGACCGAAATGATTTAAGAATGATCAAAGATAATAATATTTAAATGAGAAAATGAAAGCTTAAAAAGGAATTCTTTCCAAAGTCATCTTCAGGGAAAGCGCAAATACTCCGGAAGATACAAAAAGAATCCAGTCTTTTTTATTGACCTTAAAGATGTTGAGGAGAATAAAAAGAACAGCAAGAATTGCCGCTACAATAACAATCTGCCCCAGTTCCAGGCCGATATTGAAACCCAGCAAAGGCACGGCAATGCTCTGGCTTTTGGCGATCATTACCCTTGCTGTATTGGCAAACCCCATCCCGTGAACGAGTCCGAAGATCAGGGCAAGATAATAATTGGCTCTCATCAGGGTCTGTTTCTGGTTTTTCATGATGATGTTATCCAGAGAGGTAAGTACAATGGTGAGCGGAATCAGGAATTCTACCCATGCGGAAGGAAATCTGAAGACATCCAGAATGCTTAACGCAAGAGTAATGGAATGTCCTGCGGTAAAAGCCGTTACAAGGATCAGGATTTTTTTCCAGTCGCTGTACGAGTATACTGCGATCAGAGCCAGAACAAACAGCTGATGGTCCAGGGCGTCCAGTGAAATAATATGTTCCCATCCGAGGTTTAAATAAAATAGAAAATCCTGCATCATAATGTAAAAATATAATGCGTACGAAAATAATGATTAATTTCGGAACAAATTTTAAATGTCCTGATAGATGAAGATTTTATGGCTGTTCCTGATTCCTGTTGTATTCCTGTTTTCTTTTACAAAAGCAAAACATCCCTATCATGTAGGTTCGGTTGAAATCAATTACAGCACAAAATCAAAATCTTTTGAAATTACCGGGCGGTTCTTTCTGGATGATCTTGAAAACGCACTCAGCAGAAAATATGGCGGTGCTTTCCACTTCAATGATGAAAAATACAGAGCAAAGCTTAATGATGCGCTGCGAACATACTGTGCCGAGTATTTCAAACTAAAAGGAGACGGAAAATTTCTGAAAATAAATTATGTAGGCTATGAGGAAGACAGCGAATCTGTAAATGTTTACCTGGAATCTGAAACACTACCCCCTCCTAAGAAAGTGGAAGCGGCTGTAAGCTTTCTCTATAATTTATTTGATGATCAGATCAACATCGTTCATATGATCGTTCAGGGAAAAAGAGAAAGCGAAAAACTGACCTATCCTAACCGTTACCTCTACCGCCGGTTTTAATCAGATGTTAATTTTTTATTTCATAAAAGCTCATTTCAACATTTTTTGCCCTGATAAACTATATTAACCAAATATTAAATCACTAAATATTGATTAATAATTTTAAACGGATTCCCTTTTAAAAAATAAATTATTGAATTATTTTCATTTTTTGATGTGTTTTGTTGTTTTATTCTATGTTATAAATTGTTTTTAATTTATTAATTTATATAATATTTGTTTTTTGTTTAAAAAAAGCTATATTTGTTTACGTTTAATTAAGGATTTCTGAATTGTGCTAACAGACACTGAAATCAGGAAACAGGTCGTTGAAGTGAAAAAACATCAGACCTTTCAGATGAGAGTAAAGAAAAAGTTTCCGTGAAAAGGGAATTCTTTACTGTGATTTTCTGAATAATTAAAATCTTTTCAGATTAAGTAGGGATAAGTACCCTGGAATAAAATAAAAACATCAGACACAAAATAAAACCACAGATTAGGAAAAATTTAGTTCGTAGGTTTAAATAAGGTAAAAAAGTTCCCGTTTTACCGGATTTAAGGTCGAAGATTCTAATAAACACAATCACTTAAAAACACTTGCTTTCAGGTAAGTGTTTTTTTATGCATGATCTGCTTGAAGCTGAGCATTGATCTCCCGGGCGTGAGCCAGCAGATCAGGAAAGAAATCATCATAACATTCCTGGAGAAAAGGTTTGTTTTCCAGAAAAGCTTCAAAAACGGGAATGTCTTTTTCCAGATATTTCGCCTTATTCAGAACATTCCGGATACTGAACCGGATTCCCCGGTCCTCCCGGTAGTTGTAAAGCCAGTCCTCTTTCTCCATTTTCTCAAGCATCTTTTTAAAATTTTCAGGAAGCCACTGCTCATGCTGGTGAAGAACCTTATATACCTTTAAAGAATGGGCTTTCCAGCCTTCCGGGGAATGCAGGGTAAGATCACGGGCAACGAAATAATCCATAGACACATCTACAAAAGCTCCTGCATACAGCCGCACAAGAGGAGCAAATACTTTTTTGGCCTCATGAATGGCAGGGTGGGAATCTGTGAATGTATCAATGGCCCGGTGCAGGGTAATCCCATCCTGTATTTCCTTCGGAAAAGAAAACCTGTCCCTGTTCCGGATAAAATCCTCAAGAAACTGTCCTACGATCTGTCCGTCTGAAAAAGTGAGAAAAGAATGTGCCAGGTAATTCATAAGCGAATATAGAAATTTTTAAACAATAACCTGCTGCCTGCAAAAGTTTCCACCCAAACTCCCTTTCCTGTTTCAGAATACTGAAAACGGATGTCATTCAGAAGAATATTTTCAGGGGAAATTAAAATAAGATGAAGCTCCTGATTGCTGACGAAGCTCCGGAACTGAACCGGAAACGGAAAACAGTTCTGTATCTGAAGGTCTTTGTATCCGTATACAACAGTGCAGTCGGAACCCAACGGGGTAAAACGCTCACCCTCCTTATAAATATCAACAGAATGTGGATATCTTTCTATAATCCTGAACCCGGCCTGAAGAGCAGCATAATAAAGAATAGAGGAAAGCTGGCAGATTCCGCCTCCGGTTCCGCTTGAAATACTGTTTCCGATAAGGTTTCTGCCTTCTTTAAAATTATTTTCCAGGGTCGGTTTTCCGATCAGCTTCCAGAAAGACAACACTTCACCAGGTTTAATCACGAGGTTATTGATTTTTCCACTGACTATTTTTAGATTATGGATCTTATTTTCAATGTATTCCCCTTTCTTTATATCCTGGCGGAATTCGTTTTTATACGGTCCTATATCTTCCTTCAGGTATTCTTCCGGATACTGAAAGCCGGTCCGCTGTTCACGGAAATACCGCTGCATCAGTTTTAACTGAAGCTTCCAGCGGGCAGGGATCACGTTTTTCAGCAGCCGTCTCATATTTTTTCCAGTACTGTTATGTGATAAGAAGCCCATCTTTTCAGAAAAGTACGGCAGAGCAGAATGTCAAAAGGAAGAAAAAATCTTCTCAGCCCTTTGGGAATCCGGTGAACAGGAAAAAGTAAAACCCCTGTGGTATTTTTTATTTTCCAGCGGTTTTTTACCAGTTCTGAAATCTCTGAAGCTGTAAACATGTTGCCTGCATGCCAGTCTTCCTGAGGGGAAACTGTTTTTCTTCTGGCTTTTGTAGGATAATCGAAGATCAGAATTCCTTTGTTCCCCAGATGGCTGTAACATTCATCAAGAAATTTACGGGTTTCCTCCTTCGTCTGATGCATAATCACATGAAAGCAGAAGATACAGTCAAATAAAGTCTCGAACGGAATTTTTGAGATTTCTCCCGCCGATATTATTTTTTCAGGATATTTTTCTCTGGCAATCGTCAGCATCTGCTCACTGAAATCGGTGCCGTGGGTTGCAAAATCAAGAAGCCTGCCGGTACCACAGCCGAGGTCCAAAACTACGGAGTATTCTTTATCCCGGAAAAATGAACTTAAAAATGTCCTTTCCTGCCGGTCGATGTATTTTCCGTAAGAATTACCAAAACGGTTTTCGTCATAAGTATCTGCCAGATGATTATAATATTCAAGGATATTGGTTTTCATGGTTTTAAATTCTGGGTGTGAAAATAATAAATCCGGAGTATCAGGTCGGTCTTATTTCAGGTGATTTGAATTTCAGGATTTAAACTGATGAGCCGAATGCTGTTTTCTGAATTCCGATGGAGTCATATCGGTCATCTTTTTAAAGATAGTATTAAAGGCTGTTTTTGAATTGAAGCCTGATTCAAAGGCAATTCCTAATATAGACAACTTCTGGGAGGAATCATCCGTAAGCATTTTCCTGGCGTGCTGTACACGGTATTTATTAACAAAATAAAAAAAGTTTTCATGAAAGCCATTATTGAGAAGATAGGAAAGCTGGTGGGCATTGATCTGCACCATATCGGAAAGCTTCAGTAAATTGAGATCACCGTCCAGATAAGGCTTTTGGGTTTCCATCAAAACAGTTAACCGTTGTTTTAGAGCCTCGAATTCATGATCGGAAATCAGTTTTTTTCTTGTGGTCTCTTCCTCTTCATTTTCCATTTCAATAGACATCAGTTCATCGCGTTGGGTCTTGTCTGCGGGATAGATCTCTTTTTGACTGAGGACATAATACAGGGTGCTGTACACAATAAATAAAAAAAGGAGATCCATCACCACATGCTGATGCATCTTATAAATGAAAGCATTGAAAAGTTCATAGCCAACCGTTATAACGATGGTGATAAAAAGAAGAAAGCTCAGTTTGATCAGCCACTGAAGATCAATAGGCTCCGTATCGGCTGAAATGGTTTCTATTCTTTTCTGATGCTTCCTGATCCTGAAATAGATAAGGGCAATATAAGGAAGATTATGAGCAATGTTCAGAAACAATATGATATGATAAATAGCCGGATGTCCTTCTGAAAAAAATAATAATATCCAGCAGATAAAAGGAACGATCAGGCACACCAGGTCGGTCTTCCTGAATCTGTAATCCGGATTGATAAAAAATACCACGCTGAAAAAAAGAAATACCGGCGTAAATACCTGTACCGAATAGATAAAAAATGAAAACCAGGTTTCCGGATTGATTCCGCAGATCTGCAAAACATCCAGCACCCAATAGCTGGACCATAATAAAAGAAACAGCCCGAAAAATAAATTCGCCTTTCTGTTGGCTTTCATTGGATTGATCAGCAAGGTAAATGAAAGCAGAGTCAGGCCGCCATAAAGCAGAACAAGGACAAATTTCTGGATATTTTCGAGCGACATAATTACAGGATATTAAAAGAGTCTTTCGTGAAAATCTTCAATCTTGCTCACTTCCTCTATTTTGATGCCGAATTTTCTTTTCGGAATCTTGTTGAGGTTGGATACAAAAATCTTTTCGTAGCCTAATTTCTCTGCTTCCGAAATTCTCTGTTCCGCCTGGGCAACAGGACGGATCTCGCCGCTTAACCCGATCTCTCCGGCAAAACAGTAATGTTCCGAAATCGCAATATCTTCATTGGACGAAAGAATGGAAGCCACCACAGCAAGATCCAGTGCAGGATCGTCTGTTTTGATTCCTCCGGTTATATTTAAAAAAACATCTTTCGCGCCCAGCTGAAAACCTGCGCGTTTTTCGAGGACTGCCAAAAGCATGTTCAGCCGTTTGGCATCAAACCCGGTAGAGCTTCTCTGCGGAGTACCATAGACTGCCGTACTTACCAGAGCCTGAATTTCCAGCAGCATCGGACGGTTTCCTTCAAGAGTGACGGCAACGGAATTTCCGGATAACTCTTCAAATTTTTTCGTGATCAGAATTTCAGAAGGATTCTTGATTTCCTTCAGACCCTGTGAGATCATTTCGTAGATCCCGATCTCGGCAGTAGATCCGAAACGGTTTTTATTGGCTCTCAGAAGTCTGAAAAGATGGTTCCTGTCTCCGTCGAAATTCAGAACCACATCCACCATATGTTCCAGAACCTTTGGCCCGGCAATCTGCCCGTCTTTGGTAATATGACCTACCAGAAAAACGGGAGTATTGTTTTCTTTGGCAAATTTGATGATCTCATTGGAGCATTCCCGGATCTGGGAAACAGTGCCCGGAGAACTTTCTATTAATTGAGACTGAAGGGTCTGGATCGAATCGATGATCATAAAATCCGGTTCCAGCTTTTTGGCTTCATGAAGGATTTTTTCCAGGGAAGTTTCCGTAAAAAGAAAACAGTTCGGGTTCTGAAGGTCCGTCAGTCGGTCTGCTCTCATCTTGATCTGCGAAGCACTTTCCTCTCCCGAAACATAAAAGATTTTTTTCTTCATTTTCAAAGCCAGCTGCAGAAGAAGGGTAGATTTCCCGATTCCCGGCTCACCTCCGATCAGCGTTACGGAGCCTAAGACAATTCCACCGCCCAGAACGCGGTTCAGTTCTTCGGATGGTGTTTTTATTCTCGGCTCTTCACTGGTCTCAACTTCAATGATATTGATGACATGTTGTTTTGATTTTGAAAAGGGTGGGGTTTTAGACGACGTTTTTTCAACGACTTCTTCCACCAGGGTATTCCACTGCCCGCAGTTTTTACATTGCCCCATCCATTGGGAATACTGGGTTCCGCAGTTTTGACAGAAATATGCTGTTTTCAGTTTTGCCATACTGCGAAGTTAAAGAAAATGAATTTTGATTTTGAATTTTTAACTAATTTTCGGGAATGAAAAATGTCTTACTAAAAAGCATTCTTATTTTAGGAATCATGACCTTTCTGAATGCAGGACTTGTAGGTGAATCTGTGAAGCTTGCAGGAATGCCCCCTTCAAGCCATACTTTACACGGTTTTGCCGTATTTATAGGAGGCTTAATTGTGAGCGGAATAAGTTTTGCCACGATCCTGATCTTTAAAAGAAGTTATGATGCAGTATGGAAAGTTGCCGCTTTATTTGAAATCCTTTATCTGGTCATGCTGCTGTGGTCCCGGGTAAATCCGTTTTCTTATTTTACCAGACCTGCCGATGACAGCCTTATCGATCTGCTGCTGTATGTAAATTCAATCGCTGTATTCCTTGTTGTCTTCCTTTTGGATTTTGTTTTTTCTAAAATAATTTCAACAAAAGATAAAAAATAACATAGATCAAGGATAAAATTTCTATTATATCTTATCTTTACTCAATAAAATTAATGTAAAATTATAATTACAATGAAAAAAATATTCTTATCCTTCGTATTTGCGCTCCTGAGCATTGTTGGTTTTGCACAGACCGGATGGGCGGTAGACCCTATGCATTCTTCCGTTAATTTCAACATCAAACATATGGGAATCAGTTTTGTGCAGGGACGTTTTGATAAATTTAACGGAAAAGTAACCACAGAGGGAGCAAATCTTGATAATGCCTCTTTCGATTTTTCGGTACAGGTAAACTCTGTTAATACCGGAGTGGACATGAGAGACAATCATCTTAAAAGTGAAGATTTTTTCGCTGCTGAAAAATATCCGGAAATGACGTTTTTCAGCTCTTCTGTCACAAAGGACAAAAACGGCTACCTGTTAAAAGGAAAACTGAAGATCAAAGAAGTGACCAAAGATATCAGTGTTCCCGTAACATTCGGTGGAATCACCAAAAACCAGAAAGGAAAGGAGGTTATGGGGATCCAGGCTAAATTTACGGTCAACCGTCTGGATTACGACATCAAGTATGATCCTACGGGTGCCGGTGTTGCCAAAGATGTAGACGTAAACTTATATTTTGAACTGGTAAAGCAGTAATTTATACAGCTTGAGCTTGTCAGCTAAAAAAGGTTTTTCAGATCTCTGGAAAACCTTTTTTGTTGAAGTTTGTTCAGTACAGGCTGAAACTTCTGTATCACTTAAAAATCTGCTCGATCTGCAAAATCTGCGGGAAAATAAAAAAATATATACCTGGCAGTTAAAATTCTTCATTCAGGGAACAATAACTGTTTTTCAAAGATTCAGAAATTAACCTTACCCGAGGAAACTGTAAAGATTCCGAAATCATCAATCATCATATTTTCTTTCTGTACGCCATTATAAGCCATTACCCTGTCGAGTTCCTTTTGTGAACGTCTTCTCATGATCCAGTCTTTATTCTGGTGATTGTTCAGTACATAGGCGATCATTTTCAGCTGCGGATGCCACGGCTGCCCGGTGTACACCACAAAAGAGTTTTTTTCCGAGATGGAAACGGCTCCCCGGATGGCTCTGGAAGCAGCCTCATTATCTCCGAAAAGTTCCAGGATTCCTGAAATAATGGTGATGTTCGGCTCAAAATCCAGCTGATGGTAGGTTTCAGGATCGAAACAGTCGAAGTGGGTAAACCGGATATTCCGGTAATTTTTTTCACGGATCACTTTTTCGCCGATTTCAATATTGCTTTTTACAAATTCATTGATGACGATTTCAACGTCGGGATATTTCTCTTTAATGTCGAATAAATAATTTCCTGTTCCGCCGGCAATGTCAAGAATTCTGATCTTCCGGCCTTCCTCTTTCAATGTCCGGATGTTCTGTTCCAGAAGCTGGATAAGATGCTGTTTCCTGATCCGGATACCTTTCCAGCCAATGGCATTAAGATAGTTCTTATCCATCATTTTGCCAAAGCCGAATTTTCCTTCCGGCTGATTCCGGTAAACATAATCCAGTGAGACTCCGGAATCAAAGCCGTATTTCAGACCGATCGCCATTCCGCTGCTTATTTTTCCGATTTTGCCCAATGAGAATTTCTGAAGTTTAAAATTCAGATTATTGCCAATATTATTTTTAAGGTCTTCATATTCTTTTACAGAAAATTGATCGGGAGAAAGCGAGGCCGGTTTGTGAGTTTTACTGAAACACTTTTCTGCAAAATCTGCGATTTTATCGTATACATTTTCTCTTCCGGTATCAAATAGAATTCCGTGAAAGAATCCGGGCAGGACTTCATAATGCTTCAGGTCTGTATCCAGCCGGTCGTGGAATGCTTTCTGATCCTTATTAAAAACCACATGGTCTTTTTCTGCTGCCAAAATCAGGGTTGGAGTGTCAATCGCTTCAGCATCTTCCACCAGGCGTTTTCCTGCTTTGGTGAGATCAATAAGAAGTTCTGCGTCTATGGATCTTGAGATCAGGGGATCTGTATCATAGGCATTCTGCTGAACGGGATCGTGGGTCAGCATGGTAGATTTTACGTAGCTTTTAATGATCAGTCCTTTTTTCAGCTTAGTGCCCAGTGTGATCATTTCATTGGCAAGAGGAACGATAAGATTGATTCTGAAAGCAGGGGCTAGAAGAGCCATTCCGGCAATACCGGGAGCAAAATCATGAGCCCAGGCCGAGGCTACCACTCCTCCGATACTGTTGGCCACTACAAATATATCGGAAATGCTGATTCTGTATTCTGATGTGATAAATCGGGAAAACGAATCCAGGTCTCTCACATAATCCATAAAAACAGATGAGGTTTTGGTTTCCGTATGACCATGCCCGCGGAGGTCGAAGGCAAAAATATTGTATTTTGAAAATTGTGGAGCCTGTGCTATATCATTCAGTCTTTCCGAATGTTCATGTCCCCGGTGGATCATGATGATGCTTTTCCGGCCGGGCTGATAATTCCATTCACGGTAGAAAATAGGGCTGTTGTCAAAACTCTTAAAATATCCGGTGTTCATAGTTTAAATTTTTTTCAGTAAATCCTGGAGATAAGGATGAATCACAGCATTCTTATTCAGGGATTTCATAGTGGTTATTGCTTCCTCTAAAGGTAAAGATAGAATATTTTTCATTACCGGAATTCCTGTGACGGAACTTCTTGTAAATCCCATTGTACAGTGGATGAGGATTTGTCCGTCTTCGGGAAGTTTATTATAACGTTCTGTGATCTCTGCAATTAATATTCTGATCTGTTCAATGTCGGGAGTTCCGATGTCCAGAAAAGGGACAGAATGATAGTCTGTTTTTGTTTTTAGTTCGGATATTTCTTCCATTTCGGCAGACAGATCGTAAATTATGGTAGAACGGTTGAGTTTAAAATATTTCAGATCTGCATGCCCCGGCCTTGATGCAATATAAATATGAGGAGCAATCATCAGCGGTTTTTTATTTTTCCGGAAAAACCTCCATAATAGCCGGTATATTATAAGATACGGAGCGTAAAAAACTTTCTTTCCAAAAGGGATGTTTCCGTTTTTATCCTTTAAGAAGTGAGTGTGATTCTTTTGGTAATGATAGCCAATGAGGATTGCCATGAGAGCTGGCCAGAGCATCAGCAGCCCCGAAGTACCGACGTTTTTATCAAATATAAACGCGGCGAAAGCCATGATCCATCCTGACAGGAAATAAAAATTAGCGACCTGGCAATTCCGGTACCGGAAATCATTTTTACGGTAAGGAAACAGGATAAAACTGATGTAGGCAAGAACAGAACCGGATAACAGATCAATACAATGGTGCTGATAGGTTGTCAGGGTTGAAATTCCGAGGAGCAGGAGCCATAACATGAAAAAGTTCCGGAACCTTTTTAAATTTCTGAAAACCGACCAGAAAATAAACGCGTAGGCAATATGCAGTGAAGGAGCCTGATTAAAAGGAGAATCAAAAACGGTTAAAAACCGGAAGCAATAACTGAATAAAAAATGATCCGTCTCAGGCTTTGCCAATGAGAATTTCAATGGAAAAAGCAGGAAGCAGATGCCTGCTGTAATGGTAACAAAAAGCATTCGGCAGGTCAGAACTTTAAGCTGCTCCTTATTTTTACAGAGAAAGAATACCAGCACGAAAAATAATCCGCTGGTCATGTAAGGAATGATGGTCCACGGCAGGAATGGAATGTATTTTTCAAAATCAAAAACAAATGACGGAACGGCTTCCAGTCCTGAAAGATACCAGGCTGCATAATTGTAAACCGCTGTAAAGACAACTGCACAAAGAATAAAAGCAAAAAATTTCTGCTGTGTTTTCAATCGTTTTTCATCCATCTGGCTTTCCTGAACATAATTAAATTAAGCAATGAAGAAGGAAGGATGGACAGCGATTTCATCATCCATTTCATTTTTGAAGGAAAAATAATGAAGGTTTTCCTGTTTTCTATGGCCTGTGAAATTTCGGAGACGGCAGTGTCAACATCTGTGAGAAAAGGTTTTTTGCTTAAATCATACTGGTTGAGCTGTCTCAATTTTTCGGTATCTACATAGCCGGGAGCAATAGTGGTTACAGAAATTCCAAAAGGCTTCAGGGCTCTCCGGTAGGCATCAGCCATCTGAATTACGGAACGCTTTGTTTTGGTATAAAGACTTGAATTTTCATAGTTCAGTATCCCTGAAACAGAAGCGATCACGGCAATGCTCCCTATATTTTGCCCTTTCATGACTCTTCTCGCTGCTTCAAAGCAGTTCACGGTTCCCAGGATATTGGTCTGCAGCATTTCTTCCGCTTCTTCATAAGAGATTTTTCCGGCAACATCTTCAGCATAGCTTCCGGCACAGTTGATAAAAATATCAAGATCACGTTTATCCGCAAGAAAGAGTTCCAATGCGGATAAAACTGAATTCAGATCACGGACATCTGCCTGAAACGATTTTAATTTCTCAAAATTATTCTCAGGTATTTTAGTAAGATCTCTTCCGCAAACCCCTACATAGTGGCCTTTTGAAAGATAATAGCTGGCGAGTGCGTAGCCTATTCCGGATGTTCCGCCTGCAATAAAAATATTCATACGTCTATTGTGATATTCAATATTACGTAAAAATAAATTTTATCTGCCAAACCAACGAATTTAAATTAATCCTGGAAATATAAAGGTGCAGAAAAACAGTGTTTTTTAATCTTTAGTTATTTTTTTTAAGTATAAATACTTTGAATATAGAGGTTCACTTAAGTTTAAAAATCTATGATTTTTATGTATTTGCCGGTGTAAAATTTATCGGAGATAAAGCCTTTTATGTAGTCCGCAGAATGCATTCAATAGGGCAGATCTTAGTATAACTGTTTAAACCTGCCATTTAATAGGATGTCTGCCTGACACGGCTGATTATTTCTTGTAATCTTTTGTACGGCTGTCTAAACCTAACAGGTCTCCAAGACCTGTTAGGTTTTTATTAAGCACACCTATATATGTTCTGTTATTATATTTGAAAAAAATCTGCATAATCTGCTGGAGATAAAAACAGTTAAATCAATAAAAAATAAACAAAATTTAACAGCCTTAGCCAAAACCTGAAGAAGCTGTCTTTACTTTCTGATGCTCTTCATTGTCTGATCATAACCGTACTGCCACTGTTTTTCCATATCTTCTTTAAACTGCCGATACGTTTGAGGAAAAGAAAATCCGATCTCAAATGTATTCCAGTGGATGTTTTTTTTCAGGTAATGTCCTTTTAGATCTTCTTTTATAGAAACTGTGTCGATCTGAAGATCAGGGAGCAAATTCTGAACTTCAGTAAGCCTTTCATTTCCGCTGAATCCAAGTACGGAACGTACCAAAGCTTCCTCGGCAGGAGAATACATCTGTTTTTTTTCGATGATGACAGTATCAGCAATATGCCTTGCGAGTTCAACCGGGATAAGATCAACGGCTCCACCGGCAAAATATTTTCCCTGAAGAAAAACAGGGGCTACATAAAACATATCGGAAATAGAAATTCTGGTACTTTCAAGAAGAGATAGATCTGTTTTTACGGATGGAAGTTCTGCAATCGCACTGTTTTTTAAATGGGAAGACTGTATGATAATATTTTCAGGAACTATTTTCTCGGCAGTTTCCGGATCGGTGACAATTACTTTACGGTACAGTTTCCTGTCATTCCGTGGATGCCCGGCTTCTTCAGGGGTAAAAAGAATCTCTGAGCCAATGATTAACGTAGGGAATTCTTTAGAAAATGAAACGTTTTTTAAGGCAGGAAAAACTGTGGACAGATCCCGGGGCATTTCTACCAGATACCGGCTGAAAACATCTTCAATATAAGGTGCATTTCTTTTGTCAAGCATCTTTTTCAGAGTAAAAAGCCCGATTTTTGAAAGTTTTTTGTGCTGTGTTAAAACCGTGCTGGATACAAACCGGAAATAATCCTCCGATGTCAGGTAGTCTTTCCGGGAAAGATGGTCCGGGAAAGCATTAATCACTGTTGCTGCAAAAGCTCCTCCGCATGAAGCGATCAGAACATCAGGCTTCATATCCAGTTCTTCCAGGGCTGCGTACATTCCGAGGTAGATCATCATTCTTGTTCCGCCTCCGGATAACAGTAAAGCTCTTTTAAATTTTCCCTCCATATTTTAATTTTTTAAAAGGATGGGCAGGATCCAGAAGAACAGGGGAGCATTGAAGATCAGGCTGTCCATTCTGTCCAGAAGTCCGCCGTGGCCGGGGAGAAGGGTTCCGGTATCTTTTACGGCAGCCTTTCTTTTCAGATAAGACATAAAGACATCCCCAAAGAATCCGGAGATTCCAAGAAGGAGCCCCAGAACGGTATTGGTGAAAAAATCTGTTTTCAGGAGAAAGAATCCGAGGATATTGCTCAGCAGGACCGTAAGGCATACACCTCCCAGAAATCCCTCCAATGTTTTATTGGGGCTGATGTGGGGAGTGATTTTATGTTTTCCGAAGAATTTTCCCATCAGGTACTGAAAAACATCATTCAGCTCTGTAACCACCACCAGAAAGATGACGGCGCTGAGGCCGGAAGTCATTTTCCGGATCAGTAACAAATGAGGAAAAGCAAAAAGGCAGATCAGAAGAGCAATGAATATTCCTGAAATCCGGACAGCGGTCTTTTTTAACAGAATAAAATACAGTACAATGCTAAACGCCAACATCGAACTGTACAGAAAATAGTCGTTGATATTAAAAAAATAAAGCAGGATAAATTGGGAAATTCCCAGAAATACTGCTGTTGGCAGACGCTGTGAATCAATTTTAAAAAGTCTCAGAAATTCAAAAAAACACTGAAAGCCAATCCACGAAACGAAAATTTTCATGGCGACAGGATGAGATATCCCGAGTGCAAAAACAGCGATGATATACCCCCATGTCTTTACTCTCAGAGGAACGTCTGTAAATTTATTCTCTTCAGGCTTCATGCAGTGATTTCTTTAAACGGATATAAGTGCTGATGAGAAGAAGGCCAATAAGCAGTGCGAAAATATAAACAGATATCCCGGAAATGGCAACACCCAAAAACATTAAAAGCCCGTACAGTCCTATAATAAGAGCACGGTCGCTTTTCCCCATCGGGCCGTCATAGCGGCGTTCTTTTCCGGTTACTTTTCCCATCAGTCCTGCAAATTCATTGATGACGCTTAAAACGATAAAAATAACGATTAAATAAAGGCTTTCCGGCTGGAATTTAATCAGCGGAAAAAATATAATAACGTCCGAGACAATATCGCCCACTTCATTCAGAACCTCCCCCAGTTTACTGGTCTGGTTGAATTTTCTGGCCATCATTCCGTCTAATGCATTCAATGCCATTCTTACTAAAAGTCCGATAGGAAGACTCAGGAAAAACCATTTTGAAATGTCTGCATTCCAGAACAGTATTCCGATGATTACAGATAACAGGATGGAGCTGATGGTGATCTGGTTGGCTGTAATCTTGTTTTTATGTAAAAATAAAAGAACCGGAGTGAGCAGCTGCTGGAATTTTGGTTTGAGTTTATATACCGAAATCATGGTTGTTATGGTTTTGAAATTTATTAAGAATGATTTTCTAAAATCGGATATCCTCTATATTATCATAATTATCATTTTTTACTCCTCCAGTTTCAATAAGTTGATATTTTTCAACAAGATCAGAAGTCAAATATTCAATAGGGCCCTTAATCGAATTGAAAACGAAATTTATTATGGGGGAATTTATTAAACCTTTATCTCCTAATGTTTTAATGAAAAATTCGAAATCATTACTAATATGAAGGTACAATAGGATAGGACCATACCACCACTCTGTTTTGATATATTGAAAATAATCTATTTTTCTATTGGAAGCAATTTCTTTAGCTACTAAGTGTTCTTGAAATCTTAAATGACCAAAACCGTAATTTTTATTTCCAGTCATGGGAACAAGAATTTCACAGGGCGAAATTAGTTCTTCAATCCCTTTTTCTATCTCAATTTTAGTGTATTTGTACTTTAATGTTTTTAAAATATTCTTCGTAATATTTTCTAGATCCATTTCTCTTGCATTACAAGAATGTAAATGGAATGCTATTTTTTGAGAAATACTTTCAAGTAAAGAAGGTAAGGAGGATATCCTTGTTGAAATATGTTTTACATTGTCATAATATCCACAGAATAATTTTAATCTTTCTTCATATAATCTTATCTCTGTTGTAGGTAAACTTAGACCATTCTCAGCTAAAACACATAATGTTGTAGTTAACAAAGGATTTCTAATAATTTTATCCATCTCTTCATTTTGATTGATATGATTTAAAACTTTTTTTTGTATTGAAATATTTCCATCCATAAACCATTTATTTATAAATTCTATTCTTTGATTATCAGTAAATGGAAGGAGGGTTACTGAAAAAAAAGGAATTTTATTAATATATTCTCCATAGTATCTAGAGGATATAATAACTTGGATTTTAGTATAAATTTCTGAAAAATGCTTAATTAAATCCGGTAAGTTAGGTTGGAGTTTTATTGCTTCATCAAGTCCATCAAATATAATTATGGTTTTTTTATCTGTTAGATGTTTTTTTAATTCATTTAAGTTTATTAAAATTTCCATCTTCTTTAAATAGAACATAACTAATTTTTCAATGTATTCTGACCCATCAATTTTATCCTTAGAAAAGTTGATTTTGAAGTCCTTTATAATATAACCTAGTGGTAAGAAGAATATTTTCTTTTCTGATTCTTTCTTTTTATGTGCAAAAATTTCAAGACTTGTCGATTTTCCTGCGCCAGCTTCTCCTAGAACTGAAATATTTAAACCGGTTTCAAAAATTTCATTTATTGGAAGTCTAAATCTTATATTGTTAAGATGTTCTCCATAAACATAATTTGACTTTGTTCCTAAGGTTTCTTTAAAATCATGGTTTTGAAATTCAAAAAATTTTGAACACTGATTAATAATTTTATCACATTTACTAATAAAGTTTTTTAATTCTTTTTGATTATATTTTTTATTATTAATCCGTTCTATGCCACTTTCAATATATTTTCTTTTGTTTAATATTTGTTCACATAAATTTTTTCCAATAATTTTTATTCTAACTTTAAAATTATCATTTTTTACTTTTAGTAATTGTTGTTTTTTAGATTGAGTTTGAATAGAATTCTGATTTATTGCTATTTTACTCCTGTGATGCTTTATAATGGAATCAATGTTGTCAATTTCAAGTCGCTCATCCATACTTATGGTTGGATTTGAACTGTTCTTTATATCATTGATTTTTATGACTTCTCGATTAATATTTTCTGTAATTGAATTGTTCTCATTATTTAAGTAATCGATTTGTTTCTGAAGTAGTTGTATTTCAGTTGTATTTTCATTATAGGCTTGATATTTTTTTAAATATTTTTCTTTTATGATATGAATGTCTTGTTCAAGAAAAGATAAATTAAAGTCGTTTTTAATTTCAAAACAGATATTTTGAAACTTTTCCCATTCTTCAAAGTTTAATGTAATAGTTTTGGTTTTAGGTTCGAAACTGTTGTTGAAAAATAATTCAGTTGTTTGTTTTCCGATTGAGAAATCAACATCTGTATAGATCATTTTGATGTCTTTAACTCTATCTTTACCAAGCGCCTTTAGAAGAATATCATTACTGAATTTTGGCGTAAGTTTAGTTTTTATTTCAAAATCAAGTCCTAATAGGTCTTTAATTAGTTCTGGAGTTTTGTTTATAATTAAATCAGCAAGTTTTGCTCCATCTACTATTCTTATTTTATCTTGTTGTATGGTTGGAGAATCGTCATAAAAAGTCAACAGAGTTTTAGAGTCAATTTCATAAGTTGTTATAAGCCAGACTTTGGAAGGTTTGTGTGTAAAACCATCTGAATGAGGTATTCTCTTATTAAAGCATACTGATAACTGATTAGCGACTGTTTGAAAGCTGTTAGAGCTATTAGATGAATTAGTGAATTTGAAATGTTTTACTTGTGCAACATTTAAAAAGGGATCACCCATTGGGTCTTGCTCCCAAAAGATAATATCTTTTCCTTCTTCTGAAGTTCCTCCGAAAAATTCTACCTTATTGTATCCTAGCGTTTCCAGTAATGGTATAATAATATTTTTTGTAAGATTGTTTTCAGGATAATTTTTTATTGCCTCTATTAGTTTTTCTTTATCATACATATCATAGATATAAACATCTAAAATACAAAAAATCATTACAAAATTGCTTTGTATTTCTTTTTCCCCTAACTTTGCACAAACCTAATCTAATGAGTAAAAAGAATACAAAATACATCTTTGTGACAGGAGGTGTAACTTCATCTTTGGGAAAAGGAATCGTGTCTGCTTCTCTGGGACTTCTGCTAAAATCACGCGGTTTTAATGTAACGATCCAGAAACTTGATCCTTATATCAATATCGACCCGGGAACACTGAATCCTTATGAACACGGAGAATGCTATGTAACCGAAGATGGTGCGGAGACGGATCTGGATTTAGGTCACTACGAGCGTTATCTTGATGCTCCTACTTCCCAAAACAACAACGTTACCACAGGAAAAATCTATCAGACTGTAATTGAAAAAGAAAGAAAAGGAGACTTCCTCGGAAAAACAGTTCAGGTAATTCCTCATATTACGAACGAAATCAAACGCAGAATCAAAATCCTTTCAAAACAGAACTACGATATTATCATTACGGAGATCGGAGGAACTGTGGGGGATATTGAGTCTCTTCCTTACATTGAAACCGTCCGCCAGCTGAAATGGGAACTGGGCGAGAGCAATTCTATGGTTATCCACCTGACACTTCTTCCTTACCTGGCTTCAAGCGGCGAACTGAAAACAAAACCTTCACAGCATTCTGTCCGTCAGCTGATGGAAAGCGGAATTATGGCCGATGTACTGGTTTGCAGAACAGAACATAAAATCCCTAAAGATCAGAGATCAAAACTGGCGCAGTTCTGTAACGTTCCGTTGGAGAATGTGATTGAATGTAAAGATATGGAAACCATTTATGAGGTTCCTATGTATCTTCAGAAGCAGAACTTTGATGATGTGGTGCTGAAAGAACTGGATCTGAAAAGTGATAAGGACGCAGATCTTAAAGACTGGAAAAATTTCCTTAAAAAATTCCAGAATCCTAAGAAAACCGTGGAAATTGCCCTGGTAGGAAAATACGTTTCCCTTCAGGATTCCTATATTTCTATCGCTGAAGCATTTAAACATGCCGGCGCAGACCTTGAAACTGAAGTAAAAGTAAGATGGGTGTACAGCGGCGATATTACAGAAGATAATATTAAAGAAACGCTGAAAGGAGTGAATGGTATCCTTGTCGCCCCGGGATTCGGAGACAGAGGAATTGAAGGAAAAGTTCTTACCGCCAAATATGCAAGGGAAAATAAAATCCCGATGCTGGGAATCTGCCTGGGTATGCAGATCATGACCGTTGAATTTGCAAGAAATGTTCTTGGACATACCAAAGCAAACTCCGTGGAATTTGATACCGCAACTCCGGATCCTGTAATTTCATTAATGGAAGAACAGAAAAATGTAATTGATAAAGGAGGAACAATGCGTCTTGGAGCATGGAAATGTGCCCTGAAAAACGGTTCGAAACTGTCTGAAATTTACGGCAGTAAAAATATTTCCGAAAGACACCGTCACCGTTATGAATTCAACAGTGATTATCTTCAGGAATTTGAAAAGAACGGCTTCCTGGCAACAGGGACGAATCCTGAAACCGGACTGGTAGAAGCTCTTGAACTTCCTGACCACCCATTCTATGTAGGCGTGCAGTATCATCCGGAATACAAAAGTACGGTAGCCACACCGCATCCTTTATTCAGAGCTTTCATCAAAGCTTGTGAGAAAAAATAAAGAAATAAGGTAATTTTTTATCATAAACGTCTAAACATAAACTCAGGCTGATTATTCTCAGCTTGAGTTTATTATATAGTAACGTAGTAAAGCATAGAGTTTTGATAAAAAAACAGTATTTTTGTCAGCTCAAAAAAGTAATATCACTATTACTGATTAAAGTTTAAAATTTTTAATAAAAATAAAATGCAACAAAACAACGGAATCGATAAAAGTCAAATGATTAGTTTCGCGGTTTTATGCCTGATTCTTTTCGGTGCGATGTTCTATTTCCAGAATAAGCAATCGAAAGAAGAGCAGTTGAAAGCCCAGCAGCAGAAAACTGAACAGGTGAAAAATGCCGTAAAACAGACTCAGGCCAGCAATATCAATCCAAATGTCACTCCGAATGCAATTCAGACAGCCACCCTGTCCAACAAAGAATTGAACGTTGAATTCTCAAGTCTGGGAGGGCAGGTTTCTAAAGTACAGCTTTCGGAATATAAAGCATACGATCATAAAACAGATAAGGCAGATCTTCCGCTTTATCTGATCAATAAAAACAATTCAAACTACGGCTTCCAGTTTAAAGATAAAACAGGGAAAATTATTAATACTAAAGATTTAGTTTTCTCACCGGCAGTAAACGGAAACGCAGTAACAATGACTGCTAACTATAACGGTGCTGTTATTCAGTTTGTTTACACTTTATTAGATAAATACAGATTGGATTTTAAAGTAAGAACGCAGGGACTTGCCAATGTTACTGCGGACAACAAAGCCGATTTTATCTGGGATTACAGTGTGAGAAATGTGGAAAAGGGTAGAGCCCAGGAACAGTCTCACTCAGAATTCTCCTATGCTTTCAATAATTATAAAGACTATGATTATGACGGGAGAACAACTATGGAGGAAGAAAAAGAAACTCTTAACTGGATTGGAGTAAAACAGCAGTTCTTCTCTTCCGTGATTGAAGCGAGAAACGGTTTTACACACAGTAAAGGAAATCAGGAAAATATTGAAGAAGGAGAATACCTGAAGAAATTAAATTTTGAAGGTTTTGTACAGATGACCGGGAGCGAGCTGAACCAGGATTTTACCTGGTACTTTATGCCGCTTGACCTGAAACTTCTGAAATCTTACGATAAGAATTTCGATGAGATCCTTCCTTTAGGCTGGTCATTTATCGGGGCTATGAACCGTTACTTCTTCATGCCGATGTATAATTTTATAGCAAGCTGGGGATTAACGGCAGGCTGGGTGATTTTCTTAATGACGATCATTGTAAAGCTTATTCTTTCACCAATCATGTATAAGCAGCACAAGCTAAGTGCAATGATGAAAGTGATCCGTCCTGAAATTGATGAGGTAAATGCTAAATTTAAGGATGCAGATCCGATGAAGAAACAGCAGGCTACTATGGAAGTGTACAGGAAAGCAGGAGTGAACCAGATGGCAGGATGTCTTCCGGCGCTGGTGCAGATCCCGATCTTCTATGCTTTATTCCGTTTCTTCCCGAACTTTATTGATCTGAGAGGACAGGGCTTCTGGTTTGCAAAAGACCTTACGGCTTATGATGACCTGATCAAGCTTCCGTTTAAAATTCCATTCCTGGGAGACCATTTAAGTGTTTTCGCCCTGGCTTGTACCGTGGTGATTCTTATCTACACCGTAATGACTTCCGGAAATATGCAGCAGCCTCAGCAGGAAGGAATGCCGAATATGAAGGTATTGATGTACATCTTCCCGATTACATTCCTGTTCTTCCTGAATACATCGGCATCCGGACTTTCATGGTATTATTTTGTATCGAATGCCATTAACATCCTGATCATCCTGGTCATTAAATACTGGATCCTGGATGAAAAGAAAATTCATGCCCAGATTCAGGCAAATAAGGAGAAACCTAAGGCTGAAGGAAAATTCCAGAAGAGAATGCGTGAGATGATGGAGAAGGCGCAGGAACAGCAAAAAACTCAGGAACAGCAGAGAAATAAAAAGAAATAATCTATATAAAAAAGAGAAGCATACCTGACTTCTCTTTTTTTATTTGAAAAAAACGGCTTCCGATCTGATCAGGAGCCGTTTGTATTTTAATAGGTTCAGAAGCTTGAGAAGGACAAAAATAAAATTCCGGTATTTAATCTCCGGTTTTCTTTCGTTTCTCCATCGCATTAATCATATTTCAACCTGAAAGACTGCCTGTGGTATTTCGTCGGTCCGTGCTTGATCAGTGCCTGCTGATGAGCTTTCGTGGCATATCCGAAATTGGTATTCCAGCCGTATTCGGGATGCTCTTCGTGAAGCTCTATCATCAGTTTGTCCCTGTAATTCTTAGCTAAAATGGAAGCGGCTGCAATAGAGAGAACTTTTGAATCTCCTTTAATGATACACTGATGAGGAATATAATTGTAAGGATGAAATTTATTTCCGTCTACAAGAATCAGTTCCGGTGTGATCTCCAGCTGATCTAAGGCGCGGTGCATGGCATGGATGCTTGCGTTAAGGATATTGTGCTCATCGATGAACGAAGGAGGAAGTTCTGCAATGGCATAGCTTTTTACGTTGTCCTTGATATAGCTGTCCAGCTCCATTCTCGTTTTAAATGTAAGCTGTTTAGAATCATTAACGAGCTCGTGCTTAAAAGTATCATCTAAAATAACAGCTGCCGCAACAACAGGCCCGCTAAGGCATCCTCTGCCTACTTCATCACATCCTGCCTCAATATAGAGGTCTGTCCATTTCTGCAGTAATTCCATGAGTAACAATAGTATCTGTATTACGCATGTAAAAGTAGTGAAATTATAAAATTTACAAAAATGCAGTTGGTGCATCCATATATTTACTTTGGTAGATAAAATATTCTGATCTGGCTGTTTAGCTATAATATTGATAAAACATTATGTGTTTTTCTTTTTTAATGATGGTTATTTTTTTTGTGAACAATTTATGGTATTGATCTTTTTTTTGTACAGTATTATTATGTAAAAGGATCTATTACTATGAAATTTATTTCATTTTTTTAGAAAAGCACATGTTTTTAATTCGTAAAAAATAGTCAGATTAGATATGAATAAATTAATTACAAGTGTTTTAGCGGTAGTTCTGTCTTCATCTTTTGTTGTAGCCAATGCACAGAATGGGTCACAGAATGACACTTTAAAAACTAATGAGATCCGGGAAATAGTTGTAACAGGGGCATTAGGCATCAAGAAAAGACAGGATGCCGTTACATCTTCCAATCAGGTAGTAAATGCTGCTGAGATTACCCAGGCAAACAACCCGAATGCGGTTCAGGCATTAACAGGTAAGGTTTCCGGTTTACAGATTAATACAACCAATACTTCTGTAAATTCTACGGCAAGAGTGGTTTTGAGAGGTCCAAGATCAATTTCAGGAAATAATCAGGCTCTCGTGGTAATTGACGGGGTAATTTCCACGATGGGAATCTTTCAGAATCTTCCTCCTGAAATTATTGAAAACATCAATGTGATCAAAGGAATGCAGGGAGCCGCTTTATATGGTGAGAAAGGAAGTAACGGGGTTTTGGTAGTAACGACAAAGAAAGGTTCAAAGTCTGAAAAATTACAGTTTTCACTAACCAATTCTGTTGATTTTTCTTCGGTATACAAACTTCCGTTTTTCCAGAAACTTTACGGGCAGGGCTGGCCGGGCGATTCTTTTAACACCACGGAATATGGAGGGACAACGTGGACTCCTTATGAAAATTCAGCGTGGGGACCGGCCTATAACTCAGTATTGGGAGGACAGGATTTGTATGTAGGGCTCCCCCAGGCCAATAATCAGTTTCTGAGAGAAACTTTTTCACCCAAAAAAAATCATGTTGCCAACTTTTTTAAAACCGGAGTTTTGTTTCAGAACGGAATTTCCGTTTCTGCGGGAGGTTCAGATTCTTATGTGTTCTTTTCCGCCAACAGAACCCAGAATGATTTTGTTGTGGAAAAAGACAATCTCAAGAGAAATAATTTCATTTTCAAAGCAGGAAAAAGATTGGGGAAATTCAGAATTGACGGTAATGTCAATTACCTGGATCTGAGTACTTCCGAAACCTCTTCGGGACTGTACGATCAGCTACTGCAGACACCGGCTAATGTGGATATCAGAAGGTTCAGGTATTCCCTGCCGGATGCAGGACACTCAATGTATATCACCAATCCTTACTGGACTATTGACAATGAAAGATATAATAGTAAAAGCAGAATGTTTACCGGGCTAATCAATCTGGAATACAATTTAAATAAAAATGTTTCTTTTACCTATGCAGGAACATTTGCTTCCGGATCTGCAATTTCCGAAAGTCATCTTAATGCATTTGCGTTTGACAGGGTGTATGAAGGAACCGGCACTTATCTGGACGGGCATTCACCGAGCGATAATGTATTTGCCAGAGAACCTATTGTCTCTAATTATTATAAATCTGTAAACTCTTCTTTCCGGTATTATGGCGATCTGATGGCTAATTTTGATTATGATCTTACGGACCTGATCAATATGAAATTTAACGTGGGACATAATATTCAGGACGCAGGAGGTTCTACGGCACAGGTGGGAGGAACCAACCTTAAAATCGAGGGATGGTACCATATCAATAACGTACTGAATCCGGATCCGTTTTACAGCCTTGATAATACCAAAACCCGCACAAGATCCTATGCCTGGTTTGCCAATTTAGATCTTGCCTATAAAGATTATCTTTTCCTGAATTCCACGTTCAGGTATGAGAAAAGCTCACTTACAAGTGTGAATCCTGTGGATGTTAACGGAAATCCATTACCTTTCAGTAATAAGGCGTATGCTTATTATTCGGTGGGAGGGTCTTTTATTCCTACAAAAGCATTTGAAAACCTGAAAGGGAAAATACTTAATTATGCCAAACTAAGTATTTCATTCAGCAGGGTAGGGAATGTGCAGACTATCCCTGTGTACGGGCTGGACCGCGTAGGATCTTTCCCGACAGGCTATCCTTTCGGAAATTTATCATCATCCCTTCCCACAACTTCGTTTTATGCCCAGGATATAGAACCTGAGTTTTACAATTCCAAGGAAGCCGGTTTACAGCTGGGGTTCTTTAACGACCGAATTACTTTTGAGGGATCTGTATTCAGAAATGACACCAATAATATGATTACTTCAGTTACTACGTCTTCTGCATCCGGAATTACCAGTATTCTTAATAATATAGGAGACAGCCGTAATCAGGGATTTGAACTGGATCTTGGCTTCACACCTGTTAAAACAAAAAATTTCGAATGGAAAATAAGAGGGTCATATTCTACTTACAGAACAAAAATCCTCTCTCTCGCTGATGGATCTGATGAAACACCGCTGAGTGTGATTGGAAGACCGACAGTAGGAATCTATGCTGTGGTAGGAGAAGATTTTCCAATGATTAAGGGAACAAAATACCAGAGAGATCCGGACGGAAATATTATCGTTGACCGGAATGGGAACCCATTAACCACTTCTACGCTGGAGGTTCTTGGAAAAGTAAATCCGGATTATATTTTAGGTTTCAGTACCTCATTTAAATTTAAGGGAATCACCTTGAGTGCTGTGGCTGATTACAGAACAGGAAACAGCTTTGTTCCGCTTTCCAAAGAACTGCTGGCCTATGCCGGTCATCTGGAACAGACCGCTGCTTTTGACCGCAGCCAGGGATATGTAGTACCTAATTCAGTTCAGCTGATCAACGGACAGTATGTTCCCAATACAACACCGGTAGGAGATGATCCTTCTTATTTCGGAACAAATGCCTATTTCACAGAAGGTAATTTCAGGAGAGTGGGTGAGGAACATGTCATTGACGGAACCGCTTTCAAAATAAGAGAAATTGCCCTCAGCTATGATATTCCAAAATCCATGTTGAGAAGCACATTTGTTAATTCGTTGACCGTAGGAGTATATGCCAGAAATCCATGGGCAATTTATGCAAAGAGTAACAGGAACTATGCAGATCCTGAAACCGCTACTACGAGCGGGAATGCTGCGGGACTGGCTTCCACGGGACAGTATCCTACTATAAGAAACTTTGGCTTCAATTTAAACGTAACCTTCTAATTATTGAATAAAAATGAAAAAGAATATACTTTTTACCACCTTAACTCTTGCTGCATTAAGCATAGCTGTATCTTCCTGTTCCAATGATTATCTGGATATCAATGATAATCCCAATGCAATACAGGCAGAAGAGATTACCCCCGATCTGTTACTTCCGGGAGCGATCAGTACAGCTTATAGAACACAGGCAGGAACAATGGTGCAGTTTGGAAATTTAATGATGAACAGCTGGGCCGGGAACTCATATAGCTTTGGAGGGGCATTCTCCAGGGAATTTAACCTGGGATCAATAGACAATACTTTTTATACAGGGATATGGGGGCTGTATCCAAGACTGGCTAATTTTGCTCAGATTGAAATTTATGCTAATGCAGACCATAAGCAGGATAATTATATTGCCATTGCCAAGATTATGAAAGCTTATTATATGCAGTATATTGTGGATCTTTACGGAAATGCCCCTTATTCGGAAGCCTTCAGAGGAAGAGATAATATGACCCCGAAATACGATCAGGACTCAGATATTTATAAAAGGCTGATCACCAGTCTGGAAGAAGCCAATGCTATTATTGCTGCGGAAGAAGAAAATGCTGAAGATCCTTCATCCGTAGATATTGTTTTCCATGGAGACATGCAGAAGTGGAAAAAGTTTTCCAATACCATTAAGCTGAGAATGCTTGTCAGAATGTCTAAAGTTACAGGTGATCTGGCAGCGTACAGAGATGCCAAACTGCAGACTCTGGCCGGTGCGGATTTTATTGATGAAGAAGTATTGGTGAATCCCGGATATACTGCTTCCAATGACGATCAGATGAATCCTTATATGCTTACCTGGGCAAGATATTCCGGGGGAACGCAGGTGCAGAATTATGGACTGATTGTGGCTTCTGAACATATCGCCAATGCTTTGGAAGGAAATATAATACTGAATGATCCTAATTATTCTAAATTCACAGGATTAAAAGATCCCAGAAGAAGCAGACTGTTTACCAATGTTACCTCTGTTGATGCAGGCGGAGCACCTTTTACCGGTTTAAAGGGAATCAGACAGGGGGCTGTTCCTGGCCAGCCGGGTGCGCCTATCAGCAATACGAACACCTCAAAATTAGGAATAGGTAATTTTTCCGGAGCTGCGGCAGTAAGTACCTGGGGGGATGTGATAGAGGTGAATAATGAGCGGGGCGGAGTATTAATGTCAGCCGCTGAAAGCAGTTTTCTTCAGGCAGAAGCAGCACTCAGATGGCCTTCCGTATTTACATTCAGTGCACAGGCGAAATTTGAAGCAGCCATCAGATCTAATGCATCATGGCTGGGAGCAGCTGCAGGGGCAACAAATACATATATAACCGCTGCTAATGCGAGACCGGGACTGGGATGGACGGGTTCTACCCAGCAAAAAATTGAAGCGATCATGACGCAGAAATGGATCGCATTAACCAACATCAATCCTACGGAAATGTTTATTGAATATAACAGAACAGGGTATCCGTGGACACCGATGGCCGTTACGGCTCAGCAGCCGAATAAGCCTTACCGTCTGATTTATCCGTTTTCAGAATACGCAGCCAACGCAGCTAACGTTCCTGCAATGTCCGGAGCAGATGTCTTTGTCAGAAATCAATTTACTCCGTTCTGGAATAAAAACTAATTTTAACAGCAAATTTTACATATTTTTTTAGCCGCCTCCGGGCGGTTTTTTTGTGATATAAGGTCCCGGGTTTCTTTTTTGCTCACAGTCTTGCTTATATTTCATCCGGATAACCCAAATTCGGGCTGAAGAGTGAAAAGTAAAAGCTGAAAGCCCGGAAAATACAGCTTGGTAAATTTATGCACGGACAAGTGATGTTGAAAAATATATCGTTGCATTGTGAAAAAAAGAAAGGCAGGAATTTTTACCTTTCTAAATGTTAAATTTTTAATAAATTTCTTTGTTTTATAAGGGATTGCGGTATGTTTATTTTTAATTGAATGTTTTTAATTAAATGATGTTGATAGGTGTTTAATATTTTTAAAATGAAGTTTTTTAATGTAATATTTTGTGTTTTTAAGAAAGTTTCACATATTTGCACCTCACAAAAAAAATAATCATTGTAAATTATGAAGAAATTAACATCGAGTGTTCTCGTGGTAGTTTTGTCTTCTTCTTTCGCGGTATTTAATGCCCAGAAAAAAGGAAATGATACAATAAAAGAACAGAGTATAGGTGAAGTAGTTATTACCGGAGCCTTAGGTCTTCAGAAGAAAGCAGATGCCCAGACTTCTGCTATGCAGGTGGTAACCGGCGATAAGATTACTGCTGCTGGTAACCCGAGTGCTATCTTCTCTCTTCAGGGTAAAGTTTCAGGGGTTAGTATTACCAACACAAACAGCAGTGTTACCGGAACTCCTAAAATCACGATGAGAGGGATGAGGTCCCTTACAGGGAATAATAACGCCCTGGTTGTTATTGATAACGTAATTTCCTCGGCTGCTGCACTTCAGCAGTTGCCACCGGAGCTGATTGAGTCTATGAATATACTTAAAGGTTCACAGGCAGCGGCTCTTTATGGATCCGACGGGGTAAACGGGGTTGTTTTAGTGACGACTAAAAAAGGCTCTAAAGGAAAAATGAAAGTTACCTACAACGGTACTATTGACATTGAAAGAGTAGCATGGGTTCCTAAAAGACAACGTACTTACGGACAGGGCTGGTATGGCCTTAAAATTAATGTTGAAAATGGAGCATGGGGACCGGCTTTCAATTCTGCTTTAGGCGGACAAACCGTAGGCTACGGTATTCCTTTGTATGATTATGATGGAGACGGACATATTGATCTGAACGCTGATGATGACTTACCAACACCGGATGATCCGGCAATGATCCAGTCTACATACGCACCGTATGGTAAAAATAACGTGAAAGATTTCTTCAAAACCGGAACAATTTATCAAAACGGGATCACAGCCAGCGTAGGAGATGAAAACGGATATCTGATGATGTCCCTTGATCATATGCAAAGGGAATTTATTGTTGAAGATGATAAGCTTAAAAGAACTTCAGCTTTCTTAAAAGCCGGAACAAAGTTCGGAAAATGGAATTTTGATGCCATTGTGAACTATACCCGTCAGACAACAAATACTACGGACCCTGGTCTATATGAAGATCTGTTGTTCTCTTCCGCCGATATTCCTATTACAAAATGGCAGGATATCCGTGACAATGGATATGCATGGAATATGTTCTATCAGAACCCATACTGGAAAATTAAGCACGTAAGAAATAATTCTACAACCAACAGATTGAATTTAATAGGAAGTGTTGGCTACAAGGTTAATAAAAATATTGATATCCTTTACAGATCCAACCTTCAGTATTTAGGAACATCTTCCAACCAATGGAATGATGGCTGGTCCAGTATTTTAGTTACAGATCCGCAGGCTATTACTTCTTCTTACTATCAGTCTAACTCAGACCAGACAAAATATTACGGAGATTTATTGGTGAATTTCAACTATGATCTTACAGATGATCTGAATATGAAACTCAACGTAGGTCACAACTTCCAGAACTTCAGTTTTACCAATACTTCAGCCGGAGGAACAGGTCTTATTATTCCTGGTCTGTATCAGGTTTGGAACCTGTCTAATCCTGCTACACCTTACGGGCTTGATAATACCAGAGGGTCTTATAACTCTCAGGCGGTATTTGCCAACCTGGATCTTGCTTATAAAAACTATTTATTCCTTACCGCTACGGCAAGAAATGAATGGAACTCTGTACTGCCTTCAGGAAACAGAAGCTATTTCTTCCCGTCGGTAGGGGTAAGCTTTGTTCCTACTAAAGCATTTGATTTCGGAGGAGATATCCTGAACTATATGAAAGTTTATGCTTCCATTATGGGAACTGCAAATGCATCTTCTGTTGCTAATTACAGTATCAGAAATTATTATGGGCTTGGAACAGGTTTCCCATTCACGGCTTCAGGAGGGCTGAGCTTCCTGGTACCTACTTCGCAGACCGATCAGAACATCAGACCTGAGAAAGTTACCAAGAAAGAACTGGGACTTTCACTGGCATTCCTTGATAACAGAATTTTATTTAACGGATCTATATATCAGGATGATACAACTGATATGATTACCAATAGAACAACTTCTTCAGCTTCAGGTGTTTCCAGCGTACTAACCAACATCGGTAAACTGCGAAACAGAGGTATTGATGCAGATATTACAGTAACACCAGTCAGAAATGAAAACTTTAAGTGGGATATCGGTGCTAACTTTACTACTTATCAGACAGAAATTCTGGAAGTAGCACCGGATACTGACAGAGTGGCTATCGGAGGAACCAATCTGGTTGGAGTGTATGCGGTAAAAGGAGAGAAAGGCCTTGTCTTAATGGGAACAGATTTCGTTAGAGATGACCAGGGAAGAATTATTGTAAATGCTGATAACGGCAGACCTTCAGTAACTTCTACTCTGCAGAATCTTGGAAGAATTAATCCAAGATATGCTTTTGGTTTCAATACAAGCGTAAATTATAAAGGAATTAAGCTAAGTGCTACCGCAGACTGGAGAGTAGGAGGAAAAATGACTTCCGAAACTATTCAGAACATGGCATATAACGGTTTATTGGAAGAATCCGGAAGCTTTGACAGAAATCTGGGATTCATCATGCCTAACTCTGTTTATTTAAGTGGCGGGCAATATGTGCCGAATACATCAGTAGCCTATCAGTATAACGGTGGAGGAGATCCTCTTTATGACGGTGTTGAATATTACTATCAGCAGCAGTTCGGTACAGTAGGATCTAATCAGGTAGTGTCTGCTTCTTACTTTAAAATCAGAGAGATTGCACTGTCTTACTCATTCTCTTCCGATATGCTTAAAAATTCAGGATTAACAGGATTAACAATCGGGGTACACGCCAGAAATCCTTTCGTTAAGTTTTCTGATTCAAACAGAAATTATGCAGACCCTGAATCGGCATATACTACTGGTAATGCACAGGGATATGCTTCTTCCAACCAATACCCTGCAATTAAATCTTACGGTGTAAGCGTAAACGTTAATTTCTAAAAAAAAAAAATGAAAAAGATATTTTTATATTCATCTATTGCTATTGCAGCTTTTACAACCTCGTGCCGGGAGCTGGATGATAATATTTCACCCAACAATGTGGATCCGTCTGAGATTTCTCCCAGACAAATGATAACAGCAGCAGAAAATGCCGTATTTTCTACACAGGCAGGTACTCTGAACTCTTTATCGAATGTGTGGACGAATACCTGGGCGGGGAACTATTACTATTATGGTAACCCTCTGACAAGAGAATATTCACTGGATATTTCCAATACATTTTCAACGGGAATCTGGAGCAGCAGCTATACTACTGCAAATAACCTTCAGACGATTATCAATAACGGAGGTTCTTTACCATTGCATTCTGCCATCGCCAGAATCCTGAAAGCGTATACAATGCAGTATGTGGTAGATTTCTATGGAGATGCTCCCTATACTGAAGCATTTAAAGGACAGGCCAATTTATCTCCCAAATATGATGATGATGCGGCAATATACAGAAGTCTTGTAATGGAAATTAATAAGGCTATCGAGGATATTGATGCAACAACAGTAGTAAATGCCAGTAATAATGTTACTTCTAACGAAGATGTAATCTTTGGAGGAAATATGGACAACTGGAAGAAATTTGCAAAGAACATCAAGCTGAGAATCTTATTAAGACAGTCCAAAGTAACCGATTCTTCCATTAAATCATTTGTAGACGCACAGCTTCAGACCCTTGCAACTTCCGATCCTAATGATTTCTATTTGACAGATGTGACCATTAATCCTGGATATAGTAATTTAAATGAATCTACAGTAAATCCACTGTTTTCAAATTATGGATCAGTAAATTATCAGGCTACTTCTCTGAATAATGACGGATGGAGACTTTATAAAGTTGCTGAATACTATGCCAATGCTGTTAACGGAACTGCTTTTGGTACCGGAACAGGTGACTTAAGAGGAACTAAACAGTTTGGAAAACGTGGAGCCAATAATAATCTGCCCGCTTCCAGCACAGTGGGAATCAGACAGGGAGGACCAAAACCTGCCGGAAGTTCAGAATGGCAGTATTCATTCTTAGGCTGGAAATTTACAAAATCCAATTCAGATTTTAACAGTTTCCTTTTCTTAGGAGATACTAGTTTTGGTGCTGATATTGCTTCAGAAGGAGGTGGAATGGACGGTTATCTGGCTTTAGATGCTGAAAACAGATTATTGCTGGCTGAAGCAGCTGTTCTTTACCCTGGAATATTTACATTTGATCCATCTTTACTGTATCGTGAAGCTGTTGAAAAGTCGTTTAGTTTTTATGGCTTGACAAGTACACAGGCCACTCAGTATCTTAACAATATAGCTACAACTAATGTAGGCTGGGCAGGCGCGCCGAGTAAAATTGCAGCTATTCAGTATCAGAGACTGGTTTCCCTTGCCAACATAAGACAGGTGGAAACTTATGTAAACTTCCTGAAGACAGGGTATCCGGCTATTCCAAATGCAGACAATGCAATGTATCCTAATAAACCTTACAGATTGATTTACCCACTTTCAGAATATACCGGAAATTCAACTAATGTTCCAAACATTACCCAGGGTCAGGTTTTTGTTAAAAACCAGTTTACCCCATTCTGGAATCAGAATTAATTGAATAAATTTTAATATATTTTTATACCGCCTTCGGGCGGTTTTTTTATGATCTGAAGCCATCTTCTCGCTCTTTTTATGTGAAAAAAAATAATATGCATAACATTGTTTATTTTTCACTTTAATGGGATTTCGTATTTTTTTTGGTTACTAATTTGGTGAATTCCAGCTGGTTATTGAGTCGATTCGTGAATATTGAGTATAGATAATATCAATAAAAAACGTATTGTGGTATTATGAAAAAACATATTACTAAAATGTTTTGTTTTTGTTAAATAAAACGATTTTAACTTAATTTAATAATTTATAAGTTGTAAAAAATGATAAATTTTGAATAATTGATATTTTTTTCACATTTTGCTTTGTGATTTTAATAAAGTTTTACAAATTTGTACAGTTACAAAATAAATTTGATATGAAGAAACTAACAACAAGTCTTCTTGTTTTAGTAGTGTCCTCATCAATTGCTGTTGCTCAGGCTCAGGAAACGAAAGATACTATAAAAGCAAAGGAGATCGAGGGAGTGGTAGTAACTGCTCTCGGGATTAAAAGAGAGAAGAAATCTTTAGGGTACGCTTCAGAAGAAGTAAAAGCTGCAGAATTAACCGGTGGAACCACAAACACAGGTAACGTAGCATCTCTTCTTTCGGGTAAGGTAGCCGGGCTTCAGGTAAATACCAACAACAACTTCGGCGGTTCCGCCAACCTGCTTATCAGAGGATACAAATCATTGTCCGGCGGATCTCCGCTTATCGTTATTGACGGTTCACCGGTAAATAACAGCACTGTTACAGGTTCTATATTCGACTATGGGAACTTCCTGTCAGATATCAATCAGGAAGACATCGAGTCTATTAACGTACTCAAAGGTGCCGCTGCATCTGCTCTGTATGGAGAGAGAGGAAGCGACGGGGTTATTCTGATTGTTACTAAAAGTGGCAGAGGTACTGATGACGGAAGCTGGGGAGTAACTTTAAACTCCGGGATTACGGCTGGCTTTATTGATAAATCCACCTTTCCAAAATACCAGACCAAATATGGTGCAGGTTATGGTGGAAATGCATGGAATGAAGCTCCCGGACCTGGAGGTTACAATTATGCGAACTTCGTAGATGACGCGTCTTACGGACCGGCATTCAACCCTAATATGCTAGTATATCAATGGGATTCTTATGATCCTTCTTCACCTAACTATGGGAAAGCAACGCCGTGGGTAGCTGCGAAAAATGGTCCAATCAAATTTTTTGAAACACCCATCACTTATATTAATTCCATCACCATTGAGAAAGGAAATAAGACTTCTAATCTTTCCTTATCCTATTCCAATATGCTTTCCAATGGTTTGATGCCTAATTCCGATTTGAAAAAAAATACAATCTCTGCTAGATTCAACCATGACTTTACAGATAAATTGCATGCATCGGTTTTTACAACTTTAACACTTCAGGATACCAAAGGACGAAATGAAACCGGATATTCAGATAATATTATTTCAGGTTTCAGACAGTGGTGGCAAACCAATGTTGATGTTTTAGCACTGAGAAGTGCATATGAAAATAATGGAAACTTCTCTTGGAACCGTACTGCTTCCAATGATGGAACACCTCAGTATTGGAACAATCCATATTTCCAGAGATATCAGAACTATCAGTCAGATGACAGAACCAGAATTTTCAGTTATGCTCAGTTGAAATATGATATTTCTAAAAACTTTGGAATTACGGGTAAATTATCCTATGATGACTTACAGATGGTAATTGAAGAAAGATTGATGAATGGTTCACTTCCACAAGCATTTGGAGCGTCTGGCCTGAATGTGACTTCCGGATATTCAAGAAATAATGTGAAGAATACCGAGATGAACTTCGACTTATTTGCCAATTACAAGTTTGATATTACTCCTGATTTGAACGTTAGTGGTATTTTGGGAGGAAATGTTAGGAGAAATTTGACTGATAACGTCTTTATGAGTACAGAGGGAGGTTTGTCAAAACCTGGCTTATTTGCAATTTCCAATTCCGTAAGAACAATATTGCCTCCTGATGAAAACTACGCGAAATGGCTTACTTCAAGTCTTTATGCCACAGCATCTTTCAATTATAAAAATTTCTTGTTCGTAGACGGGACCTATCGTATGGACCAGTCTTCTAACTTACCAAAAGAGAATAATAGCTATGATTATTATTCTGTAACCGGAGCTGTTATATTATCTGAATTTGTAAAGCAGCCATGGCTAAGTTTCTGGAAGATAAGAGGAAACTATGCTGAAGTAGGTTCTTCTACAAATAATTACAGATTGGTTAATACTTTTAAAGCAAGAGGCGAAGGCTTATTTGATCAGCCATTTTTCCTGGCTAATCCAAATTTAAAACCTCAGAGATCTAAGGAAACCGAATTTGGTATGGAAGCTCAATTCTTTAAAAACAGATTAGGATTTGATGTAGCGGTGTACAAAACAAGAACCCTTGATCAGATTATTAATTTACCGGTTTCTTCCGCTACAGGATATAGAACATTCCTTGTTAATGCAGGGCAGATCGATAATAAAGGGGTAGAGGTGCAATTGAACGGAACCCCGTTTAAAACCAGTAATTTTACCTGGGATGTAAATATTAATTGGTCTAAGAATGAAAGTAAAGTAATTGAGTTAAATGGTGATTCTAAAAATTATTTAATAGCGAGTTATCAGGGAGGTGTTTCATTGAATGCACGTGTTGGAGAAGCTTTCGGAGCTTTAGTAGGATCAGATTACGTATACAATGCTAATGGAGATAAAGTAATTGATCCGGCTACAGGAAGATACTTGAGAAATGATAATCAGGTTATAGGAAATATTACACCAGACTGGATTGGAGGTGTGAGAAACAGTTTCCGTTATAAAGATTTCTCATTGAGCTTTCTTATCGATGTGAAGCACGGTGGAGATGTGTACTCTACAGATATGAGCTATGGTCTGGCTACTGGATTGTACGCAGAAACCGGAGATTACAGAGAGAGTGGTCTGGTACATCCCGGAGTTAATCCGAATGGTAATGTAAATACTACTCCTACAATTAATCCAGGCTCTTTTGGAAATGTTGATGGATATAGAAGAATGCCAAATAAAAGATTTGTTTATGATGCTTCTTATGTGAAGTTGAGAGAAGCCAGTATCGGTTATAACCTTCCAAAATCAATTTTAGCCAATACTTCAATCCGGGATGCTAAAATCTCAATCGTGGGAAGAAACCTTTGGATCATTCATAAGAATTTACCTTATGCAGATCCGGAAGCAGGTACCGGAAACGGTTTGGCTGCCAGAGGTAATTCCATCGGAGTTTTACCTACCACTCGTGATATTGGGATAGATATAACTTTAAAATTCTAAAAAATGAAAAAAATATTTTTAATCATAGGTTTCGCTTCATTGGCACTGACTTTTACTTCGTGTGAAAGAGAGATTACCTCTCTCAATGAGGATCCGAAACACCCTACAGAAGTTCCTTCCGGTGTACTTTTTGCAAGTGCAGAACATGCATTGCTGGATCAGATGCTTACGCCGAATGTTAATCGTAATATCAGCCGTTTTTTTACTCAGCAATGGTCTCAGACCACTTATGTTGATGAAAGTAACTATGATATGTCAACAAGACCTATTCCCAGAAACCATTATAATCGTATGATGGCATCTGCTTCTGCCACAATTCCTTCCCCAGGTGTGTTATCAGCGTTAAGGGATGCCAGAAGATTTCTTGATGCAGAAGAAGGAACTCCTGTACAAAAAAATAATAGAATTGCCATGATTGAACTGGTAAATGCATACACGTGGGCAGGGCTGGTAGATACTTATGGAGATATTCCTTACTTTGGAGCTCTGAAAGCAACAGCTGAAAATCCAGGAAATGCAGAAATTCCGTATGATGATGCTAAAGTAATTTACTTAGATTTAATTAAGAGAATTGACGTAGCCCTTGCTTTGATTAATACTTCCGAAATGGGCTATGATAAAGACCTTATTTATAAAGGAGATATGTCTAAATGGAAGAAAATGGGAAATTCTCTGAAATTCAGACTGGCTGTTACGCTTGCCGACGTAGAACCTGCGTTAGCTAAAACTTACGCAGAAGCAGCCTATACTGCAGGCCTATTTGCAGATAAAAGTGATAATTTTGGATTACAGACTTTCCCTTCAGGGTTATTATCTAATCCTGTTTATCAGGATGTGATTCAATCTGGTAGAAATGATTTTGTTCCTTCTGATGTGTTGGTAGATTTTATGAATACTAAAGCAGATCCAAGAAGAGATGCATGGTTTACTACTGTTGGAAGTGCATATGTGGGAGGGGTTTATGGAGATCAAAATGTCTTTAATAACTACTCTCATTTTAAAAGTTCTATTTCAGGAGAGAATGCACAAGGTTTCTTGCTGGATTATACGGAAATTATGTTCTTAAGAACAGAAGCGGCAGCCAGAGGTTATAGTGTTGGAGGTGCTGCACCTGCTCTATATGCTCAGGCTATTCAGGCCTCAATGGATGAATATGGAGTAAGTAATGCTAATGCAGTCGCTTACATCACAGCAAATCCATATAACGCTGCTAACTGGAAAAAATCTGTTGGAGAACAGGCTTGGGTTGCTATGTTTAATAAAGGATTTCAGGCATGGAATTTTACCAGAAGATTGGATTTTCCTGTTTTCCAGAATCCTGCAAATTCAGATGTTGACGATGTTCCTGTAAGAATGCCTTATTCAGATCAGGAGTATTTGCTTAATAATAGTAATGTGACTAAAGCTGCTGCGAAAATAGGAGGAGATAAAGTGACAACCAAAATATTTTGGGATATCAATTAATAAAATTTATAGAATTTAAAATATTCCTGTAACTTTAATACAGGAATATTTTGTTCAAAATCAATAAAAATTTAAAATATGAGATTTTTTATCAGCCTTATTGCTGTATTGTGTTTAGCTTCATGTGGTGATGATGATAGGGATAATAGCACAACAGAGATTACTTCAAGTATTAATGGCGTTTGGAAACCTGTAAAGTATGAGTATAAAGGTAAGAATTATCCGGTAGGCGACTGCGAAAAGAAAGGTCAGATTCTGATCAATACAGATTTTTCAGGTGTTTATGAAAGGTATATTAAAGATGATGTTTCTGGAAACTGTGTAAATCCGGACTCTTTTTCAGGCAAATGGAATTACGATAAACTTTACAATAGTTTGGTATTATCATATACAGAAGCAGGAGTAGCTAAAACTTTAAAAAAAGATATAGAAGGACTTTCTGATATTGAACTCAGAATTGCTGACAGTTCTAAAAATCTGGATGGGCTTCCGGGAAATGATGAGGCAACCTTAGTTTTTGTAAGAGAATAAACATTTTATATTATAACCACCTCCGGGTGGTTTTTTTATGGAATCAAATTTTTTCATTTTTTGACAGTTCAGCTATCTTAGCCCCTGTTCTTAGGAAGTTCAGGAGAGGGTGAAAAATGCTTTACCCCTTAAATCAAAAATTTAAAGACTTCGTAATGAAGTCTTTTTTATTTCACTAAATTTGTATTTCAAAATTTTGAGATCAGATAAGGCGATTCCATATAAGCCTTTGGAAAAATCAATACAGACATGAATATTAAAAATAATATAGAAGAAAAACTTTCGGAAGTCATTTTAAATGTATACCAGCTAAAAGACATCAATCTGGAAGTTCAGGAAAATAAAACAGAATTTGAAGGCGATTTTACCATTGTAACATTTCCACTGGTAAAACAGCTGAAGAAAAATCCTGAAAGTATCGGGGTAGAATTAGGGGAAGCTTTAACGGAACAGACCGACCTTTTTGAAAGCTTCAATGTGGTAAAAGGTTTCCTTAACGTTAAAGTGAATAACCGTTTATTGGTAGATAATTTCAGATCTGTAAACAGAGATATTGATACCATAGAAAAGAAAAATTCTACCGTAATGGTGGAATATTCTTCACCGAATACCAATAAACCGCTTCACCTGGGGCATATCAGAAATAACCTTTTGGGCTTCTCCGTAGCGCAGATTTTAAAAGAAGCCGGATATGATGTGATTAAAACCCAGATCATTAACGACAGGGGGATTCATATCTGTAAATCCATGCTGGCATGGGAAAAATTCGGAAATGGAGAAACTCCGGAAACTACCCATACCAAAGGAGACAAATTTGTCGGGAACTATTATGTAGAATTTGATAGAGAGCTGAAAAGACAGGTCAATATTATTTATAAAGACTTTAGAAAGAATAATTTTGACACTTTTGATACCAACAAAAAAGCAGAAGTTGCCAAATTAAATGATAAAATAGATATCCTTGAGGCAAATAAAAAAGAACTGATTGACAGCCTGGATTACAGTGAAGTTTCCAATCTTCATCCTCAGTTTGAGATTCATTTAAAAGACGCTTTGGAAAATGATCTGCTTCTATCCAAAATACCTGGTTTAGCAGTAAAAGCCGTAAAAGAAGAAGAAAAAGAAGAAATTGAATTGATCAAAAAACAAGGAAATACGTTCCTTGCTATTTTCAAAGATGTTTTAGAAGCTGAAGCTAAACTTGAAGCTGAAAAATCTAATCTTAAAGAGATCTGCAAACCTCTTACAGAAGTAATGAAAGAAGCTCAGAAAATGCTTGTGGATTGGGAAGACGGAGACCAGACGGTAAGAAATCTCTGGAAAGAAATGAATTCCTGGGTATATAAAGGATTCAATGAAACCTATAAGAGATTAGGAGTTGACTTCGACCAGGTGCAGTACGAAAGTAACACTTATATTCTGGGAAAAGATCTTATCCAGGCAGGACTGGATAAAGGAGTTTTATATCAGAAAGAAGACGGCTCGGTTTGGTGCGATCTTACCGATGAAGGTCTTGATCAGAAACTGTTATTACGTTCAGACGGTACTTCAGTTTATATGACACAGGACTTAGGAACAGCCGTAGAGCGTTTTAAAGATAATGATATCCAAAAACTGATCTATACCGTTGGAAACGAACAGGATTACCATTTTCAGGTTTTATTTAAAATCCTGAAAAAATTAGGCTATGAATGGGCAGATCATTTATATCACCTTTCTTATGGGATGGTAGAACTTCCTGAAGGCAAAATGAAGTCCCGTGAAGGTACCGTGGTAGATGCAGATGATCTGATGCAGGAAATGTATGAGACCGCAAAATCAATTACCATAGAACTGGGAAAACTGGAAGGTCTTTCTGATGAAGAAAAAGAAACCTCTTATGAAGTTATCGGATTGGCGGCTCTTAAATATTTCATGCTGAAAGTAGATCCAAAGAAAAAAATGTTATTTAACCCTGACGAAAGTGTAGAATTTTCGGGAAATACAGGGCCGTTTATTCTTTATACCTATGCCCGTATTCAGTCTTTGCTGTCAAAAGCGGAAGGAGATTATACAGAAATTGCAGAAGTAACTTTAAATGAATATGAAAAAGAACTTATCATGCTTCTTGCCAATTACAAAACAGTAGTGACAAAAGCTGCAGAAGCTTTAAGCCCTGCACTGGTAGCCAATTATGTATATGACCTGGTTAAATCTTATAACTCGTTCTATCAAAGTAATATTATTCTGAAGCTTGAAGATGAAGCCCAGAAAAAATTCCGTCTGAATTTATCGGATCTTACCGCGAAGACCATCAAAAAATCGCTGGCCCTTCTCGGAATAGGAACCGTAAACAGAATGTAAATACACAAACCTCCTGATATTCCGGGAGGTTTTTTTATTGATTAAAAGACAATCAAAACGGAGCTTCAGCCCATCTAAAAATATCAAACCCTCAAGTTCCCGGATTTTCATTTTTCATCCTATCCTCATACAGCTTCGCATCACTCCATTTGGCATGTTTTGACGGAACAATGGTATAGCCTTTTTTATAAGCGTAAACTTTAGTAAATTCTGCTCCAAAGAAAACCAGCATACACGAATAATTGATCCACATCATAATTAAGATCACAGTTCCTGCCGTTCCGAAAGCGGAAGTAGGTTTTGCCGTTCCGAAATAAAGACTTAATAAAAATTTTCCCAGAGTGAACAGTACAGCCGTAAGGAAAGCTCCTTTCCATACCGGTTTCCAGCTTACTTTTACATCAGGGAGAACTTTAAACATCAGGGCAAAAAGAAGCATAACAAAACCAAACCCTGCCGCAAAATTCACAGTTTCCACCAGCATATAGGTTTCAAAGCCGAAGTATTGGGTGATTAACTTATTAAACACACTGATGAGCGAAGAAAGGATCATCGTGATCATCAGTAAAAAACCCAGAATAAGGATCATTCCTAATGAATTGGCCCTGTCCAGAAGAAATTTCACGAGAGCTTTTTTAGGCGCAGACTGTATATCCCATAAACTGTTCAGGGAGTGCTGCAGTTGGAAAAACAGAGTTGTGGAACCATAAACGAGTGATCCCACTCCTACGGCTTTCATCACAAAATTCTGTTTGTCGATGAGGGCACCGGCAATCATATTTTCAATACTTTTGGCAACATCTGCACCCATAATACCGCTGATCTGATGGCTGATCTCACCACGAATAGCTTCTTCACCAAAGAAATTCCCCGCAATCCAGATAATAATGATCAGTAATCCCGGGATAGAAAAGATTGCATAATAAGCCAGGCTTGCCGAATCTTTTGATGCGGAAGACTTATTCCATTCGGCGAAGGTCTCCTGAAGAACTTCCCAGAAAAATTTCATATTCCTGACCATATTAAAAAGGATATCCGATGGCTATATTCAGTACAAGATTATCTTTTCTCCAGGCCGGGTCTCCGAAATTGATTTTATCAAACGCCCAGCGGTCTCCCTTTTCATAATAAGGAACCCTCAACGGCATAGCCAGGTCAAGCCTTAAAATTAATATGGAAAAATCAAGTCTCAGACCCACTCCGGCTCCTACGGCAACCTCATTTAAAAAATCTTTTGAAAATTTGGCTCCCGGTCTTTTATCGTCATTGTTGATCAGCCAGATATTTCCGGCATCCACAAACACGGCGGCATTTAAAAATTTATATAGGTTTGCGCGGTATTCGGCATTTAATTCCAGCTTAATATCTCCGGACTGATCAAAATACGTTCCTTCCTCTATCGTTCTCGGATCAAAACTTCCCGGTCCTAAGGTTCTTGCACGGAAAGCTCTTATACTGTTGCTCCCCCCCGAGAAAAACTGCTTGGAGAAAGGAATGAATTCCGAGTTGCCGTAAGGATAGGCAATTCCTCCTATAAAACGGGTGGCAAGTGATGACTTTTCAGTGAATTTATGATAAAACCTGAAGTCGTTTTCAATCTTTACATATTGGCTGAAAGGAATTCCAAAAATCTTTTTTTCCTTATCTTTTTTCACGTCGGCTCCGGTAACCAGTCCGGTAATATTTCCTGCAAGATCAAGGGTTCCTTTATAATAAACCGTATTCTTTTTCGGATACATTGTATTCGTATAGGTATAAGAATAGGTAGGGCCAAAAATCAGCTGTTTCTGTACAATACGCTGCATGGCCGGATTATTTCTTGAAATTGAATCATATTCAGCCGTAACCTTAGCCGGAGATACCAGGGTAATATCAATCACTTTCAGTTCATGTTCTTTTCTCGCATTTTCTTTCCACACATACCCGAATGATCCGGTGAAATTATTAAGCGTATAATATTTTGTCCGGTTCTGGAATTCATATCCTAAAGAAATATTCGTTCTCGGAACAAACTCGCTGGAAGAATGAAAACGGAATGGTGCCACGATTCTCGGAATGGAAAGCTGTACATTCGCCCCTCCACGGAAAATATTATTGGCATTTTCAGGGCCGCCCATCTGGAAATCAAAGGCTCCGTAAATGGCGGCTTTGAACTGTTCAGCTCCGCGGAAGAAATTTCTGTGGGTCCAGTTAAGGTTAAGCTCACTACCGGCGTAGTTGGCAGAATTGGTTCTTCCGAGTGCTTCCAGACGGAGTGACTGAATCTGTCTTGGCGTCAGTAAATAATAAGCATCAAACTTATGATTCAGTGAATCCGAAACAATAAATTCATTTTTTACAAATTTGAAAACACCGAGACTGATTAGCCGGTTTAAAGTAAGATTGTGATTGGAACGGTTGTAAAGATCACCTTTTTTAAAGTACAAAGCCCTGTCGAAGATTTTCGGTTTGAACTTGTGCTGCGGATCAATAACGTAAATGTCATCAAAAGCATATTTGGAAAGAGAATCCTGATCCATCGGAATGGAATACTTTCCGTCTCTTACATCCTGAATATTATAATTGGGAAATACCACCACCCGGTCAATGCTGAACTGTTGCTTGGCCAGATCAGGAGTATTGTCTTTAAGCTTTACATTCAGCTCAACTTTATGATTCTTGCTTACAGTGCTGTCTGCCTGTACAATGATATTGTCAGGATGGAAATAGTAAAAACCTCTCTCTTTTAAACCATTGTCAATTCTTTCACGTTCAGCCTTGATGACATCCAGATCAAAAGGTCTGCCGTTTTTGAGGAAAGTTTTATCCGCTATACCCTGAATTTCCTGATTAACCAGTGTTGAATCTTTCTGGAATTTTACTCCTTCCACTTTATATCTGGCACCCGGTCTTACCTTATAGATGACCTGGGCTTTCTTATTTTTCGAAACGGTATCATAAGTGGCTTTAGCATTGAAATATCCTTTGTTTTCAGAATAATTCTCAATAATATCTTTATTGAATTCACGGTCTACATCCCCTAGCAGTACAGGCTTTTCACCCACTTTATATTTAAGCCAGTAATTAAAGCCCTTATCCTTTTTAGGCTCTTTGGCAATATTATAAAAATACAGCTTGGGACGCATACCCAAAAATGTAGAATTGGGTTTGGGCGTAAGATTGGCTTCCAGGGCAGCCTGAAGTTCTTTCTTTTCCTTTTTGGGAATTGTGTCGTTTTCAATCTTTACTTCAGCGCCTGTGTAGAGCATCTGGCCCTCTTTCAGAAATCTGATATTGCTGCAGGAAATGACCGTTGATGTCAGTCCTGAAATCAACAGATATTTACAATAGGTATGGAAGGTACGATTCATTACTTAAATTCTACAACTTGATTATTCTGATTCTTTTTCGTTTTTTTGTCTCTGGTTTTCTGGAAGATCTCACGGAATTTGTCGTAATCCAGGGTAATGATAAACCCAACTCCGGTTTCTATGATCTGTCCCTGAAGAGCCACCTGATATTCGTCCTTGCGGTAAGCGCGCAGCATATATCTTCCGTCTTTGGAAAGGCTGTAATCTACGGAAACATTGCCGGCAATATTCGTCATATTTTCATTCTGCCGTGCCTGTCCTTCCAGTCCGAAATTACTTCCAACGGTTACTTTCAGCCTGTCATTCAGTAGTTTTTTACTGATATCTACATTCAGGTCGGTTCTCGTATTCTTTTGTCCGGTAGAATAATCCTCCGAAGAATCCAGTCCGAAGTTTAAATCCACCCCTTTGATCAGCCCGGCTGCAAGATTGTTCAGCTGCTGGGAGAGGATCTTGCTCACACTCTGTCTTGCCATTGTTTCTGCCGACATCCCGGCACCGCTTTCAAATGGATTTTCACCAATGAAACGGTTCAGAAGAAGCAATGCGAAAACCTGTTTATTCAGTTCGGATTCCTGAGTTCTGAGCTGGATAAGCTTCTGGTCGATAACATCTTTTACATTGGATGAAATCGCGTTGTTTTTTTCGTCCGTGGTAATGTCAAAGCTCAGTTGTGGTTTCAGAAGTTCCCCTTTCATCTTTAATAAAGTATTGAACGGAATTCTCTGTTTGTACTGATTCATCGTAGAGGCGGCTTCACCACTGATCTGCTGCTCCACAAGATCAATCGGAGGAGCTTCTGTTTTATAGACGGCGGTAATATCCATCTGAGCCATCGTAGGTTCTCCGGTCCAGGTAATGGTACTGCCTTTCTGGATATCAAACTTACGCTTAAGGAAACTTACAGAAAGATCATAGCTTCCTTTTTCCACTTCATACACTCCTACAAGGGTTGTTTTTCCCGAAGGATCAATGCCTCCGGTTAGTTCGGCTTCCCCCTGAAGCTGTACAAAATCTCCGTTGGCTTTGTCAATAATGATTGACAGTTTGGCCTCCTTGCTCACTTCAATATTTACACTCACGTCCATTCCTTTAATACGGCTCTGTGCATTAAGAGAATCAGCCTTGATGGTTTTGTTGAGAACCACCTGGTCCTGATCGATGAATTCAACGATTCCGTCTCTTTCCTGAAGTGAAGGGCTCGACTGCGGAAGAACAAAAGTAAAATCGGTATTATCTGCCACACTTAATCTTCCGTCTACTTTCGGCAGATCAAGATTTCCACGGATGTGAAGTCCTGCATCAATAGCAAGAACACCATACATGATTGCATCATTGGATTTCTCGGAATTTACAACTTTAAAGTCTTTGGCGTTCACATCAAGGTTAAAGGCAAAATCCCTGTAAGTCTGGGTAAGAACCTGGCCGTTAACCACTAAAGAATTACCGTCTTTATCATTGATTTTAAACCGGTTGAACTCAATGCCGCGACTGGTAAAGTTTATTTCGTCATTCAGCTTCCTGAAATCACTGCCTGTTTTGGCAATTTCAAGCCCGGCATCATTGAATTTTACTTTACCTGAAATATTCGGTTTATCGGCGGTTCCGGTGATCTTTAAATTCCCGGAAAGATAACCTTCCGTATTTGTGATGGCATTCATGGAGAAGCCCTGAATACTCTTCATCTGGATGCGGTTGATGGCCATGTTCAGGTCAAATGTGCTGGCAGAAGTATTATAGTCGCCCAGGATTTTTACATCATTGTCATTTCCGGAAAGGGCAATATCGGCATTTAAAATATTCGGTGAAGTATTGTTCACTTTTACCGCAAGATTTCCTACCGGGCTTCCGTAAACGATAAGATCAGATACATTAAGATCCGAAGTGAAGGTCATATTTTTGGTCAGATTGCGAAGCTGGGCCGTTCCGTTGATGGTACCACGGGCCAGAACCGTATCTTTTTTAATCAGTTCCGTTATCGTTTCAATTTTAAAATCTTTGAGGGCGACATTCAGCGGACTTTCCGGGTTTTGTGTCTCCGATTGAAGGGCAATCTCGCTGGCGCCATTGGACAGAATAAAATGATCTGCTAAAATTCCTTTGCTGCTGATCTGGATTTTATTGTTCTCGGCTACATTCCAGTCTGCATAATTTAATTTTAAACCGTCCGGCTTCAATGAAATTTCTGTGATGTCATTCAGTGATTTTGCATTTCCGGCAATAAGGAACTGCGTGGCATCTCTGGCATCTTTGGTCGTAATGTTGTAATTGATAATATTATCAGCCACATCACCGTTTATACTGATTTTATTCAGCGTAAAACTTGAGCTTTTTAAAGCCGCAACATTAAAGCCGTATTGAAGGGCCTGATTTTCATTGGTTACCTTTAAAGTAGCATTTTCAATGGTATTCTCGCCATACAGAAGCTGTGGAATAGCTCCGTCAATCTCTATTTTCTGAGAATCTGCATCGTAGTTTCCGGTTAAATTAATGGTCTCAAAACTTTTCAGCTCCGGTACAAATTTCCGGATCAGATCATCATTTTTGATTTTGGCACTGAAGGTGAAAAATTGCCCAGGATCCACTTTCTCCGTTTTTCCAGGTTTCTGAAATTGATAATACTGATTAATGGTCTGCGTTAAAGAACCGAAAATCTGGGTAAGCTTATATTTTCCTTTTAAAGAAACATCCGCAATCTGTGAATTGAAAATAATCCGGGTTGAATCCTGTGTAGAAGACGCTTTTACATTCACTTCCTGTACCGGGTAGACTTCTTTGGTATCTGAAAAGGCGAAATCTTTAAGGTTAAGATATCCGTTCAGGTTGTTGGGATCAAGATTGGTGAAATCCCCATCGATTTTTCCTGCAATGATCATCGGTTTTTCGTAGAAACCAAGTTTATTCACATCCAGTTTGATGACTTCTCCATTTACTTTTACCGTTGGGTTCTTATCATCATAGATCCCCGAAGCAGTTAAATTCAGATTCGCATTCGGATCTTTTGAATTGAGAATAATATGATAAACACCTTTTTTAATGGTACCTGTCAGGTCCATATTCTGATATCGGTAGCCTTTGTACACTGCTGAAGCGACATGGCCTTTCAGATCGGCATTCGCGTTTTTAAAATCAAAACTTTCTCCTTTGGCTGAGATCTGTGCAGTAACAGGACCGATATCTTTATTCTGAATGATCTTTCCGATCTGTACAGCCTGAAGATTGGCCTTTACATTATACCTTTCGTAATTTTTCCGGCTCATATCCACATCTGCAGCCACTGCGGCATTTCCCAGGGTAGAGTAGAGGTTGAGGTCTGTTTTGATCACTTTGGTTGTTCCTTTTGCATTTCCTTTGATGCTGAAATGTGACGGCAGGGAAATTGTGGAAGGAATGGTATTTTTCGGAACCAGATTGAATACGGTTTTAGCCTCTGCGGAAAATTCCCCGATTCTCAGGTCGTAATACAGCTGATCGGGATTCATGGCATTCCTGATTCTTCCGGAGGCAGCCACTCTTAGCTGGTCCAGTCCTGAAACTTTTAAATTCCGGATCAGAAGGTCATTTACACTGCCTTTTACATTGGCATTGACATTCAGCACCGCATTGGGATATTTATTAAAAGGAACTGTACTTCGTAAAGTGGGAACAATATTCAGAATGTCGGAAAACCCGATTTTTGAATCTTTGATGTTGGCGGCAATTTTCACGGCACCCGGGTTGGAGGTAAGCTGTTCAAGAGAATCATAATTTAAAATAACCTCATCACGGAGAATGGTTTTCGGGGTCTGAAGATAAAGATCTTTCAGGTAAGCTTCTTTTTCCGCATATACAAAATCCGTATTGAACTTCTGAATGTTCAGTCCGCGTGATTCCTGGATTTCCGCTGAATTAACCGTTCCTGCAAAAGTATTGTTCTCCATTTTGAAGCTTCTTACTTCCACATTCATTGTAGAAAAATTCAAGTGGTTGAAATCCATTCCTGATTTTGTAGGAGCAATGGCGGTATTGTTGTAAACCGCTTTTACATCATTAAGAACCAGTTTTCCGAGAATGATTTTCATCGCCTTATCCTTGTCGGAAACTTTTGAAATTTCCGGTTCCTTCGTGTTTTTTGGATTTGCATTCTGAGCCGGAAGATAAAGATTCGCATGAATATCTGCTCCTGAGAGCACAACATCGGAAATATGATAGGCATTATTTTCCAGATCCAGTTTGTTGACTTTAGTGCTTAATTCTTTAAATAGAACTTTAGCAAAAGTTTTGGAATTGTCATCCCCGTAATCAATATCAAAATTGGTGAGTTTAATCCCTCTCAAACCAATATTCATCGGTTTTTTGTCGTTCAGCGAGTCTACTTTTTTCTCAACTTTTTTAGAAACCTCTTCTATGAGGTCCTGTTTTAATTTTAATTTCAGACCGTCAAGATTAATATCATTAACAGCGTAGGTGTTTTTATTGAGATCGAAAGTTTTTACCCTCGTATCAAAGGATTTGAAATAAACTTTGATGTCATTCCTCGACTGCCGGTCGTTGAAGGTAACGCCAATATCTTTTAAATTGATTTTATCCAGGGAAATAATGAAAGGTTTGGAAGGACTTTCCTCTTTATCGCTGGTGGCAAATGCATTGATGATATAATCGAAATTGAAACTGCCGTCCGGCTTCCGTACCACATTGGCGCGGGCTCCTTCCAGGTCTACTGAGGTAATATCTGCTGTGGAATTGATCAGCTTCAGCATATTTAATCCTACATCCAGCTTTCTGACAGCGAGAAGGGTATCTACATCCTGGCCTTTCAGATAAAGGTTCTGCATGACAAGGCTGTTGGGAAATCCTATGTAGACTTTTTCAAGGCTTACTTTGGTCTTGATCTTTTTTTCAAGATATACAACCAGTTTGTCTTTGATGAAATTCTGAACAGCGGGAAGCCTGAGGCTGAGTATCAGCAGCGTAAGCAAAACCAATATTGAAATAAAGGTTATTACAATACGCTTTAAGATTTTTCTGGTGTTGATTTTCAGTTTCAAATGCGATGAGGTTTGTAACAAAGATAATAATACTAATTAATTAGTTCTTTGTTGTGGTACCCTTTTGCACATACAAAAATCCTGCCTTGGCTGTCCTATTATGGAATTTAGTTTAGTAGTCGTCAAGTGAATTAGTTGATAAAGACGAGCCAAGACGCGGATTTTATTTTTTAAAAGCCCCCTTTTTATCATTTTTTTAATGTTGAAAAGGTTAGCAAAAATGAAATTCAAATGTTAGTGTAATTTCAAAGGGGGCGTGGCATGGTTGATATATTTGAGGTAATAAATTTTCTATTCGTTTCCGTTTTCCCACTTCACTTCTTCACCCTGAGCGGCAGCTCCGCCCTGAGCTTCTGTGATTGGGGCTGTTTCCTGATTGATATGGTAAACGTAAGCAGCGATTTTTTCAGCATCTCTTCCTGTAATGGTTCCGTCTTTGATGAAAGGTCTCATGGTAGGATTGTTCGGAGAACCGTTTTCAAGCATCCAGAATACGTTTTTAAATAAGCTTTTCTCTTTGATGTTGATCCAGTGAGTGTCGGTAAGGTTCGGGCCGATTCCTCCTTTTCCGCCGTCACTGTGGCAGGTTACACAGTTGGTTTTAAACAGTTCCTGGCCTTCTGCAATATTATCTGCACTGTATTTCGCGGTTTCCAGATTGATCTGAGGTGCGGTTTTTTCATACTCCTGAATGGAGGCCAGCATGGTTTTCGCTTCCTTGTCATATTCAGCTTCAGGGTGGGCGTAATCTGTGAAAGCAAAAGCCGTCATATACACCACACAGAAGATACATCCGAACCAGAAAAGGCCGATCCACCATTTCGGAAGTGAGTTATCAAGCTCTGTAATCCCGTCAAAACCGTGGTCTATAAGAATATCTTTTTCTTCCGTAGCCGATTGTTTTTTAAAGGCCGAGTTCCAGAGTTTCTGGTAATACGGAACATTTTTTTCCGCCAGATACTGTTTTTTCTCATCTTCGGATAACCTGTTGAACGTTTCATTTTCAACCAGATCCCCGATGGAATTCATAATCATCAGAAGAATAACGGCAATTAACAGCAGCGCCCAGAAAAAAGGAGACGATAAATATCCTGAATCTCCGGCGAACATTTCAAACGCCATGATCGTTAAGCCTATTGTTGCCGCGATATATACTGAAATGGGAGTTCTCGTTTTCATTGCTTTACATTTTTATAATTACTCAGCACTTGCCGTCTGGATCTGCGTTGTTTTGATATCGGTACCCAATCTCTGAAGATAGGCGATCATTGCAATAATCTCTCTCTGCTCAAGCGGTACAAAGCCTGCACCTTTGGCTGCTCTTTCTTTTTCCATCTGGCTTTTTACGTCCGTTGCTTCAGCATAAATTCTTTTTACGATCGCTTTAGACTGATTATCCGCCCATTGTCCTGCAGAATCTATCTCTGCTTTGGTATACGGTACATCGAAAGAATTTTTCATCAGTTTTAATTTGTCTGCCATCTGCGTACGGTCCAGTTTATTGGTAATCAGCCAGGGGAAACGCGGCATAATGGAACCGGCAGATGTAATTCTTGGATTGTACATATGTTTGAAGTGCCATGAATCAGGGTTTCTGCCTCCTTCTCTGTGAAGATCCGGTCCGGTTCTCTTAGATCCCCATAAGAACGGTCTGTCGTAAACAAATTCTCCCGCTTTGGAATACTGTCCGTTTTTACCTTCAAATCTCACAACCTCATCACGGAATGGTCTGATCATCTGGGAATGGCAGGAGTTACAGCCTTCGCGGATATAAAGATCTCTTCCTTCCAGTTCCAGAGGTGTATAAGGTTTTACCGCAGTGATTGTCGGTACACTCTGTTTAAGGGAAAGGGTAGGAATAATTTCCACCAGCCCTCCGATAGCTACGGTGATAAAAGCAAGAACAGAAAGCAGAGCCGGGGTTCTTTCCAGCCAAAGGTGTATGCCTTCGCCCTGTTTTCTTGCGCTGCCGATGTCCGCCAGTGCAGGAGCTTCTGCAGGAACTTCTTTCTGGAATGATCCTTTTCTTACGGTTTTTACTACATTCACCACCATCAGGATTGCTCCGGTAAGATAAAGAACACCTCCCAGGAATCTCATTTTAAAGTAAGGAATGATTGCGGTGACCGTATCCAGCCAGTTTTTCCATAATAAGGTTCCATCCGGGTTGAACTGCTTCCACATTAATCCCTGAGTGAATCCTGAGATATACATCGGAACGGCATAGAAAATAATTCCCAGTGTTCCCAGCCAGAAATGCCAGTTGGCTAATTTTTTAGACCAGAGCGGAGTTCTCCACATGATCGGTACCAGATAATACACCACTCCGAATGCCATGAAACCATTCCATCCAAGAGCGCCTAAGTGTACGTGCCCGATTACCCAGTCGGTATAGTGTCCGATTTTATTTAAAGATTTTGTAGCTAAAAGAGGTCCTTCAAAAGTGGCCATACCATAACAGGTAACGGCTACCACGAAGAATTTAAGGATCGGATTCTCTCGTACCTTATCCCAGGCTCCTCTTAAGGTAAGAAGACCGTTCAGCATTCCACCCCATGACGGCGCAATAAGCATAATAGAGAACCCTGTACCTACGGCCTGTGCCCATGCCGGAAGTGCTGTATACTGAAGATGGTGAGGGCCTGCCCATAAGTAGACAAAAATCAGCGACCAGAAGTGAATAATAGATAATTTGTATGAAAAGACCGGTCGCTGAGCCGCTTTCGGCATGAAATAATACATCAGACCCAGTACAGGAGTGGTCAGTACGAATGCTACTGCATTATGGCCATACCACCACTGCACGAGTGCATCTTTTACTCCTGAATATACAGAATAGGATTTCCAGCTTGTGAAAGATAACGGGATTTCAAGGTTGTTGAAGATGTGAAGCATGGCTACGGCCAGCCAGGTGGCCAGATAGAACCATATCGCTACATACAGGTGTCTTACCCTTCTTTTGGCAACGGTTCCGAACATATTGATCCCGAAGATTACCCATGAGAAAGTAATCAGAATGTCAATCGGCCATTCATGTTCAGCATATTCTTTAGACGTATTGATTCCCATTAAGAACGTGATTACTACTGTAACAATCATGAACTGCCATGACCAGAAGTGGATCCAGGATAAAGTATCACTGTACATTCTTGTTTTCAGCAGCCTCTGCATACTGTAATAAGCACCGCAGAAAAACGAGTTACACACGAAAGCAAAGATAACAGCACTGGTATGAAGCATTCTGATCCTTCCGAAGCCCATAGCTCCCTGGGTATTGATCAGCCCCTGGATATTACCGCTTCTCAAACTCTGAATAGTAGTATCATCTGTTCCGAATAAAAATTCAGGAAGTTCAGGATAGAAAAGCATCAGTGCAGCTGTAAGCCCCAGCAGGAAACCTACCAGCCCGAATACGATTGTAGCATAGAGGAATGCTCTGACAATATTATTGTCATAATTAAATTTTTGCGTCTCCATAATTCCAAGTGTGTTGTACTGAAGTGATATTTATTCTATAAAACCGGGTTTTTGCAGCATTGATTTATATAAAAAAATAAATATCATGTAACGTGTATAATGTTTTGCCAAAGGTATTTATTAACTTTGTTAGAGGCTAGTGGATAATCTTCTAAACTATACCAAAAACTACTAAAAACAAAAAGGATGAAAGTATGTGGCCAAAACATCAGGAAAATAAGACGCAGTAAGGACCTTACGCAGGAATATATGGCTTTTGAAATGGGAATTTCCCAGAAGGCTTATTCCGATATTGAAAATTCCAAAGTGAAGATCAATCTGGAAATTCTGACCAAGATCTCCGATATTCTGGAAATCAGGCCTTCCGATATCTGCAGTATTTCGCACAAATGCGGAACCGATGGGTATGAGGACCGCTATCAGGGACTTTTGGAGTATATGAAAAAGAATAATATTGCAGTTCCTAAGGAATTTTTATAAGGAAATCCGGCTCTTTTTTCTTTTTAATTGTTTAATACTGAATATTTTGTGTGTTCAGCAAGCATCATAGAATGTGAGTTTCTGTAAAGTTTTATATATTTAAGGCATAATTCATTCTATGAGCAGCGAAAATAAAACCGGGCACAATGATGGTACTCTGGTAAGAGGATTAACGAACAGACACATTCAATTAATTGCCCTCGGAGGTGCCATTGGTACCGGATTATTTCTCGGAATAGGTCCGGCAGCCGTACTGGCCGGCCCTTCCGTAATTCTGGGATATGCCCTTGCCGGGATCATTGCCTTTTTTATCATGCGCCAGTTGGGCGAAATGGTAGTTCATGAGCCGGTTTCGGGAAGTTTCAGTTATTTTGCCTATAAATATTGGGGGAACTTTCCCGGATTTGCTTCAGGATGGAATTACTGGATCCTTTACATTCTGGTAAGTATGGCCGAGCTTACGGCGATTGGCCATTATGTTCATTTCTGGTGGCCGGAAATACCGCTCTGGGTTTCCAGCTTATTCTTTTTTATCGTCATCAATGCGCTTAATCTGGCTTCAGTAAAGGTATATGGGGAAACCGAGTTCTGGTTTTCCATTATAAAAGTGGTGGCTATTGTAGCGATGATCATTTTCGGAATCTATCTTTTGGTAAGCGGTACCGGGGGAGATAAAGCCAGTATCCAGAATTTGTGGAATGACGGAGGTTTCTTTCCGAAAGGACTCTTCAATAAAACCACAGAAGGGTTTTCAGGACTTTTTGCGGCTATGGCAATGATCATGTTTTCATTCGGAGGACTGGAACTGATCGGAATTACGGCGGCAGAAGCGAAAAATCCTGAAAAAACAATTCCCCAGGCTACCAATCAGGTAATATACAGAATCCTGATCTTCTATGTGGGAGCACTGGTTATTCTATTCTCATTAACCCCCTGGAAAGAAATTACAGCAGGAACAAGCCCTTTTGTGATGGTTTTCCAGAACCTTAACGGACTTGAATTCAGTCTTTTTGGGAAAGTAATCCAGTTCAATACACTGATTGCCAATGTGCTTAACCTGATTGTGCTTACAGCCGCTTTATCGGTTTACAACAGCAGTGTGTACAGTAACAGCCGTATGCTTTTCGGGCTTGCACAACAGGGAAATGCTCCGAAATTTCTTCAGAAACTGAATAAAAACTCAGTTCCTATCAATGCCATTCTGGTTTCTTCGTGCTTTGCAGGAATCTGTATCGTCATTAATAAACTGGTACCGGAAAAGGCATTCCAGTATTTAATGGCTTTGGTGGTGTCTACATTAATTATCAACTGGCTGATGATCTGCTATACTCATCTGAAATTCAAGAAAAGTATTATCAGCTCAGGAAGTCCGTCGAAATTTCCGTCGATTTTCTATCCGGTATCCAATTATATCTGTATCCTTTTTCTGCTGCTGATTCTGGCTCTTATGTGTTTCACAGGAATGGAAATCCAGGTAATTCTGATCCCGATATGGATTGCGTTTTTATTTGTGATGTACAGGATATACAAACCCACAAAATAAAATTATTTAAATCATATAGTAAAGGATGGACTTTGTCTGTCCTTTTTTGTTGTACTCATCTGGTAATCCCACTAAAAACCTTTGTATTTCAAAAATAAGCGGAGCGGTTTTGTGATTAATAAAAAATATTCATTCCGACTTTTGCAATTGATCCTAAATCAGTTGGGTCTGTTCCCTTTTGTGAAAACCATTTTTTTGAATACCTTTAATAGACAAAAGAAAAAGCAGTGCCGGTAAACTTCAGTGAAATCCAGAAGATTGTAGATCATATCGAAGAAAACTTCGATCAGGAGATTACGGCATATGAAATAGAACAGCTGTCTCACTATTCTTACCGTAATTTTCAGAGAATATTTTTTAAGATATTTAATGAAACGGTTTCGGGATTCCAGAAACGGCTCCGGCTGGAAAGAGCTTATAAAAAACTGATTTATACTGAAGAGAAGATTTCAGATATTGCTCTTCAGGTGGGGTATTTCAATATTCAGTCTTTCTCCAAAGCTTTTAAAAAACAGTTTCATATTTCACCGGCAGAAGCCAGAAAGAAGAAGCAGGCAGTCTTTAAAGAATTTATCAATACCGGCGATATTGATTTACAATATGAAGTCAGGTACAAGGATGCAATTTCCGTCTACTGTAAGTTCATTAAAACCAGAGATTATAATAATCAGGAAATCAATAATTTTTGGGATGAAATTGAAAAACAGAATGGCATTACCCCGTTTTCTTACGGAATCATCTGTGACCAGCCGCTTATCACCAGCCGCTCTCATTGCAGATATGGTGGTGCTGTAAAAGAGGTTACAGACAGAACAGAATTTCAGAAAAGAAAAATTTTTGGAGGAAAATATATTAAGTTTACTCATTCCGGGACGTATGAAAATATTCTGGAAACCTACCGTGCTTTTTACCGGCTCTGGCTTTCTACGCCGTCTCTGATGCTGGATAATTCAGAGGTTATCGAAGAGTATCTGCTGTCCGAAACCGGAGAAAGCACAACGTATATCTATTTTCCGCTGCATTCATAAGGATGTCCTTTTGGGACAAGTTTTGATTTTTGGAAGGTCTAATTTTGCTGAGAATTAAAAAAATCACTCAATGAAAAAGAAGATATTTCTTTCCGTTTTATTATTCAACAGTATTCTGAGTATGGCACAGACCTATCATTTTCCGGAGGAATCCTCACCACACGAAGGAACCTGGCTTCAGTGGCCCCATCATTATCAGCATGGAATGACTTATAGAAAAAGAGTGGAGCAGACATGGGTGGATATGGCCAAAGCATTGCAGACCGGCGAAAAAGTACACATCATTGCCTATAACGATACGGAAAAGAAAAGAATTATCAGCCTTCTGGAACAGAGTAAAGTTCCGTTAAACAACATTGATTTTAAGATTTATCCTACTGATGACGTATGGGTAAGAGACAATGGACCTGTTTTCGTAAAGGACAGTAATGGCAGACTGCTGATTGCTGACTGGGGATTTAATGGATGGGGAGAAAAATACGATTTTGAAAACTGCGATCAGATTCCTCAGCGAATAGGAAAAGACCTGGGAATAAAAGTACTCGATCTGAATGAAGAAATGGTGAATGAAGGCGGTTCTGTGGAAACGGACGGAAATGGTGTTCTGATGGCGTGTAAAAGCTCAGTGATCAGTCAGGTAAAAGGTTCCGTCAGAAATAAAGGGATTACACAGAAAAAAGCAGAAGAAATGTTTGAAACCTATTATGGAGCATCCAAAGTTATCTGGCTGGACGGCGTTACCGGGCTGGATGTAACGGATATGCATATTGACGGTTTTATGAAATTCATCAATTCCGATACCATGATCACCATGAATGAAAACGATCTTTCTGAAATGGGACTTTCCGATAAAGATATTAAAACCCTTTACACCGCTTCCAATGTCAAAGGAAAAGAATATAAAAAAGTATATCTGCCGGCGACTGAAAATAAGGTGAAAACGGCCTACGGAAAACAGCTGGACGAAAAAGGTTCTTATGTTAATTACTATGTAGCCAATAAAGTGGTGATGGTTCCCAATTACGGTGATCCGAATGACAGCATAGCCAATACAATAATCCAGCAGCAGTATCCGGACAGAAAGGTGATTGGCATAGACGTAAGAAACCTCTATGAAAACGGGGGAATGGTACACTGTGTTACCCAACAGCAGCCGTCGGGAAGATGAAAACCATGTTTTCAGCTTTTAAATAAAAGATTTTCCGTAAATTGGTTACAGGATATATTTCAAGGTGATGTGAAAACATGATCCGTTTGAAATTCCTGCGGACAAGCCGAACACCGTGGTACAAAGTAGGCAGCCTAAAACACAGCTTATGTCAAACTTTTTTCAGACTCTTACCAATTCTGTGAAACACTGGTATATTCCGTTGATCTTCGGGATTATTTTTCTTATCTGTGGTTTCTATGTATTCAGCGTGCCTTTGGCAACGTATGTAACGCTTTCTGTTATTTTCAGTGTATCTTTTCTGGTCTCCGGAATTACGGAAGTTTTCTTTTCCATACAGAACAGCAAATCCCTGCAGGGTTGGGGGTGGTTTCTGGTAAGTGGGCTGCTTACTACTGCTATTGGTTTGTACCTTGTATCGAATCCGCAGATTTCCATGTCGGTTCTTCCGTTTGTGATAGGATTTACATTGTTGTTCCGTTCCTTTCAGCTTTTGGGATTTGCTTTTGATCTGAGAAGTCAGAAAATATTAAGCTGGGGAAATGTAGCATTAGCAAGTGCCGGAGGGATTATTTTTTCTCTACTGCTGATATTCAATCCTGTGTTTACCGGAATGTCTCTGGTTACCCTTACGGCAGTTTCCTTTATTTTTATCGGAATTGCATCTGTTATGCTGGCTTTGGATCTCAGAAAGCTTAAAAAATTCCCGGAAAGAATAAGCGAAGAGCTGAAAGACAGGATGAGGTCTGTTCAGGAAGAAATCGATGAACTGAAAAAGCGAAAATAGAACGGTTTTCTGTCAATTATATAAAAGGCTTCTCCGGAAGTCTTTTTTGTTGCTTTATTCTGATGGCGGGACAGAAAAAAGATATGTTAAATTTCAGATTATGCTGCACAACCACTGAAATTATGCTTATTTTTCAAGTCTGTTAAATAAAACATATAAATCCAATACAATATCCATGAAAAAAATTATACTTATCAGCCTGATGGGGTTGTCTGCAATAGTTTTTGCACAGAAAGCGAAAGGTGATGCTAAAATTGCCAGCCGGTATGAATCAGGACAGCCGCAGGATCCATCTGTTCCGCCACCCCCTGTTAATAATTTTCCTGCCCAGTTTCCGGGAGGCAACAAAGCTTTTGTGAAAAAAGTGGAACAGCTCCTGAACAGGGATGCTGTGAAATCTTTAGGGAAAAGCCTGAATACCGAGATCATTATAAAGGTGGATGATGACGGCAAGGTATTGAATGTATCTGTTTATGGGAAAAATGAGGCCTTTAATAATGAAGTGAAAGCCGCTGCCGTAAAAGCAACAGATAAAGTGGTATGGACAGCGGGTAAAAATAACCGTGGAGAAAAAGTAATTGATCTTGTGAAGTTGCCGTTTCATTACAAAAATCAATAAGCGACGGCAAATGTAAATTATGAAAAATATTTCGGAGGTATTAATTCATTTTGATCATACCCAGACGAGAAGGGCCAAACAGTATCTGATCTCTTTTTTCAATCGGAAAAACCATAAAATAGAACAGGCTCTTGAAGTTCAGAATACACTGAAACTGTTTTTGGGGAACCTTTCATTAATACAGACCTATAAAATTAATGATCAGACCGTATCTTCCGTTCATCAGTTCCTGGATGAAACTGAGAGCCGCCATTATACTCATTTAACAAGTCTGACCTACCGTGAGTTTTATAAAGAAGTCAATTTTAATATCTCTTTATTTATAGACTTCTTCTACCGGTTTGGACTTTTACTGGGAAATTTAAACCTTAAGAATATCGATGCAGAATATGTCCGGGAGATCGAAAAAATGATCCTTTTCATCAATTCACTTTCTGTAAATGAATATTACGGAAAAGAACTGAATTTTAAACAGAGAAAATCCATTCTGGTAAAAATTGAATCTGAAAAGGAAAATGGAAATTTTCTTTCTTTCTGGGATTTTTTTTACAGGTTTGACATGTATTCCGGTATCGCAAAAGGGATCATGAAATTTAATCTGGTATTTCCCCATTTCAATTCCGAAAATACATTTACGGTTAATGAATTTTATCACCTGAATCTCACAGATTCCGTAAAAAATTCAATAAAGATTACCGGAAATAATACCGTTATTTTTACAGGGGCCAATATGTCCGGAAAATCAACAGCGATGAAATCCATCAGTATTGTTGTTCTGCTTGCTCATCTGGGGCTTGCCGTGCCCTCAGCGTATTGTGATATTCCGTTTTATGACAGTATATTTTTATTTTTCTCCGTAGATGACGATCTTGAAAAAGGATACAGCTATTTTGCGCAGGAGATTATTAATTTAAAAGATGTACTTCTGGAACTGAAATCAAAGAACTGTTTTGCGGTATTTGATGAAATATTTAAAGGAACCAATATCAATGATGCAGCGCAGATCACCATAAGCACGGTTAAGGGACTGTCCCGGTACAAAAGCTCAATGTTCATTCTGTCCACTCATTTAAATGTCATTGAAAAAGACCTGGCCGGTAATGAAAATATTCTGGTACTGAATTTAGAATCTTTTGTGAAAGACGATCAGCTGCTGTTCACCTATAAATTAAAAGAAGGCTGGTCTACCATTGAAATAGGGAGGATTTTATTTGATAAATATGGTTTGAGCACCCTATTACAGGATAATTAAATAAGACCAGATTCAAAATTTGAGGAGTAAATATAAAAACAGGATAAATATATAAGTTGAAAAATTATTCTTATTTCTATTATACTTTTTCTTGAAATTGAAGATTCAACGTAGTCAAAAAAAGTATACAAAATTCAAGACTGGAATCATCCGCTAAAAACTGAGATTGAATTCTAAAATTTCCAAATTCGCATGTATCAAACAGTTCTTCTTTGCTTCAAAATGCCAGCCATGCTCAGACAGTGGAGATTTTTTAACGGATTCAAACTCAATTTTTTTAAGTCTTCTGCTTCCTGGGTCAATTCAGAAGACTTATTAAACTATTTTATCTTTAACCAGATTATCAATGGTTTAATCACTCTTTAAAGATTCAAATTGAAACAGAACAGTTTTCCTCTTCAGATTAACCAAACTTTTTGCTTAGTCCACAACTTTTGCGCTTGATCCTCCATTTCTTATTTAAGGGAAAGGGTATAAAAAACAAAAACCATCCTCAAAAAGGATGGTTTGTAGACCCACAGGGATTCGAACCCCAGATGACTGAACCAAAATCAGTAGTGTTACCGCTACACCATGGGTCTTTGTTTATTTCAGTGGTGCAAATTTACAGCTTTTTTCTTTAGATACAAGAACTTTTTAAACTTTTTTTTAAATTTACTGTTCTGTTTATTCAATGAAAATATGCTGATAGACTTCAATAATCTCAATATTAATAATTTATCCCCGGAAACGGAATTTGAACAAAAAGTCAAAAAATTTCTGGAAGAATGGTTTTCGGATGGGGAGACTGTCAATGTACAGACTTCCGGCTCTACGGGGCAACCTAAAATTTTCGGAATAGAAAAAAAGAGAATGCTCAGTTCTGCCGTGATGACCTGTAATTTCTTAGGATTAAAAAATGGGGATAAAGCTTTACTCTGCCTTCCTGTGGAATATATTTCCGGAAAAATGATGCTGGTACGTTCTTTAGAGAGAAAACTGAAACTGCTGACAGCAGCTCCGTCTTTAAATCCGGCTGAAAACTTAGCGCAGGAAATAGATTTCTGCGCCATGACTCCGCTCCAGGTGGAAAACTCTCTGGATAAGCTGCATCTGATCAAAAACCTGATCATAGGAGGGGCCGCTGTTTCGGAATCGCTGAAGAAGAAGATCCGTGAAAAAGCTGATACAGGGAGGATATTTGAAACCTATGGAATGTCTGAAACCCTTTCTCATATTGCTTTGAAACAGATTGTACCGGTTTCGGAAGATTATTTTACAGTTTTTGAAAAGGTATCAATATCAAAAGACGAAAGAGGATGCCTGAAGATCTCTGCTCCTGAACTGACTCCGGAGATTCTTCAGACCAATGATCTGGTAGACATTAAAAATGAAAAACAGTTTAAGTTTTTAGGAAGAATAGATTATGTCATCAATTCAGGAGGAGCAAAAATATTCCCGGAAACACTGGAGGCTTTAGTGAAAAAAGAAATTCCGAATGAATGTGTCTTTTTAGGGTTGAAAGATGAAAGTCTGGGACAGAAGCTGACCCTGGTGATAGAAGGTGAAGAATCGGAAGAACTGATCAGGAAAATTTCAGAAATTCCTTTTGAGAAAAATTTTCACAGACCCAAAGAAATTATTTTTATCAGGCAGATTCCCAGAACCCCGAATGGTAAGGTTAACAGGATTGAACTTCTGCAAATAACGGAGCAAAACAGTTAGTCTCTTTTAAAATCATGATCTCAGAAAAATGAAAGACTTTTCAAAAGAACTCAGTTTCAGAACCTCGCGCAGCAGCGGAGCCGGAGGGCAGAATGTAAATAAAGTGGAAACCGCGGTTACCGTTCTGTGGAACGTTGCAGATTCGGATCTTTTTAATGATGACCAGAAAGAAATGATTCAGCAAAAGCTCAGGAACAGGATCAATGCAGACGGTTTATTATTTCTTACGGTTTCTGAAAGCAGGACCCAGCTGATGAACAAAAATAAAGCGATCGGGAAAATAACAGATCTGGTAAATAAAGCCCTGATCGTTCCTAAAAAAAGAACGGCGACAAAGCCTTCCAGAGCTCAGAAGCAGAAAAGACTGGATACCAAGAAAAAGCTTTCGGATAAAAAAGAGAACAGACGCTTTAAATTTTAATTGCACCTGTGCCCGAAAGTATTATTTTTGTTGAAAACTTTTAATCATGATAAAAAAAATCATCCTGTCAGGAGTTATTTTGAGCTCTTTAATGTCTTTTGCCCAGGAAAAAATAACCATAATGCCTGCTCTGGGATTCGGATGGAGAGTGGCTGAAACGGCTTCCGGTCTTTCAAGAGAAGAAAAAGATTACATAAAAGGATTGAAAAGCGGAATGAATTTTGAAATTGCCGCCTATTATAATGCAAAAAATATCGGAATCGGGGCCAAATTTTCCAATTACAGTGCAACCAGCAATGGCATACTCCGCGGAAATAATATCAACGGGCAGCCCGTTTATGTATCGGTCAATACAAAAGATAATATCACATTCTTCGGTCCTTCCGTTATGTTTTCCAATCATACTAAACCTACAAAGCACAAAATTGCTGCCGATGTATCACTCGGGGTAATCAGTTACACTACAAAAACAGGTTCTGTAAAAGGTACAGGTTCTACTTTTGGGATGGAAGTAGGGGCAGGATATCAGTATGCTCTTACCAAAAACGTGATGATAGGACCTAAACTCAGTGCTACGGCAGGCACACTGAATAAAATGAGCTATAACGGGCAGACCGTTAAATTTGCAGATGACCAGAAAGAAGGGCTTGCCAGAGTTTCTCTAAGTGCGGTAGCCGTATTCCGATTTTAAGTCCTATATTTGTAAGGAAAGGATATTAAAACAATTATATAATGACAGCAACAGTCTTTTTATCTGCGATACGCCGGCAATCAGGATTGTTGCTGTCATTACTTTATCTGCATACCGATTCTTTTCTGAAAAGTTCCAAGGACTTTATCAGTTAGGCCCTGTCAGGATCCAGGACAGGGAAATATTTCAGAATTCAGTTTATTTACCATTTATTTTTGCGGTTTTCTACGGGAAAGGCTTTCGGGTCTGTATTCCTGCATTGGATCATAAAGAATAGCTGCATCATCTCATTTAAAAAAAGAATAAAATGTCTGATCATATTACAGTGACCACCGGAATATACGATGCTATTAAAGATACCCTGAGAAGAAAGAAAGTAACAGCGGAAGAAGAAAAGAGGCTTTCAGGAGAATTAAGGAAAGCCAGGCAGGTTCTCAGAAGAGATCTGCCGGAAGATGTTGTGACCGTAGAAAGAAAAGTAACACTGAAAGACCATACCCTGGATTTTGAGCATGAATATATTTTCGTTTCTTCAGCTAAGGCAAAACCTGGAAAAAATAAGTATTCCATACTTTCGGATATTGCCCTTGCCGTAGTGGGGTATAAAGTAGGAGATATCATCAGCTGGCCTTTCAGAGACGGTGAACGGAAAATAGAAATCCTGAAAGTAGAGCCCTGGAACGGATAAACTTTCTGTTGATTAATGCTAAAGATGAATATTGGCAGAAGTGCAGCTCATTTCGGGCTGCACTTTTTATTTCTGTGGCTTCCGACTGTCTTTTACTTCAGGATCAACGTAAAATTCAGATTAAAAATCTATATCATTACCGGATTGAAAAGTTTTCACCGGTCAGAAAATATCATCCTTTATTTTGAAATCCGTTTTTTGAAATCATAAAACCTGGCTGATGATTTGATTTTTCTTTCCCTCGTAAAAAGCATTTTCATATATCCTAAGAAAGACGGAATTAGGAGGGTGACAAAAAGACTGCAGATTCCCAATACCCAGATCGGAAGGTCATCTCTTTTTCCCTGAAAATACTCCCAGATTACCCAGGACAGAATACCTATGAAAAAAAGCATACCTCCCGGAAAAACTAAATAAACTACAAACCCAATTCCTGTACGGAGAACAAGGGAAGTATCCCATCCTAAGGAATATAGGGTGATCCAGGCCATTGCCAGACCGAGAATAAACAGAAAGAGTGCCACAATAAAGACAATAAGTTTTTGGGTTCCGAAACTTAGGTTAGTTACATTGTGATCCCCGTTTTTATAGCTGATGGTAATGGTTTCCCCAATTTTTACAGGATGACTGCTTCCATAGTTCAGAGGTTTTCTGATCAGTTGATTCCGGTCATTTTTAAACTCAACCACCGCGGTATAAGTATTATCCCCGTCACTGGAATCCATGATTTCATGGGCTATTACTTTAGCTTCATATTTCGGTCCGGAGAAAAAACGGATAACAGGTGAAACGGCAATTGATACCAACCCGAAAAACAGGGTAGAGACAACATACACTACAATCGCAGGATAAATAAAAGAAACAGCGGATACCGGTGTTCCTCCGTTTTGCGACCTCCTTTTTCTGTAATTGGCGAGAAGGATAAAAGCTGTAAAAATAAGGGGTGCCCACAGTATAAATTTTCCCATAGTCTTATTTTAATAATTTTGTCTGTCTTTTAATTGAGAAGCCTCTTTGATAAAATTAATGGTATCTTCTGTGTTGAATAAAGTAAAAACAGTTACACACATCAGAATCGCCAGATAAATCAATGCTAACTTCAGTTTTTCAAAATCTGCAAAAGCCGAGAAAAAGACAAAAGGAATCAGCAGAATTATGGAAAGCCCGAAAGTGAGAATGATAAACCTCAGGATTTTTCTGATGAATGTAATCTTTTTAAAAATACCGTAGAGTACAAACAGTCCTATTGTAAATACCGGAAAGCCGATCGCCAGGCTTCCGAAAAATTTCCGGGAGTTGATAAAATCTCCAAAAATTCCTAAGTCGATTTCCATAATTATAGTTTTGTAACGTTATTCTGTTTCTCCTCATCTGAAAATTCAAGCATTTCTTTTTTCCGGTAATTCATGATTTTCGCGAAAATAATGTCAGGAAAAGTTTCAATTCCGGTATTGTAAAGATTTACCGATTCATTGAAATAAACCCTCCGGTGTGCAATAATCTCCTCCAGATCGGTGAGCCTTTTCTGAAGCTCAAGATAAGACCGGTTTGACTTTATTTCAGGATAATTTTCAACAGTAAGCATCAATGATTTCAGTTTTCCGTCCATACGCTCTGCGGTCTTTATTTTTTCATGGGTCTGATGGGTTCCGAGATATTGGGAACGGAGGCTGACAAGCTCTTTAAGAACTGTATTTTCATGCAGAGCTGTTGCTTTTACAACACGAACCAGATTGGGAATTTCATCTGCACGCTGCTTCAGGATCACCTCTATATTGGCAAAAGCTTTTTGTGAATTGTTGTTCAGGATAACCAGCCGGTTGTAGGTATTGATTAAAAAAGTAACCAGGCCCACAACGATAATAATGCTGATAAAAAGAGGGATAAGCGCAATCATAGCCAGTCTGTTTTAAGGATTGAATATGTCTTTAAAAGGATTGGCCTGAAAAGCTTCTTTCCGGTTTTTCTTCTCGAAAATGATTTTACTTCCGCTTGTTCTGACGGGAGTAAAAATAATAATGGCCGCAAGAACGGCAATGCATGCCAGTGTGGTAAGTGCTCTTAGCTTTAAAGGTCTCCATTTATTAGCGAAATTAACCATATCCAAAGGAGCAATTCCGAAAACCTTTCTCCCTTCATCAAAACGGAAAATAGTATGGGAGTCTTCATAAAAAGCCTGCCCGATCAGAAGAAAATCCGTTTTTTCATCAATGATGAACTCCTGATACCGCCTGTTTCCCGCTTCCCGGGAATGAGCAGGTAAAAAGCTGATCCACTCCAACCGGTCGGGAACCACTTCTATTTTACCTGTTTTATCTTCAATATAAAATCTTTTGATCCTGGTTTCCCTTGAAATTTCGTGATATGAAGTGGAGGTCCTGCCATCGTCATCCCGTGTCGTACGGATTTCGTCAACGGTATAAATATAACCTACACATGAAGTATCTGTATCCGGAGAAATGACCGGCTCCATAGCTTTTGCTTTTCCCGAAATCTCAGCAAGTCCCATTGCAACACTTTTTACAGTGGAAGTCGGAAGAGTTCTCTGGTAAAAATAAAACCGGTTCTTGGTGTTGGGCAGAATGGAACTTAAAATAATCAGGAAAAAGATAAAGAACACAAAATAAACCCCGAAATAAAAGAAAGCAAGATAAGACAGGAGAATCAGAAATCCACCGCCCACGATCTTCCACACCGGTTTATTCTTTTTTCTCTGCTCCCTGAAAGATTCAATTCCGGACTGTACACCGTTCTTAATCATTCCGATGATACCCAGAACGAAAACGGAAAGAAATAACCCGATGAAAATAATTCCGGATTCTTTCCGGAAAAACAGAAATGCGGCGCCTAAAATAACGGGATCTATGATAAACATGATCCAGCCCGGCCTTAATTTCAGATTAAAAATTCCCGATAAGATAAAAGTATGAAATAATGCAATCCCTAAACTGAACAGCAGCAAAAAGGGAAATATTTCAGCAGGTATTTCAAACATGATCTGATGTTTTTATCCAAATATAATAAACTCTTTTAAATCACAGAAAAACCGAAAAGTAAAAGATGGAAAAGTTTCAGGATCTGTTTAAATTTTTTGTCACGGATACACGAATGCTTTTACTCATATATCCGTGGCAAGATTTTAAAAAAATATCGGAGATAGAGTTCTATGGAACATGCATTTGTACAACCGGGTTCTCCAATATCATAATAACCCACAAAAAAAAGACTGCTTCATATGAAACAGTCTCTTGTGTATTATTTTTCAAGTTGCTTATAGCTCCTCTGTATAAAATCTGTCAGGTCTTTTCCTTTCAGCAGGTTTTGTGAAAGTTTAGCGAGATCAAGGGCATATCTGATCAGGGTTTCCTTTTCTTCAGCGTTTTCGGTCTTTAAGATCTGGCTGGAAAGTTCACTGTTGGAGTTCACCACCAGGTTATACATTTCCGGGAAACCGCCCATTCCGAACATGCCGCCACCGCCTGTTGCCTGCATATCTTTCATTCTTCTCATGAATTCCGGCTGGGTAATGGTAAACGGAGCATCAGTACTGTCAAGGTCTTCAAGCTGAACCGTGAATTTCGCATCTTTTACAGCCTCTTCAATATTGGTCTTTAAAGTTTCTTTTTCAGTTTCGTTCAGTTTTGATATAACAGGTTCGTCTTTTTTGATGAGGTTGTTGATATGGTCTGCATCTACTCTGGCAAAAGAAATCTTCTCTTTCGAGGTTTCCAGTTTCTGGATTACGTGAGGAATAATCGGGGAATCCAGAAGGAGAACTTCATAGCCTTTATCTCTTGCAGACTGGATATAGCTGTGCTGTTCATCCGCATTGGTTGCATAAAGAATAACCAGTTTATCGTCCTTATCAGTCTGTGAAGGTTTAATTTTTTCAACCAGTTCGTCCCACAGGAAGTATTTTCCGTCTGTTGTAGGATATAATGTGAATTTATCTGCTTTTTCGGAGAATTTTTCTTCTGTAATGATCCCGTACTCAATCACGATTTTAATGTCGTTCCATTTTTTCTCATAATCTTCGCGGTTTTCGTTAATCAGGGAAGCCATTTTATCGGCTACTTTTTTGGTAATGTAAGAAGAGATTTTCTTTACGGCACCATCTGCCTGAAGGTAAGAACGGGAAACATTCAGCGGGATATCCGGAGAATCGATAACTCCTCTCAGAAGCATCAGGAAGTCAGGAACAATACCTTTTACTTCGTCTGTTACAAATACCTGGTTCTGGTAAAGCTGGATCTTATCCTTTTCAATATTTAAATTGTTGCTCAGTTTCGGGAAAAACAGAACTCCGGTAAGGTTGAACGGATAATCTACATTCAGGTGAATATGAAATAATGGTTCTTCAAACTGCATAGGATACAGCTCGTGGTAGAACTTCATATAGTCCTCGTTGGTGAGTTCACTAGGAGCAATCGTCCAAGCCGGCGTAGGATTGTTGATGATATTATCTACCTCTTCTGTTTCTGCAACCGCATCTTCAGGAGCGTCTTCAGGTAACGGAAGGGTATGGGTTTTCGTTCCGAATTTGATAGGGACAGGCATGAATTTATTATACTTCAGCAGCAGTTCACGGATTTTTCCCTCTTCCAGAAACTCTACGGAATCTTCTGCAATGTGAAGAATGATTTCCGTTCCCCTGTCTGTTTTATCAGCCGTTTCTTCAAGAGTAAACTCAGGGCTTCCGTCACAGATCCATCTTACGGCAGGTTCATCTTTGTAGGATTTGGTAAGGATTTCTACTTTTTCAGCTACCATAAACGCAGAATAGAATCCAAGCCCGAAGTGTCCGATGATCCCTGAATCTTTTGCAGTGTCTTTATATTTTTCCAGAAACTCCTCTGCCCCGGAAAAAGCCACCTGATTGATGTATTTTTCAACCTCTTCTCCGGTCATCCCGATTCCCTGATCGATAATGTGTAATGTTTTCCGGTCTTTATCGATCTTTACTTCAATCTTCGGACTTCCGTATTCTACTTTAGCTTCCCCGATACCTGTCAGGTGCTTTAATTTCAGCGTTGCATCCGTTGCATTGGAGATCAGTTCTCTTAAGAATATTTCGTGGTCACTGTAAAGAAATTTTTTGATAAGCGGGAAAATGTTTTCCACAGATACATTGATATTTCCTTTAGTCATCATATTTTTTGATTTTGATTTTTCAAATCTTTCTCAAAAAAAATACCATGCAGAATAATGTGACAGAATGACATTTTTCAATACCGGATGAAACAGGTGAAACATGCAGATTTGTCAAAGAAATACCTTACTTTTAGCCCTTAAAATTATTAGAAATGAAGTTGAAATGTACAGTTTTTATTCTGTTCATCATGACCTGTTGGGTATATGGACAGAAAAAGCCTTTAGACCATTCTGTCTATGACAGCTGGCAAAATATGGGGGCGAGAAAAATTTCAAATGACGGAAAATGGATTTCCTATTCCGTGGATGTTCAGGAAGGAAACTCCAGTCTTTTTTTATATTCCGTTAAAAATAAAGTCTCAAAGCAGTTTGCAAGAGCTTCAAAAGCCGATTTTACGAATGATTCCAGGTTTGCGGTTTTTCAGATCCGTCCGTTTTATAAAGATATAAAAGCAGTAAAAGATAAAAAGCTTAAAAAAAATAAATTAACGAAAGACAGCCTTGCCATTGTTGACCTTTTAAGGGGCCGGACGGAAAAAATTCCTGATGTAAAAACATTTAAAATTCCCGAAAAAGCTGGCTCTTATATTGCCTATCTTCTGGAAAATACAAAAGATAAATCCCATGATGCTTCTGATAAGGAAGATGGAGACGAAAATAAGGATGAAGATAAAAATGCAAAGCCACTCCAGCTGGTCGTACGAAATCTTTTGAATGGAAAAAGTACAGCCTATGATAACGTTATCCGCTATGAATTCAGTAAAAATGGTACGCAGCTCGCTTTTGTGACCAAAAAACCTGATGAAAAAAACAGCAGGGATAAAAAAGAACAAAAAGATTCAACGGATGAAAAATCCGGGGATAAAAAAGATAACGATAAATCAAAGCCAAAGAAATATGCTTTTCAGACGGTACAGATAGTTGATCTGCAAAAAGGAACTGTGACTACAATTTCAGAAATGGAAGGTGATTTTTCACAGCTGTCTTTAGATGAAGAAGGAAATCAGCTGGCTTTTGTGGGAACCTCTTCTGCGCAGAATGATCTGGTGAAGCTCTATCAGCTGTATTACTTTAATTTTAAAGGAAACAAAAAGGAAATGGTAACCAATGAAAATGCTCATATGAAAAAGAATTGGGTGATTTCTGAAAACCGTATGCCTGTATTCAGCAAAAACGGGAAACAGCTGTATTTCGGTGTTGCCCCGAAACCCATAGCGAAAGATACCGCAATGATTGCGAACGATCATGCGGTTGTAGATATATGGAATTATAAGGATGATTATCTGCAGACGGTACAGCTGAAAGAGCTGAAAAATGACCTTAAAAAATCTTATGCCGCAGTAATGCAGACGGAGAATCCTGATTTCTTCACAAATATTGATGGTGTAGATCTGGATACTTTACGATTGGTAAATGAAGGAAATGCCGCCTATACACTGGGAATTACCAGTCTGAATAACCGTGTTGCCTCACAATGGGAAGGCTCAACAAAGAAAACCTATTTCGTGATCGATAACAAAACAGGAGACAGAACGGAAATTGTCCGGAATCTGGACGGGGCGGTTGCCGTATCTCCACTTGGAAAATTTATTGTAATTTTTGACAGCGAAAAAGGGAACTGGTTCAGTTATAATGTTAAAACAAAACAGACCCTGCCCCTCACCACCGGATTACCGGTTTCTTTTGTAGATGAAGAATTTGATATGCCGGATTTCCCGAGCTCTTACGGAATTGCTTCCTGGACGGATCATGATGAATCTGTAATTATCAGGGACCGTTACGATCTTTGGGAGTTCTTCCTTGACAGTTCAAAAAAGCCAAGAAATATCACCAATGGTTTTGGACGTAAAAATAAAATAACATTCGATACTTATAGTTTTGATAAAGATATTAAAAGCTTAAACAGGAAATCGCTTATCTATTTGTCGGCATTTGATAACTCATCCAAAGCCAATGGTATTTTTAAAACATCCGTTCATTCGAATGCTGATCCCGTAAAAATTCAAATGGAAGATGTCTGGGGATACAGGAGTATTCAGAAAGCAAAAAATGCGGAAGAATATATTCTCGTAAAAGAATCATATACTGATTCTCCGGATATTTTTTCCACCTCGGATTTCTTACAACAGCATAAGCTAAGTGATACGAATCCACAGCAGAATCTTTATAACTGGGGAACCGATGAGCTGGTACACTGGACAACTCCAAAAGGAAATACCTCCACAGGAATTTTATACAAACCGGAAGATTTCAACCCTGCTAAAAAATATCCTGTGATCGTTTATTTCTATGAAAAACTTTCTGATAATCTGAACCGCTATGTAGCACCGGCTCCCACACCTTCAAGATTAAATATCTCTTATTTTGTAAGCAACGGCTATCTGGTTTTTACTCCTGATATTTCATATACAGACGGTTTTCCGGGAGAATCTGCGATGGAATACATTAATTCCGGAGTTGAAAAGCTAAAGCAGAATTCATGGGTAGATGGCAGCAAAATCGGAATCCAGGGGCAAAGCTGGGGCGGTTACCAGGTCGCCTACCTGATTGCACATACCGATATGTATGCAGCAGCGTGGAGTGGTGCCCCCGTTGTAAATATGACTTCCGCATACGGGGGAATCCGCTGGACTTCAGGGATGAACAGACAGTTTCAGTATGAAAAATCACAAAGCAGATTAGGAAAGAATCTTTGGGAAGCACCGGAACTTTATATTAAAAATTCACCGCTTTTTACTATTGATAGAGTAAAAACTCCGGTAGTTATTATGAGCAACGATCAGGATGGAGCCGTTCCGTGGTATCAGGGAATTGAAATGTTTACCGCTTTACGCCGCCTCGGAAAACCGGTATGGCTTCTGAATTATAACGGTGACGATCATAATCTGATAAAGCGCCAGAACAGAAAAGATATCCAGATCCGCGAACAGCAGTTTTTTGATTATTATCTTAAAGGGGCCAAAGCTCCGGTATGGATGACGAAAGGTATCCCGGCCACCCAGAAAGGAAGAGACTGGGGATTTGAGCTGACTGATGATAAGCCTTGATTAATAAAAATATTCTTAATAAAAAACTTCGGCGGAGCCCAAAGGGCTCCGCCGAAGTTTTTATACGTATAAAAACAACTATTTTTTAGCTGTTATTTCTTCTTTCACTTTATTTTCCAGTTCCTCGGCAAGTTCAGGATTATCTCTTAAAACATCCTTCACTGCATCACGTCCCTGTCCTAATTTGGTCTCTTCATAGCTGAACCATGAACCGCTCTTCTTCACGATTCCCAGATCTACTGCGGTATCAAGAATTTCTCCTGCTTTGGAAACCCCCTCTCCGTACATAATGTCAAATTCAGCCTGTTTGAAAGGAGGAGCTACTTTGTTTTTCACGATCTTCACCTTCACACGGCTTCCGATAGCTTCGTCTCCCTGTTTGATCGGTGCACTTGCCTTTCTGATGTCAATTCTTACAGAAGCGTAGAATTTAAGGGCGTTACCTCCGGTTGTTGTTTCAGGATTTCCGAACATGACACCGATTTTTTCTCTCAGCTGGTTGATGAAGATAACGGTACATTTTGTTCTTGAAATAGTAGCTGTTAATTTTCTTAATGCCTGAGACATCAGCCTTGCGTGAAGACCCATCTTGGAATCTCCCATTTCACCTTCAATTTCCGCTTTTGGGGTAAGCGCAGCTACGGAGTCGATAACAACAATGTCAATCGCTCCTGAACGGATCAGGTTATCAGCAATTTCTAAAGCCTGTTCTCCGTTGTCCGGTTGGGAAATAATCAGGTTTTCAAGATCGATACCCAGTTTGGCAGCATAGGTTCTGTCGAACGCGTGCTCCGCATCAATAAATGCGGCAATACCTCCTGCTTTCTGAGCTTCGGCAATAGCGTGAAGGGTTAAAGTAGTCTTACCTGAAGATTCAGGACCGTAAATTTCAATAATTCTTCCTCTCGGATAACCGCCAACGCCTAAAGCGATGTCCAGCCCTAAAGATCCTGAAGGAATTACCTCTATGGTATTATCTACGGAATCATCCCCAAGTGTCATTACTGTTCCTTTTCCGTATGTTTTATCTAGCTTGTCAAGCACTAATGCGAGTGCTTTTTTCTTATCATCAATGTTACTCATCGTCTTTAAAATAATTTCTCAAAAATACATAATTTAAATATCAAATGCTAATATTATTTAGGTGGAAAAACAGTTTTTAAAGTTAAAAATTATAAAATGAATGAGTGGATATGATGAACAGCAGAACAGCTTCAGCATATTTTTTCTGAATTTTGAATTATTGTTATGTGTTTGATTTTTAAATGCTTCTAATGGAAATTTGAATTCTTTGTAATCGCCAGATAATCCTCCAGTACCTTCATCTGATCTTTATTTCCTTTGGCTATTCTGGCTTTCCGGCTTATAAGTCTGTCATAGATTGTATTCACGAATATCTTCGACCAGGGAAATAATTTCTTTCCCCAGACTTCAGGAATTTTTAGCCTTCTGCATACTTCATCATCCAGAAGGAACCATGTGCAGCAGATGTGAAGATATCTCAGATTTTTACGTTCGAATTGATATTTCAGTATGGGATTTTCCAGTGATTCATTTAGTAAGGAGTGAGCCAGGAGAACCGAATCCTTATCAGAAGGCGGCTGCACAGAAGTCCACAGATAAAAATATTCAGTGGCCTGCTTTTTATCATCGGGAAGAAGATGCTCCGGAATTCCCAAAAGGTAACCTACATATTTCCAGAGGTGAAAAATACCCTGCTCTTCCTGTACGGAGAAGGTATTTCCCAACTTCTTAAGGCTGTGTAAAAAGACAAGACTGAACCCTATATAAGTAGCCATCATATCCCAGGAATTGATCGGCTCTCCCCAGTTTTCCGTATCCCAGCCCTTGTAATGTTTCTTTATTGAAAGCCTGGCATACGAATGAATCAGACGTGTTTTAACCGCAAACTCATATCCTTTCGCATGAATTTCCAGGGCGTTATAACGTGTAACGTTTACCCAGAAATCCAGTGTTTCCGAAAGGCGTTTTACCGCTCCTTTTTTCAGGGCTTCTGTAACGATCAGCGGCTTATTCAGGTAAGCGTAATCATAGCCGCCTATTAAGCAGTAATCTCTCAGGGAGATCAGAGAATCCAGGTTGCTTCTCATGCAGAGCTCCGCACCTGCTTTCAGGAGATCATGATTCAGCCATTCCGGAACGCGCTGTGTTTGGCTGAATAGTTTTTTTACGCTTTCAGGAACATCATCCGTTTCAGAAACTCCTTTGCGGATGTAGTGTTCTATTTCTCCGGAAGCTTCGTGAAATTTTTTGGTAAAATAGACTTCTTTCACCACTTCATCACCCATTATATCGATATGATAAAAGCTGGGTGAAAAAGTATCGAAATCTTTAAAGCTTACTTCTGCTCCGGAAAATTCAATAAGCTGTCTTCCGTTGCCTCTTTCCCAGAAATCTTTGAAATGAGGAGCGTCTTTAAAACGGGGCTGTATTATCGTTGGTTCCATTACAGATAAAAATACAGGTTTTATACCAAAATTTCTCAGTGAGATTTGTCAGTTTCTGAGACCGTTTTTTTAACAGGCTAAATAAGTCCCTTCTGAAAAGCTTTTTTTACCAGTTCCTTACAGTTTCTGGAGTCTGTCTTTCTTAAAATATTTTTACGGTGAGTGCGAACCGTGTGTTCAGACAGGACAAGCATTTGGGCAATTTCGGGCCCGGAATACCCTTTGGCAATAAGCGAAAGAACCTCAGTTTCTCTCCGGGTAAGGTGCTCTGTGGAAGAAGAACATGAAGAATGATCCAGTCTGATCTGCTGGAAATCAGTTCTTGGCCCTACTCCGGAAATAAGAACCGTGTAGGGATTTTCTTTGGTGATATGGTGAATGTTGGTATGAATATTTATAGACTGTACCGGCTGTCTGGATTCGTCTTCCATCGTAATAATGGCCTGATGGTGAAACAGCTCGTAATTTCCTTCCGCTGTCTTCATGCGGAAGCAGTAGCTTGATTTCAGATACAGCTGGTGTTCAAAACCAATTTCCAGTATTTTTTCAATAACAGTTTGTTCCGCTTTTAAAACAAATCCGAGATCATCAGGATGGGTAAGATCAATAATATCTTTTAAATTTTCTGGGAAAGAGTCCAGTCCGTGAAGTTTCAGAATATTTTTATGATGATGGGAGAGGGTACTGTTGGTTAGGTTCAGAACATAATAATAGAATTCACCAATGGCAAACATTTCACCGATAATGCGTTCCACAGGAGGGATATTAAGGATCTCCCGGTCCTTCCTGACGCCGGGATAGGTGTTCCAGACCTCTACCAGGGGATGATTTTGCTCTGAATTTTTCATGGCCATTTGTTTTTCAGGCTAAAATAACTAAAATACCGACAAAATACCACAAAAGGGGGATTTTTTTAGTCTGATAAAATTGCAAACTTTGCATTGGACAATCATCAGGAAAACTCAAATTTATTCAGCTCCGTCTTATCCCAGCTTTTCTTTTTATTGAAACTCATCATTTCAATTACCGGATGAACGGAAGCCTGTCTCATCTGTTATCATGTAAGCTATTAATGGATAAATAAAACAGTTTACTCTTTTCTTTTTTAGTTGTTTGAAAATGATAAACTAATGGCCTCTCGTTGCTGGAGAGGCCTTTTATTCTTTTAATCCCTGTACTCAGATAAGCTTCTACAAATATCCCCATTCAAAGGACTTTTTAATGAGTTCTGAGCTATTCTTACAGCCGGCCTTTTTTAAAATATTCTTTCTGTGCGTACGTACTGTTTCTTCGGAAATACACAGAATACCGGAAACTTTTGCTGCGGAATATCCTTTAGCAATACAGGTAATAACTTCAACCTCCCTTTTGGTAAATACAACAGAAGGTTCGGATATCTTATCATTGCTGATCCATTGCATCTGATGAAAGTCTTTGCGCCCGTTGATGCCTGAAAGTAAAACAGTGTAGGAGTTCTGGCGGGTAATATGCTCAATATTTGTATGAATATTGATCGTCTGCAGAAGCTTGCCGTTTTCATCTTTATAGGTATGAAGCGCCTGATGATGAAACAGTTCGTAATTACCTTTGGCTGTTCTCATCCGGAAACAGTAGCTGGATTTCAGTTCCTGCTGGTAATCGAATCCGTTAATTTCCATCATTTTTTCTATACACATTCTTTCAGCATCCATTACAAATTCAAGGTCATCGGGATGGATCAGGTCTATGATTTCTTTAAGATGTGTGGGGTATTTGTGGAAACCATGCATAGACAGGATGTTTTCATGGTGACTGCACAAAGTGCTGTCGGCAAAGTTGATCACGTAATAATAAAACTGACCCGGAGCAAATATTTCTCCGATAATGCGTTCAATGGAGGGAGCCGGCAATATACCGGCATCATTATTCTGGAAAAAATCAGGATAACTGTTCCATACTTTTGCGAGGGGATGCTGCTTTTTGGGATGAGCCAGGTATTTTTTATCCATACTTAATGTTTTCATAAAAATATAAAAAAAACGATTTCAAAAAATCACCTTTTTGCGGTATTGTAAAAGACTTGCAGTTTAAGGAATTTTGTAGAAATAAAGCTATGACCGGCACAGGATTACTGGCTTTAGATTGACAGTATTATCTTGTAAAATAAAGAATATACAGATCGTAAACAATAAAACTGAGATTATGAAAAAATTACTCATCCTTTTCGCTGTATTCCTGGGATTGGGAATCGCGGATGCACAGGCCAGAAAAGCAAAAGATCCGGATGCAGGGTTCGGGAAATGGCTTTTTGTAAAAAGTGATAAACCTGTACAGGTACGCTATAAACAGGTAAAAGTAGAGAATAATATCGGCTACTTTCAGCTGCAGTTCCGCATCAACTTTGAAGACGAGATATATTGCGGTAAACCGCAGTGTCTGGGATACTTAATGAATTTCAGCTACCCGCAGGGAGACCTCAGTAAGCAAACTCATAAAAATTATAAACTGATGAACAGTTTTAAAGGAGCTTACACTTTACCTGATCTGATAAGTTTTCCTATGAGCTTTTCCGATGGATCGAAATTCATCTTTGAGGACGGACAGCTGTTTGCCGTAAACAGTCCCGGCGGATCACCGCAACAGGCTTACGTGACAACAGCCTGCGTAGATAATATTTTATCCAATTACACCCGGCATAATTGCCGTGATTTTGATGAAGCGTCAGCTATTGAGCTGAAATAATAGCCGGAAATACTTTAAACAGCTTAATATGAAAACCATATTTACTCTTTTTGTTTTATTCCTTGGATTAGGAATAGGGAAAGCCCAAACAGCAGACGCAAAAAAAACGATTAACGAAGCTATACAAAAACTGAATGGTAAAAAGTTTGGAGATTTAAGGGTTGAAAAAGCCTCTTATGAAAATGATATTTTGAAATATACGGTCAATGTAACTGTGTTTAGCTTTGGCGGCAATGATGAGGAATCTTATACTGAATATTATTCTAATATAGAATGGCCGGAAATCAAAGAAGCCGGTATAACAAAAAAAGATAGAAATATTGATTATATCCACTTTTCTATTAATTCTAGCGGGTATACAAAAAAAGTAGGATTTTATGTGTTGGATAAAGAAACAAAAAGTGTAATGAAAGCCATTGAAATATTAAAAAACAGTAAATAAAACTTGCGGCTCAATTAAGTAAGAGAAATTCATAAAGACTGTCCTGCATGTGTATCCTGTAAAAAATAAACTTTATTACTATGAAATCCCTGTTTGCGATTCTCATCATATTTTTCGGATTAGGAATTGTAAGTGCACAATCCGATACAAAAATTCTAAGTCAGCCTGTCAATGTTCTTACAAAACCTGGTGGCTGGTATAATATTCATTTTCCAACACCTATTCATTTTGAAGAGCATAATCAGTTTAAGGAAGGAATGAAGATGCTGGGATTTGATAAAAATCTGTGTTATGCCTATAAGGCAATGACTGATAATCATGATGATGACGATGATACAACAAATTATGAATATGAAGCCATAATTTTTAAAGCGGCAGGTATTGTCAATGGAGATCCGGAGAAGATAATAGGTGAAAAACTTCGCAGCTTTTGGGAAAAAAATGGAGATAAGATTGGCTGCCATGATGGGGTACATACCGTTTCTTTTTATAAATCGGGTCTGCGGAACTTCCGGAATCACTTTTTAGGAGAGGCATTGTATTTTAAGCTTCCCCGGTTTAATGATGTCGGTTTTGAAGATGGCGGCCGTACATTGCTGGATGCTGTGGCAGATGAATATCAGAAATATGATTATGATAAAGTCAATTTTTATCGTAAAGAGCTGGTTTCCCTATATGATAGGCTACGGTCTCAGGGAGCTAAACATCGGTTCGAGCTGGAAAAAGAGAAGATTGTTCCTACGGATAAAGAATTATATAAACAATTTATTCCGGCCTATTATGAAGCGGCTGAGAAGGGAGATGCCTGGGCAATGTTTTATATAGCCCATACTTATATCGTAGGGATGTATGTTCCGAAGGATTTGGCAAAAGCAAAAAAATGGCTGGACAAAGCCACTAAGAAAGCTTTAGATAAGAAAGATTACTGGGCATTAGGCTTTTTTGGCGTAACCTATGATGAAAAATTGAATGACCCGAAAACAACTTTTTCTATCTATAAAAAAATGGCTGATGGGGGAAATAATAGCGGAAGGGTCCGGACAGCCAATTTTCTATTTTCCGGTTATGGTACTGAACGGAATGTGGATGAAGCTTTTAAATATTATATGCTTGCCAAAAATGAATCAACTGCACAGGCGATGATAGGCAGAATATTAGTAGAAAGAGGTCATAAGGAAGAAGGAGCAAAATGGCTCAGATGGGTTTCCCAGACCGGAGGTATGCAGATGCCAATCGGTGACGGATATACGGTGACCGAGTTTTGCAAAAAACATAATATCAAAGAAAGTGAACCGCGGATAGAGCCCAAAGATCTGGGGTTGTAGTTATTTTTCATTCCGCTAATGTTACAGTACTCAGGAGAGTATTATTTGAAACAGTTGCGAAATAAAATACCGAAGGGAAAAAATAGACAGACCTCATTAAGCAAAACAATAACAACTAAGATTATGAAAAAATCACTTCTCCTTTTCGTTGTATTCCTGGGACTGGGAATCGCGAACGCACAGAATAAAGAATACAAAGAATATTACGATAACGGAAAGCTCAAAAAGGAAGGCTATAAAAATGCGGATGGCGGGAGAGAAGGAGAAAATAAAGAATATTATGATACGGGAGAACTGAAATATCTCATGAGTTATAAAAACGGCCGGCTTGACGGTGAATCCAAAATGTATTATAAATCCGGGAAGCTGATGGGAGTTGAAAACTATAAAAATGGTAAGCCCGCAGATGGTGAACTGAAAAAATATTATGAAAACGGGCAGCTGGCATCCTTTATTAATGTCGTGGATGGAAAACCCAAAGGAGAATATGTTCAGTATTTCGATAACGGGCAGGTGGCCGTTAAAGGAAATTTCGTTAACGGACAGGTTGAAAATGAAGTTAAATATTATTACGCAAGCGGTAAACCCAAAAAAACTGAAAACTATAAAAGCGGAAAATTAAACGGCTTATCAAAAGAGTTCTATGAAAATGGGAATACAGAATCCGAATTTCATTACATCAATGGAGAGAAAGACGGTGAAGGTAAGTGGAATTATGATTCAGGAAAGCCCCGCAAAATTATAAATTATAAGAATAAAGAGCTCAACGGAGAATATAAAGAATTTCATGAGAACGGGCAATTAGCTGTAACTAAAAATTTGGTGAATGACAAAGAGGAAGGTATGGTTAAAGAATATCATTCTAATGGAAAACCTAAAAGAACCTGCAATTATACCGGTGGGAATAGGGATGGTGAGTGTAAAGAATATTATGAAGACGGGCAGCTGAAAGTGAAGGCAACTTATAAAAAAGGAAAACTTGAAGATGGATCAGAATACTTTAAGGAAGACGGCTCACCAGATCCGGAGTTAAAAAAGCTTGGTGATTTTCTTGATAACAAAGCTTATGAGGATAACAAAGTTTATGAGCAGAACAAACAAGCAGAAAAGAAATAATACAGTCGGGTACTTAGGTTTTTGCTACTATATTTAATAAATAAAATAAACAAAAAAACCTTCCATCAGGAAGGTTTTATATTACTCATTGCTTATCGCTTATTACCGATTACAAAGAAGCAGCGTGTACAAGCATATCTACTAACTTGTTAGAGTATCCCATTTCATTGTCATACCATGAAACAAGTTTTACGAAGTTAGGAGAAAGCATGATACCGGCATCTTTATCGAAGATAGAAGTTCTCTTATCTCCTACGAAGTCCTGAGATACTACGGCATCTTCAGTGTATCCTAAAATTCCTTTCAATTCACCTTCAGAAGCTTCTTTGATGGCTGCACAGATCTCATCGTAAGAAGTAGCTTTTTCTAATCTTACAGTAAGGTCAACTACGGAAACGTCTACTGTTGGTACTCTGAAAGACATACCCGTTAATTTCCCGTTAAGAGAAGGGATTACCTTTCCTACCGCTTTAGCAGCACCGGTAGAAGAAGGGATAATGTTGTTTAGAGCAGCTCTGCCACCTCTCCAGTCTTTCATTGAAGGACCGTCAACAGTTTTCTGAGTAGCCGTTGTAGCGTGTACAGTAGTCATCAACCCTTCAACAATTCCGAATTTATCGTGAATCACTTTAGCTAAAGGAGCTAAACAGTTGGTGGTACAAGAAGCATTTGATAAGATCTTGATATCGTCAGTCAGTTCCTTGTGGTTTACTCCCATTACGAACATTGGCGTATCATCTTTGGAAGGAGCAGAAAGGATTACTTTTTTTGCACCTGCATTGATGTGAGCCTGAGCTGAATCTTTAGATAAGAAAAGACCGGTAGATTCTACGATATAATCGGCACCGATTTCGTTCCACTTCAGGTTGTTAGGATCTTTTTCTGCAGTTACTCTGATTTTTTTCCCGTTTACCACAAGATCATTTCCTTCTACGGAAACTTCACCTGGGAAAATCCCGTGTACAGAGTCGTATTTTAACATGTAAGCCATGTATTCTGCGTTGATAAGGTCATTGATTCCTACCACTTCAATATTGTCTCTTTCAGTCATTGCTCTGAAAACAAGACGTCCAATTCTACCAAAACCGTTGATACCTACTTTAATTGTTGACATAATAGTTTGTTTTTATTAGATTATAAAAAATAATTAGATTGCTAAAATTTCTGAGATCAACAGAAGATCCTTGTTGATTTCGTTATGTTTTTTAATGGCCTCTTCAATAGGAGTGTATACCAGATCGTTGGAACGCATTCCGGCCATTACATTTGTTTTTCCGTCCATTAATCCTACTACGGCACCGTATCCGAGTCTGCTGGCAAGAACCCTGTCTGCACAGCTTGGAGAACCGCCTCTCTGGATGTGTCCCAAAATGGTTACACGAATGTCATAGTCCGGGAACTCTTCTTTGGTCTGGTTGGCAAGATCGTAAATGCTTCCCAGTTTTTCACCTTCCGCTACCACTACGATACTTGACGCTTTTCCTGTTTTTTCAGCTTTTCTGAAGTTGGCGAAAAGATCGGCCATGCTGTCTTTTTTCTCAGGAATAAGAATATCCAGGGCACCCGTTGCCAGTCCGCTGTTGAGGGCTATAAATCCCGCATCACGCCCCATTACCTCAACAAAGAAAACCCTGTTGTGGGAGGTTGCGGTATCACGGATTTTATCGATAGCTTCCATCGCAGTATTCAGGGCAGTATCATATCCGATGGTATTGTCTGTTCCGAAAATATCGTTGTCAATAGTTCCCGGTACACCAATTACCCGGATTCCGAATTCTTCGCTGAAGATTTTTGCCCCCGTAAAGGTTCCGTCCCCGCCAATGCATACCAGCCCTTCTATGCCAAGCTTTACACAGTTGTCATAAGCTTTCTGGCGGCCTTCTTTTGTCCTGAACTCCATAGATCGGGCAGATTTAAGAATAGTTCCGCCCTGGTTGATGATATTTTTTACGGAACGTGGACCCATTTTCAGGAAATCATCATGAATGAGCCCGTTGTAGCCTTCTCTTACTCCATAGCATTCGATATTATAATAATTGGCGGTTCTTACTACCGCTCTTAATGCCGCATTCATACCCGGAGAGTCACCTCCTGAAGTAAGAACTGCAATTTTTTTTACAGCACTCTCTTTCATCAAGTAAAAAATTTCGAACACAAATTTACAAAAACAAGTTCAGATAATGGCAGTAACTTCATAAGAGTTTTGAATATAAATAATTAAAAGCTTCTGAAATTTGTAGGTTTAAAAAAATACCTCGCCGTTCTTGTTTCCGGAGCATTCACGTCAAGGTCGTACCACGGCGTTGTATACCGATTAAAAGGATTTGAAAGAACATGCACCGATTGTGCCGGAGTGAAGCCTTCACTTAATAAAAATAACCTTTCTCCGTCCCTGTTTTCGCAGACACCGGAAATAAAAACAATATGGCCGGGGCTGCCCGGGGTGATCAGAATATCTCCCGTTTTCAGATCAGAATTTTTTATGACCGGTTTCGTCTCTTTATTTAATGAAATGGTTCCCGCATAATTAAAAATCAGATCCATATAATTCCTGAAGCTCTGATAAGAACCATCAAATGCAGCTGTTTTTCTGAAACTGACCGAGTTTCCTTTAACCAAAGCCCTGGTTCCGTTCTTATAATCATTCCACGAAAGCAGATCTCCGCTGGTAAAATGAAACCTAATCTCGTCAAACCTTTTCCCCCGGTAAAGATATTCGGCTCTCATCCGCATGGCGGCATCGGCACACTGCTGAAGATCCTTATCTCCGGTATCAATATCAAAAACAGCTTCATGGAGATCCTGGGTAGTAACAGGAACTCCGTCATACCGCAGAATCTGGGTACCATAGGGTTTAAGCTTGAAATGCTCAATAAAATATCCGAATGAATCTGGTTTTTCCTCTACCCATACATAGCCTTCAGGCGGAGAAAACCTTTCCCGGATCGTATTTTTATCTTTATTGATCTTTAAAGCATTTTTTGCAGCCGGCTGTTCATTTTTATCAGGATCATCCGGAAGGCGGTCTGAAGATTTTTCCTGTATACAGGCAGCAAAAAGGAGAGAAACAGTGATTCCCGTAATAATTTTTTTCATGCGCTTTTCGATTCGGTACAAAGATCAATTTTTTTTGCTTATCTGCCAAGATAAGAATTTGAAAATCTGTATGATCCGATTGGTTTTTTGAAATCCTCTCAGGTTTCCGGCTATCATTTATGGTGAGACTGAAGAAATTTTTACGTCTCAGTATTTATGTAGGGAGAACTCCGTTCCAAGTTGAAAAAAGATCAGGAATTTTTTTGGACAGAAAAATAAATTATGCTTTAACTGTTACTTGAAATACAGGCTCTTGTGCGGCTGCCAGAGAAGAATTCCGGAGAAGGAACGGCTCCTGAAATTTTCTTATGCCTGATTTGTACAAAATATACATTTTTCGCATATTTGTATAAAATGTCGGTCATGCAAAAAGAAAAATTACGTCTTATCAGAAAACAGAAAGGCTACACACAGCAGCAGGTAGCTGATTTTATTGCAACAGATGTATCCAATTACAGCAGGAAAGAAAGCGGTGATGTAAGGATTATTCCTGATGAGTGGGAAAAACTTGCCCGTTTTCTTGAGGTGCCTATGGACGAAATTTACGAAGAAGAGGAGACAAAATTAGTCGTAAATAATGATCACCCTGTTTATAACGACAATTCAGGAACTTCTGCCGGCTCAATTAATAATCAAAATAATTATAGCAATATCCCCGGATCTATTATTGAAAACCTTCAGGGTTATATCGCCTTGCTGAAAGAGGAAAATGAAAGACTGAAGGAAGAACTGAAAAATACTCCGAAAGGTAGAAAATAATACGGTTTTTAAACGGTAAAAATATCATGTCACTTCAATAGGGAGTGACATTTTTTATTTAAGATATCATAAAATAAATTTATTTGCTGAAACCTGCTTAAAACCTTTGATGTTCCGGTATCTTAAAAACCTGGTAATAATTAAAATACCAGCGACTAGCCTTAGCGTACTCCAACAAAAATCTGCTCAATCTGCCAGATCAGCGGGAGAATAAAAAGAAATCTTTAGGTTGGAAAAACGCAATGACGCAAGGTTTTTTTCATTTTGTGACTGTTTTTTAGGGGGCAAAGGCGTTTCACTCAGCAAAGGCTTGATGGAAAGATACCTTGAAGATTGAAGTGTGCTTAAGATTGTATTAGCAGTGTGAAATTTTATCGGAGATAAAATCTTTGCGCCTTATATCATGAATCAGGTAAAAAAATAGCTTCCTTAGCGTTAAATCCAACAAAAATCTGCTCAATCTGCCAGATCAGCGGGAGAATAAAAAAAAATCTTTAGGTTGGAAAAACGTAATGGTGCAAGGTTTTTTCTCGAAACATAAAGTTGCTTTTTAAGACTCAAAGGCAGGCAACCCTGTCGCCAATGAAGCTGCATAATTATCCATACGCTTCAACGAATCAACGGAGTTGATTCCCGTCTTTGCCCCCTAAAATCAGCAGTATTTTATGTAAATCTTTGCGTTTAATTTTTTTTACATCACGAATAAACGAATGATTCTTATGATGAACAGTTATCCTTCAATTCAGAAAAAGAGAATAAAGAGTTTGCGGCGGCGAAGCCGCCGCAAACTCACTCCTATAATTGATTAATAGCTTTCAGAATTTCCTCTTTGTTATTGATCAATCCTTCCAGGTGATCACCTTTTGATTCTATGAAGATCTTATGGTCTCCCGGAACATTCCCGGAAACCAATTTTCCCTGCTCATAAGGAATGGTTTTATCATCTTTAGCATGAATAATCAGCACAGGCAGCTGCCCCAATCCTTTTACATCTTCTTTGGCTGAATAAGGGGAAACCATTGAATTCAGGATAAAATCTCTATACTGAGGTGTGAAATGGGCAGCAATATCGGTAAAGGAAGACATAGGGCAGTCCAGGATAAGTCCCGAGATTCTGGAAACATTATCTTTGGCAAGATGGGCGGCAATCTGTGTTCCCAGGGAGGCTCCGTAGATAAAGACTTTTGTGTTTTTTATGCCGGGCCTTTTCATGAGTGCATCAAAAAATTTCTGTCCGTCTTCTGCCACGTTCTTATGGGATGGTTTTCCGGTAGATAATCCATATCCTCTGAAATCGATCATTACAAGCTGATATCCTGCGTCTATTAAAGGTTTGGTCATGAACTGGTATGTTGTTACATTTCCTGCAGCGCCGTGAAAATAGAATATGGTCTTTTTGACTGTTTTTGTCTTTGGCCTGGCAATGAAAGCTGTGATTGTATCGTTGTCTACCGGGAAATTTACCTGTTCAGGGTTACCAAATTCAAAAGGCTTCATGGTTTTGTGTGGCTGATAAAAGTTATCATCAGACTGGGCTTTTGCGAAAACAGTTAAAAAGACGAATAATAATGAGAGAGCTACAATTGGTTTCATAATAGTTTTTGTTTTATTAATGAACCAAAGGTATCCCGATTACCGGCTGTAAGAAAAAATAGATAACTGAACAGTAAATAATCCTGCCTGAATTGTATTTTTTTGTTTCTAAATAATAGTGAAGATGAAGCCGCGGGTAGGAGACTATAAAAAATTAAACGTTTCTTCCTTCAAATCCTATGTTCTGTCTTTAGCCGGAATTATTTTAAGCCATCGAAATAAATAGGATTTTTTAGAATATTAAGATGGATTTTGCTTTAAAACGCTCTGATTTTTCCTGAATTAAAATTAATGCTTCATGTAAAATACTGACTTAAAGTTCTTCCATCGGATTCCAGAAGAGTTTCTTAAAGTTTTTTATCCTGAAATTGTCTACGGTAATGCCTTCAGCTTCCAGTTTTGGCTGAAACTCAGGAACAGATAATATGCCTGAACTTGAAATAACGCGGTGGGCCGGTACATCTTCCGGGCAGCCTCCCATTGCTTTTCCCACATGGCGCGAATGATTGGGATAGCCTACGGCTTTTGCGATGGCTCCGTAGCTCGTTACTCTCCCTTTGGGAACTAATCGGGTGATTTCCCAAACCTGGTTTTTGAAAATTTCATCCATATTTATGAACTGATAAGAATCAAATGTAAGAAATATGTTGGGTTTTATGACTAAAAACTTCACATGATTGTCATATTAAAATAAAGTTATCTGCAGAAATGCAGGCAATTTTATTTTAACCTGAAATTACGGTTGCATAATTTTTGAATACAATATCTCAACCCCTAAAATCGGATATGATGAAAAAGGTATTTTTTAGATTGATAAACAGGATTAATAAAGCGGTTCTGCCCAAATTGAGTGATAAAGATCCTGACAGGTTAACGAAAATTCAGAAGGGAATTCTGGCGTACCGGTATTTTGTGCTGGTTAATTCGCTGGAATAAAATTTTTATCTGATCCTGGCAATTAAATTTCTGCAGCCATTATAAAGCGGTTTTTCAATCAGCAAATAGATGATGATTGAACATATCCATAACAGTACAAAATTTCGGTCGGGAAGGTAAACGTAGGATCTTAATTTCATGTTGAAATAACTTAAATGTACCAGATAAAAAACAAATGAAGCATTTCCCAGGAGAATAAAGAACTTCGTTGAAAGTATTCCGGAAAGCCATGTTTTTTCCGTCATCAGTCCCCACAGAAATACTGCAATGGCAACAGGTAAAAAAAACTCGTGAATCAGTCTTCCCTCCCAACGCTCTACACCGTGCACAAAATTATTTCTTGCAAAAAAAGCAATTGCTATTGTTAAAATTACCATTGAAATTCCTCCGGAAAATGTTGGCTTTTTCAGCTTTTTTAAGAATGAAATCCCTTTTTCCGTTTTCATTAAATAAGCCAGCAACATCCCGAAAAAGAATTCAAGACTCCTTCCGAAAAAAGTGCTGCCTATAAGAAATTTAAACGGATACAAAAAGCCTTCAGGATTACCGTTATACCAATGCAGAGCATAACCTGTTCCCCAGCCTGACAGCAAAAAGCCCAGTAAAAATAAAATACAGTACTTCCAGTTTTTCTTTAACGAAAAAAATAAAAACGGAGCCAGAATGTAAAAGAAAAATTCAACGGTGAGCGACCAGGCCTGTACAATCCCGGAAACCGAATATTTTTCAAATAAAGAATAAAAAAGAGAGTATTGCAGAAAATAAGTATCTACATTTTTAGAATAGGGGGTATCCAGAAAATAAGCGGTCAGCAAAATCCAGTACAGCGGAAAAATCCTTGCTATACGGAGCAGAATGTATTTTAAATAAGATTTTTTTGATGTTAAAGGAGAATCTTCATACCGGTAAGCCAATAGAAAACCACTCAATACAAAAAAAACGGTAACCCCGGTATGCCATTCACTGATGAAACGCATGAACTCAAAAGATAAATCATTGCGCCAGTATTTACGGTTATGATACACAAAAACCATAATAGCTGCAATGGCACGCATTCCAGTAAGAGCATCGAATTTATTTTTGCTGAGCGTATTATCCAAAATCAAAAAAAATAAAAGGCTCATCATGTAAGCCTTTTATTTGAATTTTATAATATTTCTGTTAAGAATTTTCTAAGATGTAAGAGAACATCAGTGGTGCGCAGATCGTAGCATCACTTTCAACGATGAATTTCGGTGTCGTAATATCCAGTTTTCCCCATGTAATTTTCTCGTTCGGAACTGCTCCGGAATAAGAACCGTAAGACGTTGTAGAATCCGAAATCTGACAGAAATAAGACCAGAAAGGAATGTCATGCATTTCCATATCCTGATACAGCATCGGCACAACACAGATCGGGAAATCTCCCGCAATACCTCCCCCAATCTGGAAGAATCCAACTCCTTTTCCACCTGAGTTCTTAGTGTACCAGTCTGCCAGGTATGTCATATATTCGATCCCCGATTTCATTGTTGTAGCCTTCAGCTCACCTTTGATGCAGTAAGAAGCGAAGATATTACCCATTGTAGAATCTTCCCATCCCGGTACTACGATCGGCAGGTTGGCCTCAGCAGCAGCAATCATCCATGAGTTTTCTCTCGGAATCTCATAATACTGCTCCAATACTCCTGAAAGGATCATTTTATACATGAATTCGTGTGGAAAATATCTTTCTCCTTTAGCTTCAGCATCTTTCCAGATCTCCACGATATGCTTCTGAAGTCTTCTGAAAGCTTCTTCTTCAGGAATACACGTATCGGTAACCCTGTTCAGACCTCTTTCCAGAAGATCCCATTCATCCTGAGCAGTCAGATCTCTGTAATGAGGAACTCTTTCGTAATGGGAATGCGCCACCAGATTCATTAAATCTTCTTCAAGGTTGGCACCTGTACAGGAAATGAAATCTACTTTACCCTGACGGATCATTTCAGCAAGGATCTTTCCCAGTTCGGCAGTAGACATTGCCCCTGCCAGAGTGATCATCATTTTTCCGCCATCTTTAAGATGGGCAACATATCCTTTAGAAGCATCCACCAATGCAGCTGCGTTGAAGTGCAGGTAATACTTTTCTATGAATTCAGTTATCGGTTTGCTCATTTTTTTAAATTTTTGCAAAGATAAAATTTAAAAATGGAATGAAGGCCAGGCGCTTTAAGAAAGTCTGACTGAACAGTCTTTTTTTATCATTTGTTAAAAAAAACAGCTTTTTATCATTGCAGTTCATCCACAGATAAAAAACGCTCATAAATTAAAAAGAAATCAGATGAAGAAAAATATCTGTGCCATCTGGATAATCCGTGGGAAACCATGAAATCAAGCTTTATCGGGTTAAAACCAATGTATTCATATAACACAAGGCCTGCTTCATATGAAAGGAAAAACTAAATCTTTTCTTCCCCGGGAATCAGCATCTTTCCCCAGTCATTCAGCTGCCACAGGATTTCAACGAGCTTTTCACCCAGCTCTGTAAGCGTGTATTCCACTCTGGGAGGAAGTTCATTAAAGGATTCTTTCATCAAGACTCCATCAGCAACCATTTCACTAAGCTGTTGGTTCAGTACCCTCCGGTCCACTTTGGCAATACCACGCAGAAACTCACTCGGGCGTCTCTTTCCTTCATTAATCTGCCAGACGATCGGAATCTTCCATTTTCCACTGATCGTATTGACTGCCACCTCTAGCGGACAGATTTTATTTTCCTCCACTTTCTCCTTTGTTTTCATAATATTGACTTTTTTATCCCTATGGGCGGAAAATATGCGGTATTGCCGGTATCATTCTGCTTTTGGACTTTTGTAAAAATAATAAATTTAAAAAGATGGACAGCCTTGCAGAACAGATTGAAAAATTAAACCATACCTTATCCTCTCAGCTTCCTGATGAAGTATTTGAAGCATTTGGAAAATCCATTGAAGAATTAAAAACAAAAAAGATAGAAGAAGGCAGCCTTAAAACAGGACAGAAAATGCCGGAATTTATGCTTCCCAATGTTCACGGGAAGTGGGTGTCTTCCAGAGAACTTCTTCCAAAAGGAAAAATGATACTGGCATTTTACAGAGGAAGCTGGTGCCCTTACTGTAATCTGGAGCTGAAGTTTCTGCAGGATCATCTTTCCGAGATAAAAAATAAAAATGCATTTCTGGTAGCCATATCTCCGCAAAGCCCTGATCATTCCCTGACTATGATTGAAAAAAATAATCTGGAATTTGAAGTTCTTACCGATACCGATAATAGATTGGCCGAAAAACTGGGAATAGCTTTTCAACTGCAGGATTTTGTACTGCCGTATTATAAAGCTCTGGGGATTAACCTGGAAGATTATAATAAAAATAAGAGGAACACATTGCCGGTTCCTGCTGTTTTTGTTATTGATGAGAACGGATATATTATTTTCCGGTTTTTAGATGTAAATTACATGAACAGAATTAATATTGAAGAACTCATCAACGTATTATGACCGAAAAACGAAAAGGAGCCCGCTCCATAAAAGATATTCCGCCTGCCATTCTGGAACAGTTGAACCGGGGAGAAACCGAAACCGTAAATCTTACGGAATGGCTGGCCGTAGATCAGAAGAAATTACTGGAAAATCTGCTGATACAGAATAAACGTTCTGATTACCTGGATCCGGTTCTGAAACAGATTGATGAACTGAAAAAACAGACCGTCAATACCATAAATGAAGCAATAGGAACAGGGATTCTTAATGAAACGTTGAAAAATAATGATAAAGAATTCGTGACTGTTATTTCCGGTCATACTTCTGATCTGGTAAGATGCTGGGCCGCTTATATGACAGGAAGAAATGATGCTCTGAGTCTGAAAGAAAAACTGAACAGAATACAGGATTTTGCGGCAGACAGACATTTTGGAGTCCGGGAGATCTGCTGGATGGCTGTAAGACCTTCTATTACCGCAGAGCTTGAAGAAAGTTTATCTGTTCTTGCGGGCTGGACTGCTCATAAAGATCCCAATATCAGGCGTTTTGCCAGTGAGTCCACCAGGCCCCGCGGTGTGTGGTGTACCCATATTGAAGCATTGAAGCAGAGCCCTACGCCGGGACTTCAGATTTTAGAACCGCTGAGGTCGGATCCTTCCCGCTATGTACAGGACAGTGTAGGAAACTGGCTGAACGATGCAGGTAAATCCCAGCCGGAATTTGTGGTGGAAGTCTGTGATGAATGGCTGCGGGAAAGCCCGACGAAAGAAACCGCATATATTGTGAAAAAGGCAATGAGAACAATAGAGAAAAAGAAAATGTAAAATCCGGCGGATGAGTCTCAAAAATTATATGCTTAGTTTAAAAAGATTCTTTTTTCCCTTAAAGCCTGAAGAAATCTGCTCTATCTGCAGCAGCTGCGAGAGATTTAATAAAAAATTCGTGGATTCGTGGATTCGTGGCAATAAAATATTTTCAACCATAAAAAATCGTAACAATTTTCAAATCTTCAGATTATCTCTTCTCCGTCAGATATTTCCAATACCTTTTCGGGACATGCTGGATATGAAGCTTTAAATTTTTCCTTTCCACAATATTGGTTTTGGTAAAATACCGCTGCCACAGCACCTGGTAATTTTTCTCATCATCATGGAAGTTCTGCTGATACTGATTTAAATGTAACTGTTCCTCAGGGTAAAAGAACTCTGACGTTTCAAGGTCATAAAGAAGACCATAGTTTCTCCGCAGATCGAAGATCATCCACTTCTGATCCTGATAACGGTCTGTGAAATGTTTTCTGATTAATGGCAGTACATTAAAATCAGGATCTGTTTTGGCAAAGAACACTCCGTCCTGCATTTTTTCAAACCGGACAAAGGCAGTCATCCTGTGACTTTCCCGGCCTACGGATTTACTGATCTTTGAGATTTTCAGCATATCCGGATCTCCATAATTCTGAAGAATATTTTCTCCGGGATGCTGCACCGATTGCTTAACGGCAGACAGGATCAGGTTTTCCAGTTCAGGATCTTCGGACAGATAGACTTTTAACAGCTCGTGAATCCCCTGTCTTCCGGTTTGTTTTTCCAGTCTGTTCAGTACCCGTTCTGCTTTTTCCCGCTGAGTGATCACTTCATGGATTTCCGCAAACATATTTTCCTGCCGGAAATTTTCCCGGCTGATGATTTCCACATCCTGGTATCGGTATTCAAAAACTTCAAATACAGCAGTGAAAAGTCCGTCGAAACTTCCGTCGTAGAGTAGGGTTGTCATTTATTTAGTAAATGTTGATGATGAAAAATAATAGGGTTTAAACTAAAACAAACTCAGCTGCTGTGAAAACTGGTTGTGAAATTTGGAAGCACTTCCTCCAATAAGAAGTTTCCTGAAATTTTTATCTGTTAAATATTTTAAATAGGTATTCCCTGCATTAAAGTCAATAAAATATCTGGCCCGGTTGACCGCTGCTCCCAGTTTTTTCAGATGCTCCATCGTTAAAATCTGGAAACGTCTTGCACTAACGATTTTCTGCGCGGTTTTTACTCCAATTCCCGGGATCCTTAAAATCATCTGGTAATCGGCAGTCTGGAGATTGACGGGAAACTGATCCAGATGCCGGAGAGCCCAGCTCAATTTAGGGTCTATTTCCAGATCAAGGAAAGGAACACCCGGATCTAAAATTTCTTCAGCTTTGAAACCGTAGAATCTCATCAGCCAGTCTGACTGGTACAGCCTGTTTTCACGAAGCATAGGGACTTCTGTTGTTAAAGATGGAAGCCTCTTATCTTCCAGAACAGGAACATAACCGGAATAATAAACCCTTTTCAGGTTGAAATTTCTGTAAAAATGATCTGCTACTTTTATAATCTGCAGGTCGTTTTCATTCGTCGCTCCTACAATCATCTGGGTAGACTGTCCGGCCGGAGCGAACTTCGGAACCTTTCTGAAAATCTTCTTTTCATCCTTGTACTGGTCAATACCTTTCTGAATATAGCGCATCGGGCTGATCATATCCTGCCGGTTCTTTTCAGGCGCCAGTAATTTTAATCCGCTTTCTGTGGGAATTTCAAGATTTACCGAAAGGCGGTCTGCATACAGGGCGGCTTCCTGCATCAGTTCGTCACTCGCTCCCGGAATAGATTTCAAATGAATATATCCGTTGAAGTTTTCTTCCAGACGCAGTTTTTTGGCTACCCTTACCAGGCGTTCCATAGTGGTGTCTGCATTTTTGAAAATTCCGGAACTCAGAAATAGTCCTTCAATATAATTTCTGCGGTAAAAGTTGATCGTAAGGTCAACGACTTCTTCCACGGTGAAGGCCGCTCTTTTGATATCATTGGAACTTCGGGATACACAGTAGGCACAATCGTAGATACAGTGATTCGTAAGAAGAATTTTAAGCAGCGAAACACATCGTCCGTCTTCAGTATAGGTATGACAGATCCCGCTTACGGAACTGTCGCCTAAAGCACCTTTTTTGTTTTTTCTCGTTCCTCCGCTGGATGAGCAGGAAACGTCGTATTTCGCGGCATCGGCAAGGATTTCAAGCTTTTCTTTAAGGCGTTCAAAATTCATATTGCTGAAGATGTGTTATAATTTGTATCTGAATTGTGTTCAAAATTAGTTCCAAAATTGATAAATATCAATCTTTTTTCATAGAAGTTATCCACAGAACACTGTCTCAAAATCACTATATTTACGCTTCATTAAAATTAGATTATGAATCATCAACCAATTGAAGGTTTTTCCAAGCTGACCAAGCAGGGGAAGATCGACTGGCTCGTTAATGAATATCTTGAAGGAAACGAGGAATATCAAAATATACTGAAACAATACTGGAACGATAATGCAGAGCTTCAGAAACTTCACGAGGAGTTTTCTGAAAATACGATTTCCAATTTTTATATGCCTTACGGAATTGCTCCGAACTTTCTCATCGATGGCAAGCTGCTGGCTCTGCCAATGGCGGTGGAAGAAAGTTCAGTAGTGGCAGCCGCTTCCAAAGCTGCAAAATTCTGGATCGACAAAGGCGGTTTTAAAACAACCATCATCAACAACGAAAAATTAGGGCATACTCATTTCGTATTCAATGTAGAACCTCATAAGCTGCTTCATTTTTTTAATTTCAGCTTAAAGAAAAAATTATTTGAAACCACAGAAGATATTACCGCAAATATGAGAAAACGCGGCGGTGGTATTTTAGATATTAAACTGGTAGATAAAACCGCAGAAATGCCGAATTATTATCAGCTTAAAGCCAGCTTTGATACAGTTGATTCTATGGGAGCCAACTTTATCAATTCTTGTCTGGAGCAGTTTGGAAAAACCCTGAGACAGGAAGTGGCGGTAAGCGAAGACTTCACCAAAGAAGAAAAAGATTCTCTTCAGATCGTGATGAATATTCTTTCCAATTTCACACCCGACTGCCTGGTAAGAGCTGAGGTTTCATGTAAAATAGAAGATTTAAAAGATGACAGCGGAATTTCTCCGGAAGAATTTGCTTCAAAATTTAAGCAGGCTGTTACCATTGCCGAAATAGAACCTTTCCGTGCAACCACCCATAATAAAGGAGTAATGAATGGGGTAGATGCGGTAGTGATTGCCACAGGAAACGACTTCAGAGCCACAGAAGCCTGCGCTCATGCCTACGCCGCAAGAGACGGACAGTACAGGTCATTGACCCATTGTACAACAGATAACGGGATTTTCAGATTCTGGATTGATCTTCCGATTTCTGTAGGAGTGGTAGGCGGACTGACGAATCTCCACCCATTGGTAAAATTCTCTTTGGCACTTCTGGGAAAACCCTCCGCACAGGAGCTGATGAGTATTCTGGCAGTTTCAGGGCTGGCACAGAACTTCGGAGCGCTCCGCTCTTTAGTAACCACCGGAATTCAGAAAGGACATATGAAAATGCATCTGCTGAATATATTGAACCAACTGGGGGCTACGGAAGAAGAAAAACAGCATTTTGTAACTTATTTTAAAGATAAAACGGTAAGCCACCACGAAGTGATCAATGAGTTTAACCGAATGAGGGCACAATAATGGGGCAGCTCATTATACCCATACTATTAATTATACTCGGAACTGTTCTGAGAAAAATGTCGTGGGAAAGCCTCATCGATCCTAAAAAGGTTTCCAATGTACTGATTATATTGGGAATTTCCAGTCTGGTAAAAGGAATTTTTTTATACTATGTAAAAGCAGAATAATGAAAGGTAAAATATTGTTATTGATGCTGACCTCTGTTTTAAGTTTTTCACAGCAGAAGAATGTAAAAATATCCAATCTTCAGCCCGCCTCGGAAAACCGCTATTTTCCTGTTGTTGCCTATGCTGAAAAGCCTGTTGTAGCCAATAAAATTAATACACTTTTGCAGGTGGATCAGCTGGAATATGTTCCCGGAGCAGGAGGGAATCCTTTTAATATGGTTTCTGGAGGGGAAAATGCCAGCTATATTCATTTTTACAGCTGGGAAAAAATGGATAGCCCGAAAAATATCCTGAGCATCGCCATGGATGGTGAAAGTTCAGGGGCTTACCCGGAAAGTTTTTTTCTCTGGAAAAATTTTGATCTGCGGACAGGGAATCTTATCAATGCCAGGGATCTATTTAAGCCGGAGGCTGTAAAAACAATAGAAAACCTGATTCAGAAAAGAGTAAAAAAGGAAATTAACGACTTTGTTACTCAGTTAAAAGCCGAGCCTAAACAGACTGATGAAATTCTGAGCCAGATTGGCCTGTATGAAGAATGTTATACAGACTATACATTGGCAGGTATCGGATATTATTTTAAAACAGATAAGATCAAATTTATTACAGAAAGGTGCTCCAATCATGCCATGAGAGCATTGGATGAACTGGCGGAGCACGTGGTGGAGTTTTCTTACAAAGAACTGGATAAATACCTGAGCCCTTATGCCAAAAACTTACTGAACGGGTCTGACCTGGTGGAAAAAACAGGTCTGCAGAACAAACTGTATAAAGGAAAAATTGACGGCAAATACCCGATAACCGTTTTGATTAAAGAAGTTTATGGTGATAAGGAAGACAGTTCCGTTGCAGCAGTGTACTGGTATGATAAAAATAAAAAACTGATCGAATGGAACGGGAAGCTGAAAGGTAGCCACCTCTCCCTCACAGAAAGCGATTATTACAGTGAAGAAGCAAGACAGTGGATGCTGAAGGGCTTTGTAGAGGCAGACATAATAGGGAATAAAATCTCCGGAACCTGGCAGGATTATAAAACGAAAAAATATTTAACCCTCGAATTAGAAGAATTATAAAATGAAAACAGTTACTTTAGTTTTTGGAGCAGTCTATGGAATGCTTTCTGTGATACTTGGAGCATTCGGAGCTCATGCCTTAAAGAAAATATTATCCGTGGAAAGGCTGGAAAGTTTTGAAACCGGAGTGAGATACCAGATGTATGCGGCGTTCTTTTTGCTGATCATCGGATACATCCTGAAATTTGAAACCTCTTCCGAAAAATGGACTTCCATTCTGATGATTGCAGGCACTTTCCTGTTTTCAGTAAGTATCTATTTCCTGAGTTTACAGGATTATTTGGGAGCAAACCTGAAATTTTTGGGACCTGTAACTCCGCTTGGCGGGCTCCTTATGATCTTAAGCTGGGGAATGCTTATTCTTTATTTTGCCAAAAATAAAATCTAAAAATGAAAATCAATAGAAGAAGGCGGCTACTACGTACATTCAATCTTCTGGATCAGCCTATAAGATTCAATCCTTTTGTATTCAGCCGTACTTTTTTTATGTGGGCTTTTACCGGTTTGATAGGCGGTATTATTGCCGGAGGTTACTGGATCATTCTGGAACATTTTACCGGATTTTTAGCTGAATTCCAGGGATGGATGGTCATTCCTGTCATGGCAGTCTGCGGACTTCTTGCCGGGCTGGTCATTCATTTTATCGGAGATCCGGGAGAAATCCATCTGATCGTTAATAACATCAGATTCAACAAAGGAAAGCTGGATCCGAAGAATAACCCTTCTATGATTCTTTCTTCTCTTTTTTGCGTAGCATCAGGAGGAAGTCTCGGACCGGAAGCCCCTCTGGTACAGGTTACCGGCTCTACCGGAACATGGTTGGGGAAAATTTTCAGATTAAAAGGGGAAGAGCTGCGCTCATTGAGTATCGCCGGAATGGCTTCAGGATTTACGGCCCTGTTCGGAGCTCCGCTTGGAGGAAGCCTTTTCTCTCTTGAAATCCTGCACCATAAGCATGCGGTGGAATATTACAAAGCCATTATTCCTGCTCTGGTAGCCAGCTGCTTCAGCTATCTGATGTTTGCCCTGATCATTCATCTGGGAATCGGGGCAACCTGGGATCTGAAGGCTTATCACTATACCGGAGTATATGATTTTTTGTATGCTTCTTTATTTGGAATGGTAGCCACAGCCTTTGGATGGATCTTTATTTTTGTAGTAAAGTTTTTCAAAAAAGTTTTTGGGTACAGAAAATTTCCGATTTATATCAAAACACTGACAGGAGGAATTATTTTAGGAATTATTGCCTATTATTTTCCGCTTACAAGATATTTCGGGCATAACGAGATCAATCAGCTGATCAACGGAAATTTTGCCCTGAATTTTCTGATCGTTATTCTGGTTTTTAAAATATTGGCAATTGCTATAACGGTAACCTCAGGATGGAGAGGTGGTTTTATTATTCCGCTGTTCTTTGTAGGAACAACATTAGGATTAATTATTCATAACCTGTTTCCGAATGTAAATACCACTCTGGCAATTGTGAGCTGTATGGCTGCCATCAATGCATGTGTGACCAGAACACCGATGAGCACCACCATTATTCTGGGAACCCTTACCGGATTTACCTATTTTGTACCCATCCTGTTTGCAAGTCTTACCGGATATTTCCTGGCTCCGAAAATTCCTTTTATCGGCTCCCAGTCAGAAAAACTGTCGGAAGAATAATAGTTTTCAGCCGATATGTTAAAAATCAAGTCCGATGTACTTTAATTTTTGAATGAAGAATCTTGAACTTCCGTCTCTTTTTAGTAAATTTGTCAACCTTTAAATTTTAAAATAAAATAATAAAAATAATATGAATCTTCACGAGTATCAATCAAAAGAGATTTTATCAAAGTACGGAGTAGCTATCCAACGTGGTTTCGTTGCAAACAACGTAGAAGAAGCCGTAGCTGCTGCTGAAAAACTAACTGCTGAAACAGGCGCTCAGGGATGGGTAGTAAAAGCACAGATCCACGCAGGGGGTCGTGGTAAAGGTGGTGGTGTAAAGTTCTCTCCTAACATGGATAAACTTAAGGAAAACGCTCAGAACATCATCGGAATGCAGCTGGTAACTCCACAAACTTCTGCTGAGGGTAAAAAAGTAAATTCTGTTTTGGTTGCAGAGGATGTATATTATCCAGGTGAAACGGAAACTAAAGAATTTTACGTTTCTATTCTTTTAGACAGAGCTGAAGGTAAAAATACAGTAGTATATTCTACGGAAGGAGGTATGGATATTGAGCATGTTGCTGAAGTAACTCCTCACCTGATCCACAAAGAAATCATTGATCCTGCTTTAGGGCTTCAGGGATTCCAGGCCAGAAAAATTGCTTTCAACCTTGGCCTTGAAGGAAATGCTTTCAAAGAATTTACTAAATTCATTACTTCTCTATACAATGCTTATACAGGTATCGATGCTTCTCTTTTCGAGATCAACCCTGTATTGAAAACTTCCGATAACAAAATTATCGCGGTTGATGCTAAAGTAACTCTTGACGACAACTCATTGTTCCGTCACAAAGATTTAGCTGAACTTAGAGATACAAGAGAAGAAGATCCAATGGATGTAGAAGCTGGTGAAGCCGGTCTTAACTTCGTAAAACTTGATGGTAACGTTGCCTGTATGGTAAACGGTGCCGGTCTTGCAATGGCTACAATGGATATCATCAAATTATCAGGTGGTAACCCGGCTAACTTCCTTGACGTAGGGGGTACTGCTGATGCTCAGAGAGTACAGACTGCTTTCGGAATCATCCTTAGAGATCCAAACGTAAAAGCAATCCTTATCAACATCTTCGGAGGTATCGTAAGATGCGACAGAGTTGCTCAGGGAGTTGTAGATGCTTACAGAGCAATGGGTAGCCTTCCGGTTCCGTTGATCGTAAGATTACAGGGAACTAATGCAGTAGAAGCTAAGCAGCTGATCGACGAGTCAGGACTTCCTGTACATTCTGCGATTACGTTAGAAGAAGCAGCCAACAAAGTAAAAGAAGTTTTAGCATAATCTAAAATTTTCAGATAAATAAAACCGTTTCACTTGTGGAACGGTTTTTTTGTTGGATAATGAAATACAGAAAATGAAGGGTAATAAAAATCAGAACTGATGACTTTGGCTGATTTTCCAAAAAAACTTTTAGTGTGGCCACAGAATTTATTCAACAGAGGTGGACTTTAATCTCCTGAATAATAAATAATAATCCATCGGCTTTAGCCAAAACCCATACAGTAAATTTTCAAAATCTGCATAATCTGACTAATCAGCGGGATAAAAATATCCATAAAGATCTTTGAAATCAATGAAATCTGTGGGAAATTATTTTTACCACAAAAGGTACAACAGGTTTTGACACTTTAGAAATTTTTAAGTATAAATACGAAGTTCACATAAGATAAAATAGTAGATTTTTATGTATTTCAACGATGCGAAATTTTATCGGAGATAAAATCACCGCGCCTTTTTTATGGAATTGATCAAATTATTTTTGCGACCCTGCATATTCCAGCAAAAATCTGCATGATCTGCAAGAGATTTTAAAAATAAAAAATTATTTATCGTGGCTTTCCTGCTGATTATTTTCTCCGGTAGTAATACTGATGCTTGTAGGGGTTACCAGCTGGATTTTATCCACATCAAATCGTTCTTTAATATTAAGATAGGCTTTACTTCTTACCTGGGCCAGGTTGGCACCTACCTTTATCCAGAATTTTACCTGAAGATTGAATGAACCCTGCTTCAGATCGGTGAAAATAACTTCTGCCGTATCGAGTTTATCTACATCATCAAGATTTTTTACCACATCCAGAATACCTTTCTGGGCTTTGCTGATATCTTCATCGGCAGGAATTTCAAAATTTAAAATAATTCTCCGTTGTGGGGAAGCCGTAATATTGTAGAAAGGAGCATTGAAGACCACCTGATTGGGAATATAAGCCTTCTTCCCGTCATCCGTAAGAATTTTTGTCGTTAAAAAACCAATTTCCTGAACCGTTCCGGAATGAGCCCCGATGGTAATATAATCCCCGACTTTGAAAGCTTTGTCTATGCCGATAAGGGCTCCTGAAAAAATGCTGGAAACAAGATCCTTCAGTGCTACCCCGGCAATTACCCCGGCTACCCCTAAACTTCCGATAAATTTCCACAGAAATCCGCTGAAACCCATAATTTCCAGAGAGATAAAGGTTCCCATCAGCATGATCAGAAACCGGAATACGCTGATAAGTGTGACCAGAGAACTTTCTTTCTGGCTTTTAGGGAAAAATTTATGGAATAACTTTACTGCAATCTGGCTTAAATATTTACTGGTAATAAGAAAGAAGGTAAATACCAGAATTCCGACAATCAGTTTCGGGGTAAGTTCGGCAAATGTTATATACCAGTTTTCCAGTACTTTGTAAACCATTTCTATATAACTGAGCCCTGTTTTCTCCATAAATGAATTATTTTTAATTAAATATATAAATTTTCAGCAAAAGTTTTGCCAGTTTCAAAAAGTCTACTAAATTTGTAGACTAATAAAGCGTAATAATATGTCAATTAAACTAGGAGATACAGCCCCGGACTTTCAGGCAGAGACCTCATCAGGTGATATTAATTTTTATGAATTCTTAGGAAACTCATGGGGAATTCTTTTTTCTCATCCTGCCGATTATACACCCGTTTGCACTACGGAATTAGGATATACATCGAAACTGAAATCCGAATTTGAGAAGCGGGATACAAAAGTAATTGCTTTAAGTGTAGACGGAGTAGAGGACCATCAGAACTGGATCAGAGATATTAATGAAACCCAGAACACCGAAGTGCAGTTCCCCATTATTGCAGATAAAGACAGAAAGATTTCAGAACTTTATGATTTTATTCATCCTAATGCTTCCGCAACAGCTACGGTACGCTCCCTGCTGATTATTGATCCGGAAAAAAAGGTAAGGCTGATTATTACCTATCCCGCTTCCACAGGAAGAAACTTTAATGAAATTATCAGAGTGCTGGATTCTCTTCAGTTGGTTGATTCCCATAAAATAGCAACTCCCGTGAACTGGGAAAATGGCGATGATGTTATTATTCCTCCGGCAATTTCCACAGAAGATGCCCGGAAACTGTTCCCGAAAGGAGTCACTGAAATAAAACCGTATCTGAGATATACGCCCCAACCGAATACATGATTTATTTGATTTTTTATAGTTTAGTTTTAATTTGCACGAAAAGCGGCCCGGAAAATATTTTCGGGCCGCTTTCAATGGATCAGTTGATGTAATTATTTTACATCTCTTGCGATATCTTTAGCTTTTGAAGTAGGCAGATAAATACTGAACCCTACGTTGAAAGTAATATTTGAATTTAAACCTTCGCTACCGAAACCGGCCTGACCCTGATATTTAACAAGACCTTCCAATCCGATATTCGGAGTAATGAAGTAAGAGTACCCGGGACCTACACCGAAATCAAGACCTGTTGTGGAATTACCGTTTTCAACAGATGATCCTCCGATACCTACGTTACCTTCAAAAAACCAACGTCCGTGGTTTAATAAATTGTCCACTCCTTTTTCACCCGGAGACAGATAATAACGTCCCAATCCACCTACTGCATAATCAAATCGGGTTGGGCTTCCGTTTGTAACTTTGCTTATTCCTAAATTAACATATCCTCCGACAGCAACATTATCCTGTATAAAATAAGCGCCTTTTGGCTGAAGAGCAACGCTGTACCCGCCACCTGTATTTAATCCGAAGTTACTTGTTAAAAGGCTGCTTCCTACCAACCAGTTGCCTTTTTGAATCTGAGCGTTAGCAGTTGTTGCCAAACCTGCTGCCAATATCCCTGCAAAAATTAGTTTTTTCATAATTTATTATTTTAATAATTAAATGTTATCATTTGTAGAATACAAGAAAAACAAGAAATGTGCCAAGTTTCTTAATTTTAGATAATTTTTCTGAATAAGTGTTAATTTCAGGGTAGTGAAAAATAAAATTATTTAGTTAAAATTTTGAAGATTTTATAATTTACAGATACAGGAGAATAATGGAAATCACCAGTCCGGCAATGGTAAATTTGATGCCTCTTTTGAAAGCTTTGGTTTTGGGATTAAACATCCAGAAGCTGGAAATGACAAAGAAAAATAAAGAGATTCCAAAGAAAGTATTCAGGGGCGATAGCGGTTCCTTAGACTGGGATTTATGAAGTTTTACCATCTTGTCCAGAACAAAGGGAAGTTCTTTTTTAGCATATTTTGCCTTTCCGGTAGAAGCATCATACGTTCCCTGTTTAAAATAAAGAATATTGCCTTCTGTCTTTTCTACTTCAAGGCCTTTGATCTTCAGTTCTTTTCCCAGTTCTTTTTCTGAAAGGTTGGTGGCTACCGTTTTATCATACTTTTTTTCTTTTTTCAGAAAATCAGTATCCCTGTAAACGAGCAATACACCGCTTACCGCATAAATTGCCATAATCCCGGCCAGGAAATAACCCAGATACCGGTGGGTGATTCTCATAAAAGTTCTCGTGTCTTTAATTTTGTCCATATCGTATTGTTTGTTTTTTAAATTCAAAAAGCGGAAGCTGCAAAAATGCAGTTTCCACTCGATTGATGAAATTACTGTCAGTATTTAATTCCTAAAGCTTGTATGTCAGCGTAAAATAGAAGTTTCTCGGTGTGATAGGATTCACCGAATAGTTTTCGTGAACATTATAGTTTACGACATCAAATAAATTACCCACTTTCCCCTGGATAGAGAATTTTTTCCATTCATAACCTGCGGAAAGAGTGACTGTCATATAATCTTTCAGCTCAAACATTCTGGTAACATTGTTTCTGCTGATATTGGTGGATTTTGAATCATTCCATCCGGCAAGTCTGTCCCCGATATAATAAATTCCGGCTCCTATTTTCAAACCTTTCACATAATTGGTGAATTTATAGAAAACAGATAGATTGGCCGTAGTAGCCGGAGTTCTTACGAGTCTCTGGTTTTCAACATAACCTTTTTCCGGAGTGCTGGTATAAACCGTGTTGTTGTATGAGAACCCACCGATGATGGAAAGGTTTTCATTCGGGTTTCCGGTAATATCCAGTTCCACCCCGCGGCTTCTGGTTTTTCCGGCAAACTCTTTCAGGTTACTGTCCGGAGTCTGAGGACTTCCGGCTGCATCAAGATAGAAATAGTTTTGATAAGTATTGTTGTTGTTGATCTGGTATACTGTTAAATTGACCGCCAAAGCATTCTTCCAGAAGTTTTTCTTGGCTCCGATCTCATACTGATCAATCGTGGTGGGTCTTATCGCCTGCTTAGACAGAAGCCTTACTCTGTTCACTACATCATTGGCAGTGCCCGATGTATCAAGGTTGTCAATTTCGTTGGACATATATCCCGCATTGGCAGCAAATGAATTGGTATAGGTTGCAAATACCGATAAGTTATCATCCGGCATATACACCAAACCGATTTTTGGAGATACCGCCTGATCTGAAGTGGCTGAATTGGGAGTTTCGGTTTTTAAGCCTGTTCTGAACTTGGTATTAAGAGTAGGCATATTCTCAATATAAGACCATCGTAAACCGGCAATCACTTTAAACTGCCTGGTCAGGCTGATGAAATCCTGAACATATACTCCGATTCTTCTGGTATTGATGCGGGTTTTATCTGATTTTTCAGCATCAGGAACAGCTCCGCCCACCCAGGTCGCAGGATTATCAAGATATAGGAGGCTTCCACTGTTTCCGTTAGTCCCGTAAATATAACTGGAACCATAGGTAAGACCGTTGGAAGGGTTATAATAAGTGTAGGCATCAGCTGTGCCATAATCGGCATCAGCCCCCATCAGAATCTTATGACTGATCTTTCCGGTGTTGAACTCTCCATTGAGGTTAGCCTGCAGTGAAGTATAGTTCTGTTCGTTGTACGTTCTGTTAAGAGGTCTCTTCCACGCAAGTCTGCCGTCGGAAGCATATTCCCACTGCACTCTTTCCGTAGAAAAATAGTCTTTCGTATAATTCTGATAAGAAGCTACCGTGTTCAGAGACCATCTTTCATTAAACTGATGATTAAAGGTAACATTCGTAGAAACCTGTTCCACATTCTGGTATTGCCAGTCTGTTCCTAAAAATACATTTCTTGGAAGCTGGGTAACCAGTGAATAACTTTTATCTCTGTTGGTAATAGTTCCCAGACCAAAATCCGGAGTAAAATTATTCTTTAAATAATCAGCTTCTACAATTAATTGAGATTTCGGGCTGATATTGAACAGGAATGACGGGTTGAAATAATATTTTTCAGATTCTACCACATCTCTGAAACTTTCAGCATATTCGTAAGCTCCATTGATCCTGAAGGCTATGTTTTTAGACAGCGGACCGTAAATATCCACCGTAGGCTTATAAGAATTCCAGCTTCCCGCATTCAGGCCGATGCTTCCTCCGAAATTAAACTTAGGTTTCTTGGTAATCATATTGATAATCCCTCCGGCAGCTGTATTCCCGTAAAGCATGGCATTAGCCCCCTTCAGAACTTCCACTCTCTCCAAGCCGCTTACCTCAGGAAAAATACCGCTGTTGATTCTTGTTCCGTTCTTAAACATATTATCATTCCCCAGCATATAACCCCTTCCTCCAAAACTGTCCTGAGAGTTTCCTCTTGAAGAAGTAACATACATTCCGTTGACATTCTGAAGAACGTCGCTCAACTGTTTGGCCTGCTGCTGCTCAATGATCTCGTGAGTAACGATAGCAATGGCCTGAGGATTTTCCATTACCGTAAGGTTAGACTTTGTAGATAGCGTTCTTGCTTGGTTCGGATTCCCTGTTTTATGAAGATTAATATCCTCAATAGTCTGAGTCCTGATGGTGTCTGCCTCAGCATTTTTTAGTTGTGCACCCAATGAAACAGCGGTGAACAGAAGGCCTAAAGAAAGTAGTTGTCTTTTCATTTTATTTTTATGTAGAACAGTTTTAAATAAGCGGCAAAAGTAATTATTTGTTTAGAATAATTAAAAACAATTTAATGATTTTTATCATGTGATGCAGAATTAATAAAAATCTCTATTGTTTTGATAGACTGATCATTTGAAGGATATTGAATATCTTTGTAAAAAATTATACATATGCAATTGGTAAAAGCTGGACTCTGTGCTTTCGGAATGAGCGGAAAAGTATTTCATGCCCCTTTTTTAAAGGAACATCCCGGATTTTTTATTTCAGGTGTTGTAGAAAGGAGTAAAGAAGATTCTAAAGAAAAATATCCGCAGGCAATAATTTATCGTTCTGTGGAAGAAATGCTTCTGAATCCGGAAATAGAACTGGTTATTATCAATACACCCGTCCAGACCCATTATGAATATGCAAAAAAAGCACTGGCAGCCGGGAAAAATATCATCGTAGAAAAACCATTCACCGTAAATGTTGATGAGGCGGAAGAGCTTGTAAGCCTTGCAGATGAAAAAGGTCTGTTTTTAAGTGTATACCAGAACAGAAGATTCGACCGTGATTTTCTTCAGGTACAGCATATTTTGAACAGCGGAAAACTGGGTTCCGTTAAAGAAGCTGAAATCCGTTTCGACAGGTTCCGTACCACTCCGGGCGGGAAACAGCATAAAGAAAATCCAGACCAGGCAGGTTCTGGCTCACTGCATGATCTTGGTGCCCACCTGGTGGATCAGGCTGTACAGTATTTCGGGTATCCGGAGAAGCTGTTTGCAGATGTCTTTTCCATGAAAGGACCCGAATTTGCCAATGATTATTTTGAAATTCTGCTGTTCTATAAAAATGAACTGAGAGTAAGGCTGAAATCTTCGGTCTTCACTAAAGAAGCACATTATGCTTATGCTATACACGGTGGAAAAGGAAGTTTTCTTCAGGAGAGAACCGATAATCAGGAAAATGAACTGGCAGCGGGAGCAGTTCCTGTATACGGAGAAGAATGGACCATCGCATTAAAAGAAGAAGATGGAATTCTGAACTGCCTGAATGAAAACGGTGAAACCGAAAGGATATTAACTCTGAGCGAACCCGGAAATTATATGGATTACTATCAGCAGATTTATGAGCATATAGTGTTCGGATATCCACTGCCGTCCCCGGGAAAAGAAGTGGTACAGAATATGAAAATCATTGATGCCGCTCTGAAGAGTGCAGAAGAAGGCAGAATAGTTAAGCTATAAATAGAGGGAAAGATTGAAATGTCGGAGGATTTTACAGAAACAGTCCTCCGACATTTCAATTTATAAGATCTCCTGAAGTTCCAGCCATCTCATTTCATGATCCCCAAGCTTTCCGGAAACGGTTTCCAGTTCGTCAGATAGCCTGGCTACTTTTTCATAATCCGTTTCATTATTAAGCAGATCCAGAATTTTGGCACGCTGTTCTTCAAGCTCAGGCATTTCCTTTTCAATCGTTTCAAGCTCTCTCTGCTCCTTGAAAGTAAGTTTTCTTTTCTTGGTATTGGTAACATCAGCAACAGGTGCCGCTTCTTTAACAGGTTCCGGTTTTGGAGCTGCATTCTTTTCCAAAGCTTCTTCACGGCTTCTGGCTTCCCTGTACTCTGAAAAATTCCCGACAAAATCCCTGATCTTTCCGTTTCCTTCAAAAGCAAGAATATGATCTACGATTCTGTCCATGAAATAACGGTCGTGGGATACAATGATCAGCGATCCCTGGAATTGCTGCAGGAAATTTTCCAACACGGTGAGTGTAGGAAGATCAAGATCGTTCGTAGGTTCATCAAAAATCAGAAAATTAGGATTCTGATAAAGGATATACATCAGGTGCAGTCTTCTTTTTTCACCACCGGAGAGCTTGGAAATAGGAGAGTACTGCGTCTGGTCATCAAACAGGAACAGTCTTAAAAACTGAGATGCGGAAAGGCTTTTTCCGTTGGCCAGAGGGTAGAATTCCGCAATTTCCTTAATGAAATCAATGACACGTTCATCCTCTTTATAAGTAAGTCCTTTTTGAGAAAAATATCCAAATGAGATTGTCTCACCGGTTTCTATTTCTCCTTTGTCGGCCTTTTCATATCCCTGGATAATATTCAGTAAGGTAGATTTTCCGGCTCCGTTTTTTCCTACAATCCCTATTTTTTCTCCACGCTGGAACTGGTAGCTGAAATCTTTCAGCAGCAGCTTTTCACCGAAGCTCTTATCAATATGTTTAAGCTCAAGGACTTTTTTCCCCAGGCGTTTCATTTCAAAATCCAGCTCAAGGGCCTGTTTTCTGGTATCGGTCTTGGCTACTTTTTCAGTTTCGTAAAAAGAATCGATTCTGCTTTTAGATTTTGTAGTTCTGGCTTTGGGCTGTCTGCGCATCCATTCCAGTTCCTTCCGGTAAAGGTTGTTGGCCTTGTCGATCGTGGCATTCATATTTTCCTCACGGATCATTTTATTTTCCAGATACACTGCGTAGGAACCGTTGTGAAGGTAAAGGTTCTGATCTTCCATTTCCCAGATCATATCACAGACACTGTCCAGAAAGTAACGGTCGTGCGTTACAAGAAGAAGGGTGATTTTAGCTTTGTTCAGATAATTTTCAAGCCACTCCACCATTTCCACATCCAGGTGATTGGTAGGTTCGTCCATGATCAGCAGGGTATGTCTGTGCTCGGCTCTGGTTTCTGTAAGAAGCTTAGCCAGGGCAACACGCTTGATCTGTCCTCCGGATAAAGTTCCCATTTTTGCTTCCAGATCTGTGATCTTCAGCTGGGAAAGAATCTGTTTCATTTCGTTTTCCAGATCCCAGGCTTTGTGAACTTCCATATCAGCCAAAGCCTTTTCAATAAAAGCACTGTCGGTAGAATGAAGGGATTTGTGATAATTTTTAAGAGCCATAATCGGCTCCGAATCCAGAGTCATCATAAATTCTTCGATGGTCAGGTCCGGATTATAATCAATCTCCTGGTCGAATAAAACCACCTGAATATCTTTATTGATGATTACATTTCCGCTGTCTGCAATTTCTTTCCCCATCAGAATTTTAAGAAGGGTAGATTTTCCGCTTCCGTTTTTGGCAACAATAGCGATCTTGTCTCCCTCATTGATGTGGAAAGAGATGTTTTCAAACAAAACTTTGATGCCGTAAGATTTGGTCAGGTTTTCTGCAGAAACGTAATTCATTGGAATGTAATGGTTTGATTTTAAATTTCAGTTGAGCCGCAAAAATACGAAAATGTAGCTAGAAAACTTTTACATAAAGCAAAGTAAAATCTCCGGACTCAGCCTGTTTTAAAATTTATTTAACGGAGCTGTAACGCCTTTCTGCGAAATCATTTACTAAATTTGATATACGTAACATGGCCGGTTTCAGAAGCCCGCGCCAATTAATATAATAGAATTTTAAATAAAATGAAAAGAGTAATTGTTGACATGGATGGGGTGATGGCAGATGTTTATCATCAGCTTGTAAAATTTGAAAAAAGAGATTCAGGAAATGAAATTGAAATTCGCGGGCTGGCCGGCCTGCCTGAAGCTGAAGCGTTTCCAAACGGTACAAAACACGTCAATGAAATTGGCTTTTTCAGGACACTTCCTTTGATGGAAGGAAGCCGTGAAGCTTTGGAGTATTTAAATGATAAATATGAACTGTATATTGTTTCTGCCGGAATGGAATTCCCCAACAGTTTGAGAGAGAAATTCGACTGGCTGGCAGAACATTTTCCATTTATCTCCTGGGAACAGATTGTTTTATGCGGAAGTAAAAAACTGGTTTCGGGGGATGTAATGATAGATGATTATCCTAAAAATCTTGACCATTTTTCCGGTGAAAAATTTATTTTTACCCAGCCTCATAATGAACTCATAGAAAATGAAAACTACCGGAGAGTGGGTTCCTGGAAAGAGATCATGAATATTTTATAGCAGTCCGGTTGATCTGTTTTTTAGAATAATGAGGGTAAACAGACTGTTTTTTAGAAAAAAATTAACTAAAAGATCTTTAAATTTAATAAGGTGTTATGAGTATTGCATCCCGGAAATAAGGAATTTTGCACCAAACTTTTAAACATGAAAAAATTAAACTCTTTATTTCTCCTTTTGGTTGCTTATGCTCTCCATGCGCAGGTGATCTCCGGAAGTATCATCTCTAAAAATGAGAATCAGCCGGTTCCTTATGTAAAGATCGGGGTAGAAAAGGAAAGTATAGGAACCGTTTCTGATCGGAAAGGCAACTTTTCCATTGATCTTTCCGGGATGGATCCGCTGCACAAAATACGAATAGAGGTTCCGGGCTACGAAACCTATGTAGAAACCGTACAGGATTTTAAAAAATATAACCCAAAAAAAATTCTGCTGAACGAAAAGGTTAAAACGATTAAGGAAGTTACCATTAAACCCAAAAAGCTGGTCGATAAAAACTGGGGCGTAAACACCAAGACCAAAAGTGTTTTATACTTCGTGAATCCGGCAGGAAACAAGGGTGATTTTCTCGGAGAAACAGCTTTGGAATTTAACGCAAAGAAAAGATCAAAAATAAAAAACATCAATCTGAATATTGCCCGGTACGTTTCCACAGAGCCAGTGGTGATGCGATACAGTATTTACAGCGAAAAAAACGGTTTTCCGGATAAAAATATTCTGGATGAGGAGATTACGGTGCTGCTTACTGAAGATATGATAAAAGACGGAACCTTTACACTGGATGTAAATGAGCATAATATCTGGGTGCAGGGAAAGTTTTTTGTGGGAATTCAGTTTTTAAAAGAATTTAACGGGAGTATTAAAATAAGTGCAGCCCTGTTCAGAACAGGGTTTATGAGGTCGTTTTATGGCGACTGGAAAAAAATGACGCTTGCTGCTCCCGCCATTAATATTGATGTGAAAATGGATAAAAGCGGAAAAGATACACAAGATGATGACGGCGGCTATACAGATGATGGTATTGAACAAGGATGGCTTGCCGATAATTCAAAAAATATACAGGAAGCAGATCAGTCCATATACGGAAAGAATGAATCCGCTGGAAAATACCTGAAACTGAAGGATACCGATCTTTATTATGAAGTATACGGAGAAGGTGAACCTTTGATTCTTCTTCATGGAAACTCCGGAAGTATAAAGGATTATTATCAGCAGATCCCGGTTCTGTCCAAACAGTATAAAGTAATTGCAGTAGATACAAGAGGGCAGGGGAAAAGCAAAGATATTTCCAAAAAAGATTTTACCTATAAATTGTTTGCAGATGATGTAAAAGCATTGGCAGACGATCTGAAGCTCGATAAAATTAATATCGTAGGCTGGAGCGACGGGGGAAATACAGGACTGGAGTTTGCATTGAAACATCCTGACCGTCTTAATAAACTGGTAACCATCGGCGCCAATGCATTTCCGGGAGGTGTGGAAGGTAAACTTATTGAACGGTTCACCAGTCAGATGACACAGCTTAATCAGTTAGGTCCGGCGGAAACACTTAATGAACGCAGGCTTTTAAAAATCATGATTACAGAACCCAACATCAGTAAAAATGATTTGAATAAAATTAAAAGTCCGGTGCTGGTTATTGCGGGAGACAGAGATGTAATTAAAGCGGATCATACCGAATTTATGTCCAGACAAATTCCGAACGCAGAGAAAAAGATCTATAAAGATACTACCCATATGGTGCCTTATGAAAGACCGGACGAGCTGAATGCGGATATTCTGAATTTTCTCGGAAAAAGTAGATAAAGACTTGAAGTCTTTGAGCGGTCTTTGAACCTTTAAAAGTCTCTTTCATTTAATAGGGTAACATATTGATGAAAGAGACTTTATTGGTTATATACTTCTGTAACTTCCTGCTTCCTTTGTTTAATCCAGTGTGAGTTTCTTCAAAGACCATGAGCTGCCGTTGTAAATATCCAGGTCTACTTTGGAGTTGATCCCGTGAACGATCCCGTTTTCGGTAAACTGCCAGAAATCCCAGCTGCCTTCGGGAGTAGGAGACGGCACGTCATTGTAATTGGCCAGCCAGAGCGGATAATCATCAAACTCGCCTTTCAGGAAATCTTTGTAATAATGATAATAGGTGTAGATAATAGGTTTTTCACCATATGTTTCTTCTATAATCCTGCACCATACTTTCAGGTCCTCAACCAGCTTTTTATTGGTTTTGCGTTTGGGAATTTTTTCTATATCCAGAATAGGCGGCAGATCCCCGCTTTCCAGCTTTACATTATCCAGAAAATTATTGGCCTGGATTATGGGATCTTCATCAGCCCTGTAAAAGTGATAGGCACCCCGGATCAGATGATGTTTTTTGGCCTGTTCCCAGAAATCTCCGAAATGTTTATCAGCATTACGGTTTCCCATAGTCGCACGCATCACTACAAACTCCAGAGGAATTGTTTTGTTTCCGATACTCAGGCTGTCCCATCTGATATCTTCCCTGTTCTGATAATGGGAAATATCAAAACCGTACGTTTTATCCAGATTGGCAGTCAGGATTTTCTGGATTCTTAACGTTTCCCTTTCGCTGTTGTGAAGTTTCTTATGACTGAATTTATTAAAGTACAGAGCATAATAATAACTGACAGATTGTTTCAGGTAAAATCCGGTTCCTATTAAAGCAATGACCAGAATACCCAAAATAACTTTTCTGCGGAAAAAATAGCTCTTCCGCCTGTGTTCGTGTACCTTTTTGGCAGTTTTTTTGGTATACTTCTTTGGTGTCATAAAGTTTTGCAAAACTAACTTTTTTCACCTCTAAATGCTAAATAAAATCAGTAAATTTGTGTATTATGGAAACACGCGAAAAAATCATCATTATAGGAGGAGGATTTGCGGGGCTGCAGCTTGCAAAAACGTTGAATAACAAAAATAAAAAAGTAATGGTTCTGGACCGGGTGAATCATCATATGTTTCAGCCGCTTTTTTATCAGGTTGCTTCCGGGAGGATAGAGCCTTCCAATATTTCTTTTCCGTTCAGGAAGATTTTTCAGCGTTCCAGAAATACACAGTTCAGAATGACAGAGGTAAAAGAGATTGACCCTGTGCACCATAAAGTGATCACCGATGAAGCAGAATTTACCTACGATAAGCTGATCATTGCAACAGGCTGTAAAACCAATTTTTTTGGAAACAAAGAACTGGAGGGAAAGGCTTTCGGAATGAAAAATACCCAGGAAGCCATTGGGATCAGGAATCATGTTCTGATGACCTTCGAAAAGCTGATCCTGGAGAAAAGCCGAAGTGATGACGGAAACTGGAATATTGTGATTGTCGGAAGCGGCCCAACCGGTGTAGAGCTGGCAGGAGCGTTTGCCGAAATGAAAAAAGAGATCCTTCCGAGAGATTATCCTTACATGAATTTTGAACAGCTGAAAATTATCCTGGTAAGTTCTACCGAGAAACCCCTTGCCGTGATGAGCGCCGAAGCCCAGGAAAAATCTGAGAAGTATCTTAAAGATCTCGGAGTAACTTTCATGAGCGGTGAAGTCGTAACGGATTATGACGGTGATAAAGTGCATTTAAAAAGCGGGAAATCAATTCCTTCCAATAATGTGATCTGGGCAGCAGGCGTTACAGGAAATGTAGTGGCCGGTTTCCCGGAAGATAAGCTTATACGCAACAGGTATATTGTAGACCGCCACAATAAGATAAAAGGATATGATGATATTTATGCCATCGGAGACATTGCTTACATGGAAACCCCAAAATATCCGCAGGGACATCCGCAGGTTGCCAATGTGGCCATTAACCAGGCAAGAAATTTAGGTAAGAATATTTTAAAGAAAAATCAGGCTGACTGGAAAGAATATGAGTATGACGACAAAGGTTCCCTGGCTACGATAGGAAAACACAGAGCTGTTGTAGATCTTCCTTTTATAAAATTTCAGGGTTTTCTGGCGTGGTATTTCTGGATGTTTCTCCATTTAATGCTAATTTTGAGCGTCAGAAACAAGCTGGCCATATTCTTCAACTGGATGTGGAGCTATTTCAACAAAGATTCTTCTCTAAGATTAATTATTATACCTACTAAGAAAAACGGAACATTACAATGAGAATTGATATAATAAGCGTACTTCCTGAACTGATGGAAAGTCCGTTTAAGACTTCTATTTTAAGAAGAGCAATGGATAAAGGCCTGGCAGAAGTACACTTTCACCACCTCAGAGACTGGGCTGTCAATAAACACAGACAGATCGATGATGAGCCTTACGGCGGAGGAGCGGGAATGGTAATGATGGTAGAGCCATTGGATAAATGCATTTCCGAGCTTAAGTCCCAAAGAACCTATGATGAGGTGATCTACCTTACCCCGGACGGAGTAACCCTGAACCAGAAGATTGCCAATACCCTTTCCATAAAAAATAACCTGATCTTTCTCTGTGGCCATTATAAAGGCATCGACCAGAGAGTGAGGGATCTTCATATTACCAAAGAAATTTCAATCGGAGATTATGTACTTACCGGAGGAGAGCTGGCAGCATGTGTACTGGCTGATTCAGTGATCAGACTTCTTCCCGGAGTTTTAAATGATGAACAGAGTGCCCTGACAGACAGTTTTCAGGATGATCTTCTTTCACCTCCCATTTATACAAGACCTGAAGTATATAAAGGACTTGAGGTGCCTAAAGTTCTTTTAAGCGGAAATTTTTCAAAGATCGAAGAATGGCGTCATGATGAAGCGGTAAGAATTACTCAGCAAAAGAGACCTGATTTACTTTAAAAAAGATCGTTAAATTCAGCAATTCAGTTCTTTTTTTTCACATTTTCAAAATCTTATATATGGAATGGAATAATAATTGATGTATTCTAAGGATTGTAGAATATTATTAATAAAAATATTAATTATTCGTCATTTTATTCTCGTTATTTTGAGATGTGAATATTATTTTATTTTTGATGTATTTGTCTGAAATAAAATAGTATTAATAGTTTGCTTTTATTAATGTTTTTTTAATTTATTTTTTCAATTAAAATATGCTGTTTTATGCATTATATTAATATGAAAAATATTATAAATAAATTAATGGAATTTGAAAAAAAATAATAAATTTACATCTGAAAAGGATGTGACAATTTTAAAGACAGCAATTGATGCAGATGGAGGTGTTTTCTTTTTATAATGTCGAAAATTTGTTTTTGCCTGATCCCAAACCCGTTCATAAACTGGATCCTACCAGATCAGGATTAAGAAATTGGGATGAGAAAAGATACAGGAATAAGCTTTTTAAAATTTCACATGTCTTTCAACTGATGAAGGAGAAGAATGGTGTCCTGCCATTTATTATCGGTTTATCTGAAGTTTCCGGAAGGAAAGTTTTGGAAGACCTGGTGGAAATGGAACCTTTTAATTCTGAATATGGAATTGTACATTATAATTCTATGGATGAAAGAAAGGTAGACGTAGCCATGCTGTATGATAAAAAAAAAGTAGAAGTAATAGATTCAGAAACCATTACCTTCTTCTTTGAAATATTAAACAAAAACACACAGAATTACGACACAACCCGAGACGTACTTTTTTCAAAAGTAAAGTATAAAGGAACTGTTATTAATGTTTTTATCTCCCATCTTCCCTCTAAGCGAGAAAAAGACATCAATAAACCCAAAAGAGCCTTTATTCTGAACGAGGTCCGGCAACGGATCATGGAACTGGTACACAAAGAAAAAGAGCATGTAGTGTTGTGCGGTGATTTTAACGAAAACCCGGATGATGAAAATCTAGTGAAAATTCTCTATGACAACGATCATGAACAGGTATTGATAAACCCTTTTCAGGAGTTGTTCTCTACAAGAAATTATTCTACTTTTCATTACAAATCCGGACTGTTGTACGATCAGATCATAATATCGAAATCTCTTTTTGATAATGATGTTCTGGCTTTTCAGGATGCTCAGGTATTCAATTCTGAAAAAATCAGCAGCCGGACCAGAAATTTTGAAGGACGCCCCTTCCGAACCTATGCCGGTACACGGTATCTGGGTGGATACAGCGATCACTTCCCGGTTTTTGTCAGGTTCAGGAATTAAACAAAAACATAAATAATAAAAAAGTAGAAAATGAAAAATTCAAGCAACACAAGTTATCATTTAGATTCTATTGACAAAGAAATTATCTACATGCTGATGGACAATGCCAAGACATCCTTGGCACACATCTCCAAAAATGTAGGGATTTCTACAACTGCGGTCCACCAGAGAATCAAAAAACTTGAACACGCAGGCGTTATCGAAAACTCGATTTCGTTTCTGAATCCTAAGAAAATAGGATACAAGGTCATTTCATACATTGGAGTATTTCTTGACCAGCCCAGTCATTATTCGGAAGTGGTAAAGTCGCTTCAGGATGTCAACGAAGTGGTGGAAGCTCATTACACCACAGGGAACTATACCATCTTCCTGAAAGTTCTCTGTAAAGATAATGACCACCTGATGCAGATCCTCAGCAAACTTCAGAAACTAAAAGGTGTGACAAGAACAGAAACTTTCATATCTTTGGAGCAAGGTATTTACAGACAATTGAAAGTATAACGATATGAACATTGCACAATATTTGGATTCCACCTATTTGAAAACACCCGCTCAGTCCGGCAAATCAGATGAAGAAACATTACTTATAAACAGAGATCTTGCGCAAGTAGCGATTGATAACGGGATTTTTGCCGTAATGATCCGCCCGGATTATGTAGCGGAAATAAAAAAATATATTCAGGAACAAAATTCAGATGTTGTGGTGGGAACGGTAATCGGTTTCCACGAAGGAACATATTCTGTTGACGAAAAATTAGCTGAAGCTTCAAAAGCAATTGCAGACGGAGCAGATGAACTGGATTTTGTAATCAATTACAGCGCTTACCTTAAAGGTGATCTGGCACTGGTGAAAGATGAATTTGTAAGAGGTACACAACTTTGTCTGGAACATCATAAAACTGTAAAGTGGATTATTGAAATAGCCGCTTTAACAGATGAGCAGATTGCTGACCTTACCCGGAATATTGCTGGGTGGGCAGAAGAAAATTTCTCAGAAAGAGATCTCTCCCATATTTTTGTAAAATCCTCAACAGGATTTTATGAAACAACAGACGGAAAGCCTAACGGAGCCACATTTGAAGGGATTAAAATTATGCTCGATAATGCCGGAAAACTTCCTGTAAAAGCAGCCGGTGGGGTAAGAACCCCGGAAGATGCTGAAAAAATGATCAGTATGGGAGTGAAAAGAATCGGAACCTCTTCTGCACAGGCGCTGATTAAAAATCAGACTTCATCAGAAGGATATTAAAAGAATCTTTAGAAAAAAATAAACCATCAGAAAGCTGATGGTTTATTTTTTATATCTGTGGCTGATATTCTTCGTAAAACTGCTGGGTTTCCTTAATTAAAGCATCCATTTCTGCCAGGGTAAACACCTCAAGGAATTTTTTTCTGAATTCTTTGAAGTGGGGAACTCCGCGGAAATAATTACTGTAATGCTGTCTCATTTCTACAAGTCCCAGTCTTTCACCTTTCCATTCAGCGCTCCATTCGGCATGCTGTCGAACTGCTAAAAGCCGGTCTGAAATAGTTGGCTCAGCAAGATGTTCACCTGTTTTAAAGAAGTGTTTGATCTCGTTGAATATCCACGGATATCCGATAGCAGCCCTTCCGATCATAATTCCGTCGCAGGCATACTTCTGCTTATATTCCAGGGCTTTTTCAGGAGAATCAATATCACCGTTACCGAAGATCGGAATTTCAATATTGGGATTCTGCTTTATTCTGGAAATATGTTCCCAGTCTGCTTCACCTTTGTACATCTGTGCACGCGTTCTGGCATGTATGGTCAAAGCTTTGATACCGGTTTCCTGCAGACGTTCTGCTACCTCATCAATATTGATGCTGGTGCTGTCCCATCCCAGACGGGTTTTTACGGTTACGGGAAGATGGGTGGAACTTACTACGGCTTTGGTGAGGCGTACCATAAGGTCAATATCCTTCAAAACCCCTGCTCCTGCTCCTTTACATACTACTTTTTTTACGGGGCATCCGAAGTTGATGTCTACCAGATCCGGATTTACCGTTTCCACTATCCTTGCAGACATGGCCATAGCTTCCTCATCTCCACCGAAAATCTGGATTCCGACAGGTCTCTCATAATCAAAAATATCCAGCTTTTTTCTGCTCTTGATGGCATCACGTATTAATCCTTCTGAAGAAATAAACTCCGAATACATCAAGTCTGCACCATGCATTTTGCATAATCTTCTAAACGGCGGATCGCTTACATCCTCCATCGGTGCAAGTAAAAGCGGAAATTCCGGCAGTTCTATATTGCCAATTTTTATCATGGTGCAAATTTACAAAATTCTGAACATCTGGAAATATGATAATATCTATCAGTATAAATGATGAGTCTGAATGGCTGGAACCATCAATGTCTGAGTACCGTAAGAAGTAATTCCTGACGATATGAACCGTCTTAGAAACTGGCTTTCACCTGCATGCTTCCAATGTGAATGGTACGCTCTCCCGAATTTCTACCCTCATAATTTACATTGAGCTGGAGGAACGAATTGATGGCCTGCTGAATAAAGACGCTCCATACCTGGTTTTTACCTGGTTTCAGACCGTCCAGCATCTGGTTTCCTACAATACTGAAATTATTTCCGGTGAAATTATTGTTGATAAAAGAAAAATTTGCTCTGATAGACGTTTTTTTGCGTTCCCATTGAATGGTTCCCGTAACATCGAAAGCTTTCAGGAGCTCTTCACCATCCACTCTCTTTTTCTGGCGGAAAGCAGAAGAAAGTTCAGCCTGAATGGCATCGGTGAATTTATAGGTTGCTTTAGGTTTGGTTTCAAAATTACTCAGACGGTAATCCCTTGTAGCAAAAAGCTGTGAAGAATTCTTGATATCATGAACAGAGTTTTCCCAGTCTACACGGAATTCTTTATTAAACCAATACCCTATATTCAGGAAATGTGAAGTCTGTTCTCTTTCTTCATTACTGAAATTCGCATTGATGAGATTGTCGTTGGTAATAAAACGGTAATTTCCGTTCCATCCTGATTTTTCAGTCGGATTAAACTGAACGGAAGTTAAAATATTCTGATTTTTAAGGATCTGATCACTGTTTTTTTCAAATGGATTCAGAACCAGAACCTTATCTTTTTTATAGAATGAATTCTGAGAATTTAATGAAATATTGAAATTCCATCGCTTTAAAAAAGCATTTTCCGAATTGAATATGATAGACGGATTGACAAATAGCGCCAGCTGTATTTTATTCTTATTGGAGGCAATATAACGTACGGAGTTTGTATACACCCTGATGTATTGTGCCAGATCAGAATATTCCGCAATTTCAAACTCATCAAGCTGCTGAATACCGTCACCGTTGTAGTCGGTCCATTTATAAATTCCCTGTCCGTCTGTTACCTTCAGATACTGAAATTCTCTTTGGGCTTCCTGTCCGTTTCCAAGCTCATAGAATGCCTGGAGACGCATCCCGTTTCTGAAAAGCTGTTGGTTGTAAAGAATATTTCCAACCACAAAATCATTATTCCGGGTCATATCGGCATCATCGGTCTGATAGAAAAATTTCCTGTAATGAACCAGAACATTCAATGTTGTTTTTTCTGTTTTAATCAACTGGCTTTCGGCCATGATTCCCAGGATATTATTCATATTTTCCAGCCTGTTGTTACGTACTGAGTCGTTATCTCTCATGTAGACTTTAGCAAGAAGCTTAGTTCTTGTACTATCGCCGATTTTCTTTTGTACAAAAAGCTCTTTCCAGCTGAAACTGGTAAGGTCCATAAGCTGGGTGTCATTATACTTTTTCTCATTATGCTCCATGCTTCCTCCAATAGTCCAGCTGCCTTTTTTGCCTGTATACTCCGTGGATACGCCGCCTCTTATAAATTTGGTGTCCTGAAGGGTGGCATTCGTATTAAGATAAGACAGATTTCCTTTGGTAAAGAATTTATTTTTGATCCATCCGAAATCAAGATCATTTTTAATCCCTTTATAAGAATCCTGTTCATTCAGGTAATTGATGCGGTAATTGAGAGTAGATTTATTGTTCCATTTATTTAAAAAGCTGAAGATAAACCGGTTCTGTGTTCTTTGGTTGAATTCCTGTGCAAGGTTGAAATCTCTTGAGAATTCCACATCATTAATACGGTCTAAGATATGAAACTGCCTGTCGATATACTGATATTCGAAACTTGGAGTACCTTTCCATGTATTTTTGGTAAAACTTTTGTTTCCGAAAACACGGTAAGCATACCCGATATTCTGATCGGAATCTTTTGATGAAAACAGGTTCACATCATAATTGCTGAGTGAAAAGTCAACCCCTATTTTTCCCTCGTTCAAAAGGTATTCCGAGTTCAGGGAAAATACCTGAGATTTCTGAGGGGCAGGCAGTTTTCTTACTGCTCTGTAATCTCCCAGATTAGGACCCACATACTCAAAAACACGACCGTTATTCGTGGTTTGGGTGATTTTATAATCTCCGAGATTAGCTCCGAAATAAGTAAAAGAAACCTGATAAAGCGTTTCATCCTGATTGGTTGAGAATTCGTAATAATTTCCGTTGGGGTTTAAACGGTACAGAATTTTGTTAACGTCGTATTCTGTAACTACTCCGGAAGGGGCATACATCAGGTTAGGATCGTTTCCTGCGTCAGCCAGGATCTGCTCATCCTCTTTAGACAGGTTTAAAGAAAGCGGAGCATTTTTATTGTCATTTTCCATGAACCAGTTCAGGCCAACCTTGAACTTTTCTCTCTGGTGTTCAAGTTTTCCGGTAAATAAATATCTGGAATAATTCCTGTTGGTATAGTTATAGGAAATCGTTATAAAGTTCTGTTGGAAAATAGGTCTGAAACTGGTAAACGTTACCTCACCCGTATTGTAATTGATGATGTAGTCCTGGTTTTCCCCGCGTTTCATCAAGATACCATCAATGAAAACCTGTTCGGAGCCTGAGATCAGTGTAATAAACTGTTCCCCGTTTTTTCCGGTAAGACGGTAAGGCCCCTGGTTGCCTTCAACCCCCTGGAAACGGACCCTGTGGAATTCACTTCGGGCAACTCCCATAGAAACATCCACCAATGTCTTGTTTTCTTTACCAATTTCTGTCTGAAACTGAAGTCCCATACTTCGCCTCTGGTATTTGGCAAAATAATTTTTGGACTCAACAAGATCTAAATGCCCGGCTCTCATGATCGATTTTTCCTTGATATTAAGCTGCATATAGATTTTGTCAAACTCCTCCAGAGTCTGTGTATATCCGTCAGCCTGTATAGGAAGATTATGATCCGAAATACTGGCTAAAATAGTGACATCCTTTGAAAGCCTTCCGGAAATCTGAAGATCCATGGAGCTTTGTACAGACTGTCCCTGGTTATTACCAAAAGTGATTCCCCGGATAATGGAACCTTTGGAATTGAGCTCTCCTAAAAATCTTTTTTTATCATTTTTGGCTAGTACTGCCTCGTCTACAATTATTTTGTTATTGGTCTTTATAAAGTCCAAAGTGTCCTTTGCAAAAATATCGCGTTCGAATCTTGCGGCAAGGATGCTGTCTTTTTTTACTGAATCCTGAGGAATGTTTGGGTTTTTCCATGAGAATACCTGTGCATTACCCGAAAATATGCCCAGGAAAAATAAAACAAATGGAAGAAAAAAATTCCGCAAATCCTTCAAAATAATTCGTAAAAATAATTAAAAAATGTTAACGGTAATCAGTTTGGTATTATTAACAGAAATTTAATGTAATTATTGTTGTATCCGTAAAAATGAGTCTAATTTTACAGGGTAAATTATTAAATATTAAATTTTACAATCATGAAGAAATTTTATTCGATAGTTGCTGCGGGATTATTTTCAGCAACTGTATGTGCACAAACTACTATTTATTCTGAAAGTATGGGATCCGGTACAGGGACATCCGACATTTCCACAAACACTTTCCAAAACGGAAGCCCTGTTACTTATGACGGTACAGGAGATGTAAGATCTACGAACCCTTCAACTACCGGGGCTTATGCACAGGCATCAGGAGGAGCTAATGTAATGATCAATGCCAGCAATGAAACCTTTCTGATCTCCGGGATCAATACCACAGTTTATCAGAATATCCAGCTTTATTTTGGCCAGAGAAAAGGAACAACAGCAGCTAATAACGAACTGAAAGTAGAAGTAAGTGCAGACGGAAACAGCTGGACCTCCCTTTCTTATTCCAGGGCTACGGGAAGTAATACAGCCAATTGGTTATACATTAATCCTTCAGGAACGATCCCGGCAACATCAAATCTGAGAATCAGGTTTACAGGAACCAACAGTACGGAATGGAGAATAGATGATGTAAAGCTAACCGGCACAAGCGGGTCCTTAGCAACAGCAGATACCAAAAAAACAAAAAATGTATTTGTGAAAAATACTTCCGTAGATCAGGAAATTTATTTCGGAGAAAAAGCGGAAGTTAAAATTTTCAATATGAGCGGGCAGCTGGTAAAAGCAGCTTCTGTATCAGAAAACGGATCTTTAAATGTAGAAAATCTTCAGAGCGGCATTTATATGGTAACAGGAAATATTAATGGAAAAGGGGTTACTGAGAAAATTGTTAAAAAGTAATTTTAATTAATTGTTAAATATATACCATCATTTTTATAAAGTGATGGTTTTTTTGTACTTTTACACCAAATATTAAAACTTTATATAATGAAAAAAATCTTTACTGTTTTAGGAGTTGCGGCAAGCGTTGTTGCATTCTCCCAAAATTTAGTTCAAAACCCAGGTTTTGAAAGTGGAATTAGTAACTGGACAGCAGGTACGGTAAACACATACACATTACCTACCGTGGAAACAGATGCTCCTTATCAGGGTGCAAACTATGCTAAATATACAGCAACAGCAACTACCGGATTTTATCAGAATATTCCGATCAGTGCTAATACTCAATACACCGTAAGCTTCTGGTATAAATCATCAGGATCAGGAAACGGAGCCAGAATCTGGTCTTGCTTTTTAGATGCTGCAAACGCACCTATCTATTTAACCAGTGATGCTACAACAGATCCTTTGAGAAACAATAACGGTTTCCTGGCTAAAGTAAGCGCATGGACACTGAAAACCTTAACCTTTACTTCTCCTGCTGCTGCAACTCAGTTCCAATTACAGGTACGTGCCTATAACAATTCAGTAGCCAGCTTTGATGAGTTTTCTTTAGTACCTGCAGGGTCTCTTGCGGTAGGTGAAGTAGCTCCTTCCAAGTACAGAATCATCAAAAATACTTTCGTGAAAAACGACGGGATTACTTTCGGAGCAGATGTAAAAGACGTAAAAATTTACAACATGTTCGGACAGGTGGTGAAAACTGCTTCTGTTAAAAACAACGAAGTGTTAAACGTTGCTGAACTGGCAAAAGGAAACTATTTCGTAACAGGAACTGTAAATAACGAACCGGTATCTCAGAAAATCTTAAAAGACTAATCTAATAGCTCTTTTAACCATATAGTTCCGGCCGTTTCGAAGAAACGGCCGGAATTTTTTATAGCGGTTGTTGATCATGCGAACTTCTTCATGATAAACCTAAATGACTTTCATAACCTCCATCTTCCGGCTTTCTGTCTAAATTAATACCAGCCCCTTCTGGCGGCATTGATAATTGATCCCAGATTCAAAACCAGGGTATATCTGATCCTCTTTCCGTAATCTTTAAAAGATGGCTCAAAACCTAGTGAAGACTGTATAGGGAAATAAACTTCCAGGAAATCCGGAATTACCCGCACTTTAATTCCGCTGTCCCAGATAAACTGTGCAGGGCGGTTCTTGTTTTTATACATTCCGGCATCGGCATACACATGGAATATTTTCCATATACTGGAATCTACATTGAAAGAAGTGATCCACTGGTTAACCGATCCGGGAATAAAGGATTTGAATCCTCCGTCAGCCAGGATAAACTGCTGTGAAAGAATACCGCTATTGGCACTTTCTCCCAAAAGATTATAGGAAAAAGAGTAGTTGGAGACTCTGGATATACCATAATTGAACGTACTGTTTCGGGTATCATTTCTTACAAAATATCCGGCAAATAGTCTTAAACTGAGCTTTTGTTTGGGAGCAAACTCCCATCTGTAAAAGCCTTCTGCCGTTATTTTATTGAAATCTTCCATACCCTGGGTACTTAAACTTAAACTTTTCTCATGAATCATCTGGCTGTCGCTGTATCCGTATCCGAAACTCCACAGGTTATACTTTCCATAGTCTCTGTTGGCAACCATTTTTGGGCTGAGATCTCTTTCAAAATAATTGTATGAAACCCCTATACTCCGGCTTACCGTACTTCTTGGGTCTTTTCTGAAGCTGATCGTGGAAAATAATGATCCTTTTCTGTAAGCTAATCCGTAATCATAATGGAAATAAGCCCCGGAAACTCCGAAAGTAAGGCTTCTGATGATGCTCTCAGCCGGAAGAAAAGAGTAGGAGACCGCTCCGGAACCCGTCAGTTTTCCAGTCCCTGAACTGTACATCGGAGTGATGGAGTATAAAAACTTCTGGTCAAAAAAAGACTGATTCTTCAGGTTGATCCCAAACAGAAATTTGTCATAAGCATTGTTGAAACGTATTCTTGGGCTCACATATACTTCATTGTATTCAGGATTCGGAATATCTTTGATCAGTTTGAATTTTATTTTTTTAGTATTGGAAAAAAGTCCTTTGGCATACAGGAAGTTATCCCGGTATTTAGATTCAGGGAAGATATAGCCGCTGTTTAGGGTCACCTTATGAATGTCATCTGATGCAGGAAGGCTTATATTTTTAATTCTTTCATTTTCATCCGTTTCAATCCAATAGGCTTTCTTTTCGCCTTCACTGGTCTGGGTTTCCAGTTTTACAGGAATAGGAGCATCAGTGTTTTTCCCGATTCTGATATTGAAAAGGTCTCCTTCTTTTCTTACACTTTTTAATCTGAAGTCAATCCTGTTTTTCTTTTTTAAAAATCCGGTAAGGTAGGAGGAGGTTTTATCTGCTTCGGTAAGTTCATTCAGAAAACCTTCGGGACTGATCTTTTTCCCGGTATTCTGCTGAATATAATCTTTCAATATCGTATTGAACCGGTCATAGCCCATTTTATCTGCCGTATAGCTGAAAAGACTTCCCGTTTCGAAACTGCTGACCGCCATATCGTTGAAATTACTCAGTGCTGAAAATTCCTCATCAATCTTCTGATCGAGATTCTGGGACATAATATACTGATAAGCCAGCCCATACCGGTCCAGAAGCTTTACATTGGAGGCATGGAAAAGTTTTAAAGGCTTCACTCCAAAGATTTTAGTCTCAGGAAGCGTGCCCAGCAATTTTGTGTCCTGATAAAATTTCTGGAGATACTGGATTTCAAGGTATGATTTCAGACCGTTTTTGAACCAGTGATCTTTTTCTTTGTCAGTAATGATCTTTTCATCAAGGATTTTTTTTGCGATGATCCCGAAATAATCAAGATCCGTCTTTTCCGCATCGGTAAACAGCTGAAATCTGAAGTTCCAGAAGGTAATATCATTATTTCCGAAAAAATCTTCCTTAGCTCTGAATTTATCGGAAATAAAAATACTCTGTGGGAGAAAACCGGTTTTCTCTTTAATGAATTTTAAATGCAGCGGCAGATAAAACTCAAGATTCTGTTTTTCTTCAGGCTTTAAAATATATCCGAATTTAATTTCAGTATCATTGCCATCCACATTGATTCTCATGGTGGGAAGACTGTTCTCTGAAACGATAAATTCAGGATCGGATTCAAGATAGCCTTTGAATGAATTCATCTGGATCTGTGGGAGATTACCTTCAACGAAACTATTCGGTGGAAGATCAAAATTCACAGTCCAGAAAGTATTGAAGCTTACAGATTCTTCAATATCATGGTAATTTTTTTTGGAAATATTGTCCGGATCAAAATGATCCGGAACAATAAAGAAATATTTTAATGCCGCGTACTTACCGTCTGTACCATATCCCGTAAACTTCTTATCGGGAAGCAGCATCCGGTAATGCAAATGTAATGTAACGCTTTCGCCGGGCTTCAGTGCTTTTTTCAGCGGAAGAAAAAGACTTTCATCCGAAATAGAGTTTACCGGCACCGGCAGATTTTCAGAATTTTTAATGCTGAGATCCAAAAGCCTGCCCAATTGTTCAGGCTTGGCAAAATGAAGATCACTGTTCCGGTCTTCCAGTTTTCTGTAAACTAAGGCAGTTCTTCGCTTGTTATAAGCGGAAATCCAGTTCAGAAGTTTTACCGTATGAAGGTCTTTTTCTGAATTGTTGTGATAAACGATTTCCTGATTTACTTCCAGCGTTTTTCTGTCGGCGGAAAGTCGGGCCTCAATATAAATGCTGTCTTTCTGTGCAGAAACCTGTACAATTCCACAAAACAAAATAAGGCAAATGCTGATCTTTTTCAATATCCTTTGATAAAGCTCAAATATAAACTTATTTTGAATATATTTTACAGGATTTTAGCCCTGAATCTCTTTTTTTTGTAAAGAACTGATATAAGCATTCCAGCCTTCATTTTTATAAGTGACAGCCGCCGCCGCCGGATCATCAGACTTATAAATTCCTCTTCCTACAATAATGAAATCGGTATGAAGCATCTTGAATACGTGTTCAGGAGTATTGTACTGCTGGCCTTTTCCGTCTCCTGAATCGGCAAGATTTACTCCTGGTGTAAACAGCAGAAGCTCTTCAGGAACCGGGTTTTGTGATACACCTCCAATTACATTGGGGTGGGACAGAGCCACTTTAAGGGCTTCTTCACGATAAGCAGCAGTAGTCAGAGTTCCTTTGGAAGACATTCCTACAATCGCTACTACACCTACATTACTGAAGCAGTCCAGAGATTCAAACCCTCCGATTACCTGTGAAGTTACAAAATCTGCCCAGTCTGTAATTCTGAAAACCCCGCTTGTGAACTGAAGCTCCTGGGTATTTCCAATATCGGCAAACTTACGGTCTTCCATCAGGAGAAACCGGTGTTTGGAGGCCAGTGCTTTTAAAGGAAGTATGGTTTTTTCGTAATCGAAATCCGAAATAATATCAATATGGGTTTTTAAAGCGACCACATGAGGACCTACTTTTTCAGCCAGATCCAGAAGTTCCTGAGTGGTGGTGACATCAGCTGAAGCAATCAGATTGGATTGTTTCGCCAAAGCTGTTTCTAATAATTTTTTTGAAACAGAATGCTGGGTCTGCTGTAATTTCTGTTCGTAAGAAGGTCTGGTTTTTTCTTCAAACTGAATATGGTTTCCCTGAAGAAAATCCTGGATTCTTGCCACTTCTTCATCAGATAGCTCTCCGTTTTCCTGAAGAATACTGCATACCTCGGAGATATTGAAAAGTGTATGTACTCTGTATCCTTTGCTTTCCAATAATTGTTTTCCGCCTTGCTCTCTGTCCAGAACCACAACAATATCTGCTACTTTAAGGTCTTCCTGTTCCACTTCGGCAATGGTCTCTACAAGAGATTTTCCGGAAGTGATCACATCTTCTACCAAAAGGCAGTTCTGGCCTTTCTGATAAATTCCTTCAATCAGTTTTTTAGTTCCGTAGCTCTTCGCTTCTTTTCTTTTAATGATTAATGGAATATAGCTTTCCAGCGACATGGCGGTTGCCATTGGAAGAGCAGCATAAGGAACTCCGCAGATCAGGTCGAAATTATCCAGAGGAAGCATTTCCAGTAAATAATTAGCCAGATTTTTTAAAATTTTAGGGTCTGAAGCCAGAGGTCTGAGATCTACATAAAACGGACTTTCGATACCGCTTTTCAGGGTAAACCTTCCGAACTTAATGATGCCCAGCTTGTAGCACTCTAAGAAGAATTCTTTTTTACTTTCCATTATTTTTTATTAGATACTGCAAATTTAAGGATTTGAAATAAGGCTTAAAAATTTCTCGCCGATTTGTCAACAAAAAACCATCCCCGCATCTTCAGGAATGGTTCATATTTTCTTTGTTAATGAGACTATTTTACAATTTCTGCATCAATAACTTTTGTGCCGTTCAGCCTCTGTTCGGCTTCCCAAAGCAGGAATTTGTCCACTTCCCTGATCAGTTTAGGAATCGTAAGCGATAAAACGGCCAGGTCGTCCATAACGCCCAATACCGGAATAGCAAACTCAGGAAGAAGATCAATAGGAGAGATTACATACAAAATTCCCAGTAAAGGCAGGATGATATCAATAGATTTCATGGGATAGGCTCCCTTTCTCCACATTTTTACCATTCTGAAAATATCAGGGATTTTTTTTACGAAACCTTTGTGGCTGATGGCTTCTTTTGCAAGATTCAATTTTGAATACTTCATTTTGTGTTTAGTTTTTAAATAAATTTTTTCAACAATGTAAATTTCGCAAATTTTGTACCAAGTAATTATAAAATTTAGTTAAAAAAAATTACCTGATAATATTATCGATGAACTGATGCACGGTTTCCGTATTCCAGTCTCTGTACGCATCTTCCTTAATGATGATTCTTCCTGTTTTATCCAATAGGAACGTAGTAGGGAAAGCTTTGGGAAGAATCTTTTCAGAAATGGGGCTTTGTGCAATGTATACAGGAACACTGTAATTATTTTCTGCAAGGAATTTTTTTACGGCTTCCTCTTTATCATTCATAGCGATAAGTACAAAATCTACATTTTCTTTCCGGGAGTCGTACAGTTTTTGAATAGAGGGCCATTCTTTTCTGCACGGGGGGCACCATGTTCCCCAGAAATTAAGGAAAACGGCTTTGTTTCTGAAATTTTTGAGATTGGTATCCGGAACATTGATTCCTTTCAGCTCAATATCATAATCCTCTTCATTTACATGTACTGCATTTTCGATGGTGGCCACCGGGAAAAACTGATCTTTCAGGTAGTTTCTTACTCCCGGAATAAAAGCAATGACACCAATAATGATGATCAGTACGAGGTAAATAATATTCTTTTTCATAGGCCGGTTTTTACCGTTATTTTTTTGAACAGATATAGGGTTACAGTAATTCTAAAATTTCCTGAACTGCATCTTGACCCCTGTTTTTGGCGTAGTACAGCTGGAGGTCATTATAAAAATTATCCTTTGGATAGCCTTCAGGATCTGCTTTATGTTTTATCAGAAGCTGATGTCCGTATTGTGGACGTGGTCCCCAGGAATTCTTTACATGAAGATCGCTGTCCAGAATAAGTACCTTAGGAATAGATTCTGTTCCGTTGGTGAGAAACTGGCTGATAAGACTTTTATCACTGTCTCTAAGGAAAATCCTTACATCATTGTGTCCTTCAAAGAATTTAACAAGAGCAGGAACGGTAGCGCTGGCATCACCGCACCATGCTTCGGAAATAATAAGAATCTTTCCGTCAAAGTTTTTAGCAGCAAGCTCTTTCAGCTGATCTTCATCCGGAACATACTTCTTTAAAGTACGGTCCATTCTCTGCAGTCCCAGTTCATAATATTGTTTATATTCGGCTTCCTGTTCATTAACAGGATTTTCCAGTCTTTCTTTTCCAATGCGGATGTATTCTTCAAAAGAGATTCCGCTATCCCAGTAATTTTTCATTACCCAGTATTTATTAAAAATGATTGATATTTCTTGTTTTGTTGATGAGGAACAGATCTGCGAGTACAAAGGCGGCTAAACTTTCCACAACAGGAACGGCTCTTGGAAGCACACATGGATCATGACGTCCTTTTCCTTCTACGGTTACAGGATTTCCGTCTTTATCCACACTTTCCTGGGGTCTCAGAATAGTAGCCACGGGTTTGAATGCTACCCGGAAATAAATGTCCATTCCATTGGATATTCCACCCTGGATTCCTCCTGAGAGGTTGGATTTTGTAGTGAAATCTGTATTGAAAGCATCATTATGTTCTTTTCCTGTCATTTTCGCCCCGCAGAAACCGCTTCCGTATTCAAATCCTTTACAGGCATTGATATTAAGCATGGCTTTTGCCAGTTCTGCCTGAAGCTTGGAAAATACAGGTTCACCAATTCCTACGGGAACATTTTTGATCACGCAGGTGATGGTTCCGCCAATGGTATTGCCTTCTTTTTTGATCTCTTTGATTCTTTCGATCATTTTTTCGGCAGTTTCAGCATCCGGACAGCGAACCTCGTTGCTTTCTGTTTTTGAAAAATCCAAAGCCTGATAAGGTTTTTCACAGAAAATATCACCTACCGAGGAAACGTAAGCATTGATCTCGATATCTGATAAAAGCTGTTTGGCAAGCGCTCCGGCAACCACCCAGTTGATTGTTTCCCTGGCTGACGATTTTCCGCCTCCACGATAATCTCTTATTCCGAATTTCTGATCATAAGTGAAATCTGCATGACTCGGACGGTATGCATTGGCAATATGATCGTAATCTTTTGATTTCTGATTTTCGTTTTCGATAATAAAGCCGATAGGGGTTCCTGTTGTTTTCCCTTCAAAAATACCGGACAGGAATTTCACCGTATCACTTTCTTTTCTTTGGGTAACAATAGCAGACTGTCCGGGTTTTCTGCGGTCAAGCTCATACTGAACCTGATCGAGATCTACCGTTAAACCTGCCGGGAAATTATTGATAATGCCGCCATACGCAGCGCCGTGACTTTCTCCAAAAGTTGTAAGACTGAGAAGATTACCTAATGTATTGAACATGATACAAAATTACCTATTTTTCTTCAGATAATAAAGTTTCTGCATTAGTTCTGTTTATCAGTGTTTTTGATGGTATGAATAACCTTTTCGGCTTCTTTCTTTTCTTCAGGTGACAGCTTTTTCCAGATAAATCCCTTTTTTATATCTTTTTCATCAATGCATTGCGGGAAAATTCCTGAATCTGCATCGTCTGAAATATAGCTTTCTGAGATGGACGGAAGGGGAGTGTCGAAATTAAAAGGATAATTTCTGGAAACATTGAACTTCAGGTTGCCTACTTCAAAAGTGTTGTATTTTTTATACTGATAAACAGAAGGTTCGTATAACTGTTCTTTCTGAAAGCCGGCCATAAAACTTCCGGGCCTGAAACTGGGAATATACTGTTGAATAAAAGCGGGAAACGTAAGAATGAACATTAAGATCAGGCTGCCGGCCGCAAAGATCAATGCCGAACTTTTCCGGTTAAGATATTTAAACAGCAGTACAAAGAATATCACAAAAAATACATCAATAAAAAAACGGTACTGAGCGGAAAAAGCTAAAACGAATATGCTTTTTATGAGCAGAGAGATACAGATCAGGCTGATGGTTCTGTTCTTTTTAACGAAAGCAAACGCTGTAAACAGGATAAGACTGATGATGAAAAGAAGGTTGATCTTTGATTTAATGCCTTTTAAGGTGAGCCAGTTTATGATATGATCTCCAAAACCGAATTTCCGGATTTCCTCATAAGAATACTGCATATCAAAAGTTTTTTGAACGGCATACTGTGAAGAGGTATCCAGTATATCAGGGCTGGGTTTCCACCCGGTTCCGATATCGGCTATGGCAACCGGAAAAACCGGATAGCCAAACGTCCATATATTTTTAATAAAGAACAACAGGAGTATTGAAAATCCGAAGATCAGTTTGGTGAATCCGGTTTTAAGGCTAAAAACGGTAAAGAAGAAAGTAAGGACCGGGAGCCATATCATTGTTGGCTTTATGGCGAAAACTAAAACAGAAAAGGCAAAAAGAAGATTGGTATTCTTATTTCCGGCCAGTATTTCATTCAGGATTATTAATGAGATGGCGATCACAGGCAGATCGGGTGACGGTGACTGTGAAAAAAGAAGCAGTACGGGCAGAAAACATAGCAATATCCAGCTTTTTCTCTCAAAAATATACAGGGCATATATGATAAGAAGAACAGCATTTATCCTTAAGAACGGATCGGAGAAACCTGAAAATCCTGCCTGAAAAATATGCCACAGAGACATCTGTCCCAGGGTGAGATCCAGATTGGAAATGCCTTTCACCAGACCATATTCTGTAAGCCATTGTATAGAAGGTACATAGTATCCGAAATGGTCCAGTATGTAGGGATAGAAAGCGCTGCAATAGAGAATGATCGCCGAGATTACTGCCATTGAAACGGTGTCTTTCTTTGAAAATATATAAAAATTCAGGTATAATTTATCTTTGAAAAAAAAGAAAAGCCCAGCCAGTATTACAGGGATTTCCATATAAATGTTGACAGGAATAAAAAAGGCGGAAATAGTCCAGATAAGACTTAATCCCAATATTCCGGACAGGATCTTTCCTGAGATTCCTTCATATAAAGATCCGGAAAAAAAATCCATGATCTTTCCCCAGCCTGCGAGAACCGGGATAATGAGAATACAGGAAAATAAAAGTAGAATCATAAAAAAAGATTGCTTAAAAATAAGCAATCTTTACATGTTATCATGAAAATATTAATTACGCGGCTGTACTCTTCCGTCTTTTCTGTCCTGTGATCTACCGATCGTATATCCGGTTGCTCCACCTACTACACCACCAATCACGGCGCCCAGACCTCTGTTTTTCTTGGCAATAATAGCACCTGCGGCAGCTCCGCCTACGGTACCGATAATGGTTCCTTTGGCAGCTTTACTCATGCCTTTCTTTTGAGTGGTTCCCTGTGAGGCCGTGCTTCCGTTATCTGCATAACTTCCTCCCCCTGAATTAGAATTGGAACCTCTGTCTCTGTATATGGTTTTTGTCTCTCTTATGACCTGAGGTTTTGAATTATTGGCAGCTGCGGCTTTTGATTTTTTTTCTTCGGCGATGCTGTCTGCTTTTTTCTGAGCTTCGTATACCAGCTTTTCTTTTTCAATAGCCAGTTTCTGTTTTTCTATTTCAAGCTGTCTTGCCTGAAATTCAAGTTTCTGCTGTTCCAGAGATTTTTCTGCTGTCCTTTCATCTTTCTTGCAGGCCGTTAGTAAAAAAACGGATAAAAAACCTGCTAATACTATCTTTTTCATAATTCAAATTTTATAAGTAGTTTCCACCAAAACGGTTTCTGCTTTGTTTGTATTTCCAATTATGAAGCCAAATTTTAGTTAAAGGATGTTAAAATAATTTAAAAATGGAAATTTTTATGTCCACTGCCTATTTTCAGTAGATGTTTTTAAGTCTGTTTAATTTTAATTTGGTTTAGTAATTTGATATGAAGCCGGGAGCTGAAAGAGGGAGGTTATGGAGGTTTTCAGTACTTATATCTTAATTTTCTTAATCCCGGATTCATGTAATTTATACTGATATAATTATTAATTCACGGATGGTTTTTATTCAGTTCATACGAATGAGTTATTTTTGTTTTACCAAATTACTTTATTATGAAAAAATCAATTTTTATGGCCCTTGCCCTTGCGGGGATGTCGGCTGTTGCAGTTTCATGCTCATCCAATGATGATATAACGGATATTCAGACCAGGTCTCAGGAAAAGAATTCAGATCTGTTAAAGGAGATTTCAAAAACAAAAACTTATAAGGTAAGGTTCGGGCTTTTATCTCAGAGCGGAACCAGGATTCTCTCAGGAAATCATGATGTAGGCAGTTTTCTTGCTGAAAATACAGATACCGGAGAGGTGTATGACACTTATTACAGCGGCGGTTTTCAGACTCTTCCTCAATACTATGAGGGAATTCCTGCCGGAAATTATATTTTCTCTGCCATGCAGGGGCAGGGAGGATGGACCGGTTACGGTTCAGTAATTATGACGGTATCTGATGCCCAGATAGATGCCGACGGATATATCACGGTATATATTCCTGTAACCTGGTCAGAATAACTTTGCAGGTAAAAAATATTTGGATAACTTTGTAGACTGTTAGGAGGAAGATGTTCGTTTTATTTCATAGTCTTTAAAGAATTATATCAAATTTTGTGGCATGAAAACTGCTAAATTATATAGACTCTTAACTTTATCCATTTTAATCTGAGTGCTGTATTTGTTTATCAATGCTTATTTTAGGATGTATTTTGTACTTAGAAAAATAAACTATAAATTACGGTGCTGATTTTAAAGTATACCGAAACAATATAAGACATTAATTGTCAACGAATTTCTGTTTGGATTTTTCTGAATAGATTTTTTTCATCATTTGTGTTTTTAGGCCTCCTGAGAAGGGGGCCGTTTTTTGTGAATTAAAATATGCAAAAGATCATGCAGAATCTTATGGAAATGCATAAAAAAACTCCCCATTTCTGGGAAGCCTTCTTTGTTGTTATATATTGAATGTTACTTTTACTTTATTGATCAGCCTGTGTAATTTTTGGGTCTGATAATTCAGGAGCTGATAAATCTCCTGAGGATTCGTATAGCTTTCGGGAACTTCCCTGTTGTTGATCTTCCGGATTCCTCTTCTCTTCATTGTTTCGTGAATTACTTTGGCAAAAGATTCTTTGGCCCCCTGCTTAAAACTCTGCTGCGAAATACCATTGGAATGAAGTCTGTACAGATACAGAGGTTCCTTAATATATTTTACACCTCCGTGTTCAAGTATTTTTAAATACAGATCCTGATCTACCGCACTTTTAAGAGCCGGATTGATCCCTGAAGTCTTTAAATAGATTTCTTTTTTAAACGTGAAAAAATGAGCAAACTGAGTGGGACAGTTGAAAAAATAGCGGCTGTTGTAAATTTGTTTGGTTCCGGCAAATACTTTGTCCGGTCTGAGATTTTCATCGCACAGCATCATCTGAGAGTAGGTAGCAGCAATGTCGCTGTTATGAATGAATTCCTGTACCGTTTTTTCTAATGCGTCGGGATATAGAGCATCATCAGGATCCAGATAAGCACATATTTCTCCTTCTGCATGTTTCATACATTCACTTTTGGTATAGCCGCAGCCCTGGTTGGAAGAGTTGCGGTAGATTTTGAAACGCGGATCATTTTTAATGATCCTCTCAATTATTTCCACAGAGTTATCCGCAGAGGCATCGTCAACAATTATAACTTCCCAGTTTTTGTATGACTGGCTGATCAGTGAATTATAACAGTCTTTAAAATACTTCCCATTATTATAGTTGGCTATAAGTATCGAGAATTTTATCACGTTATATTGAATTAATATTTTTGTAAAACTATGAAATAAAATACCGGAAAAATATAACCTGGATCATGGTGTGTTTTATATTTTTTTATTATTTTTTAAGGATTATGTTTGGAAAATAATTTTTTATAATGAATTATTTGTATGAATATGTTAAAAATAGAATGTGTTTTTTAAAATCAGACCAATGGATTTGAATTTAACATAATAATCGAATTTGGAAAAATATAAATCAAATTTAATTTTATTTAGTAAATAATTTTAATTATTTGAATTTTGTGTGATTAAAAAGGGGTGTATTTGTTTTTTTATTGAATATTATTCTTAAGAAAAAATGAAATTATTTCATCGGTTTTTCTTTTGGATTGGGAACTGCGGAATAATCATGATTAAATTCGGGAATGTGATTGTAATCATAAAATAAATCAGAATAAGCAGTTAACTTTGAGATAAGAATAAAAGTTTGAATAATTTTAATTTCTGATATAAAAAAATTTTTTTCATCATTTGTGTTTTTTTGAAGCCTCCATTATCGGAGGCTTTTTTATATACGGAATAATTTTATGAATCATAAATTACTCTTCCGTCAAACGGTTCGCTCCAGCAGATAAAGACAGAATCATTAAATCTTTTAATCTCGGCCTGGATCACTTCATATCCGTTTTGACTGTTTTTTCTTTCAACAATAAGATCCAAACCTTCACCAATCTCATCGGTTTTGAATTCCAGTTTAAATTCATCTTTATCTTTTACAAAATCTTCTTTTTTGAAATTTGTGTGTGCCATGATGATGTTTTTTAACGTTTATAATTATCAGTGAATAAATTATGCCAATTTAGATCTGTACTTTTAATATTTTACTGTCAGGGTTGACCTGAATGAAAAACCCTCCTAAAAGGAGAGTTGAAAAATATATGGGGTCTAAAAAAAGTGTCTGTTGAAAAACTTCCCTGGACGGGAAGTTGGAAAAAGATAATAATGATGGAAATGGGACTGATATTCATCAAATTTAATAAGAAAAGTTTCCCTATGCGTATGATCCGGGTCATAAAATAAAGAGAAGATTTATCTCTACATTTGGATTACTTCTTCCCGCTAATTACATTTTCATCACTTTATATCATGCTTTCTGCTTCCTCTTCTTAAGATGGGGAAGCATTTATTTCATATTCCGGATTTATAAAATCAGACGGTCCATAACAGAAGAGATATATCCGGTTTCAACTTTAAAGCGTTATCGTCTAAAAAATCTTTGACTTTTCCATCATCAGATCAGTAAAGAGTAAAAAGAGATCCCTCCTTACCACACTGATAACCTTCGGAACTTTCCTTTTCAGATCCGGCTTTCAAATCCGGGATCAAATAACAGGTGCCCCCGATAGATAAAGTTTTTTCAAACAGGAAGGTATGAATGTTTATCTGTTCGAAGCTATGCTATTGAAAATAATAACGTAAAAACCGGAAATAATTTTATATATAAATTTTTTAGATGAAATTGGAAAGCATTTTTCGCTTTTTTTTGTGTTTGGCACGATTTTTCAATGTAACGTAGCAACTCATGTTTAATTTGAGTTTTCATGGTTATTAGTTTTTATCCCCGAAGCAATTCGGGGATTTTTTATTTTATACTGAAAGGGGAAATTGCTTGTAAAATCGTCAGGTTTTTACCTGTGCCGGCCAGGTGAGAATAGTTAATGTGAAAATTGTTTACAGAAGCAAAAAAAGACTTTTATGATCACAACATATTATGCAATGGATAATTTGTTGTATATTCGCCGCAGTTCATATTATAGTTCTATGAAAAACTAGTATTTTTTTGATGCCTTCCATTTTTGGAGGGCATTTTTATGTATAGAAAAAATAAAAAAGTACGCTCGATTCAAAAGTGGATAAAAGAACCAGATGGCATAAATCGAAAAATCCCTAAGCTATTATTAATAGAATAGGGATTTATTAAGAGGTACCTAGCGGATTCGAACCGCTGTAGATGGTGTTGCAGACCACTGCCTAGCCGCTCGGCCAAAGTACCATGTCTTTACCATTTTTAGGTGTGCAAATATAGCAAAATATATGATTCAACAAAAATTTTTTAAGCAATTTCTTTTGTGCCCATGCTGTTTATCTCCTCTTTAGCCTGTTTATCAGCGGTATATTTTTTTACACTGATTACTCTGGTATCGCTCCAGTTGTCATGCCACCCGTTATTTCCCAGGAAAGAGAAAGCATCAAAAGGAACCAGTCTGGAAATATTTCGGATAAAAAAATCCTGAAGGGTGGGAGTAGTTCCGTCTGTACTCATTACTTTGGTTCCTGTAATATATTTTCCGATAGTTCTTCCTTTTGTAAAATATTCCATGAAAAACAGATACAGAAAATAAACGGCGGTGGTTACTAAAATGTCTTCAACCCTGCTGAGGCTGGCAAGTTTGTTTGCAATGTTAAGGAAAAAGTCAATGTTCAGTAATTCGTACACAAGAACTGCAAATGTGCCGTACAGGAAAAAAAGTATATATATAACGACCCTGTCAATGATGAAATTAGCAAACCTGATCCCCTGTGAGGCTTTGTTATCTTCAATAATTTTTAAAAGTTTTTTCATGGTATAGTTTATTATTATTATTATTATTATTATTATTATTATTATTCAGTTTACAGGCCGCTTACAGTTAATTTCAGTGAAGCGCTGGTATCAATAACAGCTGTGATTCCTGAAGGGTTCATCAGAATACTGCCCGGTTTCAGGCTGAATACCTTTCCATTCATTTTTAGCCCTTTATAATATTCTTTGTTGAAAGCTTCCTCAATACTTTTTTTAGAGGCCAGCTCCAGATCCTGGGTTGGAATTCCATATTCTTCCTCAATCATTTTTACGATTTTTCCCTTGAACAGGAGGGTAGCGGTTTTCTGAAGGATATTCGCTGTTTTAAGGTTGAATTTTGTATTGGATAATACAATTTTCTTTTTTACATCATCATACACAGGAATACCGGAAATAAGGGCCCGCCCGTTCACGTAGCCTTCGGTTTCCGCTTCTATCACAACTCTGTCATCAATACCGTAAACTCTGATATCTTTAATTTTTACCTTAGATCCGCGTACATCATATTCTTTGTTTAAAAACATGTTTCTCGCAATATTCGAAGCCTCTGTGAAAGGAATGTTGGCAGTAGTCTGAAGCAGAAACCTGTCGGCAAGTGCCGGAGATACGGTAAAATTACTTACTGTTTTTACAGGCTGGGCTGCTGAGGGCCTGCTTCCGGTAAATGTTTCAGAATATACATCAATTCCGATGTTGGTATCGATCTGGCTGGAGTAAAATTTCAGCGGCGTGATATTCACGCTGATCGGGCTTACTTTCAGCCAGGTATTGTACTCTTCTGAAATGTTGAAAGGCTGGGAAAAAACATTCCATGCCATCACGGCATACTGCTGGAAATTCAACTGGGCAGCCAATTGCTGATCAATGGTTTTACTGAATTTTTCCTGCTGCTCTTTCAGGCTCTTTTCAACAACGGATGTAATGGGAATCTGGATTCTTCCGTAATCGAGCACCGGTTTGGTTACCCATCTGAAGCCGTTGGGACGGGTAAGGGTTGATATGGTCCAGTTATTATTGAATGTAAGTGTGGTACTGAAAGACATTACCGTTTCAAAGGTGGTATTCTGATAGGAATATACGCCTAATGTTCCGATTCCTTTCTCTGCCCAGATTCTTAAAGGAACTTCGATCAGAATATTCTGGTTGGTACCGCCTACCAGGCGGATCGGACGGGTTTTCCATACCTTTACCTTAAACTGGTCGTTATTATTATCCGTATAGGAATCGTCCTGGTAGACAAGATCTTTTACGGTTGTATTGATCATGTTGCTGATTTCGGAAAGAGGGATGGTTACCGGCATTGTTATGCTGGATTTCATCTTCGGAAAATTATAGACAGGTGCTTCTCCGGCAGTACCGCCCTGGCCGAAAATGATACCGAAACTCAGAAGAAATAATATTTTGAAGGATTTCAATGCTTTATGTTTTGATAAAACTAAAATAATAATTTTTAATGATTCTCAGGCTTGAAACTTCTTTCCAGTTCAATGCCTGCTCCTTTCATTTCTCCCTGCATAGGGGGAGAGGTTTTGGTTACTTTTAATTTGATGTAGGAAATCTGTGGAAACCTTTCGTGAATCTTTGAAATAATTCTTCCTGCCACATGTTCCAGCAGTTTGGATGGAACTTCCATTTCCCGGTGAATGACCGCATTGATGTCGGCATAGCTTATCGTGTCATTCAGATCATCGGTTTCTGCCGCTTTCCAAAGATCAGTATGCAGCTCTGCATTTAAAATGTAGTAGGTCCCAATGATATTTTCCTCAGGGAGAACACCGTGATAAGCATATATTTTAATATCCTCAAGATATATTTTACTCATTGTTTCTGTTTTTCTGTTCAGCAAAAATCGTTTTAATTATTCAGAATCAGGACCTGTTTCTATATTTTTTTTCTTTTTTCCCGGAGTTCTGCACAGAAGACCTCAAAAAAGCTACACTTACTGAAGAATTGTCTGCACCTGTTAATTGGTGATTTGTTTTGAATAAAAGAGCATTCATTTTTGTGTAACAAAGAACTCAACAAATCAATTCAAATTATTATGAAAAATTTTAAAAAGCTTTCAAGAGATCAGTTAAAGACTGTTACGGGAGCAGATATGAACTGCGGACCGTTTCCGTGTGTATGTATCTACACCCATTACTGGTGTGAATATCACCGTAAATGTATTCCTAAAGGAATATTTTGCGGTAAAATCCCTGATGAAATATAAGGTCAATTTAAAAAATTAAGCAACATGAAAAATTTGAAAAAATTATCAAGACAGGATTTAAAGAATGTAAAAGGATCAGCCGGAATTGATGGTCCTGTACAAATCTACTGTGGAAAGAACCGCTATTGGTGTGAAAAGAAAAAAGCATGTTTTCCTGTGGGAGTGGACTGCAGTCTCTTTGAATATCCGATAGAAGGGGGAGGGCTGTAATGAGACTTAAAAAAACACAACAAAATAAATGGATTATGAAAAACCTTAAGAAACTTTCAAGAGAAGAGAAAAGTAAGATCAGTGGTGGTTTTACTGAATTCCAGATTGAGACTTGTGGAGGGGCGGCGTATGTCTGCTTTCGTGGCGGCGGAGCGTGGGGATGCTGGAGAAAACCTGGCGGAACCTGCTATCCTCCGATGGTGTAACAAATCATATGAACCTAAAACAAATTATTATGAAAAAATTATCAAGGTCACAGTTAAAAAATATGAATGGCTCAGGATGTCCGGGTGGATGTCCGTATCCTCCGGGAACAACTTTTGGGCCTGTCGGATCAGGAGCATCCCGTACCTGCCAGCAGTATTTTGTGTTGTCTGACTGCTGTAAAGTGCAGTATTTATTAATGCCTGCCTGTGTAGGTCCGGTTATTTCTTAAACAGAATGGTAAACATAACATACTGACGATATTTAAACTATTTTGTTGACCTGTATTTATGGCAGGTTATCTTTTTAGAAATTGAAAAAAGCACTGTTTTTCGCAGTGCTTTTTTATTTATTTTATACTTTTTGAAAGATCCAGCATGGCCTCGATAGGCTTTAATGCCTTTAATCTTAATTCTTCATCGATAAGAATTTCCGGAAGTTCATACTTCATACACAGATACAGCTTTTCCATAGTGTTTCTTTTCATGTAGAAGCATTCTGAACAGTTGCAGCTTTCGTCAAAAACCAATGCAGGGATCAGTTCTTTGTGGGGAGCGCGCTTTCTCATTTCGTGAAGAATTCCTTCTTCCGTTGCGATAATGAATTTCTGGCAGTCATCTTTTTCCACATAGTTCAGCAGGGCGGAGGTTGAGCCGATAAAATGGGCCAGCTTTAAAACAGCTTCTTCACTTTCCGGGTGTGCAATAAGTTTGGCATCCGGATGATCAGCTAGCTGCTTCGCAATTCTTTCCATAGAAAATGCTTCGTGAACGATGCAGCTTCCGTCCCAAAGGATCATATCACGGCCTGTTTTCTGGGATAAATATCTTCCCAGGTTTTTATCCGGAGCAAAGATGATCGGTCTGTCTTTCGGAAGGGCTTCAATTACTGTTTCCGCATTGGAGCTGGTCACGATAATATCACTTTCTGCTTTGGTTTCCGCATTACAGTTGATGTAGGTTGCCACCAGAGCATTCGGGTGCTGTTCACGCATTTTTCTTAATCCTTCACCCGAGCATCCGTCTGCCAGTGAGCATCCAGCCATTGTATCGGGAAGAACGACTTTTTTCGTCGGATTTAAGATTTTAGCTGCTTCCGCCATGAAATGTACTCCGCAGAATACGATCATATCAGCGTTGGTGTCTTTGGCCTGTCTTGCCAGCTGTAAAGAATCTCCGAGGAAATCGGCAATATCCTGAATCTCTCCCGGCTGGTAGTAATGGGCGAGGATCACCGCATTTTTTTCCTCCTTCAGTTTCAGAATGGCTTTTACCAGTTCTTCCCCCTCAGGGATCATGATATCTTTAATATCCAGATATCCCCTTACAGGAATAGCTGCTTTGGCTTTTTCTAATGTTTCGGTACTCATATCAGCCTCAATTTTGTTAATTACAGAAATTATAAATCCAATATATCAGAAGTTAAGTTTATCTGAAGTTCGGTTTTTAATTTCCGATAAAATTTTTTATTAAACTTTCTATTTCTTTTTTTGCTTCATCAAGATCGGTATTAACGACGATCCTGTCGAACTCTGCGGCATAGGCCATTTCTTCTTCCGCCTTAGCTACACGGATTTTGATGGTTTCTGCATCATCTGTGTTTCTGGAAATCAATCTCCGTTCCAGTTCTTCAATGGAAGGCGGTTCAATGAAGATCGACAGGGCTTTGTCTCCGAAATATTTTTTCAGAGAAATTCCTCCTTTTACATCTACATCAAAGATAACCACTTTTCCCTGCTTCCAGATTTTTTCCACTTCAGATTTTAAAGTACCGTAATATTTATCAGTATACACTTCTTCATATTCTACAAAAGCATCTTCTGAAATTTTCTGTCTGAATTCATCAGGACTTAAAAAATGATAGTCCACAGCATGTACTTCGCTGCCTCTCGGCTGCCGTGTAGTGCATGAAATTGAAAATTCCAGTTCCGGAAAGGTTTCCAGGGAATGTTTTACCAGTGTAGTTTTTCCGCTTCCCGAAGGGGCTGAAAATATGATTACTTTATCCATTTATTATTTGTAAAGATTTTCAGACCGGAAACAAAAGACTGAAATCTCACGTTTCCTGGCCTGTTGTCTATAATACGTTTAACGTCTGTTCTTTGATTTTTTCCAGGTCATCCTTCATTTTCACCACCAGCTTCTGGATTTCCGCATGGTTGGCTTTTGAACCCAGCGTATTGATTTCTCTTCCGATTTCCTGAGAAATAAAACCAAGCTTCTTTCCGTTGAAATCTTCGTTATCCATTACTTCCTTGTAATATTTCAGATGCTGGGCAAGTCTTACCTTTTCTTCAGAAATATCAAGTTTTTCGGTGAAATAAGCCATTTCCTGGTAGAAACGTGTCTCATCAACATTTTCAAACTCTTTTAATGTTTTCTGATAACGTTCTCTTACGCTTACAATTCTTTCTTCTTCAAAAGGAATAACCTGAGAAAGATATTGATCAATATTCTGAACATTTCTTTCCAGTTCTTCATGCAGGATTTTACCTTCCGTTCTTCTGAACTCTTCGAAACGGTCAACAGCAGCATTCACGATCTTTGCCAGAGCTTCCCATTCACCTTCCGTAAGTTCATCAGGTCTGGAAGTAATAGCGTCGGGAAGCCTTACCGCCATTTTCAGGTATTCAAAATCAGGACCGTCTGAAGCAATGTTGCGCAGCTCATTGATATAAGAATCAATTAAACTTTTATTGATCTTCACGTCATTCGACTCTTCAAGGTTTTCCAGGTTGATGTAGCAGTCTACCTTTCCGCGGATAATTCTGTCGTTCAGAATTTTTCTGATATCGAATTCTTTTTCTTTATAGCGTAAAGGAACTTTGATATTCAAATCAAAACTTTTGCTGTTCAGTGATTTAATATCTATTGTAATCTTTTTTCCTTCAAAAACATCTTCGGCCCTGCCGAATCCGGTCATTGATAAAATCATAGTTTTTTATTGTTGTACAAAGATAAACATTTAAATTAGCACTGTGAAATCTGTAAAGACTCCATCTGACCGATAAAATAATGAACCTGAACTGATGAAAAACTTAATTTCTGTCGTAGGACCTACCGGAATCGGCAAAACGAAACTGGCCATTGATCTGGCAAAACATTTCCGTACAGAGATAATTTCCTGTGATTCCAGACAGTTTTTTAAAGAAATGAAAATCGGGACCGCATCTCCTTCAGAAGAGGAACTGGCGGAAGCACCTCATCACTTCATCGGTAATCTTTCTGTACAGGAATATTATTCTATCGGGCAGTACGAAGAAGATGCACTGAAAAAACTCAACCAGCTTTTTGAAGATCACGACACCGTTATCCTTGTCGGGGGAAGCATGATGTATGAAAAAGCAGTGATTGAAGGACTGAACGATCTGCCGGAAGCGGATGAAGACAATCAGAAAAAACTTCAGGAAATTTTTGAAAATGATGGCATAGAAAAGCTTCAGGAGATTTTAAAAGAACTCGATCCTGAATATTTTGCTGTTGTGGATTTTCATAATCACAGAAGGCTTTTACGGGCTATTGACGTTATTTGGCAGACAGGTAAAAAGTATTCCGAACAAATTGCTGTTTCACAGGATTCAAGGGATTTTAATGTGATCCGCATAGGGATTGAAGCTCCGAGAGAAGAATTATACGACAGAATTAACAGAAGGGTAGACCTTATGATGGAGAAAGGTCTCCTGGCGGAAGCGGAAGGTCTTGAAAAATTTAAACATTTAACAGCTTTAAATACAGTAGGCTATTCAGAACTTTTTAAATATTTTGACGGCGAGTGGGACCTTGATTTTGCTATTTCGGAGATTAAAAAGAACAGCCGGAGATATGCCAAACGTCAATTGACATGGTACAGAAAAGCGGATGATATTCATTATTTACAATTGGGATATTCGCAGAAGGACTTTGATGAATTAATTGAATATATTACTAAAAGAATAATGTAAAGGGTTTTATTTTGATACAATAACTTTTCGTTAATAAATGGATCAGGATAAGGCTTGAAGCTGAAGAGAGAAACCGGAAGGTTATAAATCTTTATCTGAATTAGATTCTTTATGTTTTTTTTGGTTAAAAAGACAATGTACTAATGACATGCTTTCCACGCAAAAGTTCATGTATAGGCAATACTGATTTTAAGGGAGCAAAGGCTGGAAATCAACGAAGCTGATTCGAAGAAGCGTATGGATAAGCATACCGCTTCAGCAACGAAGTCGCATCACTTTGGCCACTTAAAATAAAGCGGAATTATCCATAAACTTTACGTGAATCTTTTTTGTAGACTTGAAAAAAATATAAAATTCACATTATTTCTTAGTAAAAAAATCAAACATGATTTGTTGAGTTTTGTTAATTAAAAAGCTGATAATCAAATATGTGAAAATATTTTAACAGGCTCTGGAAATAATTTTCACTCTCTTTCTTCCAGCTTTTATACTTAAACTCCTTAATCCGAATTCAGGTTAAATAGTAAAACTTCATATCTCAAATCTCAAATCTCAAATCCCAAATCTCAAATCCCAAATCTCAAATTCTACATCGTCTTTTTACAATTAATGGATTGTTTGCCCTGCGTTAGTTTAGCCCCGGTTACGTTTCCTTTTTTATTGAATGTAAAATTAAATTCTGCATCATTTTCAGGAGAATAAAAAATATTTTCATTTTTGGGGATTAACAATCTTTTTTCTCCTTCCTTTCCGTTATTATACATACTTAAGAATAAATGATTTTTTCCGGCTTTTGAAATCTGAAATTTAGCAACGGTGATTACTCCGGCCAATTTTGCATTATAAACACCTGCAAACTTATCGGCAGATGGTAAAATTTTGCTTTCATATCTGGAAAAATCAGGGTAAATATATTTTTTTCTATAATATTTGGAAAGTATTCCGATGGCAATTGTATTGAGCTTTACCATATTTCCATTAGATAAAATAACCATTGAGAGTTGATCATCGGGAAAATAGCTTACAATTGAATGGAACTCATCTATTCTGCCTGTATGCCCATAGCCTGTTTTTTTATAGAACGGAGCAACTTGTAATCCATACCCGAATGCCTTAGTATTGGCGGTTTCCATTTGGGCAAGAGAATTTTTGGAAACCAGCTTTCCATTGAAAAGGGCATCCATGAGACGGGTAATATCTTCAGTGGTGGAAACAACCGCACCTGCTGAAAGCGTAAAGCTGGGATGGGTATCGGTTTCTTTTAACCATTTTTCTCCATCGTACAGATATGAAATATTCCTTTTGCCATATTCGCTTTCTGAAGTTTCATAATAGGTGTTTTTCAAATCCAATTGATTGATAATTCTTTGCTTTAAATTCTCTTCAAAAGATTTTCCTGTTAAGTTTTCAATAATATAACCCAACAATACATAATTGGAATTGCTGTAAGAACTGTCTTCCCCCGGTTTGAAACCGGCTTTACCGAGATTAATAAGTTTCAGTATTTCATCCTTTGAAAAAACATTGCTTTTTTTGCTGTAATAATCTTCCCACTGCAGATAATCGTAAATTCCGCTGGTATGGTTGAGCATATTTCCGATGGTGATTTTTTCCGAATTTTTAATGTCCGGAAAATATTGATTAAGCTTGGAATTTAAAGAAAGTTTTCCTTCTTCTATTAATTGAAATGTAATAATTGCTGTGAAAATTTTAGTCACCGAACCAATCCTGTATTCCTTGGAACTGTTTGGGAATCTGTTGAAATTTCCGGTGTAGATCGTTTTTCCGTCTTTTTGAAGTAAAACACTTCCTGAAAAAGCATTTTTTTCCTGCAGGTAATTCAGCAAACTGTCAATTGATTTTTTGTAATCGGGATTTTGTGCTGACAGGATTCCAAAAAAAATCAAAATAAATACCAGATATATTTTTTTCATTGTTAATTATTCTGAAGCAAATAAAATAACATTCCTGATTTATTTCAACAGTTTTTTGACCAATGAGACTAAAATCGTGACGTACAGTTTTGATGTTTAAAATGACAGGGTTTGTCCATAAAAAACATATGGTGGCGTAAAAAATATCCAGACCGCTATTAAAAATATTTAAATTTAAAGTTTTATAAAAAGAGATAATGAAGATATTAAAAGGGGATCAGTTTCTCAGGTTGCTGCTAAACACAGTATTTATAGTTTTAATCTTATTTGTTTCGGCAAACAATAATCATAAAAATTACCCTTTAAGTTATATTTTTCTGTATAATATACTCCTTTTTGTACCTGCGTACATCAATAACTTCTGGCTTATCCCTAAGCTGAACCTCAACAGAAATGTAAGAAAATACTTAACCGCTGTTATTATACTTTTTGGGGGTTCCGTCATTATACTGGGGCAATATCTAAAGTATCTGTATGATCATTTTAATACTTCCGGACTTGTTGATTTTACGCCTGTCGCAGCTACTGCTTCGGCTCCTGAAGCAGTAGAAAAATATCAGTATTATTTTGATGTTTTTCCGGGAATTGGTATTGTGATGCTTATGATGGCAACAGGTTATTCTATACAGACCTTTTTATTAAAAATTAAAAAAGAAGAACAGGCGGAAACTCAGCAAAAAATAGCAGAACTTAGTCTGTTAAAATCACAGATAAGCCCTCACTACCTTTTTAATGTGCTTAACAGTCTGTATGCTTTATCTCTTAAAAAATCTGAAGAAACCCCGGATGTTATTTTAAAAATATCTGATATTTTACGATATTCTCTATATGAAACACAGGAAAAAGAAATTGCCATAAGCCACGAAATCCATATCCTGAATATGTATATGGATATAGAAAAGTTAAGAATGTCTGAAAACGCAAGCATTTCTTTCCGGCATTCGGTAAAAGAACCCGTTAAAATTGCGCCTATGCTTTTATTGCCTCTGATAGAAAATGCTTTCAAACACGGCATTGATTCAACGGTTGAAGCTTCTTATATCAAAGCTGTATTAACATGCAGTCATAATAGCCTTATATTTGTCTGTGAGAATAATTTCAAAGAACTGCAGAAGAAAGAAACCGGGGGAATTGGTATTGAAAACATCCGCAAACGTCTGGAATTACTATACCCTGCAAATCATCGGTTAGAAATAAAAAAGCATAAAGATATTTTTAACGTTACCCTTGAAATAAAATTATAAAAAATGGACAGCATAAGATGCCTGATCGTAGATGATGAAAAACTGGCGCAGGAGGTTTTGGTACACCATATTTCAAAGTTTGATGTGCTGCGGCTGGAAGGAATCTGTAATAATGTTTTTGAACTGATTGCTTTTTTGAACAGAGACAAAAATATCGATCTGATTTTTCTGGATATTAAAATGCCTGAGATCAACGGAAATGATTTTGTTACCATGTTTAATCATCCTCCTGCCATTATTTATACCACGGCGTACAGCCAATATGCGCTGGAAGCTTTCGATCACAATGCAGTAGATTATTTGTTAAAACCGATTTCCTTAGACCGCTTTTCTAAAAGCGTACAGAAAGCAACTCAAATTCTGGAAGCGAGACAAAAAATTGTTCCTGTGACAAGGGAACAAAATGAAAATAATGATTGTTTTTATGTGAAAAGTGATAAGCGACTGGTGAAGATTGATCCTAAAGAACTTATTTATATTGAAGGGATGGGAAACTATATCTGCCTGTATACTGAAAACGATAAAGTGATGATTCACGGAACACTGAGCTCCACTGAAGAAAGCTTAAAGCACCTGAATTATATTTGCAGGGTACACAAATCATTTTTTGTCAATCTGAATAAAATCAGTTATCTGGAGCAGCATGTCATTTCATTGATCAATAAAAAGAATATTCCTATTGGATTAAGCTATCGTGATCAGGTATATGAAAAATTAAAGATATGGCAGACCCATAAATAAAATGCGGTCCCGAAAGACCGCACTCCAAACAATATAATTAAAATTTACTACTTCCAGCCGCCGCCTAACGCTCTGTAAAGGTCTACAATACTGCTTAAACGCTGTCTTTTTACAGAAGCCAGATTCAGTTCGGCCTGAAGAGAATTTCCCTGGGCTGTTATCACTTCAAGATAATTGGCCATTCCTCCTTTATACAGCATCTGGGCACTTTTGATGCCGTCTTTCAATGTTGCTGACTGTTCGGTAGCCTTTTGTTCCTGAACTTTTAAACTTTCGTTGGAAACCAGTGCATCAGACACTTCTCCCATCGCATTCAAAACGGACTGACGGAAAGCCAGTACATTTTTTTCTCTCTGTATTTTGGCCACTTCAAGATCTGTTTTCAGCTGCCTTTTCTGGAAAATAGGCTGGGTGATTCCTCCCAGTACAGATCCGAATAAGGAAGCCGGAATCTGAAACCAATTGTCAAACTTGAAAGAATTCACTCCTCCGTTTGCTGTAATTTTCAGAGAAGGATACATATTAGCCTGGGCAATTCCCACAATAGCATTGGATTCCAACAGTACCAGTTCCTGCTGACGTACATCAGGTCTGCGGCTTACCATAGCTGCGGGTAATCCTGCCGAAATATTTTGTGGAAGTGAAGTATCCGACATTTCAATCGTTCTGCTGATCTTGTCGGGAAGTTCACCTACAAGAATGCTCAGTGCATTTTCCTGAATCGCAATATTCTGTTCCAGCTGGGTGATCAGAAGCTCGGTAGACTGTTTCTGAGCAGTTGCCTGCTGTACTCCTAAAGAAGTGGTGTCGCCGCTTTCCCACATTTTCTGCGTAATACTCAATGTACTTGAACTTAATTCCAGATTGGATTTTGCGATCTGCAGCTGACGGTCAAGCATCAACAGGTTATAATATCCCTGGGCAATGGCTGCGACTACCTGGGTCTGTACCGCTTTTGATCCTTCATACGTATGCAGATACTGCATTCTTGAAACCTCCTGCTGATTTTTGATTTTCCCCCAGATATCAGCTTCCCATGAGAGATTGAAGGCCGCATTGTAATCTTCCACATGGCTTTGTCCTAAAAACAGATTAAGGCTCTGCCCGTTCATGCTGTTCTTGGAAGGTTTCGAAATCTGTCCCGAAACTCCGAAACCAACATCCGGATATTGCAGATATTTGGCCTGTTTAAGCTTTTCCTGAGATGCCGCAACCTGTTTTAAAGCGATCTGAAGATCATAATTATTTTTTATTCCTTTTTCAATGAGTTCCTGTAACATAGGATCACTGAAAAACTGTTTCCATTCCAGATTGGCGATACTGGCTGTATCTGCAGTAGCCGTGTACTGGAATTTTTCCGGAAGCCGGAGGTCCGGCTCCGCGTATGCCAGTTTAGACACACACGAAACCGAGGCCACAGCCAATATAAAAGTCAGAAAAATATTCTTTATTCGTTTCATAGTTGTTGTTTAATAAACTTTAATTGAATACAAACTTTGGAGAGAAACTATCTTATTGTTTAGCTGGAGATTTTTCATATTCTTAAAAAAATAATCTCTCGCTGATTTTGCAGATGACACAGATTTTTTTACTTAAAAACTATTGAAATGTTAAACCTTTCATTGTTCTTTCTCTCCAGAATTGGTAGTTAATTTTAATGAGCAGCTGTTAAAGCCTGTTCCTGCTGTAACTTTTTCTGGAGCCTTTTCTTCTTTCTGCTCGGCATTTTTTCATGCAGATACTGGAAGATCACGTACATTACCGGGATAATGAAGATCCCGAATATCACTCCAGTCAGCATTCCTCCAACGGTACTGTACCCGATAGAATGATTTCCTTTTGCAGAAGCACCCTGCGTCCATACTAAAGGAAGCATTCCCACGATAAAGGCAAAAGAGGTCATCAGGATCGGTCTCAGACGTAATCTTGAAGCCTGAAGTGCCGATTCTATCAGCGATTTACCTGCTTTTCTTCTCTGCACGGCAAATTCTACAATCAGGATGGCATTTTTAGCCAGTAATCCGACCAACATGATCAGTCCTACCTGTACATAAATATTATTATCAATCCCAGCCAGTCCTGTGAAGGCAAATACCCCGAAGATTCCTGTCGGAATGGTAAGGATAATGGCAAACGGAAGAATATAACTTTCGTATTGTGCTGCCAGCAGGAAGTAAACAAACAGAATACTTAAAAGGAAAATGAATACAGTTTGTCCGCCTGTCTTGATCTCTTCACGGGTAATTCCGGTCCATTCGTAGCCGTAACCTCTCGGAAGAGACTGCTGTGCTACTTCCTCCACAGCTTTGATGGCATCTCCGGTACTGTAACCCGGTTTAGGGGTTCCGTTGATCGTTACTGCGTTGAAAAGGTTGTTTCTTGTCACCGTTTCAGGTCCGAAAGATCTTTTTAAAGTAACCAGCGTTTTAGCGGGAACCATTTCTCCCGATTTATTTTTCACATAAATTCCTTCCAGGGAATTAATATCGGTTCGGTAAGGAATATCCGCCTGTGCCATAACCCTGTAATATTTTCCGAATCTGTTGAAATCCGAAACAAAGCTGCTTCCGTAGTAGATCTGCATCGTCTGCATCAGCTCAGTGACTGAAACGCCCAGCTGGTTGGCTTTATCAGAATCCACCTCAATGGTGTACTGTGGATTTCCGGCGGCATACGTGGTAAAGGCAAATGCAATTTCCGGACGTTTCATCAGTTCTCCGATAAATGCCTGGGTGGTGGTTCCCAGCTTTTCAAAAGAACTGTTGGTTTTATCCTGAAGCATGAACTCGAAACCGGAAACGTTACCAAACCCCTGCACAGTAGGGAAGTTGAAGAAGAAAGCATTGGCATCCTTCACCTGGCTTACCTTTCCTGTAAGTGTCGCAGCAATCTGGTCAGGGTCTTTCATATCACCACGTTTATCATAATCTTTAAGCTTGATAAAGCCGGCAGAATAGGGAGAAGCGTTGGCATTGCTGATGAAATTCATTCCGTCTGCTACCCAGAGGTGATTGGTGGCTTTTTCACCGTTAATGATTTTGTCGATCTGCTCAGTAGCTCTGCTGGTTCTTTCCAGTGAACTTCCCGGAGGAGTATTCACCGCATACAGAACAAATCCCTGGTCCTCGGTAGGAATAAATCCTGAAGGTGCTTTTTTAATCAGAAAAACACTGATTGCCGTAATAAGAACGAGCCCGCCTACGGCCATCCATTTATTTTTGATCAGAAATTTAACGCTGTAAATGTATTTCCGGGTCATTGTATTGAAGCTCGCATTAAATGCGTTGAAAAATCTGGCTCCAAAACCTTTTTTATGACCGTGCTCACCATGCTCTCCCTGAGGATCATTTAAGAAAATGGCACATAAAGCCGGACTCAGCGTCAATGCATTAATCGCAGAGATCAGAATCGCAATAGCCAGGGTGAATGCAAACTGCCGGTAGAAAACTCCTGCCGGACCCTGCATAAAGCCTACCGGAATAAATACGGCACACATCACCAGGGTAATGGAAATAATAGCCCCGGAAATTTCACTCATCGAATTCATGGTGGCATTCTCTACGGGCATTCCCGTCTGTTCCATTTTGGAGTGGACTGCTTCCACCACAACAATCGCATCATCCACTACAATACCGATGGCCAGAACCAATGCAAACAGGGTAAGCATATTAATACTGAACCCGAACAGCTGCAGGAAAAAGAAGGTTCCGATAATGGCAACCGGTACTGCAATAGCCGGAATTAGTGTAGATCTGAAATCCTGAAGGAAAATATAGACTACGATAAATACCAGAATGAAGGCAATCACAAGCGTTTCCACCACCTGATGAATAGAAGCATCCAGGAAGTCTTTGGAATTATACATAATAATAGGTTTCACTCCTTTTGGCAATGTAGTTTCCATTACCTTTACCTGCTTTTCAATTTCCGTCAGGATCTCGTTGGCGTTGGAACCGGCAGTCTGGAGAATAGCGAATCCTGCTACCGGCTTCCCATCCACCCTGTTGGTTGCGGTGTAAGTATAGGAACCGAATTCTACTCTGGCTACATCTTTTAATCTTAAGAATGATCCGTCATTATTGGCTTTGATGGCAATATTTTCATAGTCTTCATCCTTATTCAGTTTACCTTTATATTTAAGGATATATTCATAGGTTTCCTTACTTCCCTGGCCAAGACGTCCCGGGGCTGCTTCAAGGTTATGATCTTTAATGGCTGCAAGAACTTCCTGTGGAGAAAGGCTGTTGGCCGCCAGTCTGTCCGGCTTCAGCCAGATTCTCATGGAATAATCCCTGGTTCCGAAAACCTGTGCCTGTGCTACCCCCGGAATACGCTGTATCTGTGGAATAACATTGATCTTCAGATAGTTTTGCAGGAAAAGTTCATCGTACTGTTTAGCATCTTCGCTGGTGAGCCCCATAAACATGATCATACTGTTCTGAACCTTCTGTGTAGAGATTCCGGCCTGGACTACCTCCTGGGGAAGCTGGCTCATAGCTTTGGAAACACGGTTCTGCACGTTCACGGCAGCGTTGTCAGGATCCGCTCCCTGCTTGAAAAATACACTGAGGGTCATCGTTCCGTCGTTACTGGAGTTGGAGGTCATGTAGGTCATGTTTTCCACCCCGTTTACGGCTTCCTCGATTGGTGTTGCTACCGAACGGGCAACAACCTCAGCATTAGCTCCCGGATAAAAAGCCGTTACCTGAACACTTGGCGGTGCAATATCCGGAAAGAGGGCAATAGGCAGATTAAAGAGAGACAAGGCTCCCAATAATAAGAGTATAATGGAGATGACCGTTGAAAGGACCGGTCTTTCTATAAATTGTTTTAACATAAGAAGTTTATTTTTTTAAGTCTTCTGTGGAAACAGATTACAAAGGTTTTGCTTTCAGCAAACTGTCGGACGAGATCGGTTTCGGATGGATTGAAGCCCCGTCTTTTAAATTCCCGATTCCTGTGTAGACGATCTTTTCTCCCGGAGTAAGCCCTTCAGAGATAAAGTAATAGCTTTCAGTCTTACCAGAGATCTTTATCGGTTTGCTGGTGACTTTTTTATCTTTACCTAAAACATATACATACGTTTTGTCCTGAATTTCAAAAGTAGATTCCTGCGGAATGATTACCGCGTTGGAAATCAGCTGAGGCATGCGTACTCTTCCGGTATTTCCGGTTCTTAAAGTTCCGTTGGCATTAGGGAAAACTGCGCGTACACTGATGGCTCCTGTCGTTTTATCGAACTGGCCGTCCACAATACTCATTTTTCCTTTTTCGGGATAGATGCTGTTGTCTGCGATCACCAGTTCTACCATCGGCATATTTTTCAGTTTTTCTTCAAGAGAGGCTCCCGGATATTTGTTCTGAAAAGCAATGAAATCCAGTTCGCTTAAAGAGAAGTAAGCATAAATTTCGCTGATGTCCGAAAGTAAGGTCAAAGGATTGGGATCTGTTCTGGAGATCAGACTTCCTTTTTTATAGGGAATTCTTCCGATATATCCGCTTACCGGAGCAGTGATGGTGGTAAATCCTACATTGATCCTTGCGCTTCCCACAGAAGCTTTGGCCTGAGAGGCAGCAGCAACGGCAGCGGCATAATTGGCTTTTGCTGTTTTAAGCTGAACATCAGAAACAACTTTCGCGGCTACTAACGGCTGAAGTCTGTCTACTTCAACTCTTGCTTTTTCAATATTGGCGTTGGCAGCCTGAAGATTGGCCTGTGCCATATTCACCTGCTCGCCATAGCTTCGTGAATCTATTTTAAATAACGGCTGCCCGGCTCTTACGTAAGAACCTTCTTCCACATAAATTCTGTCCAGATATCCGTCTACCTGAGACCGGATTTCTACATTGTTTTTCCCCTCCAGGGCAGTAGGAAATTCCTGGTAAGTGGTAGCGGGAGAGGAGATGACGGTATAAACCGGAAGTTCAGGGGCAGGGGGTGCCATGTTGGAACCTTCTGCTGCTTTGGTGCAGTTCTGTAAAAGGATAATACTTGATATAAGTACGATGAACCTTATTTTTCCAGGTATTTTCATTTGATGGTTTAATTTTTTTAATGAAGTGTTAGATTTAAGTAATGGTGTTCTTTTTGTAAATCATGTTATTTTACCTAACAGTGTTAATTGTATGGGGTAAAAAAAATCAGGATTTCTGATAAGAGAGTCAGGTTGCTGTTTCCATAAGGGCAGATAGTGATTTTTTTAATGTTGTTTATATAATAGTGAAGTGTGTAAACTATATGTTAATTTTTCTAACAGTGTTAAGTTGGCTGACAAAAAGAAAAATCAAATATTTGAGTTAAGAAATTCATAGCACTAAGTTTTTATTGTTTTTTTACAGATTATATCTGATGTTATTTTTCCTAACGGTGTTAATTTTTAATTCAAAAAAAATTTACAGAGACTTAATAAAAGCCGAAACAGTTTCGTCCAGAGTTGTTTTATTCATCGTTGACGGGATGTCTGCATTCCTCATCATCATAATAGAGATCAGTCCGTGTACCGCAGAAAACAAGGCATGCGACATATGGCAGGCATTTTCAGGGTTTGAGCCGTTCTTTTTAATGATATTATAGGTGCATTCATAGATCAGGTCCTGAAAAGAAGAAAATTCTTCCTTCATCTGGCCTTTGCCGCAGCACTGCATTCCCAGACCAAACATCAGCTGGTAATATTCAGGGTTTTTAAAAGCAAAGTTCCAGTAAGCATCTACAATGGCTGTAAGCTGTTCTTCAGGAGTATCGTGCTTTCTCTGGGCTTTCAGCAGCTCTATGTGAAGAAAATGAAAACCGTTCAGGGAAATTTCATACAGAATAGCCTCCTTGTTTTCAAAATAATCATATACTACCGGAGCACTGTATTCAATGGCATCTGCAATTTTCCGCATGGAAAGCGAAGCCCAGCCTTCAGTTTTAGCCAAACCGAAAGCCGCCTGCAAAATATTTGCACGGATAGATTCTTTCTCTCTCTGACGACGTTCATGCAATCCCATGATATAATTACTAACAGTGTTAGCAAAACTACAAACTTTTGAATATAACTTCCAAATGAAATTGTATTTTTAACATTTAACTAAAGTTTATAAATCAGCAGATTCGCTTTGTATCAAAAGAAATTTTATCTTTGTGAACAAAGAAAATAAAGGATATGAATACGCCCTCCAATATGCTGGCTCTAGGAACAAAAGCTCCGTTTTTTGAGCTTCCGAACCCTTCAAAAACCAATGAAATCCAGTCTCTGGATGAACTGAAAGGAGAAAAAGGAACACTGGTGATCTTTATGTGCAACCACTGTCCGTTTGTTCTTCATGTGATTGATAAAATCAACGAACTGTACGAAGATTATAATGATAAAGGAATAGAATTCATCGCGATCAACGCCAATGATATCGAAAAATATCCGGCTGATGCTCCTGAAAAAATGATCGAATTCCAGATCGAAAGAAAATTTGATTTCCCTTATCTGTTCGATGAAAGCCAGGCCATTGCGAAAGCTTATGATGCAGCCTGTACTCCGGATTTCTATTTCTTCGATGACAAACTGGATCTTATATACAGAGGACAGATGGATGATTCCAGACCTGGAAATAATAAAGATGTAACAGGGGAAGATCTGATCATCGCATTTGAAAATCTTCTGGCAGGCGAACCTCAGGAAGAAATTCAGAAACCAAGCATGGGATGCAATATCAAATGGAAATAACAGAAGTTTAATTATTCAACTTCCTCTAAGATATAAAGCTGTTCTTTTTAAGGGCGGCTTTTTTTGTGCATTAAGCATCTGCGGATCTACAAGAGATTTTTTATGCTCGCAGATCGGGCAGATTGGGCAGATCTTTTTGTTGGAGCTGCGCAAAGACGCTGTTTTTTTACCAGCTTTATGGGGTATAAGGCGCAACGATATTATCTCCGATAAAATTTAATACCGTATGATTGGAAAAAAATTGCTGAAAATCTTAGATTTTCTCGCGCTTTAAAAGCAGCATGATGATTTAAAATCTTAGGGGGCCTTCGCGTTTATTCAAAAATTCGTTGAACACCCAGGACCTGTTAAGATAAATGGGTTACTTCTTATCCAGCCAGATTAGCCGTTTTGTATTTCCCTTTTTCATCAACCCTGATCTCAATGGAGTGCCCCCAGAATAGATCGTCATCATTACAGAAAATGGAAGATGAACCATTCTCGTTAAAGACAATGCTCTCTATTGAAACCCGCTGTCTGAAATCTTCAGCAGTGACAGGCTGTTCCTCTCCGGTTTCTTCGTCTTCCTCAATCCAGCAGTCGTTTTTCAGTTTCACCATTGGAGTTTCAGCGGCCAAAAGCATTTCTTCGTAGAATTTTTTTTGAATCTGAAGCTCTGCAAAGGCAGCCAGTTTTTCAAATTGCTCAGGCGTTGAATAGTGAAGGTAAATATCACAGAAAATTCCGTTGATCATAAGGTTTCCTTCATACCATTCAAGTTTTTCATTATAGAGAAACTCTCCCAGGGAAGGAAAGTGAATCATTGTATTTTCAACTTCCGGTTTTTGATGAGGTTCATACTGCTCATTACAGAGACTGTTAAATGCATTGTCAAGTTGCTCTTTCGTAAAGCTGCCCCAGAAATCCAGCTTTCTGAAAAGTTCAGTGACATTGGTTTTGATGTTTTTCTCTTTAGTTACAATCTCAACTTCTCTATTTTGTATAGTCAGTGCTTTATACTTAAATTGACCGGGAAGATAAACATTGCTTTGTGAGCCTCCGTCTTCATCTGAAGTAACGATTGTAATGCCCGGTAGGAAATTTTCCCCATCGGGATAACAGTTTAAAACGCGTATTTCATTTTCATCAAAATCAGCATGAAAGTTCCGGAACAAAAGCAATACAGAATACTCTTCATTCACGGCTGCCAGAGGTGAATATTTTTCGATGAAGGCTTTAAGTTCCTGCGGTTGGCCGGTTCTTGCGTCATCAAGAAGATCCATAAGATCATAATTCCAGGTATTTTTCATGTTTTTTGTAATGTATAGTTGAGGTTAAATAAGACTTTATTGATAGTAATTTTCTACACCAATCCCGATGGTCCAGAAGTTTTTTGCTTTTTCCAGGTCTTCTTCAATCCATTCTTTGTTTTCTTCATACTCATCATTGGCTTTCATATCGGCCATATCCTCTTCCACATCATGAACGGTGATCTGCCGCCATACTCCCACTGAAATATTTAAAAAAGTATAACAGTAGCCAGCCTCGCTGTCATCAATTTTTCCATTATTTTTTTCTGAAAGAATGTCAAGAAGTTGATCAGCTCCAATCTGAAAAGGATTAATTCCATACATTGAAATTTCTGTCTTTTCGGGATAAGGTCCGCTGATAAATTCTATAAACTCAGCATTTCCGTTGTTGTCAAGATCAACCCTGAATTCATAATCATCATAATATAACCGGTTCTTATCTGAGCCGTTTGACGGGGAACCAAGCAGCTTTTCAATGGCTGATCCGGATTCTCCCAATGAAAGTTTTCCGGTATTTTCAATAACAATTCCATCAAGGGGTAAGATTTCAATTTTTATCATGTGAAAAAGGAGTTTTATCTGATGTTTTTATGGAGTTTAAATTAGAAAAAAATTATATATTGACCTTATTGGATGAATAGTTTTTTATAAATTCCGAAGGTGTCTTTTCAGTATATTTTTTAAACATCCGGTTAAAGTAGGTTACATTATTAAAGCCACAACGGTAACTGCATTCCGAAATACTCATATCCTGAGCCATCAGCAGGCAGGCTTTATTGATCCGGTACTGGTTTACAAACTCTGTAAAAGTGATTTGGGTAGCTTTTTTGAAGAAATTACAGAAAGCCGGAAGGGTAAGATTCGCCAGCCGGGCAGCGTCTTCAATTCTGATCTCCCTGTCGTAATTGTTTTCCACAAAAGTGAAAATATTTTCTAGTCTTGTTTTGTTTTTTGAAATGATGGTATAAGGCATGATCTCTTTATTCAGCAGATCATAATCTTTACATTTTGAAAGTTCAAAAAGAATTTCAAGCAGCAGGAGATACCTTTTATAGCCTTCCGATTCCAGCAGTATTTTCAGTTTCGGAAGCATTATTTTTTTTATTCTATGATGAAAATGAATGCCATATTTGGACAGTTCAAGCAGGTTTTTAATAGAGACAGCATCTACTTCCTGTGGCGGGAACTGAAGGATTTCTTCTTTGAACTGGAGCACGATCTCTTCATGCGGGTCCGTAGAATTGAGTCCGAATCCGGAATGGGGAATATTGGAGCCGATCAGGACCAGATCCCCATTCGTATAGTTGCTTTTATGATAGCCGACGTGCCGGGTTCCGGTACCTGAAATGACGCAGACGAGTTCTATTTCCGGGTGGTAATGATACTCCCATTTGAACTCGCAGATCGGCGAGTTGTTATGAAGCGTACGGAAAGAGCTTTTTTCACTCGGAACGATTCTCTCAAAACTGACTTTCATTTCATTAATGTTAATTATTCAATAAAAATACTAATTATATTAATATAGTTCAAATATTGGTTTATTGTGTTAAATTAATGTTAACCCAAATGCTTCTATCTTAGCCGGCAAGAAATGATCTCCATGAAAAATTTCAACATCAAAACCGTACTTTTTCTGAATTATTTTGTTTTCGCCATTCTCCTGAATTCGGTGGGAACAGTAATTCTGCAGGTACAGCAGAACTTCGGAATATCCAAATCTTCTGCAAGCGTTCTGGAAGGTTTCAAAGACCTGCCGATTGCCATATGTTCATTTATCCTGGCATCATTCCTGCCGAAAATAGGCATTAAAAATTCTATGCTGGCCGCCCTTTTTATGGTGAGCTGTATGTGCTTTGTAATGCCGTTTTCCAATGATTTCTGGTTCTTTAAACTGTTATTTGCCGTGGTAGGCGTTTCTTTTGCCCTGATCAAAATATCGGTCTTCACCTCAATTGGCCTTGTAACGGATACGGATAAAGAACATTCCAGCTTTATGGGCTATCTGGAAGGTTTTTTTATGGTCGGTGTATTGATGGGAAATGTTCTTTTCAGCTTATTCATCGATGATCACAATCCGGAATCTAGCCACTGGCTGAATGTATACTGGGTTTTGGGTGCGGTTTCCACTTTATCTTTTCTGTTTCTGTTCTTTTCAAAGCTGGATGAGAAAGAAGCGAAAGATGAGAAAACTGATCTGTGGGGAGATCTGAAGAACAGTATAAGTCTTTTCAGCTATAAAAAAGTCCTGTTCTTCCTGTTGTGCGCTTTCCTTTTTGTACTGGTGGAGCAGAGTTTTCAGACCTGGACACCTACTTTTTATAAGGAGATTTTAAAAGTGCCGACTTCAATGAGCATCCAGGCCGGGGCTGTTCTGGCGGGAGCCTTTGCTCTGGGACGGTTTTTATCAGGCTTTTTCTCCCAAAAATTCAGCTGGATCTATGTGGTATCTTTCTGCGTGATCGGTTTTGGAATCAGTATCCTGCTGGTTTTACCGCTGACCCATAATATTCACATCAGTACCGGAACCAACTGGCTCAATGCTCCGCTGGCCGTGTATTTATTTCCTTTAATGGGAGGTTTGCTGGCTCCTATCTATCCAAGTATCAATTCCGTGATCCTGGCATCCATTCCTAAATATCTGCACAGTGCCATGTCCGGGCTGATCGTTGTTTTTTCGGCTGTCGGGGGAACGATAGGTTCTATGATCACCGGTTTTGTCTTCCAGGAATTCAGCGGACAGCAGGCGTTCTATCTTTCACTGATTCCGCTTTCGCTGCTGATCATTTCAGCAGTTTTCATGAATAAATTAAAAATAAATCCTAAGAAATAAAATGAATAAACAGCTTTATATAAACGAAATTCAGACTCTTTTTGATGATGTACAGAGATCAGAGATCTTTGAAGATCAGAAAATGATGACCGATGCAGTTCCCATGTTCCCGGTTGCTGAGATCAATGCTGAATATGAAAAGAGTAAAGGAACTGAAGGCTTTGACCTGAAAGATTTTGTGATGAACCATTTCGATTTTTTAGGGGCAAGAGTTTCTGTTCAGAGAGAAGACCGTCTTCCCATTGAAGAACATATTGAAAAACTTTGGGATGAACTTACCCGCGATGCCTACGAAGAAAAAGGGACGCTGCTGAAGCTTCCGAAACCTTATATCGTGCCGGGAGGCCGTTTCAATGAGTTCTTTTATTGGGACAGCTATTTTATTATGCTCGGGCTGCAGGTTTCAGGAAGAACAGAGATGATGGAAAATATTGTGGAAAACTGTTCTTATCTGATTCAGAATGTTGGATTTGTACCGAATGCAAGCAGAACCCATTTCCTGAGCCGTTCACAGCCTCCGTATTTTTCGCTGATGCTGGAACTGCTTTTTGAAACAACAGGCGATGAAACCATATACACCCGGTATCATGATACTCTGGAAAAAGAATATGCCTTCTGGATGAATGGGGAAGAATGGCTGAATAATGATTCTTCGGTAAAAAGAATAGCCAGAACCAAAAACGGAGACTTGCTAAACCGTTATTATGACGCAGAAAATGCACCGCGCCCGGAAAGCTATCTGATCGATATTGAAGACCATGAAACTGCTCTGAATGAAGAATTTTACAGAAATATAAGAAGCGCCTGCGAATCCGGATGGGACTTTTCCAGCAGATGGTTTGCAGACGGTGAACATATACAGACCATAGAAACGCTGAATATAGCGGAAGTAGACCTGAACTGCCTTTTATGGCACCTGGAAAATACGCTGACAAAATCTTCAGCCCTTCAGAAACTGGAAGAAAAAGAACACTATTTTAACAGCAGAGCAGCAATGCGCAGACAGATGATCGATACCTGTTTTTGGGATGAAAAAACCGGATTTTACAAAGATTATCACTTAAAAAAACACACTTATACACCGTCTGAGCATATTGCTGCTCTTTATCCTCTGTTTCTGGGACTGGCCAGCCATTCACAGGCTGAATCCGTGGCCGATAATATTGCTGAAAAATTTCTTTACCAGGGAGGTCTGGTTACTACAACAAAAAAATCCGGCCAGCAGTGGGACCTTCCGAATGCATGGGCTCCCTATCAGTGGCTGGGCTTCAAAGCGATGAAAAATTACGGCTTTGATCAGCTGGCAGAGGAAATTAAAAACAATTGGTGCACGAATGTAGAACGGGTGTATGCCAATACCGGAAAACTGATGGAAAAATACAACGCATTAGACACGGAAACGATTGCAGGAGGAGGAGAATACCCGAATCAGGACGGATTCGGATGGACCAATGGGGTTTATCTCAAATTAAAACAAAACTAACTCTATAAAAATCATGTGCTATGAAAAAAAGATCGATATTTTTAATGGCGGCTACGGCTACTCTTTATTTCAATAATATGTATGCCCAGGAAACTCCACAGGATTCCATCAAAACCTCAGCAATAGACCAGATCGTTATCACCGGAAATTCAGGCCCGAAAAAGAAAATAGAATCCAGTACGGCAATTTCTACGTTTACGGCCAAAGAGATCCAGAAACAGAACCCGATCAGTGCAGCGGCTTTGCTGCAGAGAGTTCCGGGGTTTGCTGTGGAAACATCGGGTGGTGAAGTCGGAAATAACCTTTTTGCAAGAGGGATTCCTTCCGCGGGAGCTTATGAATTTGTTCAGGTACAGGAAGACGGACTTCCGGTGTTTGAAGATGGAGCTCTTCAGTTTGCCAATGCAGATAATTTCTTCCGTGTGGATAATACGGTGAGCCGTCTGGAAGCACTGAGAGGAGGCTCAGGATCTATTTATGCCAACAATTCCCCCGGCGGTCTGATCAACTTTATTACCAAAGAAGGAACCAATAATTTTAGAGGAACCGCTAAACTGGAAACCGGAACCTATGGCCTGATGCGTACCGATCTGAATGTAGGCGGCGCTTTGATTCAGGATAAGCTGTTCTTTAATGTAGGCGGGTTTTACAGATCGGATGACGGTATCAGAAAAACAGGATTTAAGGCCAATAACGGAGGACAGATCCGAATGAACCTGAAATACGTATTTGATAAAGGGTATGCCAAAGTATATTATAAAAAGCTGGATGACAGAAATACATTCTATCTTCCGATTCCTCTGACTCAGGACGGAGATAAGCTGAAAGAATTCCCGGGATTTGATGCCAATTACGGAACGTACAGCTACCGGGCAATCGGGCAGTTGAGTATTCCGCAGGCAGGGGGAGGCTTCTTTAAAAGAGACCTTGAAAACGGAATTCATCCGAAAGTGGATGTAGTGGGCGCTGAGTTTAAATATGATCTCGGGAATAATTTCAGTGTGCTGAATAAGACCAGATACACCAATATCAATATGGAATATACGGGAATGTTTCCTGCAGGAGCTCCTCAGCTGGCTTCCGGATATGCAGGCGGGCTGGGTATGAGCAACTATCAGTATTCATTGGTAAGCAATGGGGCGATCGTTAATCCGGAATATATTCAGAAACTGGGATTCTGGGCGATCGATAAACAGATGAATAATTTTGTGAATGATCTTCAGTTCAATTATAAATTCGACAAAGGAAATGTAACGGCAGGTTTTTATAAATCCAACTGGAAATCCCGTCAGTACTGGAACTGGAGCAATATTTTAACAACGGCTACGGACAGACCTCAGCTGCTTAACCTGGTGAATCCTTCGCTTGATCCTTCAGATGCGGGGTATTCCCAAACGTATAACGGGGTTAAAGATATGTCTTTCCTGATAAGGGATTCACAGATTCAGGGAAGCCTGAATGATCTTTATCTGAATTTGGATTACAATATTACAGATGCCTTAAGTGTTAACGGGGGAATTCGTTACAGCCGTGATTTTTATAAAGGATACGGTGTGAATACCACGACTGCCAACCTGAACAATTCAGGGCTTACGACGGACGGAACCCATAGCTTCGCCACTACAACGGCCGATGATAACATGGCGGTTCTGGGAAATAAATATACGTACTGGTATTATGACCTCAGCAAAGTATCCTATACTATGGCCGCGAATTATAAGATCAACCGGGAAAATGCGGTATATGCCCGTTTCTCTCATGGTTTCAGATCTCCGAACGAAGAAGCTTATTATAATAATATGGGAAATCTGGATCAGATCAGGCCGGTCCGCACCAATCAGCTTGAAATAGGCTATAAATATTATTCCAGAACTTTCGATATCGGGGTAATTCCTTTCTATTCCACACTTAAAGATCTTTCGTTCACGGACGTATTCTCAGACGGAACTTCTGAAAATAAATTTGCCAATACCACTAACCTGGGAGTAGAGATTGAAGGATATACAAGACTCTTCAACAATATCCTTGAGGTGACCTTTAACGGAACCATTCAGAATCCGAAATACAAGGATTTTACAGGAAGAAATGCGGACGGAACTACATTTGACTATGACGGAAATACCGTAAGAAGAATGCCTAAGTTCTATTTCAACATTTCTCCGGCGGTAAATATTACCAAAGAGTGGAGAGCTTATGTGAGCATGAACTATTACGGAAAACGTTTCCAGAATGAGGGCAATACCGCTGATAATATCCTGCCTTCTTTCACAGAGTTCGGGGCCGGAATGTCTTACCAGCTTGGAAAAATACGTTTTGCCGTAGACGGAACCAATATCTTTAATACCATTGGAATTACAGAAGGAGATCCGAGATCCCAGACGGTAACAGGAACCAATATCAGAATGGCAAGACCTATTCTGGGGGCTGCTGCCAGAGCTTCTATTACCTTAGATTTTTAATACTTCTATCTCTTTATAACAGAAAACCGTCAGAACCCAGGTGCTGACGGTTTTTATTTTTTTACTCTTTCTTCTAACGGCGCCACTTTCCATTAAATGTACCGTTAAGGAATTCTCCGTTACCCTTTGCTAAAATAGCACAGTCAGGAATTTTTTTTGAGATATCTAAAAGTCCTTCAAATGTATAATTGTTATTCCATACGTCGATGCAGATATTTTCCAGGAAGCAGTACAATTCTAAATTTTTCAGGGCAACAAATTTTTTTAACCCTTCTTCATTAATTGATGTTTCATGAATCTGCAGGTTGGATAAAAAATCCAATGCTGCCAGATCCGGAATACAGTCGTTGGTAAGTTGTGAATTTTCTTTTAATCTGAGGTATTGTAAATTGTTCAGGTTTTTCAGATGTTTTATCCCCTCGTTGGTAATTTCAGTATCCTGTACATCCAAATATTCAATTTTATAGCAATCGGATATATGAGCTAACCCTTCATCATTGAGATTTGAGCAGGAAAAACTGGCAGATGTCAGATTAGGAAACTGGCTCAGAAGGCGCAGATCATCGATATAACCGAGGGACTGTTCCCGTTCAAAACAGAAATGTTTGAGGTTCAGATCGTAATAATGACTCCCAATTTTTATCGGATTTTCCATTTCCTTAAATACGTTTCCCTTAGCGGGTTTTCTTAAGTTTTTTAATTTCTCTGTAATCTGATCCGCTCCTTCTTTGTTATTCAAGCCTTTTTATCCCCAAAATTCCTTAACCCGAACTCTCAGGTTTCTTTACTTAAAAAAAGGATTATACTGCTTCTCAAAACCAATTGACGTAGGATTTCCATGTCCGGAGAAAACCTGCGTTTCAGGATCCAGTACGAAAAGTTTTGTTTTGATACCGTCAATCAGCTGCTCGTAATTTCCTTTGTAAAGATCTGTTCTTCCGATGCTGCCTTCAAAAAGAACGTCACCGGAGATCATGAATTTCTGGTTTTCGTTGTGATACACCACACTTCCCGGAGAATGTCCCGGAACATGATAAATTCTGAATTTTTCTCCGTCCAGATCAAGTTCTTCACCTTCCGTAACATATTGGGTTTCCACTTTTACGGGATCAATAGTCATCCCAAACCGCATGCCGCTTGCCTGAAGCATATCCAGTACTTCCTGATCTTCCCGGTGCAGATAAACCGGAACTTTAAATTTATCAAAAGCCCACTGAAGCCCCAAAACATGATCAATATGAGCATGCGTCAGAAGAATTTTCTGAATATGAAGTCCGTTTTCCGTGATGAAATGATCAATTGCCCGGGTTTCCTACGGGCTCATATTTCCCGGATCTATTAACCATGCGTTTTTGTTTTCGTTGTATAGGATATAAGTGTTTTCGCTTGCAAAATTGAATACGAAACCTTGAATCTGAAGCATATCGGATATTTTTTATTCAAAAGTACGATATTATTAAGAAAATCCCGATTTTTCGTTATCTTCGTCATAATGAAAACTTTGCGCATATTTTTACTTTCTTTAAGCGGGCTGGTTTTGGGACAGAATATCCAGAGCATCCAGCTGTTTAATCCTCAGACCAATGACGAAACTCCGGTAATAAAGTTCGGTGAACAGCTGGTTCTCAGATTCGATGACCTGACCAATGCCAGCGAAATCTACCGGTATACCATCAAACATTACGACCGGAACTGGAATGATGATAATCTTTTCTTTACTGAATTTGCCAATGGAAGCCTGAACGGACTGCTGGACCAGTTCCAGTATTCTTTCAATACCCTTCAGCCTTATACCCATTATAAACTTACATTCCCGAATGATAAGATTCAGCCGAAGATCTCAGGAAACTTTGAACTGATCGTTTATAAGGATTCTGCTGAAAAACCGCTTTTTAAAAGAAGATTCTATATTGTGGAAGATGCCGCCACCTTAGCATTGAATATTTCAAGAATTGCGGATGCCAAAAATCCGGATATCAACCAGAGAGTAGAGGTAAAAGCCGTTTCAAAAGGCGGAGATGTTTCTTCCAATGTGAATTCTATGTCTCTTAATGTGATGCAGAACAACAATCCCAATGTAACGGTAAATAACCTAAAGCCAAGTGCTACATTGGGAAACCAACTGCTTTTCCAGCAAATGAGCCTTACTTTTCCCGGGAATAACGAATTCTATTATTTCGATAATAAAAATATGAACATGGCCGCGGATATGGTTCGTGCCACTGAATTAAAAGACGGAGTGAACCAGACCTATCTGCATTCAGTCTGGGCCTTTCCTCTTAATTACCAGTATCAGCCGGATGTGAACGGTGCCTGGTATTACAGACGAAATGATCTTGGACTGGAAAGAAATGCAGACCGGGAAGCAGACTATTCATGGGTTTATTTTTCCCTGGATTCTGATCCGGTAGATAAAGAAATCTATGTTCTGGGTGGTTTCAACAATTTCACACCTTCCAAAGAAAACCAGATGCAGTACGATGCCGCCAATAAGAAATATGTAGCGAAGATATTTCTGAAACAGGGTTTCTATAACTATATTCTGGCCACCAAAGAAAGTAATGGAAACCTGAATTTTGGAGAAATCAACGGGAATTTCTGGCAGACAGAAAACCTCTATCAGGCGTTTTTATATTATGCACCTTTCGGAAGAAATTATGACGGGCTGATGGGATACGGGGAATTCAGAACACCTGTGGGGGCTAAATAGAATTTTGATCATTAAAAATAATAAGAGACGTTGATAAAAAGCGTCTCTTTTTTTTTCCCGCAGATGATGCAGATTGAGCAGATTTTTGTTGGAATACGCAAAGGGGCACTATTTTTTTACCTGCTTTATGATATAAGGCGCAAGGATTTTATCTCCGATAAAATTTGATACGGTAAAATTTGCTGAAAATCTTTGATTTTCTTGCGCCCTAAAACAGTCGCATAATGAAAAAAACTTGCGCCATTGCGTTTTCCGAGACTAAAGATTATTTTTTATTCTCCCGCAGATGATGCAGATTGAGCAGATTTTTGTTGGAATACGCAAAGGGGCGCTAATTTTTTACCTGCTTTATGATATAAGGCGCAAGGATTTTATCTCCGATAAAATTTGATACGGTAAAATTTGCTGAAAATCTTTGATTTTCTTGCGCCCTAAAAGCAGCATAATGATTCAAAACCTTTGTGCCCTTTAGCATTTAACCAACAATCTGCAATAAAAAAGAACCGCCTGATATGGCAGTTCCTGTATTTTAAACGAGATAAAAGTCATTTAACTTTTCTTCGCAGAGGATTTTAACAACTTCAATCCAGCGGTCTTCATCGTTCAGACATGGAATGTAATGGAAAGTTTCTCCGCCGCCGTGCATAAACTGTTCTTTTCCTTCTTCGGAAATTTCCTCCAGCGTTTCCAGGCAGTCTGAAACGAAAGCCGGACAGACGATGGCCAGATTCTTTACGCCTTTTTTAGGAATGGTTTCCAGCGTTTCATCGGTATAAGGCTCAATCCATTTATCTTTACCCAGTCTCGACTGGAAAGAAACGATGGTTTTTTCTTTGGGAAGTCCCATTTTAGCAATAACAGCTTCCGTGGTTTTATAGCACTGGTGTCGGTAGCAGTAGGCGTTGTGGGTATCTACCTGACTGTTGATACAGTTGGCATCATCAATTTTACAGGTCTTTGACGGATCCGTTTTATAGAGATGCCTTTCCGGAACCCCATGATAGGAAAACTGAAGGGCATCAAAATTTTCCGGAAGCTTTTCCCTGATGCTTTCTGCCAGGCAGTTGATATAAATATCCCGGTTGTAGAAAGGCTGTATATAATTGATCTTCACCTTAGAAAACTTCTTTTTCCGTACTTCTTCCGCTTTTTCAATAACCGTTTCCGTTGTACTCATCGCATATTGTGGATACAGTGGGAAAAGAACGATTTCCGAAACTCCCTGATCCACCAGCTTCTGAATACCAGCTTCAATGCTTGGCTGTGCGTAACGCATTCCGATTTCTACGGGAACATCCACCAGCTTCTGAAGTTTTTTCCGGATTTTTTCAGTAATAACAACCAGAGGTGAGCCTTCATCCGTCCACACGGTTTTATAAGCTTCTGCAGATTTGGCAGGTCTTGTTTTCAGGATAATACCCTGAACAAGAAGGGCACGGAAGATCCAGCGGTAATCAATTACCCTTTCATCCATCAAAAATTCATCAAGATACTCCTTTACATCGTTTACTGCCGTAGATCTTGGCGATCCTAAATTGACCAATAAAATTCCTTTCTTTGAATTTCGGGATTCTTTCTGCAAAACTTTCTTTTTTTATGATGTATATTTCAGTTAATGTTGGATACTGAAGATTTTTGCCTTCAAATCCATAGACCTTTAAGCTTTACAACGGTTATCCGTTTACCGCTTCCACTCTTTCTACCAGATCAGGAACAAACTGTTTCAGAATATTTTCGATTCCGTTTTTCAGGGTAGCCGTAGAGCTTGGGCATCCGGAGCAGGCTCCCTGTAAAAGCATCTTTGCCGTTTTATTTTCCTGGTCGTATTCCATCAGAGAAATTTTTCCGCCGTCATTTTCCACGGCAGGAGCTACATATTCATTTAAAATATCGGAAATTTTCTGCTCATCTTCCGTATAATCCCTGTTGATGATCTTTTCAACCGGATTTTCATGTTTCTGAGGTTCAAGAGTTGAAATTTTCCCTCCGTTCTGAAGATATTCAGCGATCAGGGCGCGAACGGCCATCATCACTTCATGCCATTCCACGGAGTTATCTCTGGTTACGGCCACGAAATTGTCAGAAATAAAAATTTCTTTGGCAAAATCAAACTCGTTGAATACAGCCTGTGCCAAAGGAACCTCAGCAGCCGCATCTCTGGATTTCACTTCTACGAAACCATCCAGCAGCAGTTTACTGGAAACGAATTTCATTACATTCGGATTGGGAGTCATCTCAGCATAGATCTGGTACATCTCCTTTTTCTTCTGAAGATAAATTCTGGGATTGGCCAGCAATTCGTCTTCAATCACATTTTTCAGGCTTTCCGCTACATGTTCCCATTCTACTGTGTCCTGCTTGGCAACAGCTACAAAATTAGCCGTAATGAAAACTCTTTCCACAAAAGGATAGTTGAAAAGTTCCTGTGCCAGCGGAATTTCTGAAATATCTGAACTTCTGTCCAACTCTAAAGAACCCGGAATCAGATTGTAATCTGCAACAAATTTCATCACTTTCGGGTTTTCGGTTGGTTCTATAAGTATTGTACGCATTTTTTCGTTAAATTTGAGATACAAAAATACGCAATTAGAATTTAGAACTTGGAGATTTGAATTTAGATTTTTGCTATCGCAGTGATTTGAAATCAGAAGTTGGAATGAAAGAGAGCCCTTTTTTATTCCTGTTATTTCAGATCAGGTCCGGAATCAGAGATTTATATTTCCAAAATGATATATTTTCAAATTATCAAATTAAAATTATGGCAATTATAAAAGAACTTTTAGGAAAAACGCCTCAGATCGGTGAGGGAACTTTTTTGGCGGAGACAGCAACCATTATCGGAGATGTGACGATGGGAGAGAACTGCAGTATCTGGTATAATGCCGTGATCAGAGGGGATGTTCATTATATTAAAATGGGAGATAAGGTCAATGTTCAGGATAATGCTATGCTGCACTGCACTTATCAGAAGCACCCTCTGAATATCGGGAATAATGTTTCCATCGGCCACAATGCCATTGTTCATGGATGTACGGTGAGAGATAATGTCCTGATCGGTATGGGAGCTATTGTTATGGACGACTGTCTGATAGAAGAAAATTCAATTGTAGGAGCAGGTTCTGTGGTAACGCAGGGAACCCATATCAAATCCGGAGAAGTCTGGGGAGGGGTGCCGGCAAGAAAAATCAAAGATATTTCTGCACAGCTGCTGGAAGGTGAAGTAAACAGAATTGCAGATAATTATGTGAAGTATTCTTCGTGGTACAAGGGAAATGTGAAAGAAGTGGAAGGATAATCCTGATGCGTTATGCAGCTATATAAAAAAATTAAAAGCTCTGTCAGTAGACGGAGCTTTCGTTTTAATCCTTAGTATAAACTCCTGAGTGAGTTTTTTGTTGAATAATTCAACGGGATATATAACCTTTGCTTTGATTTTTTTCTTTTTTACTGCTGTTCCGTCACGAGAACTGGTTTTCCTCCCGAACATTTTACGGCGGTAGGAGGCATTACCATCATACAGTCGGAAGTGATATTGTATTTTTCATTAAATGCTTTTACCTTTTCTGTATAGACATTGATTCTCGGAAGAATTGAAGTTTCTGATTTTTTAGGATAGGCAATGTACAGCATAGGTCCTCCGCAGGCTTTAGCACCCATCGGGGCAAAAGTCCATTCAGAAGCATTGGTGCATTTTCCGGAAGCTTCAGATTCTATGGAGGCCTTTAATTTATCCAGTTGGGCCTGGTCATATCTCTGGCTGTCTTCATCCAGGGGTCTCTGGGCAATATCTTTTGGAAGATCAGTACCTGCATTTTTAGATGTATTACATGAAACCAATGTAATTGTAGTACAAAACAATAATACCGGGATATGGATGAAAACTTTTTTCATAAAAAAATACGTTCTGTTTGAGAATTTCCAAAAGTTATGCCAAGGTAAGAAAATCAAATTCATTTTCCGTATTTTTGAAGCGATGAACAATCATTTTTTTGACTTAATAGAGCATACGAACAGAAGTGTTTTTCTTACGGGAAAAGCAGGAACCGGAAAAACGACCTTTCTCAATGATTTTGTAAAAAGGACGAAGAAGAAGTATATCGTAGTGGCTCCTACGGGAATTGCCGCGATTAATGCCGGTGGAGTGACCATTCATTCCATGTTCGGGCTTCCTTTAAGAACTTTCTTACCCACCACAGACCGTATCGATGGAAGTCTGGCGAATAATATCGCCGATCTGATGCCTCATTTTAAATACAGGAAAGATAAGCTTAAGCTTTTAAGGGAAATTGAGGTTATTATTATTGATGAGGTTTCCATGCTCAGGGCCGATGTTCTGGATATGATGGACTTTTCGCTGCGGTTTATCAGAAGAAATAATCAGCGGTTTGGCGGGGTTCAGATGCTGTTCATCGGAGATCTTTATCAGCTTCCACCGGTAGTAAGGGATGAGCATATTTTAAAGATGTGCTACGATTCACCTTTCTTTTTCGACAGCCTGGCGGTGAAAGATATTCCCCTTCTGACGATTGAATTAACGAAAGTATACCGGCAGTCTGATGAAGATTTTCTTGAAATCCTGAATGCCATCCGCGACGGAGATACCGCCAATATCGATTTTGATCTTCTCAACGAAAGATACGATCCGGATTTTGAAATGGGGAACGAGTCCTACGTTTACCTGTGTTCCCACAATAAAATGGCTGATGAGATCAATCAGGAAAAGCTGGCGGAAATCAAAGTAAATCCGAATACTTATGAAGCCAAGCTCTTTGGTGATTTTAAAGAGAACCAGTTTCCGAACGAACAGTTTCTGGAACTGAAAATCGGGGCTCAGGTGATGTTCATCAGAAATGATATTTCCGGAGAAAAGAAATACTTTAACGGAAAACTGGGGGAAATTTCAGCTTTGGATGAAAATGAGATCAAAGTAATCCTGGACGGCAGTGAAAGGGAAATTACCGTAAAAAGGGAAGTCTGGGAACAGAAAAAATATTTCCTCGATACCGAGAAAAATATCCAGGAAGAAGTGCTGGGAAGCTTTGAACAGTTCCCGATCAAACTGGCCTGGGCGGTTACCATTCACAAAAGTCAGGGGCTTACTTTTGACAAGGTGATCATAGATGCCGGAAAGAGTTTTACAGCAGGGCAGGTATATGTTGCTTTGTCGAGATGCCGTACACTGGAAGGTATTGTGTTGAAATCCAGGATTACTCCGGATGTTATTTTTAAAGATAACAGGATTCTCCAGTTTCAGGGGAATACGCTTGCCAACGATAATGTAGAGGCGATTCTGAATAAAGAAAAATATGATTACAGCATCAGAAAAGTGCTCCGTACGGTAAACTGCCTGTGGTTTCTGAAGGAAGTGGAAGACTGGAACCAGCTGTCTGTGGTTACCAAAAATATAGATCATGTTAAAACCAACCAGCTGTATGTGCAGCTGAAACATGAGATTGTGAATCTCGGGAAGATCTTCGAAAAGCTGGAAAGGGTGATTTTCCAGAAAGTCAGCAATTTTATCGAACAGAAAGAAGAATGGTCCGAAATCGAGAATAAAACGAAAGGAGCCGTTAATTTCTTTTTTGTAGAAATCCGTGATAAGGTCTTTAATCCGCTGAAAGATTTTTATGCCGAGATCAAAGGAGCAAAAGGACTGAAGCAGTATAACGAGGAATTCAGAAACTGGCTGGAAGATATTGAAGAATACCTCAACAGCCTGAAGGAAGCCTATCTGCTGGAAACTAAACTTTTAGATGAAAAAAATGATAAGGAAATCAGTATGAAGATCGCTAAAGTTCCTTCTCAGGTTCTTACCTTCCAGCTATTTGAACAGGGTAAAACCATCGGTGAAATTGCTCTGGAAAGAGGGCTGGTGAAGGAAACCGTCATCGGACACCTGGCAAAATTTGCGGAACAGGGTCTGCTGGATATTGCCAGGGTAATTACTTCAGACAAGATCAAAGCTTTTGAAACGGAATTCTATAAAAATCCTCATGAAACATTGACAGAATGGAAGAATGCACTTCCAAGCAGTTTTGAATTCAATGAGATCAGGATTCTGATCAATCATTATAATTTTCTGAAGGAGAAGGGTAGGATCTAAGAATGTTTTTATTAGTAATCCAGAATAACAACTCTATCTTGAAGATTAATGCTTTCCAACATTTCTACGGATTTAGATAAAAATGCTGATGCGTACCAAACTATTTGTGTTGCTCCATCATTATTTTGTTATCTACACCGTTTTTAAGATAGAGAAACTCTTCTTCAATGATTTTGTGAAGTTCTTTATCACCTGCAAATTTATTATTTATAACTTCAAATGCCTTTTTCTCAAGGTCTGTGAAATCCTCCTCAGTGTATTGATATCCATCAATTCCACTGTCTAATATTTTTTTAGTAAGAAGAATCATATAATCATTAAATCTCAGAAAATCTTCAGCAGAAATATTATACCCGCAATATTCTGCATCCATCGTTTCTTCTATAGGATAATAACTGGTATAATTGCTGTATTGGTACATATAGCTATAACATACTGTTTTAGTAGGAAGCTCATACAACAGGTTGACTCCGTATGAGTCAATATTTTTTTCTAAAATATTCTTGTTATATGTAATTTCTTCATCAAGAAAAAACATGATTTCCAATAGATCTTCTGGTTGAATATAATTGATATCTGTTGAAATTATTTGGGCAATTTTGTTTTCACAGGCATTGAAATGGTCCCCGAATTCCTCTCTTCTCGCCTTTAAAAACTGAGAAAAAGACTTTTTGTGCAAAACAGTATTGCTTATTAAAGGCAGTAAGTTTTTTCTTGCTTTTTCTTGGTTGAATGTATAAATTTCAGTATTTCTTGCCATTTCTTATGTGAATTAAGGTTCAGGGAAATAATTTCAAAAAGTTGTTAACACAAATATTTATCTGTCAAAAGTATAAATTCTATAAATAAATTACTTTAAACAAAAATTAAAATTCCAATAGTTTTTCCCTGAACTGATCGATCGGTTTTATTAATTACAAAAAGTAACTAATGCAGTTTTTATATTTTAAATTTGTTCGGTTTTTTAACCCAAATTTAGAATTATGAAAAATTTTGAAATTTCTGTTTTAGACCTTGCACCGGTAAAGCAGGGGAAAAGCATTCATGATACCTTTCAGGACAGTCTGTCTTTAGCAAATCATACTGAAAGTTTAGATTATAAAAGGTTCTGGCTTGCCGAGCACCATAATATGGAAAGCATCGCCAGTTCTGCCACTTCAGTTCTGATCGGTTTTATTGCCAACGGAACGAAAACTATAAGGGTAGGATCCGGAGGAATTATGCTTCCCAACCACAGTTCACTGATCATTGCCGAACAGTTCGGAACTTTGGAATCTCTTTTTCCTGGTAGAATAGACCTGGGACTGGGAAGAGCTCCGGGAACTGACGGGCTTACCGCTCAGGCATTAGGCAGAAATCCGGCTATCATCAATGAACAGTTTCCAAGACAGATCCTGGAGTTACAGAGGTATTTTTCTGAAGAAAATTCAGACGCGATGGTTCGCGCTATTCCGGGAGAAGGGCTTGATATTCCGCTTTATATCCTGGGATCGAGTACAGACAGCGCATGGCTGGCAGCAGAACTTGGACTGCCTTATGCTTTTGCGGGACATTTTGCTCCTGAGCATATGGAAATGGCGTTTAAGATTTACAGGGAACATTTTCAGCCTTCAAAACAGCTGGATAAGCCTTACATCATAGCCTGTGTAAACGGGGTGGCGGCAGAAACTTCCGAGGAGGCCCATAAGATCTCTACCACTTTATTCCAGGCATTCATCAATATCGTGAGAAATGACAGGAAGCCTTTTGCACCGCCGGTAGAGGATATGGATGATATCTGGTCGCCGATGGAAAAGTCGATGGTGCTTCAGAAGCTGAGGTATACTTTTATAGGAGACCAGGCTGAGGTTGAACAGAAGCTCAGGGATTTTCAGGAAAGGTTCAGTGTGGATGAGCTGATGATCAATTCCCACATTTATGACCATCAGAAAAGGCTGAGATCTTATGAAATTTTCAGAGAGGCAGCAAACTCATTATCCAAAGCGTAACAAACCATCCCGATTAATTGGCAGATGCTTATTTTTATGAGTATCTTTGCATAAATAAAAAGTAAACATGTCTGAGATTAAATTAAATACTATTCCAGAGGCTATTGAAGACCTTAAAAATGGTAAAATAATCATAGTAGTAGATGATGAAGACAGAGAGAATGAAGGAGATTTTCTTTGCGCGGCGGAGCTGACAACCCCGGAAATTATCAATTTTATGGCATTTCACGGAAGAGGGCTGATCTGTATGCCGCTTCCTGAAAAAAGATGCGATGAGTTAGGACTTGAAGTAATGGTAAGCAGAAGCAGCGACCCTAAAGAAACTGCCTTCACCGTATCGGTTGACCTTCTTGGAAACGGAACTTCCACTGGAATTTCTGCAGGAGACAGAGCCAAAACCATTTTGGCACTGATGGACGAAAAATCGAAACCTACGGATTTCATGAGACCGGGACACATCTTCCCTTTACGCGCAAGAAAAGGAGGTGTTCTGAAAAGAGCCGGACATACAGAAGCGGCGATTGATCTGACTCATCTGGCCGGCCTGAAAGAAGGAGGAGTGATCTGTGAGATCATGAATGATGACGGAACCATGTCCCGTTTACCGGATCTCTATGCTTTTGCTCAGAAACACGATATGAAGATCGTTTCTATCGAAGATCTGATCCATTATCAGCTTAAAAAAGGAAACCTGATCGAAAGAATAGAAGAAAGAAAAGTGAAAACGGCTTACGGAGACTATGATTTCTTTGCTTTCAGAGAAACTTCAAATGACCAGATCCATTTTGCTTTGACAAAAGGAGCATGGACTGTTGATGAACCTGTCTTGGTGAGAGTTCAGTCTTCCGATTCTTATTTCGATGTTCTTACCAGACTGAATAACGGTGAAAAACCTTTGCTGGAAAAAGTGACCAACATGGTGAATGAAGCCGGGAAAGGTGCCATTATCTTCATCAATAATGTTTCCAATTCTGAAAATACACTGAGAAAACTTCAGCAGTTCCTGAATTATCAGGACGGGCAGGAGCAGCATCCTACTTTAGCCTACAATTACAGGGATTATGGGATCGGAACACAGATTCTGAAAAACCTGGGAATCAATAAATTTAAAGTAATTACTCAGAACCCGAATATCAAACCTCAGGTGGGTGGTTATGATGTGGAAGTGACTGAGCTGGTTCAGCTGTAATAAATAAGTGAATAGCCAATAGTGAATCAACTTTGTTGTGAAGCTGTTGATACATAAATAACAAAAAGGTTTAGGATTTTTCTGAACCTTTTTTTATTTTTAAACCATGACGGAGCCTTTGAAAAAACACATCAGGGAATATATTGAAATTTCAGATGAAAAGCTGGAAAAATATTGCAGAGCTTTTATTCTACGGAGAATTAGTAAAAAAGAATTTCTGCTGAAAGAAGGCGATATCTGTACTTATGAAGGTTTTGTCCTGAAAGGATGTTTTAAAGTATTCCGGACTAATGAAAACGCAGTTGAGCAGATTCTGCATTTCGGAATAGAAGACTGGTGGCTTTCGGATATGGACAGCTTTATCAATCAGATTCCTTCACAGCTCAATATCCAGGCTATTGAAGACAGTGAGATTCTTCTGATTTCCAGGGAAGATAAAGAAAAACTTTATGATGAGCTTCCTGAAATAGAAAGACTCATGAGGCTCAAGTTTCAGATGTCTATCATTGCTCTTCAGCGTAGAATAATTGATAATCTAAATAAGCCGTCGGATGAAAGGTATCAGGATTTTCTCAGAGATTATCCACAGATTGCCCACCGTCTTACCAATATACAGATTGGCTCTTATCTGGGAGTAACTCCCGAGTTTATCAGCAGGATCCGCAGGAAAATTGTCAGTAGAGGTTAGAGTATAAAAACTCTTGTAGATTCAGCGGATTTTTTTTGTTGGGATACGCAATGCCGCAAGAATAATTTTATAAACTCCATAAAAAGGTGCTAGGATTTTTTCTCCGATAAAATTTTGCATCGTTGAAATACATAAAAATCGTAGATTTTTATCTTAAGTGAGCTTCTATGCTCAAAGCATTTAAACTTATTGATACTAAGGTGTTAAATCTTTTGCGCCTGTTGTGGTTAAATATTTCCCACAGATCGCTCAGATTTCACTGATTTTTGTGGTGGGTTTATTTCTTCATAGATCACCCGGAATATTTTATGGTCTCGCAGATTCGGCAGATTGAGCAGATCTGTTTTCATTCAATAAAAATCGTAGATTTTTTTAGGCCTATGTGAACTTCTATACTCAAAGCATTTAAACTTATTGATACTAAGGTGTTAAAATTCTTTTGTTACTTCTGACTACGTCGAACCTTCGGGTTTGTGGTTGAAATAATTTCCCACAAATTATACTTATTTCACAGATATTTGTGGATGTTTTTTTTAACCAATAAAGTATAAATCAATAGTTTTCATTCATAGAAAAAGCCGGATCTTCAGGGAGAACCGGCTCTGTTTTATATAAGGAGAATAATGGCTTCCATCATCCGTCTTCCTTTCTTATTTACAGACTGATCTCTTCAAAATTTCTGAAACCGTTAAGGAAATCCTTCACTGTCATTCTCTTTTTCCCTTCCAGCTGTAATTCCTGGGGAAAATAAACCCCGTCCTGCGTGTAGATCTTGAATTCATTTTTTGAGATATCAAGTGTCCCTGATGGTTTTCCATGATCTGTAATCTCAAATTTTCCGGCAAATATCTTTAGTCCTTTTTCCTCTTCTCCTATTTTTAGAGTGGTGAATGCAGCCGGGTATGGAGACATCCCGAGAATAAACTGATGAACTGTTTTTGACGGTGCATTCCAGTTGATGCGGGTATCTTCTTTGAAGATCTTGTAAGCGTTTTTTGGATGTTCTGTATTGGGCTGCGGTTTTTCGGTGATGGTATTTTCAGCAAGGCCGTCCAGGGTTTTTACAACAAGTCCGGAACCCATTACCATTAAACGGTCATGAAGGCTGCCTGCATTTTCATCCGCTAGAATTTCAAGCTCTTCCTGAAGAAGAATATTCCCTTCGTCTATTTTTTCGTTGATAAAGAAAGTGGTGGCTCCTGTTTTTTCTTCCCCGTTGATGACAGCATAATTAATCGGTGCTGCACCTCTGTAATCGGGAAGCAGGGAGGCATGAAGATTGAAGGTTCCCATTTTAGGCATTTCGAAAAGAACTTTCGGCATCATTCTGAAGGCTACCACTACGAAAACATCAGCTTCTAATTTTCTCAGTTCTTCCAGAAATTCAGGATTTCTCAGTTTTTCAGGCTGGAAAACCGGGATGTTGTTTTCTGCGGCATATATTTTTACGGGAGACTGGTTTATTTTCTGTCCGCGGCCACTCGCTTTATCGGCAACGGTTACCACACCTACCACTTCGTGATTCGATTGATGAATAGCTTCCAGAGAGGTTCTTGCAAACTCGGGAGTTCCTAAAAAAACAACTTTCAATGATTTCATGGTGCAAAGATAAGAGTTTGAAACGAGAGTTGCGGGAACGGATTGGGAATAACCGATGAACTTTAGGATGCAAAGTTTAGAGTTTTATGTTCAAGGTTCAAAGCTTAAAGTTGCCCGGTAGCCTGAAGTCTGCCTGTTTTATTCCCGATTAGAATATTACTTATCACCCACATTACCTATTACCCATTACTCATTACTCATTACTCATTACTCATCACCCATTACTCATGATTAAGCGCATAAGTTCTGAAATTCAGCATTCTCACTTTTCCGGAATCTAAAAGATAGATAAGGTTTTCCAGAATATTGTTTTTGGAATGATAACTCAGCTGTATGGACAGTTCTTCAATGGTAGCCGGTTTTTTAGCCAGAAGACTGATGATCTGCTGGGAAATATTTTTTCCGAAAATGGACTGTTTATTTTTTTCACAAACAGAACACTGTCCGCAATTCCTGGCATTCTTTTCTCCGAAATAGGCAAGGATAAGTTTCATTTTACAGTGGCTGCTGTTTTCAATATAGAATTTCATCTCTTCCCATTTCTGGATTTTATTTTTCTGGATGTGTTCAAAAAGTTTCCAGTAGGCTCCGCTGATGGCCCTTTCATCACGGGGTTTAAGGAATTTTATGCTGGAGAGGGCTCCGTCTACATATTCCAGATAGTTTTTCTGCTGCAGTTCTTTCAGACGTTCCTTGATCAGTGGAACGGCTGTTCCTATTTTATTGCTTACCTGCTGTTCACTGAACATCACCTTATGCGTGGTAATTCCTGAAATGGTGCGAAGCATCAGCTCAATAAAATAAGCATCTTTCTGCACCAGCTGATCTATTTCATCGGGTTTAATGAGAAGTTCGAGAGAAGAAAGGCTTTTGTTGTCATTATAATAAATGATTTCCTGATTGTGCAGGAAATTAAGCACATTATTGATCTTTGCCCTGGAAAATTTTGTAAAGTTTTGTATTCCCTGGATATTGAGCTGAAAAACTTTTTCCGGAAGTTCATATTCCGCTACCTGGAACACAGAGTAAAGGTAGCTGATGATCTTTAAAAATTCTGCCTTATTGGGAATCTGGTTTTTCAGAATCTCATCAAAATTCATCAGTTCCTGCTGATTCCAGAGCATGAAGGCAAAGCTTTCCTTTCCGTCTCTTCCTGATCTTCCTATTTCCTGGTAATAGTTTTCAAGAGAAGGAGCAGGAGAGTAGTGGATTACAAAACGGACGTTGTCTTTATCAATTCCCATCCCGAAAGCATTGGTGGAGATCAGCACATAATGGTCACTTTTGTTCCAGATCGCCTGGCGGGTATTTTTTTCTTTTGTAGTTAAACCTGCATGGAAAAAATCTACGTTTTTCATGTGGTTTTTCTTCAGAAATTCTGCAAGAAGTTCGGCTTCTTTTCTGGTTCTTACATAAACAATTCCGGAATCTTGGGTATATTTTAAAATATCAAAGACACGCTGGAATTTATCGGCAACCTCTTCTGTAAGGATCCTGATGTTATCTCTTTTAAAACTTTTCTGAAATACGGCCGGTTTTCTGAGCTCAAGTTTATTTTTGATCTCTTCCAGCACTTTCGGTGTTGCTGTGGCCGTTAAAGCCAGGCACGGAATCTCAGGGTGGTTTCTTCTGAATTCTTTGATATTCTGGTAACTGGGCCTGAAATCCTGGCCCCACTCTGAAATACAGTGGGCTTCATCTACTGCAATAAAAGAAAGCTGTATATCATCAATATTCTGAAGGAACTGAATATTGGTAATTCTTTCCGGTGATATGTAAAGAAGCTTGGTAAGGCCATCTCTGCACCGGTCATAGATGGCTTCGGCATCATACTCATCCAGTTCGGAAGACAGGTATTCCGCTTCAATACCGCGGGCTTTAAGCTGGTTGACCTGGTCTTTCATCAGGGCAAGCAGGGGAGAGATCACCAGGCAGGTTCCTTCCTTCAGCAGGGCAGGGAGCTGATAACAAAGTGATTTTCCGGCGCCGGTAGGCAGCAGCACAAGATTGTCTTTCTCATTGATGACCGAATCGATGATTTCTTCCTGAGAGTCTCTGAAGCCGTCATAGCCCCAAAAATATTTAAGGGTATCGTATTTTAATTTTTGAAAATCCTGCTGAGAAATCATAGGGTAAAATTAAGGAAAGTATTACAACAAAAAAAGCCGTGCATCGCACGGCTTTGATATATTACTAAAAGTTTATTATTTAGCTTCGAAGTAAACTCTTCTGTTTGCTCTGTTTTTCCATTCAGGGCATTTGGTAGCTGGTTCACATTCAGGGTATTTAAGGTCTTTTTCACCTTTACCTACTGCATTGATCTTACCGGACTGAACTCCGTTTTTGATCAGATAATTTTTAACGTTATTGGCTCTTCTTTCGGAAAGCTTTTGGTTATAAGCATCTGTACCTCTTGTATCGGTTGCACCCACTACGTTGTAGGAACCGGTTGAAGAGTTGATATAGTTCACCGCGTTATTCAGGATCGGAGTGTTTGACGGTAGAATTCTGTCAGAGTTCAGGTCAAATTCAATTCCTTCCAGTTTGGTTTCTGTTTCTACAACAGGTCCGGTAGGTTGAGTTGGAGTAAGAGGGCATCCGTTGTTTTCAACAGGTCCCGGAACTGTTACACACTTATCGTAAAGATCGATTACTCCGTCAAGATCAGTATCAAGAGCTACACCGGCACCATCCACTCTTGCTCCTGCAGGAGTGTCAAGCTGTCTGTCCCAATCGTCGCATACTCCGTCATTATCAGCATCACCTTTCTTACATACTTCAATATCCTGATCTCTGTTTGCCAGAACATCAAGTTTGTAATAGATCTCCTGAAGCGGGTCATGCCACATTACGTGAGATTCGTGTTTTCCCAATTTCAATGAAACCCCTAAAGTAGCATTGAAGAAGTTGTCAGATACCTGCTCTTCACGTTTGTTGATCGCGCTGTATTTGTCTCCTCCGCCATCGAATTCATCATCTCCGGTTACAACGTACATTACTCTACCTTCGATATCAATTCTTCTGTTCACTTTGAATTTTAATCCGGCACCTGCCTGCATAAACATAGATCCCAGTTTGAAAGGCTTAACTTCTGTTTCCAGTCTCTGTCCTTTCATGTCTTTCTGATAGGCTCTGTACGCAATGGTACCGATACCTGCATATCCGTGTAGTGCCCATCTGAAAGGAGAATGGTTATCCACTCTTCTCAACAGGTTAGAGAAGTTGATATCTCCTAATAAAGAGATCGCATCATACTGAGTTCTTGCTCCTACTGCTGTCGGGTCATTAGGTGCTGCATCTTTGGTATTGAACCATCCCTGTCTTGTTTCTCCTCTGTCATATTGTAGTTTTAAACCGAAAGCATGGGTAATAGCTTTGTCAATACTTACATATGCAGAGTATCCAAAAAGATTTTTACCGTTACCGTTTTTGATAGAAGTTAAATCTGCTGATTGGACTAATGGCACCCCGACACCGGCTGAAATAGACCAGTCGTTGAATCTTTTAGACTGATTGGTAAAAGGGGAAACGTTAGCAGAGCCGGAAGAGAACGTATTTGGGTACTGTCCGGTTGAAACTGCTGTTGAGTCTTGCGCATAACTGGCGGTAGGAACTGCCAGCGCTAATGCTACAACTGCTAAACTTAATTTCATAGTGTATTTTTTATTTAGTTATTTAAATGATTTCATTGTATAAAAGCGTCTGCTTTAGTTAGGGCATCCGTTGTTTTCAACAGGTCCCGGAACCGTTACGCACTTATCGTAAAGGTCAATTACCCCGTCAAGGTCCATATCAAGAGCTACACCGGCACCGTCTACTCTTGCTCCTGCAGGAGTATTCAGCTCTCTGTCCCAATCGTCGCAAACACCGTCATTATCAGCATCTCCTTTTTCGCATACTACAAAATCCGTAGTTGCATTTTCCAGGACATTGGCTCTGTAATAAGCTTCCTGAAGCGGATCGTGCCATGCTAAATGAGAAGGATGTTTTCCGATTTTGAAAGAAACCCCTAAATTCACGGTCCATGCATTATCTGATCTTGAACTGCTGATCATATTATACTTTGCTCCCGGCTTAGAGGTGTCGTAATCGCCCGGATCAGCCCATCCGCCACCGTCGAATTCATCATCACCACTGATGATGTACATGGTTCTGGCTTCAATATCAATAAGCTTGGAAACTTTATACTTCAGTCCCAATCCGAATTGATAGAAAAGTGAATTGATGGCAAAATCCTGTTCAATGAACAGAGGAACTCTTTTCGGAGTATTGCTCCATCTGAACTCATCATTGTCATGCAGGGAGGTTTTGTACCCCTGGAATCCAAGTCCGGCATATCCATGGAAAGCCCATCTGTAAGGAGAATGATTGTCTACTCTTCTTAATAAATTGGAAAGGTTGACATCTCCCATCAAGGCTACCTGGTTATACTTTGTCGTTGCAGTACCTACACCAGCTGCAATACCTGCAGCACCATCCAACATGGCTTTCTGTTTGGTCTCACCTCTCTGATAAATGAGGCTGATTCCAAATACATGGGTGATTTGTTTATCTACACTTACGTAAGCATTATACCCCCAGTTTGTCTTTTTATCATAAAAAGATCTGAGATCGGAATGAACCATAAATGCAGCACCTCCCCCAACAGAAACAGACCAGTCGTTGAAACGCCTGGACTTATTATCAAATGGTTTTACATTAGCGGAGCCTGAAGAAAAAGTATTAGGATACTCGGTGGACGAGCTTACTGTAGTACCTTCCTGGGCAAAAGCTGCAACAGGAAGTGTGGCCAATAATAATAAACCTAATTTCATACTATATGTTTTATGTTTTATTTAGATAAAATCCTTCAATAATATTTTAGAAAAATCCCTTTCAAAAAGATGTTTTTTGTGGGGAATTTCCAGTCTTTCTGATCTGAAATTCAATTCATTATATTTAATGATGTCAATATCTATTATTCTATCGCTATAGCTTCCAGATGATTTTGAATCATTAATTCTCCCCATTTTGACTTCAATATTCTTAACAAAATCAAGCAGTTGAATGGGGGAAAGACGCGTGAATATTATTGATGCAATATTACAAAAAATATTGGAACTGGCAAATTCCACCGGTTCGGATATCAGAAATTCGCTTAGCTGTGAAATCTCATTACCTCCTTCACTTATTTTCTGCAGAGCGAGCTCTATATTTTTTTTTGGATCTCCCAGGTTACTTCCGAGTAACAAAACGACCTTATGCTGCGACATATTGGAAAATTGATTGATTTATGAGAAGTTTCTTTAAAAATGTCCTGGCAAATATAGTGGCAATTATGCTATTATTTGCAGTGTTTTTTGTCTTTTTCATCATGATGCTTGTGTTCAGTTCGATGGGCAACGAAAAGTCGGTAGTGGTGAAAAAGAATTCTGTTCTTACCATTAACCTGAAGACTGATATTATAGACAGTCCGACTGAGGAAAATATGAGCTTATTCAATATCAGTGACAAGAACAAAAGCATTCTGCTGTACGATGTGCTTGAAGCGATACACAAAGCCAAGACTGACGATAATATTAAAGGTATAAGTATTGAGGCTGATCATCTGAATGCCGGAATTACCCAGCTTGATGATATCCGGAGTGCCATTGAAGATTTTAAAAAGAGCGGAAAATTTGTGTACGCCTATGGAAATGCCGTTTCACAGTCTTCCTATTATTTAGGATCTGTTGCAGACCAGTATTACCTTAATCCGTCAGGAATGATCGAATTAAAAGGACTGGCTACGGAAGTTACATTCTTCAAAGATTTCGCTGAAAAATACGGTATCGGTGTTGAAGTAATCCGTCACGGTAAATTCAAATCTGCAGTGGAACCTTTTTTAAGAAATGATATTTCTCCTGAAAATAAAGAACAGCTGAGTACGCTTTTAAATGATATATGGAAAAATACATCCGCTAAGATTGCCGTGTCAAGAAAAATTGATACTGCCCAGTTCAGAATGGTAGTTGACAGTTTGTATGGGATGATCCCGGAACTGGGGCTGAAATATAAACTGGCTGATAAACTGATCCAGAAAACGGAATATGATGAAATGATCAAATCCAAACTGAAACTGAAAGAAAAAGAGAAGCTGAACAGGGTTTCTGTGGCGAATTATATCAGCTCTTATGCGGATGAAGATAAATCCGGAGAAAAGATTGCCGTATTATATGCTTCAGGAGGAATCAACAACGGAGACGGATATAATGATATTTTCTCCGAAAAATATGTTAAGTACATTAAAGACCTTCAGAATGATGATAAAGTGAAAGCGGTTGTTTTCAGGATCAATTCGCCCGGGGGAAGTGCCAATGCATCGGATGAGATCCTGTTTGAGCTTCAGCAGCTGAAAAAGAAAAAGCCATTGGTGGTTTCTTTCGGGGATTATGCTGCTTCAGGAGGATATTATATTGCAATGGCTGCTGATAAAATCTATTCTGAGCCTAATACGCTTACAGGATCTATCGGGGTTTTCGGAGTGATTCCTTATTATAAGGATATTGCCAACAAAAACGGGATCCGTTCAGATATTGTTGCTACCAATGCCAATTCGCAGTATTATTCTGCATTGAACGGTGTTTCTCCTTACGGGGTAAATATGATCACCAGAAGTGTGGAGGGAACGTATAAAAGATTTGTTCACTTTGTGACCCAAAACAGAAAGCAGACGTTCGAACAGATCGACAGTGTAGGAGGAGGAAGAGTATGGAGCGGAACCCGTGCCAAGCAGATTGGTCTTGTGGATGAACTGGGAACACTGAATGATGCGGTGAAATTTGCAGCACAGAAAGCAGGCCTGAAGTCATATCACACAGCTTCTTATCCTAAAAAGATGTCTCCGTTTGAGCAGTTCTTCAAAGACCTTAATGAAGATGATGTTTCTGCAAGAATCATTAAGAATAAGATTGGAAAGGCCAATTATGAGATCCTTCAGCAGATCACCGATAAAAAATTGCAGTCTGAGGTGAAGATGGAAATGCCTTATCAGATTAAAATCAACTAACTAAATTATATTGTACAGAAAATCCCGGGCCTGAAATTCAGATCCGGGATTTTATTTTTTTATTGAATTGCCTGTCAGCTTTTCTTCGTAGCCATTCCGTATATCCAGAGAACGATTAAAGCGCCTCCAATGGCAAGGATCCAGCTGCGTGGGTTCCAGAACGTGGTAACGTCTCCCCAGTGTAAAATATAAACGCCTATCGCACCCCCAACGAATGCTCCTATAATTCCCAGAATAATGGTAATAAGCCATCCGCCGCCCTGTGTGCCGGGCATAATCATTTTAGCAATTGCACCTGCAATAAGTCCGAAAATAATCCATGTTAAAAATCCCATAGTTGCAAATTTTTTTAAATGTTAATATTTTAAATTGATATCGTTTGCTAAGTTAAGGGAAAACATGATATAAATCATCTTTTCTTGAAGAATGAGTCTACAAATTCCGTACCATTGAAAAGCTGAAGGTCCTGCATTTTTTCGCCAACACCTATATATTTTACCGGAATCTGGAACTGATCTGATATTCCGATTACAACCCCTCCTTTGGCTGTACCGTCAAGCTTTGTAACGGCTAAAGCATTCACTTCTGTGGCTGCGGTAAACTGTTTGGCCTGCTCGAAAGCATTCTGCCCGGTGGAACCGTCAAGTACAAGCAGGATCTCGTGAGGAGCATCAGGGATTACCTTCTGCATTACTCTTTTGATCTTGGAAAGTTCGTTCATCAGATTGATCTTGTTATGAAGTCTTCCTGCCGTATCGATGATAACCACATCCGCATCCTGGGCAACAGCACTCTGTACCGTATCAAAAGCTACGGAAGCGGGATCTGATCCCATATTCTGTTTTACGATAGGAACTCCCACTCTTTCGCTCCAGATCGTCAGCTGGTCAACGGCTGCCGCTCTGAAGGTATCTGCTGCCCCAAGAACTACTTTCTTACCTTCAGATTTAAACTGATGGGCAAGCTTACCGATTGTGGTTGTTTTTCCTACTCCGTTTACTCCAACCACCATAATTACGTAAGGCTTTTTGGAGGTATCGATGTTTCCGGTTCCGGCATGAGGGTTTTCAAGAAGAAGTCCTGAGATCTCTTCACGAAGGATCTTATCCAGTTCGTTTACCCCAACATATTTGTCGCGGGCTACGCGTTCTTCAATCCGTTCTATGATCTTAATGGTGGTGGATGCGCCTACATCGGATGCAATCAGTACCTCTTCCAGGTCATCCAGTACTTCATCATCTACTTTGCTTTTACCGACTACGGCCTTCGTCATTTTTTCAAAGAAGCCCTGGCTGGATTTTTCCAATCCCTTGTCAAGGGTTTCCTTTTCTTCTTTCTTGAATATATTTTTAAACCAACTCATAGTTTATTCTTATTTGTTTTTAACAACAGCTGTGGCTTCTATCTCTATCAGAATATCATCTCTGAAGAGGCGGCTTACTTCCACAAGACTGCTTACCGGAGGATTCCGGGTGCTGACATATACATCTCTGATCTTTCTGAAGTCTGATGCTTTGGATATATCTTTAATGAAGATACTCAGCTTTATAATATCCTTTCCCGTACCTCCGTACTCTTTCAGAATGTTCTCTATATTTTTGAAAACCTGCTCTGTCTGCTTTTCTACATTATCTCCCACAGGATTGCCTTCTGCATCCAGCGGGACCTGCCCGGATAATAGAATCATTCTGGATTTTCCACAGTCTATGCTTACTGCCTGTGACAGCCCTTTTATGCTGAAAACTTTTGACGAACTTCTGTATTCTGTCTGAACCGTTGTTTTCTGGCTGAATGAAAAGATAGAAACTGCTGTGAAGACCAGAACAGGAATCTTTTTCATAGTTTACTGATTAATAATCCGGTGAACAAAGATAACAAAAAAACTACCCAAAATATGAGTAGTTTTTTTATATTGTCAATAAAGTGTGGATTATTTTTTCAAATATCCATCCACTTCGTCTGCATTCATTACTTTTTCTTCGAAAACGTAAGCTCCTGACTTAGAAGACTTAACCATCTTCACAACTTTGGTCATTTTCTTAGACTGACCGCTTTGTAGGGTTGCTACTACTTTCTTTGCCATGGTAAATTATTATTTATAAATTACTTGATTTCTTTGTGAACAGTATATTTCTTAAGAACCGGATTGTACTTTTTAAGCTCCAATCTTTCTGTTGTGTTCTTTTTGTTTTTAGTAGAAATGTATCTGGACATTCCCGCCATACCGCTTTCTTTGTGCTCTGTACATTCAAGAATTACTTGAACTCTGTTTCCTTTTTTTGCCATGATTCAATTACTTTTTAATCAATCCGTTTCTTACAGCTCTTTCTAAAGCTTCTTCGATTCCAATCTTGTTAATCACTCTCAATCCATGAGCTGATACTTTCAGTGTAACGTGCTTATCCTGCTCCGGAAGGTAAAACTTCTTCTCTAATAAGTTAATTTCAAAACGACGCTTCGTTTTGTTATTAGCGTGAGAAACGTTGTTACCAACCATTGCACGCTTTCCTGTTATTTGGCAAATTCTTGACATATCTCGATGTTCTTATTTGTATAATATTTGAGAGTGCAAAATAACGAAGAATTTTTTAGATAGACAAATCTTTTGGAAAATATTTGCAAATAACTGGCTGATTAATAATATTGAATTTTAAAATACCCGAAATTCTGAGATACTCAGCCCAATAAGGGTGATATATTTCATGTAATCCGGCTCAGGGAAGCTGTATAAATGTTCTATCTTTGTTTTTAATTAATCTAAATAAAAATAATATGAGGAGGATTTGTATTCTTTTATCAATGCTTCCGGTAGGAATTATGGCGCAGAATTACGCTGAAATTCAGACGGGATTGAAGAATTTTTACTATGGATCGGCTGATGTGGCAGATATGGACAATGATGGTAAGCCGGATGTTGTGATTAATGGCGCGTTAGATATAGATGGTGACGGGCAGGCCGACGTTTCTTATAATGAGATCTATAAAAATAGCGGAACCTCACTGATGCCTTATGCCAATGCCGGAAGTGATGCCAACCATCTGGGAGATATTAAATTCATCGATTTTGATAATGACGGGCTGCTTGACGTGATTTCTACCGGCCTCAGCTATATGGATGTCGTAAATTACAAACATTACAGATTTAAAAATACAGGGAACGGACTGGTAAAAGAAGCGGAATTTCCTGGGAAAATCTATGGCTCTGTGGAAGTCTTTGATTTTGATCATGACGGAAAACAGGATTATGTGATCAACGGAACACAGTATGTGGAAGGAACAGGATTTATCAACGACCTGGATTATTACCGGAATACAGGAAACAGCTTTGAACTGACAAGAAGCTGGATGGAAGGAACACAGAACGGCAGCTTTAAAATGGTAGACCTGAATAATGATCATCTTCTGGATCTTGTTATCCTGGGAACGAATACGGGAAGTGCACCATTATTTAAAGTCTACCTGAATGAAGGCGGAACACTTGAACTTTCCCAGGATTTTAATGCGATGTCCAGCGGAAAGCTTGATTTTGCCGACTTTAATGCAGACGGTTATCAGGATATTGTGGTTTCCGGAACCGATCAGAATAATGCGCCTTATTTTGCTGTCCTGATGAATGACGGAACCGGGCATCTTACCGCACAGGAAATCAGTTCCCAGGAAATTGCAGACGCATCCGTAAGCGTTGGCGATCTCAACAGCGACGGATATTATGATTTTATTATTTCAGGAAATGATGAGGATAACAATGCCGTGGTAAAAACTTTTTTATTCAATCCCTCCAATCAGGAATTTATTGAAAATATACCCACAGGTTTGCACTATTTGGGAGGTACGGGTTTCATCAATCTACTTGACTTTGACAATGACAACCGTCTGGATGTTTTATTGGCCGGATTTGATTGGGCAGATCCGGACTATCCTTCACTTACTAAAATCTTCAGAAACACTTCTCAGGAAGTGAACCGGAAACCCACACCTCCTGCAAACCTTAATCTTACAAAAAATGGTAACCGCTTTCAGTTTTCATGGAACGGAGCAACCGACGACAAAACCCCGGTGAATGCATTGCGCTATGAAATTAAAGTGGGTTCTGCACCGGGAGCCGCAGATATTGCCAGATATACCGTAACAACACCTTCGTGGTTTCTGGATCTGGATCCTTCCGTTCAGAATGTGTACTGGAGCGTAAGATCCATTGATGCTTCCAAAACATATTCGGATCCTTCGGCTGAGGGAACACTGGCTGTGCGGGAAGCAAAGACCGGAAATAAGGTTTCTGTTTATCCTAATCCGGCATCAGATAAAGTATTTATTAAAGGTGAAAAAGTTTCGGAGGCTGAAATGTATTCAATGGACGGGAAAAAACTGAATATTACCCTGGAACAGGATCAGACCATTAGTGTTTCGCATCTTCCGAAAGGAACTTATATTTTACAGTTGAAAATTAAAAACGAAATAACCACTCAAAAACTTATTATTAAGTAAACTGAATCATTTTATCATGAGAAAAGCCAGACGTCCAGCTGGCTTTTCTTTTTTTTATAAACAGGTTTACACAGATCACACTGGTTTTTCGTTGGGATGCGCAAGGTCGCGAGAATTTATCTCCGATAAAATTTTACACTGCTATACATAAAAAATCGTAGATTTTTATCTTATGTGAACATCTATGCGCAAAGTATATCTAAAGCGCCAAACTCTTTTGTGCCTTTTGACTACGTCGAACCTTCGGTTTGTGATTAAATATTTCCCACAGATCGCTCAGATTTCAAGGATTTTTGTGGTGGGTTTATTTCTTCATAGATCACCCGGAATATTTTATGGTCTCGCGGATTCTTCAGATTGAGCAGATCTCTTTTCATTCAATAAAAAATCATAGATTTTTTTAGCTTAAGTGAACTCCTGTACTCAAAGCATTTAAACTTATGGATACTAAGTGTTAAATCTTTTGCGCCTGTTGCATTTTTCAAAATATCAGACTGTTTAAAGTAAAATCGCACTTTATTTCTTCGCTCTGTTTCTAAACTTTTCAATCAGGAAATAGAATAATAAGAACCCTAAGGCAAAGATAGAAAATCTTGAAAGCAGATCACCGGCTCTGGTATAGAAGGTCATGGTGTCATACAGGTTGACTTTGGCAAATAAAGCGGTCTGATCTCCATAAAAAGTATCAGCTGTCACTTCACCTCTCGCATCAATATGAGCGGAAATACCGCTGTTGGCCGCACGGGCAATTTCTCTTCTTGTCTCAATGGCTCTCAGTCTGGCGTAGGATAGAAGCTGTTTGTGCCCTTCAGTAACACCCCACCATGAGTCGTTGGTCATAATCCCCAGGAAATTGGCTCCTTTTTTTACGTAATCGGTGGTGAATTCTCCATAAATGCTTTCGTAGCAAATGATCGGGGCCATTCTTCCTTTATTGTAAGGATTGGTGAAGGCCATTCTTTCTTTATCGGTACCGAGAGAGGCCACTGTTCCGCCGAGATTAAGCATCGCGTCTCCTAAAAGTGGCTTTAAAACACTCATATAAGGGAAAATTTCAACCCCCGGAACCAGTTTTCCTTTATGATAGACCTGAACTTTCTGCTGGGGAGCAAGCTGTACTGCCGTATTGTAGCTTTCCACCCATAAACCCCGGTTGATCTGGTAGGCTTCTTTCGGGATATTTTCCTTGTCAGTATAAAAACGGTGGGATGAAATTCCGGTGGCAAAAACCGATCCCGGATGTAAAGTTAAAAATCCTTTGAGGTTATTCAGAAGAAGGCTCTTTTCAAAAGCTGTCTCAGAAATGGATCCTCTTCCCGGAAGAGCCGTTTCCGGAGCGATATAATAATCGATTTTTCCTTTTGAATTATTTTCAGCCAGAAGCAGCAGGTCATTCTGGATGGTAATGCTGTCTTTTGAATATTTTTCAGCATAAGGATCCAGATCAGGCTGCAACATCAGTACATTCACCTGTCCGGATGGTTTTTCATCAAAGTTTTTATATTTTATCAGGGAGATGATCATCGGAAGAGCGATGAGTCCCGCTACAACGGATGAATTTCTGATAAGGTCTTTTCTCTTTCTTCCCGCTTCCCAGGTTCTCAGGGTGTAGAAGATCAGTACATTGATCAGGAGTATCCAGAAGCTTCCTCCGGTGGCACCCAGCGTGTCATACCACTGAATCAGTTTTGGATATTCGGCAAATACGTTTCCTAAATTCAGCCACGGCCAGGTAAGTTCCCAGTTGAGATGGAATTTTTCAAAACCCATCCAGATGGCGATCAGGAATCCTAGTCCCCAATAAGTTCCCTGCGCGTTTTTATACCAGTGATAACATTGGAATACCAGTGAATATAAAAAAGAATTGACAAGAACGGGAAACAGAACAGCCATCAATGAGTGGCTTCCGTCAGGGTTCTTTGAGCCGTAAAGCCATCCCGTTGTTACTACATTCCAGATCACAAAACACAAGTAGGAAAGCCCGAAAACCATCCAGCTTTTTCTTTTGTAAGAAGAGAATTTGGAAATTCCGTGTTCCATCATCAGAAGCGGAACAAGGGCAAAAAATATAAAAAACGGAACACCGTAGGTCGGCCACGAAACGGAAAGAAGCATCGCTGAAATGAGCGTAAGTAGAACGTATTTCATTAAATTAATTTAACACACAAATTTAATGTTTTTGAAATGAATAAATTTGCAACTGATGTTAAAGAAATTATATAAAATATTAATCGTTCCCTATACGCTTATACTGCTGTACCTCATGTTCCTGGGAATGGGACGGTTTCAGTATGAGGACCACCTGATCCGGATAGAACCCATTTTTTCCACATGGTGGTTTATTCAGGATAATATTGTGTGGACCAATACCGTGATGATTGTTTCAGGAAACGTGATCATGTTTATTCCTTTTGGATTCCTGGGCTGGATTTTTCCGAAGCTCATGAACCTGAAACCACTGCTGTACACCTTTATTTCCTCCATTGTGATTGTAGAAGCGATGCAGTATTTTACCCGGATGGGAATATTTGAGGTAGATGACATCATTCTGAATACGTCCGGAGTTTTCCTCGGATGGCTGTTCCGCCGTTTCTTAGAACAGAAGTTTAGCCGTTTAGTTCTTTAGCCCTTTTCTCTGCATTTAATATTCCATTTTTTAAAATCTCTTTAAAGCTGTTTTCTTCAAAAGTCCTGAGAGCTGCTTCTGTGGTACCGCCTTTGGATGCTACATCTTTAATCAGCTCCTCCAGGCTCTTTTCTGAATTGTTGATCAGGTGATAGGCTCCAAGCATCGTCTGCTTCACGAAAAGTTTGGAAAGGTTTTCATCAATACCCATTTCAACACCGGCCTTGATCATGGCATCTATGATATAATAAAAATAGGCAGGCCCGCTCCCGGAAAGGGCGGTAACGCCGTTCAGCAGGTCTTCGTTTTCCAGGTAAACCGATCTCCCGGTACTGTTCAGCAGCCTTTCAATACTGATCAGTTGGCTGAAAGAGATACCTTCCGCAGCAGTATATCCCGTAATTCCCATTCCCAGAAGGGTAGGAGAGTTCGGCATAGCTCTTACCACCAGACGGTGGTTCAGCAGATTCTGGATTTTTTCAATGGTAATTCCGGCCATGATAGAAAGAACCATCTGATTTTCCTTTAATGAAAACCTGATATTTTCGGTGGTATACTGAAAATCCTGGGGTTTTACAGCGATAATAACAAGATCGGCATCCAATTCTTCAGTTTCGTCAAAGGTGGAAATCCGGGATTTGGGAAATTCTTCCGTTATTTTTGGAATTTTAGAATGGTTTCTCGTGATCAGATGTAGATTTTCAGGTTTGATAAGTTCATATTTCAAAAATGATTTTGAAAAGGAAAGTCCCATATTGCCGGCACCCAGAATTGCTATTTTCATATATTTTGTGTCTTGTTAATTAAGAATTATTCAAATAAATATTTTCTGAAAACCATTGAATAATTATCATTAAAGGTAATGAGTTTAATTTTTTTATAATTGATTTTTTGTGGTTTTTTGTCAATTTTACCAGCTGGATTATAATTCTTGATTAGCACCGATTTATCGTTTGCATTTAAAATTTCTCCTATTGAAAATATTTCTGCCTCTTTTTTTGTGCTGCCAATCGAACAGTGGAAATCCTGCTTCTGTAAAGATCTGAAAAATGTTTCAAAATTTTCTAAAGCTGTTTTTTTAATTATTTTCTGACTGAACTTTATAGCACCTTCATGAGATAAAATTCTTTTCATTGCTTTGTCATAAATATTACATCGTATGCTGGATATTCTTTTCTCCGGAACAGTTTTGAAACCTGTAAAAGCGAAGTCGTCAAACTCAGCGGTCATTACCAGTTCGTCAGACATTTTAACAATGATTCCATAAATAAACTGATCAGGATTTTCGTCAAGATAAATTTTAACAAAGTTATTTTTTTGAATGTGTTTATGGATTAACTTTTTAAATTCCTTGTCAGAATGATCTTTAGACATGATGTATTTTTTAACGAAAATAATGTTTTTTCATCATAAGTTGAAGATCTCACGCTAAGTTACTCTTTTATTCACTTTAATTTGTTGTCTCCGAATTTATTCTTTGCCAAGACTTTTATGACCAGTTTTTTATGCCGCTCATGCACGAATTTATTATTGTATCCGTGGCAATAAAACTTTTATACCTGTTGTCGTTAAAAAGGTTTCCCACAGATTGCTCAGATAACACAGATCTGTGCGGATATTTTTTTCTCTTGCAAATTTTACACATTACAATAAAAAAATCTGCTCAATCTGCCAGATCCGCGAGAAAATAAAGATCTCGATATTCATGGCAAATAATATGGATCAAAATTTTCATTTTAGATTTTGAAATCCTCTTTATCAGAAGAAATAAATTAATGAAGAAGTTAAACATTTCCGAATTTTAAAAACTTTGATTGGTTTATCAACAAAAAAAGTCCGGAATTGCACCGGACTTTCTTCAATTATATTCGTTTCAATTTATTCTACGGGAAACTCCGGTCTTCTCATTTTGAATTTTGTTCCGGAAAGGGATTCGAGGAAAGCGACAAGAGCCTTTTTTTCCTGAGGGGTTAATTTTAAAGGTTTCAGTAAAGGATCGGCTGAAGGGTAATTCGGGTCCAGCTGTTTCTTTTCAGGAGTTGGGTCCATCATATGCATTCCGCTGTCATAGATGTTTACGACACCTTCCAGGTCACCGAACAGGCCGTTGTGCATCCACGGCTGGGTAAGCAGAAGGTCTCTGAGTTGAGGGGTTTTAAATTTACCGATGTCTTCAGGTTTTTTAGTGATATTATACAAACCCAGATCTTCGTATTTTCTTTTGTAATACGTTAGTCCGATATTGTGGAAAGATTCGTCGGTAAGGTACTGTCCGTTGTGGCAGTTCATGCATCTTGCTTTTGTACGGAAAACATGCATCCCATAGATCTCTTCATCGGTTAGTGCATTATGTTTGCCCTCCAGGAATTTATCGAAACGGCTCGGCTGGCTTTTGATGGTTTTCTGGAAATCAGCAATGGCTTTCACAATCCTGTCATAGGTTACTTTATCATCACCATAAGCATTTTTGAAAAGCTGGGTATAGCCTTTTACAGCCTGGATCTTGGCAGGCAGGGTTTTTACATCCATGGCCATTTCGTGGTGGGCGCCAAGAGGTCCGGAAGCCTGTTCTTCAAGGGTTTTGGCTCTTCCGTCCCAGAAAAATGACTGTCTTTCCGCAATATTATAGAGCGACATGGTATTTCTGTTGCCCAGGAGGTGATTATTTCCCAGAGCGACACGTCTGCGGTCTGACCAGCCCATTTCCGGGTCGTGGCACGAGCTGCACGAAATCTGGTTGGATTGGGATAATTTAGGATCAAAGAACAGCATTTTTCCTAAAATGACGCCTGGTTTATCCTGATCTGCAAAATAAGCGGAATCAAATTGAATAGGGGCGAATTCTTTCCATTTTACCCCGTAATCGATGGTGGGTTTCGGCCATTCCGAAATCGCTTTTTTATAGCTTTTTACAATATCCTCAATCGTCGGGTCCTGAACTTCCATCAGATCCTGGCCTACTTTGGGTGTAAAGCTTAATAAAATAAATACAACGACTCCTAAAGCTCCGAATATTCCTTTTTTCATGTCTTAAAACGTTATCCCTATACTTGCGCCTGCAAAATTATTGTTTTTTTTCTGGATTTTCTGCGTCTGATACTGGGCACTTACAAAGAATGCAGGCAGTTTTTCCAGTTTGAAATCATATCTCAGCACCGTTCCGAAAGTAGTGATATCACTGGCCTGGAACAGGTAATCCTGAAGTACCCACTCATCAACGGCTGCATTTCCTGCTGTACCCAGAGCATTAATGGATTTGCTGACTGCTCTTTTAGAGAAATAAGGCTGGAAGGTAAGCACCTGGCTGTTACTGATCTGCTGTCTGTAATCCGCATTGATTCCGAAATAAGAATACACAAATTTCTGTCCGGAATTCGGATAAAGCCTGCGTTCCTTGATCTCTTCATATCCAAAGAAAGGAGTTGCTGTGATGGTAAAAGTATCCTGGTTATACTGATAAAAACCTTTTACAGAGGCCATGTAATTTTCTTTGCGGTAGGCTTCTCTTTTGAAAAGCCGGCTCAGTGATGCCGTATTCATAGAGTAACCGTACTCAGATCCGGTTTTCCGGGAGGCCGCATATGAAGCTGATAATCCCAGTCTGTGTTTTTCTTTAATATTGAAGAATTTTGCTCCTTCCAGTTCAAAGGTTTCATTTTTCAGATCAGACAGATCAAAATAGCTGTTCGTTTCATTATACCCTTTGATATTATTGGATCTTCCCACAGCAGCCTGAAGATAAAAATCCTTTCCCTGTTTATTGGAAATCTGAGCTCCGCCTTTATAGGCAAACTCTTCGTACGTGCTGGCAGGACGGGTTCCGCCATTAAAAAGGTAATTGGAAAAGCCAAATCCGGACATCTGGTATACATAAGGTCTTCCCAGCAGACTTTGAAACTGGATGGAACTGTTTTGAGTGTATTTGTTGAATTCCCCGAAAATGCCTGCTTCATATTCTCTGAACACCCTGTAATTCACTCCGGCATTCACCCGAAGATCTGAAGTTGTACTTTTCATCCTCGGATCTTTTGAGCGGTAGCCCATCTGTGCCGAATAGCTTACCTGCCCGGCCACAGTCCATCTGTTCATGTTCTGCAGGTAGCCGCCGGCAAACTGATAGCGTTCAAGATTTAATTTTCCTCCTACGGAATCTGCGGTGATGTAAGGAGCAATACGTTCGTAATCCAAAGTTTCGTTCCATTTCACAGCCCCTGTTTTTAAATTCTGGTACTTTGCACTTCCCCAGACAAAACGGTTGGGTTTCAGCTTTTGAAAAGATTGGGCTTCTACGGTTAGTCCTTTGCTGCCGTTTCCAAGCTGCTGGCGGTAAGCTTTCTGCTTATTGTCGTGATAACCGACTCCGAATTCCGAAAATGATGAAGAACTGTAACCCGACATGGATGCCGGGTTATAGTAATAATTATTTCTGAAAGCTCTTTCCTGACTGTACTGGTTACTGAGGGTTTTAAAAAGGCTTATACTGTCCTGAGCCTTCATATTAAAAGAAATCCCGATCAGTAACAGGCAGAAAGATGTTTTGGTATGTAACATAATTAGCTGTTGAATATCAGATGACGGCTTAATGAACGATACCGTCTCTTAAACTTGGTTGAGCATCCTTCACAAAGTCATTCGTGGAATTGTTGGTATCCATATAAAGGTTTTTACCGTTGGACATCTGCCCGGTTACCTTACGTCTTACCGATTTTCCGAAACGGGTAGGGTCTTTATCAATCGTCCCTACGGAAGTCCATCCACCATCGATGCTTGCAGAAGTAAGCGTGTGGGCAAATTTTGCAGAAACACTATTGTTTACTCCGTCAATAATCCATGAATTCGGAATAGAATAAGCACTTTTTGAAGTAACTCCACCGGCACTGTTTTGGTAAGTATAGTCGTATTTATTTTTCTGTAAGAAGCTGTCTTCAGTCTCTCCGAACGGGAAACGGGCGATCACATAACTTTCAAAACCACGGTCATGCAGGAAGAACATGTTGAAATTCATCTGTGAGTAGATCACTTTTGCATTGGGAACAGAAGGGTTGTCTACCTGTCCCAGTGCCGGGTTGGTAGATGGATATTCAAAGTTGGCATTGTGAAGGTCATATGCTGTACTCGTCTGTGCCTTGTGATTGATGGCATTATCGGCAATAACGATGAAATCCCCTGGCTGTACCGGATATTCAGTACCTGAACCTGGAAGTACCATCACTGCTTTTACCGGGAATGACAGGTTGGCATTGTACGGGGTTGGATTTTTATCCTCTGTGGTAAGGAATTCAGACTGCCCTATGATCAGTTTGTCTGCATATAATACGCTATTGGTATTATTGGTTAATTTAAAATAACGTCCTGAATTGTAGTTTTTCCCATCCGCTGTTTTAATTCCTGTAAAGAAAACCTCTTCAATAATAAAATCTTCATGGAATTTCTTGATGATCAGAGGGATGTTAAGATTGGTGACAGGCAGGGCGATATCAGTCTGTGCCATAGCACCCACCGATACTTCTTCACCGGCGGAGATTACAGCACCGTTTACTGTAATTTTGTAGGAACCGTATGGTAAAGGCAGGGAATAGGAATTAAGATTATTAATGGTTTCTCTTTTTACCGCACCTGTGTTTACTTCTTTGATCTCAAGGTCGAGGCTTTTATAGGATGAAATATTTTCACCGGAAAAAGACAATGTTAAAACTCCCGTCTGGGTAGTGGAGGTTCCAAAATCATCACTTGAGCATGATGTTACCGTAAATGTTGTGGCCATCATAGCCGCTAAACTTAGGAGTAAAACTCTTTTTTTCATTTTATTTATTTTTTTATTATTAAAAATTGTAGTTCAGTTCCATCCCGAAATATGGAGTGTTGGCTCCTTTTCTGTAAACCGTTACATTATTGAAAACATAAGGCGAACTGTAATTGAAAAGCCTGTTGACGAATAATGAGGTTTTTAGAGCCTTATAAATACTTTTGGTTACTTTTATATTTCCTGTGATGGTAAAGGTCATCAGTGTATCCATATTATCGGTAACCGAAACATTTCTTACGAGCCATTGTTTATAGGTATCGGCTCTGTCAGCATCGGTGAAAGGGTGAACTACACCATCCATTCCGTAGTATGCGATAGGTTCGGCAATTCTCCGGTCATTTCTTCTGTGATCATAAATGCTCCCCTGTAAAGACACGGAAACAATCAGATCCAGGCTTGGCAGATAAGTATCTACTAAAAGATTATAGTTGATATTAGAGTTATTATAACCGTCATCATTTTTATAAATCCCGTAATATGGGAACGGCCCCAGTCCGATAGAAGTATTAGGTTTGAATGTAAACGGAACTGAGTTTCTGTACTGGGTTTTGAACCATGCTCCGGTAAGGGTAAACCTTGTATTGATTGCTCTGATCCTGGGTGAAGTATATCCGAACTCAATTCCCTGCTTTAAAATCTGGCTTCCGTTCTCATCCACAAAATATTCTCCGAAAATGCTTTTCTGTTCATAAGGTACGTTGGTAAGATCCGGCCCGTTAGTCCATTGGGAAAGGTCTACCTGTGTTGCGTCATATAATTTGTAAGAGTGAACAGCGGTATGCTTCATTTTACGGAAACCGTTGTCCATATCTTCCTTAAAGTAAGCCACAAAGAAATCATGATTTCTGTAACTCAGATCCAGCCTGATTTCCTTTTTTACACTTTTTGCCGCTTCCAGATCTTTGTTCTCCCTTGACTGTACATACGTCATGAAGTTCACATAGCGGTACTGCGAATCATTGTGGTAATAATTCAGCTGTGTGTAGTCCCAGTATTCTCTGTTGGGATACAGCATCAGCATGGTAGGCCGTTTGTAGAACTGTCCGTAACCCAGTGTAATATCCGTTTTCAGTGGATAATTGTTGATGGTAAGATGTGGCAGGCTGTACTGGAAATTCAGTCTGGGTTCTGTAAGTACCTTTTTGCTGATGGCAAAAGAAGGATCAATGCCCATGCTTTTTGAAAATCTCAACCCTGCATATAAAGTGAATTTATGACGGTCTAAGGAATAACTCATCTGATCTCCGACAAAAGCAGATAACAGGCTGGAAGCCGGAATATCATTATAAGGTCTCGGTCTTTCTATCCCAGAACTGGCAGACGGCGGTGTTTTCATGTCATAAACAAGTCCTCTTCCGTTGTTTTTTGAATATCTCCAGTCAAGTCCGGCTTCGTACTGATGGATAATTCCTGCCGTTTTTTTAGTCCCGTTTGCCTGGAAGAAAGCCGTGATATCCAGCGGTTTTCCTTCAGTGAAAAACTCAGTTACATAGCGTAAATCGGGAAAATATCCAACGTTTTCACCCTGTTCCGTGGCTAATGAGAAGGATCTCGGACCGGAAAGCTGTATCAGTTTTCTCTGCTCGATCTTTTCAAAACCCTGGCGGATAGCTGTATTAAGAGTTAATTTATTAAAAAAAGCATTTTTGTCCAGCTGATAGATAAAATTATTGGTAAGGCTTATCTTCTGGTTATTGGATTCAAATTTGTCGGTTGAAGGGTATCCGTTATCCGGATCGTATTTTTTATGGTCGATATTAGAGGAAAAATCAATATTGGATCTCCATTCCAGAGGTCTTGACCACAGGGTAGATGTTTTTTTTGAACGGATGGAAGCCGTGATACGCTGATAATTCTCAAACTCATCCGTCGGGTCAGATTTGGAATCCAGGAAATCCGCACTGGCGCTTAATTGCCAGTTGTCTGTGATCTTAAATCCTTTTCCTACATAATACTGCTTGCTGAATCCGTCAGCCTTAAATCTTGCCTGAAGAGGAGAATGTTCTACCTTACGCTCGATCTTGATTAATCCTGAAGTGAGGTCACCGTAAGACGCTGAAGGAATTCCCCGGATTACCTCCACTTTTTCGATGTCATTGGTGGAGATGGTTCGCATATCTACCCCGGAATAAGCCGTTTCACGATATTCCCCGGCTTTGCCGAACTGCTGGGTATCCACAGAAACCTGCATATCTGCATTGGAATTGATGATGTTGTCATCAATCATAAACTGAACGCCTAAAGATGAAGTTTTGTAATCACTTCCGGAGTAACCGCCTGTATTTTCGCGGAGTGTAGCTCTGTTGGTAACATTCAGGGAAGGTGTTTTGGCCAGACCTCCGGGCAGAAGCTCCATCAGATCACTGAAACTTGACGGCTGAAGGTGTTCCATAGCCTGCCTGTTGATGATCGACTTGGTCGTGAGCCCTTTTCCCTCTTTGGAAAATACCACAACTTCCTCCAGTTTGTTGACCGGTAAAAGCTGTACGGTGATATTCTGTCCTGAAGAAACTGAAATGCTGAGTTCTTTTTCCTGGTAATCGGAATGAATGATCCTGATGTGATGTTTACCCCCTGAAACCGAAACAGAGGCTGTTCCGTTTTTGTCTGTGGTGGCAGAAATACCGTCTACCGTAACAGAGGCTCCATTGAGCTCCTTATTATTTTCATTAAAAACGGTAATATTCAGTTGCTGTTTTTCACTTTGAGCATAGATAAGCGGGGAGCTTAACATGAAAAAGAAAGCAAAAGGTAAAAATCTTCTCATTTTTATTTATTCTAAATAAGCAGAGCGCAAAAGTATAAAATATACCGATGCAAAGAAAGTTTATTTAGAACAAATTAAAATAATTGACAAAAATCAGAAATAGAATCTGTAAAATTTTATATAATATCCGGTTGGTGTTATATAATATTCACCTCCCGTTCCAGTTCTATACCGAATTTTTCTTTTACGGAAAGGATGATTTCACCGGAAAAATCAAAGATTTCTTTCCCGGAAGCGTTTCCTGTGGCGTTGATAATCACCAGGGACTGGAGTCTGTGGGAAGCAGCATTGCCGATCTGCTTTCCTTTCCATCCGCATTGCTCAATGAGCCATCCGGCAGGTACTTTTACCCTGTCACCGTTCGGGTATCCCTGAATATTTTCGAATTTCTGCTTCAGTGCTTCGAACTGAGTGAGCGGAATTGTAGGGTTTTTAAAGAAACTTCCTGCGTTTCCTGTTTCTTTCGGATCGGGAAGTTTGCTCTGTCTGATCTGAATTACCGCCCGTGATATATCCCGGATGGTAGGATTTTCTATTCCTTCACGTTCCAGTTCAGATCGGATAGCTCCATACTCTGTTCTAAGGTGATGTTCGTGGGTCGTTAATTTGAAAGTAACTTCCAGAATAACATATTTTCCTTTTCCTTCCTGTTTAAAAATAGAATCCCTGTACCCGAATCTGCAATCCTTCAGATCAAAGGTTTTTACTTCCAGAAGATCAAGATCCAATACTTTACAGTTTACAAATACATCTTTTATTTCCGTACCGTAAGCTCCGATATTCTGCATGGGGGAAGTTCCTACATTTCCCGGGATCAGGGAAAGATTTTCCAGACCGCCGTAATTTTTTTCCAGGCAGTACATCACCAATTCATGCCAGTTTTCTCCTGCTTTTGCCGTTACCAGAACTTCGTTTTCATTCAGAATTTCTTCTGAAATTCCCTTTAAATTAATTTTTACAGCTAGTCCGTCAAAGTCTTTGGTTAGCAGAATATTGCTTCCTCCTCCCAAAAACAGAAGTGGCAGATTATGTTTTTTTGAAAAGACAATCGCTTCTTTCAGTTCTTCAAGGCTGCTGATCTCAGTAAAGTATTGAGCTTTGGCTTCAACGCCGAAGGTATTGTAAGGCTTTAAGGAAAAATTTTCTTGCATGTTTTTATTGATATTCTTTAGGAAGAATGGTATTTAACTGTTCTTTCAGCTGCTGAAACTGTTTATAGTGAACGGTATCCGCAAAAGAATTAACGTAAATATGGGATTTTTTCGGGGTACGGATCTGAAAGGTTTCATCAATACCGTCCACCGACTGTTGGCTTGGAGAACTTTTGATGTAGTCCAGATCTTTCACATTGATGGAAGCTGTCAGTTTCTTCCAGGTCTCAGACCGGATAGGAGCGCTCCATTCTTTATGGGTCTGGTTGGCGGTCATTCCTTTTTCCGCTTTTACGGAATCTCTGGTCACTTTTACAATGTTATAGTTGCCCAAATGTCCGCCTATGTGAGACATACTGATGAAAACAATATCGTTGGGACGATGGTTCGTTGTTTTCTTTTCAGGGGTTTTCTTATCACAGGAAAAAAATACCGGCAACAAAAGACATGAGAAGAAGATGTTCAGACCCGTATTTTTCATTGCCGGTATTGTATGCTGTAAATATAATTATAGATCGAATTCCTTTCTGTATTGAGTCAAGGCATCTTTCAGAATTTCTGCACTTCTCTTCAGATCCTCTTCTTTCAGTACGTAAGCGATTCTTACCTGTTTTTTACCTAACTCCGGATCGCTGTAAAATCCTCCTGCGGGTGCTACCATAATGGTTTCACCTTTGTTGGTATACTTTTCAAGAAGCCATTGTGCAAATTTCTCGGTGTCGTCTACCGGAAGCTCGGCAACACAGTAGAAGGCTCCTCTCGGTTTAGGGCAGATTACTCCCGGAATAGCATTCAGAAGATCCACAAGGATGTTTCTTCTGTGGGTATATTCTTCTCTTACAGAACGGATGTAAGCGCCGTCATTCTGGTGGGCTGCTGTTGCTGCAATCTGGCCCAGAAGTACCGGGCTTAATCTTGCCTGTGCAAAAAGCATTGCGGCATCATGAATTTTTTTGGAACGGGTAACCATGCATCCGATTCTTACCCCGCACATAGAATAACGCTTGGATTCAGAATCAATCACGATACAGTTTTCACTCAGTTCAGGGAAATCAAGGATCGAGATCTGCTGTTTACCATCGTAAACATATTCTCTGTATACTTCGTCAGAAATTACCACGATGTCATATTTTAAAGCAATTTCCGCCAGTTTCTGGAGTTCTTCACGGGTGTACAGGTATCCCGTAGGATTACCCGGGTTACAGATCACGATGGCTCTTGTTCTTTCGGTGATCTTTCTTTCAAATTCTTCGATCGGAGGGAGTGCAAAACCGGTGTCAATAGTAGACGGTACCGCCACTACATTCACGTTGAATGTGCTGGTAAACCCGTTATAGTTGGCATAATAAGGTTCAGGAATGATCACTTCGTCACCGTCATCACATAAAGTAGAAATGGCAAAATTAAGCGCCTCCGAACCACCGTTGGTTACAATGAAATTATCAGGTGTAAGGTCTTCAAAACCTAAGGTATGATAATAATCGGTAAGGGCTTTTCTGTATTCTAAATTACCTTCAGAAAGCGCATATTCCAATACTTTAAGATCAATATTCTTTAAAGCATTTAAAGCTGTTTCCGGAGTTTCAATATCAGGCTGCCCGATATTAAGGTGATAGACTTTAGTTCCCTGCTGTTTTGCTTTTAACGCAAAAGGAACCAGTTTTCTTACCGGCGATGGCGGCATATGCTGTGCTCTGTTTGAAATATTCGGCATTGTTCAAAAAATTTGTATGACAAAAATAGGATTTAATTTCCCAATAATAAAATTAAGAAGCGTTGAGCTGCTGTATCAGTTTATTCTTCTTCTTTATTAATATGATTTTTGCTGTGATTTTTAATAAAAATACGGGATTTTTATTATGAAATAAATAGTTGTATTTTAATTATTTTGGTTTTGTGTTAAAATTTTCCTTAATTTACAGTGCTGATATAAAATGTGAAAATCAAGTTATATCCCGTTTTTTTAACAGGCAGTCGGATCATCTGTGTTGACGATTTTGAATTCTGGCTGTTGAGTTCATGGATTCAGAAACAGATTTCAATCTGCTGTAAAAGCAGTCAAAAGATAAGTTTTTTTAATGTAAATAATGTCTGGCGGCAGTATGTGATGTACTGCTGCTTTTTTTATTTTGGATCAATCTCAAAAGTTGGAAGAATATTTTTTATTCATCGCAATGGAAAACAAATAATGGATAATATTGGCGTGTTTTTTTAAGATAAACAAAGCCGCTTCGCTTATTTTTGAAATACAGGGTTCTGTCTGAAATTATATCTTTGAAAATATAAGAACCTGTTTAGATTTTATTCAAATATTTTTTATGTTAGCAAAACTCAATAGATCATGTTTGAAATTATCCTAACTAAAAAGATCATGTGAATTTTATATTTCTTCAAGTCTGCAAAAAAAGATTCACGCAAAGTCTATGAGTGGCTCCGCTTTATTTTGAGTGAGCAAAGAAATGCTACTTCGTCGCTGATGAAGCGGTATACATCACCAGTACATTATCTTTTAATCAGAAAAATACTCAAAGAATATGGGCCAGATAAAAATTTGAATGGCATACAAAAAATCAAATTCATAAATTTAAACAGGCTATTGTATAATATGTTGAGTTTGATCCATAATTTTTCATACCAGGATATTCAGAAATTTTGTTATTTTGGATAAACTAAAAAACTAACTGAATATGCAGATCCCAGCCAGCTCCGTAGAAGATTATATTTCAAAAATTCCCGAGGAAAGACAGGAAGTCTTCAGAAAATTATTCAATACCATCGGTGATAATCTCCCGGAAGGATTTAAGGAAGGTGTCAGTTATGGGATGGTAGGATGGGATGTTCCTCTTGAAACGTATCCCGCGGGTTATCACTGTACGCCCGGAGCACCTTTACCTTTTATGGGACTGGCTTCTCAAAAGAATTTTATTGCATTTTACCACATGGGAATCTATGCCGAACCTGAACTTCTGAACTGGTTTGTTGCCGAATATCCCAAATATTCCAAAAGAAAGCTGGATATGGGAAAATCCTGTGTACGATTCAAAAAAATGGATGATATTCCGTTTGACCTGATCGCTGAGGTCAGCAAAAAAATGACGGTGAAACAATGGATCGGTATTTATGAAGACCGGTTGAAGAAAAAATAAGACAAAAAGTTCTGAAGCAATACGTTTCAGAACTTTTTTTGATTTATGTTTTTAGAAATCAATGTCCCAGATTCCTGCTCTCCGTTCCAGTTCTATCAGGGCAGCGGCGTTATCTGCGAGAGCCTGATAATAATCTTTTCTTATGCCGTTATAGGTTCTCTGGGCGTTAAGGACCTCCAGGATGGAGCTTTCCCCTCTTTTATAACTGTAATTAATGCCTTCCAGGATACTTTTAGCCTCAGTAAGCATTCCGTTTTGGAACTGTTTCAATTGTTTCTGAGTGGCAGTATAGTGCTGCCAGGCCTGAATTACTTCTGCCCGTATTTCCTGTTCGATCTGCTGGTATTCAAGTTCTGACCGGGAATGAGCCATTTCAGCAATTTTCAATCCTGCATTTCTTCTGTTGGAAAATTTCAGAGGAATACTGAGTCCCAGTTTTACCGCATTGACTGCCGGAGAAGGAGCAATTTCATTAGTCGCTTCGGTATGCCGTTCCGCGCCTGCACTGATTCCCAGATCTATTTTACGGTTGGCTTTTTCAAGGCTGATCTGGCTTTGGGCAATCTGTGTATTTTGTTTAGCGGTCAGTAAATCAGCTCGTTCATTTAATGCGTTGATCAAAAGATCATCCATACTGAAATCCCTGTTGAAAGCATTAAAGTCTCCGGAAACCTCTCGGTCTGTCATTTTATAATCGCTGAGAAAAACGGAAAGCCCCGTCAATGCCTGCTGTACGTCACTTTCAGCCTGATACACTTCATTGAGCAGAGCGGCTGCCTCTAATTTACTTTGCTTTGAAGTAACCAATGATATCGTTCCCAGCCGATACCGGATACTGTCAGACTTGGCCAGCTGTAAAATGTTCTCATAAGAATCCCGTTGTACTTCCAGCAGAGCTTTGGACTTCAGTGCTTCAATATATCCTAAAGAGGCACCTGCCCGAAGGTTCCGGAAAAAATCCTGTAACTGGAGTTTACTCAGTTCCGACTGGTTTCTGGCAAGGTTTATCCTGGCTTTTCTCTTACCTCCCAGTTCAAGGGTCCAGCCGATGGATGCCCCGTAAACATAGCCCATATTTTTATTCACTCCGTTGTTGGTAGTTTCTGCTTCCAGCTGAGGGTCCGGAAACATTCCTGCCGTCTGAACGGAAGCTTCGGCTATACTTATATTGTATTTTTGAGCGGCATAACCCAGATTTCTTTTTCCGACAAGCCCGATATATTCATCAAAACGTAAAATTTCTTTTTCCTGAGCTTTGAGTATTCCTGTTGTACTTAATGATGACAGAAACAGTATGATAAAATGAATTTTAATTTTCATATGATGTCAGATTTTGTTTTTCATTACCGCGTTCAGCCATAAAATAAATAGCAGGCAGTATGAAGAGTGTTAAAACAGTAGAGAACATCAGTCCGTAAACGATTACAGTAGCCAGAGGACGCTGTACATCCGAGCCGATGCCTGTGGCCATTGATGCCGGGAATAATCCGATCACTGCAACCGTAGCGGTCATCAGTACAGGCCTGAAACGGTCCTTTGCACCTTGTGTTACGGCCAGTTTCAGAGCATATCCCTTTTTGCGGAGATCGTTGATATGCGAAATCATAATCACTCCATTCTGAATAGCCACCCCGAATAATGCGATAAATCCTACTGCGGAAGATACGTTCAGAGACATTCCCCGGATATTAAGGGCCAGCATTCCTCCGGATAAAGCGAGCGGAACAACCGACATCAGTACTAAGGCCTGTCTGAAATCCCCAAATGCACCATACAATAAGAGGAACATAATGGCAAGTGCCAACGGAATGATAAAAGCCAGCCTGGAATAAGCCCTGTTCTGGTTTTCAAACTGTCCTCCCCATTTGATCCGGTATTTCTCATGGTCATATTGAATGTCTTTTTCAATCTTATCCCGGGCTTTTTTCAGGAAGGAAGAAAGGTCGGTTCCCCTTAAATTAAGCTTTACAGTGAGATGCCGTTTATTCATTTCCCGGGTAATGGTGCTTTCTCCGGTACTTAATTTTACTTCTGCGACCTGTGATAAAGGAATTCTGGCTCCGGAAGCAGAAGTAAGCATCAGGTTTCCGATTTTATCTGGAGTATCACGGCTGTCTTCCGTGTAACGGCAGGAAATATCATAAACTTTATTACCGGTAAAGATCCGGGAGATGGCTTTTCCGCCTAAAGCTACTTCGATGAGATCTGCTACATCTGCCACATTCAGTCCATATCGGGCAATTTTATCCCGGTCAGCAATGATTTGTAACTGGGGAAGCGGAGGTTCCTGATCAATGGCAAGATCGGCAGAACCGGGAACTTCATTTAATGTGGACAATACATTTTCGGCAATCCTTCGGGTTTCTTTGAAGTCTTCACCATATACCTTCACTACCAGTTCACTGTGAGCTCCCGAAATTTTATCCATGACACCGTCAATCATGGGCTGTGAGAATCCTACGGTGAATCCGGGCATTTTTTTGTAATCTTCCGCCAGTTCTTTAATAAGGTCTGCTTTTGTTTTTCCCGAAGGCCATTCTCTGTAAGGTTTTATTCCTATGGAAACTTCAAAATGGGAAGCTGTCCACGGGTCGGTACCATCGTCATTACGTCCTGCCTGAATCATCATATAGGTGATTTCCGGATGTTTCAGGGTTTTTACGCGCAGGCTGTCACTCATTTCTTTTGACTTAGCCAAAGAAATACCGGGTGGGAGCTGTACCTGAAGCCATATGGAACCTTCGTCCAGCTCGGGAAGGAAATCTTTCCCTACGGTATAGGACAGAACTCCTGCGGACAGCAGAACAATGCTTATCGGCAAAATTACTTTTTGGGGTGTCTGCATAATTTGATCTATTCTTTTTCCATAGACAGCTGTTATTTTTTCCAGCCATTTATTATGGTATATTTTTCCTGGTTTACGATAAATGACATAGGCCAGGCCCGGAATTAAAAGCAATGCAGCTGCAAGTGCACCCAGCAAAGCATAACCTACGGTGAAAGCCATTGGGGTAAAGAGTTTTTTCTCCACTCTTTCAAAAGCGAATAAAGGAAGGTAGGCCGTAATAATAATGATGGTGGAAAAGAAAATAGGTTTAGCGACTTCAATCACTCTTTGGGTAATGCTTTTTTCTTCCAAAGATTCTTCCTGGTTTTCTTCTCTTTTTTTCAGGATGGTTTCCAGCATTACAATGGCCCCGTCTACAATAATTCCAAAATCAATAGCTCCCAGAGAAAGCAGGTTAGCTGGGATATTGGTAAAATGCATCAGAATAAACGCGAATAATAAAGAAACCGGAATGGTAACGGCAACCAGCAATGCGCCTCTCCAGCTTCCCAGAAATACAATCAGTACGATGATGACCAATACAATTCCCTCGGTAAGGGTATGGGAAACGGTATGAAGGGTTGTCTCCACAAGGTCAGTTCTGTCCAGAAAAGGATGGATTTTTACCCCAGCCGGGAGAATTTCATTGTTTAATTCATCTACTGCCTTATGTACTCCTTCCAGAACCTGTGACGGGTTTTGTCCTCTTAATAAAAGAACAATTCCTTCTACACTTTCGGAATAGTTTCTCTTTCTGTCGGTATAGCCGAGAATGCCCTTTCTTTCCAGGTTTCCATATTTTAATATTCCTACATCATTGAGAAAGACCGGGACACCATTTCCGGTTTTTACCACAATTTTTCCAAGATCATCTAAATCTTTTACAAGGCCTATCCCCCGGATGACATAGGCCAGATCTCCCAGTGGAAGCATGCTTCCCCCTGCGCTGATGTTGTTTTTGGAAATGGTTTCGGTAACTTCGGATAGGGAAAGTCCGTACTGTTCAAGTTTATGAGGATCCAGTTCAATCTGAAACTGGGTGGTAATTCCTCCGAAATTGGTAACATCTGCAATCCCGGAAACCTGCCTGATGCGTGGAATGATCACAAATTTCTGTAAATCTGTAAGCTCCCGGAGGCTGTGGGTATTACTCTCGATAATATACCGGTAGACTTCGCCGGTAGGAGAGGTCAGTGGATCAAGCCCCGGCTGGGCATCATAAGGGAGCGTAACATCCGATAATCTTTCCTGGATGCGCTGTCTTGCCCAATAATCATCAACGCCATCATCAAAAACCATTGTAATGATGGACAGACCGAATGTACTTTTACTCCGCATCACATGTATTCCGGGAAGTCCATTAAGAGAGCGTTCCAAAGGTATGGTGATCTGCTGTTCCACTTCTTCGGCAGCCAGCCCCGGAACCTGTGTAACGACCTGTGAGGTGACATCAGCGATGTCGGGATACGCTTCCACCGATAATCTGGTCCAGGAATAGTAGCCGAAGAACCCGAGTAAAAGGAAGAGGGCCAGCATCAGCCATCTTTTCTGTATAGAGATTGTAAGTAATTTCTTCATTGTTCTTGATTTCGCATTGTTTCACATTATTTTGCGTCCGGCATATAGATTCCGCCTTCGGTCATGATGGTTTCGCCTGCTTTCAGGCCTGAGATCACTCTTATTGTTTTCCGATCGGTTTCTCCTGTGATAACCGGACGTCTGGCAAATTGATTTTTACCTGTTTTCACCCACACATATTGAGAACTGTCATCCTGCATCACAGCAGTAACAGGAATCATCACTGTTTTTTCCGGAACTGTTGAGAAATTAACCGTGGCATACATTCCGGGTTTCAGGCTTTTGTCTGGATTATTACATTCAATAAGAACTTTTATGCTTCTGGTATTTTCGTCTACAATTTCATTGATATGATATACTGTCCCGGTAATATTTCTGTCCGGATAAGCGCTTACTTTTACCGAGACATGATCTCCGGTATTGATAAAACGGATGTCTTTTTCCTTGACATCTCCGGAAATCCAGACTTTGGAGAGTTCTGCGATAATAATGACGGGTTCAGCATCACTTTTCAGATATTGTCCGTTCACAATAGTGTTTGAGATAATTTCTCCGCTGATGGGAGCTCTCACAATAAGAGGGCTTCCCAAACTGCTTCCTTTGCTATTGTAAACTTTCAGGGCAGACGATGCGTTGGAAAGGGAGCTCATTTTATTTTTAAAATCGGTTTCAGCTTCATCAAGTTCTTTCCGGATACCCACACCGTGTTTTACCAGATCCTGCTGGCGTCTGTAATTTTTTTCTGCAAGCTGTACCTCATTCAGCGCATCTGTATAGTCTTTCTGCACAGAAAAATAATCGGAGGAGAGAATCTCGAAAAGTGGGCTGCTGGCCGCAACATTTTGACCGAGACGGATAAAGGATTTTGTAATTCTCCCGGAAAAAGGACTGGCAATTTCCGCATAATGATTGGGAATAGCCTGGATGGTTCCGGCCGAAACAATACCATCGCTGTGTTCCTGTTCTGTAACGGCTTCAGTTTTTATTTTTCTGAAAACAGGATTGTTCTCAGGAACGGTGATCTGCCCGTTGCTGATTGTGAGTTCCTGTGCTTCATTTTTCTCAGAAAGACTTTCCTTACAAGAGACTGTAAAGATTACGATAATGCTTAAAATTATTTTTTTCATGATCTTAATAAAGTTGAGTACTGTTATTGATTTCTGCTTTTGTCTGGTTCTTTTTTTTCATTGATGCCAGTTTTTTATTCCGGGTATTTTTATGACCGGATAAAGAGGGTCTGAGAAATATATTCGTAGAAACGATGAAGAAAACGGTAATGAGAGCTTCTTTGGAATAGCCCAATGCACATAATGCGCCTATGGCTGCGGAACACCATAAAGTGGCTGCGGTATTAAGTCCCCGGACGGTAAGGCCGTCTTTCATGATCACACCACCGCCGAGGAATCCGACACCGCTTACAATATAAGAGGTAATTCTTCCGGCAGCGTCACCACCGATTCTGACAGCAATCAGTACAAAGGCAGCCGAGCCTATGCAGACTAAAGTATTGGTGCGGAGACCTGCGTTTTTTTTACGCCACTGCCTTTCGAAGCCTATACCGGCCCCTAAGCAGAATGCCACTGATAAACGAAGAGTAAATTCAAATGTATTCATAACTTTTCCTGTTTTTGCAAAGCTTTTCAGCTATACGGGAAAAGGGGTACAGCTAAAGCTTTAAAGATTGATAATTACGGTAAGGATCCGGGTCCATATGCTTTATTTTTACTGCGCAAAAGTAGAAATGGAATTTTTTTTTTACCGTTAGAGAATCTTTAGAATACTATTAGAAAATCATTAGAAAAACTGTTTCTTCCTGCGGTTTTCTGAAACAGCCTGCGCATGCAGGCCCCTGGCTGTATTTTATTCTTAATTCAGGGGGAAGTTATTTTTACATCTGAAAATTCAATAATTTTGAACATCAGAAAGTTGATCTGAAAAAGTACTGACAGACGGTAGTTTTGGGATTTTCAGAATTCCGGAGGATGGTTTTCAGAAATCAAAGTATATAATTTTATCCATGAAAAAAACAAACATAGCTATATCTGCGACACTTCTGGCTATTATCTGTGTACAGGGGGGAGCCTCTGTTGCAAAACAGCTTTTTCCGGCGATAGGAGCAATCGGAACGGTTACTTTAAGAATTGTGCTGTCAGCTGTTTTGCTGACATTGATTAACCGTCCGAAATTTTCAGCGTTTACAAAGCAAATGTGGATGTATTGTGCTATGTACGGATTTGGACTGGCAGCTATGAATCTTATTTTTTATATGGCTATCCAGCGGATTCCTTTAGGTTTGGCAGTTACCGTAGAGTTTGCCGGACCTTTGTTTCTTGCACTGGCACTGTCCCGCAAACTGCTGGATGTGATATGGGCTTTACTGGCCTGTGCCGGAATTTTACTCATCGTTCCCTGGAAGAGTGATCATATTGATTTATCAGGACTTGGTCTGGCATTTCTGGCAGGATTATTCTGGGCCGTTTATATTGTGATGGGCGGAAAGGTTGCTAAAATAATGGATGGGAAAGATGCGGTAACTACGGGGATGATATTTGCCAGCTTTCTGATTATACCTTTTACTTTATGGGATGGTGCCGTTTTCAATCTTACTCCTGCAATTTTTGTAAAAGGTCTGGCAGTGGCTATTCTGTCCAGTGCATTACCATTTTCTCTGGAGATCATGGCCCTGAAAAACCTTCCGGCCAAAACCTTCAGTATTCTGATGAGCCTGGAGCCTGCATTTGCTGCACTTTCTGGATTTATATTCCTGCAGGAAAACCTGACTTTTTTACAGTGGATTTCTATTGCCTGCGTAATTGCAGCAAGTATAGGAACCACTATTTTCGGAAAGGTTAGCAGCAGTCACTGATGCTGCATTCCTGAAATAAAATGAGAATTTTTTTCATTAAAGGGTTTCAAATACTGTGGTGAAAACAGTTCCGTCAATGTCAGATGTTACGGAAATGCCGGCCTGGTGAAGATTAATGATTTTTTCGGTAAGGAAAAGCCCTATTCCGTGCCCCTTTTCTTTTCCGGAAGTTTCGCTTCTGTAAAAAGGTTCAAAAATATGTTCCATATCTTCCGGGGAAATAATATTTCCTGTGTTGATGAAACTGATACGGAGTTTTTTATCATCTGCTTTTACACGGATAGAGCAGGTATGTTCCGGTGAATATTTACAGGCATTATCAATAAGATTGTTGAAAGCCACCCGCAGCAGATATTCGTTCCCCTGAATAATTAGCTGGCGTTCCTCCACGGTATCCTCAATATTCAGTGAAACTTTATAGGAAGGGTTTTCCTTTATTATTCCGCTGTAAGATTCCAGCAGGACTTCATCAAGTCTTACCTCAGAGAAACTGATTTCATTCGGGTCGTAGCTTGCTTTGGCCAGATCCATCAAACTGTTGGACAATCTGGCCATATTCTGGGCATCTTCCAATGCATACCGGATGGTCTGCTGATGTTCTTCCCGGGTCTGTTCTTTTTCAGAAGCCAGTTCCAGTTCAGTAATAATAGCGGATAACGGAGTCCTGAGTTCGTGTGAAATATTGGATACAAAATATTTCTGGGCATCAAAAGAGTTTTCCAGACGTTCCAGCATACCGTTGAAACTCCGGGCCAGTTCGTTGAGTTCATCTTTTTCTCTGGTTGTTTTCAATCTCAGCTGTAATTTTCCTGCCGTAATTTTTTTAATCTGATCTACCATTTCACTCAGGGGGCTTAATGTTTTTTTGGAAAGAAATATTCCGGCCAGATAAATCAGGATCAGGATGCTGATGAAAGAAATGAGACTGATGGTCTGCAGATGGGTGAGGTATTCATAGCCGTACTGATCATAGGCAGCAGCTGTTACAGCATAAGATTTTCCCTGATCATGATAAACTATTCCGATCACCTGAAGATCGTTTAAAAAGAAACTGATGGTATTTTTCCGGAATATCTCTGAAAGCATTTCCCGGTTTTCTTTTACATAGTCTACTTTGGCATCATCGTGGTAAATAAGCCGGTTGTGGGAATCATAGATGGCCACCTGAACTTCATTCAGGGTTCTGTTGTTGTTTTTGTAAAGTTGATGCATCTCCTGTTCGGGCAGTGAACTTTGGAAAAACAGATCAGCTTTGGCAATCGCTTCATTTCGCAGTTCGCCGTAAAAAGATTTTTCTCTTGCTTCTTTTGATGAGTAATAAACGGAAAAACTGTAAATACCCAGAAGCATTGCCGTAATCAGGGTAAAAAGCAGGGTAAGTCTGGTTCTTATCTTCATCTCTGGTCTGAAGGGTTTACGGTTTATATTGTATTATAAACAGGGAGAATATTTCATCCTTGTTCCGTTCCTGTTTCATAATCTTTCTTCAGGATAAATCCCATGCCGGCTTTGGTGTGAATGAGTTTAATTTCAAAATCCCGGTCAATTTTCTTTCGCAGATAGTTGATGTATACGTCAATAAAGTTAGTTCCGGTATCAAAATGGGTTTCCCATACCTTTTCAGCGATTTCACTGCGCGAAAGAACCCTTTCGGAATTTTCCATCATAAATTTCAGGAGATTGAACTCTTTGGGGGTCAATTTTACAGGAGTCTGATTCCGGCTGACTGTTTTTTGCTCCAGATTCATTTCAATACCTTCATATTTCAGGACAGAAACTTTCAGCTGCCTCTGTTGTGAAAAACGTTTCAGTAAAACCCTGATCCTCGCGGTCAGCTCACGCATTTCAAAAGGTTTGGTCATATAATCGTCCGCTCCGGCATCAAATCCTTCAAGCTTATCGTCCGTGGTACCCAGTGCGGTAAGCATGATTACCGGGAGATCAGGTTTCAAAGCTTTAAGTTCAAAACAAAATTCAAGACCGCTTTTCTGAGGAAGGATAATATCGGTTATCACCAGATCAAAATCCTTTTGATGAGCCAGTTTCAGACCTGTTATTCCGTCATAGGCCATACTTACTTCAAATTCAGCTTCCTGAAGGCCTTTGGTGATAAGTCTGGAAAGTCTGTCGTCATCTTCTACTAATAAAATATGTGGCATAAGAATCTCTGGAATGTTGGGTTGAATGGAAGAGCAGATCGATATTTACAACAAATGTAATGAATTCTATTTTGTAATTTTGACGAAGAAACAATAAGCCGATGCCGGGATTAAAATTATCTTTCAACATAAGTACAGGATGTCTGCTCCTTTTGACCTTACTGTTCATTAACTGCAGTTCTTATCAGAAGGCAGAACTCAGAAACGGAGACCTGCTTTTTGTTACCGCCAAAGAAACCGGACTTTCGGGAGCGATCAACAACGTTACCCGGAAACAGGAAGAAGCTTCTTTTGATCATATCGGAATCGCTGAAAAAGAAAACGGGCACTGGTATGTTCTGCATGCCGCACCCAAAGGAGGTTCCCAGGAGCAGGAGCTGAAAAATTTTCTTAAAGATCAGTCTGATGAAGGTCAGCGCGTCATCATTTACCGTCTGAAACCTGAATATCAGAAAACCATTCCCGCAGCACTCATAAAAGCGGAAGCCATGTTGGGGAAACCTTATAATTTCAATTATATCCTGAATGAAAATTCTTACTATTGCTCAGATTATATTGAAAGAGCATTCAGAGAGAACCATATTTTTAAGCTGGAACCAATGACCTTCAAAGATCCGAAAACAGGGAAAACGAATGAATTCTGGGAAAGTTTTTATCAGAAGAAAAACCTGCAAGTTCCGGAAGGAGAACCCGGCTGTAATCCAAACGGACTGGCTGCTTCTGAAAAGCTGGATAGAATTGGTGAATTATAAAACAGAAGGTTTCAGTTTACAACAACAGGCGCAAAAGATTTAACACTTTAGTATCAATAAGTTTAAATGCCTTGAGTATAGAAGTTCACATAAGTTAAAAAAAATCTACGATTTTTATTGATTAAAAAGAGATCTGCTCAATCTGCAGAATCTGTGAGATCATAAAAATATTAATAAAAATCTCTCCTAAAAAATCGATTGTAGTTTGCAGAATTTATTCAATAGAGGTGGACTTTACCCTGCATGAATAATAATATCATTTCATCCGGGTTTAGTCAAAGCCTATTTATCAGATCAATTTGAAGTTTTTTTTAAAAAATATTAGTCTACTAATTTGGTAGACTAATATTTTTTTATATTTTTGTCACAGATTTAACGCAAAGAGCACTATGATCTGATAATATTAATCCACAAAAATCTTTAGTGATGAGACTACCTAATGTTGATACGCAGGTTTTACAGAATACCGTCAGCCTGCCTAAGAAAGAATTGATCCTGGAAATAGAATTAAATGGCAAAATGAAATTTGAACATTTAATGAATGCAGTCTATAACCAGTTCGGGATATGCCACAGGGTTCTTTCTGCCAACATAGAGTATGTGAACGGATATAGTTTCGGATCTGTGCAGCTTTATATTAAGGTAAGTTCAGATGATTACCGGCAGCTGGAATCTTATCTGAATAAAAATAAACTTTTGAGTACAACAGTAGAGTATATCTGCAGAACGTATTCTTAGTGAGATTCATATAGTTTTAATTACATAAGCATCGGGTAGTTTTCTGCCGGATGCTTTTTTATTACAGTGAGAAATGTTGCCGGTTTTTCCTGATGACAAAAAAACTGTATTTTTAAACCTTATAAAATATGAAAATCTATGATCACAATTTTTGTTATTGCCGCATTAATCGTATTGTTTCTGCTTTACGGGGTTTCTATTTATAACCGTCTGGTGAAACTGAGAAACCTGGTGCAGGAAGCATGGAGCAGTATTGATGTCATGCTTAAAAAACGTCACGATCTTATCCCGAATCTTGTAGAAACCGTAAAAGGATATGCTACCCACGAACGTGAAACTCTTGACAGCGTTACCAGGGCAAGAACACAGGCGGTAGGAGCAGATTCTGTTCAGGCAAAAGAAGCTGCTGAAAAGAACCTGAACCAGGCAATGATGAATCTTTTCGCCGTTGCAGAACAGTATCCGGATCTGAAAGCCAATACCAATTTCCAGCAGCTTCAGAGCGAACTGACTTCCATTGAAAATGATATTGAAAAATCAAGAAGATACTATAACGGAACCGTACGTGAAAACAATACCCTGGTAGAATCATTTCCAAGCAATATAGTGGCCGGAATGTACAAATTTGAAAAATCTCCGTTCTTTGAACTGCAGAATATTGCCGACAGGGAGGTTCCAACCGTAAAATTCTAGGGAATGGAAAAGTTGCTGCAGCTTTTTCTGGTTTTATTCTTTTCTGTTGCCTTTGCCCAGAATGAAACAGGCAGAGAAGACCAGATGACAATTGCCGGACCGGAGAAAATTATTTCATTCCATTCAGATATTGAGGTAGATAAAAATTCCGGAATTACCGTTACGGAACATATTAAAGCATACAGTCTGGGAGATAAGATCAAAAGAGGGATATTCCGTTCCCTGCCTTTATCCAGAAACCTCAATAACAGAAGATATAAGGTAAAATATGATATCATCTCCGTTAAAAAGAACGGAGCAGATGAAAAGTATCATGAGAAAATTTCAAATGATTATCTGGAGATCTATTTCGGAAACAAAGATGTCATTTTGGACCCTGGAACCTATGATTACGAAATAAAATACAAAGCAGAGAACCAGATCGGTTTCTTTGACCGTTATGACGAGCTTTACTGGAATGTAAACGGTACGTATTGGGATTTTGACGTAGACTCAATCTCTGCAAAGGTTATGCTTCCGGAAGGTGCGGGAATCATTCAGAATTCCTGTTATACCGGAGCATATGGCAGTACATCCCAAAATTGTACAGCTAAGGTTCTTTCAGAAAATTCAATAGAGTGGAGTGCTTCCGGTCTGAAAGCCAATGAAGGTCTTACCGTAGCGGTAGGATTTAAAAAAGGAGTGATGATCCCACCTCCGCCGCCTTCTTTCCTTGAGGTGTATGGTATCCTGATCTGCGGGTTTATTGTATTCATCGGTTTGCTCTTTTATTACTATACGACCTGGAAAAAATATGGTGTTGATCCTGAAAAGCCTACTGTTTATCCACAGTTTAATGTTCCTGAAAATATGTCTCCGGCTACACTGGGCTATATCAGATCTGAAAGTTTCAGTAATAAATACCTTACGGCAGCCATTGTCAACCTTGCGGTGAAAGGATATCTTAAAATTATAGAAAATGAAGATTCCGGAATATTGGGAATGTTCAAGACAAAAAAATTTATCTTAAAAAAATTAAAAGAGGCTGATGAGGGGCTTCCTAAGGAAGAAATTAACCTGATGAACAGTCTTTTTTCAGAGTATAAAGATTCTGTAACATTTGATGGGAAGTACGATTCTAAAATTGAAAAAGCGGTTCGTAATTTTAAAGAAACCCTTAAATTTCAACATGATAATTTTCTGAATGAAGGAAATAATACCTCAAAATTGATTCTTCCGTGGATGATAAGTTCTATTGTATATGGTGCAGGATTAGTCCTGAGTTATATGATTTATCCTGAAATTGAAAAATTACTGATTGGAGGAGTTATTTATATCGTTCTTCTGGTTGTATTTATCATTGCTGCTTTTGCGGCGAGAGGTTATTTTTGGATCTTTCTGATACCGGTTCCGTTTATTTTATTCATCGGAGCTTTAGTCATGATCTATCAGGGGCATGATGCCGTAGAAAGCAATAATTTCAATGTATGTTATGTATTTCTGATCCTTACATTTGTAGCTTTACTGATCTATCAGCATCTGATCAAAAGACCTTCAGAAGAAAAGCTGAGAAAAAAATCGCTGATCGACGGATTTAAAATGTACATGGGTGCTGCGGAAAACGAACAGCTGAAATTCCATAATCCTCCTCAGATGACCCCGCAGGTTTTTGAAACCCTTCTGCCTTTTGCGATGGTATTGGGTGTTGATGAGGTTTGGGGTGAAAAATTTGATGATATGCTGAAAAGAACGTCCACAGAGTATCAGAATAACTGGTATTATGGCGGAACGCTGAATCATTATGCTTTTGCCAGTACGCTGAACTCAAGCCTTACCCAATCCATACAGTCAACCTCTACCCAGCCTTCCAGCTCAGGAAGCGGTTCAGGTGGCGGTGGATTCTCCGGCGGCGGTGGAGGAGGCGGTGGTGGCGGTGGCTGGTAGCCGGTTTCCATAAAATAAAAAAGCATTCAAAATTAAACTTTGAACGCTTTTTTTATTCTTAAAGAGCATTAGATTCTTTCAATATCTGCACCGATTGCTTTTAGCCTTCCGTCGATATTTTCGTAACCTCTGTCAATCTGCTCAATGTTATGGATGATCGATTTTCCTTCAGCAGAAAGGGCGGCAATAAGAAGCGCATTTCCTGCTCTGATATCAGGGGAAACCATAGTGGTTCCTCTTAAAGGAGTTTCCTGGTTCAGTCCGATAACAGTAGCTCTGTGCGGATCACATAAAATGATCTGTGCCCCCATATCAATCAGTTTATCTACAAAGAATAATCTTGATTCAAACATTTTCTGATGTACCAGAAGACTTCCTTTAGCCTGAGTAGCCACTACAAGAATGATGGACAGCAGGTCAGGGGTAAATCCCGGCCACGGAGCGTCTGAAATAGTAAGGATAGATCCGTCAATAAATTTCTGAATTTTATAATTTTCCTGAGCCGGAATATAAATATCATCGTTGCTTTGTTCAAGCTGGATTCCCAGTTTTCTGAAGGTATTCGGGATAACGCCGAGCTGGTTCCAGTTTACATTTTTAATGGTAATCTCCGATTTGGTCATGGCCGCAAGACCAATCCATGATCCGATCTCTACCATATCGGGAAGCATGGTGTGTTCTGTTCCCCGCAGATAATCCACTCCTTCAATGGTAAGAAGGTTGGAGCCTATTCCCGAGATATTAGCCCCCATTCTGTTCAGCATTTTGCATAACTGCTGAAGATAAGGTTCGCATGCGGCATTGTAGATTCTGGTTTTTCCTTTGGCAAGAGCTGCCGCCATCACAATATTGGCTGTTCCTGTTACAGAAGCTTCTTCCAGAAGGATAAACTTTCCTTTTAATTCTTTTGCCTTCAGTGAGTAGAAATATTCATCTTCATCGTAATTAAATTCAGCACCCAGTTCTACCAGTCCCTGGAAGTGGGTATCCAGTCTTCTTCTTCCGATCTTGTCTCCTCCGGGAGTTGGCATATACGCTTCTCCATATCGGGCAAGCATTGGCCCCATCAGCATGATAGATCCTCTTAGTTTAGCTCCGTCTTTTTTGAATTCGTTGGATTTGATATAATCAAAATTGACCTTATCCGCCTTGAAAGTATAATCGCCATGACCGTTTTTAGTCACTTTTACACCAAAATCTCCCAGAATTTCAATCAGTCTGTTTACATCGTGAATGTCCGGAATATTTTTAATTCTTACCTCTTCATCCGTTAACAGGACCGCACATAAAATCTGTAAAGCTTCGTTTTTGGCTCCCTGTGGAGTTATTTCTCCCTGCAGTCTTTTTCCTCCCCTTATCTGAAATGTTCCACTCATTACTTTCTGTTTTTATGATTGTTATTGTTGTGCCTTCTTTTATTGGTCTGGTTCTTATTATTGTTGTTATTACTGTTTTTGTTATTCCGGCTATTGTTATTACTGGTATAATAGATCTTGCTTTTTTCAAGGGAATCTATTCCGGTAAGGTCCAGCCTGTTTTCAGACAGCTCTTTCAGATGGCGGAAAATAACGTCGTCCGTTACGTGTTCTTTATTGTATACGTTATAGGACTTCTTCATATTGTTGGCGATCACTTCAATCAAAGCTTCCTTTTCATCTCCTGTTTCCAGCTCGATGGCCTTTTCAATCAGCTGAAGAATACTCTTTCCGTAAAATTTGAAATCTCCCTGCAGTTTAGGGTACTCCATCTTCTTCGGCTTTTCAGCAAGCTGTTCCCGGGTAGGAAAGGGGTAAGGGGATTCTACATCCAGATCATATTCTGCCAAAATAAAAAGATGATCCCAAAGTTTATGTTTATAATTTTCTTCGTCACGGAGCTGAGGGTTTCTCTGACCCATAAAATCAATGATGGCCATTGCCATTTCACTCCTTTCCTCTTTGGTAGGGAGTTCTTTGCAGCGTTCAACCAGCTGCTGTATAATTCTGCCATATTCCGGCATATGAAGCTGGGTTTTTTGGGTATTGTATTCCATAGTATGCAAATATATGGATTAAAAGAAAAATTGTTTTGAAAATCTTAAAAGTTTATGATTTTTTAATGAAAATTGTATACAGGCATTTCTTGAACGGAATTGGAAATATTTCACATGTAATAGAATTTATTTAATAAAATTGTAACTTAGTTATCAGATTAATAAATAAAATATAAGTATGAAAAAAACACATTTCTTCCTTTCTGTACTGGCTCTGACATCCATCAGCTCCTGTCGGAATACTGATGAACCTGTTGGTGAAGACCTGCGTAAAGCAGAAGTACACAATAAAACAGTGAATGTAACGAATCACGATGGAAAACCTTTCAGTACAGGAAATGTTTCCTCAGCCGGAAAATTTATTGCCGGCCCGGGAGGCAGTGTCCTGATGCAGGGGTTTTACTGGGATGTTCCTGCCGGAGGAACCTGGTGGGATACCGTTAAAAATAAACTGGCCGACTGGTCCACAGCAGGGATCGGCGCAGTATGGCTTCCTCCGGCATCGAAAGCCCAGAACGGAGCCTATTCTATGGGCTATGATCCTACCGATTATTACGATTTTGGAAATTTCAGCCAGAATGGAAGCGTAGAAACGCGTTTCGGATCTAGAACAGAGCTGGAAGCCCTGATTACAAAAGCCCATGCTGAAAATATGCAGGTGTACGCAGATATTGTAATCAATCATAACAGTGGCGGTCAGTCTGAAGCGAATCCGTTTACAGGAACCAATACCTGGACCGATTTTTCAGGAATTGCATCTGGAAAATTTAAAAGAAGTTATAATGATTTCTACAAAAACTCATATGGAAATAATGATGAAGGGGCTTTTGGCGGATTTCCGGATCTGTGTCATGCCAATCCTTATGTACAGGACTGGCTGTGGGGACGGGATGATTCTGTTGGAAAATATTATAAAAATGTAATGAAATTTGACGGATGGAGGTTTGATTATGTGAAAGGCTTCGGACCCTGGGTCGTCAATAGCTGGAATTCCAGCGTAGGCGGATTTTCTGTGGGTGAACTTTGGGAATCCAATGTCAATACTCTTGAGTGGTGGGCGAATAACGCCAACAGTTCCGTATTTGATTTTGCCGCTTATTATAAAATGGATGAAGCCTTCGATAACGGAAATCTAAACGTACTGAACGATGATATGATGTGGAAAAGAAACCCGTATAAAGCGGTAACTTTTGTAGCGAATCACGATACCGATATTATTTACAACAAAATGCCTGCCTATGCCTATATTCTGACCCATGAAGGGTATCCGACTGTTTTTTACAGGGATTATGAAGAATGGCTGAATAAAGAAAGACTCAACAACCTGATCTGGATCCATAATAATAAAGCTACCGGAACCACATCTATTCTGTATACGGACAACGATGAATATATTGCAAGACGAAACGGATATAACGGGAACCCGGGGCTGGTGGTGTATATCAACACCTCTTCCAGCTGGCAGGAAAGATGGGTGGAAACCAACTGGAGCAGTCAGCAGATCAAAGATTTTACCGGGCATTCAGGCTGGTATCCAACTACGCAGGGCGATAAATGGGTAAAGATCCAGTGCCCTCCGAACAGCTATTCAGTCTGGTCCTTAAATCAATAATAGCAATCCAAACATCATACAATTAAAAGGGATAAGGTCAATTACTTTATCTCTTTTTATATCTAATATTGAATTTTGAACAAAAAAACCGGCATGATCGGGAGGAAAATATCCGCCAAGATCTGTGGGAAATAATTAACCACAACACAAAAGATTAATATTTTAGTCTCAATAAGTCTGAAAGTTAACGTATAAAAATACACCTTAGTTTTTAGAAATCTGGATTTCTGTTTACGACAGGATAAAAAATCTGCTTAATCTGCATGATCAGCGAGACCATAAAAATACCGGCAAGTTCTTGGTAAAACACTCTCATGTTAGATTGCAGAATTTATTTAATAGAGGTGGACTTTACGCCTAAATAATCATTTCATACGGCTTTAGCCAAAACCTATACAGCAAATTTTCAAAATCTGCCCAATCAGCGAAAGACAAATATTTACAAAAATATGGGTGTTCTGTGGGAAGCAGCAAGCAATAACCTATGCTCCGAAAAATATTTTCACACCTCAATAAACTTTTTCTTCTGGTGCGCATCCGGAAGAAAACACTTTTGATTAGCCAGTTTCATTCTGTTTCGGGAAACAAGGTCATAGGCTTTATCACTCAGGAAGGATGGGAAAATTTTTCCAACAGCGGATAACTTGTATATCCCTCCCAGTATATCAGCGATTTTAAGTACTGCCCGGGACTTGGTAAGGTAATACTTTCCGGGTTTCCAAAGGTATAAAGTGTTGAAAACTTTCGTCTCCAATCCTCTTTCAGACAGGAACTTCTGTCCGAAATCCGACTGCAGGGAAGCAAACATGAACTGATCTTTCCGGTCTCTTTCCAGGATCCACTGTACCCAGAAATTGCAGACTCCGCAGTCTCCGTCAAAAAATACAATATGCTTATCTTCCCAGTTCTCCTGCATGGTGATCGATGTTAAAATGAAGTTTTAATTTCAGTATCTTCTTTGGCTTTCTTGAAATAGTCAGCCAGTTCCTGGCGCTGTCTGTCTGTTAGTTTTGCATCCTGATGGCCTATATAATAGGATTCCAGAGGCATTTCCTTTTTTTCAACCATTTCTATACATTCTTCCAGTTTATGCAGCTGCTGTTTGGGCTCGTATACTGCAAAGGTAGAAAAATTAAGATGCTTTCTGCCTTCATCTATATGATTTTTAACAAACCATGATGCAGGTGAAATATTGGAGTACCACGGATACTTCGTTTCATTGGAGTGGCAGTCGTAACAGGAGCTTCTGATGATCTTTGCCGTAGTTTCCGGTGTTTTTTTGATCTTCAGAAAATCCATGCCCGGCGTAGGAGGCGGATTGGTTTTGTCAATCGGGAAAAACTGAATCATGATAAAGGCAACGAGTAAGATAACAAGTATTTTTTTCATACCAATTTTATGCTTGTTTCCTATAAAAATAATCAAATTTTATCAAACTACCTTTATTTTTAATTTAAATAGGAAAAATTCATTTGAATCATTCTAAATATGATAATTCCTTATTGCTTTTTGTACAGATGTTTTTAAAAATTAACTAACTTAATTGCATGATTGTATCTTTTGCCGGAAGTGCTGTTGAAGAATCAGTAATTTCCGGATTGTTATAGTTTTTAACTATCATTTAAATTAAAATTAATAGATTGTGTTTATTGAGTAGGCTTTGTAAGTTTGTCATATTCTTACAACAGAGAAATTAAACGGTATTAATCAACATAAAATTTAAACGACAATGGAAAAAGATTTGAATGACATCAGTAAATGCCCGTTCCATAACGGAACAATGAAACAGAGTGTAGCCGGTGGCGGAACCCAGAATAAAGACTGGTGGCCCAATCAGCTGAGAGTGGATCTTCTTCGCCAGCATTCCTCTCTGTCTGATCCTATGGAAAACGGTTTTGATTATGCAGCAGCATTTAATAACCTTGATCTGGAAGCCGTGAAAAAAGATCTTCATGCTTTAATGACCGATTCACAGGACTGGTGGCCGGCAGATTTCGGACATTACGGTCCTTTATTCATCCGTATGGCCTGGCACAGTGCCGGAACGTACAGGGTGGGTGACGGAAGAGGAGGAGCCGGCTCCGGACAGCAGCGTTTTGCCCCGCTGAACAGCTGGCCTGATAATGTAAGCCTGGATAAAGCCAGAAGACTTCTATGGCCGGTTAAACAGAAATATGGAAGGAATATTTCATGGGCGGATCTTCTGATCCTTACCGGAAATGTAGCCCTGGAATCTATGGGCTTTAAAACATTCGGATTTGCAGGTGGCCGTGAAGATGTATGGGAGCCGGATGCTGATGTGTACTGGGGATCGGAAAAAACATGGCTGGGAGGTGATCTCCGTTATGCCCACGGTTCTGAAGGCGTTGCAGAACGTCACGGCGTTCTTCCTACCGATGATAATGCAGATGGTGATATCCATTCCCGTAATCTTGAAAATCCTCTGGCTGCCGTACAGATGGGGCTTATCTATGTAAACCCTGAAGGTCCGGACGGAAATCCCGATCCGATTGCAGCTGCTAAAGATATCCGCGATACCTTCGGACGTATGGCTATGAATGATGAAGAAACCGTTGCTTTGATTGCAGGCGGGCATACCTTTGGGAAAACACATGGTGCGGGTCCGGCAGATCACGTAGGAAAAGAACCGGAAGCTGCGGGAATCGAACTTCAGGGATTGGGATGGAGCAGCTCCTATAAATCAGGAAGCGGAGCAGATGCCATTTCCAGCGGCCTGGAAGTAACCTGGACTGAGACTCCAACCGAATGGAGCAATTATTTCTTTAAAAATCTGTTCGAAAATGAATGGGAATTAACGAAAAGCCCGGCCGGAGCCCATCAGTGGATAGCTAAAAACGGTGCTGAAATTATTCCTGATGCATTTGATCCCTCTAAAAAACACAGACCAACCATGCTCACAACGGATTTGTCATTGAGACTTGATCCCGTTTACGAAAAAATTTCAAGGCATTTCTATGAAAACCCCGATGCCTTCGCAGACGCTTTTGCAAGAGCATGGTTTAAACTTACCCATAGAGATATGGGGCCAAAGTCCAGATATCTGGGACCGGATGTACCTGCTGAAGAACTGATCTGGCAGGATCCTCTACCGGAAGTAGACCATGAACTGGTAAATGAATCAGATGTTGAAGCATTAAAAGAAAAGGTTTTAAATTCCGGTCTTAATATTTCCGAGCTGGTATCCACGGCCTGGGCTTCCGCTTCTACTTTCAGAGGAAGTGATAAACGGGGCGGGGCTAATGGAGCCAGAATCAGGCTGGCGCCACAAAAATACTGGGCAGCCAATAATCCTTCCCAATTACAGAATGTTCTGAACGGGCTGGAAAAAATTCAGAAAGAATTCAATGATGCTCAAACCGGAGGAAAAAAGATATCAATAGCAGACCTCATTGTTTTGGCAGGAAGCGCGGCGGTAGAAAAAGCAGTGAAAGATGCCGGGTATAATTTTAAAGTGCCTTTTGCACCGGGAAGAACGGATGCGTCACAGGAACAGACCGATGTAGAATCTATGGGCTACCTGGAACCGGCTGCAGACGGCTTCCGTAACTATCTGAAAAGAAAATTCTCGGTACCTACCGAATCTTTATTAATAGACAAAGCACAGCTCCTGACCCTTACAGCTCCTGAACTTACCGTACTGATCGGAGGAATGCGTGCATTAGATACCAACTTTGACGGCTCAAAACATGGGATTTTCACAGACAGACCAGGTGTACTGACCAACGATTTCTTTGTTAATCTGCTGGATATGAGAACGCAGTGGAAGTCTGTTTCCGCAGATAATGAACTTTATGAAGGAAGCGACCGTTCTACCGGTCAGAAAAAATGGACAGCTACCCGCGCCGATTTGGTTTTCGGTTCCAATTCCGAATTGAGAGCTGTTGCCGAAGTATATGGAAGTGCAGATGCTCAGGAAAAATTTGTAAAAGATTTCATCGCTGCATGGACAAAAATAATGAATCTGGACAGATTTGATCTGAAATAAAGATCTCTGATAGAGATGATGTTATATGTACCCCTGACCAAATTGGTTAGGGGTATTTATGTTAAAATATCAATATGAAATGACGCTATCCTGCTACGCAGCGGGGCTGATAAGTGATTTGACGCAGCGGTATTTAAAGATAATAAAAAAAAACATCTCCCGATACCGCTACGCAAAGTCTCCTGACTTTGCGCCAATGCATCAGTCCTCATAATTATTATATTTCCAAAATTCATTAGTCTTATTTAAAATTATGTTTGTTAAAAGCCGGCACGAGCAGAACGCTCGCGCCAGCGTGGGATTTTTATTGTTCTGTTTATCCTTGCTCAAAGTCGGGAGACTTTGCGCAGCGGGGTATCCTGCTGCGCAGCGGGGCTGATAAGTGATTTGACGCAGCGGTATTTAAAGATAATAAAAAAACAGCTCCCGATATCAGAAGCTGTTTGATCTTAAACTGTAGACTCACAGGGATTCGAACCCCAGATGACTGAACCAAAATCAGTAGTGTTACCGCTACACCATGAGTCTCTGTTTTTAGTGGCGCAAAATTATAAAAATTATTTAATTTAAAAAAATATTTTTTGCAGATTCAGATGTGAAAAAGGGGGTGTTCTATGTAATGAAATGATTATGAACAGAATAAATAAGATAAAAAAATAACCGGAAATAGCAGACATAAGCCTGATTTTTCATCTGCTAAATAATAAAACCTTATCTTTGCAAAAAATTGGGCTCCAAAAGTTGGAGAAACCCATTAATAATTTAATTTATTAAACATTTTTATGTCGAATATTGTCGCAATCGTTGGACGTCCCAACGTAGGAAAATCCACGCTTTTTAACCGTTTACTTGAAAGAAGAGAGGCCATCGTAGATTCTACGGCTGGTGTTACCAGAGACCGTCATTACGGAAAGTCCGACTGGAACGGGGTAGATTTTACAGTTATTGATACCGGCGGTTACGATGTAGGAACGGATGATATTTTTGAAGAGGAGATCCGTAAGCAGGTTCAGCTGGCGGTAGACGAAGCTACTTCTATCATTTTTATGATGAATGTGGATGAAGGGCTTACCGATACAGACCATGAGATCTACCGTCTTTTGAGAAGATCAAACAAGCCGATCTATATTGTAATCAACAAAGTGGATTCCGCAAAAGAAGAACTTCCCGCTACCGAGTTTTACCAGTTGGGAATTGATAAATATTACACCCTTTCCTCAGCAACGGGTTCCGGAACAGGAGACCTTCTGGATGATATTGTAAGAGATTTCCCGACCACAGATTATAAAGACCCGTTTGAAGGATTACCTAAGATCACCATTGCAGGACGTCCTAATGTGGGTAAATCTACTTTAACGAATGCCCTTCTGGATGTTGAAAGAAACATTGTAACAGATATTGCCGGAACCACAAGAGACAGTATTCAGACCCTTTATAACAAATTTGGTCATGAGTTTGTGCTGGTAGATACTGCCGGAATGAGAAGAAAGTCCAAAGTGAACGAAGATCTGGAATTTTACTCCGTAATGAGATCAATCCGTTCCATTGAATATTCTGACGTAGTGATCATCATGGTAGATGCTACCCAGGGATGGGAGTCTCAGGATATGAATATCTTTGGTCTCGCGCAGAAAAACAGAAAAGGAATTGTGATCCTGGTCAATAAATGGGATCTTATCGAGGACAAGCAGACCAATACGATGCGTGATTTCGAGAAAGTGATCAAAGACAAAATAGGTCAGTTCCATGATGTTCCGATCCTGTTTGTGTCGGCACTAACGAAACAGAGAATTCTGAAAGCTGTGGAAGTGGCTATGGAAGTATACGAAGACCGTAAGAAAAAGATCAAAACTTCAAAACTGAACGAAGTAATGCTTCCTATTTTCGAGCAGACTCCACCGCCTGCCAACAAAGGAAAATATATCAAAATCAAGTACTGTGTACAGCTGCCGACCCCGTCACCACAGTTTGTATTCTTCTGCAACCTGCCACAGTATGTAAAAGAACCGTACAAAAGATTTACTGAAAATCAGCTGAGAAAAGAATTCGGATTTACCGGAGTTCCGATCGAAGTGTATTTCAGACAGAAATAAATAGATGCCGATAAAAACCGGACTGTAAATAACAAAAATGCCGGAGAGGATTCATTTCTTTCCGGTATTTTACTTTACTGAATAAGCTTAACTCTGAATTGGATTTCCTGATTGGGATAAATATTTCATTCTTTACAAAATAAGGACATATTTTTCCTGAAAAAAACTTTTCATTATCAACCGGATTTACGGCAGCCGAATGGGTGGGATTGGGTAAATATACTCCGTTTCTTGTTTTTTAGTTGTAATTTTGCAGGAACTAACGAAGATTAACTGTAATAAAAAAATTAAAATATTCATGCTTCATATTTTATCGCAAAATTTTTCCCTTGTTAATGAATGGATCAATGAACTAAGAAATGTTGAGGTGCAGCATGACCGTATGAGATTCCGCAGAAATATGGAACGCATCGGTGAAATTGCAGCCTTTGAAATCAGTAAAGAACTGGAGCATAGAGAAGTTGAAATTCAGACTCCTTTAGATACGATAAAAACTAAAGAAATTGCAGTTCAGCCTGTTATCACTACCATTCTGAGGGCCGGAGTACCTCTGTTTGAAGGAATCCTGAACTATCTGGACAAAGCCGACTGTGGTTTTGTGGCTGCATACAGAAAACATGATGCCAACGATTATTTCTCCATTAAGCAGGATTACCTTACCTGTCCGAATATTGAAGGAAGACCGCTCATTGTTGCTGATCCGATGCTGGCTACCGGAGCTTCTCTTATTGAAGCCATCAAAGACCTTCTGACCAACGGAACACCTACCCAGCTGCATATTGTTGTGGCAATTGCTTCCAGACAGGGGGTGGAAACCATTGAAAAAGCTTATCCTGACGCAAAGATCTGGGTCGGCGCTATCGACGAAAACCTGACTTCCAAAGGATATATCACACCCGGACTTGGAGATGCAGGAGACCTGAGCTACGGAGAAAAACTTCAGCGGTAAACTTCAGGAAAGATTCCAGAAATCTTTCATCAGACCCAACAGTAAATTTGGCCGTACTTTGTCCATAGGATGCCGGGTATCCGGCAGTATGGCCAGTTTTGCATCCGGAATATGGCGGGATGCGTTCACACTTTCTTCAATGCTGACCATCTGATCCTTATCCCCCGTCATAATCTGTACCGGAATATTAATCGAAGAAAGACTTTCCCCATTCAGCGGTGGATTCTGTCCAAGAGAAACCATCATACCGGCAATGGAAGGAAGCAGCTGTTTCCATGCCGTGCCATGCAGATTTTCCAGTTGTTCCGCATATCTGGGTATTTTTGAAAGAATAGCTTCAGGATCAAGCATTTTACTTTCCTGTAAGGCCTGTTCGGCAGTCCAGCTGAATTTTGTTCCCAAAGTCATCACAGAACTGATTCTGTCAGGATATTGCTGCGCTGCACAAAGAGCAACATAGCCACCCATACTGTGTCCTAAAATATCAACATGTTCCAGATTTTCACAGGTAAGATAATCCATCAGCTCTTCAGTATATTTTTCCACTGTAATCCCATTCTCTGGGAATCCGGTTTTGCCATGCCCCGAAAATAAAAAAGTGTGTACCCTGAAATATTTTGACATTTCCTCCAGATAAGGATCGAACAGATTGGTGTGCCCCAAAGCACCATGCAGTAACAGCAGATTTTTCATGATCATGATTTTGTCCGAAATTAAGGAAAAGAACCGGAAGAACAAAGATGGAGAGATGAATCGTTTCGTAGAATGTAAGAGCCTGAAAAATAGATAGAATAAAAACAGATCTGCCTGACTTATGCATCCACAGCCATCACCAGAACGCTCACTTTATTGTCTCCTGCGTTCAGGAACTCCCAGGCAATGGATGAAACCGTATTTCCTGTGGTGAAAACATCATCGATCAGGAGAATGTGCTTTCCGGTGATTTTTTCCGTGAGAGAAAAAGCAGCCGTATTTTCCAGACGGTGTTTTTTATCCTTTAAGGCCTGGGCTTTGGAATAATGATTTCTTCTGACCAGACCGTGAGCGTAAGGAATGTTGTAAAATTCTGACAGCGCAAGGGTATATAAATGAAGCTGGTTATAGCCTCTTTCTCTGAGCTTTCTGGGATGAAGCGGAACCGGAACCAGAAGATCCGGCTTTCCTCCTCTGAAATCCAGCCGCTCGGAAGTCCATGAAGCAATAATTTTTCCTGCATTTTCCCTGCTTTTATATTTCAGCTCATGAATGATCTTCCGGCTCAATCCTTCTTTTTCAAACTGCATCAGTCCATAAGTGTTTTCGGCAGGAAATAAAAGCCTGCATTTTTCTTTAATACTGTTCTCTCCGGAATAATCGGCATGGGTAAAATTGATCTGTGAAAAACACAGATCACAAACCAAAAGATCAGCATCAATAATCCTGCTGCAGCTGATACACCGGTTCGGGAAAAATAGGTCTAATATCATCTGTGCTTATTTCGAAATTAAAGATAAAAGTTAAAGATTAGTTGTAATATCTGCAACCTTCTGTTTGAAATAAGTTACTTTTATTAAAATTTATCGCTATTCAACAGTTTTTCTGATCTTTTCAATTGCATTTTTCATATTCCTGTTGAAATATTCCTTCTCCAGCCGTACAGGGGGAGCCTGTCTTACTTCACAGTCTGCAATGCTGCAGGATTCGCAGGTAACTCCTACATTGATGGTTTTTAATGACGGAGACTTTATAAAGCCGATTTTTTTTATCGTTTGGGAATTCAGTAAAATCCCGAGACAGTAACTTCGGTTGCTGCCATCCGAAAACGGATTTTTCTGGGAGGTGGAAATCACCAGATAACTTACACCCTGATCCTTATAATGAGAGATCTGAGCATCCGTAAGCGTTTCGTTCTCCTTTAAAAGATGCAGGTTTTTAACGGCAATCCATCTCCGGCAGTAATGTTCGTTCATTGCATTGGCATGAGGAGCCTGCTGATGATTCAGATGAAGTTCTTTTAAAATCTGGATTTTATCTGAATCTTTTTTCTTCACCAGGCAGAGGTAAAACAGATCTTTGATTCCCAGTTCCGAAGACAGAATATTGGTGAGCCTGTAATAAAAGGTCTCCGGTGAATCCGTAAAATCCAGGATCAGTTTTTCAAAATTTCCCGGTATCCATTCATGCTGCAGAAAGAATTCGGAAGTACGTTCAGTTACCTTCCTTTTGGAAATCAGTAAGGCTCCTGCAAAATAGGAGGCGTAAAAATTGTTGAGAATCTCCTCAAAACTTCCGAAATCCAGCCAGGAATAAGTGTTGGGCCGGATTTTTAATTCCAGGACATTAAATCCGATCTCTTTAGCCAGAATGAATGTTCGCTGATCTTTTTCCAGTTTCTGATTCAGCAGAAGCAGTTTTTTCCCAGGAATAAACAGAGAGCGTAGATTTCCCAGTGTTCCGAATGCGTCAAAATCTTCAGAACGGATGCTGTATCCGAATTTTTCCGTAAGAATATTCTCCAGAACAGAAGCCTTGAGATCTTTACCGGTATCAAGTTTGTTTTTCTGTGCAAACTCAGCTGTTTTTTCTTCAATTTCAGGAAAGTAATTATCATATAATTCCTGGAAAGACCGGAGTACCGCAAAATAAAAACGTTCTTTTCCCAGGTTGTAATTCTGAGAGATTTCAATCAGGGCATTAATAAAGGCGGTTACCTTTTTAGGGGCATCACTGATGATGCTGATGAGGTTATTTTTATTGATGCCGAAAAGTTCCAGAGGAATCTCTTTAAAGAAATCCGACTGGAGAATTTCATTAAAAGGAGCCAGGCTTTTGTCCAGCTTCGTGGAAACAAGATCATCAAAAGTACAGTCCAGGGATTCCGAAAGCTGAATGATCTTGTCATGTTTCGGATATTTTTTACCGTTCTCAATCTCGTTGAGGTAAGATTTAGACAGTCCTGTCTTTACAGCAAGATCTTGAAGAGACCAGTTTTTCTTTTGTCTCAGCTGCTTGAGCTTAAGCCCGAAAACAGTTTTGATGTAATCACTTTCTGAATGCATATTCAAATATAAATAATGATTGCGGTTATTCGCATAATAAATTTTAAAAATAATTAGCGAACGTTCGCTGTTTGTGAAAATTTTTATTTATGTTTGTAAAATCAAAACTCAAAATCAGCATATTATGGAAACCGAAACACAATTCAAAATAAACGCCCGGAAGCAGTTTGAAACAGTTTTTACTCCTGATCTGAACGATTTTCTGATTGCTTTACACCGGAATTTTAATGAAAGAAGACTGGAACTTTTAGACAGCAGAAAAAAAGTACAGTCGGAGTTTGACCAGGGAAAACTTCCTGAATTTTTATCCGAAACAGAAAACATACGCCAGGGCAATTGGACCTGTGCTCCGCTTCCGGAAGATCTTCTGGACAGAAGAGTAGAAATTACGGGCCCCGTAGACAGGAAAATGATCATCAATGCGCTGAATTCAGGAGCAAAGACCTTTATGGCTGATTTTGAAGACAGCAGTTCGCCCACCTGGGAAAACTGTATTCAGGGACAGATCAATCTGGCGGATGCCGTAAGAAAAAACATCGGTTTTGCAGCTGAAAACGGAAAATCTTATACGCTCGCTGAAAATACAGCCGTACTTCTTGTACGTCCCAGAGGGCTGCATCTTCCGGAAAAACATATTGAAATTGACGGAGAAAAAGCCTCAGGCTCACTGATCGATTTTGGAATTTACTTTTTTAACAATGTGCAGCAGCTTTTGAAAAACGGAAGCGGACCGTATTTTTACCTGCCCAAACTGGAACATTATAAAGAAGCACGCTGGTGGAATGAGGTGTTTGTTTTTGCCCAAAACTATCTGGGAATTGCTAACGGAACCATTAAAGCCACTGTTCTGATAGAAACCATTACCGCATCGTTTCAGATCGACGAAATTCTGTATGAATTGAAAGATCACAGCTCAGGACTTAACTGCGGACGGTGGGATTATATTTTCTCCTATATTAAAAAATTCAGAAACCTGCCCGGATTTATGGTGCCTGACAGGGATCAGGTTACTATGGCATCGCCATTTATGAGTGCCTATTCCAAAAGGGTTATTGAAATCTGCCACAAAAGAAATGTACATGCAATAGGAGGAATGGCAGCACAGATTCCGGTGAAAGGGGATGAGGAAGCCAATAAAATAGCCTTTGAAAAAGTAAGAGGCGATAAAGAACGTGAAGTGAAAAACGGTCATGACGGAACCTGGGTGGCTCACCCTGCTTTGGTACAGGTAGCTATGGAAGTATTTGACCGCTACATGCCTGAAGCCAGCCAGATCAGTAAAAAATTTGAATACCATATCAGAGAAAGCGATCTGCTGGAAGTTCCCCGTGGCAAAATGACCGAAAAAGGAGTCCGGAAAAATATCAACATTGGAATCCTATACCTGGAAAGCTGGCTGATGGGAACAGGTGCGGCAGCCATCTACAACCTTATGGAAGATGCAGCCACAGCAGAAATCTCCAGAACCCAGCTGTGGCAATGGCTGAAAAATGAAGCAGAACTTATGGACGGCAGAACACTGACCCGCGAAATGATTCTTCAGTGGGAAACCGAAGAAATGGAACATATTGAAAAATATGTGGGAGAAATCCGTTTCAGAAACGGGAAATTCAACTTAGCCAAAGAACTTTTCAATGAACTCGTTTTCTCAGAAAAATTTGAAGAATTTCTTACCCTGAAAGCTTATCCTTTTATTGACTGAAATCAGGGAAATCTTTAACCTTATCTAATCAAAAAATCCAAATATTATGAAAACAAAACACGAACAGATCCACGCTTTAGAACAGGATTGGCTGAACAATCCGCGCTGGAACGGAGTAAAAAGAACCTATACGGCTGAAGAAGTCCTGAAACTCCGGGGTTCCTATAAAATTGAATATACCATTGCAACGGAAATGTCTGTAAAGCTCTGGGATAAGCTGAATAACCAGGATTATGTGGCCGGGCTTGGTGCTCTTACCGGAAATCAGGCTGTTCAGGAAGTGGATGCAGGTCTTGAAGCCATATATCTGTCTGGATGGCAGGTGGCAGCTGATGCCAATCTTTCCGGAGAAATGTATCCGGATCAGTCACTTTATCCCGCCAATTCAGTGCCTTCCGTTGTGAAAAAGATTAACAATGCCTTATTGAGAGCAGATCAGATTCAGTCTGTAAACGCAACCGGAGACAGGGAATACCTTGTTCCTGTCGTTGCCGATGCAGAAGCCGGATTTGGAGGTAACCTGAATGCTTTCGAACTGATGAAGCAGATGATTGAAGCCGGAGCAGCCGGAGTACATTTTGAAGACCAGCTTTCTTCAGCTAAAAAATGCGGGCATCTGGGCGGAAAAGTTCTGGTTCCTACCCAGGAAGCCATCAACAAACTTATTGCAGCCCGTCTTGCAGCGGATGTACTGGGAGTACCGAGCGTAATTGTAGCAAGAACAGATGCTGACGCAGCGGATCTTCTGACTTCAGACATTGATGACAGGGATAAAAAATTTGTGACCGGGGAAAGAACTTCCGAAGGTTTTTATAGAGTAAGAAACGGAGTAGAGCAGGGAATTGACCGGGGGCTTTCTTATGCACCCTATGCAGATCTGATCTGGATGGAGACCTCTAATCCCGACCTGGAACAGGCCAGAAGATTTGCAGAAGGGATTCATGCGCAGTTTCCTGGCAAAATGCTTGCCTATAACTGTTCACCTTCATTCAACTGGGCTGCAAAGCTGAGTGTGGAAGAAATGGGTAATTTCCGTGAAGAGCTGGCAAAAATGGGGTATAAATTCCAGTTTATCACCCTGGCAGGTTTCCATGCACTGAATACCTCTATGTTTGAATTGGCTTTAGCTTATAAAGAAAAAGGAATGGCGGGGTATTCGGAGCTTCAGGAACGTGAGTTTGCCCTTCAGCAGAAAGGATTCAGAGCGGTAAAGCACCAGTCGTTCGTGGGTACGGGATACTTCGATGAAATTCAGAATGTGGTAACCGGCGGCTCTTCTGCAACGGTAGCGATGAAAGATTCTACGGAGACAGCACAGTTTCACTGATCATTTTTTTTCCATATTTTTCTAATGTCAACCTTCCCGCTTTGGGAAGGTTTTCTTTGGATTTTTATATTGTTTATCAGTGTTTTATGCTTGTTGGTGATGAAGATTGAAAACCAAACCGTAACTATTAAAAATATGTATTATATTTGAGCGCGAAAAAAAACGGATTTTTTTGAAAAACTATAAAAAAATGAAACTAATTAAAGGATTTTTTATTGCTGCAGGATTAATGCTGACTGCCAATGCTGTGAATGCTCAACAGAAAATAGGAAACGTAAACACCGATGATGTTTTTGAAAGCCTGTCTGAAGTAAAGACTGCAACGGCAACTATTGAAACCATGACCAAGACCAAGCAGGCTGAAATTGAAAAGATGATCGGTCAGTATCAGACCAAACTGAAAGCTGCACAGGATAAAGAAAAGACATTAAGTGAAGCCAATAAAGAAACTGTGACTAAAGAATTAATGGCGGCACAGACCGAACTGGAAGGTTTGGGTAAAAAAATAGAAGAAGCCAGAACACAGGCTGCCAAAGATATTTCAAACAAGCAGAATGAACTGGTTACTCCACTTCAGCAAAAAGTAAAAACAGCAATTATTGCCGTAGCAAAAGAAAAAAATCTGAGCTATGTATTTGATACAGCATCTCAAGGTGGCAATAACCTTATCTATACAGACGGAAGTGAGGATATCACTGCTATCGTAAAAGCTAAACTGGGAGCCTCTGCAACACCTGCCAAACCGGCTGCAAAAAAATAATATTTTACAATTAACTCTATAAAACGGAACCGGATTAATATCTGGTTCCGTTTTTTTATTTATCGGGTATAGCTTGGATCAGAGATACTTTATCAGGGATAATGAAGTTAGGTTTAAAGGCAGGAATCAGGAATTTACTTTTATCTTCTGACTTCAGACTTTGCCAGTCAGAAATTATGATCCCGGATTGAGGTTATTTAATAAATTTGAATAAATTTTTCAGACATGAACTTAGTATACGAAAAGCAGATAAAAGTTACAGAAGAACATATTGACCGGAATCGTCATGTAAACAATGTGCAGTATGTACACTGGGTAGAAGAAATGGCCGCAGAGCACTGGGATCTTCTGAAGCAGAAAACCGGATATGTGAATGATGTCTGGATGCTGGTGGACCATCATATACAATACAAAAAACAGGTTTACCTGGGAGATATCATCACGGTAAAAACATATCCGAAAGCCCCGGAAGGGATCAGACAGCCCCGGAAGGTTGAATTTTACTGTAATGACCGGCTGGTTGTGGATTCCCATACACAGTGGGTATTGGTGGATAGAAACACTCAGAAAATAAAAAGACTTGAAAACGGATGGCTTGGGAAGCTGTCCAATAGCTGAAGACCGTATCAGTTAGGTTAATGATACGTTAATGGCGGCCAAAGCAGGAAGTTCAGCTGTTTATTTTTGTAAGTTTACTCCTGATAAAAGGTCCCGTAGGATATGCGGAATAAACAGGCTTTAAGATTACAGGAGTTATTATGCTAAAGAAATATTTATTATTAAACCTGATGCTGGTCTCCGCTTTAGGTTTTTCACAGGATAAAAAATCAGAAATACAGATTCCCTCCCAGCTTACAGACAGCAGAAGTCTGAATAAATCAGTGAAAAATATCGGAGGGGAGCTTAAAGAATACACAATTGTCGGATTAGGCGAGGGAACGCACGGAACAAAAGAATTTAATGAGATCCGGAGTGAAATTTCAAAAAAACTTATTGATAAACACGATTTCAGGATTGTCGCATTTGAAAGTGCCTATGGTGATGCCGCCTTTCTGAATGATGCTGTAAATTCAGATACAGATCTGAAAACTGCATTGAAAAACTACATGACCTCTATCTGGCAGACAAAAGAGATCGAAAATTTACTGGCCTGGATAAGAGAATACAACAAAAATCACAAGGATAAAGTAATTATTTCAGGTTTCGATACCAATGCTCTGGAAAACAGTGCCCGGATTTTAAAACAGTCTGAAATTAAAGACGGTCAATATTCGGAAATCACAGAACAAATTAAAAAGAAAGCCGTATTTCAGGATGAAATGTGGGAAAAACAGAACGATCCCTCTTTTAAACTGGATATGAAGGTGATGATAAAGAACGGAACGGAAGGTTACCTGCTGACCCGGAAAATAGACAGTATCTACGGAAACAGAATGAACCGGGATTCCAGACTGGCCCTGTATCATCTTCAGCTTGGTTTTGAGATTCCTTATGAAGCCGGTAAAAAGAATTATGATGTTTCCAGGGATCGCATCATGGCAGATATGATCAGAAAAGTACAGTCGGAATATCATAAAAAAATGATTCTTTTTGCCCATAATGCCCATGTTGCCCTGAAACCGGTTCTGGTAGACGGGATGGGAGGTTTTTTAAAAGAAAAATACGGGAAAGGGTATTACGCCCTGGCCACCTTTACAGCATCCGGAAGTTACAGCGCAACAACAGATCCGCGCGCCGTAAAAAGCAATAAATATAATGCCTATGCTTTGCCGGAACTATTGGAAAATGGCTGGGAAGAGCAGCTGATAGAGAAAAGCTCAGGAAATTATTTTGCAGACTTTCAAAAAGATCACACCGGATTGTATGGAAAATCTTTCAGAGCAAGGTTTGTAGGATATGGTCCGGTTACTCCTGAAGCAGAAAAGTTTACCATCACGGAACCGTTAAAACTCAATGAATGTTTCGATGGCCTTATCTTTATTAAAAATACAAGTGCTGCAGAGCACTTAGCTGGCAGCTGATGCCACGCATCTGCAATCAATCTCTTGATGACCTGGCTTCCTGTAAGTCAGGTTATTTTTTATCCCCCAAAAACCGGATATTCCAAAAATTAAATAGGAATCTGTCCTGATGGATTAATTTTTTTTATTTTTTGAAAGTTAATTTCGGAAAATTGTAGATACGGTATGATCACAATGAGTATATTTGGCTGTCAGCGGTAAAGCTGTATCAATATAATCACACGAAATACAGGAATTAATATGGGAGCATGGGGATACAAAGCACTGGAAAGCGATGAGGGAATGGATGTTATAGATTTTATCAGAGACTATACGGAAACAAAATATCCGGGTAATGGTCCGGTGGATCTGAAACTTTCAGAAGTGATCACGGCATTGAAAGAAGCCGGTTTTTTCGGAGAAACACTGGAAGAGGTTGATTTTTTTTATGATCATTCAGCGATGGCTCTTGCAGAATTATACCTGATGTTTCAAAAAACGGGAGCATTGAATTATCCGGATGAAGAAGATGAAACCCGTGATCTTAAAAAGCGGATCCGTTCATTTACGGGGGATTCGGAGGATTTCAATTTTTTGCTTCGCTATCTTACCGATATTAAGAATGAAGTACCGGATGAGTATGGAGAACGCGAGATTGCAGAACTTTGGAAAGATTCCGATGTTTATAACGAATGGCTTGAGAACCTCACGCTTCTAATAGATGGCCTTCAGGAAAAAAATAATTAAAATCTTACTATAAATGGGACTGGATATTTCTTATAATACCGATAATCACGACGATATTTTTACCTTTGAATATATTACAGAAGACAGGTGGACAAAGCTTCACGGTCTGAGCCGCAGTTTTGCAAATTTTATGAATAGGAAAAACGTGATTCCTGATACAGAAAAAACAGAACTGGAACAGATTTCTGAAATTACAGGAATAGATCTTTCAGTAATCCGTCATTTAGATGAAATCCCGGATGGAGAGGAAATGGAAGAAATAAGAGAATATGATCCTGAATTTTACGAAGAACAAAAAAAGGAGTATGAAATTCAGATGAAAAAGATCAGCAGTAATCTGGATGAAGTTTCCGCGAAAATAGCAGAACTTATTGCGGCACTGAATGAGAAAGAAGACCTTTCTTTTCTGTTGCAGCCTACATCCTTTGATTCTCTGAATAATTCGGTATATTTCAAAAAAGAAAATCAGGGTAAAGATAATTTCTATGCCGATTTGAACAATTTTAAAAACTTTCTGGATTATGCGGGACCAAGAGGAACAAAAACAGTCTGGTTCAGATATTTCTGATCTGCTGCTGACAGCCGCCATTCATATTAAATAAACAAAAGGCCATACCGGCCGTATAAAAACTATATAACATGAAAATTCATTATACGGTAATATTATTACTGTTTAGCCTTACAGCAAACGGTCAGGAGAACCTCTACTGGTTTTCGGACGATATTGAAAAGAAGGTTGTTCAGGATTCAACAAAAGATAAGTCATGGACAAGCCAGATGGGGGCTACCTACTATTCGATAAGCGGAAACTATAAACAGGGGCTTGTTAACTGGGACAAAATGTTCGGAAGACCTAAGAAGATCAGCAGTGCCGACAGCCTGAAGTTGACAAAAATGACCCCCGTTAATGCCAAAGACTATATTCTGAGCAGGGCAGCGAATGAAAAAATGATCATCATCAACGAAGCTCACCATAATGCAAGCCACAGAAATTTTGCCTCATCCCTGCTTCAGGGATTATATGATAAAGGATACAGATATCTGGGCGTTGAAACCCTGAGAAATGACGGATCTCTGCATATCGGGAATTTTGCCACACAGGATGCCGGAATGTATTCCCAGGAACCCGAATTCGGAAACTTTATTTATCAGGCTTTGAAAATCGGATTTAAGCTGTTTCCCTATGATACAGAAGAAAAAAACGGGAAAGAAAGGGAAATAGGTGAAGCACAGAATATTTATGATTTCATGCAGAAGAATAAAGACGGGAAATACCTCATCTACTGCGGCTATCAGCATGCTTACAAAGGAATTCACCGGTCATGGGAAAAAACGATGACAGGAAGGCTTTCGGATATGGCCTCTATCAATCCTTTCACTATCGACCAGACCCAGTTTTCAGAAAAAAGCGATCCGAAATACAATGAACCGCTGATCAGAATCGTTAACCGTAAAGATCCTGTTGTACTTACAGATGAAAACCAGGTACCTTACAACGGAGAAGACAAGGAACTGTACACTGATGTTAAAATAATCCATCCTGTTACAGAATATGTGAAGGGAAGACCAGGCTGGATGCTGAACGGAAACAGGAAATTCTATAAAATTCCAAAATCAGGGATCTCAAAATTTCCGGTACTCATTCAGGCATACAGAAAAGGAGAATTTGAGAAAAAAGGGATTCCCGCTGATATTATTGAACTGAACAGTTCAAAAGACAGCCGTTTTATGATTCTGGATAAAGGAAAGTATGATATTATAATCCTGAACAGGGAATATAAGGTCATCAGGAGGTTTGAAACAACAGTATAACTTCAGAGAACAGAAAAATGGATATTGTAAAACATATCGGAAAACATACGGAGAATTTACAGAAAGGTCTTGAAAGATCGTCCATAGAACAGAGAAAAAGCCTGATTATAGCTTTACTGAAGTTTTATTTTCTTTTGGATAATTTTGAGCAGGTTATTGCGAAATATATCAGGATTGAAATTGATAAAAACCGGTTCATCTCAGATCTTAGAAATGAAAATGTTCAGCAGTATAAGGAAGCGATTGCTAAAAGTCTGGACGGACTGGACGAATATGCCGATGATTATGAAGAGCCTGGGCCTGTTGAAATATTTGTACTGGATGCATTTTCCTGTGCGGTTTCTGATGTGGAAAATGCAGGAAATGTAACAGGTTTGCTGACCGGAGTGATTGATGTGCTGGATTATTTTGAAAATTTTTCTGAAGAACCTGAATTCTGGAATGATGTTTTGGAAAAAGAAGTCCGTTTTCAGAATGAAATTCTGTCTGAAACAGATCTCCGGAAAACCTTTGATCCTTCAATATACCATGAACGGTATGAGGAAATAATAAATAAACATAAATTATGAAACAGATGCACACAGATCAGGAATTTTACTTTTCAGCCGGGCTTTACGATATCCCGTGGGAAAGACTGGTTCACTGGTACGGCCGTGCCACCGATTTCCCCGCCTTTTTCTTCGATATGCTTTCAGATGATCCTGAAAAAAAGAAAACAGCGATCGGAAAAATTGAAATGAATATCGAACACCAGGACGGAATCATGATGGCAACACCGTTTGCCCTGCTGTTCCTGTTCCGGCTCATGGCATTTGGTCAGGCAGATAAAAAACAGATTTTAAAAACAATTCTGGCAGTTGTAAAAGCGGCAGAGTATCAGACCGGATATTATGAAGGCCAGGAAGTAGAACGGAAAATAAGCCACATTCAGGATCTGCTGGATGATCAGTATATCTGGCCGGAATTTGAAAGTGAAGATCAGGATGAAATACACTGGGAAGAGTTTGAATATGGTGATGAACATTATTACTGGCTGAAATATATTTTTGATATCACCGGTGCATATGCTTTTACCCTGACAAATCTTACGGATCAGACAGAGAAAGATATAGCCGGGGAAATTCTTAAGCTGCTTACAAAAACAAACAATCAATTCAAATAATATCATATGGGATTATTTAACAAAATTTTCGGACAGCCGGATAAACAGAATTCTGATAACCCTCAAAGTGTACAGCCGGAACAGGCACCATGCAAAACAGAACAGGAACTTCTTGAACGTTATGGTGGGATAGCCTTCGATAAGCAGATAGACTTTGGAGAAGTAATCGGTGATAACAACTGGAATGTAGATATCGGACAGGGAATCATCAGTTTTGGTGAAAATCTTACTTTTCCAATGCAGGTGCTGGGAACTTTTTCCCATTCATCAGAAACATGGCTTTGGGCATGGGCCAATGCACAGTCCAACCTTCCTGAAAACATCATCAGGCAGTCTCTTCAGCTTAAAAAATATGGGGAAGACAACGGAATTGAACTTTTAAGCCTTAATACCTTCGACTCTTCAATGGAAGACCTGCATCTCATAGGCATGACTGCGTCGGGAATGTTTGAGGCAAGCGGTTATTATATTGCAGATTACGGACAGGGCGCTATGGTGGTAACCGTGAAAAGTGACCTTATAGATCAGGCTAAGAGCGATGATCATCTCAGGATTTTTACTGCCTTTCCCCAACTGATCTCACAGCTTGAAATGAATCATAAAAATGCCTTGAAAAATTATCTGACGATTAAAGGATATCAGGTAACCGAAACGGAAAACTCTGTGCAAGGAACACTAAACGGAAATTCCGTGACCGGTGAATTTGATGATTTATCAAGGTTGGTCAATTTAAAAGGATAAAAAAACGCCGGGCAAAAGGATGATATTTGATAAATAACCTGAGCTCGGAGATAATGAATTTAGTAATAAAAAGACTTGAAAATGGAAGAAGGAGACTGGAAGCTATTTCCGGTTACAGATACTGAAAGTTAACGAAAGATCAGATGGTCTTAAAAGATGAACATTTATTATCGGTGGCTTTCATAATTTCCTTCTTCCAGCTTCAGGTCTATATCAGTAAGTGAGGTTAAATATGATGAAGGCTGTGATCGGAATAAGCTGCTTCATTGCAGTTCTGGTTTTGTATAATTATCCGGTTTTTGATAACAAGGGAATTTCATACCTGATTCTTTTTCTGTGTCTGGCTGCTGTTTCTTTTGCAGGGGCAAAAATATATTCACCGGATGACCATGATGAATATGAAACCGTAGAGAAGGAAATGGATGAGCTTCTGAATTTTGATGGAATTTTCGAGTATAAAAAAGATGGATTCTATATTACTCAGAATAAGATTACAGATTTTGTAAAATGGAGTGACATCATAGAGGTAAATTCGTTTAACATTCCTTTACCGTACCGGATAAAACAGGCAGGACTTGAAATAATTACAGATCATAAAAATTATGAATTCGGCAGCGGAAATACACCCGGAATTGAAAAATTGGGAGATCAGCTTTTCAGAAATCTTTCAGACTGGAAATTGGATTCGCCTTTAATAAAAGTAAATAATAACGGACTTGAAAAAGCCAATCTATACACAAGAAAATCCATAAAATAAACGTTGATATTTCTGAGATCAATGATATAATATATGATCAACCTGTGAAGTAAACAGGATCTTTATACACTTCCTTACCCTCTTCAGGATTTCTGAAAAATAAAAAGTAACAACAGTCAAAGCCACCTGGTTTTGGATATGATTATACATGTCCTAGATCCAGTCCATTCAATCTGTTTCTCAATTTCTATTTCAATATTCATTAAAAAAAATTTTCTGAAAAACACGACACGTTCTGTCGCTTTGAAGCCATAGCTTTGCCAAAGAGAGAAAATTTCTTTTGTAAAATTGAGAAAAATATGGAAATGATAAAATAAATAGTATTAGATCCCGTTCAAGTGATACCGCTGTCTTAAAAAGTGTTAAATTTGCAGTGGGAATACAAAAACTAATATTAACTTAAAAAAAGACATCAATACATGAGAAAAAAATATGCAGGCGTTCTGGCTGTATGTGCTGTCCTTACTTTTCCTGCTCAGGAAGTAGTATGGCAGAAAGACCTCAGATCCACTACCCAGGATTTCTTAAGCCAGATTACCACCACCATCGATCAGCAGT
>NZ_JBXDSA010000003.1:0-735770 GCF_056844565.1 Chryseobacterium sp. FR054 | reverse complement strand
GTGGTAATCTGGCTTAAGAAATCCTGGGTAGAGGATTTGAGATCTTTCTGCCATACTACTTCCTGAGCAGGAAAAGTAAGGACAGCACATACAGCCAGAACGCCTGCATAGCTTTTTCTCATGTATTGATGTCTTTTTTTTAGTTAATATTAGTTTTTGTATTCCCGCTGCAAATTTAACACTTTTTAAGACAACGGTATCACTTGAACGGGATCTAATACTATTTATTTTATCATTTCCATATTTTCTCAATTTTACAAGAGAAATTTTCTCTCTTTGGCAAAGCTATGGCTTCAAAGCGACAGAACGTGTCGTGTTTTTAATAATTTAATCAGATGGAAAATAACTTATACATTATTTTACAATCAGATCAGGTTATTCAGTAACTAAAAAGACCGCCTTAAAAAAGACGGTCTTTATATTTAAAATATCCGGTTGATTAAAGAACCTGAATATTATCTAACTGGATTGTTGTAGTAACCCCACTTCCGTTTCCGGTATATTCAAACAGAATAAAACCGTTACCTGTTAATGAAGCAGGAATATTATAGGTACCCGCCGGAGCTAATGTACCGTAATTAACTGTCGGAGCCTGCGGAATTGTGAAGGCAGATGTAATATCTACTTTTGTTGCTGCTGTAATATCTCCAAGCGGAGTATAGTTGGTAGTATAGTATACTTTTAAAGCATTACCATTCCAGAATCCAACGTTAACGTCAAATTTCAGTTGGTTAGCAGCGGTAAAGTCAACCGGTACAGCAAAATAAGTGACATAATTTCCAGTACCAGAATTCGCTCCCAGCTGAATATACTTGTTACCGCTAAACGTTTTCAACTGCCAGTATCTGTTTCCTAACAGAGGATCATTGATATATTTAGGATATACTTCAAGATTGGCAGGAGTAGTCGGATAACTCTCAAAATCTTCAAGGAATGATCCTGAATAAGCAATTGCAGTTCCACCCTTTGGTGGCGTAGGATCAACTCTTGTACTTTCTGTGAACTGAACATCAGATAAGCTTCTGATCAGCATCTGCCAGGTTGAATTGTATCTGCTTACAACAAAAGTAATGTTCCCGCTACCTTTTGGAAGAAGCTCTCCTCCATTTTTGAAGAATCCTGAGTTTCTGATTATAGCAGTTCCTCCCATTTTATCTTCAATATTTCGGTCTGTATCTAATCCCTGTCCGGCAGCATCATAGTCAAGATACTTTTTCTGAACCGGGAATAGTTCAGCAATGTTGAACTGTGCATCAGGTACAGTAACTAATGTATTGATAAGGTTAGCCTGTTTCGCATCTGCTAAAGATGCTAACTTAGTTGGAATAATGGTCTGAATATCCAGTCCGTTCCCGTTACACACTCCTGAAACATATCTTCCCACAAGAGCCTGAGGAATTCTTCCAATCGCAAATACAGGATCTACCGAACCTAATTTAAGAGTTCCTCTGTCCAATCCTAAACGTAGTCCTTTTGCATTAATTCTGATGTGAGCCCCTACCGGAAAATCAGCAAAATTACTTGCCTTATCCACTTCAATCTGAAGCCCAACTGTAGGATTAGATGTTTTATCCTGGAAAGAGATCGTTTTATAGAAGTTCCCCTGAGCATCAGAAGAAATAATATATCCGTCAAAGATCTGATCTGTTTCGATTAGTTTAAAACCTGTAGCCGGAGCCTGAGCTGCGAAATCTGCCATCGACATTGTAGGTGCCGCAAACTTATTAGAACAAGCGATAGGAGGATTTTCCCAATCGTCATTCTTTACACAAGAAGACACTACAGCAAGCACACCCGCTGCTAAAAATGTCGTTTTGAAAAAGTTAGTGAAATTATTCATTGTTATTTTTTTATTTTTTATTAGAATCTGAATTGTAGGTTAACAAAATAAGAACGTCCCTGGGTGTACCAGTATTTCGGTCCGAAGGAAGGTGCAGAGCTATAATAATCAGTAGCAAAATCTGCAGCTTTTGTTTCTCTTGTCTGCTCGAATCCTCCGGTAATAAATCTCTTATTATTTAGGATGTTATTCACAGAAGCAGTTAATAACAGGTAATACTTTCCAATCATGAATGATTTCCCGGCATTAGCATTAAGGAAAAATGCGGAAGGAAGTTTCACAGGCTTCAGCATATCTCTTACATCAGATTCAGTAAGATTTAAATATGGAGTACTGGAATACGGGTTCTGAATAAAATTATTGGTTCTTAAAGCCGGAGCGGGATCCAGATAATTATCATCAAAATAGTTCCAGTTGGCTCCTACCCACCAATATTTTGGATTGTTATAACGGAATCCTAACGAGAAGGCCTGCTGAGGCGTACCTCCCTGCTTATAATTCTTAATATAAGCCTGCCCGAAAGACGTTACGCTACTTCCAGAAGCATCAGATACCAGATATACTTCCGGATTATTTCGGTAGGTATACTGTCCGTAGCTTGCAAGACCCTGCAATGATAAAGTAGGCAGTATCTTCACATCCACACCCAATTCTGCTCCCATGTTTCTTTTTTCAACATTTGACATTACCTGGGTAACGAAAGCACTCTGTACCTGAGAAACAGATCCGTCCGGATTGGTGCTGCTCAGCTGAATACCATCAGCAAAGAACCTTTGCACATTGGTCTCGTTCTGAGTATCTACAATATATCCTGATGCTCTTAATTTAAGGAAAGGCGTACTGATCACATAGCTTAAATCATTAGCAGTATATACCGTACTTCTGATGTTAGGATTCACCAACGCGTTGATTCTTGGGTTGATGAATAAATCCTCTAAGAATGGTGCCTGGTTGTACACGGCTCCGTTATATACAAGGAAGTTTCTTCCGTTGATACGGTAAACGATCTGCCCTTTAAGACCATAGTTCCAGAAGTTGTAATCTTTCCCTTTTCCGTAAGAGTTTTCGTATAAATAATGTTTGAAAAGACCTTCTCTGTTTGATGTGGAATACCCAGCCAAAGCAGAAACAAACACGTCGAAATTACCTGTTGAGAATTTCAGTCCCGGGTTTATTTTTGCTTCCTGTCTTCTAAGGATATAATTGTACGTCATACGATCTCCTTCTTTAACCTGGATAGTTGGATCAAGCGTATTGTAGAATCCTGTAGAACCCGGTTTTGCAGATTCTCTGAAAGGGTCTACATTAATCGCGTAATCTCCTCCCAGAAGATCTTTTACCTCACGATAAAGCTCTGATTTATAGTTCTGATAAGAAACGTTTAAAATAAACTTCGTTCGGTCGTTAAAATTATAGGTATAGTGGGTCGCTGCATTGAAGATCTTATCATCACTTACATCGTCTACCAGATAAACTTTGGAACGTCTTCCGCTCAATCCGTATAAACGGGTCATTTCATTCTGATCTACCGCATCATCTTTCTGGTTATTGGCATAAATTCTGCCCCAATTGATCTGCGTTACATCCGGATCACCGTTCTGCCATGCAGAAAGACTTGCGTTATATCCTTCCCACAGTGTTCCAAATAAATTGGGATTAAGGGTATTATTAACAGCGTTATAATTAATGCTGTTTATGTAATAACTTGGTAAGTTTCTGTAATAGGTAGGAGAAGGGTTAGTTACACCGTTCCAATCCAAACGGGAACCTCTGTCCTTTCCAAACTGATAAGATAGGGAAGTCCAAAGGCTTGAATTCTTGTTGATCTTCCAGAAATCCTGAATCTGGAAAATCGGCTGGAATCCTCTTCTTACCCTTTCACTTCTCTTTTCTCCATCCTGCCATCCCCAATAGGAGTTATAATGTACTCCTCTGTAATCATAAACTTCCTGAGTACTCGGACTTGCGGTAGATCTTCTGTATGGGGCACCGATGAAGTTGAAAGTCATCGTATGGCTGTCACTGAATTTCTTTTCAATTCCCAGGTATGCTCCGTAAGCATCGTAGAATGTTCCTTCCTGGATTCCTTCTTCCGCCCATCTTCTTGCTCCCATTACAGTGAATGCCCATCCTTTCTTACTCATTCCTGATGTATACCGGAGAGAGGTTCTGTTTCTGTAATTTCTGTTGGTTAAAGATTGTGTAAACTGGAATCCTTTTCTATACTCACTGGCTTTGGTGTTTTTATAAACAACAGAGCTGTTACCACCAAAAGCGTATTCAGACGGGGAATGGTTAGAGGCAATTTCCGGATATCGTGTAATTTCATTCAGACCTCCCCAGTTGCTGAAGTCTACATTACCGTTATCAGATTTCACCATAGAAACTCCATTCAGCATTGATTCTCCGGTTCTTCCGTCAATACCTCTCGGGCGGAACCAGTAAAATCCAAGATCAAAAGCAGCAATTCTGCTGAAGATGTCCTGAGAAGACTGCAGCAAACCTACTGTAGAAGCCTGGCCGCTGTTGCCGTCGTCATCATCGTCACCCTCAATGATAGCCAGACCTTGATCTGCGCTTGCAAGAGCAGAATAAAGGGTAATAGTCCCTAAATCCTTTCTTTTCTCATCTGCTGCTACATCAAACTCCATTACTTTCGTTTCGAAGTTCGGTTTCGCAATCACAATTTGGTAATGGCCCGGCTGAAGGTCTACAAACTGGAAATATCCAATTTTGTCAGCCGTTACATCATTCTCACTCCCTTTAAGATCTACTTCAGCCCTTTCAACAGGCTTTCCTTCCGCATCCTTAAGATACGCAAACACAGTGGTCTGCGCAAAATAGTAGGAAGCAGGAAGTAAAGTAAATAAAGAGACTAATGATAGTTTTTTAATCATGAGTATATTTATTTTTTTTAATACTTTTCTTCTTAATTTTCAACAGTTTAAAACTTGGGGGCACAAATTTAATCAAAATTTAGAATTTAAAACTTTTTTAACGTTATTTTTTCTTAACATTGCACACTTTTATGAATCATTATATAAAAGAATTATATTTATACTGTTTTAAATTTACAAATATTTAAAATGGAATGAATTAAAAAAAGGTAAATTTGTCGTTTAAATAATTTTAATACTCTAGAGGATGAAGAGATTTATGAGTTTTATGGCCATCGTTTTTTCAATAATGGCTTTTGCACAACAGGGGAAACTTAGGAAAGTGGCTACTGTTGGCTTTTTGAATGTAGAAAACCTTTGGGATACAATACGTTCTGCAGATTATATTGATGGGACCAAAGATATCCGTAATCCGGCTTTTCACAGAAGTATTCCGATTGATTCCATCCGGTTTTTAGAAGCTGAAAAGCATGATGGGCCCTGGAGTGATTATGCTTTAAAAGGTAAAAAAGCAGTGAGATACCAAAGCGGCTCAGAAGAATTTACTCCAAGCAGCGCTAAAAATTACAATACCAAAATCTATAAGGCAAAATTAGCCAATGAAGCTAAGGTAATCTCTGAAATGGGTGCCCAATACACCAAAACAGCTCCTGCAGTAGTAGGTTTGATTGAAGTAGAAAACAGACAGGTAATTGAAGACCTTATCAAGCAACCGGCCCTGGCAAAATACGATTATGGGATTGTACACTACAATTCTTATGATTACAGAGGTATTGATGTAGCTCTGATCTATCAGAAAAGAAGATTCACAGTGAGCAACTCATTAAAGAAAGAACTGAAAATCTTTGATGAAAAAGGAAAAAGAGAATATACCAGAGATATCCTGGTAGTAACCGGATTCCTTGACAATGAAAAAGTTGCCTTTTTTATGAATCACTGGCCATCAAGAAGAGGAGGTGAAGCAGTTTCCCTTCCAAAAAGAAATGCAGCGGCCGCTTTACTTAAGCAGCAAATGGACAGCGTAAGGGCAGCAGACCCTTCTACCAAGCTTTTTGCAATGGGAGACTTCAACGATGATCCTGTAAGCGCGAGTTTAAAAAACCACTTAAAAGCAGTGGCAAGCCCTAAAGATCTTAGCGAAACAACTCCGTATCTTAACTTAATGTATCCTTTATACAAAAAAGGAATCGCTTCTTTAGCATACCAGGATGCTCCCAATCTGTTCGACCAGATCATTGTTTCTAAAAACGTTATTTCAGATCAGGTAACGAAAGAGTATTCTGTTTACAAAACTGAAATCTTTGCACCTGCTTACCTCGTCAATAAAGAGGGAAATTACAAAGGCTATCCTTTCAGGTCCTGGAACGGTGATCAGTTCACTGGAGGATACAGTGACCACTTCCCCGCTTTTGTCGTTCTCCAGAAAGAACCTTAAAATAATATAAAGCACTCATTTTCGAGTGCTTTTTTTATGTTTTATCCAAACTCAAGCCGGCCGATGGTTGCACGTTTATTTTCTAAACAGACAGTACAGATGAAAATAAATGATCTTTGAAATAATTCAGACAGCAGACACTTACAATTACATTATTCAAATAAAATAGCCAGATACAAAAAAGGTCCGGAATTTCTTCCGAACCTTTTATTTTTATAATAGCTGAAAATTATTTGTTGAATAATTCTTCTACTTTATCCCAGTTTACCACCTCAAAGAAAGCAGAAACATAATCAGGTCTTCTGTTCTGATAATTCAGGTAATAAGCGTGCTCCCAAACATCCAGTCCAAGAACCGGAGTTCCTTTCACATCTGCAACAGGCATTAAAGGATTATCCTGGTTGGGTGTAGAAGAAACAGTTACAGACCCGTCAGCATTTTTCACTAACCATGCCCATCCTGAACCGAATCTTGTTTTAGCAGCATCAGAAAAATCAGTTTTGAATTTATCAAAACCTCCGTAATTTTCGATCGCTGCTTTTACGTTTCCTACCGGCTCCTTGCTTCCGCCCGGAGTAAGGATTTCCCAGAACAAAGAGTGATTGAAATGTCCACCTCCATTGTTTCTTACCGCAGGCTTATCAGTTCCTGTTTTGCAGATCTCTTCGATTGTTTTGTCTGCAAGATCAGTTCCTTCAATAGCTTTATTTAAATTGTCGATATATGCCTGGTGATGTTTTGTATAGTGGATTTCCATTGTTTTTGCATCAATAGTAGGCTCCAATGCATCATAAGCATATCCTAATTTTGGTAATTCAAATGACATAATTTTTATTTTTAATGTTATACCCAAATTTAGCCATTATTTAAACTATAATCAAAAACTGGGGATTACTTTAATAAATCTTTAACATTGATATATTGATTTAGAATGAATTAAATTTTAATTTATATCCGGATACTTTCACAAATACCCGTTATCCTGATCAGGACTCCATTAATGTAAAAATGCGGTATTATCCGCCGATCAATCTCATTCTACCGTGATTGAACTTAATTTAGAAACCGGAATTTTAAATCCGTAAAAATAAAAAAGCACGAAGATATTGGATCTCCGTGCTTTTCATTTAACAACAATTAAATTAATTTATTTATTCATAGACATCAGGAATTCTTCGTTATTGAGCGTTCCTTTGATATTTTTATTCACAAATTCCATAGCTTCCACAGGATTCATTTCCGAAAGATACTTTCTCAGGATCCACATTCTCTGGGAAGTTACTTCATCAAGAAGGAGATCATCTCTACGGGTGCTGGAAGATACAAGGTCGATGGCCGGATAGATTCTTCTGTTGGCAATTTTTCTGTCCAGCTGAAGTTCCATGTTACCTGTTCCTTTGAATTCTTCGAAGATCACTTCATCCATTTTGGAACCGGTATCGATAAGTGCTGTTGCAATGATCGTTAATGACCCTCCCCCTTCAATTTTTCTGGCAGCCCCGAAAAATCTTTTCGGTTTGTGAAGAGCATTGGCATCTACCCCACCGGAAAGAACTTTTCCTGATGCAGGTGTCACGGTATTATAAGCTCTTGCCAGCCTGGTAATGGAATCCAGCAGGATCACTACATCATGGCCGCATTCTACCATTCTCTGAGCTTTTGCCAGAACAAGGTTGGCCACTTTCACATGTTTTTCTGCGGCTTCATCAAATGTAGATGCGATAACTTCTGCATTTACGCTTCTTTCCATATCGGTAACCTCCTCGGGACGTTCGTCGATCAGAAGAACCATCATATATACTTCAGGGTGGTTGGAAGCAATAGAGTTGGCAATATCTTTAAGAAGCATGGTCTTACCCGTTTTAGGCTGGGCAACGATCATGGCTCTCTGTCCTTTTCCGATCGGGGCAAACAGGTCAACGATTCTGGTAGAGATAGTTGAATTGTTTCCGGCAAGGTTGAATTTCTCCTCAGGGAAAAGTGGTGTTAAATATTCAAACGCAACACGGTCTTTAATGAAAGCCAGATCACGTCCGTTAACTTCCGTAGGCTTTAATAAAGAAAAATATTTTTCACCTTCTTTTGGAAGTCTTACGATTCCTTTAACGGTATCTCCGGTTTTCAGGCCATAATTTCTGATCTGTGCAGTAGAAACATACACATCATCAGGAGAAGAGATATAGCTGAAATCTGATGAACGAAGGAATCCGTAATTATCCGGAAGGATTTCCAGAACTCCTTCAATGCTTACCATACCGTCGAAGTTGAATTCTTTCTTCTGCTCGGTATGTTCTTCAGTTTTCTCAGCATGTCTGTGCTGATTCTGATTCTGGTTTTGGTTCTGGTTTTGATTTTTATGCTGGTTTCCGCCGTTTTGCGGATGATTGTGTCCTCTTTGATTTTGAGGTCTGGCCTGAGACTGAGGGTTGTTTGGCCTTTCTTCTGACGGAGCAGATTCTTTGGGTTCTGTGTTTTTGGGAGTTTCGGTTTTTTCCTGCGGAGCAGTTTCTGTATTGCCGGTATTGGCCGTAACTCTTTTTCTTTTCTTTTTGGCTGCTGCCTGTACCGGGGGTTCTTCTGTAACCGGAGCAGTCTCAGCTTCGGGTTCTTCCGTTTTTATTTCCTGAACAACCGGTGGTACCGTTTCTTCCGGTTTCTCTTCAGCCTTAGGTTTCGTTTCTGCCGGAGCTTTTGCTTCTGCTTTGGGCTTGGCCGCAGTTTTTCTAGGGGCTGCTTTTTTGGCAGGAGCTTTTGCAGGTTTTTCTGCTGGGGCTTCTTCAGTAGTCACACTGCTTTCTGTGGCATTGAAATAATCTTTTGAGACTTTAGGATTAGAAGCCTGAAAGTCAAGAATAGCAAAGATCTTATCATTTTCATTGCTGTTTCTTGCAACTTTAACGCCCAAATCTTTTAAGATTTTAGTCAGTTCCGTTACGGATTTTGACCTTAACGTTTCTATGTTAAACATATTTAATGTAAAAATGTAATTAATTGTGAGTAAGAAAAGTAAGTCCGGTGACTTTTGTTTTCAAGTACATTGTATAATGCAAATCTACACTTATTTTTGAATTGTGCAAAATTTATATTATTTTTGCCTGGAATTTAAGATTCGATGTTACAGAGAATACAGACCATATGGACTTTTTTAGCAGTTTTAGCTGCTGTTTTCCTTTTTATTTCAGGACAGGATGTTGCTGTTTTCGGCAATATTCCGGTAATTGATATAAGCTGTGTGGTACTTGTTTTAGCAGGTGCATTGAGTATTTTCAGTTACAAAAACAGAAAAAGACAAATTTTGCTGAATACCATCAGCATCATTATAAACGTTTTGTTGATTGGTGTATTGGCGTACTGGTTACTAAACTTATCCGGAGGAATTCAGTTTCCTGAGAAGGGTATTGAGCCGGTTTTCCCATTGATCGCGGTAATCTGTCTGCTTATTGCAAACACATACATCCGCAGAGATGAGAGGCTCGTAAAATCTGTCGACCGACTCCGATAGCCTTACAACGATTTTTTGAGTGAGAACAGTTCCGAAAGGAGCTGTTTTTTTATTTAGATGCAGGAATTGGTGTAAATCAGGTAAAAGTTCAAAATTGAGCAGAAATTGAAAACAGAGTTCCCGCAAGGATAGACCAAAAATATTGATCTAGCTTCCGGACAAGATAAACAAAGGCGTAAACTTACAAAGTCTTTGTATTTCAAAAATAAGCGAAGCGGCCTTGATTATCTTAAAAGCGTCCGTTATTATTTGTCCTTGTTTTCCATTGCGCTTAATAAAAAAGATTAAACAGTTTTAAAAATGTTTTTTCCAGACTTTGAGCCGGATTCCAATTCATTTTAATAAAGTGAGAATTATTTTATTGCAAAGCCTGATTTTTGTTGTGCCATATTTTAATGAAACAAAGAGTGGAATCAATTGCATTGATTTTTTTAAGCGAATGTATATATTAAATTTATCTTTAAGCCAATAAATTTCTATTGCCTGCCAGGCATATTTCATTAATTTTATATAACTTGATGCAACATTTCCGTTAAGGATACGACTGATCATATTAAATAGTAATCAACATGAAAAAATTAACCTTTCTTGCTTTATCTTTTTTTTCAATAAGCACTTTCGCCCAGCAGGTCTCTAAGGAAAGAGTACAGACTATCCTATCCACACTCGCCTCAGATGAAATGAAAGGCCGTGAGATCTGGACTCCGGAAAACGATAAGGCAGCCGAATACATCGCTTCACTTTTCAAAGAAAACAATCTTGAATACTGTACGGGAAATTCTTACCTGATCCCATTCGAGTACAAAGGACAGAAAGCATATAATGTATGTGGAATCAAAAAAGGAAAAACAGATAAATATTTAGGCTTTTCCGGCCACTTCGATCATATAGGAACCAGCGATAAAACAGGAGACAATATTTATAACGGTGCTGATGACGACGCCAGCGGAATCACTACTCTGGTAGGTATTGCTGATTATTTTAAAAATAAAAAACCGGATTTCTCAATGGTTTTCATCGCATTCAACGGGGAAGAAAAAGGGATGCTCGGTTCCAAAGCGATCTCCACAGATGCCAGTCTGGATAAAGTCTACCATAATATGACCGCTCTTTTCAATTTTGAAATGGTGGCCACAGAATCCCAATGGGGAAAAAACGCACTGTTCATGACCGGTGATGAGTTTTCGGACCTTGATGAACTGATGAACAGAAATGCCGCCAACGGAATGAAAATCAATCCGGATCCTTATGCCTCACAGCAGTTGTTTTACAGATCAGACAATGTGAGTTTCGTTAAAAAGAAGATCATTGCCCATTCATTCTCTACCGTAGATATGACCAAAGCCCATCATTATCATAATGAAAGTGATGACATCAGCGTAGTGGATTTCGATAACCTGACGGATATTATCAACAATTTCGGAAAAACACTTGAAAAATTAAAACCTTCCAATTTTGCTCCGAAATACAATGATAAAGTGAAATTTTAATAGAATAAAAACCGCCGGAATGGCGGTTTTTTTATGTTATAAATTATTTTATACATCCGTCTTCAGTATAAAACGACATTAAAATTCACAGTATATCAGGGTTCTGACAGGAATTGTAACAAAATCAAATTAATGAACACCTATTAAGTAAAGTAAAAAAAGATTTAGAACGTCTGTTCCTTTAATTTTACGTAATTTTGCTATCCAATTTTTCATTGAATGAAACCATTACAAAGAATACTTCATTTCGCAAAACCCCACCGGAAATACCTTTTCGGGAGTATGTTTTTCAATATCCTTTACTCGTTACTCAACATTTTATCCGTAGGAACCATGCTTCCTATTTTAGGGTTAATGTTCGGTACCATTGAAAAACAGGATAAACCTCCTGTATGGTCCGGAGAGATAGGCGATTATTTTGAATTTTTAAAGAACAAGGCTTATTTTTTCGTACAGACTGAAATTGCTCAGCATGGTGCTGTTCAGGTGTTGGCCGCTCTTTGTGCCATCACTGCATTTTCTTTTTTACTGAGAAATATTTTCAGATATATCGGTGCTTTTTTATTGGTAAACTACCGTGTAGGTATTACCCGTGATCTGAGAAGCGCCATGTACAATAAATTTCTGCAGCTTCCTGTTTCCTTTTTTACCGAGCAGAGAAAAGGAGATATGATGTCCAGAATTTCCAATGACATCGGAGGTGTGGAAGGCGGAATTATGGGGGTACTGGTAGACCTTATCAACGCTCCGTTCATGATCATCTCTTCCCTGATTGCTTTATTCATCTTATCTCCGCAGCTTACCCTGTTCTCGTTAGTCGTTTTCCCGGTTATGGGTCTTCTTATTTCCTGGACTGGAAAAAGTCTGAAAAAACAGGCTTACCAGGCACAGGCAGAACTGGGAAATCTTTTCTCACTGGTAGACGAGACTTTAAAATCTTCAAAGGTAATCAAGATCTTCAATGCAGATAAGATCCTGAAGAACAGATTTAATCAGACAACAACCAACTGGCAGAATTTCGCCATTGATATGAGCCGAAGACGTGAACTGGCTTCTCCAATGAGCGAATTCCTCGGTTCTATCACCATTCTTATCATCACGTGGTACGCCGGTACCCAGATTCTTGAAGAGCAGACGATGCAGCCTCAGGCTTTCCTGGTTTTCATTGGAATGTTCTTCCAGATCCTGGATCCTGCTAAAAAACTATCCAGTGCCATCTCTTCCATTCAGGGGGGAATGGCAAGTTTAGACAGAGTAGCGGAAGTTCTTGATTATGATCTGAAAGTAGAAGAAATTGCGGAACCTGTATCTATTTCTACCCTGAACAGCCAGATTGAATTCAGAAACATTGGTTTCTATTATGATAAAGACAATGTGATTCTTAAAAACTTCTCACTTGTTATCCCTAAAGGTAAAACAATTGCCCTTGTAGGACAGAGCGGAAGCGGCAAAACAACGATTGCCAACCTTCTGGCAAGATTCTATGATGTAAGCGAAGGTGAAATCCTTGTTGACGGAACCAATATCAAACATTTAAAGCTGAATGAATACCGCCAGCTTCTGGGGATGGTAACACAGGAATCGGTTTTATTCAATGATACCGTTTACAATAATATTTTAATGGGTAAACCAGAAGCGACAAGAGAAGAAGTTATTGCTGCGGCTAAAATAGCCAACGCAGACTCATTCATCACCCAGCTTCCTGAAGGCTATGATTCCAATATCGGGGACGATGGGGGAAAACTTTCCGGAGGACAGAAGCAGAGGGTTTCTATCGCCAGAGCAGTATTGAAAAATCCTCCGGTAATGATCCTGGATGAAGCTACTTCAGCCCTGGATACGGAATCCGAAAGATTTGTACAGGATGCCCTGGAGAAAATGATGGAAAACAGGACTTCCCTGGTAATTGCCCACAGACTTTCAACAATTCAGAAAGCAGACTGGATCGTGGTAATGGAAAAAGGAGATATTGTAGAGCAGGGAACCCATCACGAACTGATCGCGAAAAAAGGAATGTACCACAAACTGGTGGAACTTCAGAATTTCGATTAACCGTTACTGCATTCAATTTTATTCAAATGAATCCTATACAAGAGTACTTTTACAGAATCGACGAGCCTGAAAGAAGTACTCTTTTGTTTTTACGTAAAAAGATCCTCGAATCTGATCCCGAAAACATCACGGAGACCTTAAGCTTCGGGCTTCCCTTCTTCAAGTATAAAAAGAAAATGCTGTGCTATCTGTATTACAGCAAAAAGCATCAGAAACATTATGTAAGCTTTTATCACGGAGACCGGCTTGATCATCCGGAACTGCTTCAGGAAGACCGGAAAAAGTTCAAAATACTTCTTATCGATATGGAAAAGGATCTGCCTGTGGAGCTTATTATAAGCCTTACAGAAGAAGTTAAGAAACATATAAAATAACCTGAATCAATTAACTGATGCAGGTTTTGAGGCAGAGGAAAGTTATAAAGGTCATCAATAATAAGAGTTGATTTGTTTTTACTTTTATGCCATTCTTATTTTACAGTGTCACTAAAGCAGCTTCCGCCTTTTATACTTAAGCCTTAACCCGGAATCAGGCTGAAATAAAAACTGCGGCAGGATTTCCCCTACCGCAGTCCTCTTTAAAAACTATTCTTCATCACTGTGTATTAATTCCGCTGAATTCCGCCTGTTTAAGTGCCCATGCAAAAGCATTGGCTGTAAAAGTAGAATTATAAATCAATGTTCCTGCCGGTCCGTAAGTCGTTTTAGGAGTTGGCTTTTTATTCGTATCCAAAACAAACGGACAAATAGTACTTGAATTTAAATCACCTGTATTTCCGCTTTGAGAATTAAATCCTCCCTCTCCAACCCATATCAGGTTGAAACTTTTATGTTTAAACGCTGTAACAGCACCTGCAACCGTTCCTGTATTGTTATTGGCATTGGTAGCATTGGAATAGACATTTATTTCCCCTGATGGCAATCCTGTGAAATACACGACATCTGTTGCATCGTCCCCCCAAAGCTTACCCCTGATATCTCCAAAAGGACCGTTAGTAATATCATCGGAAGTAATAGGTAAAGTATATGTTCTCCCGTCTCCGGAACCTCCTGTTGTAGACTGAGAAATACTCGGGTCGTTAAAGATGGTTCTGAAGAAATTCTGATTTCCTGAATTATCTTCACAGAACGAAAGAACAACTCCTCCTTTCTGCAGATATTGCAGGAAAATGGAAGCTTCGGCAGCATTCATTCCATAACTGTACCCTATTACCACTATATCAACAGGGGCCGGGCCCAGCAGCCAGGTATTCAGCTGAGCTGCACTTGGTGAATTGCTTCCGTCAATAATCTGAGACCATCCTTCGTATTTTACGGTACTTGCAGGAAGCGTTCCGTAGTTGGTATTGGTTGTGATTAAGGTGTTGGAAGGTCTTCCGGTATTGCTGAAATTATATCCGTACGTTGTTCCAAGTCCTATTGTAAGCAATTTTTTTGCAGGAATCACTACTATGACATTTACGCTGCAGGTGGTAGAAACCCCTCCCTGGCTGTCTGAAGTGATCGTCATCTTTTTCACTGTTGTGGAAGTTGGTGTACCTGTTCCGCTTAAGGTAACATTCTGATTCCCTGTTGCGGTAAATGTTCCCGAACCCCTGAAAGAAATTCCATCTACGGTATTTGTTGTAATGGTATAGCTTCCTAATGCTGAAACATTGACCGGTAATGTAATGGTATTGGAGGCGGTAAGAGCGGTTCCCACTTTGTAAACTCCGTTCACTGTTGCACTTCCGCAGCTCATCGTATAGCTTCCCGCAGGACTGAGTACATTCACTGAAACAGGAGGTGTACAGGTTATATCTGCGCCATTGGCTGTTAATGATACATTATCTGTCTGAATATTCAGAGGGGTTCCCTGTCCCGCGATCTGGATCGTCTGTACACCTGTATTGAGGAAAACGCCTGTTCCGTAGAAATTATATCCGTTGGAAGTAGTGCCGGAGATGGTATAATTTCCTGCTTTGGTAACGTTCACAGCAATACTCAGATAATTTGAAGGGGTTAACTCGCGCCCTTTTACATAAGTTCCCATAGCTTTGGTATTGGAACAGTCCACCGTAAACACCGCCTTTCCCAGTTGTCCGCATACACTTTTCCATTCATCATCTGCCAGACTCCAGTAATTAAAGCAGTCTTCCGTAGTATTATAGATGGTAAGACCGTCGTCTGCCGCTTTATTAATAGTGATTGCATTTCTCTGAGTCTCTGTAAGCCGGGGAATAAGTATTCCTTTATTGTGAGCCGTTGAAACAACATCCAGTACGGAATTTTCATTAGGTGTTGTAGTATTGATACCTACCGCCCCGTTACTGGTCTGTGAATACAGCTTTCCAAAAGTCAGGAGCAGTATTAAAAGCAGCATTTGCAATCCGGGCTTTGTAAATTTTGTTTTCATCGTTTTTTAATTGTTGGTTAATATTGCGTTCTTTAAAAGGGACCGATATGATCCTCCGCAAAAGTATATTCCTTTCTCTCTTTCAGCTTAAAAGAAGACTACGCAATACTACGCGTGCGTAATAAAACTCATGTTTTCCTCAGCAGGGGTCTTTCTGAAAGATCAGAATTACTTCTGAAATAAAGATTTCCACTTCGCAAGGGTATTTCTGCTCATTTTAAAATGGGCGGCAGTCTGGGTATTCGTCAGCTTGTTCTTTTTCTGGTATGCAAGAATTTTCAGGACAGAATTTTTGTCATAAGATTTCATCCGTTGATTTTCTAATTCGGAGGTATACTCCATATCTCCGAAAATTAATTGTTCAAGCCGTAAAATATCTATGGTTGTGAAAAGTGACTCAAGCTTTTTCCGAATGAGCGGATCTGATAATTTTTCAGGAAATTTCTCATAAATAATATCCGTGTAGATACGTTGGTAGTCCGGATGCAGCCTGCTCATTTCTTGATCCATTTGTAAAGCGTGGTTTTGGGTACTTTATATGTTGAAACAACTTCAGCCGCACTCATCTGTCCTGAATTTATTTTATCGAGTATAAAGTTTTTCACTTCCTTTGTATAGATACTTTTCCTGAATACCATTGCAGATTTCCCGACTTTAATTGTACGGTCTGTCATGGTGGGAGGTGCATAAAGAATCAGATGTCCTGTATATATTCTGAAAAAATCAAATTCCAGCAGTTTACACCATCTCAGCAGCACTTCCGTATCCATACTATTTTTCAAATACATACTTTCTACCTCTTCGTCATTACAGTGCATAAATTTTGTAATTCTGCTGAGGGGTATACAGAGTTCTTCGGCTTTTGATTTCACCAAAGTCCCTATATGAATGGTTTTCAAATTCATGTTTTTATTCTTTACAGACAAAAGTACCTTCTATCCTTTGATGACGGTATGTATACCGGTACGCAATTCTACTTGTGCGTAATAAAAATCACCAACAGGATCTCAGATCTTCAGAATAAAGCTGTTCATGTTGATTTCAGAGGGAATATTCAGTTTTTTTCTGATCCTGTATTTTCTGCTTTCAACGGCCCGGATACTATTATTGGTACATTGGGCAATTTTTTTGGTATCAAAATCCAATTTCATCAGGGCGCAGAAATATAATTCAGAGTGAATGAGACCGGGATTCAGCTCCAGAACTGCCGGAATAAAATGAGGGAAGAATAGCTGAAATTTATCAAAAAACAGCGGCGAATTATTTTCCGCAAGGCTGAAAATTTCCTGTATATCTTCTTCAGTCAGGTCATTAAGCAGCATCTGCTGTTTCAGCAGTTCATTATTTTCCTTAAGCAGATCTTCTATGGTAGAATCTTTCATCCGGGTATCATTGATCAGACCGTAAATGAGATCATCTTTCTGCTTGATAAAAACAATATCCATAAAAAAGGTAGCTATGGAAAACATAATATTGAGAAGTCTGACCGTTTTGAAATCTCCCTCCTGAAAAAAACTGCTTTTGGGAAGAAAACTGAAATCAAAATAAAGACAACTGATAAAATTGACACTGATAAGCACAGTAACAATATGAATCAAATAATTGTCTTCTCTGTAATTCAGAAAAAAAGGCAGGGCAAACAGTATAGAAAAATAAAAGTATTCCACCCCTGCATTTTTAAAGGTGTATATATGAAAAAAACTGACAATAAATACCAACAGAATAAAAATAGAGAACACGACACCTTTAAAAACCCTTTTAAACCTTTTGGTTTTACCTTTCAAAGACAATAAAAAAAGCCAGAATAAAGTAATTATTGTGAGAAATGTAGATATCAGAATATCTCCAAAAAAAAGAATAATGAAAACAGAATAAAAAAAGAACAACAGGAATAAAAACAGCAAATATCTGTTGATAAGGTTCAAATAGTTACTTTCAAAATCGCCATTGCTTTTTTCAGGCTCACCGTGGATCACCTTAACGAAAAATTCGTAAATCATCTCTTTGTTTTGTTTTTTTTAAATGCCCTGAAGCTTTTATCACCAATAGCTACTTAAGCACATTTCAATACTCACTAAAACACATAAAAATGCAGGGGACAGAAAAGTGCCTGAAATACTGGCTTTAATGAAAACTGACCAGTGGTTTGGTTTAATTCCTATGCTAAATGGCAATCGGATAAATATAAATATTTTTTTAATTCACAATAATCATTTAATTAAAAAAATACAATGAATTCAAACATTAAAATGAATATTAAATATACAACTTCACCAAAACATGTAAAATTAAACATATGCCAATTAATATTTTAAGATACTGCAAAATTATACAACCATAAAAAACGGGCATCCGCCCTGATCACTCAATTCTACTCACGCGTATTAAAACTCATACCAAAGATCATCAATGACTTCTGTGAGCATAACCAAACAGTGCAAGGACTTTAACAATTTATACCTATTTATCAATGTTTATCATTTCAAAAAACAAAAAAAGACCATTCGATATGAATAGTCTTTTGCTTTTATGATGAATTGTAATTCTTAATCTTTCATTCTTGCGATCACATCCAGACCGCCTTTTGTAATATCTCCGATCTTACAGATGATCTCTGTATCCAACGGCAGGAATACATCCATTCTTGATCCGAATTTAATGAAACCGAACTCATGTCCCGCTTTAGCCTGATCTCCTTCATTACAGTAGAAAACGATCCTTCTGGCCACATATCCGGCAATCTGTCTGAATACCACCTGATGATTGGTAGGAGTCTCTACGGCTACGGTCGTTCTTTCATTCTCGGTAGAAGACTTTTCATGCCATGCCACAAGATATTTTCCCGGATGGTACTTTTTATAGATTACCTTTCCGGATACCGGGTAACGGCAGATATGAACGTTCAGCGGAGACATAAAGATAGAAACCTGAATGGCTTTTCCTTTCAGAAATTCAGTTTCTTCCACTTCTTTGATCATCACTACTTTCCCGTCTACCGGAGCTATTACATTTTCTCTGTGCTCCAGAATATCACGGTTCGGAACTCTGAAAAACCAAAATACCAAACTGTAAACAACCAGTAACGGCATAATGATCAGCAGCGACCACATCTTTAAAAAATAGATGGCCAGCGCTCCCAGTATAATAAAAACGATGGTGGCTACGGTGATCGTTCCTTTCGATTCTCTGTGTAATTTCATGAGATTAAATAAATTTTTCTAAAATAAAGTACAAATATACGACAGGAACGCAGATAATAAAACTATCCAGTCTGTCTAAAACTCCTCCATGCCCCGGAATGATGTTTCCGCTGTCTTTCACGCCGAAATTTCTTTTCAGCTGGCTCTCCACCAGATCTCCCAGCGGAGCAAATGCGGCAACCAGGAATCCTACAATCATCCAGTTCCCTCTGAGTTCAGGCTGGTAATGTTCTATAAAGTATGATAAAACCAATGTAAGGACTACCCCGCCCCCATACCCTTCCCAGGTTTTTTTAGGCGAAATTTTAGGGGCCATTTTGTGCTTTCCGAAAAACTTTCCTACAAGGTAAGCAAAAGTGTCGCTGCTCCAGATCAGGATAAACAGGAAAAGCACTTCCAGTGAAAAGGTTTCGTTATAGCTTGAGTATTTAGGCAGTCCCAGTGCAAAACTGAACGGAAGCGCCACATAGATCACGGTAAAGATAAGCTTCCCGCTGTCGTAATACAGTTCATTGGGATATTTGAATAAAGTAACCGCAGCAATTGCAATTAATGCAAGAGCCAGAACCTCGCTCAATCTGAAATCGAAAAAGAAATCGTGATGAAAATATCTTTTGGAAAAAATATAAAAGATAAAGATAACCAGTGGAAATACCACCCATTTTTCATAGCCTTTCCCAAACTTCATGATCTTTACACATTCCCAGGAACCAACAACCAGCAAGAGGGCGATTAAGCCGTAATAGAGATATTCCTGTCTGATGAGTCCCGGAGAAATACTGTTGATGAGCTGTGCTCCCAGGGGTGTGGTACAAAGGATGATCACAGCCACATAAACAAGTCCGGAAATGGTTCTTTGAATAAGGTTTTTGTCCAAAATGTAGAGTTTATAAGTTGATGCTTAATCTTCAAGCAGCAATAAAAAAAGTTTGGTATTGGTATTGGAAGAATCCAGTTTCGACTGGCTTCCGCTGATGGAGGTCAGGTTTTTAATATTGCCGTTTCTTTTTATTTTCCCCATAGCATCATTCAGATTGTTCACAATCTGCGATACATTGGCCATAATGATGATTTTATTGGGTAACCTTGAAGAATGATAATGGAGGATATTGTTGTGCGAAAGCATAATTCTTCCGTCGTAGGCAATAAGGTACTCACAGGTAATGAACGCAGCATCATTGGAATGCTCCAGTTCTGAAGTGTATGGGGTCTTGATGACGTTTAAAAAACTCTGAAGTTCTTTATCCCAGCAAAATGTGTTGCTGATGCCTTCTATTTTGATAATTTGGTTTAAAGTCTGTAGAGCTTCCGCTTCATCCGCACAATAATTAAAAAATCCCCCCGAATGCGTAAATAATTGCGCAAACTTATAGTCAAGATCCGCGTTTTTCAGCGAATCCCCTAGCTTCTCCAGGCTCTGCTTATCCTCTTCCTCAGGCTGGTTGGTCAGTTTGCTTACAATCCTCTTGAATAAATTCAACTTAATTTATTTTTAGTCAACTTTATACAAAAATAGAAAATAAATTACAATAGATTCTAAAAATGTCTCTTTAAATATGAAAAAACCTGACAATTTTGAGGCTGTCAGGTTTTTTTCTGTTTATTTTTCAGAAGTTTTAAAGCTGTGTAGGACTCTCCGGAGCCTGAATTTCGCTTTCTTCTTCTTTTTCTCTGATCTGAGGTTCTTCAGTTTCTTCCTTTTCTTTTTCAGGAATGGTATTCGTCACAGGTTTTTCTGTCAGTTCAGGATCCCATGCTCTTTTACCGAAGATTTCTTCAAGGTCTTCGCGGAAGATTACTTCTTTCTCTAAAAGTTTATTCGCCAGAGCGTCCAGCTTATCTTTATTTTCGGTAAGAATTCTTACGGCTCTGTCGTATTGATTTTCAATAATCGCCTTGATTTCGGCATCAATCTTAGTCGCGGTTTCTTCAGAATAAGGTTTTCCGAAAGAATATTCGGACTGCCCTGAACTGTCATAGTAAGAAATGTTACCGATATTCGGGCTTAATCCGTAGATCGTTACCATAGCCTGTGCTCTCTTCGTTACCGTTTCAAGATCGGAAAGTGCACCGGTGGAAATATTATTAAAGATCACCTGTTCAGCAGCTCTTCCCCCTAAAGTGGCACACATTTCATCCAGCATCTGCTCGGTAGTGGTAAGCTGTCTTTCTTCCGGAAGATACCATGCTGCTCCTAACGAACGTCCTCTTGGAACAATAGTCACTTTTAAAAGCGGTGATGCATGTTCTACAAGCCATGAAATGGTAGCATGTCCTGCCTCATGATAAGCCACTCTTCTCTTTTCAGAAGGTTTGATTGCTTTATTTTTTTTCTCAAGGCCTCCGATAATTCGGTCTACTGCATCAAGGAAATCCTGTTTCGTTACAGAAGTATGATTATTTCTTGCTGCAATAAGAGCCGCTTCATTACATACATTAGCAATATCTGCTCCACTGAATCCGGGAGTCTGTTTGGCCAGGAATTCTCGGTCTACCGTATCATCAAGCTTGATTTTCTTCAGATGTACGTCAAAGATCTGTCTTCTCTCATGAAGTTCCGGAAGGTCTACATAAATGGAACGGTCAAAACGTCCTGCTCTCATCAAAGCCTTATCAAGGATATCGGCTCTGTTGGTTGCGGCCATTACAATAACGTTGGTATCTGTTCCGAAACCATCCATTTCTGTAAGAAGCTGATTCAGGGTATTTTCTCTTTCATCATTTCCGCCTGAGAAGTTATTTTTGCCTCTGGCACGTCCGATGGCATCAATCTCATCAATAAAGATAATAGCCGGGGATTTTGCTTTCGCCTGGGCAAAAAGGTCTCTTACTCTGGAAGCTCCTACTCCTACGAACATTTCCACAAAATCGGAACCTGAAAGTGAGAAGAACGGAACTTTAGCTTCTCCTGCAACCGCTTTTGCCAGTAAGGTTTTACCGGTTCCCGGAGGACCTACCAAAAGGACTCCTTTAGGGATTTTACCTCCCAGTTTGGTATATTTTTCAGAGTTTTTAAGGAAATCCACCACTTCCTGCACCTCTTCTTTAGCACCTTCAAGACCGGCAACATCTTTAAATGTCACCTGAATTCTTTCTTTTTCATCAAAAAGCTTGGCTTTGGATTTCCCGATAGAGAAGATCTGTCCTCCAGGGCCTCCACCGCCTCCCATCTTTCTGAAAAGAAGGAAATAGAATAGTCCTAAAATAGCAATCCAGATGAGTGCAGACACTAAGATATCGGTGAACGGGCTTTTACCGGTTCCATAATCTTTAGTTGTCTTAACAGCAGGATTTGTCGATTTAATCTGGTCAAATTTCTGAAGGAAAATCTGAAGATCTCCGTATTTTACAGAATAATCTGCTTTCGGAGCGACATCTAATGCAGAAAAAGGATTGTTTTCATTGGCGGATTTTTTTACCATCGCCGCTTTTGCTTCCTTAGTAAGAAAAACATCAGCTTTTTCTATGTCTTTATATATAATTATATTCTGGACTTTCCCCGCCTGCATCTCTCTGAAGAAACCATCTTCATCAATAGACTTTGCACTCTCGCCTCCTAAAAACTGTGAACCGAAGAATAACAAAAGAGCTATGATCACAATTGGAAAAAACCAGTTGAATCCTTTATTGTTCATTTATACTTTTTAAAATTTAATATTTACTTTCAATTCTGGTAATGGCAGCATCTCCCCAAAGTTCCTCGATATCATAGTACTCACGTACTTCTTTCTGGAAAATATGCACCACTACGGTAACGTAATCCACCAACACCCACATCGCATTTTCTGTACCTTCTACGTGCCATGGTCTGTCTTTAAGATCGTTTCTTACTTTTTTCTCTACGCTGCCTGCAAGTGCGGCTACCTGCGTATTTGAGTTTCCACTACATATTACAAACGTTTCCGCTACTGAATTTTCAATCCTGGACAGATCGAAGATCATGATATCTTCTCCCTTTACATCCTGGATAGCTTCAACGATTTTATCTAATAATTCTTGCTTTTCTGCTGTTTTATTCATTAAAAAAATACTATAATCTGCAAATTTATTGTTTTTTCTTTACTTTAGCCTTACTTTTAGGCTCTGAAAGTCTTAAAGTTTTCTTAAATGACCCCACTATTCTACCTGAAAGACTGCTCTTCTACTAATGACGAAATTTCTAAGTTTTTACTTTATGAAAATTCAGATTTTACAGGACTGCATACCTTCAATCAAACCAAAGGCCGCGGACAGTACGGAAATACATGGGCTTCACTGGCCGGAAAAAATCTTGCCTATACGCTGGCGGTGAAGACTCAGAACTTTTTCCTCTCTGATTTTCTGTTCAATTATTATACCGCAATCATTATCCGGGATTTCCTTGCCAATTTGACTGGTCATGCCGTAAAAATCAAATGGCCGAATGATATCATCCTTAAAAATAAAAAAATTACAGGGATTCTGATCGAAAAGAGAAAAATTAATCAAAATAATTATTTCATTATTGGAGCAGGTTTTAATATCCTTCAGGAGAATTTTGATGAAATATCCAATGCAGGCTCTATTCTGACGCTGACAGGGAAAGTTTTTAACCTTGAAGAATTTACGTCACAGCTTCACACTTTCATGATTGAAAAACTGAAAAACATTCCTTCTGAACAGGAAATCCTAAGCCTTTTCAACCAAAATCTCTTCCGGAAAGATGAGATTTCCGTTTTTGAAATTGAAAAAGAGCGACAAAATGGCATTATCCGCCGGGCAGACGAAAACGGAGAACTCTGGATTGAGCTGGAAAATGACGGCATGAAGAAGTTCTACCATAAAGAGGTAAAGCTCCTCTACTGATCTTACTGATTGGCTCTTTTGAGGTACAGATACAGGGTAAGCGGAAGAAACACCATGTTAGGCAGCCACATGGCCACAGCAGGAGATAAACTCTTGTTCTCGGAGACCACTTTCAATGCTTCAAAAGAGAAAACAAAAACGAACGCAAGGGAAATCCCTATGGCAAGGTTTACCCCAAGACCTCCTCTTTTTTTCTGGGAAGCCAGCGAAAGTGCCAGGAATGTAAGAATAATAATGGAAACCGGCATGGATGTCCTCTGGTGAAATTCATTCAGGTAAGAATTCAGATTGCTGTTTCCTTTACCTTTTTCACGTTCAATAAACTTGATGAGTTCAGGAGTGGTTTTATTCTGCCCGAGAAGTTCATTCGGAAAAAGTTCTTCCGGAGAGTGCCCGAAACTTTTCCTGACATCAAAGCCAGTGTTCAGCTTCTCTGTATCATCTTTATTGATGGTCTTTTCCAGGTAACTTGAAAGGACAAACTGTTTTTTGTCTTTATCCCAGGAAACTTCAGAAGCTTTCAGCTCATACATCAGCTTTCTGTTTCTGTCAAATTTCTGATAAACGAACCCCGATCCTCTTTTTTCCATTTTATTCCAGGAATTCACGAAGATGTATTCTGTTTTACTGAGCTGTGCAGATGCAGGAGCTGTTCCCAGGATTTTCTCTTTATTGGCTGCGTTATAGGTATAAGCCTCCAGTCTGTTTTTCTTAATATTCGCCCACGGAAGAACGAGGTGATTCACGGTGAGTGACAGCAGGGCTATCAGAACTGAAGTATATAAATAGGGTTTTGCAAACCTGTGAAAACTGGCACCACTGCTGATCACAGCAACAATTTCCGTGTTATTGGCCATTCGGGAGGTGAAATAGATCACGGAAATGAACACCAGAATAGAGAGGAAGGTCACCACAAGATTGAGAATCCAGAAAGGATAAAAGTGCATCAGAAAATACACCAGATCCAGTTTCGGATCAATCGCTTTGGCGTTTTCTATTCTTGGAATCTTTTGCTGAACATCGATGACCAGCACCACAATAGACAGCAGGATCAGCATGAAACTGAATGTTCCAAGATATTTTTTGATGATGTATCTGTCTATAATTTTGATCATGTCCTCTCTTTATTTTAAAGCCTTTGTCTCAATACCGGAACGACAGAGTTTTTCCACTCATAGAAGTCTCCTGCCATGATATGCTCTCTGGCTACTTTTACCAGATCAAGATAGAACGCAAGGTTATGAATGGATGCAATCTGTTTGGCAAGATATTCTTTGGATACGAAAAGATGGCGAAGGTAAGCTTTTGAATATTCCTGATCTACGAAACTGGTCCCGAATTCGTCCAGGGGAGAAAAATCGGCTTTCCATTTTTCATTTTTCATATTCATCACGCCCTGCCAGGTGAAAAGCATAGCATTTCTTGCATTTCTCGTCGGCATTACGCAGTCCATCATATCGATACCTAATCCTATGGATTCCAGAATATTCCACGGTGTACCCACTCCCATAAGATATCTTGGTTTTTCTTTCGGAAGGATATCAGTAACCTCGTCGGTAATTCTGTACATTTCTTCTTCAGGCTCTCCTACGGACAGCCCTCCGATGGCATTCCCCTCTGCTCCGGCTTCTGAAATAACTTCTGCGGATATTTTTCTGAGGTCTGAGTAGGTAGATCCCTGAACGATAGGGAAAAGCCTTTGTTTATGCCCGTAAAGTTCTTTATTCTGTTCCGTCCAGTCAATACATCTCTTCAGCCATCTGTGGGTAAGCTCCATGGATGATTTTGCCTGATTGTATTCGCACGGATAAGGGGTACACTCGTCAAAAGCCATAAAAATATCGGCTCCGATCTGTCTCTGGATCTCCATCGATTTTTCGGGAGTAAACATATGATAACTTCCGTCGATATGGGATTTGAATTTCACTCCTTCTTCAGACATTTTTCTGCTTTTGGAAAGGGAAAACACCTGAAATCCTCCTGAGTCGGTAAGAATCGGGAGATCCCAGTTCATAAACTGATGAAGGCCTCCCGCCTGCTGCATGATTTCCATACCGGGACGGAGGTAAAGATGATAGGTATTCCCCAGAATAATCTGGGCTTTAATGTCTTCTTTTAATTCTCTCTGATGAACCGTTTTCACACTTGCCACTGTTCCGACAGGCATAAAAATAGGGGTCTGTATCTTCCCGTGGTCTGTAATAATTTCTCCTGCTCTTGCTTTTCCTTCAGAGGTTTTTTCTATATTAAAAAATTTCATCTGTATACTTTTTGCTTACCCGTTATACGGCTGGTGTTTCTGTACACGAAACCCATTTCTTCATTAATGATTATTTATTGAGAACCGGCAGATCTCCCCTGTTGTTCATCTTATCCCTGATGTACTTTTCTGCTTTCGGATCTTTTTTCAGAAGGATAAGCTGGGACTCTTCCACAATTTCCTTCATTTTATCTTTTACAACGTAATATTTGAAACTTTCTACAAAGTCTTCAGATTTCACATTGTGAGTTTTCAATACAAATCTTGTTCCTGCTTCCAGATTTTTGTCCGGATACATATTGACCGTCTGGTCATTAACAGCAAGATCGGCCAGAATTTCAGCCATAACATCTTTCCCCAGCAGGTTTTCAGGCTTATCGATATAGTCTCCGCAGGAGAACATACACATCATTATAAAAATGAAGATCAGTTTTTTCATAACCGGTTGATGATTGATTTCCATTTCAAGTTTAAAACCCCAAAAACAGCTTCATGAATAATTCCTCCGTTCATTTTGCTTTCACCCAGAATCCTGTTGGTAAATATAATAGGCACCTCTACAATTCTGAATCCTTTTTTGAAGGCCCTGAATTTCATTTCAATCTGAAATCCATAACCTTTCAGTTTTACATTGTCAAGTCCTATCTCCTCAAGTACTTTTCTTGAGAAGCAGACAAATCCTGCCGTTGTGTCATGAATCGGAAGTCCCAGGATAAACCGTACGTATTTGGAGGCAAAGTAAGAAAGAAGCACTCTTCCCATAGGCCAGTTGACCACATTCACTCCTTTTGAATACCGGGATCCGATTGCCATATCGGCCTGAAGACAGGCTTCAAAAAGCTTGGGCAGATCATTGGGATTATGAGAAAAATCGGCATCCATTTCAAAAATATAATCGTACCTGTTTTCAATAGCCCATTTAAATCCGTGGATGTAGGCTTTTCCCAAACCGTCTTTTACGTGTCTTACAGACAGGTGAAGATAATGGGGAAATCTTTTCTGAAGATCCTTCACCACTTCAGCGGTTCCGTCCGGAGAGGAATCATCCACAACAAGAATATGAAAGTCATCCTCCAATGCAAAAACCGCGGAAATAATATTTTCAATATTTTCCTTTTCGTTATAGGTGGGGATAATGACTAGTTTTTTCATTTCAGTTTGCAAAGATAGTTTATTTAACCTTTTTATTTTATACAAAATAATCTATAATTTTGCAAAAAATATTCCTTTGCCGTTATCACAAAACTTTATAAACCACGTAAGAATACCCGAGAACAATGATTGGGTAATTTTTATCCTGCTGGGATGTATATTTTTATATGTCTTTATGATGAATATTATAGAAAGGGATGCCAGCCTGAAAGACTTTCTGCTTCAGAAATATTTTGACGCGAGCAACAACCTGCCGAGCTGGATCATTACGTCCTGTGTAACGGCACTTACCCTTTCCGTTCTTATCTCCCAGTACATTCCGATTGTTCCCAAATATATAGCCGATCTTCAGCTTTTTGGATATCAGCTTAATAAATTCGGATATACATTTCTGGCTGTTCTCTTTTTTTATCTTTCGAAATCTGCACTAGGCTTTTTATTTTATCAAAGTATAGGAGACGGCAAAAAATGGTCTGTTTTTTATTTCACCGCTACCAAGTTCTATTTTATTCTGTCGTTTTTACTGATAATTCTTTGTGTAGCCCATTATTATTTCCCCGTAGACAGAAATAGAATGTTTTTATATTATTTTTCATTCTTTGCTTTTGTGTTCATATTCAAGGTGTTCTTCTATCTGTTTCACAAAAACAATATTCTTCCTGAAAAATGGTATTATAAATTTTTGTATATTTGCACCCTCCAAATTGCACCTTTATTGCTGCTTTGGAAGTTGTTATTTTTTTAATAAAAGTCAATGATGAGAATAAAGTCTATATTGGTTTCTCAACCAGCGCCAAGTGAGTCCTCTCCATATCTGGATATAGCGAAGAAGGAAAAGATAAAGATTGATTTCCGCCCTTTCATCCACGTCGAAGGAGTTGACAACAAAGAACTCAGAACGCAGAAGATAGATCTGACGCAGTATACGGGTATTATTTTTACCAGTAAAAATGCGATTGATCATTACTTCAGGCTTGCTGAAGAGCTTCGCTTTTCAGTTCCTGACACGATGAGATACATCTGTCAGTCTGAAGCTATTGCCAATTATCTGCAGAAACACATTGTATACAGAAAAAGAAAAATCAGCTTCGGAGAAAAGAATTTCTCGGATCTGCTTCCTCTTTTCAAAAAATTCCCATCTGAAAAATACCTCCTGCCGTCTTCTGACGTGCTGAGCCCGGATATTGTAAAGACTTTGGACACTGCCAGCGTAGACTGGACAAGAGCAATCATGTACCGTACGGTTTGCAGTGATCTTACCGATATTACCATTAAGGATTATGACATGCTGATTTTCTTCAGCCCGCAGGGAATAAAATCTTTACAGCAGAACTTCCCGGACTTCAAACAGGAAGAAACCAAGATCGGTGTTTTCGGAAATACCACTTTAGCTGCCGCAGAAGAAGCAGGACTGAAGGTAGATCTGATGGCTCCTACAAAGGAAACTCCATCTATGACCATGGCACTGGAAAAGTATATTAAGGCACTGCATAAGTAGTCTTTCATACAGAAAATAAATACAGCCGTCTTTTCATACAGGAAAGATGGCTTTTTTTTAATTAAATTTGAACAAAATTTAATATTGAATAAATCGTGTGCACTTAAAATGTACCGCAGACGATAATCCGCACCTTAAAAAATTAAAAAATCCGGATGAAAGCTCCACAGGCAAAAAAAATAGAAAAACTACTTGAAATACACGGTGATAAAAGAACAGATCATTATTTCTGGCTTAACGAAAGAGAAAATCCTGAAGTGATCAGATACCTGGAAGAGGAAAACGCATATGAGGAATTCGTGATGAAAGACACAGAACCTCTTCAGGAAGAACTTTTCGAGGAAATGAAAGCCCGCTATAAAAAAGACGATGAATCTCTACCTTACTTCTTCAATGAATACTGGTATATTGTACGTTATGAAGAAGGAAAAGAGTACCCGATCTTCTGCAGAAAACACAAAACACTGGACAATCCGGAAGAAATTGTGGTTGATGTCAATATCCTCGCAGAAGGTGAAAATTATTTTGAGGTAGGAAGCGTAGCCGTATCCCCAAATAACCGGCTGGCTTCTTTTTCAACGGATAATGTAAGCCGCAGGATTTATACCATCAATTTCAAAGACCTGGACACAGGAGAAGTTTTCCCAGACCAGATTCTGAATACGACCGGCAAGGCTGTATGGGCCAATGATAATGAACACGTTTTCTACATCAGAAAAGATGACAGTCTGCGTGCCTTCCAGGTATACAGACATAAACTCGGGACCGATTCTTCAGAAGACGTTCTGATCTTTCATGAGGAAGACGATACTTTTGATGTGAATGTTTTCAAAACCAAGTCTCTGGAATATATTTTCATTGCCAGCTCAAGTACCATCTCCGATGAGCACAGGTTTATTCCTTCCGACAATGTTTTTGCAGAGTGGACTGTCATTCAGCCAAGAATAGATGATCTTGAATATTCCGTAGAACATTATAAAGATGAATTTTACATCATCACCAATGCAGATGATGCTACTAATTTCAAGATCGTAAAAACGAAAATCGACAATTGCGGCATGGAAAACTGGACAGATGTTATTCCTCATCGCGCCGAAGTTTTACTGGAAGGTTTTGAGATCTTCAAAGATTATCTGGTTCTTGAAGAAAGAGAACAGGGACTTCTGCAGATTAAAATCATTGATGAAAGAACTCAGGAATCCCACTACCTGCCTTTTTCCGACCCAACCTATACCGCGTATATCGGGATCAATATGGAGTTTGATACTGAAGTACTCCGTTATGGCTATACTTCTCTTACACAGCCAGGCTCCACCTATGAATATAATATGAAGGAAAAAACCACCGTACTTCTGAAACAGCAGGAAGTTCTGGGCGGAAAATTCCATCCTGAAAACTATATTTCGGAAAGGATATGGGCAGATTCCAGAGACGGGAAAACCAAGATTCCTGTTTCGCTGGTTTATCATAAGGACACCAAAAAATCTGCGGATACGCCACTGCTTTTATACGGTTACGGAAGTTACGGCCATACCGTAGATGCAAGCTTTTCCAATGTAAGACTTTCTATTCTGGACAGAGGTTTTATCTACGCCATTGCCCACATCCGCGGCGGGGAATATCTGGGAAGAGAATGGTATGAAGATGGAAAAATGCTCTCTAAGAAAAATACTTTCTTCGATTTTATCGATGCCGGGAAACACCTGATCAGAGAAAACTATACTTCATCCAGACATATGTATGCGATGGGAGGAAGTGCCGGAGGCCTTTTGGTAGGTGCCGTTGTAAACTATGAGCCGGAACTCTTCCACGGAATTGTGGCCCAGGTTCCTTTTGTAGATGTGGTAACCACCATGCTTGATGAAACCATTCCTCTGACGACCGGAGAATACGACGAGTGGGGAAATCCTAATGATGAAGAATACTATCACTACATGAAAGAATACTCTCCTTATGACAATGTGGAAGCTAAAGATTATCCTCATATGCTGATCACAACAGGCCTTCACGATTCCCAGGTTCAGTATTGGGAGCCGGCAAAATGGACGGCCAGGCTAAGGGAATTAAAAACAGATTCCAACCTTTTATTATTTAAAACCGACATGAGCTCGGGCCACGGCGGAGCAAGCGGAAGATTTGAATCATTGAAGGAAGATGCACTGGAGTATGCATTCCTGCTGAAAATAGATCAGGAATAACAGCTCTTTTTTAAAGTCAGAACTAAGAAAATTTAAAATCAAATATAAATCATCATAGATCAATTATATGAATGAGTCTGAATACTGGAAAAAAATAGAACAGTTTTTTGAAGACAATTTCCAGACTGAAAAAAATCCTCCGATTGAAACGCTTCTGTTTCTGATCGGGCTTCAGGAACTGGGAAGTGGACAGCAGAAATATACAAAAGACGATAAAGTAAATCTGATACACATTGCAGTATGCAGATTGCTGGAACCCTTCGGTTATTATAAATTTACTCATTATGAAGACGGATGGCCTCAGTTTGAAAAGCTGGAAGACCTTCCGGAATTAAGACCGAATGAACAGTCTCTTCTCATGAAAAAAGCGATTATTCACTATTTTCAGGAAGAGAACCTGATATAAATACGGACGGTAACCTGCCCGGATATAAAAATCAGCCTCACCAATGGGGCTGATTTTTTTCATTTCTCCAGGCACTGTCCGAATCCGGGCTAAAGGCTGAAATATGGAAGAAAGAAGAATTGAAGTTACATTCAGCTGTATGCTGTAAGATCAGATGATCTAAAGACAAGCATTTATTATGGATGGCATTCACAACTGCCCTCTTCCGGTATCAAATCTTCATTAATCAGAAATTTTTCACCCCAAAAGTTCTTCCAATTGGGTAAGTCCCATTTTGAAGCCTTCTTCAAATCCCATTTCCAGCATTTTGCTCATGATTTCCCGGGACTGGTAATGAATATTAACAGTCACTTTCGTACCCTCTTCCACACCTGTAAAACCGATCAGCCAGTTGGATTGCGGAGAATCATCATTTACCTTTCCGTTTTCATCACAGAAAGCACTCATCCAGTCAAAGCTTCTGTGCTCAATGATTTCACCGTATTTTGACCGGGAATAGGCTTTTTCTCCGTTAGGACCTGCCATTGCATACAGCCAGATTCCGCCTTCACTAAAATCCTGCTTCAGGGTTTCACATTTCCACGGTTTCGGTCCCCACCATTGATCCAATAATCCGGCCTGCGTAAAATGGTCCCATACTTTTGAGACATCAGCATTATAAATTTTCATTACATACACTGTTTTCGCGTCAAAATCTTTGTTGAAAGTGATATTCGATTCCATAAGTAATTATTTTTGATAAAGTTACTGCTTTATTGATGGAGAATACTTTTCATATGGCAGGTAAATTCAAACATTTAACAGCGGCTGCCCAGATTACCGGCTCTTATTCCGCATTGAAATCAGTTTATCCTTTCAGCCAGCTGATCCATTCATGGGCCACCTGGGTCCAGTTATCTGTTTCGTAATCCGGCTGCCCGTTCTTTAGAGGAAAAAAATTATGATCACACCCAAAATAAGATTTAAAAGTATAGTTCTTCTTATGATTCTGAATCGTCAGCACCTGCAGATAATCATTAAAAATTCCGTTCTGATCTTTCGTTCCGTAGGTTACGATTACAGGAATTTTCAGTTTTAATAAATCCTGAGTGAAGTTTTGAGAAAGGGTATAATTATAAAAGCTGGTATTTTCCTGGTCTGTTTCTTTTTTGTCACTGTTTGCCACTGTTTTTTTCCAGAAATCAATACTTTCGGTATTCCAGCTTTCTTCTTCATCCGTACTTTGACGGTTTTCACTGATGATGCTCATTATTCTGCCCAAAGGATTACCTCCGGAATATACAAGATGAGTAATTTTTTTATTGTGGGCCGCCATTTCCAGTGCGACATAGGAACCTTCGGAATGTCCGGCTGCAATTATTCTTTTTGCATCTGCCCAGGGCTTACCCAGCAGTTTTTTCAGGATAAAATTATTACGGCTGTAATAATAATCCAGATTATTGTTAACGATATACTCTACGGGAGGAAGCCCGTCTTTGGGATAGCTGAAGTTTTCCTGTAAATTCTTCTGATCTTCCGTGACCGGAATTGCCGGTTTGCTTACGACAATTAAATGATAATCTTTGGTGATAATATCCAGATCGAAAGGTAAAAAAACAGGATAAGTGCCTTTGTCCGTAGTATACTGTAATGGTCTCGCAAGACTTCCCTGGCAAAAAAAGAACAGGGGTTTCTTACGGTCTTCTTCCCCCTTTTGTGAGCAGATAATATAATGAACAGAGGTACCTTTATATTTATCGTTATATTCCTTTATAACTGTATTCTGAGAAAAACTTACAGTGTACAGTAGAATAAGGAATAAAGAAATTTTTATTTTCATTTCAGAACTGACATTTTCAACAAAAATATTTAATTTTTTTCGTTAATTTTTTTTAAATACCAAAGTTTATCAGCTTCTTTTTGAAACCGCTTATTTTCTTCCGGATATTAAATCAATAAATATTTTTTAATATGTTGAACTAATTGACAACAAGGGTTTAAATGTCTACTTAAACATTCCGTCAGAAGGGAGTTAGTGAGTTACAGTCTTTAATTTCCTGAAAGATTATTACACTTTAATTCATAAATAAACGTTAAAAAACACACTTTTAAGAGAAATAACACAATTTTTTGGCTCGTTTTTTGTTTATGAAGTCTTAAAATAATTAATTTTAACATTCATTTTTTGCAAACGTATAAAAAACTGTAAATGAATAATAAATTCATCCCAATAATTTCGGTGTTTATGACGATCTCACTGATTGTCTTTGTTACGCTCCAATTTTATTGGCTGAAAGGTTATTATGGTGCACTGGAACAGGATTTTTCCAATAAAGTGTATTCTGCTTTAGAAAGCACTTCAAAAAATATTGAAGAGATTGAAGTGGATAAATACCTGAATAAGGATAACAATAATCTAAGAAATGATATTCTCGCCAGCAAGGATCAGCCTTCATTAACCACCATTCAGCAGGTACAGGATTCCGGCACTCAGAGACAGATCATTTACTCTAAAAACATCATCTCCAAAACACAGCTTCCCATCTCTAAAAAAGGAGATTCTGTGAATCTGACCACTTTGTATACCGATGAAGCGGCCTACAAGGTGAAAAGGGATACTTCCAACCGGGAACTGCTGACCACCGATATCAACAATGATATTGAGAGTGGCGACTATTCCATGAAAAATTTTGTAAGAATAGTCGGAACCAATCTTCCGATTACCAAAAGAGTGGATCCTGTTGTTCTGGATTCCGTTATTGCCAAAGAGCTGAGAATGAAGGGAATTACAGCAAAATTCGGTTATGGGGTTACCGATAAAAGCAACAAACTTACCAGCATCGTCAATAAAGCTTTTAGAGAGAAAAAAGATAATAACACTTACAGCTATCCGCTTTTTACAGATAATAAAAATACCACTTTATATACGCTGGCCCTGGTTTTCCCCAAAAAAGAATATTCTCTGGCTATGAACAACTGGCCGATGCTTCTGGGAACTTTCCTTTCGCTGCTTACCATTCTGGGAATCTATATTATTTCCATCAATTATATGATGAGGCAGAAAAAGCTGGCAGAAGTGAAGACCGACTTCATCAACAATATGTCGCATGAGTTCAAGACTCCCCTGGCCACCATTTCAGTTGCCACGGATTCTCTGGCCAATGACAAGATTGCCACCAATCCGGATAAGGTAAAGTATTATTCTGAGCTGATCAAGCAGGAAAATCTGAGAATGAAAAAACAGGTGGAAAACGTCCTGAATATGTCGAAGCTTGAAAGAAATGAAGTGGAGCTGTTTCTGAAGGAAACCAATGTAAGAGAACTGATCAAAAGGACAACAGAGTCATTCAACCTTATTGTGGAGCAAAGAAACGGATCGCTTACCCAGGAATTCAATGCTTCTCACTATAACTTTAAGATTGATGAATTTCACATTTCAAATATGCTGGTGAATTTACTGGACAATGCCAATAAATACTCTCCGGAAGCTCCGGAAATCCATGTGAAAACCAGAAATGAGGGACTTTGGTATGTGATTGAGATTTCCGATAAAGGAATGGGAATGGAAAGCCAGAATAAAACAAAGATCTTTGAGAAATTCTTCAGGGAAGAAACCGGGAATATTCACAATGTAAAAGGTCAGGGATTAGGGCTTTCATATGTGAAGAAAATTGTAGAACTACATAAAGGACAGATCATTGTAGACTCTCACAAAGGAAAAGGAAGTACGTTTGTGATCAAGCTGCCGATGAGCTGATATACATAAAACCAGATAACAAAATATAGGAAGATAGAGTGAGAACGTTCATTCTTATTTATTAATTTTTAATGATTAAAATTATGAGCAACAGAATATTATTAGTAGAAGACGATCAGAGTTTCGGAGCTGTGCTTAAAGATTACTTAACGATCAATAACTTTGAGGTAACCCTGGCAACAGATGGAGAGCAAGGACTGAAGGAATTTACAGAGAATGAATTCGATATCTGTATTTTTGATGTGATGATGCCGAAAAAAGACGGGTTTTCATTGGCTGAAGATGTGAAAAAAATCGATAAAAATACCCCAATCATCTTCCTTACGGCAAGAAATATGAGAGAGGATATTCTTAAAGGTTACCAGCTTGGGGCTGATGACTATATTACGAAGCCATTCGACACAGAACTTCTCCTGTATAAAATCAAGGCCATTCTTCAGAGAAGCTCTACCCTGGAAAATGAAGAACAGGAACAGTTCAAGATCAGTAATATTTTCTTTGACTCTATGCTGAGACAGCTTAAAGTAGGCGATAAAGAGTACAAACTTTCGCCAAAAGAGAATGAACTTCTTAAACTTCTATGCATCCACAGAAACGATTTCATGCCGAGAGATCTTGCCCTGAGAAAGATATGGAAGAAAGAAAATTACTTTACCGCAAGGAGTATGGACGTATATATTGCCAAGCTGCGTAAGCTTCTGAAGGATGACGAAGGTTTGGAAATCATCAACGTACACGGAGAAGGTTTCAGACTTTTGGTTAAAAATTAGATCTAAAATCCGATTATAAATAAAAAATTAGCAAAACAATTGAAAATGTTTTGCTAATTTTGTTTCATACGATTGGATATGAAAAATACACTTTTAGGCGTTATCGCTGTTTCCGTACTTGCTGTTTCATGTAAGAAAGATGAAAAAGCCACTTATCTGAAAGAAGAAGCAGGTGTACAGTCATCAGGTATGGCTGTGAATTCTCCTAAAGCCTCCCTGATGGATCAGGCAGGTATCCAGTCCAATACCAATCCCGCTCCTATGGCAACAGCCCCCGGAATGAATCCCCCGCACGGACAGCCTGGCCACCGGTGTGATATCCCCGTAGGACAGCCGCTCAATGGCACTCCGCCGGCTCCCGCTCCCAATAATGCAGCCGCCAACAGCAGTAACAGCATCAATATAGATCCTAATTCCCTTTCACCGGGAAAAGTAATGATCGACAATAACGGGAAGCAGGTAAAAACTGCTCCGGGAATGAATCCTCCTCACGGACAGCCAGGCCACCGATGTGATATTCCGGTAGGACAGCCTCTTAACAGCAAACCCGCTCCGGCACCACAACCTGTACAAAACATAGTACAGAATACACCGGCTCCGGCACCCGCTCCGCAACCGACAGGTGAAAAACCTAAAGTAAACCCGGCTCACGGAGAACCCTGGCACAACTGCGCGGTAAAAGTTGGTGATCCTTTGCCATAAATTTCGTATTTTTGCAGTCATGAAGCTGTTTCACATTCTTGCAGTTGTTTTTTGCCTGGGAATTTTTTTAGTTCCTAAGGACAGCTTCTATGCACAATCTATGCAGGAGACCTGCTGTATGGCAAAATCTGAGAAAAGTGACTGCTGTAAAGATCATTCTTCAAAAGAACATAATGACAGCAAAACAAAATCGTCATGCAATGATGACTGCTGCTCATCCTGTGTTGCATGCTATACCTTTATAGAAACCCCTTTTTCAAAAAGTCTGCGCTTTGAACTTTCTTATTATAAGAAGAATAAAAATCCGCAGTTCCAGTATTCAGACCCCTACTTATCAGACCGTTTAAAGGAGATCTGGCAGCCGCCTAAAATAGGTTAATTACCCTACGGAGTGTTCATTACATCTTTTAATGAACCGTTTTTTAATTAATCTAAACTTTAAACAAAATGAAATTATCTATTTCCAGGTTTATTCTTGGACTATTGATCCTGTCTGTACAATTTATATCAGCCCAAAATCTTACAAAAAACCGGTTTCAGGTAAAAGGAAACTGTGATATGTGTAAATCAAGGATAGAAACTGCGGCTAAAAAAGCAGGTGCCAAAACGGCCGTTTATTCTACTGATCTTCAACAGTTAACCGTAGAAACCGAAGCGAATATATCTACTGATGAAATTTTAAAGAAAGTAGCGGAGGCAGGCCACGACAACGAAAAATTCAAAACATCCAACGAAACCTATGAAAAGCTTCCCGGATGCTGTCACTATGAAAGAGATCTTCAGCCATCTGCAGCAGAACCCCAGCATCATAACCACGAGACTGATGCTAAAAAAGACAATGAGTTCTATGTAAGAGGAAACTGTGGTTCATGTAAAGCCAGAATTGAAAAGGCTGCAAAAGGAGCCGGAGCAAATGCCGCAGAATGGAATGCCGAAAAGCAGACTGTCGTTCTGAATTTCGATCCTGCAAAAACCTCATCAGATAAAATTTTAAAAGCAATTGCTGACGCAGGACATGATAACGAAAAATTCAAAGCGTCAGATGCAGTTTACAATGGACTTCCCGGATGTTGTCTGTATGACAGGGAATTTACCTTCGGGGAAGCCAATCCAAAAGTTCATTATGAAGAAGGGACCGCAAAACATGAAGATCATAAAGAACATACGGCAACAGCTTCTGAAAAAGATCATTCCCAACATGAAAAAAGCATTGACGGAGTTGTCGTAACTGGTTCTAAAGCAGCAACTGCTTTAAGTAAAAAGGAAGCCGGGCTGGTTTTTAATATTGATAAAAAGGAGCTTTTAAAGGCAGCCTGCTGTAATCTGTCTGAAAGCTTTGAAACCAACGCGACAGTAGATGTTTCTTTCAGCAATGCGGTAACAGGAACCAAACAGCTGAAAATGCTGGGGCTTGACCAGAAATATACCAGCCTTACCAAAGAACTTCTTCCGGAAATCAGAGGTCTGGCTTCTGCTTATGGGTTAAACTTTATTCCGGGAAGATGGATTGAAAGTATTCAGCTGACAAAAGGCGGAAGTACGGTTACCAATGGGTACGAGAGCATCACCGGGCAGATCAATACCGAGCTTCTGAAAAATGCCAAAGAGCCGGAAACTTCCCTGAACCTTTTCTCGGATTTCAACGGAAGAGCGGAAGCCAATATCACCAGCGTATCTCCTATCAACGATAAATGGTCACAGACCTTCCTTCTGCACGGAAACGGAACTTTCGGGAATACGGATATGAATGATGACGGGTTTCTGGACAGACCGAAAGGGACGCAGATTAATGCCGCCTACCTGCTTAATTTCAATGATCTTGAAAAATCCGGTTTCGGATCTCATTTCGGAATCAATTTTATCAGGGATGAAAGAACGGCCGGACAGACCGGATTTGACAAAAAACTGCCCCAGGACAAGCAGTCGGCTTACGGTGTGGGTATTGATATTTCAAGATTCCAGGTATGGAACAAAACGGGTTATGTATTCAAAGGAAAGCCTTATCAGAGTTTAGGCTGGATGAATCAGTATGTATTCCATCAGCAGGACAGCTTTTTCGGGCTCAGAAATTATAACGGTCAGCAGCATACATATTATTCCAACCTGATCTTTGAAAGCATCATCGGAAATACCAACCATAAGTATAAAGCGGGAGCCAGCTTTTTATATGACGGCTATAAGGAAACTTATTTAACGGATGATCTGAGAAGAAATGAAATTGTTCCCGGTATTTTTGCGGAATATACTTTAACAGGCTTAAAATATACGTTAGTAGCCGGTTCAAGGGTAGATTTCCATAATCTGGCAGGAACCCAGTTTACACCAAGACTTAATTTTAAATACGATTTCACTCCCCAGACAATTTTAAGGCTTTCTGCAGGAAGAGGATTCAGAACAGCTAATGTTTTTGCGGAAAACCAACAGTACTTTGCTTCCAACAGAAGTATTCAGATTCTTCCGAACAATGGGAACATCTATGGACTGAAACCGGAAATCGCATGGAACTACGGAGCCAGCTTACAGCAGGAATTTAAGCTTTTCGGAAGAAAATCTACCGTAATCGCTGATTTTTTCAGAACGGATTTCCAGGATCAGGTGCTTGTGGACCTGGACAGATCTCCTCAGCAGCTTACGTTCTATAATCTGGAGGGAAAATCCTTTGCCAACTCTTTCCAGACTCAGTGGGATTTTACGCCTTTCAGAAATTTTGATGTAAGGCTTGCTTACAAATATTATGATGTACAGGCAGATTATATCGGCGGAAGAAGGGAGATTCCTTTTATGGCCAAGCACAGAGGTTTCGTCAACCTTGCTTATGCTACCAGTAAAAATGATAAAGGCGGATTCTGGAGTTTTGATACTACGCTGAACTGGGTAGGAAAACAAAGGTTACCTGATACTTCCGGCAATCCTGCAGAATTTCAGCTTCCGGTGTACTCCGATTCGTACGCTGTACTGAATGCCCAGATCTCAAGAAACTTCAACAAGAAGATCAGAGCGTATGTAGGAGGTGAAAATTTAACTTCTTATTATCAGAAAAATGCCATCGTTGATTTCAGGAATCCTTTCGGAAATTATTTTGACGGAGGAATGGTATATGCCCCGATCATGAAAGCGAATTTCTATGTGGGACTGGATGTAACGTTTTAAACCCGTCCACCTCATATATTTTACTGATTTTTTACGTAAGAATATAATAAAGCTTATAGGTTTTTGAACCTATAAGCTTATTTTTTTATGCAATGTTTCATTTAGCTGATCCGGAAGTATTGAAAACCATTGTAAATTAAATTACCCTAAAAAGATAAAAACAAACTCAGGACTTATTTTTAATGACCTTCATAACTTTTTCCTCTCAGCTCCAACCAGTCTGAATCAGTTTTTTTATCCCGGACTAAGGTTATTTAGTATGCTGTAAACTGTTCTCAAATTTGCCCGTATTAAGGTTCTGCGAGACCAACATATTAATCAATATAATTATCAGGTCGCTCCTACGGAGCTCTCCTTAGATCATCTATTAAATGCTATGAACAGAGTACTCCTACGGAGCACTTAAAAAACTCACAGTATCATTTTTTTACAAAAATTTATACGTTGATCATCAGTTATAACACTTACTATAATAATATAATTCAGATTTTTTTATCCCGAATCGAGGCTATTTAGTATCCTGTAAAATTGTTTTCAAATAAAATTTAGCCAGCTCCTTACAAAGCTTTTGTATTATCATCCGGCGTATAATCCATAAAAAGATCTCCATCCAGCGTCACCGATTTCACTTTTTTCTTGATGGGAATAGCCAGATCTGTCTGCTTCTGGTTTTTCTCCCAGAGAGCGGGTGAAAAATGAAGTTTTTCTGTCGTTCCGTCTTCATAATTCAGAATAGCATCAAAAGGGATGGCAAATCCTCCCACGTTGTCTACGTTTACCGTAAGAAGATCATTAAGCTGTGAGGCCCCTTTTACTTTCAGATCAATATAATTATTGGTGTAGAACCAGTTATTGAAGAACCAGGTCAGGTTTTTGCCGGATCCTGTATTCATGGAATTAAAATAATCCCACGGAACAGGGTGTTTTCCGTTCCAGTTATCCATATAATGGTGTAATGCTTTTTTGAACAGTTCATCCCCCAGATAATCTTTAAGAGCCAGATAGGAAAGAGAGGCTTTTACGTAGGAATTGTTTCCGTATCCTGCTCCGCTTACCTGCGTACTCATGGTAATGATCGGCTGATCCTGTTCTGCGGAAGGGTCTTTGATCCATTTTTTCACTCTGAAGTTTTTATAAAAATCTTTTGCTGCAGCTTCACCGTTCTCATCAATTCCGATGAGATATTCCAGTGTGGTTGCCCAGCCCTCATCCATAAAAGCATACCGGGTTTCATTGATTCCCATGTAGAAAGGGAAATAGGTATGGGCAATCTCATGATCTGCCGTGAGTCTTGCATCCTGGAAATTATCCGGGATACTGCTGTCGTTGATCATCATTGGATATTCCATATCGGCATATCCCTGGATGGCGGTCATTACATTATAAGGATATTCCACGCCCGGCCAGTTTTTCGAGAACCAGTCTAAATTATAGCGCATCCAGTCTGCATAATGCTCAAAATCTTTAGCTCCTGTTTTGTAGGCTGCCTGCACGCTCGCTCTTTTGGTTTTCAGCTGAACACTTGCGGCATCCCAAACGTAATGACTGCTTAATGCAAAGCAGAAATCGGTAATATGGCTGGCTTTGAATTTCCAGACATTCCATTTGTTGGGTTTGGTCACTTTTCCGGATCTCATTTCCTGCTCAGTGGCAATATGTATCACTTTATCGCTTTTCAATGAGCTTTTATATCTTTTCAGATATTCCGGCTGAAGAACTGCTTCGGGATTCAGGAAATCCCCGGTAGCCCAGACTACAAAATTCTTCGGCGCTGTAATACTGAAACTGTAATCATTAAAGTCGTTGTAAAACTCCTGCCTGTCGGAGTGTGGCAGCATATCCCAGCCATTATAGTCATCATAAACCGATATTCTCGGGAATGAATAGGCTACGTAAAAGGTTTCAGGGTCAATCTGCCCTTCCCTTCCGCTCTGTACAGAAAGCGGATATTCCCATTCGATCTTAATCTCAGCTTTGGAACCTGCTTTAAGCGGTGTATTCAGTTTTACTTTTTCAACGGTACTCCAGTCGTCACTGTTGATATTATACTTTTCACCATTCACAATGAATGATCTGATATGAAGGCCGGAAGACAAAAAATCCTTTGAAACGAAGCCGGACCTCGGAGACTGCGGCTTATGAAGGTTATTCACAAATCTTATCGCCAGCTCATTAAGCTGATCCGGGCTGTTGTTGCTGTATATAATCGTTTCTTTTCCTGAAACCATTTTTGTTCCTGCATCTACCTTTACGTCTACATTGTACACTCCTTTATTCTGCCAGTAATTTTTGCCGGGTGCTCCGGAAATATCCCGGGTTCCTTTTTCATATGCTTTTTTAATATTTCTCGGCATATACAGTTCCTGAGCAGAGACCAATTGCATCGATACAGCAACAGTCAGGGCATAAAGAAGTCTTTTCATGTCTCCAATTTTTAAAAATCGGTATCAAAATTAGCGAAAATGTGACACAGAATGACCATTTCTTTTATAATAATGTTTTATGGATATTAGTTTTACATTGAAATTATTTACAGCCGGCTCTGTTCATCCGTTCTTTTTATGCTTTTAACATTCTTCACCGACTGATTTCCAAAGTTATACTTTAAAGAAAGGGTGAAGCCCCGGGTATCTGAGTAATCCAGGAAATAATTATCCTGATTGGCATATTTCGTACTGACCTTCTGCTCCATACTCCTGAAGATATCATTGAAAATAAAAGACGCTTCTAATTTCTTATTCAAAAATTTACGGTTCATTACGAAATAGGCAGACCACCTACCTGAAATTCTGAATGTTCCCTGTACTCCTGGAGAATAATACCTGTGCCCAAGTTCCATTTTCCAGTCGCTGCTCTTATCCAGCGTAAAACTTGTGGAGACATCGGAAACCCAGTTCCATATTTCATTTTTGTACAGCTGATCATCAATTCCTTTAAAATAATTTTCGTTATGTTCCAGATTCTGAGACATCACAACATTCCACCACGGCTTAACCTGGAAATTCTTATAAAGGCTGAGACCATACGCCTGATCTTTTTCAATATTGGTGAAATAATAGATCATCTGGTTGGTACTCGGTTCCTGGAAAGAGATTTCCATAGACGGATACAGTTCTTTCCGGTAATAGAGTTCTGCGTTCCAGCCTTTCCATGAGTAGGTAAGATTCAGGTTATGGATGATCGTGGCTTTCATTTTCGGATCTCCCTGATAATAGGAGAAAAGATTGTAATAGGATTTGGCGGGGTTCAGCCAGGAGTAGTAGGGTCTGCTGATCCTTTTTCCATAAGAAAACCCGAACTCATGTTTATTTTCTGTGGTATACTGGGCATAGAAAGTAGGAAACAGGCTCCAGTAGTTATTTTTATTCTGTTCATAAGGCTCGGATACCACTCCCTCAAGATCTGTCATTTCTGCCCGGAGACCTCCTTTAAAATTCCATTTTCCGAGGTTGTAGGCTAATGAGGTATAAACGGCAAAATTATGTTCCTTATAGTCGAAGAGGCTGCTTTTTTCCGGTCTGTACAGGAGAGTTCCGCTTTGATTATCTGAAAAACTGAGGCTGCTTTCTGTTTTCACAAAACTGTATTTTGCTCCGGATTCCAGCTCTATTTTATCTCCTTTCCACTGATAATCTGCCTGTGTGGAATATAATTTTATATCGGTTTTATTCCGGGTAAAAAAATTATCTTCCCGGGGTGTCTGTCCTGCAAAGTTCAGTTCTGTGATCACATTCTGGTATTTATCACCGTTGTTCCCGGTAAAATAACTGATCCAGGAAATGCTGCTTTTCTTATTCAGTTTCCGGTCTGCCTGGAAGCTCAGGGAATTATTGCCGGTACGTGAGTGATGGTCATTAACTGTGGTATAGTTGGATTCCACCGCATTCTGAGCATTATAGATGAGGGTAGGCACGTAATAGGTACCGAAAGATTTCGGTGAAAAATATCCTGAATAATTCAGGCTGATATTGGTAAGGCTGTCTATCTCATATTCTGCATTGAAATTTACCGTGTTCTGTGCATTGTTTTTATCCTTACGGTTCATAATGCTTACCCAGCGGGTCTGGCTTTCCTGATAATTGACAACATCCGTCCCTTCCCGGTAAAAAGTTCCCATTCCTCTGTAATAGCTTCCCATCAGGGAAAGTTTATCTTTTTTATAATATTGGGAAAGACCCACATTTCCTTTGGCATATTGGGTCTGCACGTATTTGGAAGAAAGAATTCCACGATAGCCTTCGATCTTATTTTTCTTCATCACAATATTAAGCACGGCACTTCCGGAAGCTTCATATCTGGCAGGAGGATTCGTAATGACTTCTACGGATTTCACATCGTTTCCCTGTGTATTTTCCAGAAGATTTTTCAGTTCATCTCCTGTCAGCATGACTTTTTTATCATTGATTGTTACCAGGATCGCAGTGCTTCCCTTTACCGTAAGAACATCATTATTTACCGTTACATTGGGTGTTTTTTGAAGGATCTCCCATGCATTCAGTGTAGAGATATTACTGTTTTCCACATTAAATTCCAGCCGGTCTACTTTTCTTATCACCTGGGGTTTCTGTTTAGTCATTACAATTCCCTCTATTTCCCGGGTGGCTTTCTTCAGAATGATCTTCAGCATTTCACGGCTTTCTTTTAAAGCAACCGTTTTTTCAAACGGAGCATAATCTGTTTTTTTCACAGCCAGCCTGACTGAGTCACCGGAAATTCCTTCCAGTAAAAAATATCCTTTTTCATCTGACTTTACCGTTCGGATCAGTTCGTTATTCAGGTTATAGACCTCTACTTCCGCAGCAGATATCTTCCTGTTCTCTGCATCCGTTACCATTCCTTCGGTCTTCTGCTGCTGGGCAGAAAACATCAGTGGCAGAAGCAGAAAGAGACAAGCTTTATACATATCATTAGTTTTACTGCACAAACTTCCGGATTCGTAGAGAGAATATCGGTTAACGAAAGGTTAATGGCAGGTTAATGCCTGTTTGGGGAAATACGAAAGTTTTATCTTTGCTGTGATGATCACCAAAAGTAAATACCTGATTGCCTTATTCGCAACTCTATTCCTGCTGTTGCTGGGAATACAGGTTTACTTTATCTACAAAACCTACCAGGTAAAGGAACGTGAGGTGTACAGAACCATCCAGGACGGGCTTTCCGAATACACTGACAAGCTGGAAGACATCAGCAGTGTGAAAGAAATGAAGGATGATTCTCTTCAGAAAACATTCATCCGGTATTATGACAAAGAGATCAGCCAACAGGAATTTCATAATTTCTTTGTTGAAAACAGAAGAGCCATCAAAGAAAGGCTTCTCCGCTATCTCGACTACCGTTTGAAAACCAACGGCTACGATATTGCAGCAAAAATAGAATATACATCTATCATTCATATACCGGACAGTACCCGTCTGATCGACAAACCTATTCTTCTTTTTGAAACCAGTAATAAAGTTACCAATCCCAAAATCACCAATGAAGGGAGCTGGGAAACTTCATCAAAAAATGAATCAGGGAAAAACAAATTTAAAAACAACTCATTTCTTGTTAAAAGCAAAACAGAATTTGAAATATCAAATATCAAAAGCATTGTTTTTAAGAACCTTACTTTACTGATCTTATGCTGTATTGCGCTATTGGCAGGCGTTATGATGCTGTATATTTTCACGGTAAACAACCTGGTCCGCCAACAGAAGCAGGTAGAAGTTCTTCACACAGTTGTAGATAATATTTCCCACGAGTTCAAAACTCCGATCGCCACGCTGAAAATAGCATCAAAAACACTAAAAAAAAACTGGGATCCTGAAACACTTCCCCTTATCGACAGGCAGATCAGCCGCCTTGAAAATCTGATGTTCCAGCTTCATAAAGATGATTCGGAAAATGGCCTGAACCGGACTCAACCTGAAGACTGGGATTTTTTCATCCAGGATCTGGCCTTCACATATCCCCTGATCCGTTTCGAAATGAAAAATAATATTTCAGATGTACTTCCTTTTGATAAAAACCTGATGGAAACCGTTATTAAAAACCTCTGTGAAAACAGTGTAAAGTATGGTGCTTCAGCGGTAAAGATCTCCTTCAGCGGGCTTGCGGAATATGTAGAAATAGAAGTAACGGATAACGGACAGGGTATAGAGAAAAAAGAACTTAAAAATATTTTTGAAAAATTTTACAGGATTCAGCCCAATAATATCCACAACAGCAAAGGACTTGGGCTTGGACTGTACTTTGTAAAGAACATCGTGAACAAATACCGCGGAAAAATTGATGTTTCCAGCTCTCCTGAAACGGGAACCACCTTTAAAATAATCCTTCCTTATGAAAACTAAAATCCTTTTGGCAGAAGATGATCCGGATTTCGGTATGATCCTGAAACAGTACCTTGAACTGGAAGATTTTGAAGTAATCTGGTATCAGAATCCTGAAGATATTCTGCCACTTTTACAATCAGGATTTCCTTTTCACTTAGGTATTCTGGATATTATGATGCCGAATATCGACGGCTTTTCCCTTGCCAAAATGATATTAAAGGAAAAAAATGATTTTCCGCTGCTTTTCCTGACCGCCAAAAACCAGAAAATAGACCGTCTTACCGGACTGAAGATCGGAGCAGACGATTATATTGCCAAGCCCTGCGATCCCGAAGAACTGGTCTTGCGCATCCGGAATATCCTGAAAAGAATACAGCCCGCAGCTTTCCCGCAAATGATGAAAATAGGAACCTATTCTCTGGATACGGAGAAACTCCTGCTTTCCCATCATGAAGGAAACGTCCGTCTCACAGCCCGTGAACAGGAGCTTCTGCTCTATCTTCTGAAGCATAACCAAAGTACCATCAAAAGAGATGACATTCTGGATACTCTCTGGGAAACAAATGATTATTTTACAGGAAGAAGCCTCGATGTATTCATCAGCAGGCTAAGGAAATATTTTGTGCATGATCCCCACATAAAAATCCAGTCCCTCAGAGGGATAGGATTTGAAATAGATTTCCCCAAAGACTGAATCTGCCTAGAAGGAAAGCTCTGCCAAAACAGGGAAATGATCTGACGGATACAGCAGGTTTTCCCGTCTGTCGTTGATGTGCCTGTGGGATTTTATTCTGAATCCTTGTACAAAAATATAATCGATCCTGTCTTTAGGTATTTCGTTTGTATTGAACGCAGTGAATGTTCCCACCGGACCGTAATGTTTCGTTTCTGAATGGTAAAAGCTGTCTTTCAGATTCTGTGAAAGGATCTTTACAGGTTCCGTATCATCTGTAAGGTTGAAATCTCCGCTTAACGTTACCGGAAGGTTTCCGGGATTAATTTCCCTGATCTTCTTCAGGATAAGATCAGCAGACTTCACTCTGGCTACATTTCCTACATGGTCGAAATGAAGATTCATCGCCAGGAATTCTTTCCCCGACTTTTTATCTTTAAAAACAGCGTAGGTACAGATTCTGTTCAATGCGGCATCCCATCCTTTGGAAGGTTTCTCCGGGGTTTCTGAAAGCCAGAACGTTCCGGATTTCAAAACTTTAAGCCTGTTTGTATTATAAAAAATAGCAGAAAACTCACCTTTTTCTTTTCCGTCGTCTCTTCCCACTCCAACATAATCGTAATTCTTAAGTCCGTTTTTAATGTCTTTCATCTGCTCCGGAAGTGCTTCCTGTACTCCAAAATAATCAGGATGATAATAGGTGAGCAGATCTGCAACATCCTGTTTTCTTTCCGGCCATGCATTATCTTTGTCCGATGCTACGTTCAGCCTGATATTGAAACTCATTACGGTAAGGTCCTGTGAAAATCCCAGTGCGAAAAGCATGAGGAAAATCATTGAAAATCTGAAATTCATAAGCTATTTTATCAATAAGAGACAAAAATAAAACTTCTCTGCGACAGGGAAGCTTTATTGATGTAATTATATTGTTAAATTATCTTTTTCTTCTTCTATGGATATAAAATAATCCTGAAATGCATCTTCTGAAATCGGCTGCTTACTTTGAAGCTTTACAACGCCAATGGTTTTATAATGGGCCATCAGCCTGATTTCTCTGTTTTTGAGGAGCGCTTCAAGTTTTTTAAAATTGATATCTTTCTTTAAAACAGCAAGGTATGTACTCATATGTATATCTGTATTAAACCGTTTCCTATATCTCTGTATTTCAGGCCTTCAATGGGTCTGGCCCTGGTTTCAATGAGTTCCCAGATCTCTTTCGCAGATTTATCGGGAAACTGTTCCATGTATAAGGCCGCAAGCCCTGTAACATGAGGAGCAGCCATACTGGTTCCGCTCATGGTGTAATACAGGTTACTTTTATTTTTTGAATTTTTGGGATAAGCACTTATGATATCCACACCCGGGGCACAAACGTTGATATTCCCTCCGGTAGAAGGATTAAGGCCGGCATTTGAAAACCTGGCGACCTTCATCTGCCCGTCAATGGCGGCAACCGCCATTATGGATTTTGAATTGGCAGGCATTGAAACGGGCTGCGGAATCTGTGGTCTGTTGCTGTCATTACCTGCTGCTGCTATGATAAGGCAGTTGTTTTCCAGTGCCCTCTCGCCTATCGTTTCAAAAAGAACAGAAGGGGGATCATTAAGTTTCACGGGAGATGCCAGCGAGAGAGACAGTATTCTGATTTTTTTTGTAATAGCCCAGTCTATGGCATCAATTACGCTGCTTGTAGTTCCTCTTCCGCTGTCTGAGAGTACTTTGGCGATTTTCAGATTGCAGTCTTTTGCAATTCCGTACCGTTTTCCGATATCGCTGCGGATATTTCCGGAGGCCACTCCTGCACAATGGGTTCCATGCCCATTGGGATCTCTGTTCCAGTCTTCCCCGTCAATGAAGGATTTTCCCTCTATTTCCCGGGATGAAAAATCGGGATGGGAAGTCTGAAGTCCCGTATCCAGAATGCAGATATCAACTCCTTTTCCTGTATATTGTGCATTTTCCAGCCCGATAGCTTTCAGTCCCCACTCCATTTCAATCAGCGGTTTTTGCGGCAGGGGTTTGTTGGTGATGTATTTTTCGAGTTCTGAAATCTTTTCCGCTATTCCGGCTGACTGTTTTTTCAGTTCACTGATCAGCTGTAATTCATCAGCGGGAAAAAATTCCCGTTCTTTTTCATAATACACAATAGCGTTCGATTCATTTTTTACTGCGCTTTTCAGTTGCTCTTCATCCATATTCTCAACGACAAGAACTCCCAGGTTTTTGTACAGCACACTGTTATCCTGGTCTATAATATCATAGGCACGGTTTTCTTTGGAGAGAAGTTCTGAAGAGGTAATACTCACTTCCAGTTCTTTCTCTATTTTTCTGAGTGCCGGTTTCTGCTGGTTTTTCAGCAGCACTATATATCTTCCGGTTTCCATGATGATCTTTTTTTAAATTAATTTCAGAAATACTTTTTCCAGGATCAGGTAAATATCTTCAGGAATGACAGTCAGCCTAAGCTTTTTATTAATCCCTGAGATAGCTGTATTTTGTGTCACCAGCGAAGTCCAGAAGCTTTCAATCTTCGGGACAGAATCCATTTCCTTCAGTTTTTCATCATCCAGAATTCCGTTCTGGTATAATGAGACGATAATTCCGGAAATAAGCTCTTCAGCATCATCCAGTTTTTTATTTTCCTTCGCATATATTTCCATCAGAATATCATAGATACTTTCCATTCCGCTGAATGAAAATCCCCAGAGGAGATCGCGTTTTCCAGCTGTTATTTTCTCCATTTTTATGGGATTAAAGCTTCTTTTGACCGTTGCAATCATATTCATGATCTTCAGGACTTCAGATTCGTGGCTGGTGTTTCCTTTGGTACGGAAATATTCCAGGACCTCGTTGAGAAAAACTTCCAGCCGGGCATCAAAGTCAAATGATTTCGACAGGTATAATGCCTGGACTTCATTGAAATGCTCCAGAAGCTCCCTGATTTTCTGTACCGTAAAGTGAATAAGTTCCTGCATTACTCAAAAGTTATCTGTTCTATTTCATTACCGTCTTTATCCTTGTAGGACACAATCCTTATTCCTTCTTCCTCCATTTCCACATGAAGGTTGATGAATAATTTATCTTTATCTTCTGCTGCTGATGTATTGGGATCTATGTAAATGTTGTTCAGTTTTGCATTCACCAGAGTATATTTATTCAGTAAAACCTTTGAAAAGATTTCTTTCAGCTCATCAATATCTTCTTCACCTGTTCCGTCCTGAGGACGGAAAATTCCACTATTGAGAACTTTTATTCTGTTTCTGAGATCCAGTTTAAGCACTTCATCAGCAGGCAGCTTTCCGAACTTCTGGTCGTTCTTTTCCAGTTTGCTGAACAGGGTTTTAAATTCATCCGTCTGAATCTGTCTTTTGGTAATTTCCGGAATATTCAGTTTTTTTTCTTTATTCACCAGCCTGATCCTTTCGTTCATTTCTGAAACAAACTGATCCTGATTCAGTTTAAAATTGTATTTGGGAGCCGAATCTATATCGGTGATCTTTACCGGAATATCCATCTTTACACTGGGCAGGGCATATCTGGGAACCTTAAAATATTTAAGGTACTCATGCTTTGCATATTCCTTTGCAATAAGAACAGCATTCTCATCAGCTTTTTTACGGGCCTGAATTATCTCGTTGTTGAGATAATCCAGGTAATCTGATAATTTGATCATTTCCGTAAAAATTGGTTATTGTGAAAGAAGTCCGAGAACTTTTTCAAGTCCTGCCGGCATTTCGTCATTGGTAGCCCGTACTTTTACCCCCAGAGAGTACTCTTTTTCCACTTTGATTCCTGTACTGGAAGTTCTTTTATAAGATACATCCACTTTGAATTTTACAGGTCCCCAACCTCCGGAAACTCCGGCGTTGATTCCAAATTCATCGCTTACGTCTTTGGTGTAGGTAGAATTAAGCTTAACGTTAAAATCTACCTCGCAGGTTTCTATTCTGAAGCTTGGAACGTTCAGCAGCGCAATAAAAGGCACTGAAATCTCCACGTCGTCAGGAATAGTCTTGGGGTTAGTTGTGCTTACCGGTTCTTCAGGTTTAAAATCCGGGTTCGGGATATTCTTTTTGTATTTAAATTCTGCCATTCTCAGTTTTTTCGCACTGGCAGCATTGGCAGGATCTGTAAGCTCAAATCCTACTTCATTGATGAAGTTAACGGTAGCGATAGAAGCATTGGACTGTGCTTTTACACAGGCATCCAGAGGTCCGCCTATAATGGTGGCAAAATCTATACTTCCCAGTTCTGCAGCGAAATCTGCACCGGCAGCATCTGAAGTTCTGAAGATCTCATCATCGGCAGCCATCTTGCCGGCAATAAGTTTCATGATCTCTGAAGAGGCTCCGGAAAAAGATTTTTCCCATTTTTCGTCATAATTCTTTTTAAAATCCTCTACGATGTTTAAGAGTTCTTTATTGGTGAGGGTTCCCAATTCTGAAGTCTCAATTCCTGAAACCTTTTCGTAGACTGCCGGGGTAAGCACTTTTTCTACTCCTGACAGAAGGTCAATCAGTTCGTTTTTGGTTTTCTTGGCGTGGCTTGCTTCAAGCACCGATTTTAATGTTTCCATGTTCTTTTGTTTTTAAATTAATACTGTGGGACAAAATTATCTCACTATTAATCAAAATATTACAGGAAAACCGCTTGACCTGTCCCGGAAAAACACCCTAAAAATAAACGCCTGAACCACGGTAATAAGTTCAGGCGTTTTAATAATAACTGTATCAGATTTCTGTTTCAGCACAATAGTTTTACGATGCTGTCCAGGTATTGTTTTTAGGATTTACATCCGGAACTACGGAATCGGGATCCAGCATTACCTCAGAAATTTCCTTCACGGAATTGACTCTGAAGGTCCATTCCGTGTTACGCTTCCAGATTTCCACCGGAATTTTTACAATCTGTCGGGTTCCGTCTCTGAATTTTATCTGAACGGTTGTCGGCATTGGCAGCTGCCCCAGATTTTCGACGGTAATCTGTGCTCCGTTTCTGAAGTCTCCGTTCACATATTTCACGTCTTTCACCGACTGATCTATTTTCCATTTGTTGATAAACCAGCCTCTCCAGAACCAGCTGAGTTCTTCGCCGGAAACATTTTCCATAGTATGGAAGAAATCCCAGGGAGTAGGATGTTTGAAGGCCCAGCGTTCAATATAGGTTTTGAACGCTTTGTCAAACTTTTCAGGTCCCAGAACTGCTTCTCTTAAAATTTCAAGCCCAAGCCCCGGCTTATAGTAGGCAAGAGCTCCGATGCTCCTTTCTTTCATATTATCGGGTCCTACCATCACAGGCTCCAGATTATCTCCCATCATAAAGCTTCCGCTTCTGGCAAGGTCTTTCTTTTTATAGTATTCCCCATTGTTGAATGCTTTTGTGGATAATTCATTAATAAAGGTATTGAATCCTTCATCCATCCACGCGAAAAGCCTTTCATTGGAGCCAACAATCATCGGGAACCAGTTGTGCCCGAATTCATGATCTGTGACTCCCCAAAGATCTTCTCCGGCTGAGTTCATGTGGCAGAATACGATTCCCGGATACTCCATTCCGCCTTCATTTCCTGCTACATTAGTGGCTGCGGGATAGGTATATTCATACCATTTCTGTGAATAATGCTCTATCGCAGCTTTTGTATATTCCGTGGATCTGCCCCAGGCCTTCTCTCCTCCGCTTTCCACAGGATAGGCAGATATGGCCAGTGATTTTTTGCCGCTCGGCAGGTTTATTTTTGCTGCGTCCAGGATAAATGCCGGTGAGGAAGCCCATGCAAAATCACGGGTCTGCTCAATCCTGAACTTCCAGGTTTTTGTTCCGGAGTCCTGGTTTTTTCCGATCTCGGACTCTGTACGTATCATGACGGTCTTATCACTGTTCCTAGCCTGCTGCCAGCGGTTATTTTCTTCTTTGCTGTAAACGTCTTTAGCATTCAGAAGCTCTCCGGAAGCTACTACATAGTGATTTGCAGGAACGGTGATACTGGCTGTAATATTGCCATATTCAAGGTAAAATTCCGATGCCCCCAGGTAAGGCAGTGTATTCCAGCCCATCACATCATCATATACACACATTCTGGGATACCACTGTGCCACGGTAAAGATTTTGCCGTTTTTGGTATTCTGAACTCCCATTCTGTCGGATCCGTATTCAGGAGAGATAAATGAATATTCGATGGCAATTCTGGCTTTGCCGCCTTTTGCTTTAAGCTCATTGGGAAGATCGATCTGCATCCTGGTATCGGTAACGGTATATTTTACAGCTTTTCCGTCCAGTTTTACTGATTTTATTTTATATCCTCCCTCCAGTTTTTCACCTCTGGCTCCGTTTCTGCTTCCTGAAAGCGGAACTAAGGCATTTCCTCTGGAATCTTCTGCAAACAGGTTTTGATCCAGCTGCAGCCAGAGAAATCCCAGTTTATCGGGACTGTTGTTGGTATATATAATTTCGGCGGTACCGGAAATTTCATTTTTTGCTTCATTCAGAGAAACATTCAGATTGTAATCTGCTGAATTCTGCCAGTAGGCATAACCGGGCTGTCCGCTTGCAGAACGGGTTTCTGTTCCTGTCTGGGGGTAAAAGAAAGGTTTAAATGCTTCTACATAACTGTACTTCGGAGTTTCCTGTGCCAGGGCAGTAGCTGAAAGAAGGAAAACTGCGGCTGCAGCAACAATACCTGAGAGCTTAAAATTCATTTGAAAAAAATTTAGTAAATTCAGGGTATAAGTTATAAAAAATCCCGGAATCGTTACAATCCGGGATTTTTTATACTTATTTTTCGTTTAATTTGATTTTTTTGCCTTGATCATCGCTTCAAGGGCATCCCACATTTCTTTGGGAATATCTTCCAGCATATTGAATTCTCCTGCGCCCTGCAGCCATTCCCCTCCGTCTATGGTCACCACTTCCCCGTTCATATATGCCGAGTAATCTGAAACCAGGTAAGCGGCAAGATTGGCCAGTTCCTGATGTTCTCCCACTCTTCTTAAAGGCACTTTTTTCTTCATATCGAATTTTTCCTGAAGATCTCCCGGAAGCAGTCTGTCCCACGCTCCTTTGGTAGGGAAAGGCCCCGGAGCGATCGCATTGAAACGGATTCCGTATTTCGCCCACTCTACGGCAAGAGATCTTGTCATAGCCAGAACTCCTGCTTTGGCGCATGCTGAGGGAACTACATAGGCAGACCCGGTCCATGAATAAGTGGTTACAATATTCAGGACGGTTCCCGGGGTTTTGGAATCTATCCAGTGTTTTCCTATGGATAATGTACAGTTCTTGGTTCCTTTTAAAACAATATCCAGAATAGAATCGAAAGCGGAATGCGTCAGTCTTTCCGTTGGGGAAATAAAGTTTCCGGCCGCATTATTCAGCAGGATATCAATTCTTCCGAATTCTTTTAAAGCAGCTTCTTTCATAGCTTCCACTTCATCCCAGTTTCTCACGTCGCAGGCTACGGAAAGTACTTTCCCGCCTGTTTCCTCTTCCAGCTCCTTTGCAGTGGTCTGAAGTTTTTCCAGGTTACGGGATGTGATCACTACTTTAGCGCCCAGCTCCAGAAAATATCTGGTCATTGCTCTCCCGAGACCGCTTCCGCCTCCTGTTACTATTGCCACTTTATCTTTTAATGCGCCCTCACGCAGCATCGGTTGGGTATACATATTCATATAAATGTTATTTTTTTAAATAAAAGTTATCACACAGATTGATCAGCTGTCTGAACAGCTTTATCATAAGTGTAAGATCGCTGAATGCTTATTATGTAAATTTAATACAATTATTCTTGCAGTTGATTTTAAAAATTATGCAGAAGATAACAACGAAAGGTAAGACCTATTCCCCAATCTCCGATTTCTGCTTTAGTGCAATTCTTTTCTGAAAACAGGCACAGCATTGAAAAATCAATGCTGCGTCTGTTTTATCTTCCGAAATCGTCCTGTACTCTTACAATGTCATCTTCATCTGAAGGATTGGATGCATCGGTATGCTGCCAGATTTCTGCGACTACTCCCCAGCCATTCAGACCGATCAGCCTGTGCCTTTCACCCTGCTGCAGTTTTACCTGTTCTTTCGGGTGGTATTCTTTCAGTTCGCCTTCTTCATCTGTTGTACTTCTTTTGATTCCGACAGTTCCTTCCACAACCTGCCAGATTTCGGCTCTGCGGTGGTGATACTGCCAGCTCAACCGTGCCTGAGGGGCTACAATAAGGATCTTAGGACTGAGCTTTCCGCTTATTTTCAGGTTATTGACATCAATTCCGTCAAAGTAACGGTTGGCAAAATCCTGTGCCTGGTTTTCATCGATTACAAAGAAACCTCCCCAGGGTCTTGTGTCGTCTTTTGCGACAAGATTAAACCCCTGTGTACCAAGCATTTTTTCTATTTTATCGAATATTTCTTTTTTTACTGCACTCATATCGCTAAACTGCTCTTTAAGATTATTTTAAAAATTAAGTATTGTTTCATTATTCCACAGACATTGAATACGGAAAATCTTTTTCCTGTGATCCTCTTTCTTTATTCGGTTTATTATCCATCTGAAAATCCAGCACGGCTCCTTTCATCAGTTCTTTATGGCTTAACCAGTTTCTGGAATAAGGCTGTGCATTGACTTTCAGAGATTTCACATAGAAATTATCCGCATTATTTTCCGGTGCTTTTATTTCTATTTTCTTTCCGTTTTCCAGATGGATTATGGCTTCTTTGAATAAGGGGGCTCCCAAAACATACTGATCCGTAGCGGGAGTAACAGGATAAAATCCTAAGGCTGAGAATACGTACCATGCAGAAGTCTGCCCGTTGTCTTCGTCTCCGCAATAGCCGTCAGGAGTTGCCTGATAGAGTTTATCCAGCACCTGTCTTGTCCAGTACTGTGTTTTGTAGGGTGCTCCGGCATAGTTGTACAGATAGATCATATGCTGGATCGGCTGATTGCCGTGTGCATACTGTCCCATATTCATGATCTGCATTTCTCGGATCTCGTGTATGACACTGCCGTAATAGCTGTCATCAAAAACAGGAGGAAGAGAAAATACTTCATCCAGTTTGGCTTCAAATTTCTTTTTACCTCCCATCAGCTTAGACAGCCCCTCAATATCCTGAAAAACCGACCATGTATAATGCCAGCTGTTTCCTTCTGTAAAGGCATCCCCCCATTTGAACGGATTGAATGGGGCCTGAAATTTTCCGTCTTTATTTTTTCCTCTCATCAGTCCGGTTTCCGGATCGAAAAGGTTTTTATAGTTGTAAGCTCTCTGTCTGTAAATATCAATTTCCGAAGCGGGTTTTCCCAATGCTTTTCCCAGCTGATAGATTGCAAAATCATCATAAGCATATTCTAAAGTTCTGGCTGCATTTTCGTTGATCTTTACGTCGTAAGGAACATAGCCCAGTGTATTGTAATACTGAACTCCTCTGCGTCCGACTGCGTCAATAGGACCTTCGTTATCGGCTCCATGCTTAACGGCCTGCCAGAGAGTTTCTATGTCGTACCCCCGGAGACCTTTTATGTAAGCATCTGCAACTACTGAGGCGGAATTATTCCCAATCATAATGTCAGAATATCCCGGACTGCTCCATTCAGGCAGAAATCCTCCTTCCTTGTAGGCATTCACCAATCCCTCCTGCATTTCAGCATTGATACCCGGATACACCAGGTTCAGGAATGGATACAGGGCACGGAAAGTATCCCAGAATCCGGTTCCGGCAAACATTTTTCCATCCAAGATCTTGCTGTTGTAGGGACTCCAGTGCTTTATTCTGTTCTGAGCATCAATTTCGTATAGTTTCTGCGGGAAGAACAGCGTTCTGTACAGAGAGGAATAGAATGTCCTCATCTGCTGGTCTGTTCCTCCCTTCACTTCAATTTTACCCAATGTTTTATTCCAGATATTTTTAGCATCAGTTTTTACCTGTTCAAAATTCCGGTTTCCGATCTCTCTTTTGAGGTTTAGTTCTGCCTGTTCGAAACTGATGAACGAAGAAGCTACTTTTGCATAAACACTTTCTTTGTTTTTAAGCTTAAATCCTATGACAGCTCCTGTATGTTCGCTGGCCAGTTCCAGCTGTCCGTTTACAAAAGCATTATCTTTCCAGACCGTGGTAAGATCGAAATCTTTATCGAACTGAACGACAAAATAGTTTTTAAAGTTTTCATATTTTCCTCTGGCATATTTGGTCGTATAGCCCAGAATTTTTCTTTCTTTCGGAATGATCTTAATATAGGATCCTTTATTTAAGGCATCAATCACTACATAGGCACTGTCTGTCCCGGGAAAATCAAATTTGAAAAAGGCCGCTCTTTCTGTCGGGGTAAGTTCTGTGGTAACGTTAATATCAGCCAGGTACACACTGTAATGATAAGGTTTTGCCACCTCAGCTTTATGGCTGAACCAGCTTGCCCGTTCTTCTTCTCTGAATTTTGGTTTACCTACTCCCGGCATAATGGCAAAAGCTCCGTAGTCATTCATCCACGGAGAAGGCTGATGGGTCTGTTTAAATCCTTTAATTTTATCGGCATCATAGGTATATGCCCACCCATCGCCCATTTTACCGGTCTGTGGTGTCCAGAGGTTCATTCCCCAGGGAAGTCCGATTGCCGGATAGGTATTCCCATTGGACAGGGATGGTTTGGATTGGGTACCCATTAAAGGGTTCACATAATCGGCCGGGGACTTATCCTGTCCCAGTACCCATGTACTCAGTACAATAAAAAAAGATGAAATGATCAATTTCATAATGTCATTCTGTTAATTAATTCGTGGCTTTCTTCAAAGCATAACCTGCTGCTCCTAAAATGGCTGCATCTTCAAAAATAGCGGAAATTCTTACAGGAAGATCAATATTATCCTCAGATAAGTTTTTGTGAAGTCTTTCCTCAAAATAAGGATACATTTTGGCAATGTTTCCGCCTATAACTAAAACTTCCGGCTGATAAGGGCTGATATATTTTACAATGAATTCTGCAAAGGAATCTGCGTACTCATCCAATATTTCGGTTTGTACGTTCTGAGGTTTATCCAGCAATTCTTTGGTTCCTGAAATTTCCTGTCCTGTAAGTTCTTTATACCGGTGTACAAACCAGCGTGTGGCCAGATAATCTTCACTTATTGAATTCCTGAAAGGGGAATCCCAGAGGTCTTCATCAGTAGCCGCTGTTCCGTCATAAAAGGCCGTTCCCAGCCCTGTTCCCAATGTTATTCCGAAAATTCTGTTACAGTCCTGCACGCAGCCCCCGAAAACTTCTCCTTCCAGAAAGGCTCCGGCATCATTTACAAAATGAATCTGCTGTTCTGAAACCGCTAATCTTTCAGCCAGCTCTTCTTTAATATTGATTTGGTATATATCAATAAATTTCCCCTGCTGCATCAGGGAAATTCCATTTTCATAATCGAAGGGTCCCGGCATGGCTATTCCTATTAAAAGGTTTTCTTTCGCAAGCCCTTCTGTAACTTTTTCAACAGCAGAAACCCAGGAAGAAAAGATGGTTTCCCGGGAACCAAAGGAATCGACATGTTCCCTGACGTAAGTGGATGCAATGATTTCACGTTTAGCCGGATCTACCTGTGCCATTGTAATATGGGAGCCGCCGATATCTATTCCTATTATATTTTGCATGATGTTTGTTTTATCCGAATAAAAAAACTGTGACCCAAACGGACAGTAATAGCAAAGTTAAGTACTAATATACGTCCGTTTCAGGTCCCAGTCAAAAATCCCCTAATTTTTATTTTTTTGTCATGTATTTTATCTTTTCCGGTTTTATTTCACGAGTACTTTTCCGGATCTCAGAATCTTGTTATCAGAAGAGCTTATTTTATAGATATAAGTTCCTGCGGACAGGTTCTGTGTACCCATAACGGTAATATTTTTATCCACTTTCTGTGTAATTACCAGTTTTCCTGTCATATCATACAGTGCAACCTCATCTGCTGCCGTATCACTTATGATAAAATGAAGATCACTGCCTTTTTTAACGGGATTCGGATAGAGATGGCTGTCTGCACTTCCTGATGTGTTTTCTTTTACGGAGAGCTGCTCTGTGCAGGCAACGTCTGTTCTCCAGTTTGTATTGGTCATATTAACCATTGTTGCAAAATGTGTATTGGCTGTTGCATCCAAAACTCCGATTCCACTTCCTTCATTCATTTTCCAATTGGCTTCAAGACCGGGAGTATTTGCTGCTACATTACATTTCTGATCTGAGATCTCCTGTGCCGTCAGTGCTCTTTTCCAGATCCTGAATTCATCTAAAAATCCGTTCAGGGTACGGGAATTATCATAATTTCTTCCCAGGTAAAGAATACCGTTTGCCGTAAAACTGCCGGAAGCCGTATTGCCGGCATCTTCATTACCATTAATATAAAGTTTCATAGAAGTTCCGTCATATACTGCCGCGATATGATACCATGTATTTGTATTAAATGAGGTATTGCTGCTGAGTTTTACCTGGGATGAGCCTAAACTCAGGGTAAACTGCAGTTTATTATTGGCCAGATTTCCGTCTCCGAATCTCAGTATCGCGGAATTGTTATCTCCTACTTCAATTCCTGCTACGGAAGAAATATAGGGAAACCCGGTTTTAAATGCATTTACCTTTACCCAGCCCTCAATGGTCAGAGCATTACCGCTCAGATCAAATTGCCCGGCATTCAGATATTGTGTACTCCCGTTAAAAGCAATGGATCTTGCCCCAGGGCTCTGAACCGGAGCAAAACCACTGTTGAATGCCGTATCTGCTGAATAAACACTGCTATTTCCACCATTGCATACTGCCTGTACTCTCCAGACATAACCGGTATTCTCCGTCAGGTTCGGAAGGGTATAAGAGGTGGAGGAGATATTCTGAACATCTGTCCAAGTTGTGGCAGCGGCTGTTTTATACTGAAGGTTATAAGATGCTGCAGTTCCTACGGCGTCCCAGGATACTTTAGCGGTATTCCCGAGAAAACGTTCAGATTTTATTCCTGCCGGGACTGCGCATCCGTTTCCCGAGTTAAACCGTGGTGCAAAAAGATAAATACTGCTAAGTGATGAAGAGCAGTTGGATTGTATTCTCCAGTCATACTCCGTATTCAGAGTCAGATTGCTGATAACAATACTGTTTCCGGAATAATGGGTTCCGGCACTGATCCACGTATTGGAATTGGCCGGTTTATAGTCTATATTATAGGTTTGCGAAGCATTGGAAGTCCATTTCAGGGTAGCTGAAGTACCTGCAACATTGGTGGCCTCAAGCCCTAAAGGCGGGTCGCATGCCTGGCCCTGCGTCCATGAGTAGAGCTGTCCGGTAAGCAGGGTATTTTCATTATAAAGGATATTTGATCCTGTACTTAAATAGCCTGCAACATCCGTAGCTCCCAGGTCATACCACATAAATACGCCATAGCCGTCATTTTTGGTATTGGTGGCCAGCGTTGCCAGCGTAGATGCCGGTGTAGACTCAGGATTGGTATTACGTATCCATGTTGCCGCAGCAGAAATTTTTGTTTTATCAAGCGGAGGAATAACGGGTGCACTGTAAGTTCCGTAGTAAGCATTCCAGCCGTAATTGATATAATTTCCTGCGGAGTCACCATTGTAACTCTGCCTTGTGGTGGCCGGACCTATGTAATAAAATGTGATCAGTTTATCTGGCATTGCCGCTTTAAGTTCCTGCAGCAGCATGACAAACGAGCTGCTGTTGGGCTGTCCTGTTCCGTTATTTCCGTATCCTGCATATTCATCATCCAGATCTACTCCATCCAGGCCATAGGTATAAACGGTATTGGCAATCTGCCTTGCGAAATCACGGGCAGCTTCACGGTTCGGAAAATTGGAGATTCCGGCTCCCTGATGGTTTCCTAAAATATCCAGCAGGACCTTCATTCCTTTCTGCTGTAATGGTCTTACGTAGGTATTGACATCATTCAGTACTTTGGTAACATTTCCGTTTCCGGAAATATATGCCCTGTTTTTGGAAACATCATAATTAATGTTTGCGGCAAAAATAATGGCCACATCAAAAAGCTGCCTTCCACTGTTCTGCAGGGTGTAAGAGCCTGCATTCAGCATATTGCTGTTGTTGACTTCCACATAGCATATTCCGACAGGGTCAAGCTGCTGTGCTTTGAACAGGGATCCTGCCTGACAAGCCATGAGGATCAGTGCTGCAAGAACGGAGTTTTTCTTCATAGTATAATTTTTTGCTGTTTTAAAATATGCAGTTCCCTGTGCAGACCGGTTATAACCTGTCCTGCATAATGAATACCGCAAAAGAAGAGTAAACGGAGTACTCAGGATCTGAAATATTTAAGTCAGTAAATCCCGGTTTTCGTTAAATGTTTTCCATAATAATTCTCCAAACAGTGTGTTTGCCCAGGCAAACCAGTCTCTGGTAAATTTCCTGTCGTTGTCCTTATGGAAGGACTCATGCATAAATCCGGTACCTCCGTGGGTTTTCTGAAGGGTCTGTATACACCATCTGATTTCATTTTTATCTTTGGTGGTAAGGGCTTTCATAATAATACTCATGGGCCAGATCATATCCAGACCGATATGCGGGCCTCCTATCCCTTCGGCAAGGCTTCCTTTGAAGAAGAAAGGGTTGTCTTTTGACCATACATATTTCCTGGTATTGAGGTAAACCGGGTCATCAGATTTTACAGCATCCAGATAAGGGAGTCCCAAAAGGCTCGGACAGTTGGCATCGTCCATCAGATTGTAACTTCCGAATCCGTTGGTTTCAAAAGCATATATTTTCCCATATTCCGGATGGTTATAAATACCATATTTTTTAACGGCTGCGTCTACTTCATCTGCAAGACCGTTCAGCTGCGCTGCCAATGTTTTTTCATTTTTGATTTTGGAAACCATTTCTGCTGCCTGACGTAGACTTACTACTGCGAACAGGTTGGAAGGAATAAGAAATCCATAAATGGTAGCATCATCACTGGGACGGAACATGGAACTGATGAGTCCTACCGGATTTGTGGGATAGCCGTAGCCGCCCATCGGAACTCCATCGGTAGCCCAGGCGGTGGTACGTTCAAATTTATAAGGACCGAGATCTTTTTTACGCTGCTGTTCAGTAAAAGTCTGTAAGGTAAGTTTTATTCCTTTCAGCCACTGAGCATCGAAAGGTTTGGTATCTCCGGTTGTTTTCCAGAAATGATAGGCCAGACGAACAGGATAACAAAGTGAGTCTATTTCCCATTTTCTCTCATGGATGCCCGGTTTCATATCGGTATGATCGTATTCTTTCCACTTGCTTATTTTCTTGTCATCATTATAGAATGCGTTGGCATAAGGGTCTTTAAGGATAAATTCGGTCTGTTTATGAATCACTCCTGAGATCAGCCTGTGCAGCTTCTCGTCTTTTTTAGAAAACTGCAGATAAGGAAAAACCTGGGCAGAGCTGTCACGAAGCCACATGGCATCGATATCTCCGGTAATCACATAGGTATCCGGAGTTCCGTTAATTTCTTTATAAAAAACAGTTGTATCCAATGTATTCGGAAAGCAGTTCTCAAAAAGCCACACCAGTTCTTTATTTTTAACATTCTTTCTGAAGGCTGCAATGGCATTTTCTACCGATTCGCTGGTAAAATGCCTTTTATCTTTCGGAACTCTGACTACTGGAAAATCTTCCACAGCCAGATTTTTAGCAAAAACATTTTGGGTAAACAGCAGCCCGGCTCCAGCCAGTGCGCCTGTTTTAATAAACTTTCTCCTTTCCATTGATTCTTTTTATTTCTTTATTACTTATTAGATTTACTGTACGGGTTTACTTCCCATGATAAACTTCAGCTCTCCTCCGTTCATGATATCGCTGTGATTCAGTTCCCAGCTTTTGTATTCTTTCCCGTTCAGGAATATTTTCTGAACGTATATATTTTTATCGGAAATTTTATCAGCAGTGACTGTAAAAGTTTTTCCATTCTCCAGCTTTAAAGAAGCTTTCGGAAACTGGGGAGCTCCTATTGCATATACAGGTTTCCCGGGAGTAACGGGATAGAACCCCAGGGAGGAAAAAATATACCATGCCGACATCTGCCCGCAGTCTTCGTTATTTACAATTCCGTCAGGTTTTGCCGTATACATATTATCGCGGATATATTTTACCATTCTCTGCGTTTTATGAGGGACGCCTGCATAGTTGTACAGATAAGGAACATGGTGCCCCGGCTCGTCTCCGAATCCCAGAGATCCTATGAATCCTGAAATATCTACGTGCTGTTCTCCCTGCATATTCAGTTTTTCGGTAAAAGTTCTGTCCAGCTTTTCCTCAAATCCTTTTTTTCCTCCATACAGTTTTATCATTTCACCAATCTGATGCGGAACAAAGAAATCATAGGCCCAGATATTGCCTGAAACCCAGTGCGGCTGAAGTTTTTTCCAGTCGTTCAAAGGAAAATCAGGGAGAAATTCTCCATTTTTCTGTCTTGGCCAAAAGTGATTATTCTTTGTGTTGAAGGTATTCAGAAAATTCATTGAGCGTTTTCTGTATACTTCTGCGTCCTCTTTTTTGCCCAGTTTTTCCGCCAGCTGCTGAATACACCAGTCATCATAGGCATATTCTAAAGTCGCAGAAACAGAAGCTCCGTTCTCAGAAGGCGAATAGCCTAATTTAATATAGTCATTCAGGCCGCCTCCGCCATCACTGCTGCTCATTTTATCGGTTAATGAAGCATCTTTCATTGCGGCAAACGCTTTTTCATGATCAATCCCGGGGACTCCTTTGGAAATGGCATCCCAGATCACTGATGCACTGTGATATCCCAACATGCAGAAATTGTCATAACCGCAAAGCTCCCAGATCGGCATATGATCTTTACGGTCTGTATACCTGCTGATGAGAGAATTGGCAAATTCCCTGGTGTGTTTCTGATCCATGATCGTCAGCAGCGGATGCGTTGCCCTAAAGCCATCCCAGTAAGAATATGTACTGTAATTGGTAAACCATCGGGTATTCATATTTTCTTCTGCTGCGACGTAATCGCCGTTGACATCCATATAAAGATTAGGAGCAATAAAGGTATGATAGACTCCTGTATAGAAGATCTTCCGCTGATCATCTGTTCCGCCTGTCACCTGGAATCTGCTGATGAGATCTCTCCATGTTTTCTGTGCTGTTTCTTTAGCTCTGGCAAAATCAACATTTCCGGCTTCGGTATCGAAATTTTCCTGTGCACCTTCTGTACTTACCGGAGACAGGGATACTTTCACTTCTATACTCTCATCTTTTTCTGTGGAAAATCTCACAAATGCTTTCGCATCTTTAGCAAGGGCCATTTTCTCATTATTTCTGATCTTTCCTTCTGAATACACTCCGTAGGATTTAAAAGGCTTTGAAAACTCCATCACGAAATAGGCAAATCTTTTTCCTCCCCAGCCTGTACTATAACTGTAACCTTTAATTTTATTATTTCCTTCAATACTTACCAGTGTATGGTATACATTCCCGAATATTTTATTCACAGGATCAATAATGATATTGGATTCTTCACTTTCAGGAAAAGTATATTTATGGAATCCTACTCTTGGTGAAGCGGTCAGTTCGGCCTTGATTCCATAACTGTCAAGCATCACGGAATAATATCCCGGAGATGCGGTTTCTTTCTCGTGGCTGAATGTGGAGCGGTATCCTGTTTCAGGTTTATCTTCCGAACCGGGCAGCATTCTGATCTGTCCTATTGTTGGCATTACCAGAATATCACCGAGATCTGCCCAGCCGGTTCCGCTAAGGTGGTTATGGCTGAAGCCCATGATGGTCTTACTGCTGTAATGATAGCCAGAACACCAATCCCAGTCACCGCTTTTGGTATTCTGATCGGGGCTGAGCTGTATCATTCCGAATGGTGTTGTCGCTCCCGGAAAGGTATGCCCATGACCTCCCGTCCCAATGAACGGGTCTACCCAGGAAAGAATATCATTATTCTTCAGCTGTGCATTTCCGTGGTGTGAAAGCAGTATTGACATTAAAAATATAAGCAGTTCTTTTTTCATGATGGTATGCAGGATCTCAAATTTTTTTTAAGATAAGGGATTATTTAGGAATATGAAAATCATAATAACAATATTATATAACAAAATCACAGATTTTACAGGTCTTATTACATTTTTTATGCTATTAAATTGAATTAATTTTCATAAAATCAATGATTTCCGAAATATATCCAAAAGCAACAGCCACTACCGTATCGGCAGCCCCGTAATATACTGCCACCTTATCTCCTTCAGTTAATGCAGCACAAGGAAAGATGACGTTGGGAATATCTCCCGTAAGTTCATACATTTCCGCAGGGGCCAGCAGGTATGGTTTTGTTCTGTACAATACTTTTGAAGGATCTTCCAGATCAAGCAGCGCGGCTCCCATAGAATATCTGAATCCTCTGCAGGTATTAATTACGCCATGATAGAAAAGCAGCCATCCTTCACTGGTTTTGATTGGCACCGGCCCTGCTCCGATTTTTGTACACTGCCATGCACTGTCTTCAAAAGGAGTGACTTTCATAACACATCTGTGCTCTCCCCAATATTTCATATCCGGACTGTAACTGATGTAAATATCCCCAAAAGGAGTATGACCGTTATCACTCGGGCGGCTCAGCATTGCATATTTCCCATTGATCTTTTCAGGAAAAAGCACTCCGTTTCTGTTGAAAGGCAGAAAGGCATTCTCACACTGGAAAAATTCTTTAAAATCGAAGGTATATCCTATTCCGATAGTGGGGCCATTGTACCCGTTACACCATGTGATCCAGTAGCGGTCTTCAATAAAGGTTACCCGCGGGTCATATTTATAATCGGATTCGATCATATCGGTATTCCCGGCTTTCATGTCAATGGGATCATGGTTGATTTTCCAATGAATGGCATCTTTACTGAAACCGGCAAAGATATTCATCTGTACGGCTTTGTTGTCGCACCGGAAAACGCCTGCAAATCCGTCTTCAAAAGGGACCACCGCGCTATTGAAAATACTGTTGGACGTGGGAATTGCATACCTGCTGATAATCGGGTTTTCAGAGAAGCGCCACATAATATCACGGCAGTCTTTCGGGCGTTCCTGCCACGGGATCATTACTGATTGAGATGTCATAAAGTAGTATTACTTTTTTATTTTTTTATTATTAATTAACTAATTCTTCTTTTGGTTTTTCAGCATGTGGGAACGGGACCATCAGGGTTACTATAAATGCCGGTATCGTAGCGATCAGCACCCAGATGAAAAACATTTTATATCCGATCCAGTCACTGATCATGCCGCTGAACATTCCGGGGATCATGACTCCGAGATTCATAATTCCGGTGGCAAATGCATAATGGGCCGTTTTGTGTTTTCCGGGCGCAATCTGCTGCATCATGTACAGCATCAGCCCCACAAAACCAAAACCATATCCGAAATATTCAGTAACCACAGCCAGTCCTACTGAAAAAAGATCTTCCGGCTGATAATGAGCCAGCAGCGCATACACCACAAACGGGATATTAAATGCGCAGCAAAGCCAGATCAGAGATTTTTTAAGTCCTCTTGCTGAAATAAAATATCCTGCCAGCACAGAGCCTAAAATAAATGCAGCAGACCCATAGGTTCCATAAATAAGCCCTATATCTGAAGTGGATAATCCCAGGCCTCCCGAAGTGCGGGGTGCCTTAAAAAACAAAGGCGCGATCTTAATGGCAAATCCTTCGGCAAAACGGTACAGGATAATAAACATAACCGACCACAGAATATTCCGTTTGGTAAAAAAAGAAGTGATCACTTCCAGCAGTTCTTTACGGATATTTCCTGCATTTCTTTCCTTTTTTTCATTTTCATTTTTCTGTTCTTCCGGCAACACCCGGTAATGATAAACTGCCAGGACGAAAAATAAGGCGGCATAAATCCCCATGATGATCATCCAGGCATGGGTAATTCCTTTTGTTTTCTCAAGAACACCGGCAAAATACACCAGTGCACCGCTACTGATAATTTTGGCCAGATTGTAGAAAGCTCCCTGCCAGCCGATATACCTTGCCTGCTCTTTATTGGAAAGAAAAGCGATATAGGTGCCGTCTGCCACCACATCGTGTGTGGCGCCACAGAAAGCAACTGCGGCAAAAAGGGCAATACTGTATCTGAAAAAATCATGAAGCGGGAGACTCAGCGCAATGAGAGCAAAAAGAACCCCGATAGCTGCCTGTGTAAAAAGAACAAAGAACTTTTTGGTTTTATAGATCTCCAGAAAAGGGCTCCAGAGTGGCTTCAGCGTCCAGGAAAGCATAACAAGTCCTGTCCAGAAGGTGATCTGCGCATCTGAAACACCCATATCTTTATACATGATTCCGGAAACAGCATTAATGGTTACAAAGGGGATTCCCATTGCAAAATATAATGTTGAGATCCAGAAAATCGGTTGTACCGGATGTGTCTCGGATTTGTTTTTTTCCATATTCAAACTAAAATGTTAAAGAAAAGAAGGCCTCTCAAAATTGTCATCCCGGATGAACGAAACTAAAAAAGAATAATCTTAAAAACGAATTTGTAAAAGATTTTTCTATACCGGCATGAAAAAACCAAATTAAATCTATTTTTTGAGACGGCCTTCTGTTTTCTTTATAATTGATCCTGAAAAGTATTATTTTTTATCCCACCACAGTTTTGTACCTCCTGTATCCGGGCCGCCGAGGAATTGCAGCGCCTGCGCATAGTTCAGGGTATTGTTTCTATACTTGGTAGGAATAGGAACCCTTCTGATCATTGCATCGGTACTGATGGTTCCCTGACTGTCGTTAAGAACATTTCTGAAAATCACAGGGTAACCTGTTCTCCGCTGTTCCGCCCATGCTTCGGGACCATCGGGATAAACAGCAATCCATTTCTGGGTGATGATCCGTTCCAGTTTTCTTTCAAAAGAATCTCCGTTATTCCATTTAATGGTAATTGTGCTCAGCATCGGGCTTCCTGCCGGAATACTGTTTGAGGCATTTTTAGGATCGATATAGGGAGCTTCCGTAGAAGTTGCATCTGCTATATAAGCTGCATAAGATGAGCTTTTCCCCCATTCTGCAAAAGACATTTCGATTCCTTTATTATAATTTGTTCCGGCATCTCCCGCTCCGGCATAACCTCTGATGGCAGCTTCCGCTTTCAGAAACCAGATTTCTGCGGCTGTCATAATTTTGTTTTTACCGTTGCTGTTAGAAAAATAATCTCCGCCCGCAGCTGCGGCAATAGGTTGGGAAAAATCTCCGTACCGGTCCTTGCTTCCTCCCATATCAACTCCCTGTCTCACCCCGATATACTGTCCGGCTACGGAAGGATCTGTGGCAGGTTTGGCATATGCTGTTTTTCTCGGATCATTATATCCGTTCATAAATGCCATTAAAGGCGCCCCTATTTTGCAGTCTCCCCAGGAATAAATAATATCGCTGAGAGGGGAAGCTCCTCCATAGTTAATCAGAGCATTCGCAGAGTTATCATCAATAAATCCGACAGGTGAGGCCAAAGCTTCTTCTGCATACAGTTTTGATTTTGCAGGGTCGGCATAGCTTATTCTCATGGCAAATCTTAATTTCAGAGAGTTGGCAAGCTTTGCCCAGTTGAGCAGATTACCTCCGTATATCAGATCAGATTTGCTGATGACCGCTTTATCTTCCACTCCAGGGGTCTGCTGCAGGTCGGAAATGGCTGAAGTAAGATCTGCAATGAAATTATGATAAGCTTCCTGCTGGGAGTCAAAATCGGTAATCCCTGTTATAGGATCGGGTGTTTCGAACTTACTGTAAATAATAGGTCCGTGGGCATCTGAAACCTTGCCGGCAGAAATTACTCTGAGAATTTTTGCAAGAGCAAGCGATCCCTTAAAGTTTATCCCCTGATAATTTTCTCTGATGACAGCATTAATGGTTTTTGATTTGTCAAAAACATCTTCCAGCTGCGTCATCATGATCCTCTCATTCCAGTTATCCATAATAAAATAAGTAGTATTATTTCTTCCTCCGTTGTAGGGTGTTCCTGTACTGAAAAGGCCGCTGTACATATCTGCATTAAGGTTGGTCTGAAGCTGATAGATCCAGTTGGTAGAACTCTGCTGATTTCTCTGCATCAGTTTTAAAGGATTCACAATCTGGGTAAAATCAGCATTGAAATTCTCAGGTCCTCCGATATATTCCTGGTTGTACTGATCAAACTCACCTGTGCAGTTCAGAGCAGAAAACAGCATAAGTGCACTGAGTGATACCGTTTTAATATATGATATTTTCATTTGTTCTTAAAATTAGAAGTTAGCTTTTAATGATAAACCGACAGATCGGGTGATAGGCATTCCAAACATATCGATTCCCACACCACCCGGATTAACCCCGGATACCTGCTCAGGATCGAACGGAGCATCTTTGTACAGGAAAAACAGATTGCTTCCGATTAAACTTACCGTAGCATTGTCTATATATTTTGAATGGATATCAAAGGTATAGGACACTGAAGCCTGTCTCAACCGTACGGCTGTTGCTTTATACATGTACGGCTCATCAACAGATCCCGCTACTTTTGAATAATATTTTTCAGCATCGGTCAGCCCTGTATAGGGAGTTCCGTTTTCATACACGGCATTGGGAACAGATACCCCTCCTCTATCACGGGCATCTGCACTGGCTTTACTTACGCCGTACTGATCATTTTTAGCCTGCGTATAGCCCAACACTTTTCCGCCAAATTTCCCGTCAATAAGAAAACTGATTCCCAGTTTCCCGATATTGAAAGAGTTGTTGAAGCCGAGAATGAATTTCGGATTGGGATTTCCCAGATACTGTACCTGATTCTCATCTCTTAACGGAACGCCGTCGGCATCCACAATAATTCTTCCCTGTCCGTCTCTTTTAAAGACCGACCCGTAAATATCCCCGAATGATCCGCCTACTTTTAGCCTGTTATATCCGCCTCCTGTAAGTACAAAAGTTTTGTCGTCGGAAATCTTCAGCCTGGACGGAAAAAGCTCTTTAATGGTATTTTTATTGGCTGAAGCATTAATTGTTGTTGTCCAGCCGAACTTATTTCCGGTAAATGCTTTGTATGATAAACTTGATTCAAATCCTCTGTTCTGAATTTTTCCTGCATTCACATCAAACCTTCCGGTCCCGAATCCTAAATTGGACGATATTTCCACGGCCTGCAGGAGCTGGTTGGATACTACTGAATTGTAGTATGTAAAATCAAAACTCAACCGGTTTTTAAAAAGCCGGAGCTCTGTTCCTGCCTCAAAAGTCCTGTTAAGCTCAGGTTTGGCAAAAAGCTCAGAGAATTCAGGATTGGTAACGGGAGAAGAAACCGGTGTGATCATCGTTCCTGCATTTACCTGGTAACGGTAAATATTAGGTGCGGTAAGGTTAGAATACAGTCCGTTTCCTACTTCTGCATAGGATGCCCTTACCTTCCAGAAGCTGACAGATTCCGGAAGATTAAAAATTTCAGACAAAATAGCATTTAATCCTACTGATTCATAGTCAAAAGAAATCCTTCCGGTTCCCGACAGCGTTGAATCCCAGTCATTTCTGAATGTAAGATCAAGATACAGGAATTTCTTATACCCAAGATTGGCACTTGCAAAAACAGATTGAGTCTGTTTCTTTGTACTGTAATACAGGTAGCTCACCCCGTTTCCGTTCTGCCCCGGCCACTGTAAGTTATTCTGTGTAAAAAGATTGGGAATGACCAAAAGATTGTTCTCTATACTGCTTGATGTATACCTTTGTGTATTAATACTTCCTCCCACCGTAAAATCCAGGGAGATATCATCATTGATTTTCGGACTTCCGATAAGCAACGCGTCACCATAAGTAGAGGTGCTCTCTATTACATCTTTGTAAAGTTTACCATTATCATTTCCTCCCAATAAAACAGGCAAGGAATAAACCGCTACATTACGCTGGCTGTCTGAAGTGGTATAGCCGTAATTTCCTCTCAGTCTGGCAGACAGCCACGGATTGATCTGGTAGCTGAGTGTCACAGCACTGTAAAGGTTTTTATTTTTTGTTGTTACCGGGTTTTTATAAAGAATCCAGTACGGATTCTGAGATTCTACACTAAAGCTTCCGTCCGGTTTTATAGCCCACCAGTTTTGTGCGGGAAGCAATCTGTTATTGTTCTGATAGGTATAATTGGCCCCGCTGAACTGATCGAAATCAATACCTCTTGGCAGCCAGTACAGATTGACGAGCGGGGAATAATAAGATCCCGGAGTAAGTCTGTTTTTACTGTTCTGCAGAGACCCCATAAAGTTGGCATCAAGTGTCAGTTTATCATCCAGAAATTTACTTGAATTTCTGAAATTAATATTGTACTGGTCAAATATGGAAGTAGGAATGATTCCTTTATTGGTCGTATTTCCCAGAGAGAAAAAGTTATTGGATTTCTCATTTCCCGATTGAAATGAAATATTGTTGACCCAGGTTGTTCCGGTTTGTAAAAAGTCTTTAAGATAATCCTTTGAAGTCCCTTTCGGTCCCCAGCTCTGTTGAGAACCGGTTTGCCCGGCAGCAGGATCATAAGGAATACTCTGCAGATAGCTGTACTGCAATTCGGGAAGACTGTATGCCTTATCCAGGGTAAGACTCGTTGTATAAGACAGCTTACTTTTCCCTGCCCTTCCTTTTTTAGTAACAATCAGAACGGCACCGTTACCTCCGGCAGCACCGTATAATGCAGCAGCTGAAGCACCCTTCAGGAAGTTAATGCTTTCAATATCTTCCGGATTGATTGTACTCAGTACATCACCTGTATCCGGCATGGATGCAAAAAAATCTACATTAGGCCCTTTTGTATTATTGATGATAGGAATCCCGTCAATCACATACAGCGGCTGGCTGTTTCTTGTTGATTTGTCCCCTCTCATCACTACCCTTACAGATCCTCCTACACCTCCGTTGGTCTTATTGATCTGTACATTGGAAACCTTGCCGTTGATAGAGTTTAAAAGATTGGGGGTCTTTACTTCCGTAAGTTCATCCCCGCCAATCTGCTGGCTCGAATACGTTAAAGACCGCGCCTGCCTTTTGATCCCTAAAGAAGTAACAACCACTTCTTCTATTTTGGTTGTTTTAGCAGTATCTGCCTTCTGAGCTTCCTGTGCATGAGCAGATAAAGAAATAGCTAATAAAACCGGTATAACAGTTTTTCTCATAAGGTTTAGGATTAATTTAGATTTATTTGAGAATCAACCGCACTTCTTCAAATATGATTTTGAAACATAAAGCATAGCCATTGTGATTTTTTCGCAACGTTATGATTAAAAAGCGTCAAATAATTTAAAGTTTGATTAAGATTTAATTCACATTAGCAAATCTAAATTTTGTAAACAGCCGGATATAACATTATTTTATCATAAAACGATATTATTTTTTCAGGTCTGTTTAAAAACCGTTTATTTTGATCTATATACCAACAATTTATGCCTTATTCAGCTTTACAGTTTTAACACAGTTTTTGATGTGTTTTGGTGAAAATATGGGGTAATTATGAAGTTTTCAGCAAAAAAAATCCGGAAACAGCGTTCCGGATTCTGCCAATGAGCAGTATAATTTTTAAATTTTATCGCATTATTCGATTTTTTTCACTCCCTTGAACTGTTCTTTAAATTCAGTAGGGGTTGTCTTTTTAATCGATTTGAAAACTTTGTTGAAATTAGCAATATTGTTAAATCCGGCCTCAAAGGCGGTTTCGAAAACCGTAAGATTCTTTTCCATCAGCCATCTGGCTGCGTAGCTGATCCTGATTTCATTAAGATAATTCACAAAAGTTTTACCCGTTCTTTTTTTAATAAACCTGTTGAACGTTACATTGCTCATGCTGACCAGTGATGCCGCATCGTTCAGGGATATTTTACTTTCAAAATTTTTATGGACAAAATCATGAACAATTTTCATTTTATCATTATCGGCAAATGTTTCAAGTTCAATGCTGTATGAAGACAGCAGGGTCTTTTCTTCTGCAGTAGCCAGTTCATTCAGAATTTTCATGATTTCGATGAAAGATTCGAAACTGCTCATTTTCGACAGGTTGAGAAAAGAATCTTTCAGTTTTTCTGCCAGTTCCGGTGAAAACAGAATCCCTTTGATAGAATCTTTCATCAGATTGCTGATCGGTTTCAGGATGTTCTTATCCATCATCGACTGGTTAAAAAAATCCTGATTGAACTGTACGGTAATTTCGTGGGTTTTCCTGTTTTTACATTTATGATTGGCCCAGCAATGCGGCAGGTTCGGTCCTACCAAAACCAGTTCGTAATCGCCTATCTCCCCGGTGTGATCACCGATCATTCTGCGATATCCTTTGCCTTTATAAACAAAATTGATCTCCACTTCCGGGTGGTAATGATAGGGAAAATCAAACGATGCTTTGATGCGGTCAAATACAAGAAAACTGTCCTCGGGAGATAACGGCGTTATTTCTCTCAATATATTTTCTAACTTGCTCATGAGTGGCTAAAAAAGTTAAGTTATAAATCAAATACAGTACTTTTACAAAATTGATAAAAAAACAATCAACTAATATATAATTTTTATTTTTTATCTGTTTTTTATTGAAAATCTGGAAACAGCGGCTCCGCCAGACAAGATTAACTCTTAATTCACCCTTAAAAAGGGAAATATTTTAACCTGGCCCCCTCATATTTCATTAAGCTGCTTCTTCAGTACTAACTTCCACCTCAGCCATCATTTCTTTTTGTATCTTTAAGGTAAAGTAATCCTATGCCGCTTATTTTTGAAGATCAATATAAAAAACTGGGGCTGGAAATGTTTTCGGAAGGAAACCCGGAAGCCATTCACAGTAATCTTTTTATATCAGACATTAAAATTCTATTCATTCCTGAAGGTTATGAACTGACCGTAGATTTTAACCATTACAGAACTTCAGTTCCTTCTTTATTTTTTCTGACCGGGCAGCGTATGAAGATCGGAAAAGGTAAAGAAGATGCGCTGCTGCTTTATTATAACCGTGATTTTTACTGTATTCAGATCCACGATAAAGAAGTGGCCTGCGACGGGCTTCTGTTTCATAATGTTTTTGAAATCCCCTTTGTGGAGCTTGATCCTGAAGAAGCCATAAGTATCAGAAATCTTTTTCAGCACATTAAAGATGAACTTGAACTTAAAGACTCCTCCGCTGAAGAAATGATCAGAACCTATGTAAAACAGATCATCATCCGTGCCACCAGAAAATGGAAGCAAAAGAATCTTGACAGTGGCAGTTTAAAGATTTCAGGTACCGAACTGGATGTTTTCAGAGATTTCAGCAGGCACCTTGAAATTCATTTCAGACAGAAACATAATGTGTCAGATTATGCAGAGCTGCTGCATATCGCCCCCAAGACACTGACCCATAAATTTAAAAACCTGAAACTTGATTCTCCCAACCAGTTTATCATTAACAGAATTTTACTGGAAGCCAAAAGACTCTTATTCTATACAGATAAACCCGTGAAGGAAATTGCTTATGATCTGGGATATGAGGATCCCGCTTATTTCAACAGGCTGTTTACCAAAAAAACAGGAAACACGCCTTCAAATTTCAAAAAAAAATACATTTCGGGAAAAAAGTACAATATTTAAGTCTTTTTCTCTATTGAATCCAACCATTAACCGCAATACCTTTGTCACATTAAAAACAATCATACATATCAATAACAAAAAAACAAACATTATGAGACGTAACGCAACAGCCGTTTGGAACGGTACCATCAAAGAAGGAAAAGGACATTTAACAACCCAGAGCACCACTTTAAACGAAACTCAGTATTCTTTTAACAGCCGTTTTGCCGATGGTGTAGGCACCAATCCTGAAGAATTACTGGCAGCAGCACACGCAGGATGCTTCACCATGAAACTGAGCGCTGAACTTTCCCAGGCAGGCTTCACCCCTGAGGAGCTTAAAACAACTTCGGTGATCACTCTTGACCCAAGCATTGGAAAAATCACAAAATCAGAATTGACTTTAACGGCAAAAGTTCCGGGGATTTCTGAAGAGGAATTCCAGAAGTATGCTAAAATCGCGGAAGAAGGATGCCCGGTAAGTGCGGCTTTCAATTTTGAGATTACACTGAATGCAACTTTAGCATAGAAGTTATTTTTAACCTGAACCCGGGCTGAGGAATTTAGAGATAAAATGCCGGAGATGGCAGTCTATTACTGATGACTTTCAAAACTTCCCTCTTCCAGCTTCAAATCTCTATCAATCAAAAATTCTCATTCCGAACACTGAGGTTATTTAATTCCTTTTTAAACCATTAAAATCTTTTAAGTTGACAGAATGTCTGGGGAAATGGCTTGCCAATTTCTACTGGTTTTATTTCTGACTGGATTTTAATGGTTTATTTTTTATCCCCGCTGATTTCGAAGATGGTGCAGATTTTTTCATAATAATTAAAAACTGGTTACAGAATATTTCAAAATAAAATATACCGATTGGTATATTTTTGTATATTTGTACTGAAAAACAGTGTACAAAATGTCAAAGGCACAAAAGACCAGACAGCTTATTATTGAAAAAACGGCCTCTTTGTTTAATACCAAAGGCTATATATCTACCTCCCTGTCGGACATTACCGAAGCCACAGGTCTTACAAAAGGCAGCATCTACGGGAATTTTGAAAATAAGGATGAAGTAGCTCTGGAAGTTTACCGTTATAATGCAGGACAGCTGAGCAACATTATGAGCAGGTCTTTTGGAGACGAATTTCCGGCCACCCTGGATAAGCTTCATGCTTTCACTGCTTTTTACAGGAAAAACTGGCGGACGGTTTTCACCAATGGAGGCTGTCCGATTATGAATGCCGCTACTGAAGCTGACGATTCTTTTCCGGCCTTAAAAAGCTGTGTTAAAAAATCTTTTGAAACCTGGAATCTTAAGATTTCCGGGGTTATTCAATATGGGCAGGAAAACGGAGAACTCAATCCGGAAGCGGATGCTGAAGAATATGCTTCCCTGTTCATCATGCTTATTGAAGGAGGAATACTGCTTTCCAAAACAACAGACGATGAAAAATTCCTGAACCTTGCACTGGACAGGATTACTCATATGATTGATCATGAACTCACTCTTCTTCCATCCTAAAAATAAAAGTTATGGAAACAAAAAAAGTGGCTATTGTAGGATATAACAGAATTCCTTTTGCCAGAATCAATACAGCGTATGCAGATCAGGGAAACCAGCAGCTGCTGGAGGCGGCCCTCAACGGACTGGTACAAAAGTATCATTTACAGGGAAAGCTTCTGGGAGAAGTTGCCGGAGGAGCGGTTATCAAGCATATTTCTGAAAGCAACCTCATCCGGGAATCCGTTATGAATACGGCACTGGATCCGGCAACTCCGGCCTGTGATCTTCAGCAGGCCTGCGACACCGGAATTGAAGCGGCTGTATACATCGGAAACAAAATCGCACTGGGGCAGATCGAAAGCGGAATTGCCTGCGGTGTAGAAGCGATGAGCAATATTCCCTTCGAGTCTTCTCTCCGGTTGAGAAAAGCTCTTTTAAGGGCCAATAAAGAAAAATCAGCTTTCGGAAAGCTGAAACAGCTGCTAAGTCCTAAACTTAAAGACTGGATGCCCGTTCCTTATAAAGGCCAGGAACCCAAAACAGGACTGGTGATGGGCGGGCATACGGAAATCACAGCCAAATACTACGGAATTTCCCGCAGAGAACAGGATGAATTAGCTTTAAAAAGTCATCAGAATATGGCTAAAGCTTATGATGAGGGATTTTTTGATGATATGATCACTCCGGCTTTCGGATTGGATAAAGATAATAATCTCCGCCGCGATACAAGCATGGAAAAACTTTCACAGCTGAAACCTGCATTTGATAAACAGAACGGAACGCTTACTGCCGGAAATTCAACCCCTTTCACTGACGGAGCTTCAGCGGTACTGCTGGCCAGTGAAGAATGGGCAAAAGCCAATAACCTGCCTGTACTGGCTTATATCACTTTTTCAGAGGTTGCCGGAATTGAATATGTTGAAAACAGACAGAATCTTCTTTTGGCACCTGTTTTTGCCGCCGACAGAATGCTCAGAAAAGCAGGGATGAATCTTGAGGATTTTGATTATTATGAAATTCATGAAGCATTTGCCGCACAGGTTCTCGCTACCCTGAAAATCTGGGAACATGATGATCAGGCTAAACAATTCGGTCTTGAAAAAGCATTGGGAAAAATCGACAGGAACCGGCTGAACGTAAAAGGCGGAAGTCTTGCAGCAGCCCATCCTTTTGCAGCTACCGGAGGACGTATCATTGCCACAATGGCCAAACTCCTCCATGAAAAGGGAAGCGGAAAAGGATTTATTTCCATTTGTGCCGCCCGCGGTCAGGGAGTGACCATGATTATAGAAAAATAATACAGAATATATGGACAGATTAGCGCAGCTTCAGCAATTTATCGGAAAAGAGTTCAGCCAGTCACCATCCCCTTTTATGAAATGGCTGAATCCCATTGTTATTTCCGTGGAAGAAGGTCATCTTGAGTTTCAGTATACGGTAAGGCAGGAATGGCTGAATCCGGTCGGAAATCTTCATGGAGGAGTAACAGCGGCCATTATTGATGACATTATCGGGGCTACCATGTTTTCCCTGAACGAAAATTCTTTCATCACCACCATCAATAATGTGATCGATTATTTTTCAACTGCAAAAGAAAATGATAATATTGTAGCCGAAACAAAAATTATAAAAAGAGGCCGGCAGTTTGTAAATGCCCAATGTGAAATATGGAATGCAGACAAAACAAGACTTATTGCCAGAGGAACCTCCAATCTATTCAAAATCAACAACTAAGCATGAACCCCATTTTTTCTTTAAAAATGGCGGTTGCCTGCGACTATTAAAAAAGGACAGATAAGTATATATGAAAAGAGTTGTCATTACAGGACTGGGTGCCGTAACGCCCCTGGGAAACAATGTCGAAGATTTTTGGCACAACAGCATCAACGGAGTGAGCGGAGCGGAAACCATTACCCACTTTGATCCGGAAAAATTTAAAGTACACTTTGCGTGTGAAGTCAAAAACTTTGATCCGAAGGTTCATCTTACCCACAACGAAATCAAAAGAAGCGACCTGTTTACCCAATATGCCATGTATTCATCGGCAGAAGCCATACAGGATTCAGGGCTGGACCTAGCCCATATGGATCCGTTTGATACGGGTGTGATCTGGGGAACCGGGCAGGGCGGAATGTGGACCTTTGAAAGTGAGGTGATGGAATTTGCGAAAGGGGACGGAACACCGAGATTCAATCCGTTCTTTGTTCCTAAGTTCATTGCTAATATGGCTTCCGGAATGATCTCGATGAAATTCGGCCTTCAGGGCATCAACTATACTACGATTTCTGCCTGTGCAACGGGAAATACAGCAATAATGGATGCTTTTAACTATATCCGTCTGGGAAAAGCAAAAGTAATCATCAGCGGAGGTTCAGAAGCAGCGATTACCCCTGCATCCGTGGGAGGATTCTCTATTATGAAGGCGATGTCTACCCGGAATGGCGATCCTGCTACGGCCAGCCGTCCTTATGATGCGGACAGGGATGGTTTTGTGATGGGTGAAGGTGCCGGAGCACTGGTTCTTGAAGAATATGAACATGCTAAAGCAAGAGGTGCTAAAATTTATGCAGAATTAGCAGGCGCTGCCATGACCGCAGATGCTTACCATATGACGGCTCCTCACCCTGACGGTGTAGGTGCGATTAAAGCCATGCAGCTTGCCCTTAAGGAAGCAGGAATTAATGTCGGAGACATTGATTATCTGAATCCTCATGCTACTTCTACGCCACTTGGAGATCTTGTGGAACTAAGAGGAATCAGCAAATTATTCAACGGAAGTAAAAACCTGGACATCAGTGCTACCAAGTCTATGACCGGGCATCTGTTGGGGGCAGCCGGTGCGGCAGAAGCTATTCTGTCCATTAAAGCTGTTGAACAGGGAATTATTCCGCCAACGATCAATCTTCATAAGATTGATGAAAATATTCCGAAAGATGTGAATATCGTTTTTGGAGAAGCCAAAGAAAAGGAAATCAACTATGCTTTGAGTAATGCTTTTGGATTCGGAGGGCACAATGCTACCCTGATCTTCAAGAAGTTTAAATAAATTGCTCCCGCAGATTTTTCAGATGACGCAGAGTTTTGTGTTTTATCGCGGAAAACCGGATTAAGATATTGAGTGTAAAAAACAAAAGCAGCCATTGAACTGACTGCTTTTTGTTTTATGCTTTTAACCATTCCGAAGAAGAGAGATAATTCTGATCCGGATAATAGATAAAAAGGAGATTTCTTCCTTTGATCGTATTGATGATCGGCTGTGTGAGATCTCTTGGAATTGCCGGACATCCCCAGCTTCTTCCGATTCTTTTGTGCATGGCTGCAAACTGTTCGCTTACATAATCCGCTCCATGCATCACAATCGCTCTTCTGTATGCTGCATCATTAAAACCTTTATCCATTCCCAAAAGTCTTAAGGAAAATCCGTTATCTCCTCTGTAAGTGGCATCCGTGATATAAAATCCCATGCTGCTCTGTTGCGAACTTTCCGTATTAGAAAAATTCGCAGCAAATTCTTCGCCTGTATTTTTTCCGTGAGCTACCAGTGAGTTGAACAGAACTTTCTTATCATTAAGATCAATCACCCAAAGTCTTTTTGTATTGGAGGACATAGAAAAATCGCAGATAGTCAATAAATGCGAGTCCTGGTTCAGCAATCCTGCTTTTTTAATGTTTTCAAATCCCGTCAGTGCTTTGCTGAATACTTCATAGTTCAGCTCATGTCCGGGATCAAATGCAATCGATTGGTACAGTGCTTCTGATGAAGATACAGCAGCTGTGGCCTTCTCAGATTTCGTGTCAGTTAATCTTTCAGTTTTTACTGTGGAGACATTCTCATTCTTTACCGCCTTTCCCGGAGAAAGATAGAATGAAGTCGTGACCATGTATACAAGGCCTAATACGCTATAAAATCCTTTCATTCAATACTATATTAATTCCAAATTAGTGGGGCAAAATTATAAAAACATAATTACCAGGTGGTTATAAGTCTAAAAAGTTTAACTCAATTTAAGAAACTTTAACGGTGATATGTTTTATCTGACTGATTATAAATCTCTTCCAGCTTATCCTGATAACTTCTATTTACATATGCATAAATCACGTACCCATATTTCATTGCAAGAAGGTTCAGTTTAATTCCGGATCCCAACCGGTTCATAATATTTTTAACTAATCCTTTTTCTTCAAAATCCAGCCCATTTTCAGGCCGGATTTAACCAATTGGAAAAGAGTACCGGGAAAACTTCGTATTGACCCATTTTCTTAATTTTCCTGAAAGAAAAAGGGTTTTTAAAGAAGGCTAAAGCCATATACTGAAAGTCAGACTCCTGAAGTTCTGCCTCCAGATACAGTTCGGATAACATTATCCAGATTGGTTTCTGTACATTGGGGAACTTCAGCTCCTCCATAGCCTAATTTTCAGAGTCCGGAACAAACTCCAGGCTCACGGAATTCATGCAGTAACGCAGCCCGGTAGGTTGGGGACCATCATCAAAAACGTGTCCTAAATGGGAGTCACATCGTTTGCAGAGTACCTCTACCCTATCCATTCCATAGGCAAGATCTCTCTTATAATATACTCCTTCTTTATCTGCTTCAAAAAAACTCGGCCATCCGCAGCTGCTTGCAAATTTTGAGGTGGAGCGGAACAGATGATTTCCGCAGGCGGCACAGTAATACTCGCCGGTTTCATCAAATTCATTGTATTTTCCGGTGAAAGGCCTTTCCGTAGCTGCTTCTCTCGCAATAGCATACAGATCAGGAGCGAGGACCTTTTTCCATTCATCATTGGAAATATTGAGTTTTGTGGTGTCTGTTCTGGAATAATATGGATTATTTTTTGCTTCTTTATTTTCCATAGGGTTATTTTAAATATCTTTTGATCAAACTAATCTGTACTTTAACAGCATGGTTTTAACTTAAAAAAACTTATGCATTTAATTTTTTTGTGGCTTTTGTGGTTATAATAAACCTCAGGTTCACAACCAAATTTAGTAAATTTGAGAATATGAATGATGACGCCAAAAGAAAACAGCTCAGAAAATATAAAGCATTTGCCACAGGATTATTTGTCCTGATGGCGGTTATTTTCATCGTAACTACCCTCTTACAGAAGTCCAGCAGTTCTCATTGGATCGGCTATGTCCGTGCTTTTGCAGAAGCCGCTATGGTGGGTGCCCTTGCGGACTGGTTTGCAGTGACCGCCCTGTTCCGCCATCCTCTCGGCCTTCCTATTCCGCATACCAACCTGATTGAAAACAGTAAGCAGCGGCTGGGAGACAATCTCGGCAGTTTTGTCGTAAGTAATTTTCTCTCACCTCAAAACATCCGTCCTTATATTCAGAAGCTTAAAATTTCAAATTTTGTGGGTGAATGGCTGGGAAAAGAAAAGAACCAGGGCATTCTGATCAGAAATATTTCGGATATTGTTCTTGATATTCTCAATAAGCTTGATGATACGGCCGTAAGCCAGTTTATCAGTAAAAAGGTTTCTGAAATGACGGACGATATCAAGCTCAACCAAGTGGTAGGAAACGGAATTGGCTATATTCTGGAAAAAAATGATCATCAGAGAATTATTACCAATCTTTCCAGGCAGATCAAGGAATACATTCTGGAAAATGATGAAATGATCAAAGACAGGGTAAAGAAGGGCAGCTATTCTTTCATTCCTTCTTTTGTGGATAATAAAATCGCAGATAAGATCGCTGACGGCCTTGCTGATTTTTTCAAAGAGGTTGAGGAGAATCCACAGCATGAAGTCAGGACTTTGATTACCCGGAAGATTCATGAATTCTCTGTGGATCTGAAGGAAGATCCAAAGTGGAACGACGAGTTTAAAACCATCAAAAACGGGCTTCTCAAAAATGATAAACTGGAAGAATATTCCAGTGATATCTGGGTTTCCATTAAAAAAACACTAATGAAGGAGCTTCAGGAAGAACATTCTGCCCTGAAAAACTATCTTTCCAAAAATCTGAACGAGTTTGCCCTGAATTTAAAGTCCGATGAAAATCTTCAGAATAAAATTGATCATTGGGTGCGGGTAACGGCTTACAAATATATCCTTAAAAACACCCATCAGTTCGGAAACCTCATCAGTACGACGGTTGGAAACTGGCAGGGAAAAGAGCTTAGCGAAAAACTGGAACTGGAAGTAGGAAAAGACCTGCAGTTTATCCGTGTAAACGGAACTCTGGTAGGCGGCCTGGTAGGGCTTATCATCTATACGATTGCCCATTTTTTCCTTTAAAAACTGAAAACTGACCATGAAAAAAACTTTTATTACCCTGTTCTGTTTTCTTTTTATGTGCTGTTTCAGCCAGAAAGTTGAGCTTAAATCTGTAACGGATTCATCACAGATTTTCAAGGGACAGATTGCAGGAGTTCCCATCACGATCCAGCTTAATTACTCAGGAATTGCAGACTGCAGCCTGTACCAGTATTTTGTAGACGGCTGGTATTATTATGATAAGTATCAGAAAAAGATCCCGTTAACCGGAGTTTATGACTACGGCAAACTGTCACTGTATAACTTCGGGACCCAGCAAAAACTGAGTTCGCAACAACTTAAAGAACAGATCACATCTCCGCAGAAAATAGAGAAAACCGACGAATTTGCCCAGGCATTACATCCTAAGGAATCTATTCTCTTCGATCGTGATGACAGGAAAAAAAGAATAATTTCCGGCAGTTTTTATCTGGACAAAAAAATCCGGCAGGCAGAACTGTTCACAGAAAACAGCATGATCTACCGTTATAATAATTATCTGTTTTTACCCAATGATAAAAAGATCAACACATTTGATTTTATTAATCAGGCGGGGGGCAATGAACTGATTTCGTACACATCCGGGGAAAGCGGCAACAGGGTACTGCTGTATTTTGAGCATACTTCCAACTTTAATGCCTGCGGAAGATGCGGGGCAAGTGAAGGTGAAAAAGGTTACCGTGTTCTTTACTTTACGAAAGACTGGAATTTCAAAAGCTATGAAGAATTCCTGACGGAAAGCTGTATGGAATCTATTTACGACACCTCCAAAACAAAATCCAAAGACAGAAACACCATACGGTATAAGGTAGGCAAATCTAGTTCTTCACCTGCCTATATGTTTACAGTGGATATTAAAAATGCATCTGTTATAAGGTCAAAATAAATAATCTGGTTCGGGTGAAGGCGTTTAGGGATAATCAGATTACCTTAAATAAATATTATCGGTGGTTTCATAGCTCCTCTCTTCCAGTTGCTGATACATTCCGCCCTTAAAAAAAGAGACAGAAAAGTCTCTTTAGTTATTTTTATCTCGGTAATCTTCCTGCTCTTTTCAGAAGCTCTTTATTGATTCCATGAATCAGTTCCGGACCTTCATAGATGAATCCGGTGTACAGCTGTATCAAACTGGCCCCGGCATCTAATTTTTCCATTGCATCTCTTACAGAATGAATTCCTCCCACCCCGATGATCGGGAAAGCACGGTTGCTTTTTTCGGAAAGGTATCTGATCATTGTAGTACTTCTTTCACGGATAGGTTTTCCGCTTAAACCACCGTTTCCTATCTGTTCCAGGATTTCCGGTGATGTTTTCAGCCCTTCTCTGTTTACTGAGGTATTGGAAACAATCACTCCGTCAATTTTTGTTTCTGCAATCAGGTCAATAATCTCATCTAACTGATGGTTATTAAGATCCGGGGCAATTTTCAATAATATGGGTTTCTGTACAGATTTTGACTGGTTGATTTTTTTTACTTCTGTAATCAGCTCACGCAGATATTCCACATCTTCCAGTTTGGCGTGGCTTCCTACATTCGGGCAGCTTACATTAAGGACAAAGTAATCTACATAAGGATGAAGACCTTCAAAACAGTCCAGGTAGTCCTGGGTATAATTCTCAGGGGCGGTGTTGGTATTTTTTCCGATGTTTCCACCGATGATGATTTTTCCTTTGTTGGACTTCAGCTTTTCAACCGCCGCTTCAAGGCCATCGTTATTAAAGCCCATTCTGTTGATAATTCCGCCGTCTTCTATTAAACGGAACAGTCTTTTTTTAGGGTTTCCAGCCTGCGCTTTTGGGGTTACCGTTCCGATTTCTACAAATCCGAATCCCAGGTCTCCCAATTCGTTAAATAAAACCGCATTTTTATCGAAACCTGCGGCCAGGCCTACGGGATTTTTGAATTTCAGCCCGAAAACTTCTCTTTCCAGACGTTTATCTTCAACAGGTTTCGGAAAAAACAACCTGGTAAGAAATCCGAAATTTTTAAGCATTGAAAATGTAAAATGATGAACTTCTTCGGGATCAAATTTGAAGAGAATGGGTCTGATGATACTTTTGTACATTGAAAAAAAGTTTTACAAAAATACTCAATTTAAAATTAATGGGTGGTTGACCTGTGATATTTTATGGAAAAATGTTTTATAAACAAAATCTATAAAAGACAACATTATAATCTGCCAGGAAAGAATATTGATTCTAAAATTTCTCTCGCAGATTCCGCTGATTGAGCAGATTTTTTGAGACCTTAATTTTAAAGGCCTGTGAAAGAAAATACAGGTAATCAAAATATTTACCGATAATAACTAGGAGTACGGACTCAGGTCGAAGTTTAAAATGTCTCCTACCCTTTTGAATTCTTCATCTATCGCAGCATTCAGTATTATTTTTTCGTTGGTAACAGGATGACTGAAAATCAGTTGGTGAGCATGGAGCGTCATTTTATTGATGCCAAATGTCTGAAGCCACAGTTTATTCTGTTTATTACAGCCATGTTTTCTGCAGCCTAAAATAGGATGCAGAATATGTTTGAAATGTTTTCTCAGCTGATGAAATCTTCCTGTTTCAGGAATGGCCTCCACTAAACAGTATCTCGAAGTCTGATGTTTTAAAAAAGGTAAATCGATTTCCGAAGTCTGCAGACGGTGATAGTTTGTAACAGCATTTTGCTTAACTTCATTTTCATTGATTAAATCATAATCGATGGTTTCTTTTTCTTTTGCCCAGCCACGAAGAATAGCCAGATATTTCTTCTCCACCCCGCGTGATGCAAACTGCTCACTCATGATTCTAAGGGTATCTTTATCTAAAGTAAACAGAAGAACCCCTGAAGTTTTCCGGTCTAAGCGATGTACGGGGTACACTTTCCGCCCAATCTGTTTCTTCAGCTCCTGAATAGCATAGGTATCGGCTTCTCCGGCATAGAAAGATTTGTGAACCAATAGTCCGCTGGGTTTATTGATCGCAATAATATGCTCGTCACGGTAAAGAATTTCTAACATGGGGCAAAAGTAAAGATTTTCTGCTGATTCCTGTTTCGGAGAGAGAGGCTTTAAAATTTCATGGATAAGATTTATTTTAAACCTCACGGGTTTTTGAAATCCGTGAGGTTGTATGATAGCCCTGATTGAGCGGTATGTCTGAGCTCTTTTCTGTGTTTAGGTGGGGGGGGGGGGGGGGGGGGCGGCCGCGCCCGCCCCCCCCCCCCCCCCCCCCCCCCCCCCCCCGCCCCCCCCCCCCCCCCCCCCCCCTAAACACAGAAAAAGCGAGTAGCGAAAGCAGGTTCCCGGCTCCTAATACTCTTATATATAAAAACTTCCGGCTTCCCTCCTTCAACTTCCCGCTTTTTCACTATTTTTGCACTTCAGACGTTAAAAAAATTATGGCAAAGCAAGAAGATGTTTTCAAGAAAGTGATTTCTCACGCTAAAGAATATGGTTTTATTTTCCCATCCAGTGAGATCTACGATGGTTTATCCGCTGTTTATGATTATGGACAGAACGGGGCCGAACTTAAAAATAATATCAAACAATACTGGTGGAAAGCGATGGTACAGCTTAACGAAAATATTGTGGGTATTGATTCGGCAATCCTTATGCACCCCACCACATGGAAGGCATCGGGCCACGTAGACGCTTTCAATGATCCATTGATTGACAATAAAGATTCTAAAAAACGTTTCAGAGCAGACGTTTTAGTAGAAGATTACTGTGCTAAAATTGAAGATAAAGAGAATAAAGAGATTGAAAAAGCAGCGAAGAGATTCGGGGATGCTTTTGATAAGGATCAGTTTGTAGCTACCAATCCAAAAATTCTGGAATACAGAGCAAAAAGAGAAGCAATTCTTTCAAGACTGGCAAAATCTCTGGAAAATGAAGACCTTGCTGATGTAAAAGCTTTAATTGAAGAGCTTGAAATTGCTGATCCGGATACAGGTTCTAAAAACTGGACGGAAGTAAGACAGTTCAACCTGATGTTCGGAACTAAGCTTGGAGCTTCCGCAGACAGCGCGATGGATCTTTATTTAAGACCGGAAACGGCTCAGGGAATTTTCGTTAACTTCCTGAATGTACAGAAAACTTCCCGTCATAAGCTTCCTTTCGGTATTGCCCAGATCGGAAAAGCATTCAGAAATGAAATTGTTGCAAGACAGTTTATTTTCAGAATGCGTGAGTTTGAACAGATGGAAATGCAGTTTTTCGTAGCTCCGGGAACCGAACTTGAATTCTACGAACAGTGGAAACAGAAGCGTCTGAACTGGCACCTGGCTTTAGGTTTAGGAAATGACAATTACAGATTCCATGATCATGAGAAGCTGGCTCACTATGCGAATGCTGCGGCAGATATTGAATTTAATTTCCCATTCGGATTTAAGGAACTGGAAGGTATCCACTCCAGAACGGATTTCGACTTAAAAGCTCATGAAGAGTTCTCCGGGAGAAAGCTTCAGTTCTTCGATCCTGAAAGAAACGAAAACTATGTTCCTTATGTAGTGGAAACTTCGGTAGGTTTAGACAGGCTATTCCTTTCTATATTCGCTCACTGCTTAAAAGATGAAGTTCTGGAAGACGGTTCAGAGAGAACAGTATTATCCTTACCACCTGCACTGGCACCCATTAAAGCCGCTATTCTTCCGCTGATGAAGAAAGACGGCCTGGCAGAATATGCAGAAAAGATCTTCAATGATCTGAAGTATGATTTTAACTTATTCTATGAGGAAAAAGATGCGATCGGAAAACGTTACAGAAGACAGGATGCCATTGGTACTCCTTACTGTATTACCATCGACCACGATTCTCTTACGGATCACACGGTAACCATCAGAGACAGGGACACCATGCAGCAGGAAAGAGTTCCGGTTGCTGATCTCAGAAGGATCATTGATGAGAAGACCAACTTCAGAAATTTACTTTCAAAAATATAAAACGGAAGCCCTGAGAAATCAGGGCTTTTTTATTTCAGATGATATGTCTTAATTTGTTATTTTTAGACTTCAGAAAATCAACCATGAAAAAAATGACCTTTTTAGTGTTCGGACTGATCCAGACACTTGCTTTTTCCCAAACCCAGGACCTGAGTACACTGGCCTCAGGCGATCACGTAGGGATGAACGCCCTATTTGACGATAAAGATAATCTTTACGGCTATGTTTCAATATATTCGTATGGTAAATCCGGAGACAAAACCAAAAAATTTGAATATGTTATTCTGGATAAGAACCTCAATCCTGTTGCCAACAAGGAATTTGAAGGAGATATTACCGCGGCTTCCTATCTCGGATATGTTGACTTTAAAGGACATATTATCCTGAAACCTTCGATGATGGATTATTCTCTGGTGAAAAGCCGTGAAATTTTCACTCCGGTATCTATGGTGATTGATCCCAAAACCAATACCATTTCCCGGAAAGTTTATTACGACTACCTCGAAGACGGAAGTTTCAGGGAAATTAATGAACCTAAAAGCTGGAAGGACCAGAGAAAAGAGAACCGTGCAGAGAAAAAGGAAAAAGGATACAACTACGTTTCCGCTGTTGGGGAAACAAAGGAAGGTGGCTATTTCGCCGTTGAATACAAGGATTACGGGAAGTATGTCAACAACAACAGCCTGATGAAGTTCGACGGAAACAAAAAAGAGGTATGGAGATATAAATACAATACAGACGGCAATAAAAAAGTTTTCTCCACTTTATCTCCCATAGATAAAGATGATCAGTATATGTATTGTATCCTGAAGAAAGAAGACGATGGTAAGAAAACCTTCAGCCTTCTTGTACTGGACATGAAAACAGGAAAGGAGGTTGCCAATAAGCCTGTTACCGGAGCTTCAGACAGGACTATTGAGTATATAGATACTTTTATTTCCAATTACAGCACCATTGATAATGACAAAACTTTTGATGATAAAATAGTACTGACAGGCAGAAATTACGAAGGTAATGATGATACAGGATATGCCCGGATGATCATCAACAAATCAGATTTTACCCTTAATCTGAAAACTCTCAGCTACAAACCGGATATGGCTTCCTATCTTCCTAAAATTAACAGAACCGGTTTTGTAGAAAACGGTTATTATCTGCAAACTAAGGATCTTTATTTTATGAATGACGGCAGCGTAGGAATTCTTGCAGAAAAATACAAACCGGAAGGCCAGTACAATGCGTCAAAAACTACCGATCTGGTGTACATTTACACAGACAAAGACTTTAAGATCAGGGACCTCAAAGTTTTTGAAAAAGAAAAAACCAAATGGGTCAACAATGATTACCTCTTCTCCCAATACCTCAATGGCGGAAAGGATATCGCTTTCTTCTACCGCGATTATCAGAAAGACGAGGTAACCAGACAGAAAAAATGGAATCTTTTTATCAATACGGTGATCGACGGGAAATTCAAGCAGGAAATCATTCCTATTTCTGAAAAGGATAATTATATTGTAATTCCGTATGTAGCCAAAGAAGGATTTATACTTCTGCGGGAATTCAATGAAAAAGAGAAATTCAATAAGATCCGCCTGGAAAAACTGAATTATTAAATAATAAAAGCTGTCCTGATCGATCAGGACAGCTTTTATTTTTATCGGGCTTCAGCTTTTTTTCACGAAATCCTCAGAATCTGTGAGCGATCCAAAAATAAAAACCCGGGTATACTATTTGAAAAGGATTCAGCGAAATTAAATACCGCCTTTTACTTTAAAGCAACTGCGTTGGACTGATAATAATCCGCGATATTTTTAATCTCATCCAGGCTCAGATTCCACATAAAATTCAGGAACTGCTGGTAGCTTTCGCTCTGATCTTTGGGTTCTATCCTGTCGAGATAGCGGTTCAGGTTATAATTCTTACGGGCTTCATATATTTTGGCAAAGCATTTTCCCAGCCAGGCTTTATAATATTTTTCATCTTCTTCATCCTGCAGGAACTGCATCGCAGAATAGATGCCTACTCCATAATCTTCAGAATGAAAATAGTTAGGCAGAATTTCCATCCGTGCTGTTTTCTTTAATGACAGATAGGTTTCGGAAGGTTTTTCAGGCTCCACCGAAATATTTAGTTCAGGGAATTTTTTTTTGAGTTTTTCTATTCTTTTAGTCATTTCCGGATGTGAAGCCAGGGAATCCTTATTCAGTTTTTCTTTGTAGAAATTATAGTTATACAGAGAGAAGTCTTCTTTTTTCAGCCACTTTTCATTAAAAGCCTGCTTTGGAAGATGGTATAGTTTTTTATAAGTTTCCACTTTAAGGACTCTGGGAGAAATAGTATCAAAATTCTGAAGCTTTTGCAGAGCATTGACAAACTCATTTTTATTAAAATCACTTTTTTTGAAAATAGTATATCCCAGAGAATCTGCCTGCATTTCCTGCTTTCTCTTTTCAACACTTTTTTTATAGATCCTGTTTTTGAACAGATCAAAAGCTTTCTGATTCTGTCTCTGGCTTCTGCTTTCTGTGGTTTCTTTAATATTCTGGACCGTAGATTTATCCTGCTGGTCCTGCTCTACAATGCCTAAAACGGTTTTAAAGGTATGATCATCTATCTTATGGCCAAGTTCATGCGCAATTACGGCTGCGATCTGTGCATCGTTATCCAGCCAGCTGTACAAACCCATATTGATAACAAAGGTTCCGTCGGCAAGACAGTATGCATTGGGCATATTATCTTTTGCAATCAATATTTTCAGGTTCTGCGGGACTCCGGGATTATTTTTCCGGAGACGTTCTATTAATGATTTAATAGCCGGATCAAACTCGGATCTGAAAACAAAATCCTTATTTTTCACCTGTTTTTCAAAATCGGCACCGAATTCTTTATAGACTTTAGATAATCCGGAGCCTGTTTTCCCTGAATATTGAGACTTCAGCTTTTTAATAAAGGCTTCATTATGATCGGCAAAATTTTTCAGGAACTCTTTCCGCTGCATATAATCTGCGGTATCTATGGCTTTATAACCCTGAGCAAAGATCAGCACAGAATACATGGAAAGCATCAGTAATATAAGTTTTCTGGTCATAGTTCTTTCATCAATAAAAACAAAAATAGCGTATTTACTTTCTCATTTTCAAATTCTAATCAAAATTATTTTAAATTTGTTCAGGACTGATACTCATCCCTCTATGAAAGCATTGAAATATGTAATAGGCGGCGCAGCACTCGGTGTGGCAGCTGCTTATCTCTTCGGATACGACTACTTATTCAGCGGCATTTCCAAAACCTACCTGAAAGGAAAGTCAAGTGCTTATATTGATGACGGAAATCTTTTTCCCGGCAATCCCATCGCATCAGGAGAACCCCGATCCTGGGTAGAAGATCCGGAATACAACAAAAGAGAGCTTTCTGAAACAATAAATGAAAACTTAAAGCACTCCAGAACAGCGGCTTTTGTTGTCATTAAAAACGGCAAAATTCTCCACGAGCAGTATTGGGACGGTTACAACCAGCTTTCCCATACCAATTCTTTTTCTATGGCAAAGGCAGTAACAGTAATGCTTCTTGGAAAAGCCCTTGAAGAAGGTATCATTAAAAGTATGGATGAGAAACTCTCTGATTTTTATTCTGAATTTAAAGAAAAAACATTCGGAAACCAGGTCACCCTTAAAAACCTCGCTCAGATGGAAGCCGGACTGGACTGGAATGAAGATTACAATAATCCTTTTCTTCCCAACGCCAGGGCATATTATGGAAAAAGTCTCGTAAAAGCGGTATTTTCCAGAAAATTCAAAGAAGAGCCCGGTACCCGGTTCGAATACCAGAGCGGATCTACGCAACTGCTTGGCTTTGCCCTGAGAAAAGCAATCGGCCAGCCGCTCGCCGGCTATTTATCAGAAAAATTCTGGATTCCCCTGGGGATGGAACAGCCTGCTGCCTGGAGCACTGATGATTATGGTATGGAAAAAACGTACTGCTGTATTCATGCCTGCGCCAGGGATTTTGCCAGGCTGGGACAGTTATTTCTGGATGATGGCAAAGTTGGGGAAACCCAGATTCTGAATAAGGATTTTATAGAACAGATGCGCACTCCTACTGAAAAATCAAAAGAGATTTATGGGCTGGGCCTGTGGATCAATTATGACAATCCCGTTAAACATTATTATTTCCTCGGGCTTCAGGGGCAGTATATCATTATGGTTCCGGAGCACAATATGGTCATTGTAAAAACCGGAAGCTACTCAAACAACCCTAAGAACGACAGGGGAAGGCCGGACCAGGTGAGATTCCTCGTTAATGAAACCGTACAACTATTTCAAACCTCATAATGGAAAAATACAGCGCACAAGTTGATGAATACATCGAAAAATCCCCGGATTTTGCGAAACCTATCTTACATTATCTCCGTGAAACGATTCATGAAACCTGCCCCGATGCTGAAGAAGCCGTCAAATGGAAGTTCCCGGCTTTTATGTATAAGGGAAAGATTCTATGCTCAATTACCGCTTTCAAGCAATACTGCAGCCTCGGCTTCTGGCTTCATCAGGAAATGAAGACCATCAGTGAACTGGAAACAGCTGCTGAAAAAAGCAATATGTTCAGCCTGGGCAAAATCACCAAAATGGAAGATCTTCCATCGAAAACTCTCCTGAAAAAGGCGATTAAGGAAGCAATGGAACTTACGGATATGGGAGTGACGATGAAAAAAGCGGCACCTTCCAAAACCGAAACTCAAATCCCGGATTATTTTCAGACGGCTTTAAATGCCAATGAGAAAGCCTTACAGGTTTTTCAGAAAGCGTCACCCTCATTCAGGAAGGAATATATCAACTGGATTACTGATGCCAAGACAGAAACTACCCGTCATAAAAGAATGGAACAGGCTCTGGAGTGGATCTCAGAAGGAAAAGGCAGAAACTGGAAATATGAAAGAAAGTGAGTTCATGAACTTCTGCCCATACCGTTTATTCGTATAAAAAAATCCCTCTGTCTGGACTGAAGGGATTTACTGTTTTTACTGTTTGCTCTGTTCTGTCTTTACTCCTTCCGGAAGTTTAAAAAACGAGTCCGGAATATCTTTGGGTTCAACTTTTGTCGCAATGCTTGTCATTTTAAACTGAGGGTTTTCTATGACTATTTTTAGCGGAAAAGCTTTTGATCTGGAGATAAAATCATACCAGTTTCCGAATTTATGGTTTTTGAACAGATCCGGATTTACAGCAAGAGACGTATTGAAATAATACTTCTGAATTCCGCTTTCGCAGACTAAAGTAATCTCATCACACGACTTTCCAAGTACTGTTTCCGCATTTTTTCTGATGTCCGCTTTTATAACTTTATCACCCTGTATGCTGCAGTCATTCCAGTACACCGTCTCGGAAGCGGCCATTTTGCTGTAAAGTCTGTTTTCTTTATTAATATAGGTTTGCCAAAGGAAGAATGTACCGTTTGTTTCGGATTTATAATTTCCGTTTTTGGTAAAATAGTGTTGGGTGGTTCCCAGCATTGCCGTCAGCTGTTCATTCGTCAGCTGTTCAGATTTACTTTCATAAGTATTGGAATAGGTAATTTCTCCTTTAAAATTCTGGGCAGTTAAAACTACTGACAGGAATATCAGTAAAGTTGTCAACAGGTTTTTCATAGTTCTGGTTTTTGAATATTTAAATAGCCGGAATATTCTTTCGAATCTCCGAAACCGGGCACAAAAATATTCTTTTTAACGGATTGGTAAAAATAAAAATGAAACGGATCATCAGTGAAATCTGAAATTGGCTTCCGGCAGGGTATTATTCTTTAAAAAAGCTTCGTATTCCGGGGAGAGTTTGGCACGTCCGAATGTATTTTCCCCGCTCATACTTCCAAGACGGACCTTATCTTTTCCGAATTTTCTGTTCATGGCATCCATTGCCTTCATTACCGGAAGGTGCTGGTTCTGGGTATCTTCCTCGAAAAGGCTGATCAGTCTCTCATCTTCAGGAACAAAGTCATTCACGATCACTCCTGCCCTCTTATAGTGAAAACCCTCTCTGTAAATAGCTTCAAAGAGTTCATTCACTACCCTTCCTATCAGAATGGAAGAATTGGTAGGATTGGGAAGAATCTGCGTCTTTGCGTTTCTGTATTCGGGAAGATCTTTTCTGAAACGGTTGGTCTGTACAAAAACGGTCACCATTTTACAGCAGGTATTCTGTTTTCTGAGCCTTTCCGAGCAATACATCCCAAAGGTTTCCACCCTTTCGCGGACTTGTTCTTTTTGGGTCAGCATTTCCATGAAACTTCTCGTTACGGCAATTGATTTTTTAGGAGATGGAGTATCCAGTTCCAGCTGGCGGATTCCTTTCAGTTCATTCATCATTCTTACTCCGTGAATTCCCATGATTTTCCTTACCCACATTTCAGGTTTCTGAAGCAGATCCCAGGCTTTATAAACGCCGCTGTCATGCATTTTCGCAGCAAGTCTCCGCCCGATTCCCCAGACATCCCCTATCGGAAGCCATTTCAAAGCTTTTTCAATTTTTTCAGGGGTATCCAGAATATAAACGCCTTCAAACTGATCCGTATATTTTTTCACGATTCGGTTGGCAACTTTGCATAAGGTTTTAGTTGGAGCAATGCCAATACTTACCGGAATATGCACTTTTTCATTGATCTCGTTTTTAATCTTCAGGCAATAGTCATATAGGTTAACATATTTAAAACTCGTCAGATCTAAAAAGAGTTCATCAATGCTGTATACTTCAAAATCTTTTTCATCAACATACGATGTTGCCACCCCAATGACTTCCTGACTTTTAAAATTATACAGCTCAAATTTGGCGGAAAAGCTTTTCACATCATGCTCTTTAAAAAACTCTTTATATTTGAAAGCCGGTGCCGCCATCGGAATTCCCAGGTCCTGAGCTTCTTTACTTCTGGACACCACACAGCCGTCGTTGTTGGAAAGAACCACAACGGGCTTGCCTTCCAGCTTAGGATCCAGCGTCCTTTCACAGGAAACAAAAAAGTTATTGCAATCTACCAGAGCATACATAACGGATGGTGAATATGATACAAAATTATGATTTTAAAAGAAGAAATCTACAGCTTTCTCAATGAAATCGTCTATAAGCTAAATCGCCGTTATTTTGGCGACAAAATCTTCGACAGATTAGTAGTAATAGCGGCTATTAAAAGAGTATGATTTAAAACGAATATACATGAAAAAGTAATAAAAAACGAAAATTATAGCGTTAAAACTATTATTAATATTACATTTGCGATACAAATTTTTAAAAAACTTAAATTAATTTACCATGAAAAGAGTCTATCTTATTTCATCTCTTGCATTACTAATGATGACAAGCTGCAAAAAAGACCAAACTACAAATGTTGATGCAAACACAACAAACGACACTACAGCAATTAAAAAAGACACTACGGTTGGTGGTGCTAACACTGCATCAGCAGAAAAACCTGCAGGTACAATAGATCCAGCAACCGGAAAATTGTCAATATCTGAAAACAAATGGGTTTTATCAGAATTGAATGGAGCCGCTGTAACAAACACTACAGATAAAGATTATTTCATTTCTTTAGATTCTGGATTAGCAAGATTTTCTGGATTTACAGGTTGTAATACTGTAGAAGGAGATTATCAAACCGGTGAAGCGGGGAAATTATTGTTCGCCAATGTTAATAGCAAAGAAGTGGCTTGCGACCAGACTAAAATGGAAAATGAATTTATTGCAGCTTTAAAAAGCACAGATAGTTATACGATTGAAGGCGATATGTTACAGCTTCAAAAGGGAAAAACTGTAGTTGCTAAATTTGCACTCAAAAAATAATTATTATAAAAATTTAATTTTTAAAATCCTCTTTTCAGAGGATTTTTTTTGCTTAAAACTTAATAGGTGTATCCATAACTCATCAGTCTAGAAAAGATGATGAATTATATGTTTGGAGGCTGGACCAATATCGGTTTTGATTCCAGTTGTAGTTTGGAAATTTGTCCTTACAATGAATTTTGCTAATTAAAATTTTTAATCTCAAAAAACGATGGATGTTAGAACTTTCTTGCCAAAAGCAAACGCTGCTTTTCGAGAATTCAGTTCTCTTTCAGGGCTACATCCGTCTGTAATGGAGCTAAATCATCTTTATCCGTTCTTCTTCCAGATCGATCTGATAGAGCTGATGGCGTATCAATTCTTCATCAATCGACAGATCTTTGTTGAGTTCTGAAAGAAACTGCCTCTGGCTTTCCAACATTTCAATGAAAACGGTTTTGGTCTTTTCATTCATCCATTCTGTTTCATCGGATTTATTTTTTTCTTCCCAGTGTTTCAGCATCCGCTCTATTCCGGCATGGCTGTTAAGCTCATTTTCATGTTTATTTTTCAGGAAATAATAAACATGCTGCCTCAATTTCTGTTTAATTTCCTGTCTGGCCTGATTTTCTTTTTCTTCATTAATAAAATCATCAAAAGGACGCAGATACCTGATTACATAAGGAAGGGTAAGCCCCTGTACCAGAAGGGTGAGCAGGATAACGACAAACGTGATGAACAGGATAAGATTCCTGTTCGGAAAAGGAAGACCGTTTTCAAGGGTAATGGGAATGGCCAGCGCTGCCGCCAGCGATACAACCCCTCTCATTCCTGTCCATCCCAAAACAAGCGGCATCATCAGGCGTCTTTTAAGAGAAGATGCCCTCGGAGCAACCGCAGGTCTGAATACCAGAGTAGCAATCATGGCTGCATATGAACTTACAATACGCGCAGCGATCAAAATGCCCGTTACCAGAGCTCCATATTGAATGGCTGTTCTCAGGGGAATTCCCTCGGAGCGCAGCCCTCCTACAATTTCAGGAAGCTCAAGCCCGATGAGTAAAAAGACAATTCCATTCAGGATAAATACAAAACTTTCCCAGACACTGTATCCTCTTATCCGGCTGGTACTGTTTAAGAAAATCATCCGCTTATCCGACATATACAACCCTCCGAATACCACTGCCAGCACCCCGGAGCAATGAAAATGTTCCGCCACCCAGTACATCAGGTAAGGTTCAATTAAAGTAAGGGCAATATCTGATGAAGCATCCGTAGGAAGGCGTTGATGAGCCTGTACAAAAATCCAGGCAAGCGCCAGCCCGATAACAGGTCCTCCAATGAGCATCTGTAAAAAATTCAGAGATGCTTCCTGCCATACAAACTGTCCTGTTCCGACAGCAACCAGCGCAAAACGGAAAATAATAAGCGAAGAAGCATCATTCAGCAGGCTTTCACCTTCCAGAATTGCTGAGGTGGTATTGGGTATTTTCACAAATTTCATAATGGCCCCCGTACTCACAGCATCCGGCGGAGATACAATTCCTCCCAGTAAAAATCCCAGTGCAATGCTAAATCCGGGAATGAAATAATTCGCAGTAACAGCTACTGTAAATGCAGTAAAAAAGACGACCAGAAAAGCAAAGCTCCCGATAATCCGCCACCATCTTTTCATTTCTTTGAAAGAGATCGTCCAGGCAGCTTCAAACAGCAGAGGAGGCAGAAAAATAAAGAAGATCAGATCTGGATTGATCTTTACAGCCGGAAGACCGGGCACGAAGCTGACAAGCAGGCCAAATACTACCAATAAAACAGGATAGGCAATCTTCAGTTTCGCAGCCCACATATTTAGCAAAACAATGGCAGCTACCATAGCCAGCAGAAAAGGTAAAATCGTATGCATTCGGTATTGTGTTTTCTATTCTTCATATTTACCACTTCTATTTGATTTTTAAAAATCTGGAGGTCATTTTTTTCTACTATTTTTTTATGTAAACCTGATTTCATTTCCGGGCAGAAAAAATAAAACACGTCAAGTCCTGTCGTTCTGCGTCTATATTTTTGTTTCATAATCGTAATAGCAAAAAGATCATGGATAAAGTAACATCGGAAAGAATCGGCACCCTTCACCCTGAAGTAAGAGAAGAAGTAAAACAGATCATCAGAGCGTGTGATAAAGCTCTTACCGGCAGGGCCAAAGTAAGAATTACACAGGCACTGAGATCTATGGAAGAACAGGAAAAGCTGTATGCCATCGGAAGAATCACTTCCGGAAAAAAAGTAACGAATGCCAAAGCAGGGCAAAGCATCCACAATTACGGACTGGCGGTAGACATCTGCCTGATCATTGACGGTAAAACAGCGAGCTGGGATACGGCCAAAGACTGGGATAATGACAAAGTAGCCGACTGGTACGAATGTGTAAAGATTTTTGCCAGACATGGCTGGGACTGGGGCGGAAACTGGAAAACCTTTAAAGACCTCCCCCATTTTGAAAAGAGAAATATCCGGACTAAAAAAGGTCTGGTAAAAACCAGCTGGAGAACACTTTCTAAGATGGCAAAAGACCAGCAGCAGTATGTAATTTTTTAGTTTTTTATTTGAAACTGAATAAAATACGACAAGTTCTGTCGCTTCCCCGGCCTACCTTTGTTTCACAGGAAAAATGTTAGTTACCTGAGATCTCAATACTAAAACCAGCATCAGCTTCACCGGCAGATTGTTGGTTTTAGTTGTCTCTGGACCTGTTATTTTTTTTAAAAACCAACAAAAACATCATGAAAAAGACAACCATTCTTTCTTTGGACGGAGGCGGAATAAGAGGAATCATCACCTGTATTATTCTGCGTTACATAGAAGAGCAGCTTCAGCATTATGATAAGCCGGGTGCCAGACTCGGGGATTATTTTGACCTGGTAGCCGGAAGCAGTACCGGAGGGCTGATTGCTTCTATTATCCTATGTCCTGATGAACACCGGAAAGCAAAATATTCTATCCAGAAAGGACTGGAATTATATGCTGAGAAGGGCGGAGATATATTTCAGGTCTCTTTTTGGGAAAAACTGCTGAACCCGTTCGGTCTGCTGAACGAAAAGATCTCCCAGGAAGCACTTGAAAAAAACCTGAATGATTTTTTTGGACACCTTGAACTTAAAGAATTTATAAAACCATGTTTAATTACCAGCTATGATATAGAAAACAGGAGAGCAAAGCTTTTCAACTCCTGGGATGCGCGCCTCAGCACAGATAATTTCTATGTAAAAGATGTCTGCAGGGCAACCTCTGCTGCTCCTACTTATTTCAGACCGGTGCAGATAAAATCGATGTACGGGCAAATCTTCAGCCTGATCGACGGGGGAATGTTTGCCAACAATCCGGCACTCTGCGCCTATGCCGAAGCAAGAAAGATTCCTTTTGCCGAGGTTCTGAAAAACCACCAGAAAGCCAATCATCCCACCGTAAACGATATGATCATTGTTTCTATCGGAACAGGAATTGAATCCAGACCCTATCCTTTTAAGAAAATGGAGAAAGCAGGAAAGATCGGCTGGGTAAATCCCATTATTGATATTCTGATGTCTGCGAATGCGGAAACCGTAGATTACCAGCTATGCCAGATGTTCCAGACGCTGGGACTGAGAAACCAGAAGAATTATTACCGCCTGAATCCTTCTCTAAAAAACGCGTCGCCGGCAATGGATAATGTAAAAAGATCCAATATTGAAAATCTCATTCAGGCAGGACTAAGCTACATTGACGACCATCGCGAAACCCTGAATCAGATTGTACAGAAGCTGATCAGAAACAAAATATAAAAAAAGTAAAAAAAGATTTTTAATACGTCAAGTTTTGTCGCTTTCCACGGATACCTTTGGAATATAAATAAAGACAAAAAAATAATCATCTAAAAAACTTTTAAAAGCTTTTGAATTCAACATCAATTTATACGGGACAACCTGAAATATGCCCGCAAAACCTTAAATCATCTCATATGGAAACACCAGATCACAACCCGGATATAGCCTTCGATACCGATCTCTATACCATAGAATGGAGCGACATCGAAAATGCTGAGATGGATTACGAAAACTATCTCAATGACATTGAACGTTTTTTTAAGGAAGATTTTGAAGAAGATATTCTTGACGAAGACGCACCCAGACAATTTTAAACATAACAGGTTCCGGCACTGTTCATCACTTTTTGCAATTTCCCGCAATGCCTAACAGTCTCATTAAACATCCTTTATACCTTTGAAATCACCATTCACAAAATGACGGACAGCCGGAACTGTGTTTAAAATTTTTATATATATCAGCCGGTATTTCCCATGCAGGCAACTATGAACATTTTATTCTGCCGCAACATCAAAAGTTGCGGTTTTTTTTGTAATATTCCGTCAACTAAAATAAAACCATGAAATATGCCTTCATTTTTATACTGTCCGTATTCATCGGATGCAAAAAAGAGACTGTTACAGAACCTCTCAAACCATTGAAAATAAATAAGATTTTTACAGAGCAGACGTATGGTGATGATGCAAAAGTATTTACCAATGACAGCCTGTTTTGCATATATCGGGGCGACAATCATCTTAAAGTCTGGAAAAACGGTATTTTTCTTAAAGACAGCACAGACATTCTGCCTTTCATTAAAGAAAATAATTCAACGAAGATGTTCAGGACTTATAAGTTCCAGTCGGAACTGATGGATCTGGATTTTAAAAACTATCCGGATAAAACGGTCAGCCGGGATACAAAAGATTATCAGATCAGAAAAAAAGGAGAAGATTATTTTCTGTACAAAAAAGGATACAGCGAAATAAAATTACCGGTACGTCATTATGAATCCATGGACTGGATCACCTTTAACAGTATGGATATCAACAATGACAGAATTCCCGAACTCTTTATATTTAATGAATCCTATAACAGCCGGCAGGATAATGAATACGGAACAATGACGGTTTATGAAATACAATAAATGATCAGGCTTTATGAAAATAATAATCAAAAGAGAAAATAATCCTGACATTACCATTTTAAAAGCATTGTCTGTGTTAAGAAATATGGATATTATTCCTTCATCTGAAGAAATTCTCCCTTATTTAGAAGATTACAGAGATTGCGATCAGATTACAGTACCTATGGTGTATGAAAAAGAGAATGAAATAGTCAAAATGCTGGAAAATGAAGGGTTTGTCCTCAATTTCGTATAAATTTATACACTAAAATCATCATGAAAACCAAAATCACAGAGCAGGAACAGCCTGTTACCTCTGAAGATATCAGGCATTTTGAAAAGCAATTCGGCATCATCATGCCTGAAAATCTAAAAAAACTCTATTTAAAATATAACGGAGGTATTCTGGAGATTGGGGAAAACTCCTATGATTTAGACAGTATAAAGCATGGAAATTCCCGTATGGAAGAAAGTATTGACAGTTTCCAGGTAACGGAACAGCATATTCCCAAAGAATATCTTCCTTTTGCAACGACACCGGTAGGCCATATCATTTGTATCTACGCAGGAAACGGGCACAAAAACGGATCTATCTTTCTTTTCAGGTATGATGAAACAGAACCTGTATTTTATAACCGTACTTTAGAAGAATTTTTAGCAATAGATTCTATTGAAGATCTTTAAAAAACATGGAAATCGGGAAGCTACTTTTAGTTATACGTATTGATTAAAGTTCCCTGATAACCTCATCTTCATCAATATAATTATCAGGTCGCTCCTACGGAGCTCCCCTAGATCATGGATTAAATTCTATGAATATTTCAGTCACCAGCATTTTGATTTTGAAAAACCTGGGGGAAAAAGTTTCAAATCTTATCTACAAAAAATAAAATACGACACGTTTTGTCGCATTAAGCACATATATTTGTTACATAGAACTTTAACCATTAAGTCTGCCTGCTGACCGTAATTTTCACCGGTTGCAGGAAAGACGGAACCAAAAAAATAAACTCATGAAAAAAGATTTTTATCTGACAAGATATGCCTTAATCATCAAAAGATTAGAAAGCTCTCCCGCTACTTATCCACAGCTGGAAGAATACCTTCTGAACTCTTTTGAATTTCAGGATGCGGAGATCAAGAGCTACTCCATCCGCACCCTTCAGCGCGACATCCGTGAGATATCCGATCTTTTTAACCTTTCTATCCATAACAAAAAAAAAGGTGACAACCGTTATTATATAGAAAGCCGCCCGATCATGGAAGTGGACGAATACAATCAGAAGTTACTTGAATCTTTTCAGGTAAGCAATGCATTAAATCTTCATCCGGACTTTTCAGACTTTATCTTTTTCGAAAGCAGAAAACCTACCGGAATTGAACATTTTTATGATCTGTTCTTCGCGATCCGTAACAAAAGGGTAGTTACTTTTGAGCATTATAATTACAAAAACAAACTGATGACTTCCCGTAAAGTTCATCCTCTGGCTTTAAAAGAATCCAAAGACAGATGGTACCTGATTGCGATGGATACCAAAGATAAAACATTAAAATCATTTGGCCTGGACAGGGTGAATTATCTTGATGTGACCAAAAACAAATTCCGGGAAAAGTACAGTTACAACTTCAGAGAACATTTCAAGAACGCTTTCGGGGTGATGAACCTGGCTAAGCAGAAACCCCAGAATATTGTATTGAAATGCAGCCGCCATCAGGGAGAATACATCAGAAGTTTTCCGCTTCACCAGTCTCAGAAAGAAACCAGAGAAACACCAGAAGAGATCTATTTTGAGTTCTTCCTTCATCCTACTTACGATTTTATGCAGGAAATTCTTTCCTATGGAAAAGAGGTAACCGTTTTAGAACCTAAATGTTTAGTTGATGACATCCGTGCCCATCTTCAGGAGTCTCTGAACCGTTATCTTGAAAGCTGATCAACAGATACCTGATCTCATATTTTTTAGCTATATTTACATAAATATACCATCTTGAAAGCATTATTACTTTGCCTATGCTGTTTCATGTCTTCATTTTGCTTTTCGCAGCAGAAAGAAGAGTTCAGACTTGTGAAGAATTATTATAACCAGCACAGGATGATGCTGAATTCTGAATTTAAAAAGAAGTTTGATGCAGAGACCAATACTTTTGTAAAAGCCGGGATTAAAAGTGATTATCAGCTTTTCATGAAAAAGATGGACAGCATTGAGAATATCGCTCTTATCGGAGCTTTATTAAAAGTGAGAAATCTGGAAGACCTCCAGGGAATCGGTAAACAGAAAAACATGCCTCACACTGCTCCCGACAAACCTGCCAACGTTGAAAAACAGGCAGATTATCCCGGCGGCCTTAATATCCTGAGAAAGGAAGTAGCCGACCTCCTTTACACGGAAGGTGTCTATACCGAGGTAAAAACCGTAAAAACCAGCGTTGCTTTCATTGTTGAAAAAGACGGCAGCATCAGCAATGTACATGCTCAGGGAGATAATTTCACCTTTAACAGACAGGCAGAAATTGCATTATATTCTATTTCCGAAAAATTTTCTCCGGCTATTGTTAATGGAGATACTGTGAGATCACGTTTCAAAATTCCTTTCACCTTAACGCTCGATTAAAAGAACATGTTTACCGACGAATATTATATGAAAATGGCGCTGCAGGAAGCAGAAACCGCTTTAGAAAAAGATGAGGTTCCCATTGGCTGTGTGATTGTTTCCAACAACAGGATCATTGCAAGGGCTCACAATCTTACCGAAACATTAAATGATGTGACAGCTCACGCGGAAATGCAGGCTATTACCTCAGCAGCCAATTTTCTCGGAGGAAAATATCTTAAAAACTGTACGCTCTATGTCACCCTTGAACCTTGCGTAATGTGCTCAGGTGCGCTTGCATGGTCGCAGATTTCCAAAGTGGTGATCGGAGCCAGAGACGAACAGCGGGGTTTCATCAACAAGCATCTTTCCCTTCATCCCAAAACGGAAATGGTAGCCGGAATTATGGAACATGAGTGTTCCGCGATCGTTAAAGAGTTTTTTAAAAGCAAAAGATAAAGGTAATAAAGACGAAGGCTGGAAGAGGGAAGTTTTTGCAGCCTGAAAACACCTGAAGGTTTATTGTAATATCCAGGAAACTTTCCGGTGAATGTCAAGCTTATTTTTTCCTATTCTATTTTTTCTATTGCTGAATGAAAAAGAGGTCGTAAGGCATTCATTTTTCTCCAGTTCAGTTCTTTTGCCTCCACCGTTTTTCCTTCTAAACCGAGGATCAGAAGGCTGTCTTTCTTTCGGTAAGCAATATCTGCATGTATTTTTTTACCGTTATAGTCTTCAAGAATCAACTGATTTCCGGAAGCCGCAACATAATGAAAATCTTTCATTTCTTCTTTTGTATTCATCAGAATCAGATAATGATTACGGTGGAAAAAGATATACTGAAGATCTGAACTTTCATCCGTGATTCTGAAAGCTCCATGAATAAAAGGTCTTTCTGCCTGATCATCATTATAGTTTCCGGAACTGATGTAGGGAAACAGGATCAGAACCAGTGAAGAACCAATAAAAACGGTTCTAAGAAATACCTTTAACGGCCGGAAAACAGTCTGTTCTTCAATATTTTCATTCGGTTTCACTTCTTTTTTCAGAACCAGAAACCGGAACAGCGGAATCCAGTCATCTTTCAATGTATAAACCGTCATCAGCAGTAAGATCAGGGAAAAAAGCTTCACAGAAATATCAAAACCAATATTGATGGCTAGGATGTTCATAAAAACCCCGGCACTGACGAACAGTCCCATAATTCTTGTACGGGGAACAAGGATCAAAAGAGCGGCCAACAACTCTACACCGCCGCTCCATATGGAATAAGACCGCGAAGTTCCCATCGTGCTCCAGAACAGAATGTCCCTGTCCATATTTCCGAAACGGGAAAGAAGAATATTGGGTTCCGGAAGATAGAACTGGGCTTTAAAAACCTTATCAAAGCCATATTTCATCAGAATTACAGCCAGATATAAAGCTACCGGTTCTTTAGAAAAGCGGAGAACCTTATCAATATACTTCCGCTCGATCAGAAGCATGATAACGGCTGATAATATCAATAAAAATCCAATAAGAACGAGCATGGAAACACTGTCCGAAGAAAAATCAATCCTGGGAGTTTCAATTCCGAAAAGAGCGTTCATCACCCACCCTGTAAGATCACCGAATAGAAACTGTGAGATCTGTTTCTGAAAGTTCCCGAAGAAATCCAGAGGAAAAAAAAGCATGAACAACAGAAAGAAAATTCCGGCCCAGCAGAAAAGGTTCCTGCTCATTATTTTTTCCTGTTTTTCTTCCAACTGTACAGCCCTGAAATTCCGGAAATCATCAGAACTCCGAGTAAAAGACCTCCTCTGGTTTTTTCATTCTTTTCTTTAGCCGGTTTTACAGCAGCAGGCCTTATGGGTTTATAGGTTTTACTTTTTTTATCATATTCCACAAAAACAACACTGTCTACGTCATTTACGAAGAAATAATCTCTTTTCAGAACCTGTTTTACACTGTCTATGTTTTTTCTGGAAAAAAGCGGATTATGTACGGTTTCTCTTCCGGGAGTCCATACTTTTCTGTTGTCTTTCCTGTCTCTGGACACGAATTTGTTGGAAGAACTCGTTACCAGGATACTTTCATTCTCATTAAGAATAATTACAGAATCAAGCTTTGCATCTCTTACAAGCTGCTGAGGTGCCACTCCAAGATTGGAAAAATTGACATCAAAAAGATCTTCCGAAACTGCTTTGGTAAAATTTTCCGGGTTTCCGCTGTGGCTTTTAAAAGCGATCAGTTTCGTTTGCGAAAAAACCGATATACTGATAATCAGTGCAAAAAATGAGTAAGGTATTTTCATGGAGGTATTTTAAGATTTGATTCCTACTTCCACGAAAAGTTAAAATCGGAATTATTTTCTGAAGACAGAATACATCATCACATCGAAATACTCATCATCTTTTTTAAGGTGCTGCTTCAAAAGAGCCTCCTGCTCCATACCTGCCTTTTCCATAATTCTGCCTGAAGCCGGATTATGAAGGAAACAGGTAGCATAAATCTTATTGACATGAAGTTCTTTAAATCCAAAATCAATTATTGCTTTAGCGGCTTCTGTAATATAGCCTTTGTTCCAGAAAGGTATTCCCATCCAATACCCCAGCTCCGCCTTATCATCATCCCTGTCATGAAGGCCGATGGCTCCCATGATCTGTCCCTCTTTATTCCGGACGGCAAATGTAAAGCCTGTATTTTTATCAAATGCTGCACCGGACATTTTCAGCCAGAACTCTGCATCCTGTCTTGTGTAAGGATACGGAATATTGGATGTAAGATCTGAAAAGATCCTGTTCTGAAGATATTCTGTTACAAGATCAAGATCCTCCTCTTTAAGCTGCGACAGAATGAGTCTTTCTGTTTTTATTTCCGGAAATTCACTGAGTTTTTTCATGACATGGATTATAAAAATTAAAGATCTTTTCCTAAGAAATAAAGTCCTTTCAGGGTATGCAGCCTATCCATCACATGGATTTTTTCAGTCAAAGGCTTATAAACATGAGAAACTCCTCCTGTTGCCACAACGAAGCAGTCATCATTCACCTCATCGTTGATGCGGTCTACAAAACCTTCCACCATTCCCAGGAATCCGTAAACCATTCCGCTCTGCATGCAGGTTACCGTATCCAGTCCTAATACAGATTTAGGTTTTTTCAGTTCAATTTCGGGAAGCTGGGCCGTATGGCTGATAAGGGAATTCAGAGAGGTTACAATTCCGGGAGCGATGATCACGCCTAATGTTTCTCCGTTTTCAGCCACGCAGCTTGCTGTAAGGGCTGTTCCGAAATCAATCACGATTTTCTTTCTGTTCGGATACATATTGTGAGCCGCCACAAGGTTGGCATAAATATCCGTTCCCATCTGTTTGGATTTTGCCTGAACTCCCGAAGGGGTATTACGGTCTACAATCACCGGCAGAATACCATGAATTTTTTTAATGGCCGAGCTGATCACTTTGGTAAGCTGAGGTACCACTGATCCTATAATGACCTTACTGATCTCCGCAGGCTCTATTTTGTAGGTCTGATACAGCATCAGCATCTGTACATACAGTTCATCTGCCGTTCTGTACGGTTTGGTATTGATCACCCATGAAATATCACAGTTGTCTCCGTTAAAAAGTCCGAATCTTATGTTGCTGTTTCCTACGTTGATGACGATTGAATTCATTTGATTTTCTAAACAGTTACGGGTTAAAAAAAGATTGTAAAAATAAGGCTTTCTCCTTAAAATATAATCAATATTACCATTAATTTAATGGTTGCCGGTAACGCATTTAATAGAATTCCGGCTGCATTTACTAAAAAACATTCCTCATTTGCTTACCGGGACTATTAATTCTCATTATAATTCTTTACATTTGATACTCACCAAACAATGAGTTATTATGAAAAATTTAAAGAAACTTTCGAGAAAAGGGTTAAAAACCATTCATGGCGGTGATTATGTTTCCTGCCCGATGCCAAGCGGTGTACCCGCGCTATGCCCCGGAACTGTATGTCCGCCTGACCCATGCACGGCACGGCCATTCTGCATCAGATCTTCTGAAGACTGCCAGCCGGAAATAATATGGTAAACGGTAAAATTCACGCATTAAAAAAGGGGAACATTCAAAAATATTCCCCTTTTTAGTTTTTTCCGGTTATTTCACTTCAATAAAGTTGTCCTCCGGGTTGACATCGGCCATTCTCTGACTGAAATCGACAGCCAGTGCTGCTAACTGTGATTTTGTATACGGAATAGTAAATGTATATTCTTTCTGTGTCCACGGCCAGTAAGGCTGAATTTTCAGATCACCGTAGATATCTTTTCCTTTCCATGTGTGGGTAAGGTTTACAGGAATCTGATAGTTGACAATTTTTTTATCGGCAGTCACAATACTGAAGTCTACCGGCATAGGAACCTGCCCGTTATTAACCAGTGTAATGGTTGTAGACTTTGCATCATACTTCACCTCCTTAATGCCGTAATCAATCGTTTTTGTTGTATTGATCCAGTAATGATGGAACCATTTAAGATCCATTCCTGAAACTTTCTGCGCAATATGGAGAAAATCCCTGTCTGACGGATGTTTCAGGTGCCATTGGTCGTAATACTGTTTCAGTGTTTCTGCCAGGTTCTCTTCTCCCATGATATACCCCAGCTGTACCAGGTACAACTCTCCTTTTACATAAGAGGCATAGGTATAGGAAGTCCCGTTATCATGATGGTCGCCCAGCCATACTGCCGGTTCTTCAATCCCTTTTTTAAGGAACTTTCTGTAAGCATCTATGGTTTTATAAAAAGGATTGGGAAGGTCTTCAGGAAATAGCTGGTGCATCACAAATCCTTCTGCATAACTGGTAAACCCTTCATCCATCCACGGGCGCATCGGTTCATTGGTGGCCAGCATCTGCTGATACCAGGAATGGGCACCTTCGTGGGCCATCAGCCCCATTAAGTCTTTAATGCTTTTAGCTTCTCCCAGAATCATGGTACACATTCCGTATTCCATTCCACCGTCTCCACCCTGAATAAAGGCGTAGGCAGGATAAACGTATTTTCCGAAATGCGTATTCATCATCTGGAAATATTTTGTAAGATAAGGCTGTGCTTCGGCCCATACTTTTGTTTTGTCATTTTTCTGGTATACCAGGTACACTTTCGGACCTTCAGGAACATCAAAACTTTCTACCGAGTAATCCCTGTCTGCACTCCATGCAAAATCCAGTATATTTTTTGCCGTCCACTTCCAGACTGCTTTTTTGTTTTTATCGGCTTTAATTTTAGCATCCGCTGTATAACCTTTCACTTCAGAAGGATTTTCAAGAATTCCTCCGGCTCCTACCACATAATCTCTGTTGATCTTTATCGTTACCTCAAAGTCGGCAAACGGAGCATGAAACTCTCTTCCGATATAATCAAAGGTTGCCCATCCGTCATAATCATATTCCGCAATCTTCGGGTACCATTGGGTCATGGTCATATCCACCCCTTCTTTATTATTTCTACCGCTTCTTCTGATCTGTTGCGGAATGACAGCATCCCAATCCATAGTGAAAGTCGTTGTGGAATTAGGCTTAATAGGTTCTGCCAGGTATACTTTCATTACCGTTTCCTGGATCTCAAACTTCAGATTTTTTCCATTCTGTTTAATCCAGTGAATATTCTGAGCACCTTCTTCCTCTTTAGGAATAGAAGCCAGTCTTGAAATACCGTCTTTCTGAAGCCTGGAATCTCCGTTTTTCCCCTGGCCTGCCACCCGCTGATCCATCATGGAATTGGGTTTAAAAGCATTCCAGTACAGGTGGAAATACACCTCCTTCAGTTCATCCGGTGAGTTATTGGTATATTCTAAAGTCTGGGTTCCCTGGTAGGTAAATTTTTCAGCATTAACATCAATATCCATCTTGTACTTCGCTGCCTGCTGATAGTAGGCACCCTGCTGGGCCTGAAATTGTGAAATGATAAACGCAAAAAGGATTGCAACCGATTTTTTCATTTAAAATTTATTTTTTCTAAAGGTAGGTAAATTAAATAAAACCCTCAAACAAGGGGCTATCTGAGGTTTTATTCTGTTCATTATGGTTTTAGATTGATTTTTATCTGGTTGGTTAAATGTTTTCTGTTATATTTTTTTGCATCGGTATTAATTAGACCTCATGTTCATTCCCAAAATTTTCCAGTTCTTTTTTTACTTCATCCAGAAGCTGTTTTTCAGTGGGCAGATACAGTTCATACTGGCTTGCAATAATTTGTTTCCGGTCTTCCGGCAGTGTGAATTTTACAACCGCATCATTTTTACTGGCACAGAGTAAAATACCGATGGTCTGATTTTCATGGGGAAGTTTCTCCACACGGTCATAATAATTAACATACATCTGCAGCTGCCCTATATCCTGATGCGTCAGTCTGGCTGTTTTAATCTCTATAATGATAAAACATTGCAGCAGCCTGTTATAAAAAACCAGATCCGCAAAAAACTCATCCCCTTCAATATGTATTCTTTTCTGTCTGGCTACAAATGAGAAACCATTACCCAGTTCCAGCAGGAAATCCTGTAAGTGGGTAATAATTGAACGCTCCAGATCTTTTTCATAATAAGAGGAATCTGCTTTTAGCCCAAGGAACTCCAATACCATAGGATCTTTAATAATTTCTCTGGCATCAGAAGGCAGTTTTTCATTTTTAGCGACAGCCAGAACAGCTTCCCTGTCATTACTCAGCAAAAGTCTTTCATATAAATTACTGTAAATCTGGCGTTCAAGCTGTCTGGAAGTCCAGTTATTTTTGACAGTTTCTGCAATATAGAATTCTCTTTTATCTTCATTGTCAATCCTTATCAATAATTTGTATTGTGTCCAGCTCAATTGCGAACGCAGTGCATTCGCAATTGGAAAAACACGGTAAAACTGTCTAAAAAGCTCAATCTGTCGTCTGGAAAAGCCACTACCATACTCAGGCTCTAAAGTTGTTGCAATAAGTTGGGTAAGATATTTACCATAATCAGCCCTATCTTTCCCCTCCTGTTCCTCTTCAAAAATTCTCCTGCCAATATGCCAGTACATCAGAGTACGCTGATGATCCACAGCCCGAATCACATTATCTTTCGACTTTGTGATAATGGATTTTATATCTGATATAAGAGACTGATTGATAAGCATTTTTAATATTTTCTGTACAATGAAGATACAAAATAAAAGGACAGGTATTCAGCTTTAAATACCGGAAAGCAATTTTCTGATCAAAGTAATCTGTCCCAAATGATAATAAGCATGCTCAATCATCCCGTCTATATTTCTTCGGTAGGTTCCGTATTTTTCATCCACGAAAACCTCATCTATTTTATCATCGGGTATCTGCTCAACCAATACGGCAAATTTTTCTGAATCTGTCCACAGTTTATTTAAAAGTTCTTCCCACTGCTCCTGAGATTCAATAGGCGGGAGATCAAAACTGAACTGGTCTTTTATTTCGAGTTCACCCCCTTCCAGCACATTCTTAACTCCTGCAATATAATAATGAATATGAAAGGTGAGCATAGCTATCGTATTTAAAGTGCCTACTCTTGTGACCGCCTGTTCCCAGCTAACATCAGAAAGCTGGTTTTTATAATTGGTATTCGCAATCCAGAGACCGTCCAGCAGGACTTCTCTGAATCTTTTAGCTAATTGTGAAGCTGAGCTCATGATTTTGATATTTTGATTTACCTAAAGATAAGTAATTAAAGAGTTGTTTTTAACTCTATGATTGGACAGGTTATGCAGATTTTTCTGAATTTTTCTACCGGATCTTTATATATTACCCCTTTAAATATTTAGATCTAAAAACAAAAAACCTCAAATGCAAAAACATCTGAGGTTGATTTTTATAATTTTAATTACAATTATTTTTTAGCCGAAATTTCTTTCTTTCCGCTTTGTAGAATTTTTTCAAGGATTCTCAAAGTAATCAGATACGTTGGTTTTACTCCTGTAAGACCTAAACCTCCTGAAGAAAGCGTACTTCCTGTTTCCAAAGGATTATCCGATGCATAATAAGCATACATTACAAACAGATCCGGTGAAATATGGTGTCTGATCTTAGAAGCTACCTGAATAGCTTTCTGATAATGCGCTCCTTCCATTTCAAGACCAATTGCTTTCCATGAAGTATTCATAAAATAGGAAAGAATATCCCTGTTCTGAAGTGATGTTCCTAAAACAGTGATCATCGGGCCTTCAAAGGCTTTCAGTTCATCATCTTTAAAATCATCAAGCTTCAGGGCATTTTCAAAAGGATAGTTATCTGCCGTTCCTTCAAAAATATGAGAGGTAGGAATCATAATATCCCCTTTTCCGCCGGCAAGAATTCCGGCTTTCCCCATAATGGACACAGACTTTACTTTCATCATGTATACTTCTCCCTTATGTTCGTAAGGTCTCAGCAGTTCATCCATTACTTCATAGGCCTGCTCACCGAAGGCGTAATCAAAAACCATCACCACGTCATCCCCTCCGAACTTCAGATCTCCGAACGGAGTGTTTTTAAGGTCGGTCTTGCTCAGATCGATAATCTGAACATCAATATTACTTCCGCTCTTATCATTAATGTAGATCATCCCTTCATCCAAAGCATATTTGGAAACCTTGTCGCGAAGTTCTTTTTTATCGGAAATATCTCCGTACAGTTTATAATCTACCTCTTTGGTCTGTTTTTTCTTCAGTGCATCATTGGCATACAGCATATTCTTTACAGAGTGCATATTGGCAGAAATAATGTGCAGCGGACGCATATGAAGATCGTTATCAAACAGGACTTCTTTTACTTTATTTGCCCATTTTTCCCCGAAATAGTGGTGTCCTACCCTTTCCTTTAATATAGCGCTGAAATGAATTTCTCTTTCTCTGGTCTGTTTGGCATCTTCAAGACTTACTTTTCCTAAGTTGTAGATGATCTTGAACAGACGGTCAGGGTTCTGATCATCCCCGAAAGTATTATAAGCGCTTAATGTTTCGGCAAAAGTTCTTCCTATTAAAGATGAAAGGTGGATTAATGCTACTTCTTTTTCCTTTCTGCTGAATTTCTTTTCGCCTTTCACCACTTCTTCAATGATCTTGAAGGCACGCGTAGGTTTCCAGTTTTCATCCTGGATGAAAGCCAGATTACGGATTTTATCAGCTTCTATAAATAAGAAGGTAAGGTGGGTAAGAATGTCATAAATTTCGGAACGGCCCAAAAGAACCTCAATATTCATCTGGTGTTCGTCTATTCTATAACAGTTTCTTCTTCTCTTTTTAGGAACAATAGGTTCGAAACTTCCTTTATCAAACCCTTCATCTGACGTAAGATGAATAAAAGCACATTCCTCGATCCCTTCCGGAAGCCTGTCTAAAACATACATCAAACCGTCAAGTTCCAGCTTATTGGGAATATTCATGGAACCGTAAATCTCCGGATTGATTGTTTTCAGCAAGCTTCTGATGCTCTCTCCCGAAACACCTCCCGGCTTGAAAAACCCTCTATAAAATAAATGTCTCATAGAGATGTATAATCTTTCAATAGCCTCTGTTGTTTCTCTTGCTCTAGAATTTGTCATAAAATAAATTTCACACAAATATACAAAATCTCCGCTCAACTTATTTTAACTATCTTTTAATAAGTTGTTTAAACCTGCATCAGGAAAGAGGTGTTTCAAATATGGGGACTTCTTCTTATATTTATATTCCGGCAGGTCTTCTGCTGTAAACTAATCAGCCGAATGAAAAACATACTCAAAAAAATTCCTCTTTTCTGGAAGATATGGCTTAGTCATATTTTTATATATTACCCTGTAAGAGCAGTGTTCTTTTTATTTGAATTTGATGAAGAACCCCATTTCTTTCATATAATAAAAGTAATGCTGTTTGCCTTCTTCCCCGGAATCTATGGAATGTTTGAACGATTTCCGCTCATCATTGTCGCTCAGATGCTGGTTATGTTTTTCATAACGGAAAGTATTTTCTCCAAAAAGGGCTGGGCTTACCTTCTGACTATCATCGTAACGAATACCTTACTTTATACTTTCCATGTTTACGATACGGAATGCTTAAAAGACACTCTCTGGTCATTTCTTATTTTTCTGCCCATATTCCTGTTAATTTTCAGAAAAGATTTTAAAAATCAGCATTAGCTCCACTTTTCCCGGTATATAGCGACAATAAAACACCTACACCCTATAAAAAAACACCCAAACAACGCTAAATTTTCATAAAAAACAAGACAACCCCTTATTTTTTTAGGGTAAAAATATTTTCGAATCATTTTTTTTGTAAATTTGCCCTGTAAAAATAACCTTATTATGTCAACTTTAAGATTCAAAGCGTTAGAAACCCTTCCATTTAAGGACTTCAGAAGAGATAACTCTGTTGAGGTTCCCGTGAAACTGTCAGAACTGTTCTGTCAGAATGTTTTCTCAGAAGAAACCATGAGAGAATATCTTACAAAGGAAGCATTCCAGTCTATTATGGATGCTGTAAAGAAAGGAACCAAGATCCAGAGACATATTGCAGACCAGGTAGCCGTGGCAATGAAAGACTGGGCGATGAGCAAAGGAGTGACCCACTATACGCACTGGTTTCAGCCTTTGACGGGAACTACTGCGGAAAAGCACGATTCTTTTTTTACCCCGATTGAAGGAGGCAGAGCAATTGAAAGATTCAGCGGAAACCTACTGATCCAGCAGGAACCTGATGCTTCTTCTTTCCCGAACGGAGGAATCAGAAATACGTTTGAAGCAAGAGGTTATACCGCATGGGATCCTACTTCCCCTGCATTCATCATGGGAACTACCCTTTGTATCCCATCGATCTTTATTTCTTACACAGGGGAAACCTTAGATTATAAAGCACCGCTTTTAAGAGCTCTGAATGCTGTTGACGAAGCTGCAACCAATGTAATGCAGTATTTTGATAAAAACGTAACGAAGGTAACTCCTACTTTAGGATGGGAGCAGGAATATTTCTTAGTTGACTCTGCATTATACCAGTCACGTCCTGACCTTGTGATCACAGGGAAAACATTATTAGGACATTCTCCTGCAAAAGGACAGCAGCTTGATGACCACTATTTCGGTTCTATTCCTACCAGGGTAATGAACTTTATGAAAGAGCTGGAAATAGAATGTATGAAACTGGGAATTCCGGTAACCACAAGACATAATGAGGTAGCACCCAACCAGTTTGAACTGGCTCCGATGTTTGAAGAAGTAAACGTTGCGGTAGACCACAACTCTTTACTGATGGACATCATGGCAAGAGTAGCCCACAAACACCACTTCCATATCCTGTTCCACGAAAAGCCATTCGCGGGAGTAAACGGAAGCGGAAAGCACAACAACTGGTCTTTAGCAACAGATACCGGAGAAAACCTGTTAAGCCCGGGAAAAAATCCTAAGAAAAACTTACAGTTCCTTACCTTCTTCGTGAATACCATCAAGGCTGTATATGAATACGCTGACCTTTTGAGAGCAAGCATCGCATCGGCAAGCAACGACCACAGACTTGGAGCCAATGAGGCACCTCCTGCAATCATTTCCGTATTTATCGGAAGCCAGCTGTTCAGTGTACTGGAAGAACTTGAAAAAGTAACCAACGGAAAATTAAGCCCTGAGGAAAAAACAGAATTAAAATTAAACGTTGTAGGAAAGATCCCTGAGATCCTTCTGGACAATACGGACAGAAACAGAACTTCTCCTTTTGCCTTTACAGGAAATAAATTCGAGATCAGAGCGGTAGGTTCTTCTGCCAACTGTGCCGAATCTATGACGGTAATGAATACCATTGCTGCCAAACAGCTGAACGATTTCAAAAAAGAAGTGGATGCTCTTATTGAAACAGGTCTTAAGAAAGACGAAGCAATCTTCAATATATTGAGAGAATACATCAAACAGTGTAAAAACATCATGTTTGAAGGAGACGGATATTCTGACGACTGGGCTAAAGAAGCTAAAAAGAGAGGTCTGAACAATTTAAAAACCACTCCTGAAGCACTTAAACAGGAAATGAACAAAAAGTTCCTTGACCTTTATGAAGAAGTAGGCGTATTCACTCACAGAGAAGTGGAGGCCAGAAACGAGATCAAATTAGAAAAATACTCTACGGTCATTGATATTGAAGCAAGAGTATTAAGCGATATCGCAAGAAACCACATCATTCCTTCCGCTTTGAATTACCAGAACAGGTTAATTGAGAACGTTAAAGGATTGAAAGAAATCTTCGGAGACAAAGAATTCAAATCATTGGCAAAAGAGCAGATGAGCTTAATTACCAGCATCTCTGAAAATGTTGCCAAAATTAAACTGGGCGTTGAAGCGCTTATTAAAGCCAGAGAGGCAGCGAAAGCTGTATCAGACAGTCAGAAGCAGGCAGAAGATTACTGCAACAAAGTAAAACCGTTATTCGATGCCATCAGGGAAGCTTCTGATGATCTTGAAATGATGGTGGATGATGAACTTTGGCCAATGACTAAATATAGAGAAATGTTATTTACAAAATAACATCTGTAAAGTTCCATATTAGTTTTAAATCCTCGGTTTTCCGGGGATTTTTTTTGTTTTGTTAACAGCCTGAAAAATTGAAGTTTAAACTCACAAACCCCGATTCATAGAAGAAAATCGACAGTGTTTGTTAAAGAATCTTAATAAAAAAAACCGCGGACTCACCAAAAACAGGCGGTTGCGGTTTGTTTTTCTTTAACATACCTAAATAATATGTTAAATAGTGTTAAAATAAGATCCTGACAATTATCATATCAGGGGTCTTTTGGCCGGAATCTCTACTTTTGTAATGCTTTTGAAAATAAATATTCCTTTTTAACACGGATAATCAAATATATATGAAGAAAAGAGTTTTGTTTTATTTAGTTGCTTTAGTTTCTACAGTTTCATTACAGTCTTGCGCTACAAATTATGTAGTTTCACAACCGGCAACTTACACTAAAGAATACAAAACAGATGCCAAACTAGCTTCTATCGACAACAAGAAAATGGAGCAGGATAAGCAGAGACTTATTGATTCTTTCCTTGCTGAAAAAGCTGCATCTATCGCCAACGCGAAAAAGGCCATTAAAAATTCTGAGATTGCTAAGGCAGTCAAATACAATAAAACTATCGACAATATCCTTACAGAAGCTGAAACCTACCTGGGAACTCCTTACCGATACGGAGGAATGACCAGAAAAGGGATTGACTGTTCAGCTTTCGTTCTTTCTGTATTCGGAGCTGCGGCAGGATTAAGCTTACCAAGAGTAGCGGCTTCCCAGGCTCAGGAAGGGGAAAGAATTGAGAAGGAGAATCTTCAGAAAGGAGATCTTATTTTCTTCTCTCACGGAAGAAGAATCTCTCACGTAGGTATTGTAGAAAGTGTAACTGAAGAAGGCGAGGTAAAGTTTATTCACGCTGCCACTTCAAAAGGAGTGATGGTCTCGTCACTGAACGATTCTTATTGGGGACCTAAATACAGATTTGCCAAAAGAGTCATTAACGAGAACGGAGATGCATACAACAATTTAGCATCCACCACTCAAGCAGCCGCTGCAAGTTTTTAATTTTAAATAATTGATTTAAATAATGAAGCCGTCAGAAATCCTGACGGTTTTTTTATTGTAATGAATATAATACCCTATTTGAAGCTAAATTTCTATTGAAGCCGGATGAACGGGCATGAGTTAAATACAAATTGAAAATATATTTCCCGCAAGGCAAGACAAAGAATTAACTATAAGAGCGTATCAATTAAGGCAACAAGGGCGTAAACTCAGCAAAGCAATACAAAGTCTTTGCATTTCAGAAATAAGAGAAGCGGTTTGTCTACCTTAAAAATACGCTGTTATTATACCTTAGTTTGCCTTAGCGATTAATTAAAAAAATCCTTTAAGCGCCTTTATCAATCTCAATATCCAGCTTATACAGCAGACCATATACTTCAGATAATGAAAATTTAGCCTTTTTAAGCCTGTTTACGGCAGGATCTATGGAATAATTGAATGAGGACCGAAAATCTGCTTTTTCAAGGTTAGAATGATCGAAAATCGCACCTGAAAGATCACACCCGCTCAATACTGAACCTGAAAGGTCACAATCCGTGAAATCTACCTCGGTTAATTTTGAATTTTTAAAGAGTGTTTTCTTCACGGAAGTCCCATAGAACACAGAATTGTTCAGCATACAGTCTTCAAACCTGAATGAAAGACCGAATCCGTTACATTCACTGAACTGAAGTCCCAGCATTTTACATTCCTTAAAATGAACAGAACGGAAAGCTGTATTAACAAGTTTGGCCATACTCAGATTACATCCTGTGAATTCACAATCGGTAAAGGTAAAACCGGAAATATCCGCATATTCAAAATTACAGTTCCTGAAGGTGCAGTTTTCATATTCCCCTTTTTCCAATGGAGACCGGACAAAGTCTGTGTTATCAAAATTCTGATCACAAGTGTATATATCTTTCATAAATGTACAGGAGTTATGCTGAGAAAATATTCTTCCTCAAAAGTAATAATGATTTCAGTAATTTCTATTGAATAAAAGCAGATTTCTAAACAAGGCTGTTCTTGTCCGAATAATTCAGCTTAAAGAAAATAAACGTCATCATAGAGAATGCCAGCAAAGAACTTCCTCCGTAGCTGAAATAAGGAAGCGGAATACCCACCGTAGGGAAAAGCCCCATCACCATTCCTAAATTGATCGAGAAGTGCATCAGCAGGATCGAAGCAAAACAATATCCGAATACACGGTTAAAAGTAGCTTTCTGTTTCTCTGCCAGATAGTAGATCCTGCCTATATAAACCATATAGCAAAGGATAAGGGCCGCACTTCCTAAAAACCCCCATTCTTCACCCACAGTACAGAAAATATAATCGGTTTCCTGCTCAGGAACGAATTTTCCCTGAGTAACTGATCCTTCACGGAATCCCTTACCCAACATTCCTCCGGAACCGATGGCCGTTTTTGAATACAATAAGTTATACCCGGAAGTATCCCGGAATTCTTTTTCACCTTTATACAAAACCTCCACACGTTCCTGCTGGTGTTTGGGTAGCTTCTCAAAAATAACAGGTGAAACAAATGACAGCACCGCCAATAAAAGAACGATCCCCACGCCCGGTAAAAGAGTATATACATTTTTACGAAGCATGGCTGCATTAAATGCAAACCACAGCCCGCCCACTATAATAATAAACACTGAAAAGTACCATAAGCTCCACTGCAAAGGATCATTAAGATAATTGGCTATAAGAAATACCCCGCCAAAAAGCCCACCAATCAGAAAAAGCTTCCCGGACAGACCTTCTCTATACAGTGCAATAAAAAATGCCGTAAATACAAGCAATGATCCTACATCGGGAATGGATAATACAGCAACAGCAGGAATACCAATTATTGCTAAAGCTGTGAATAATGATTTTGTATTCTTAAGGTCAAAATCCGGCCCTGAAACATAGTTTGCCAGCATAAGGGCCGTTCCTATTTTTGCAAATTCCACAGGCTGCATGGTGAAACTTCCGAATTTATACCAGTTTTTTTGTCCTAAAATTTCAGTTCCAAAGACATGAAGACCCGCAAGCATTAAAACCCCGCCAATATAAATGATTCCTGACATATTCTCGAAGAACTTACTTCTTCCTACAAATATGACAAGTCCTACAAACAGAGAGATACAAAAGAATATCAGCTGTTTTTCTCCCAGCTTCTGATCCACACTGTAAATATTGGCAATGGCAAAAATGCAGAGCAGGAAATACAGTCCGAGACCTAATTTATCTATTCCTTCTGCCCATTTCATTGTTTTACAGGTTTTTTATTGTTTTTAGTTTCTTCGTTTATCTTTTTCTGAAGTTTTGCTTTCTCTTGCTTCACCCGATCCAGACTATCTTTTATTCTCTTTTGCCTGATGGAATCAGGTTTGGGGTCAACATACAGACCTTTACGCTTTAAATCTGCAATCCATTGCCTTTTATACTCCGGCATGAAACTCGAGGTGATCATTTTTTTATAAAGATTTTCTCTTTTCAAATCACCTGTAATATATTTTTCAGCAATAACTGTACAGGCAGGGCCAGCCCATGTAGCTCCGAATCCGGCATGCTCCATTACTGCCACCACAACAATTTTAGGTTTATCAGCCGGGGCAATCAGAACAAAGATAGAATTATCCTTTCCCTGCGGAACCTGTGCCGTACCTGTTTTGGCTAATTGTGTAAAGTCGTTGGATTTCAGCCCTCTTGCAGTTCCTCTTAAAACTACGGCTTCCATTCCTTTCAGAACCGGCTCGAAATGCTTTTCATCAACCAGTGTTTTATGTTTAACTTTAAATCTTGGATCAGGATTTGGTTTTCCGTCAATTGCCTTTACAATATGAGGGGTATAATACCATCCTTTGTTCGCAATAGCTGCTACATAATTGGCCAGCTGAATAGGGGTTACCAGAACATCTCCCTGCCCCATCCCGTTATAGATAGCACCGGTTGACATTTCATCCCAGTTTTTAAAATCAGTTCTCTGGGAACCACTTGCTTTCATAATGGCTTTAAACCTTTTCTCATAAAAGTCTCCTGAAGGTATTCTTCCTTTAGCGCCCACAGCAAAATCATTATTCAAGAATTCTCCAACTCCAAAGCTGCTCATGATCTTTTTCCATTCATCAACACCTTTTGAAGGATTTCCCGGATACTTTTTGATGATTGCAATAAACGCATAGGTGAAGAAACAGTTACTGGAAACCTGAATGGAAGGAATCAACGGATCTGCTCCGCCATGACCTTTAATTCTTTTACCTTTATAGAAAAATCCGCCACCACAGGGGAAAATCGTCTTTTCATCCATTACTCCCATCTGCATTGCCGCCAGGGCAGTCAACAGTTTGAAAGTTGATCCCGGCGGATACCCGGCCTGTAAAGAACGGTCAAAAGTAGGTTTGTTTTCGTAAAGCGTATCTTTTGACAGGGCATACAGATTTTTTGATTTATTAGGTCCCGTGAAAAGGTTCGGATCAATATCCGGTCCGGTTGCCGCAACCAATACTTCCCCATTATTAGGGTCTAAAGCTACAATTGCCCCATGCTTGTTGACCAGCATTTCTTCAGCCATCCTCTGAAGATCATAATCAATGGTCAGGGTAATATCTTTACCTGTAATTACATCTTTATCCAAAGATCCGTTTTTATAAGAACCGATATTGCGGAGTCTTATATCTTTTTGGATGTACTTCACTCCTTTTACTCCACGAAGTTCTTTTTCGTAAGATTTTTCAACTCCTGTTTTTCCGATAAAATCTCCCGGCAAATAGTATACAGAATCTTTTTTTATTTCGCGTTCATTTACCTCACTGGTATACCCCAGAAGGTTTCCGGAAGTAGAAACTTCATACTGACGCTGAGGTCTTGAAACAATGCTGAATGCCGGATATTTGAAAATAATTTCCTGTACTCTGGCAATATCTTCCCGGCTCAGGTTTTTGATAAACGTCATCGGAGTGAGCTTGGAATAATATTTTTCTTTTTTGATAAGATTGATCCGGCTGATAAAATCTGCTTTTGAAATCTGCATAAGACTACAAAAGCCCAGAGTATCAAAATCAGGCTTCATCAGGGCCTGGGTAAACGAAATTTCATAAGCAGGCTGATTTCCCACCAGGATCTTTCCGTTCCTGTCAAAAATAACCCCTCTCTGCGGGATTACATATTCTGTTTTAATGGAAGTATTGGCTGCATTCAGGGCATAACGGTCTGTAAATAACTGTAAATAGGCAAGCCTCGCTATAAAAATAAGAGCGATGACAACGAGAATGGAAAAGATTTTTAAATAACGTGTGTTCAAACTTTTTGTTTGATTTTAAATATTAATGCATAAATAACGATAAATATAAAGGAAATTATACTTGTTATCACAACATTAAGTAATATTTCAAAAAACCTGCTTAATTTAAAAAATTCAATATACTGCACCACAAGCTGATGCAGGAAGATACTGGAAAACAGAAACAGCAAAAACTGCGCCCACTGGAGGGACTGAAAAGAAAAAAAGTCTGTGGAAGTATCTGTGGAAGTTCTGAATATCAGGGTTCTGAAATAAGCGATAAGCGTTGTAGCAAACGCATTGATCCCTCCGGAATGAAGAAAGATATCTACCGAAAGGCCGATCAGAAAGCTTAGCGCCAAAAACTGGAATTTATTTCTGAAGAAAGGATAAAACATGACAAACACCGGGTATATGACCGGTGTATACTTTCCGAAAATCGTGATCTTGTACAATACAAAAACTTGCAATGCAACCAGGAAAATCATGATCAATATATCGGTAAATAAAGTCCTGCTAATCATTTTCTTTTTTTATTACAGCCTGGAGAGTATCCTGAATTTTCTGAACCTCTGCTTTTTTAAGGTTCTTCACAATATATACTTTGCTTAAAGCGCCCATTTTCTCGCTCAGCTCGACAGAAATATCCCAGAAACCGGTTTTATTATCCACGGAATAGCCTGCAATGGTTCCGATCATCACCCCTTTCGGGAAAATAGCCGATTTACCGTCTGTCAGTACGGTATCTCCTACTTTTAAAGCGACATATTTCGGAATATCCGCAAGATGCATTACTCTTGAGTTGTCTCCGTTCCAGGTTAAAGTTCCAAAATATCCGGAGTTTTTCAGAGAAGCATTAATTCTGATCCTGTTAACACTCAGTACTGACTGTACAAGCGCATAACTGTCTGTGGAATTGATAACTATTCCGGCAATTCCTCTCGGCGCCATAACCCCCATCTGCGGAAAAACACCGTCTCTCCGGCCGCGGTTGATTGTAAAATAATTATTCCGCCTGTTGATACTGTTGGAAACAATTTCACCATCTACAAAAGTATAGATCTGCCCGCCACCTAAAGTATCGTGAACCTTTCTGAAAACAGGATTTTTCGCTCCTTCTTTACCGTAGAGTTCAGTCATCAGGGCTTTGTTCTGGGCTACCAGATCTTCGTTGATCTGTTTCAGCTTCAGATAGGAAACCCCTTCGTCTATATAGCCGGAAACCCAGGAATTCAGCGCAGCCGACTGGCCCGCGATCCAGGATCTCTGCATGGCGTTTTTAGAGAATATCAGAATGAGAGCAATAATTTGCAGGAATATGAAGAAGACAAAAAGAGCATTCTTCGAAAATAATCTCAGCAAAAATCCCATTCAGATATAAAGTCGTAAAAAGTTAGAATTATTTAATTAAGAAATTGAATTTATCCATATTCTTAAGGGCAATACCGGTTCCGCGTACCACAGCTCTCAACGGATCTTCTGCAACAAATACAGGAAGACCGGTCTTTTTGTGCAGTCTGTCCGCAAGACCTCTCAGTAATGCGCCCCCACCGGCAAGATAAATACCTGTTTTGTAAATATCAGCTGCCAGTTCCGGTGGTGTAAGAGAAAGTGTCTCCATTACGGCATCTTCAATTCTGATGATGGATTTATCCAGTGCACGTGCAATTTCTTTGTAGCCCACCATGATCTCTTTCGGCTTACCTGTGATAAGATCTCTACCCTGTACCGGAATATCTTCAATATCCACATCAAGATCTTCAACGGCAGAACCAACTTCAATTTTGATTCTTTCCGCAGTTCTTTCCCCGATGTAAAGATTGTGATGAGTTCTTAAATAGTAAGCAATATCATTGGTAAATACATCTCCTGCAATTTTTACAGATTTATCACATACGATACCACCTAAAGCTACCACAGCAATTTCCGTAGTACCTCCGCCTATATCGATGATCATATTTCCTTCAGGCTTCTGAACATCAATTCCTACTCCTATCGCAGCAGCCATTGGCTCATAAATCAGCCTTACTTCTTTTGCATTCACTTTTTGTGCAGAGTCTCTTACGGCTCTTTTCTCAACTTCGGTAATGCCCGAAGGAATACAGATCACAATTCTCAGTGCCGGCTGAATGAATTTACCTTTAATTCCGGGAATTTTTTTGATAAACTCCTTGATCATATGCTCCGAAGCATGGAAATCTGCAATAACGCCGTCTTTCAGCGGACGGATAGTCTTTATATCTTCGTGAGTTTTACCCTGCATATGTTTAGCCTGCTCCCCGACAGCAATCGGTCTACCCGTAGAACGTTCAATTGCAACAATTGACGGCTGATCTATAACAATTTTGTTATTATGGATGATAAGGGTATTGGCAGTTCCCAGGTCTATCGCAATTTCTTGCGTAAACATATCGAATAAACTCATATTTTTCTTCTGATTTTAAGTTTACAAAGATATAAATTTAACACTACTAAAGAAATTTAACAAGCACATAATTTGGTTAAAATTTTATTAAAATTTATAATCATTTATTAACTTTTGCACTAATCATTTACAGGGTCTGATTTAAACCAAATTTCACGGAAAGACACGGAAGGGGTAAAATCACAGAAAAACCGGCCGAAAACAGATCCGTTTATTTATGAATACAAGTTAAAACAACTTTTCAGTTGTCTTCTTCATTTCAATTTAATAAAAAGCATCAATAATCGTCTGCTGCCAGATAGTTTTTTACGATAATTATCATATACATTATCAGAGGACGGTTAATTAAAAAAAGCGTAAATTTGCGACTGCTTATGTTACAGTATTCCAACATCCATCAAACATCGAATTTTGCAGTGCTTTCCATCAGCTACGAGAAGGCTGATGTAGAAACGAGGGGCAAGTTCGCATTCTTTGATGAGAACATTAAAAACTTCGTCACCAGAATTCACACTGAGGATCTTGGGGATGCTTTTGTGGTATCCACCTGTAACAGGACCGAAATTTACACCACTTCTCCCAATTATCTTCTGGTAGCAGAGGAATACTGCAAAACGATCGGAGTACATCTCACAGATTTCCTTCAGTTTGCCAATATTCTTACCAAAGAAGAAGCTCTGATTCATCTTTTCAGAGTAGCAGCAGGACTGGAAAGCCAGATCATCGGTGATTTTGAGATCATCGGGCAGATCAAAAAAGCATACAGCCGCTTTAAGAAAGAAAGACAGAACTCCAATCCGTATCTGGAGCGGGCAATCAATGCAGCCATCCAGATTTCGAAAAGGATCAAGAATGAAACGGGAATTTCCAACGGGGCCGCTTCTGTATCCTATGCTGCTGTACACTATATCCTGAACAGCCAGAAAAGAATTACAGAGAAAAACATCCTTCTTTTAGGGGTAGGTGAAATCGGGCAGAATACAGTTGAAAATCTGGTAAAACACGTTTATCAGCCGAAAATTAAAATAGCGAACCGGACCCAGGAGAAAGCTGAAAAAATTTCCCAGAAATATAACATTCCTCACGTTGACTATTCTGATTTTGACAAGGAATTAAGAAATACAGACATTCTGATCGTAGCAACAGGTGCCAAGCACCCTATTGTGAACAAGTCCCATTTTCCGAATGGCAAGGAAACTTTAGTGATCGATCTTTCTATTCCGCATAATGTAGAAAAAGATGTGACGGAGAATGAAAATGTAACGCTGATTGATGTGGATGAACTCTCCAAGCAGATCCAGGAAACCATTCAGCAGCGGGAAAAAGAGATTCCCAAAGCGGAGAAGATCATCAAAGAACTGATGAAAGACTTCATCGAATGGGAGAAAAAAAGGAAGCTGGCCCCGAATATCCATCATTTCAAAGCAGTTTTAAAGAACATGGAACGCAACGAAATGCATAATTTTTACAGAAAAAATAAATACATAAACATCACGGACATGGAGCTTTCTGACAAGATGATCCAGAAAATTACCAACCGTTTTGCAAAATATATTATAGACAACCCTTTAAAAGCCGAAGAAATTAGTAAATTAATGCACGAAATATTAGTTGAACAACCAAACAACGAATTCAATGAAAAGCATTAGAATCGGAACAAGGAATTCCGCACTTGCACTTTGGCAGGCCAGGGAGGTTGCGAGGCACCTTCAGAATAATAACTATTTAACGGAAATCACTCCTATCGTATCTTCCGGCGATAAGAACCTGAACCAGCCGCTGTATTCTCTGGGAATCACCGGAGTTTTTACGAGAGACCTCGATGTTGCCTTATTAAATGACGAGATCGATATTGCCGTACACTCTCTGAAAGATGTTCCCACACAGCTTCCTCAGAATATTGAACTGATCGCTTATCTGGAAAGAGACTATCCTCAGGATGTTCTTATCCGTAAGGAATCGGCACGAAATAAAGAATTCCACGAACTTAAGCTGGCTACCAGCAGCCTCAGAAGAAGAGCATTCTGGCTGAGAAATTATCCTAATGCCGAGTTCTCAGATATCCGTGGCAATATCCAGACCCGCCTTCAGAAACTTGAAGACGGTGATTTTGACGCTACCATTCTGTCTTTGGCCGGAATCAAAAGAATGAAGATGGACATTGATTATGAAATGCTTCCATTAATGATTTCCGCACCATCGCAGGGCGTAATCACAGTTGCCGGACATTCCGATAAAAAAGAGATCAATGAAATTCTGGCTCAGATCAATCATAAACCTACCCAGATCTGTGTAGAAATGGAACGTAATTTCCTGAGCACACTGGAAGGAGGATGTACCGCCCCAATCGGAGCTTATGCTGAAATCATCGAAAACCAGATCCGCTTTAAAGCCGCGCTCTGCTCACTGGACGGAAAGAACTGCATCGCTACTGATGAGAATTTCGAGTACAATGATTCCGAAAATTTCGGAGAAAAGTTTGCCAAAATAGTACTTGAAAACGGCGGAAAAGAACTGATGGCTGAAATTAAGAATTCTTATTAGACGAACTTCAGACAGATTCATATTTTTACACCCGGTGAAGAGCAATGAAAAAATCCTTTTTTTTATTCCTGTTTTTATTTTGTGTATTTACAGCAAATGCGCAGAATACTTTTGCGCTTCAACTTTCCAATTCTGCTTTAAGCCTTATAGATAACACCATAAAATATGATCCAACCTATTTTGTGATTGAATATCCCAACGGAGATATTCCTTCCGACAAAGGAGTCTGCACGGATGTCATTATAAGAGCGTATAGAAAACTGAACATAGACCTGCAGAAGGAAGTACACGAAGATATGGCGAAAAATTTTTCAAAATATCCGAAAACCTGGGGATTGAAAAAGACGGACACTAATATCGATCACAGAAGGGTTCCCAATCTTGCTGTCTTTTTTTCGAGATTCGGAAAGGTAAAATCTACGGAAACCAATCCGGCATTGTATATTCCCGGAGATATTGTAACCTGGGTTCTTCCCGGAAATCTTACCCATATCGGAATTGTTGTCAATAAAAAATCTGCTGACGGAAAGAGATTTCTGATTGTACACAATATCGGAGGCGGACAGGTGATGGAAGACTGTCTTTTTAAATATACCGTTACAGGACATTATCAATACCAGAAATAAACTGCATTATGAAAAACCTCATCTGTGCTTTACTGGTATTGGTGACATGCTGTACAAAAGCCCAAACCAGTGAATTCAAAATCATCAGCAAACCGATAGATTATTCCCGGGAGAGAATACGTTTAAGCCTGGAATATCTTAAAGATCATTATAATATTACTCAAAGCACTCCTATAATTTCACCCAAAATCATCGTACTGCATTATACGGCTGGCGGAACCGTTGAAACCAATTACAGGTACTTCAATAAAACCCACCTGGAGTCTGCCAGGGGTACTTTGAAAAAACAGAGCACTTTAAATGTTTCATCGCAGTTTATTGTTGACAGGGACGGTACCATTTACCAGCTTATGGAACCGGATATGTTTGCGAGACATACGATAGGAATCAATTACTGCGCCATCGGAGTTGAAAATATAGGAAGCAGAACGCAGCCGCTCACAGAAAAGCAGGCTCTGGCCAATGCCCAGCTGATAAGGTATTTAACAAAAAAATACAGGATAGAGTACCTGATAGGCCATTCGGAGTATGGGGCATTCAGAGGTTCCGGACTTTGGAAAGAAACGGATCCGGGGTATTTTACCATCAAGGATGATCCGGGAAAAGATTTTATGAAAAAAGTGAGATTATTAGTCACTGATCTGCATTTAAAAGATAAACCTTAATTTAACAATGAAAATTCTGTTTACCAAAATCATAGATGAAACACTGTTATCCAAAGAACTAGGATCGGATATTTCGGCTGAATGTATTGAGGTGATCAGAACCGAATCTATAAGAACTGCTCCTTTTGATTTAAAAAACTACTCTCTGATCTTCACAAGTGTGAACGGAGTGAAATCATTCTTTAAAAATCAATTTAAGCCTAACGAAGATTTTACCGCAAAAAATTACAATAAAATTTATTGCGTAGGTGAAAAGACCAAACGTGAGCTTAGAAAACATGGTTTCGGCACCTTTAAAGTACTGAAAAATGCGGAGGCATTATCCGGCTTTATTATCGGGAAATGCCAGCACGAAAAGTTTCTTCACTTCTGTGGCAATCTCGCCATCAATGTTCTGGACAAAGATCTTCCTTTACAGAATATCAGGTATAAAAAGATCACCGTTTATAATACGGAAGAGTTATATCCTTCAGTTTCTGAAAAATATCATGCCGCAGTTTTTTTTAGTCCGAGCGGAGTTCGTAGTTTTGCAAAATTGAATTCTCTGGACGGCATGAAAATTTTTTCAATAGGCGAAACCACTTCCGGAGAGCTCAGAAAATATACAAAAGAGGAGATATTTACTTCGGAAGGCAACACGCTTACCTCCATTTTAGAACTGATAAAAAAGGAACTTTAAAAGGTTTACCCAATAGCTTCCGAACGTTACCTCTATTTAATAATGACTGTCCGAAAAAAACAGGACGGCAGTTTTAGTTTAAATAAATTATGATTAAAAACGACTTATATTTAAAAGCACTCCGCGGAGAAACCGTTGAAAGACCGCCGGTATGGATGATGAGACAAGCCGGAAGATATCTCCCGGAATTCATTGCTCTCCGTGATCAGTATGATTTCTTTACAAGATGCCAGACTCCTGAGCTTGCCGCCGAAATCACGGTACAGCCCATCAGAAGGTTTCCCCTGGATGCAGCGATCCTGTTTTCTGATATTTTAGTGGTTCCTCAGGCAATGGGAATCGATTTTAAAATGAAAGAATCAGTTGGCCCGTGGCTGGATACCCCGATCAGAACGGCAGAACAGGTTCAGAATATTGAAGTTCCCGATGTAAACGACACATTAGGATACGTTTTTGATGCTATTGAACTGACTCTTCAGAAACTGGACAATGAAATCCCATTAATCGGGTTTGCAGGTTCTCCGTGGACGATTCTGTGCTACTGCGTGGAAGGCAAAGGTAGCAAAGCTTTTGACATTGCCAAGTCATTCTGTTTCCAGCAGCCTGAAGCCGCCCATTTACTCCTTCAGAAAATTACAGATACTACTATTGCTTACCTTAAGAGAAAAGTAGAGAAAGGCGTTTCTGCAGTTCAGGTTTTCGATTCGTGGGGAGGAATGCTTTCTCCTGCTGACTACCAGGAATTCTCATGGCAGTATATCAACCAGATCGTTGAGGCTTTAAGTCCTTTAATTCATGTTGTGGTATTCGGAAAAGGATGCTGGTTTGCCCTGGAAGACATGACTATGTCCAAAGCATCTGCACTGGGGGTTGACTGGACCATCACTCCTGAGTTTGCAAGAACATTAACGAATCACACGATGACCCTTCAGGGGAATTTTGATCCGGCAAGACTGCACTCCACTCCGGAAACGATCAAGAAAATGGTAACCGAAATGATCAACCGATTCGGGAAAGACCGTTATATCGCCAACCTCGGGCACGGAATTCTTCCTAATATCCCAGTAGAAAATGCAGAGGCCTTCATCAGAGCAGTTGTAGACTGGAAACCCAATTCCGAATTTTAAATACAGACTGAATACAATTCTAAATAATAAGCCTCATGAGTTAAACTTATGAGGTTTTTACATCAAAAAAACTAAACCTATGGAAAACAAGAATAATCCTGATTTTGAAGATTTTATGAACTTTGTTCATCAGACCAGTGAAGAGAAAAAGCAGCAGATTAATACTGAGTTATATGAGAAAATATCTCTGTGTGCAGATCAGATCATTGAGTTCCGGCAAAGTAAAGACCCGGGACTTTTTATCACAACACTTCAGAAGCTTAAAGAAATAGCCCGGGAATGCGATATAGATGAGGTTACCGATGTCTTACTCTTCGAAAGAATTTACGCCACCCATTCAAAGGAATACAGCGAATTTTTCTCAGACATTGTGGTTCCTCACATGTACGGAAAGAGCAAAAAAGAAAATTTCCAGTATATCGAAAATATCATATTTACCCACGAGGACAGCAAAAGAGAACAGGCTCTGGTAATCTATCTCAAAATAGCCAAAGAACATGGTGAGTATCAGCGAAAGATCCTGAACTTTGTGGAACAGAACTATCAACAGTTTTCTAAAAATCAAAAAGTTCTTTACTGCATGCTGACCGATGAAATACTGAGCCACAGCCCACACGCCAATAGAATTAAAAAATTAATGAACATAAAAGAATATTCATTAACCTACGGTGATGATACTCATGAAAACAATCAGAATGACAATGCCCTCCATAAAAAATGGTGGGAATTCTGGAAATAATTCATAAAAAAACCTCTGAATGTTCAGAGGTTAATTTTTGTATTATGACAACATGCGCTGTGCTTTCTTAACGCCTTCTACAAGAAGATCGATTTCCTCAAAAGTATTGTATACTGCAAAACTGGCTCTTACCGTTCCGGCAATATTAAAGAAATTCATGATCGGCTGTGTACAGTGGTGTCCTGTTCTTACGGCAATACCCATTTTATCAAGGATCATTCCCACGTCTGAAGAAATTCCCACTCCTTCCAGATTAAAGGAAACCACACCGGTTCTTTTGGCTTTTTCACCATAGATCTTAATGTTCTCCAATTGTAAAAGCTGTCTCTGTGCATATTCCAGCAATGCATTTTCATGATTCTGAATGTTCTGTCTTCCTGTTTTTTCCATGAAATCAACGGCTGCACCTAAAGCGATATTTCCACCTACATTTGGTGTTCCGGCTTCGTATTTAAAAGGAAGTCCTGCATAAGTGGTTCCGTCGAACGAGCAGGTAGCAATCATCTCTCCTCCTCCGTGGAAGGGCGGCAGATCTTCAAGAATTTCACGTTTTCCGTATAAAATTCCCGTTCCCATCGGCGCATACATTTTATGGCCGGAGAATACGAAGAAATCACAGTCCAGTTTCTGAACATCTATATCGAAATGAGGGGCAGACTGCGCTCCGTCAATTACTATATAAGCATCCGTATTTTTTCTGGTCTTTGCAATGATCTCTTCAACAGGGTTTACAATTCCCAATGCATTGGAAACCTGATTTACGGAAACCGCCTTCGTTTTTTCACTTAAAAACTGATCCAGGTAGTCCAGCTGAAGCACACCGTTTTCATCCATAGGAATAACACGTAGTTTAGCGCCTGTTCTTTCACACAGCAATTGCCACGGAACAATATTCGAATGATGTTCGAGATAGGAAATAATGATCTCATCATCTTTCTTTAACTTCTGTGTCAGGATATAAGAGATGAGGTTCAGTCCCTCAGTTGTTCCTTTTGTAAAGATCACTTCAAAATCGTGTTCCGCATTGATGAATTTCTGGATCTTTCTTCTGGAAAGTTCCATTTCTTCAGTTGCCAATTGGCTTAACGTATGAATTCCGCGATGAACATTCGCGTTAATCTCTGTATAATATGCGTGACAGACTTCTAAAACCGAGTCCGGCTTTTGAGATGTAGCTGCATTATCAAGATAAACCAAAGGCTTACCATTCACTTCCCTGCCCAATATAGAAAACTGGCTTCTTATTTCCTGAATGTCAAACATTTATTTATTTTTTAAATTAAAACGTCCTTATTTAGAACACTTCAAATTTACGGCTTTTTTTCCGAAAGGAAGCACCTGCTTAGGAGCTGATCGTTGTCATCTGATAGAAATATTCGATGATCCCGAACAGGTAAAACCGATAAGACAGGATGGAGAAGCCACTCATCAATTTTCTGAAAACAAAAAAACCTGCCGTAAACGACAGGTTTTATATGGTTTAAATAAGCAATTCTTATTCTGCAGATTTCTCTTCTGTTGCAGGAACATCAGGAGATTGAGTTGCCACTTCTTCTGCTTCTTCTTCATCTTCATCATCCATTGCAGCAGCACCACCTTTCATTGCATTTCTAGACATCTTAACAGCTACAACAACTGCATTGTCAGGGTGCATGAAAGAATATCCTTCAGTTTTGATTCCTCCTACATAAAGTTTGTTACCAATTCTTAGTGGAGTTACATCTACAACGATCTCATCAGGAAGGTTTGCAGGAATAGCTTTCACTTTCAGTTTTCTGAAAGACTGACGAAGAACACCACCGGCAACAACCCCTTTAGAACGTCCTGTAATTCTTACCGGAACTTCCATGATTACCGGCTTATCAGCAGATAACTGGTAGAAGTCGATGTGAAGAATTTTGTCTGTAATTGGGTGGAACTGAATATCCTGAAGAACAGCTGGAATAGTTTTTCCGTCAACTTCAATAGATACCGTGTGTGCTTCAGGAGTATATACCAATCCTTTGAAGGCTCTCTCTTCTGCAGAGAAGTTCAAAGGTGCTTCACCTCCGTAAACAACACAAGGAACTAATTCAGCATCACGTAAAGCTTTTGTAGACTTTTTGCCCACGCTTTCTCTTTTTGTACCTTGAATTGTAATAGATTTCATTTATAAAAAATTTAAAAATTTGTTTCTGATTAAATTTGCAACCCGCTAAAAATCAATTAAATAACAAACTTACTGCTAATTGATTGATGCTCATGAACCATCTTCATTACGTCCGCAAATAACGGGGCGCAAGATAGCACTTTTATTTTAGATGACAAATTATTTTGCACAGGAATTGAGTCAGTTACAATAACTTCCAATAGTTTTGATTTCTCAATATTCTCGTAAGCCTTTCCTGAAAGCACTCCGTGAGTAGCCATAGCTCTTACTGTTTTGGCTCCTTTCTCCATCAGGATCTCAGCTGCCTTACAGAGTGTTCCGGCAGTATCGATCATATCATCAATAAGGATTACGTTCTTACCGTCTACATCCCCGATAAGGAACATTTCTTCTACTACGTTTGCTTTTTTTCTTTCTTTATAGGCAATTACGACTTCTGCGCCCAGATGTCCCGCATAGTTTTTTGCTCTTTTTGCACCTCCCATATCCGGAGAAGCAATCGTAAGATTATCCAGATTCAGAGATTTGATATAGTCTACGAAAATTGTAGAAGCATACAGGTGATCTACCGGAATTTCGAAGAATCCCTGGATCTGATCTGCGTGCAGGTCCATCGTCATTATTCTTGTAGCCCCGGCTGCTGTCAACAGATTAGCAACCAGTTTTGCCCCGATCGGAGCTCTTGGCTTGTCTTTTCGGTCCTGTCTTGCAAGTCCGAAGTAAGGAATTACGACGGTAATGCTCTTTGCAGAAGCTCTTTTCGCTGCATCAATCATCAGGAGAAGCTCCAGAAGATTGTCGGCAGGAGGGAAAGTAGATCCGATTAGGAAAACCCTTCCCCCTCTTACAGATTCATCCAGAACGGGCTCAAATTCCCCGTCGCTGAACTCCTGAAAGTTGATTTTTCCTAATTCTTTCCCATAATACTGGGCAATTTTTTCTGCCAAGTCCCTGCTCGTCCTTGTACAAAATAAATAACTTAACTGATCGGCCATTTTTACTTTTTAAAGATTTTGCAAATTTAAAAAAAAACCACAAGATTTACTCCTGTGGTTTCTAAGTTTTTATTTCCGTGTATGATTACGGGAATTTAACTCCTGAATATTTATTCGGATCTACCTGTGGTAAAGTAGATTTATATTTTGCATTGATTGCTTTAATGAATTCATTGGCAATTACAGCATATCCTCTACCCGTCAGGTGAACACCATCCAGTGAAAACGCTCCTCCGGTAACGAATTTGGCAGTGTATCTCACCCCATCCCAGGAAATTCCGGATTGCCCGCCCAGTTCATTCATTTTAGCATTGGCATCTACAAAAGCAAGCCCTTTGGTTGAAGCAATATCTCTGAGCGCCTCGTTATATGCTTTTGTAGCCGTCATTACTTTTGCCGTTTCTTTTTCTGTAAGAACATATTTATCTTCTAAAGGAACTGCTGTACCGGCACTGATCCCCTGCGGATTACATGTTGCATCGAAAGGTTTAAGCAGGTTTGAAGCAGGTAGAATGATAAAATCATTAGCTGTGGTCTGTCTGTAAGATTTCAATGCAGGATTAAATGCAGTAAGATCTTTAAGATCCTTATCCAGTATTACCGCTCCGTTTGCAGTGCTTCCGGCAGTAAATTTAATTACTCTGCTCTGATATTCCGCATCCGTAATTATCCCCATCGTTTTCAGCTGCAGAATTCCCGCATTATAAGGAGCATAAGCAGTATTCAGCTGTGCTGCCTGCGCATCGGAAAGATTCGAGATAGGCTTACTTGGTACCGTAGTGAAAAACGGAATGGTGGTTACATTAGGAATGTTCGCCAAAACACCTTTTGCTCCGTTAGCTGTAAGAGCGGTTACATAAGAATTAATTGTAGCCTTATAAAGAGCAGGATCTGTAATGTCGTTATTTCCGTAAGTAAGAGGGTTGGCATTTCCGGTTTGGTCTACTCCCGTTCCACCGCTGGTAGCATAGGAAAGCACATCGTTATTACCGATCCATAATGAGAAGAAAGTAGGTGCCTGGGCAACCGCAGCAGCAACCGGACTTACTCCTGTTGAGAATCTTGAGTAATAAGGATTTAACGCTCCGTAATTGCTTAATCCCAAATGGAAAGATTTTGCTCCCGGCACTCCAAGATTCTGGTAAGGTCCGCCGGAAGAAATATTATCTAACGGAGCACCCGGTGCAGACGGCTTTGGAGCCAGAGCATTATTACAGCCTACTCCTAACATAATTTTGCCGTAAAAATCACCTGTTGCAGGATTGGCAAGATTGGTAAAACCTCCGCTATTATTAGGCATCATCGGCTGTTTGAACTCTCCTCCACCGGCAAGCTTCATCTGAGTAGCCAGCATCAGCGGATAGGATTCATTCTGTCCGTCAATATATAAGGCATTATCTCTGAAACCTGATGTCAGTGAGTTTCCTAAGGCTACATATTTTGAAAAATTCGCCTCACCGTTCGTTACCTTAATATCTTTTACATCAGTATCAAAATCGTTGTTACAGCTTGTTGTAAAAAGAAGTGCAGAAACAGCAAGTGTTGATATTATAATTTTTTTCATAGTCTTTTAATTAAAAAGGATTATAAGATAAACCTAAACCAAAGTAGAATGCTTTAGCTTTTGCCTGTCCGTAGAAACCAAGATTCGCGTTATTCACGTCTCTGGCCTGAGGTATAGCATATCCACCAGCTATATCAACTCCGAATTGCTTTAATTTAAATCCAAGACCTCCGGTAATCACATAGGTATTGAATGAAGGAGTCTCAGGGATAAAGTTATCATTGGTATAAGGAGATTCGTCATAATAAGCTCCCAAACGTCCAAAGATCATATTGCTGAATGCATATTGCGTTCCCAATCTGAAAGTTTTGGAATTTCTGAAGTTTTTAGGAGCTACAAGAACAGTAGGGTCTGCCTGATTTCCAACCGGAGCATTTGCAAAATCCAATGTCAGTTTACCATATCTTTCCCATCCATGATAGTTAAAATCCGCAGAAATTAACCACTTAGGAGTTACTTTATAGGTAAGACCAATGGTGTATTCTTCTACCAAAGGAAGGGTTGCAGTGAATTTATCCTGTCCGGTACTTGGATCCAATCCTAAAAGCGGATAAATATTGGCTGACGGGAACCGGAATGTTGCTGTCCCTTTTTTAGCTTTCATATCAACAGGAGAACGGTAAGCCACACTCACATCCAGTTTAGGATCAGGTCTGAAGTAAAACCCAAAGCCATATCCGTGTCCTGAAGCTTTTTCGTCATTGATATTAAGGCTTCCGCCGAATTGTGTAACGGCTTTATCCCAGTCTACTTTTCCTTTCGCATAAATATAGCTTGCACCGAATGCCAGCCAAGGAGCCAGTTTCACAGAAACCATCGGCTGGAAGTAGAAACTTTTCAGCTCCAGTTTCTGAACCATTTCTTTCCCTTCCCAGTTTTCCGGCCACTGAATGGTACTTCCGAAAGGTGTTGAAAAACTAAAACCAACTGATAAATTCTCTATCGGCTTATATGCAATTGCAGCATAAATAGGTGTTCCAAGAGGATTATCAGTTTCCGTACTCTGCAAAGTATTCAGGTTTTGAAAAGTTACCTTATTACTTGCACCAAATCCTCCCGCAACAATACTCAGTTTAGAAGGAATGAATGACATACCCGCCGGGTTAAAGAATGCCACACTTGCATCTTCGGCATGAGCACTAGTATGCGCCATTGCCAATTGTTTCACCCCCTGCAGAGAAACCCTGAAGCCTCCCGCGTAAGCTAAAACACCCGCCAATAAAGCAGTTGATACTAATATTTTTTTCATAGACTATTATTATATAACCCAAATATAAAATTATTTTAAATACGCTTGTTAATAATTCCCAATATTTTAAACAATATCCCAAAAGAAAATTATGTTTAAAATAATACTTTGAAATTTATCTTTTATAAAACAATAATTTTTAGATATTTACCATTCACTGCAATAAATTAATATTTTAACGTTTAAAGTTAAACAATGATGATATTGAATATTTAAGTATTTTAGAATTGCATAAAGATAAATTTACATAAATTTGCAAGATTATAAACAAATAATAGCGATATGAGTTGTGGATGCAAAACATCCGGCGATTCTGCACATTCGTGCGGCCCTAAAAAGACCGCGAATGGCTGTGAAAATGTAAATACCTGCGGGAATAGTTATAAATTAAGTGTTTTTGACTGGCTTTCTGACATCAACAATCCTGCACCTAACAGGTGTGATTTTGTAGAAGTCAGATTCAAAAATGACAGAAAATCGTTTTTTAAGAATGTAAACAATATTCCTTTACATATAGGTAGCGTAGTAACAGTAGAATCAAGCCCGGGACACGATGTAGGCGTAGTAAGCCTTACGGGAGAATTGGTAAAGATCCAGATGAAAAAGAAAAAATTTTCTGAGGAATCTGCCCTTAAAATATACAGACAGGCCAACCAGAAGGACCTTGAGGTCTGGCAGGAAGCAAGAAAAAAAGAGGACGGCGTAAAACTCGAGGCCCGAAAGATCGCACAGCGCATCGGTCTTGAGATGAAAGTTACAGATGTAGAGTATCAGGGTGATGCATCAAAGATCACATTTTATTATACAGCAGATAACCGTGTGGACTTCAGGCAGCTGATCAAGGATTATGCCGGTGCTTTCAGAACAAAGATCGACATGAAACAGATCGGGTTCAGACAGGAAGCAGCGAAAGTCGGAGGAATAGGATCCTGTGGAAGAGAACTCTGCTGTTCTACATGGCTTACGGATTTCAGATCGGTAAACACCAATGTGGCAAGATACCAGCAGCTGAGTATCAATCCTCAGAAACTGGCCGGACAATGCGGTAAGCTTAAATGCTGCCTTAATTACGAATTAGACAGCTACCTGGACGCACTGAGCCACTTTCCTTCTTCTTCAACCACTTTAGACACCGAAAAAGGAAGAGCTTTCTGCATCAAAATAGACGTTTTCAAAAAGAAAATGTGGTTTGCCTATGTAGAAAACTCTATTGCATGGTATGATTTTGACATCGACCTTGTAAAGAAACTGATCTCGAAAAACAAACGCGGAGAGAAGACCCTTCCTTTAGAGGACCTTAAACAGCCTGACACGCCTATGCAGAGTATAGACCTGATCCAGGAGAATAATGTAGACCGTTTCGAAAAGAAAAACAGAAATAACAGGAACAGAAACAACCAGAATAAGCAAAATAATAATCCTCAAAATCAGGGACAGGGACAAAAAAGAAACAGACCGGAAAGACAGGATAAAAGGGAACGTTCTGAAAAACCGGAACACCCGAATGCCCAATCTGGAAATCAGCAGAGACAGCCCAAACCACAGCCACAGCAAAAAGCACAGCCAGAAAAGGCAGAAGCCAGAGCTGATGGCGAGAAAAAATCTCAGAACAACAATCCGAACAAGAAAAAGTTCAAAAAGAAATTCCCTCCAAAAAAAGATAAAGATGCGTAAAATTTTAGGATTATTCAGCCTTATCCTTTTCTTTAGCTGCCATTCTTCTTCAGGAGAAGAAGTGATCATGAATCCCATCAACAACAAATGGGATAAGAAAAGTGAACAGAAATTTAATCTTGAAGTTTCAGATCCGCAGAATCTTAAAAATATTATATTTGTTGTAAGAAACAACAACAGTTATCCTTACAGCAATCTAAGGTTTATTGTGAATTTCACCAACCTTCAGAACAAAAAGAAAGAGACGGATACCCTGAATTATATTCTGGCAAAACCAAACGGCGAATGGCTTGGTACAGGTTTTGGTGACACAAAGGAAGTTCTGTTTCAGTATAGAACGAATTATAAATTTCCGGCAAAAGGAAAATATCAGATCGGGCTGATTCAGGCGATGCGGAATGACAACCTTCCGGGAATTGAGGATGTTGGAGTAAAAATAGAAACGGCTAAACCGTAACCATACATGGAAGACAACAAACAAAATGCAGGAAACAAAGGGAAAACCTTCCCTCTTCCTCCCAAAAATAAGAAAAATGGCTCCTGGAAAAGATGGGTTAAATTTATTTGGATTGGACTCATTGCGGTAGTTTTAGGAATTTCAGGACTTTTCTTTGCGGTTTCCCAGGGTTTTCTTGGGGAAATGCCTGACGTAAAAGAACTGGAAAATCCCGACATTTTTGTCGCTTCCGAAATCATTTCCTCAGACGGAGTGATCTTAGGCAAATTTGAAAAGGAAAAAACACAGCCTATCGTTTATAAGGACCTTCCCCCTTACCTGATCTATGCGCTTCAGGCTAAAGAGGATGAACGTTTTAAAGAACATTCCGGTATTGACTTAAAGTCTATTTTAAGAGCAATACGATATGGTGGAGACCGTGGAGGAGGTTCTACCATTACCCAGCAGCTGGCTAAACTTTTATTCACGAAAAACCCTTCCAAGAACCCTATCAAAAGGGGAATTCAGAAACTTAAGGAATGGTCTGTTGCGGTAAGTCTGGAAAAACGCTACACTAAAGAAGAAATCATTACCCTTTATTTCAATAAATTCGACTTTACTTACAATGCGAATGGTATTGAAATGGCTTCTAAGATCTACTTCAACAAAAAAACTTCGGAACTTACCCTTCCTGAAGCCGCAGTTTTTGTAGCCATGCTGGAAGCACCGATTGCCAACAACCCGATGAGGAATCCTGAACGGGCCAAGCGAAGAAGAGATGTGGTTCTCCAGCAAATGCTTGAAACAGGCTATATAGACCAGGCTACTTATGATAAAGCGGCCAGCACACCTATTCAGGTAGATTACCACCCTATTAAAAATATTAATGCAGACTACTCTGCTTACTATAAGTTTTATTTAAGAAAAGAGATTGACAAATACCTTGAATCTCATGAAAAGGAGACCGGCAAAAAACTCAATCTTTATAAAGACGGGTTAAAAATATATGTAACCCTTGATTCCAAAATGCAGAAATATGCTGAAGAGGCTATCAAGGAACATTTAACGGATCTTCAGAAAAGGTTTGATGCCGAACAGAGAGGAAGAAAAGACCGCCCATTCTACTATCTGAGCAGTAAACAGATCAATGATGTAATGATGCAGGCTGTAAGAAGAACCAGCCGTTACAAGCTTTTAAAAGCTGAAGGTATGGCTGAAGATTCCATCATTATGGAATTTAAAAAGCCGATCAAGACTTCAAGATTTACCTGGAATGGTGAGGAAGAAGTGGAAATGTCTCCGTGGGACTCTATCAGATACCACAAACAGATTGCCCAGGCCGGCTTAATGTCTATGGTTCCTGGAACCGGAGAAATCAAGGCATGGGTAGGCGGTATCGACTGGCAGCATTTCCAGTACGACCACATCAAGCAGGGAAAAAGACAGGTAGGATCTACCTTCAAACCTTTCGTATATGCAACCGCCATTATGAAATTGGGAATGACCCCATGTTCAACGGTTTCCAACGGAACCTATGACCACAAAGGATGGCACATACCGGGAAGAGGAGGAATGCTTACCCTGAAAGACGCATTGGCTCATTCTCAAAACCCGGTAGCAGCACGTCTTATAGAAATGACAGGAGTAGACGCTGTAATCCAGACAGCAAGAGACCTGGGCGTTACAGAAGATATTCCGAGAAACAATACCATTGCACTGGGTTCATCAGATATTACCATCTATGAAATGCTGGGAGCTTACAGTACTTTCGCCAACTATGGAAATTACAGCAAGCCGGAGATGATCTGGAGAATTGAAGATGCCAACGGAAGAGTAATCAAGGAGGTTAATGTGGAGCCTAAAGAAGTAATGAATCCAATGTATGCATACACCATGATTGAACTGATGAAAGGTGTTACCCAATACGGAACTGCTTCAGGAGAATTAGGAAGAAGAGGAATTTCAAAAGCAGTGGAAATCGCTGCCAAAACAGGTACCACACAGAATAACTCTGACGGTTGGTTTATGGGAATCACTCCTAAACTGGCTACCGGTGCCTGGGTAGGCTGGGAAGACAGAGCCACCCACTTCTATGGAACCGGTGAAGGACAGGGTGCTAAAATGGCATTACCGATCTGGGCTATCTTCATGAAAAAAGTATGGGCAGATAAAAGCTTAGGAATTACTCCGGATGATAAGTTTACACGACCATCTGACTGGAAAGACGGATGTTCCAACCTCAAAGGGCTTGGTGAAGGCTATGGCGATGACGGAGGTCTCCAGACCATTGATGAGATCAAAAATCCGAGACCTGCAGATCCTGCTCCAAAAAACAACACAGAAAAGAAAGAAGAAAATATCAACGAAAACCTTCATTCATCAGATAATGTAGATTTCAATAAATAAATTCTCTTTTACCAATACACAAGACCTTTCAGCAATTTGAAAGGTCTTTTCTTTTTTAATTAATACCTTTGATGGATGAATATTGAACAGATCAGACAGCCTTTTACTGAAATATTTCCCGGAGACTTTTCCGGTAACCCTATGCAAAGAAATACACCCAGAGTACTCTTTGCCACGATCCCTCCTGCCGGTTTTAATCATCCCGAACTGATTGCTTTTAACCAGCCTCTTTCGGATGAAATAGGGCTTGGACGATATGAAGACAGCGATCTGGATTTTCTTGTCGGCAATAATCTTCCGGAGAACATCCATCCTTATGCCACCGCCTATGCCGGACATCAGTTTGGAAACTGGGCCGGGCAGCTCGGAGACGGAAGAGCCATACTGGCAGGAGAAATTACCAATACCTCCGGAAAAAAAACAGAGATACAGTGGAAGGGAGCCGGAGCCACTCCCTATTCAAGGCACGCGGATGGCAGAGCAGTACTGAGATCTTCTGTCAGGGAATACCTGATGAGTGAGGCTATGTATCACCTGGGAGTTCCCACAACCAGAGCTTTAAGTCTTGCGTTTACCGGTGAAGATATCATAAGAGATATAATGTATAACGGTAATCCTCAGCTGGAAAAAGGGGCTGTGGTTATAAGAACCGCCGAAAGTTTCCTTCGTTTCGGACATTTTGAGCTGATAGCAGCCCAGAGAGAATATGACACCTTACAGGACCTTGTTGATTTTACCATAGATCATTATTTCCCGGAAGTTACATCGGAAGGCGTACAGAAATACAGGGATTTCTTCGCCGCTGTCTGTACAAGGACTGCAGATTTAATGTCCGAATGGTTCCGTGTGGGATTTGTACACGGAGTAATGAATACAGATAATATGTCTATCCTGGGACTGACCATTGATTACGGACCCTATTCCATGATGGATGAATATGACTTAAATTTCACGCCAAACACAACAGATCTTCCGGGAAGAAGATATGCTTTCGGGAAACAGGGGCAGATTTCCCAGTGGAACCTCTGGCAGCTGGCCAATGCACTTCATCCGCTGATAAAGGATGAAAAATTCCTGGAGGATACTTTAAACCATTATGGCTCCTATTTCTGGGAAATTCACGATAAAATGCTGTGCAGAAAGTTTGGTTTTGATGAACTCCGCAAAAGTGATGAAGATTTTTTCACCAACTGGCAGGGCTTAATGCAGGAACTCCAGCTGGATCATACGCTGTTTTTCAGCCAGCTTGAAAAATTGTCCGCAGGACAGGATGTCCGGTCACTTTTTGAAAATGTTTCCTATTCTGTGTGGACTGAAGAAAAACTGAGAAAACTGAACAACTTTATACAGCAATATCAGATCAGGCTTGCTTCCAACAAAATTTCAGAGAAAGAATCTCTGGCTCTAATGAAAAAGTCAAATCCAAAATTTATTCTCAGAAATTATCTTCTTTATGAATGCATTGAAGAAGTTACCACCGGCAAAACTGAAATGCTGAACAAACTCACCAGAGCTCTGGAAAATCCCTACGAAGAGATTTATCCTGAACTTTCCGCGAAAAGGCCATCCGCCTACGACGGCACGGTAGGATGCTCTACACTTTCTTGTAGTTCTTAACACAATTCAGCTTCTTTTAAACATTTTATAAAATTTTAAGATTTTCATTTTGTTTTTTTTAGTAATTTTAGAAAAAATTAATATTATGAAAAGAATTCTATTTTCTTTACTTGCTTTATCTTCTGTTTATGGAAGTGCTCAGACCGTTTTACTAAACGAAGGTTTTGAATCGTATACCAATTTTGCCATCAGTGGTATTGGAAATTGGCAGACTCTTGACATAGACGGCTTAGGCACTTATTATGGTGGAGGCCCTGTAATCGGAGGACAAACAGATCCTGAATGGACCCCTAACTGGCCCAACGCGGGAGAGCCAATGGCTTTCCAGATTTTCAATCCTTCAGCCTGCAATGTTTCCAACAATTTAACTTCAACACCGGCAGATGAAGAGATAAGAAACTTCACACCTCACTCCGGACAGAAATATGCCGCATCATGGGCAGGATCACCGGCAGGTGGCATCAGTGCCAACAATGACTGGCTTATTTCTCCTGCAATAACGCTGGGGACCAACACCAACGTTCTTACATTCTGGGTAAAAGCTTTGTCTTCTAGCTTTACAGAAAGTTATAAAGTAGGAGTATATACAGGAAGCGGAACCCCTACTTCCGCAGCCAACTTTACCATTATTTCAGGAACAGCAGCAAGAGTTGCCCCTTATGCCAACTGGCAGGAAGTTACCCTGAATTTAGATGCTTATGCCGGACAGACTATAAGAATAGGATTCCAGTATATGTCTGCAGACAAATATATGTTTATGCTGGATGATGTAAAAGTAACGGCCAACGGAGTACTTGCTACCAATGAAGTCTCAAAAGCAAAATCCAGTATTTCCGTTTACCCTAACCCAACAAAAGGAGAAATTAATATCAAAACAGATAAAAAGATCAAATCTTCCACTGTTTTTGATATGTCCGGTAAAGTAGCCCACAAAACAGAATCCGATAAAACAGATCTTTCTGCTCTGGCAAAAGGAACTTATCTTGTGAAAATCGAATTTGCAGACGGAACATCTGCTACTGAAAAAGTAATCAAACAATAATTTTACTTATTAATATCATAAACCTCACCAATCCGGTGAGGTTTTTTATTTTTACTTTTGCAAAAAAACAGATCCGTGTCTTTTATTAAAACAAAAATCATCCGGTTTTTCAAACTGGTATTCCCGTCCTCTTCTTCTGAAGCGGCTGTTTTCCTGTTATTTTTTATTGGTTATGGAGTTCTGGGAAGCTACATTGCCCTTCATTACAGAATTATCTTCGACAGCAGAATTCCGTGGGATGCCTATTTCAGCTTCGACAACAAAGCTATTGTAATGTCCGGAGGAAGCTTTGAAAGACATCCGCTCTCCTACTATTTTTTTAACTGGATAAGAGAAACCGCTCTCTTTATTTCAGGAGGAAAAATGGATTCCACATTCAGGCTTAGTCTTGCGTGGTTTAGCAACATGGCAGTGAGCCTGGCCATCGTTCAGGTTTTTAAATACCTGAAAAATATCATTGGGCTTCCTTTAAAAATAAGCTTACTGATTATTTTATTTTTTGGATTTTTTTCCACCGATATTCTTCTTTCATTTACCCCTGAAAATTTTACTTACACCCTGCTTCTGCTAAGTTTATTTCACTATTATGCAGCTGTAAAACTTAAAAAAGACGGGAAAATTGCAGGTTCAGCGATGGTACTCGCCGGAGTTTCCATTGGCGGGCTTACCATCACCAATCTGGTAAAAGTCTTTATTCCTGTGGCTTTTGAAAAAGATCTTTTCAGAAACTGGAAAAAAACAGGCAATGCTGTTTTCCGGATAACCATTACCTCCCTCTGCTTTGTATTTTTATACTTATTCAGAATTGATTTTAAGTATCAGAATATTTTTTCAAAAACCAGCCAGCAGTATGAAAAGTTCTCCAATGTAGAATCTATTCCGGATTGGGATATGATCCTTTCTTTCTTTTTCGGAGGTAATATCCTGTTCCCCAGCTTTATGATCACAGATAAGCACAATATGAAAGGTTTCGATTTCAAAGGACTCTTAATGGAACCCTATTCATCCATATTTTCCTATGTCTTTATCGCCATTATTCTCATACTTGTATGTTGGAGCTATATTAAAAATTTCAAAAACAAACTGGTTCAGATTCTGGTGATTTCTTTCCTGCTGGACATCATCATTCACTGCATGATGAGATTTGGCCTTCACACTTCTTACATCTACGGCGGACATTTTGTTTTTGTCTATCCGTTATTATTGGGATGGCTTTTTTATGCCTTCAGAAAGAGTTCTCAGATCATAACTTTCTTAACAGTGCTGATGGGAATTTTATTTGTTTTCCTGGCGGTAAACAACACAATACGTATGGCCGATTTCTTCTGGTTCCTGAACACCTACTATCAATAAAAAAACTCCGGAGATTCCGGAGTTTTTAAGATATATGATCATGGATCTATTTTGCTTCCGAGCAGAAAATTCTGTACTGCACTGCAATCGCAGATTTAAAATATTCCCTGATTTTTGAAAGATCGGAAGCAGCACTCTGCTTTGTGAAATAACTCCCTGCAAGGATCTTATAATTCGGTCTTAAAGAAGCATCTGTTTCAACCTTCAGATTAGGAAATCTTTTTCTGAAATAAGACTTTACCTCGTTGGCTTCCTCATTACTTTTCACCGTGGTGATCTGAATCTTAAAGCCTAAAATTCTAGGATTTTTACGGCAGATTTCCGCATTCGTAAGCTCCCTGTTCGGAACGTAAATCTTAGTCGGTTTTGTACCTGTATTGCTGCTGCTGTCCAAGGTATTATCTTTCACAATATTTGCAGAAGCTGTTTTGGAACATTTTCCTTCGATACTTTCCAGGGCAGCACTCACTTTAGAGTCCATGGTCATGGTAAGCTCAGTTCCCGCAAGGGTATCTTTTTTAACAACCTGCTGTGCCTCAACGGTATAAAATCCGAACAACGATACTATTGAAAATATTTTGATTAAATTTCTCATTTAAACTTGTTTCCGCAAATTTATACAAATTAAAAAATTATACCAAACACAGTTATTTAGAATCAATACAAATTAAACGTAAATGATATTTTCCCTTTTCCATATACCGTTAAATTCCTGTTAAAAATATTATTTTTGCGGAATTGATTGAATGTTCAATATTTTACTAACATAAGATAATTTAAATGATTAGTTGGAGAAAGCATTATAAACAAACGTTGATCGCAATAGGCTTATTGCTATCAACCAGTGCTTCAATTTACGGGCAAGACGGCGATCCTAAAAATGGTGAGAAACTTTTCAAAGCGAATTGTACTGCATGTCACGCGCTGGATAAACAGGTAATAGGACCTCCCCTTAAAGGAGTTGTAGAACGTGTAAAGACAGAAGGTGGTGTAGACAGAGATTGGCTTCACAAGTGGATCAAGGACAACAAAGCTCTTAGAGCTTCTGGTGATAAATACGCCAATGAAATTTTTGAAAAGTACAACAAGACTGAAATGCAGGTCTTTCCTAATCTTTCTGAGAAGGATATTGACGACATTTTAGCTTTTACAACTAATCCTCCGGCTCCAGAACCGGAAAAAACAGCAGAAACTACTCCGGGAGGAGAAACTGCAGCTGCTCCGGCAGACAAATCCACAACAAACATTGTGATCATTTCTCTTTTAGCGATCGCAGGTTTATTAGTCTGGATCTTAATTAAACTGAGACAACTCGTTAAACTGGGACAGTCTGAAGACTTAGCCGGATTAAACGAAACAAGAGTCAGATCTTTCAGTGAAATCTATCAGAAATACCATTATGTAGGTAAAGCAGCATTAGGTATCCTTGCTATTTTAGCCGCTTACGGCGTTTGGAACTGGATCATGTGGATCGGGGTTTACAAAGGATACAAACCTGAACAGCCTATCTACTTCTCGCACAAAATCCATGCTGGAGAAAATAAAATCGACTGTCAGCTGTGTCACTCAAGTGCTAAATACGGAAAAGTATCTGAAATCCCTTCTATGAATGTTTGTATGAACTGTCACAGAACCATTTCCGAATACAACGGTAAATACCTTGAGCCAGGAAAAGACAAAGCATTCTACGACGGAGAAATCCAGAAGATTTATGCTGCAACAGGCTGGGATCCTGCAAAACAACAGTACACAGGAAAAACACAGCCGGTTGAATGGACAAGAATCCACAACATGCCAGACTTCGTTTACTTCAACCACTCTCAGCACGTAGTAGCAGGTGAGCAGGCGATCATCAACTCTTTCAACAAGAAAAATCCTAACAACAAAATTGACGTTGTTTGTAAAGCTTGTCACGGTAAAATCGATACCATGAATGTTGTTCAGATGGCTAATGACTTTACCATGGGATGGTGTATCGAATGTCACAGAACAACTGAGATTGATATGAACAACGGTTATAATAAAGAGTACTTCAAGAATCTACACGACAAGTTGAAAAAACAATACCCTAAAGACGGAGGTAAGATCACGGTAGATGCAATTGGAGGTCTTGAGTGTGGTAAATGTCATTATTAATAACTAAAAAATTAGAAGTATAAATGGCTTCAAACAAAATACAATTCAGAAGTATTCATGAACTTAAAGATCCGGCTTTAAACAATAAGCTGGCTCAGAAAGAGTTTCAGGAAGAAATTCCGGTAGAAGATTTCCTTGGAGATGCTGAACAGAACGGATCTAGTACTTCAAGAAGAGATTTCTTAAAATTATTAGGATTCTCAACGGCAGCGGTAACATTAGCTGCCTGCGAAGCTCCGGTTATTAAAACGATTCCTTATGTGGTAAAACCGCATGACATCATTCCGGGGATTCCAAATTATTACGCTTCAACTTATTTTGACGGCTTCGATTTCGCCAGTGTTTTAGTAAAGACCAGAGAAGGAAGACCGATTAAAATTGAACCGAACCCGGCTGCCGGTGATTTAGGTAAAACTAACGCAAGAGCCCAGGCAAGTGTACTTTCTCTTTATGATAACGATAAAGTAAAGCAGCCTAAATTTGAGGGTAAAGACGAAACTTTCGATAAGGTAGACAGCTTCGTTATTAAAGGACTGAATGAAGCTAAGGCGTCAGGTAAAAAGATCGTGCTTCTATCGCATTCTTTACCTTCCCCTACTTTCAAAAAATTATTCGCTGATTTTAAAGCTAAATATCCGACAGCAGAATTAGTAACTTATGATGCTTTCCCTTACTCTGCGGCTCTAGATGCAGCTCAGGAAGTGTTCGGACAGAGAGCGTTACCGGTTTACGACCTTAAAGGTTCTGAACTGGTAGTTTCTTTCCAGGCTGATTTCTTAGGAGACTACAACGCAGCAAGCTTGGAAACCTCTTATGCAGCAGCAAGAAAGCCAGGTCCGAACATGTTGAGACACATTCAGGTGGAATCCAACATGTCTTTAACGGGAGCTAACGCTGACTCAAGATACAGATTAAAGCCAAGTGCTGTAAACAAAACGTTAGTTGAAGTTTACAATGTAATCGTAGGAGGAGCCAGTACTTCAGATAAAGCAGCTTCTGAGATTGCAAAAGAACTTAATGCAAAAGGCAGCAAAGCTGTTGTTTTCGCTGACGGTTCCAAAGGTGCTCAGGTTTTAGCGCACTTAATCAACCAGAAGTTAAATTCAGTAGCTTTCACAGGTAAAGCTAACTTACTTAAAGAATTTAATAATGCAAGATACCAGGAATTTTTAGGATGGGTAAACGGTGGTCAGGTTGGCGTATTGATCGCAAACAATGTAGACCCTATCTACTCTCATCCGAAAGGAGAAGATTTCAAGAAGTCTTTAACTAAAGTTCCTTACGTAATTGCAGTTGCAGATAAGAAAAATGAAATGTACAAGGCAGCGAAAGCTGTTATCCCGGTAGCTAACTGGTTAGAATCCTGGGGAGATATTGAGCCTCAGACCGGAGTATATTCATTAATGCAGCCTACCATCCAGAAGATCTACAAATCAAGACAGATTGAAGAATCTTTATTGGTTTGGAAGAATGGTAAAAATAACGCTGCCAACAGCTATTACGACTATTTAAAAGCGAATGCACCTTCTATTTTAGGAGGAACCTCTTTCAACAAAGCTTTATATAACGGGATCAATACGTCTTCCAACGCTACAACACTAGCTTACACAGGAGGAAACGGTGCTCAGGCTGCTGCTGAATTAGGAAACTTCAAAGCTTCTGATTTAGAACTGGTATTATACACCAAGCCTTCAATAGGTGACGGTACTCAGGCCAACAACCCTTGGCTTCAGGAATTACCGGATCCTATCACAAGAATGTCCTGGGATAACTATCTGACAATTTCTCCAAAAGACGCGGAAAAGTTCGCTATTGATAACGATCTTAATGCAAGAATGCAGCTGGACGGTTCTATTGTGAACCTTACGGTAAACGGAGTAACGATAAAAGATGTTCCTGTATTCATCCAACCGGGACAGGCAGAAGGATCAGTAGGTCTTGCGCTTGGATACGGTAAGAAAAACTCAGGAGCAACTGCTGATACGGGCGTAAATGCTTATCCTTTATTTGACGGTTCTAACTTAGCTGTTTCAGGAGTTAAGATCGAAAAAACAGGAGAAGATCACGAATTCGCAGGAATCCAGCTTCAGAATACATTAATGGGCCGTTATGAGATCGCTAAAGAAGTTCCTTTGGCAGATTACCTAAACGTAGCATTTGATGATGAACATAATGGATGGAATAAGCCATTGGAATATCACACCATCAGTGGAGCACTTCCGGCAAGAAAGATTGACCTTTGGGATGCTTTCGACGATACAGATGGTCCTCACTTCAACTTATCTATCGACTTGAACTCCTGTACGGGTTGCGGAGCATGTATTATTGCTTGTCAGGCTGAGAACAACGTTCCTGTTGTAGGTAAAGAAGAAATCAGAATGTCCAGAGATATGTATTGGTTAAGAATTGACCGTTACTATTCTTCAAAACAAAAAGTAGAGGTATACGAAGGATTGAAAGATGGACTGGCTGTACCGGAATTATACGGTACTGCATTCAATAAAGAAGGAGGAGCCTTAAACCACCCGGCAGACAATCCTGATGTGATCTTCCAGCCGGTAATGTGTCAGCACTGTAACCACGCTCCTTGTGAAACAGTATGTCCGGTAGCGGCTACTTCACACGGTAAGCAGGGGCAGAACCATATGGCTTACAACAGATGTATCGGTACCAGATATTGTGCCAACAACTGTCCGTATAAAGTAAGACGTTTCAACTGGTTTACATATAACCTTAACGACAAGTTCGATTTCAATATGAATAACGATCTTGGAAGAATGGTACTTAACCCGGATGTAGTGGTAAGAACCAGAGGGGTAATGGAGAAATGTTCTATGTGTATCCAAATGACTCAGACAACTATTCTTGAAGCTAAGAAAGAAGGACGAAAAGTGAAAGCCGGAGAATTCCAAACAGCTTGTTCTAAAGCTTGTTCTACCGGAGCAATGACTTTTGGAGACATGAATGACAAAGAATCTGAAGTTAGAGAATTGTACTCCAGCAACAGAAGATATTATTTACTAGAGGAGATCGGAACCAAGCCAAATGTGTTCTATCACACTAAAGTAAGAAACAGAGTAGAAAAATAAAGTTTAAATAATAAATAGGTAAAAAATGTCAGGACATTACGAAGCTCCGATAAGGGAACCTCTAATTATTGGTCACAAAACTTATCACGATATCACAGAAGATATCGCACGACCTATCGAAGAAAGAGCAGGTAAATTATGGTGGATCTCATTATATGCTGCCTTAGTTCTATTCATCTATGGATTCGGGTGTATCGCTTATACTATCGGAACAGGTATTGGAGCATGGGGGCTTAACAGAACTATTAACTGGGGTTGGGATATTACCAACTTCGTATGGTGGGTAGGTATCGGTCACGCCGGGACCCTAATCTCCGCAGTATTATTATTATTTAGACAGAGATGGAGAATGTCTGTAAACAGATCTGCAGAGGCGATGACGATCTTTGCGGTTGTACAGGCAGCGATCTTCCCTGTAATTCACATGGGTAGAGTTTGGGTAGGATATTGGGTATTCCCTTTACCAAACCAGTTCGGTTCTCTTTGGGGGAACTTCAACTCTCCTCTACTTTGGGACGTATTTGCAATCTCTACGTATTTCTCAGTATCAACAGTATTCTGGTTCATGGGACTGATCCCTGACTTTGCAATGATCAGAGACAGAGCGAAAACTCCGTGGACTAAAAAGATCTATACATTCCTTGCATTCGGTTGGGGTGGTAAAGCAAAACACTGGCAAAGATTCGAAGAACTTTCTTTGGTTCTTGCAGGTTTGGCAACGCCGCTTGTATTCTCAGTACACACTACCGTATCTTTTGACTTCGCAACTTCGGTTATTAAAGGATGGCACTCTACAATTTACCCTCCTTACTTCGTTGCCGGTGCGATCTTCTCAGGATTCGCAATGGTACAGACCCTTTTGTTGGTTGCAAGAAAAGTGTGTCACCTGGAAGATTATATTACTATGTATCATATCGAAATTATGAACATCGTAATCATCTTAACCGGTGGTATGGTAACGGTGGCTTATGCTACTGAATATTTCATCGGATGGTATTCCGGATCAAGATTTGAAGACTTTACTTATCTTTCTCCAGGTGCTGCTGTTGGACCTTACTGGTGGGCTTTCTGGTCACTGATTATCTGTAACCTTGTAGTTCCGGCTTCATTCTGGTTCAAGAGACTAAGAACGAACATTATCTGGACTTTCATCGTTGCATTGATCATCAACATCGGTATGTGGTTTGAGCGTTTTGATATCATCGTTATCAACCTTTCAAGAGACTACTTACCAGGATCATGGACTATGTTTAAGCCGACGATCATTGATGTGGGTGTATACTTAGGAACAATCGGATTCTTCTCTGTATTATTCTTATTATATGCGAGAACATTCCCTGTAATTGCACAGGCCGAATTAAAATCGATTTTGAAAATCTCAGGTGAAACTTATAAAGCAAAAGAAGGAGATGAGCACCACTAAAATTGTATACGGACTTTATGCTGACGACGACGATTTAATGAACGGCGTTAAAGCATTCAACGATAAAGGAATCAAAATAAACGAGGTTTATACTCCGTTTCCGGTTCACGGACTTGACAAAGCTTTAGGGTTAAAGAAAACCAGAATTTCTGATGCCGCATTTATATATGCGCTTTACGGAGTAACGATTGGTGCTACTATAACCTGGTATGTAATGAACCATGACTGGCCTCAGAATATCGGTGGTAAACCGGCTTTTGACTGGGGACACAATATGCCTGCATTCGTAGTTCCAATGTTTGAATTAATGGTATTCTGTGCCGCTCACATGATGTCTTTAACTTTCCTGGTTAGAAACAAAATGTATCCGGGAGCTCCGGCTCAGAACCCAGATCCAAGAACTACCGATGACAAGTTTCTGATGGAATTTGTAACTGATGATGTAGAATCTGTAAAACAGTTGCTTATTGAAACCGGAGTTGAAGAAATAACTGTTAAAGATGCTTAAAATGAAAAAGAACGTATTAAGAATTACAGCAGTTTTAGGTTTAACAACCGTTTTACTTAACTCTTGCGGACCAAAAGAAAATACACCATTAGTATATTTCCCGGATATGTATTTTCCTGTAGCTTACGATCCATTGATGAAAGCTGAGGATGCCTATTCCGATCATGAAAATGAAATTCCTGCTTTCGTTAAAAACAACGGAGCAACCGGGCTTTCTCCGGTAGAAGGAACCGTAGCTCAGAACAAAGACGGAGTTTTTGAAGAAAGTCTTTTACCTAAAAATGTTGACGAGTACAACGCAGGGTATGACGCTTCCAAAAAAATTGCTGCCTCACCTTTGAATCCTGCCAATGCAGAAAAAGATATCGAAAGAGGAAAGTTCTTATTTGAGCGTACCTGTGCAGCTTGTCACGGTACAGGAGGAGACGGACAGGGACCAATAGTACAGAGCGGAGCCTATTCAGGAGTTCCAAACTATGCAGACAGAGAAATCACTGTAGGATCTGTTCATTATGTATTAACTAACGGTAGAAACGCGATGGGGTCTTATGCAGGACAGCTGAACCCTGGTGACCGATGGAGAGTAGCCATGTATGTGATGAATGCTTTCAAAAAAGGAGCAGCAGCACCGGCAGCCGCTACGGCAACTCCAGCAGCAGCGAAAACTGAAACGACTACCGAAACTAAAAAATAAGAAAAGAAATGTATAGTTTTTCACCAAAATTAAAATCAACTTCTATAATACTTCTTGTTGTAGGTTTAATTCTATTCGGTGCCGGTTATTTCATGAACCATGGTCTGGATGATGTTAAAATTGGAGAAATGATGGAAGCTGTTCATGCTTCAGGTCATACTGCCCCTACGCATTCAAGTGAAATGGTAGGTCCACAGGATCACCAGGCTCATTTGGAGCATGCTAAAATGCAGGTTCACAACCAGCCTTTAGCTTCTCTTCACTTTGTGGCTGTATTTTTCTTTGGAGTAAGCTGTGCGGTACTGTTTTTCTACTGTATTCAGCACGCTGCACATGCAGGTTGGCCAATTATTATTACAAGAGTAATGGAGGCTATTGCTTCTTTTATTCCTTACGGAGGTGCTATTCTGATTATCATGATGATTCTGAATATCACTCATAACGGACACCTTTTCCACTGGATGGATCCGGCTTTAACAGATCCTAAAGATGCTCACTTCGATGTGATCCTGTTTGAAAAGAAGAAATTCTTAAATATCCCTTTCTATGCAGTAAGAACTCTGATCTATGTAATCGGTGCTTCTTTCTTCGCCTGGAAACTTAAAGCTCAGTCTAAGAAAGTAGACGAAACCAAGTCTAAAGTAGAGTATCAGATGCTTTACAGATGGTCCGTAGGTTACATTGCATTCTTCGGATTTGCTTCTGCAGCATGGGCTTGGGACTGGTTGATGTCTATTGACCCTCACTGGTACTCTACCATGTATATCTGGTATTCTATGGTGAGCTGCCTTTCAAGTGGTATTGCGGTAATCATTCTTTTAAGTGTTTATCTTAAGAAAAACGGTTTCCTTCCACAGTTCAATGATAACCACTTACACGATTTAGGAGTATTCCTTTTCGCTACAAGTATGCTTTGGACGTATACATGGTTTGCACAGTTCATGCTTTACTGGTATGCCAACGTTCCGGAAGAGGTGAACTACTTCTTCGGAAGATTCCAGCACTACTCTCCTACTTTCTTACCAATGCTGATCATCAACTTCTTATTACCGTTATTGGTATTAGTAAGCAGCAGCATCAAGAGAAATTACAAAGTAGTAACAACAATGGCTGTTGTAGTTATTTTAGGACACATTCTGGACTACTTCAACATGGTAATGCCTGGAACGGTAGGACCATACTGGAAAACTCCTGAAGTATTCCTGTTAATCCTGGGAGCTGTTCTGTTTGTTGTCGGATTATTTATGTTTACTGTACTTTCAGCTTTATCCAAACTGAAGTTGATTCCTACAGGAAACCCATTCTTACACGAATCTGAAATTTACGAGTATCCTTTCTAAGGATTCTGTAACAGAAATAAAGAAAAAAAGACTGATTGTAACAATCAGTCTTTTTTTATGCGCCAAAGTCATCAGGCAACCATTCTGAAATTTGTACGTCTATAAAGAAGAGCAAACCATTAAAACAACTTCCTATTATGAAAACAAAATTTTTACTTTATTCCGTATTTATATTTCTATTCAGCTTCATCAGGGCACAGACCATTACTTTCGTTTCCGAAAAAACAAATGCACCTCTTCCAAAGGTTTCAGTATTTGGTAAAGACGGGAGTATTCTCGCCTACTCAGATATTGATGGAAAGATTGATAAAAAAGCATTGAGTCCGGATCAGGAAAAATTTCAGCTGGTATATAATAATTTTCCGGTTGCTACTCTTTCGTATGCCGATTTCAGTCAGGAGACAATCAAAATCAACGATCAGGTAAAAGAGATCGAAACCGTGGTGATCAAAAACACGAAACCGGCAAAATATATTTTCATTAAAGGAAACTTCAATGCCTACGTAACTGTCAATAATAAACTTAACAGCTATGCAGACGGTGTAGCCACCTACATTTTCGATAATAAAACAAAGAAACTGAAAAGCGCTAATGTTGAACAGTACAGAGTCTTCAGGCTGACGGATGCCAAAAATGAAAAAAAACAGACCGCATCCTGGGATTACGGAAATTCCCTTCAGATTCCAAAGCTTAAAAATGTAGGAAACCCCGAAGAATACAAAACAAAGAAAAATACCGTAAAAGAACTGAAAGGAGACCGTAAAGATCAGATTGAAGTAACAGGTCAGGCTCTCCAGGAAAAAGAATTTTCACTATTCGGATTCAGATTCTTTGATATCAGAACCATCCTTAATATGTCTTTTGAAAAAGATTCAGAAAAAAACCTGCGAGACTTTTTAGAATACAACGAAGTAGGCTTTATAAAGCTGAAACATAAAAGTGAGCCGGATTATACACAGATCATCCTTTACAACAATTTCTATCCTACCGAAATGAGTTTTAACAATGATGATGATATTGAAAAAGTAAAATTCAGAAACAATCAGAGTAATTATAAGACTTCCTTCTGGAAAGAGCCTTCATTTCCTAACATGCAGACGATTTTCAGTTCATTCTTTAAAGACGACCTGAAAGAACAGGAAAACAGAACAGAAAAATAATTTCAAAAGAACATTAAAAGAACCCATAAATTCAAAAAACTGACAAAACGAAAATAAAAATCCACTATTAATAAAGGTTTTACTAAATTTGCAACAAACCAAATAAAAATGAAAAAGTTTTCTTTTCTACTTGTTTTCAGTTTGTTGCTGTTTACGGCATGCAAAAAAGATCATGTAGATGCTACGAATACTAAAACGCTGCAGTCAAGTATCAATGATATGACTTCCAGCCTTTCAACGATTAACCAGATCAAATTCAATGAAGCGCTGTACATTCTGAAGACCTTTGGTGTGGAAGCAGAAGGTGATGTGGAGGAACTTAAAGCACTGGGAAAACTTATCGACGGTAAAAAAGTACCGGAGATTCTGGAAATGGCTGACGGAGTAGCCCGGAAAAACGGTATTGAATGGGCAAGTACAGCTCCGCCGTCTCTTGGAGAAATGAATATCTTCGGCGATGATAAGGCAAAAGAAACAGATGCTAATGACGTAAAAGCAGGTTCACTGGCTATTACGGCAAATCCTACGGGAGATGACGGAACAGGAGCTCCTACTGCGATCCAGATTGTTCCGAGATTGGTAGATGCTTCAGGAAAGCCTGTTTCATTCACCGGAGCGGGGCTTGAGACAACATTGGAAGTATTCAGCAACGGAGTAAAGCTTTCTACGGCTAAAAACCTGATGCAGGATAATAATTTCAAAGGATTTAACCTGAAATTCTCGTCAATTCCGGCTGGAAAAGTCGTGGACAATAAAATAGACATTACGGTTTCTGTAAAAACAACTGCCAAAACTTTCAAAATGTCTAAGATCGGACTTGAGGTAAATCCATCCGCTCTTAAAGTGCCAGCTGCTCCAAAAACAGATTCCACAGCCATCACCCAGGATCCTACTGCTGTAATTGATCCTAATACGCCTGCTTCCGGAACTTCCACAGACCCCGGTACAGCACCGGCAACACCGGCAAACCCTAAACAGCCTGCTGCTGATCCGAAAAATACAGTAAGCAAATTCTTAAGCAATGTAAGTTCGCAAAACCTTAAGGCAGCTTATGATGCCTCCAACAATCCGGGATGGGGAAGCTATGAATCTTTCTCCAATCCTAATTCAGGATTCGGGGCCGTGAAAAACGTAAGTGTAAAAAACATCAGCACCAACGGAACAACAGCCAATAGTGCCAGTGTAAATGCTACTTATGACGTAACGGATAAAAACGGAAAAACAACTTCACTGAAGGTGACTTTCGGACTTAAAAACGTAAACGGAGACTGGAAAATCTCCAGCTATAAAATAAATCCATAAATGGCATCAGCAGAACTGATCACAAGACTCAACGAAACCATTGAAAACATTCCGGATTTTCCTATTCCCGGAATACAGTTCAAGGATATTTCCCCTATTTTTCTGGATCCTAAACTTTATGAGGATGTCATTGCAGAGCTCGCCGCTTTCAGCAGAGGAAAAGTAGATGCCGTGTGCGGAATAGAAAGCCGCGGATATCTTTTCGGAATTGCCATTGCAGTAGCGCTGGAAGTTCCTTTTATCCTGATCAGAAAAGCAGGAAAACTTCCCCCGCCTGTCATTTCAGAAAGTTATGATCTGGAATACGGAAGTGCCACCATTGAAACCCGCGAAGGACAGATAAAACCGGGACAGAGAATCCTGATTCATGATGATCTTTTAGCAACGGGAGGAACCACAGAAGCAGCAGCCAAACTGGTTGAAAAACAAGGGGCAACCGTATCTCAGTTCAGTTTCCTGATCGGACTGACCGGATTGAATGGTGATGAAAAGCTAAAAAAATTCAACGCGGAAGTTTATCACATTTTAGAATATTAAACTTTAAACCTATACTTCGGCTCCGCTCCGCATGACAACGGCTGGTAACAATATAAAAGTTAATTATCAGAAAGGTCATTCGGACCGGAGCCGATTCGTTTTTATGATTCACCATTGACAATTCACCTTAATTATTCAAATAAAATCAATAATACTTACAAAGTATTTTGTAAATCATTCAGAAACAATTAAATTTGCATTTCAATTTTTAGAAATTTATGGCAAAATTGGGAAAGAATGCTCAGAATGAGCAAGAAGGTAAGGAAACCGTTGAGTTTTTCAAAGACCTTGACAGAGAAGCTTTAAACACTGAAAGATTTCTTGAAAAATATTCAAAACCTTTGGGTATTGTTTTTGGTGCTTTGGTATTGGGTGTTTTAGGATTTTTTGCTTACAAGCAGTTTGTAGTAGCTCCTAAGAACGCTGAAGCTGTAAAAAGTTTCCTTGCTGCTCAGAAAAACCTGATGGACGGGAAAGATAAAGAAGCTTTAGGCGGAAAATCTGCAGCCAATCCTGGATTTGTAGGAACATACAACGAATATTCAAATACGGAAATAGGAAAGCTTTCAGGATACAATGCAGGATTATTGAAATTCAAAGAAGGAAAATTCCAGGAAGCTTATGATCTTTTCGATCAGTTTTCATCTGATAATAAAACATTGATGGCCCTGAAATACGGAGCAATGGCAGATGCAAAATCCGGACTTAACAAGAATGATGAAGCATTGGCTTTATTAGACAAAGCAGCCGGAGCATCAAGTGATCCTTACACTACTTACTATTTCACAAGAAAGGCAGGAATTGTGGCATTGGGATTAAAGAAAAATGCAGAAGCTAAAAAATACTTCTCTACTATTGATGAGAAATACCAGGATTATGACAACGGAATGTCTGACTCCTATATAGAAATGACTAAATATTTTTAAAAAATGGCAACAGTTAATCTTTCAGATTACAAGCCACTTCATATAACCAATGCCGAAGATTTTTCTATCGGCATTGTTTTTTCTGAGTGGAATGATTTTGTAACGTACAATCTTCGTGATGCAGCTTTGGAAATTCTTGAAAAAGAAGGCGTAAAACCGGAAAATATTAAACTTTTCCCGGTTCCCGGTGCTTTTGAATTAAGTTATGCAAGTATGCAGCTTTGCAAAGAAAGAAAATATGATGCGGTCATTGCTATCGGGTGCGTAATCCGCGGAGAAACCCCGCATTTTGATTATGTATGTTCGGCAGTGGCACAGGGAATCAAAGACTGCAATATCATGACAGATACCCCTACTATTTTCTGTGTACTGACAGACGATACCAAAGAACAGTCTGTGGCAAGAAGCGGCGGGGATCTTGGAAACAAAGGCGTAGAAGCTGCCGTAACCGCTCTCAGAATGATCGACTTCAAAAAGAATCTTTCTGAAAAGAAAGGAAATATCGGATTCGGACATTCTTAAACCTGTTAATACAGCTTAACGATACAGAGGACTATTTTTTAATAGTCCTTTTTTAATAGACCGTGTTTAAACATCATTATCTTCATACTCTTTCCCACCTTAACATATTTTAAAAAAAATTAAAAAAAGTCTAATAAATATCATGTTTTTACTTTTTATTACTAAAAGTTGTATACAAAAACTATCTTTGTGGGAATTAACTTAGACTTAAACAAGATGTTTTCAAAAAAAATAACTCCTTTTCTGTATTTAGGAATATTTTATCTTATTATATCGCTGATACTGAGAGTCGTATTCTTTTTTCATCCGATTACAACAGCAAGTTTCAGTTTTTTTGAAATCATAAGAGTATTGGGCATCGGCCTCCTGAATGATATCTTTGTATTTATTCTGGCAAGCTCACTTCTGGCCGTTTACTTTTTGTTTCTGTCTGACTCTAAGTATAAAAAACCATACGGTTACATTATTTTCGGGGCACTTGTACTGTTTTTCCTGTACATCTGGCTTGTTCCGAATAATATTTTCAAACAGTACGGTGGCTCCATTTCAGAAGTAGCCCTCACTTTCGTTGGTATAAAGACACTCTTTTTCGGGCTTATGCTTTTTCTCCCAGCCCAGAGAATCAAAATCCGGAATATTTTATATTTTATTACCCTGTTCCTGTATGTACTTGTGATTATTTTCAATACAGTAAGTGAATATTTCTTTTATAATGAATTCGGAGTACGCTACAATTTCATTGCCGTAGATTACCTGATCTATACCAATGAAGTCATCGGAAACATCATGGAAAGCTACCCGATTATTCCCTTGTTTTCAATCATCATATCCCTTACAGCTTTAGTTACATGGTTTATCTATAAAAAAACAAAAGGAGAACTTCTGGATCTTCCGGATATGAAGCAGAAAATGATCCTGCTGGGAACTTTTGTCGTGCTTTGCGGAATCAGTCTCCTTTCCATATCTTCCTTGATGCAGATCCGTTCTGACAATGTATTTGCCGATGAGATTGAAGACAACGGGCTGCCTAAATTCTATTGGGCATTCACCCATAATGAACTCGATTACTTCCAGTTTTACCAGCAGATCGACCAAAAACAGGCAGAAAAGAACTTTTTAAGCCAATATGCTCAACAGGCTTTACAGAGGAATATTGTTTCCGAACAGCCTGAAGTGAAAAAAAATGTTGTCCTGATTTCCATTGAAAGTCTCTCCGCAGATTTCATGGAACATTATGGCGGAACCAAAAAGATTACTCCATTCCTTGACAGTCTGGCAGACCGGTCACTGATGTTTACCAATCTCTATGCAACCGGAAACAGAACCGTAAGAGGTCTTGAAGCCCTTACCCTCTGTATCCCCCCAACAGCCGGAGAAAGTATCATTAAAAGAGATGACAATAAAAATAAATTTACCACAGGAAGCGTTTTCAAATCCAAAGGATATGATGTGAAGTTCCTGTACGGCGGTTACAGCTATTTCGACAATATGGAAGACTTCTTCGGAGGAAACGGCTATGATATTGTTGACAGAAACAGCTTTAAACCGGAAGAAATCACCTTTGCGAATGTCTGGGGCGTTGCGGATGAAGATATGGCCAAAAAGGCAATTCAGGTGATGAATGCTGAAGCCAAATCAGGAAAGCCGTTTTTCAATCACTGGATGACGGTTTCAAATCACAGACCTTTTACCTATCCTGAAGGAAGAATTGATATTCCGGGAACAGCAAAATCCAGGGACGGAGGTGTAAAATACACCGATTATTCCCTCAGAAAGTTCTTTGAAATGGCTAAAAAACAGGATTGGTACAAAAATACAGTCTTTGTGATCATTGCCGATCACTGTGCTTCCAGTGCAGGAAAAACGGAACTTCCGATGGATAAGTACAGAATTCCGGCCATGATTTTCTCAGAAGGCTTCATTCAGCCTCAGAAATTTGATCAGCTGATGTCGCAGATCGATGTGATGCCTACCCTGTTCGGAATGCTTAATTTTAATTATAAATCTAAGTTCCTGGGACAGGATGTTTTCAGGAAAGAATTCCAGCCGAAAGCTTATATTGCTACTTACCAGGATTTAGGGTTTGTAAAAGATAACCGTCTGACTATTATTTCTCCGGTGAAAAAAGTAAAGCAGTATTCCTTAGACCTTGAACCAAGCAGTCTCGCTCCGGAATTCAAGCTTTATTATAACGAAAAACTGCTGAAAAAGCCGGAACAGAAACTGGTAGACGAAACGGTTTCCGCCTATCAGTCTACGTCATACTGGCTTAAAGAAAAGCAGCTTAACCGATAAGGTGAGGCACAAAACGGCTCTGGTTATTGGTAATCAGGTGAATACTTTCCCTGATCCCGATTCCGGCAGGCTCCTGTCCGATTACCCAGCTTCCTATGACCGGATAATTTCCGCCAAAATCAGGAAGATCAAACAGTTGCTGATAAATAAAGCCTTCTTTTCCGTACACTCCTGAATTCTGCTCTACCGGAATATGATTTCTGGTGAGAGTAACATTCGCTCCCTCCCTTGAATAGATCGGTTTTTTGGCAAAATCCTTCAGATGCCTCTGTTCAAAATAAGATTCCAGAAGATAAGGATGCCCGGGATACATATCCCAGAGTACAGGCAGAATTGCTTTGGAAGAAAGCAGGATCTTCCAGGCAGGTTCAATCCATTGTGATCTGAATCCGTTTTTTACTAATTTTTCTCCAAATCCGTCCTCAAGAATCCATTCATATGGATAAAGCTTGAAAATATATTCCATAACGGAGCGGTCTCCGGCAATAAATTCTGCAATGTCGTCTGCCCAGCCAATATCCTGGACAGGGATAAATTCTGTATCAAAACCTGCCTGGGAAGCACAGTCCCGCATATATTCCACATTCGTAACGTCCTCAATATTGGTAAGTGAGGCAAAATAAATATGCTGCGGATTCATGTATTTCTTAAGATAAGTCCAGTAAGCAACCAGCTTTTCATGAATGGAATTGAACTGGTCTTTATACGGATACATTTCCTGAAGCCAGTACCACTGTATCACCGAAGCCTCATACAGTGAAGTGGGCGTATCCGCATTGAACTCCAGCAGTTTAAGATTCTTTCCGTCAAAACCGAAATCAAATCTCCCATATACCGATGGATGATCTTCTTCCCAGCTTGTGATGATATATTTTCTGAACCATTCAGGAATATTGAATTTTGTCCAGAGATTTTTTTCAATAATATAATCCACAGCTTCCAGGCACATCTGCCAGAGTTCCGCAGTTGCCGTCTCAATTTTATTGATCTCTTCCGGACTCAATTGATAGTAGTGGCTTTCATCCCAGTAAAGCCCGTCCAGAGAATGATACCCGAATCCCAGATTTTCCAGCTTATGCTGCCAGTTTTTTCTGAATTGTGACTGTATTCTTTCCATAGCTTATGATGATGCACTGAATCCGCTTCTCCCCAGTTCACCCCTCACCACATTTCCTTTATAGGTATTTCTCCCGATATTGGATTTGCTGCTGATGGCATCACTGTAATATCCTGTTTTCTGATAAGAACCATAGCTGTATGCCCCATAAGGTCTGAATGCATGGTACAGAAGAAGTCCCGTCACAAAACCATGAGACCTGGAATAGGAAGCTGTGGTATCAGACCTCATATAGACCTTTTTTTCATTCTGATTTTTAGGTTTTTCCTGAGAACAGGCAGCCAGAATTCCTGTTACAAAAAGTAATTTTATAGATCCGGATTTTTTCATTATTGAACCGTTATAAAGAATTCGTAATCTTTTTTCGTTTTCACAATATGGCTATTCCCGTCAGCGTCTTCTCCTCCTACCAATGTATCTCCAAGACTTGGAATGGTATCTTTTTTAATGATCTCTTTAAAAAGTTTATCATCTTTCCATATTTTATGCTTTGTAATCAGAACATCTGCATTATCAATATGTTCAACCGAAAGCTGGGTCTCAACAGCCCCTTTCCTGTTTACTTTCTCTACTTCATCTTCTTTTACTTCCTTACATGCTGTAAGTGACAATATTCCAGTCAGTAACAGGCAACTATTAATTTTTTTCACGTAGTTTTTAATTTTTCACAAAAGTAGTCATTTAGTGACGATATTATTTTAAATTTACAATTCAAAAAAATTTATTACTATGAGATGGACAGACGACAGAGGCGGAAACGTTGAAGACCGCCGAGGTTCCGGTGGTGGCGGAGGAGGAATGATTGTAGGTGGCGGACTCGGAACTTTAATTATAGCAGCCATTGTTTTTTTCCTGGGAGGAGATCCTTCCGGTATACTGAATTCCGGCAGCACACAGTCTTCCGGCAGCTCCCAGCCAAGAGAACTTACTGCCAATGAACAAAAGATCGGGGAAATGGTAGATATGATGGGAAAATGGAACATCATTACCTGGGAACAGATCTTCAGAGAAAACAATATGGAATATCAAAAGCCCAGAATTGTTCTTTTTGAAGATGCCACCCGTTCAGGATGCGGCCCTGCACAGTCTGCTATGGGACCGTTTTACTGTCCTGCCGATCAGACGGTATACATGGATATGAGTTTCTTTAATGAGCTTCAGCAGCGCTTCGGCGCAAAGGTAACCGAGTTTACCGTAGCTTACGTCATGGCACATGAAGTAGGCCACCATGTACAGACGTTGCTGGGAACCACCCAAAAAGTAGATCAGTTAAGAAGAAGCGGAGAATATTCCGAAGCCCAGATGAACCGTGTTTCGGTAGCCACTGAACTTCAGGCCGATTTTTATGCAGGAGTATGGGCAAAAAGAATTGACCAGTCCAGAAAAATTCTGGAACCCGGAGATATTCAGGCTGCCATTGATGCCGCCCAGGCTGTTGGTGATGACAACATCCAGAAGAGATCTCAGGGCTATGTGAATCAGGAAAGCTTTACGCACGGATCTTCTGCACAGCGTAAAGAATGGTTTATGAAAGGATATAATACCGGAGATATCAGACAGGGGAATACCTTTGATCAGCTTTTGAAATAAATAATAGAGATCAGACTTCAAAGAGTTACCGGATGAATTGAGATACTATATTCTGAATCATTAAGAACATAAAAAAACCTGAAGGCATCTTCAGGTTTTTCTTTTTATTTCAGCTCAATAGGATTACTGTTTCTCTTAGCTTCCTCTTTTACTCTTTCTTCCACTCTTTTTTTCATTTCTGCCGGATTCTGATTTCTTCCGCCGGGACCTCTTCCTCCGTCTCCAACCCTCACCGGTGCGGCAATTACTCCGGAACCACCACCCTGAGCCATCATAAACGACATCGGATCAGTTTTATATTTTTCCTGCTGTTTCAGATAAGCTTCTCTTTTTACTTTCAGCGTATTTCCGAACTGATTAAGGCCTGGCTCTTCCGTAATCTTATAATTTCTCATCAGATCAAAAGAATAATCTCCTTTGTCATCTTCAATTTTTACAATCAGCCCCGGAAGTCCGCCAAATTTGTAAGGACCGTCCTGGTAAGGTAAATCTGTGGAAAACCAGGCCGTCCATTTTCGTCCTGCAAAATCAGTTTCAGCTTTCTGAACCTTATATTCTCCGATCTTCATGGTTTCTGAAGAAATTTTCCAGTTCAGAGGCCGGTCCTCCTCGTAAGAGTATATATCCCGCCCTATCCTGTCTTTAAAATAAGTCTTCTGACTTTTTCTATCTTTTTCAACGGAATAATTGATATTGGTTCTCAGACCTTCCATCTGTTCCCTGTTGATATTTACTCTATCCCCTCCTCCCTGAAAGGCTTTCCGCATAATAGAATCCCTTTTGACCCTGTTTTCAGAATAGAAAACAGACTTTTCAGGGGAAATATCGAGGTAAGCATTTTCTGTTTTTATATAGCTTTTATCTTCAGCATCAGGTTTCATGGTCACCTGATACACAAATCTGTTGTTTTGGGCAGAAATATGCTGCATAAAGAACGCCAAAGCAATAATTCCTAATTTTTTCATGTGTCTATTTTTATTTTGGCCAACCGGCTTTTTGCCGGCTGCATTTCTGTTTCACTTATAGATAAAAAATACGGTTCAAAGTTAAACGTAAAACAGAGTTTGCTGCACTGCCGGTAAAAATTTTATATAACTTTAACTAAAAACCACCCTATTAAGATCATAATCATTAAAATAGATAGCTTCAATTTGAGATTGCGGAAATTAGTTTGTATTTTTGCATCATTAAATCATTCTAAATAAATACAATGATAAAAGTATCAGATCAAGCAAAAGAAAAAGCGATCCTTCTGATGACAGAGGATGGCTTTAATCCTTTTGAAGATTATATAAGAGTGGGAGTTAAAAGCGGAGGATGTTCTGGTTTAGAGTATGTTTTGAAGTTTGACAACCAAAAAACAGATTCCGACCAGGTTTTTGAGGACAATAACATTAAAATTATTGTAGATAAAAAATCGATCCTCTATTTGGCAGGAACAACTCTTGAATATTCAGGAGGACTGAACGGAAAAGGATTTGTGTTCAACAATCCTAATGCATCCAGAACATGCGGATGCGGTGAGTCATTTAGTCTTTAGAGAAAAGACATAAGATACTAGATTTCAGGCCGCGGTGTGAAATCTAAAATCTGAAATCTAAAAAATAGTAATGAGTAAATATACTGAAGACGATTTAAGAGTCGATCTAGAAAATAAAAAATATGAATTCGGCTGGGAAACGAAGATTGATTATGAAGATTTCCCGACCGGATTGAATGAAGATATCATCCGTGCGATCTCCGCTAAAAAAGAAGAACCCGAATGGATGACAGAATGGCGTCTGGAATCTTTCAGAATCTGGCAGAAAATGACGGAACCTACCTGGGCCAACATCAAGTATGAAAAACCTGATTTCCAGGCGATCCGTTATTATGCAGCACCAAAGGTAAAGCCGGAACTGGCGAGTCTGGATGAAGTAGACCCTGAATTGCTGAAAACCTTCGAAAAACTGGGAATCAATATCGAGGAACAGAAAAGACTTTCGGGAGTTGCCGTGGATATTGTAATGGACTCTGTTTCTGTAAAGACTACTTTTCAGGACACACTGATGGAAAAAGGAATTATTTTCTGCTCCATTTCCGAAGCCATTAAAAACCACCCGGACCTGGTAAGAAAGTATCTTGGAAAAGTAGTTCCGAGAGGAGATAATTTTTATTCAGCACTGAATTCCGCGGTATTCTCTGACGGAAGTTTCTGCTATATTCCAAAAGGAGTAAAATGCCCTATGGAACTTTCTACCTATTTCAGAATCAACCAGGCCGGAACAGGACAGTTTGAAAGAACTCTTCTGATTGCCGATGAAGGCAGCTATGTTTCTTATCTTGAAGGATGTACAGCACCGTCAAGGGATGAGAACCAGCTTCACGCTGCTGTGGTGGAACTGATTGCCATGGATAATGCTGAGATTAAATATTCCACCGTGCAGAACTGGTATCCGGGAAATGAAGAAGGAAAAGGAGGTGTTTTCAATTTTGTAACCAAAAGAGGTCTTTGCGAGAAAAATGCAAAAATCTCATGGACACAGGTAGAAACAGGTTCAGCCGTAACCTGGAAATATCCTTCATGTATCCTGAAAGGTGACGGATCGATCGGAGAATTCTACTCTATTGCCGTAACCAACAACCACCAGTATGCCGATACGGGAACAAAAATGATCCACATCGGAAAAAATACAAAATCAACGATTATTTCAAAAGGGATCTCTGCCGGAAAATCCCAGAATTCATACAGAGGACAGGTAAAAGTAATGCCTTCCGCCAAAGGAGCCAGAAACTTCTCCCAGTGCGACTCCCTTTTGATGGGTAATGAGTGCGGGGCCCATACTTTCCCGTATATTGAGATCAAAGATCCTACCGCTCAGCTGGAACACGAAGCAACCACTTCAAAAATCGGTGAAGACCAGATCTTTTACTGTAACCAGAGAGGTATTGATACGGAAAGAGCCATTGCTCTGATTGTGAACGGCTTCAGTAAAGAAGTTTTAAATAAACTTCCAATGGAATTTGCCATTGAAGCTCAGAAACTATTGGAAATTTCGCTTGAAGGTTCAGTAGGGTAATTTTCTTATCGCAAAGAAAAACTAAGATTTTTTTATAGCGAACTGTTGATTTTCAGGATAAACAAAGGCGCTAACGCTTAGGAAAGCAATACAAGATTTAATATTGAATTTTCTCGAATTAACTTATGTATCTTTGCGGAAAATTACACAAATGACTGAAAATGAAATTTCAAAGATTGTTTTTGAAAACGGATTAAAGATTCATAGAAAGTTAGGAGTGGGCTTATTTGAAAGCATTTATGAAGAGCGTCTTTTTTATGAATTAAAAAAGCAGGAGTAGAAGTTGAAAGACAAAAACCTCTGAATATCCGGTATGAAGAATTACTGCTGGAAAATGCTTTCAAGATGGATTTGCCCGTAGAAAACAAAGTTGTTTCAGAACTTAAATCCGTTGAAAGCCTGAACAGTTTTCATGCTTCACAACTAAAAAATTATTTAAGATCAGGAAGCTATAAGCTAGGAATGTTGATTAATTTCAATTCCCATCTTTTTAAAAACGGTGTAATGAGAATAGCGAATGGTCTTGATAAGGCTTAGATTAAAATTAGATATAGAAATCGTATTTCATTGATAAGCGTTAGCGCCTTTGTTTAGCTTATAAAAGCAAAGGAAGATAATAATCTCAGTCTAACCTTGCGATAAACTAAAATATATGTTAGAAATAAAAAACTTACACGCCAGAATTGAAGATGGCGCAGAAATTTTAAAAGGAATCAATCTTGAAATAAAACCGGGGGAAGTTCATGCGATCATGGGGCCGAACGGAGCCGGAAAATCTACCCTTTCTTCTGTAATTGCCGGAAAGGAAGATTACGAGGTAACAGGCGGAGAAATTCTTTTCGAAGGAGAAGAAATCAGTGAAGATGCTCCTGAAGAGAGAGCACACAAAGGAATTTTCCTTTCTTTCCAGTATCCGGTGGAAATTCCGGGAGTTTCTGTAACCAATTTCATTAAAGCCGCTTTGAACGAGAACAGAAAAGCCAACGGCCTGGAAGATATGCCAGCCAAAGAAATGCTTGCCCTGATCCGTGAAAAGTCTGAAAAGCTGGGCATCAAGAAAAATTTTCTTTCAAGATCGCTGAATGAAGGATTCTCTGGTGGAGAAAAGAAAAGAAATGAAATTTTCCAGATGATGATGCTTAATCCAAAACTGGCTATTCTTGATGAAACCGATTCAGGATTGGACATTGATGCTTTAAGAATTGTTGCAGACGGTGTAAATCACTTTAAAAATGAAGGAAACGCAGTACTTTTGATTACTCACTATCAGAGACTGCTCAACTATATCCAACCTGATTTTGTTCACGTTCTTGCAGATGGAAAGATCATCAAAACCGGTGATAAATCTCTGGCTTTAGAACTTGAAGAAAAAGGTTACGACTGGCTTCTTAACTAAGAAGAAAAATATCTCGGAAGGGATTTTATCAAACCTTTCTGAAGATGCGGAAAAACCGCAGTACAATTATTATTTTAAATATATAAATCAGGTGTGATGGCCGAAATATCAGTAATGGCTTTATACGATCAAATTATTGACAACCACGGTGAATTCCTGGAGACGCTTCGTCACAGATTTCTGGATGAAAACAGAAAAGAGGCTCTTCAGAAATTCGGGAACCTGGGTTTTCCTACCAAAAAAGACGAAGAATATAAATATACCAACTTAAAAGAGATCACAGAGAAAAACTATAATTTTTTCCCGAAAGAACATCATAATATTACTAAAGAACAGCTGGATCAGCTGCATTTAGGGGAAGAAAATTTTGACTGGATCGTTTTTGTAAATGGTAAACTTCACAAAGAGCTGTCAAAGATTTCTATTGAAAATGTAGAATTTCTTTCATTCAACTATGCTTTGAATGATGAGAAACATAAAGAAATTTTTGATACCTATTTTAATACAATAGCATCTAAAGATACCGCTTTCACGAATCTGAACCTTGCTTACTGCAAGTATGGATTTTTCCTGAAAGTCCCTAAAAATGTGGTGATTGAAAAACCAATCCATGTTTTTTACATTTCTCAGAATCAGGAAGAAAACACCTTCTACAATACCAGAAATCTACTGATCGTAGAAGACGGTGCGAAAGTGGAGGTGATCGAAAGCCACCACAATTTTGACAGCACCTACGTTCTGACCAATTCCGTAACTGAGATCTTTACTTATCCCAATGCAAAAGCAGACTGGCATAAGCTTCAGAACGACAACAATACCTCTTATCTTATCGATAATACTTTCGCAAAACAGGAAAAAGACAGTTTAACGACTGTAAACACGTTCTCTTTCGGAGGTAAACTGGTGAGAAACAACCTTGATTTTATCCATAACGGATCCAATATCAATTCATTTATGAATGGTATTACCATTATTGGTAAAGATCAGCTGGTAGACCATCATACGGCTGTACATCACAATTTCCCGAACTGTGAAAGTTACCAGAACTATAAAGGGATTTTTGACGGGAATGCGCACGGCGTTTTCAATGGAAAGGTTTTTGTGGATAAAATTGCCCAGAAAACCAATGCTTATCAGCAGAACAACAACGTATTGCTGAGTGAAGGGGCTTCTATTGATACCAAACCACAGCTGGAAATTTTTGCAGATGATGTAAAATGTTCCCACGGATGTACCGTAGGTCAGCTGAATGAAGATGCCCTGTTTTATTTAAGAGCAAGGGGAATTTCTAAAAAAGAGGCACAGGCACTTCTTTTATATGCTTTTGCCAATGATGCAATGCAGAACATTGATATTGAACCGCTTAAAGAAAAGATTTCAAAGCTATTGGCGGAAAAACTTGGAGTAGATATAGAATTCTAATATTTATATACAATTGATACGTAAAAAGCACTTCAAATGAAGTGCTTTTTATATTATACAGCCTACGTTATTTCTTTAACCAGGACTGATTGTCTTTATTATCTGACCTTTTTTTACCATTATCTATATTATAGGCAAAACCAACTCCCAGTGTCTGTTTCAGCTGGGTTTTCTGGATCTGGTTGTGATCATACAGAAGGTCCAGCGTAATATTGGTGGAAACAAATTTATTGATTTTCATATTGAGGATTCCGCTGTAACCAAGAACCAGTCTTTCAGGATGGTCCAGGTAATTGGAAAATACAGAAGCTGTATTGATCAGGCTCATATTTTCCATAATTTTAAGCTTATAGATAGCTGTCCCTAAGAAACCGAACTGGAACAAAGAAGAATCGCCGTCATTTTTCAGCCCATAGGTTCCGGCAGTCTGAAGGTCTTTATCCAGGACAAAAGTCCAGCGGGCATTGGCAGGGCGTAATGTCATTGTAAAGTTATCATTGGGGCGGTAGGTAACCCCTGCCCCCATATTCAGATACCCGGGTGCCATAAAGTTTGAAATTTTTGCCGCATCCGGGTTGTTTCCATCTTCATAACCTGCTGCAAACTGTGTCTGAAGGCTCATTCCTCCTGATATATACCAGTTTTTGGCAAATTCACGCCCGTAGTTGGTAGAAAGATTGATGACATCCTGGGTCTTCCTGGTTCCGATTCCTTTGGTATTGTTCTGTCCGTATCCCAGAATGATGATATTTTCCCACAGATCCTTACCTTTCTCATAGGTCAGGTTATAGTTTACTCCGGCAAGCCAGCCTACATTATTGGCACCCCCGCCTACCCAGTTGGAAAAGGCAGCCTGATTCAGCATTAATGTATTTTGCCCCTGGATAGACCAGGCCTTTACGGTATCGGCAGCAGGAGCTTCTGATTTTGTTTCCTGAGCCATTATGCCGATTCCAAAAGACATGGAAGCAGCCAATAAAAGTTTTTTCATAATTAAGATTTTTCGGTACAAAAATATACATATAATTTTTGTTAAAATACTAATCACTTTGTTTTGAAATAATAAAACTGTTATTTAATACACTAAAAATGTGAATAATAGCTTCCGAAAACCTTATAAAACAAGCTAAATGAACTTATAGTTACTTAAAATTTCACACAGACACAAAAAAAGCGTTTCAAAATTGAAACGCTGATGTATCTTGCATTAAAAAAGTTATTTCTTAATCCACCACTGGCTGTCTTTACGGTCAGAACGTTTACCACCGTTGTTAAAAGTATAACCGAAACCAATTCCCAAAGTCTGTTTAAGCTGCGTCTTCTGGATCTGATTATGATCATACAGCAGGTCCAGAGTTATATTGGATGAGATATATTTATTCACCTTCAGATTCAGTACTGCTCCATAAGCAAGAACCAGCCTTTCCGGATGATCCAGATAATTTGAAAAGACGGAAGCCGTATTAATGATACTTACATTTTCCATAAGTTTTACTTTATACAAAGCGGTTCCCAGGAAACCGAACTGAAGGAGAGAAGAATCGCCATCGCTCTTCAGACCGTAATTTCCGGCAAGCTGAAGATCTTTATCCAGAACAAAGGTCCATCGGGCGTTGGTAGGACGAAGGGTTACCGTAAGATTATCATTCGGTCTGTACGTAATACCCATACCGAGGTTAAGGTATCCCGGAGCCATAAAATTCGAGATTTTCTTTGCTTCCGGATTGTTACCATCCTCATAACCTGTTGAAAACTGAGACTGAATACCGGCTCCTAAAGAAAAATACCAGCTTTTGGAGAATTTCCGCCCGTAATTGGTAGAAATATTGATAACATCCTGTGTTTTTCTTACTCCTACTCCTTTTGTATCGTTCTGCCCATAATCCAGCACGATGATATTTTCCCAGAGATCTTTGTCTTTTTCATAGGTGATATTATAATTCAGCCCGGCAAGCCAGCCTACATTGTTGGCTCCTCCACCGACCCAGTTTGAAAAGGCCGCCTGATTGATCATTAAATTGTTTTTCCCAAGAACAGACCAGTACTTTATAGTATCCGTCACTACTGAATCTTTTTTCAGTTCTTCCTGTGCACTTGCATAAATCCCCATAGAAAAGGAAAGAATCAACAAAAACTTCTTCATTACAATAGATAATTTTCAATGCAAAAATATTAATATAATTTTTGTTTAACGAAAATTCAGGCTTCAAAATCTGTCAAAATAAAGGATCAATGGCTTTAAACAGCGAAAAGCAGAACAGATTTAATAAATTCAATGTCAAAATATTAGACGGACATTTTAAATTTGATACCTTTTGTCTTAAAATAAACGCTTTACATATCAATACATCGACAAATTTTCCGAAATTTATTATTGGCTTTTGATTTGACATATCCTCTGCATGTTTAAAAACGTAATTTCCAAAAGAGCTGTTCTTTATCCTCTGCTGATGCTGTCAGCAATGTGGTTCGGCTATTTTCTGCAGATGCAGGGATTTTTTCAAAGCTGTTTCGGAGCAATTATTCCTCTTCTGCCTGAAGGGTTGCTGGGGATAATTACCTCTCCTCTTTTACACGGGAATATGGATCATATCTTAGGAAATTCTATTCCGATAGCTGTTCTTATGTTTTTGCTGTACCAGTTTTATCCTCAGGTAGCCAATAAGGTTTTCATTACCGGATGGCTCGCTACCGGGCTTCTGGTATGGCTGCTTCCTCCCATAGACATTCTCACCGGTGAATATATGTATACCTGTACAATAGGAGCCAGCGGAGTTGTTTATGTACTGGCATTTTTCCTGTTTTTCAGCGGAGTCTTCAAATGGAATATGAAACTTCTTACCATATCCATGCTGGTTGTTTTATATTATGGCAGTCTTGTGTGGGGGATGTTCCCCGAAGAACTGTTCTACAATCTTCAGGAGCCGAGCAGGATCTCCTGGCAGGCCCATCTTTCCGGAGCCGTGGTAGGAAGCATCATTGCATTTGCCTTCAAAAAAGTAGGTGAGAAAAAAAAGAAATTTATCTGGGAGTTTCCCAATTACTATAATGAAAAGGATGATAAGCTATGGCAGGAATATAAAGAAAATCATCCCGAGGATTTCATGGAGCTTCCCTATAAAAAAAGAGACGATATCTGGGACCGCCTGGAAGAATTAAGGAGGAAATAAAAACTTAATTCACTACATTTGATAAAAAACACATAATGATCTCGGAAGAACACCTTTACGCCATTGCCCTCCGCGAATGCAGCCTGATTGGTGATATTCTTTTTCACAGGCTGATACAGACTTTCGGAAGTGCAGAAGAAGCCTGGAAAATAGCTAAAAAAGAATATTCCAAAGCGGAAGGCCTGGGCAGAAAAACAGTTTCTGACATCGGAAATAAAGAGCACCTGCACTTTGCAGAACAGGAACTGAAGTTCTGCGAAAAAAACGGAATACAGATCAGGCTGAGGCACCTGAATGAGATTCCTTCCCTTCTCAAGGAATGTCCCGATGCTCCTGCCATTTTATACCAGAAAGGAGATTTTGATGATACCGTTCCTAAAGTAAGCATTGTGGGAACCAGGAATATGACATCTTACGGAAAACGGTTTATCGAAGATTTTTTTGAAGCTACCCAATCTTCAAAATACCTGTCTGTAAGCGGTCTGGCATTGGGTGTTGATAAAGAAGTCCACGAACAGTCTGTTCAACATAAAATACCTACAATAGCTGTACTGGCACATGGCTTTCATACATTATACCCATCAGGAAATAAGAAATTATCTGAAAAGATTCTTCAGGAAGGCGGAGCATTAGTTACAGAATTCAATTCGTCCAGGAAGCCCGACCGTGAGAATTTCATTCAGAGAAACAGGATTATAGCAGGTCTTTCACCTGCAACAATTGTTGTGGAGACTGCATTTGGTGGCGGTTCTGTGAGTACGGTAAGTTTTGCCAACGATTACAACCGTGAAGTTTTTGCCCTTCCGGGAAAAATTACAGATCCTTACAGCCAGGGATGCAACCAGCTGATTTTCCTGAATAAAGCGGCTGCTATTTCTACCGTAAGAGATCTTGTAGATTCATTAGGTTTCAACAATCCCCGGGAGAAAATGGAAGAACTCTTTCCTTACAGCGAGACCGCCCCTCAACTCACTGAAAATCAACAAATGGTATATCAGTCTATCAAAGAAAACCCACAGATCTCTCTGGATGACCTGGCACAGAAAATTTCAATCTCTACCCATAAAATATTACCGGTAATTTTAGAATTGGAACTTTTAGGGAAAGTAAAATCGTTTTCCGGGAGACAATTCACCGTAATTTAAGAATTAATGATTTCTTAATATTGCATTATTTAAGACATAACATTTAATTTTTAATAAAATTTAAACACAAATTATCAATTTAATAATATTTCGAAACATTATTATTTAATTTTTAACAATGTTAAAATAGAGTGTTGTGAATCTTGAAAAAAAAATTAAATTTGTTGACAATAATATTCAACCTTAGTATATGGAACAATATAATATTGACCAGAAAATCCAGGAGTTTATTGCAAAAATTGAAGCAAAAAATCCTAATGAACCAGAATTTTTACAAGCTGTAAAAGAAGTTGCTGTAACTGTAATTCCGTTTATTATGACCAAAAAGGAATATACAGGCATGAAGCTTCTTGAGAGAATGGCTGAAGCTGAAAGAATTATTATTTTCAGAGTTCCATGGGTTGATGATAAAGGAGAGATCCAGGTAAACAGAGGTTTCAGAATTCAGATGAACTCTGCGATCGGACCATACAAAGGGGGAATCCGTTTCCATCCTACTGTAAACCTTTCAGTTCTTAAATTCTTAGCTTTCGAGCAGGTATTTAAAAACTCTCTGACTACTCTTCCGATGGGAGGAGGTAAAGGTGGTTCGGATTTTGATCCTCAGGGGAAATCGGATATGGAAGTAATGCGTTTCTGCCAGGCTTTCATGACTGAATTATGCAAGCACATCGGTCCTGAAACAGACGTACCTGCCGGAGACATTGGTGTGGGAGCAAGAGAGATCGGATATTTATTCGGACAGTATAAGAAAATCAGAAACGAGTTTACCGGAGTTCTTACCGGAAAAGGTCTTGCTTACGGAGGTTCACTGATCCGCCCTGAAGCAACCGGATACGGTGTTGTATATTTCGCTGAGCAGATGCTTAAAACGATCGGACAGGATTTCCAGGGTAAAACCGTAACGGTTTCAGGTTTCGGAAACGTAGCCTGGGGCGTTATCAAGAAAGCGACTGAACTTGGAGCTAAAGTGGTAACGATCTCCGGTCCTGACGGATATATCTATGATAAAGACGGTATCAGCGGAGAAAAAATCGATTATCTGCTAGAGCTGAGATCTTCAGGAAACAACAGAGCTGAGGATTATGCGAAGAAATATCCTTCTGCTGAATTCCATGCAGGAAAACGTCCCTGGGATGTAAAATGTGACGTAGCATTCCCATCTGCGACTCAAAATGAGCTGGATCTTGAAGATGCTAAGAAACTGGTTGAGAACGGATGTCTTTGTGTAACTGAGGCTGCGAACATGCCTTCTACATTAGATGCGATCAACTATTTCCTTGACAGCAAGGTGTTGTTCTCACCTGGTAAAGCTTCCAATGCAGGAGGTGTAGCCACTTCAGGTCTTGAAATGACGCAGAACTCTATCCGTCTTAACTGGACTTCTGAAGAGGTAGATGCAAGACTGAAGGAGATCATGATCGGTATCCACAAAGCTTGCAGAGACTACGGGAAAGATGAGGACGGCTATGTAAACTACGTAAAAGGTGCCAATATCGCCGGATTCGTAAAGGTTGCAGAAGCTATGCTGGCTCAGGGAGTGGTATAAAATAAACAAAGGCTGGGAAAATTCCCGGCCTTTTTTGATATAGCCTGTTCCCGGGAAAATGGGAAAAAAGTAAAAAGTGAAAGGAGAAAGCGCTGTATGGTACAGCGCTTTTTTATATTCAGAAGATTCATTATCAACGGTTAAGGGCATCCGTATATGGTTTGTTTAAAGAATCCGTTCACCCCATCCGAGGTTCCTACTTCGTGCTGAACGGTAAAATAAGACAGTGCCGCTGTTGCCGTTGTATTGGTATTATAGATCCCCATCTCTTTTTCCATCCTTTTCTGGTTGGTATTGGATCTGCATTCATATGACATAGACGGGCGGATCGGATCTATACAGAAATACGTTGATGAGCCATGATTCTGATGCAGTAATCCGTTTGTAAATTTCACACATAATGTGGTCTGCTTATCTTTTCTGCGGTTCCAGTTTCCGTTTTTGTCGATATGATGCAGTTCTGTCCATCCTGCCAGAGAAGATATGGCTCCTCCCAGGCCGAAAGGGAAAGGCTTCCAGGTGTAATAATCTGCTTTTCCGCGCAGTACATTGGATGAATTGATGACAAGATCCTGCAATCCGCCACGGGCATCCATTGTACAGGTCTCATTCATTCCTTTTACATAGATCGGGAAAGTTCTGGTAACATCCCAGGTATTCGGGCCGGAATTGGACGAGCTTAATGCCTTTACTTTTACCACCGGATTATAAAATGTACTGGCTACGCCCGGATATACATGCTCTATAACAGGAAGAATGTACTGATTGGGACCTAAAGTAAATTCCGTAAACGCTCCGGTTGCGTCATTGAACTCTATTCTGTACCTGGCTCTCTGGGGAACGGAAACATGGCTCAGTGTAAAGCCTTCAAATTTTACTTTTCCCGGAACAGAGCAGGTAAAATTCTGATATACGGTACCACTTAAACTGAATCTTAAATATGGAACGGGTGTACCTCTTGCTCCTTTAGCATCTGCAAAGTCGATCGTTCCGAACTCCCTGTTATAGATTTCAGGAGAGGTGACAGAAATAAATTCCCGGGTAAGATCCAGGTTCAGAATATCTTCCAGTGCCGGATTATCGCCGAGGGCTTCTACTTTTTTCAGCAATTCCGGCTGGGTATCTTTTACGGAAGCTATAAATTCAGGGCTGATATATCTTAAAATATACCGTCCTATCTTTACTTCCCTGTTGGTATTGAGAATAGAACGAATGGCGCTTGAAGTGATCCAGTGCTCTTCGGGAATTTCCTGATAGGTATGCCAGCCAACTGCATTTTTCTGTTCAAATTTAGCCAGAGCATCGGCTCTCAAAGAGCTGATTCCTACGTGTTGCTCCACTTCTGCCAGATAATCATCTTCATTCATCTCCTCATCCTGACCGGAAATCAGTGTATTGAGATAATTATAATAACAGGTAAAATGCTTTTCATCTTCAAAGGCCAGCATCCCGTTATACAGGGAAGGAACAGAACATGGCAGCGAAACCGATGATTCTCTTCTGGACAGTACGTTATTTTCTTCTCTCTTCTGTTTCAGAATTTCATCTTCGCAGCTCAGCAGAAAAAACAGGAGTCCTGATACAATTAAAGACTGTTTTTTTAATATTTTCATGATCTATAAATTATTACAGTCATAAAACTACATGCTGCCTTTAGCAAAAAAAACAACAAATCAGTAAGTGTAGCAGTATTTCTATTAAGTGTGAGTAAGTAAAAAGAAACACCTTGTAAAAAACAGAAAGGTTGAAAGCCGGAAGAGGGAAAAAGAAAGTAAATTCAGGAAATCTTCATTACAGATCATTAAAAAATCCCGAAACAAAATGTTTCAGGATTTTCTTTCTGTTTGCTTGAAATATTTACTTTGATGACTTTGCTTTCTTTTTGGCTTTTCTGTCTTCTTTGGAAGCTTTTGAAGGCTTGGTTGCTTCCGTATTCACTTCTGCACTCATCGTAGCATTGGCGGCTGGGGCGGCGGCATCAACGGTAGCTGTTGCCGCAGGGCTTTCTTTTGCTGGGGCGGTCTCTGTGGAAACTGTTCCGGTGGCTGCTGTTGCTGCCGGCATAGCTGTTTGGGACTGTGCAGCTGTTTTGGCGGGTGCAGTTTCAGCCGCTTTTTTTGTTTCTGTCTGAGCTGATACCGTAACAATTCCGGCTGCCATCAATGCGGCCGACAGGATTAACTTTTTCATAATGTAATATTTTAAATGGTTGTTTAGTTTAAACGCCACATTATTCATTAAATTATCCGTAACACTCTTATTTAACGTACTTTATCATTATTTAAGAAGAATTTTGGAAGAAAAGCCCAGAAGGAAAATAAAAGCAGGAAGATGAGAATTATTTTAGGTTAAGCCTATTTCTGAAAGCCGTTTGACAGAATATTGAAGGAAAAATAATATTGCTTTTTAGCAGTCAGAAAGATAGATATTGCATAACGCTGTATCAACAAATTTGATGGAAGTTTCTTACAGTTAAGCACACGTCTGTAAGTTATTCAATAAAAAAATTGATGGAGCTGAACTGTTATTAAAAGATTGTTAAAATGTTATCTTTTATTCTTCAGATTTTTCAGCTCCATCTTTTTTCTTTATTTACCTGTGTTCTTCATCATTTTTTCTACAAATTCATAAGCTGCGGGGCATATTACCGTATTTTTCAGCATAAGATGATTGATCTGATAGATCTTTTTCCGGTCGGTATGCGGATATTCACGGCAGGCTTTGGGTCTTACTTCATAAATGGAGCAGGTATTATCCGTGTTCAGAAAAAAACAGGGAAGATGCTGAAGCACTTTATCCTGATCTTCATCCACTCTTAAAAATTTAGCTTCAAAATCAGCAGGTTTCATGCGGAGATGCTTCGCAATACGTTCAATGTCTTTTTCGGTATACAGGGGTCCTGTCGTTTTACAGCAGTTGGCACACTGAAGGCAGTCTATCTCATCAAATACTTCATCATGCGTTTCCTGAACAACATAATCGAGGTTTTTAGGCGGTTTTTTCTTTAATCCGTCCAAAAATTTCTTATGTTCTTTCTGCTTCTGTAAAGCCTGCTTTTTATAAAAATCTAAATCCATATCATTGGCCTCTTCTGCCATTCTATTTTTCCTTTGCAAAGATAAAATATTGTTTTTATGAAATTTATCAAAGGCTTTTGATAAAGTATGGAAAATCTTTCTATTTAAATTTTTAAACAAATTCGCAGATAAAATTGTTTCAGCCGCTTTATTATTTAGACCTGATCATTTTTTTAGTCCCTACCATTTTTCCATCAACAATTAAGGAATAGAAATATGTGCCTCCGTTCAAGGAACTTACATCTACATTCACCGCCCCATTGTCTGAAGCTGCCAGCGATATTTCTCTCACAATTCTCTGGCTCATGTCTGCAATGACAATTTTTGCAGAAGAAAATTTCTGAGGAAGTTTATACCTGATTAAAGTGCTTTGATCAGACGGATTAGGTACATTTTGTTCCAATAATGCAATGGATGTGTTTTGGACGGCGTTATCCCCTTTTGGAGAGCCATCAGATGCTTTTGCCCCGAGAGCCTTTTCTACCAGTGCTTTTAATTCATTGACTTCTTTTCGTAAAGATTCATTCTCTGCGCTCAGTTCCTGCACTGCTTTTACCAAAGGAACAACAAAATCCCCATATCTCAGGCTGTACAGATCATTTTCATTTTTAGGAAGATCTACTCCACTGAAACTATAATTAACAGATTTAGCGGCTTTCTCTACATCCTGCGCTATAAAGCCTGTATATTGTATTTCCTGCTGATTATTACGTATTGTTTTGTTTTGGAAATCATTGTTCGCAGATGCATTTATAATTTTGTCCGCAGCAGAATAATCATAAGTATAGGTCACCGGCTGCAGCTGATTGATAAACGTAAGGCCCGGTACATTTTGCTGAATATTCTTTTTGATTCTTCCGTCTGATAAAACGCTCCAGTTTACAGTTCCTCCAATGCTTGTGACACTGGTGTTTCCAAAGCGCATCTGGTTGCTTGCCGTAGCCACCGCACCGGTTCCTATTGCTGCTGCATTGTTGAGACCGTCTTTAGATACGTTAGCGAACATCCCTATTGCCACATTGTTGCTGCCTGTCAGGTTTGTAATCAGGGACTTTAGGCCTAAAGCCGTATTATTTCCGCCTGTTGTTGCATCTCTCATGGCTTCATAGCCTACGATTGTATTATTAGAATAATGTCCATAACCGTATGTAGTATCTCCTCCGGAAATATTAGGATCTCCGCTGGCATTGTGAGTTGACCATAATGCACGGGTTCCGACAACGGTGTTCCAACTCCCGTCAATACTTCCCGCTAATGCTTCATTTCATACGGACGTATTTTCTGAACCTGTTTTATTAGACCATCCGGCATCTGAACCAATAGCTGTATTTTTAGATCCGGTAGTATTTGAATAGAGTGCTCCCGGTCCGAAGGCTGCATTTTCCTGACCCGTTGTATTCAGTTCCATAGTCTGGCTTCCGAATGCGGCATTGTACCATCCTGTGGTATTGGTATGCATTGCTTTTGAGCCTACTGCAGTGTTTAAACTTGCACCTGCGGTAACAATCAGTGCTTCGTACCCTAATGCCGTATTATGCACCCCCGTGGTATTCTTATTGAGGGCACTGAAGCCAACTCCGGTATTGCTAAATCCGGAACTATTGGAATAAAGGGCATTTGTACCTATGGCCGTATTAAAATATCCATCCACATTGCTTACAAGGGTCCATGCTCCCATTGCGACGTTATTGTGACCTGTTTTATTATTGATCATAGAATTTAAGCCCATTGCTGTATTCTGGACACCACTCGTATTCCGGGCTAAAACAGAAGAGCCGAAAGCACTGTTCCCGTCTCCCCATGAGTAGTCTAATGCCCATTGTCCGAAGGCTGTACTGGTATTCGAGGGGTTGACAAATCCGCTGTTGTTGTTATTGACTTTAAAGCGTAAGGCATTGTTGTCAGTAGTTCCTAAGAAACTTCCGGAGGCTCCTGAATTTCCGGTTAAAGACCAGTTTTGTGCATGCACTCCCATGATCCCCAATAGCCCTGCTACTGAAATTAAAATTTTTTTCATAATGTGATTTTTTTAAGTTAGTATTATTTTATTTATTATGCTGTTTCTATTTTTCTAATCAACAGTGACAAAAAACTAACTTATTAAAGTTAAGATTAAATTTCAAATAACCGCTATATTAAATCAACTTTTAATGATTTATTTTTTTAATGTAAACGACATCTCACGCTGAAAATCATTATTAAAGTATCGGTAGAATAAACAGATGAGCTTTTATTTCCGGTAAGAAAAGAGAAATTCTGCAAAACTTTTACGAATCTAAAAGCCAATAGAGTAACCTTGCTTCAGTAAGTGTATTTTTTAAGAACTTTAGTCCGTTTTTTTTTGATAATAAGTCGCTTTTCGACTATGAAATTTATCAAGTTGATGATTGAATTTTTCCGTTGAAATTACTGTATATTTGATATATGAAAAAACTGGAATCCCGCGAAGATATTGAGCATCTTGTCAATTCATTTTACGCCAAAGTCGTTAAAGATGAGACTATTGGGTTTTTCTTCAACGATATTGCCAAAGTAGACTGGGACAAGCACCTTCCTAAAATGTATTCATTCTGGGAATCGATCCTGTTCGGGCAGATGTCGTACAAAGGAAATCCGATGGGTGTACACTTCCCTATCAACGAAATCCAGGCTATGGAACAGAAACATTTCGACCGGTGGCTGGAACTCTGGAGGCAGACCATTGAAGAAAATTTTGCCGGAGAAAATGCCGATATGGCCATTTACAAATCCGAAAATATAGCCAAACTGATGGCTTTCAAAATGGAGCTTGCCAGAAGGCTTTAACAAAATCCGGAATGGAATAATCCCGTGACTCAAGATTGAAAAACCGTGACTTTATCATCTGTTTTTAAGGAACAATTACTGTAAAGATATAGGCTGCCAGATTCACCAGAAGTACTGTTCCGTAAAGAATATTGGTTTTTCCGCGACTTAATGAAAGCATCACGATAAATACAGACAGGGAAAGCAGGATAATATCTTTTTTATCCAGTCCCAGCACTAAAGGAATATCGTAGAGAATACAGACTGTGGAAACCGCAGGAATCGTCAGCCCGATACTTGCCAGGGCAGATCCCAATGCCAGGTTCAGGCTGGACTGTATCTGGTTGCTTCTCGCAGCACGGATGGCCGCAACCCCTTCAGGAAGAAGCACAACAGCAGCAATGATCACACCTACAAGAGATTTCGGAGCTCCTATGCTCTGTACCATGTCCTCAATGGTTCCGGAAAGTCCTTTGGCCATCATCACAACGATTGCCAGGCAGACTACCAGAAAACCGAAACTGATCAGCGTTTTTGTAAATGTCGGAATATAATGCTCTTCCGGATGCTCGTCAGGAACAATAAAATAGCTTCTGTGTCTTACCGTCTGTACCATCAGGAATACTCCATAGATCACCAGACAGGCAATAGATACAAAAACAAGCTGGGCTTCGTTATAGAAAGGGCCGTTCACACTTGAGGTAAAATTAGGGAGAACAAGCGTAAGGATCAGAATAGAGACGATGCTCACCAGGTAGGTAGTTGCAGAAGTCCTTGCAAAGAACTGTTCATGATACTTTACACCTCCCACAAGAATACAGATTCCAAGAATTCCGTTCAGAATAAGCATTACAGCCGCAAAAACCGTATCCCTTGCCAGCGTGATCGCCTGATCTCCACCGGCCACCATAAGCGAAATAATTAAGGCAACTTCAATAATAGTGATACAGAGTGCAAGAATAATAGTTCCGAACGGCTCTCCTACTTTATGAGCGACCACTTCGGCATGATGCACGGCCGACAGGACACTTCCTGTAAGCAGAATCCCTGCAATAACATCATAAATAACTCCTCCTCCCATCAATCCGGAAAAATAGTAAACTACTGCCAGAACGGGGAAAATATACGTGTAATGTAAAAATTCTTTTAATTTCATAAAGTGATTACAAAATACAAAAACTATATGAATTTTGAAATATCTGAAGATAATATTAATGATATTTTAATGCCCCCACAGATTAAAGTCCTGAAAATCTGTCAGCATATGGAATAAAAGACCAACAGCCACAATTCTGATATTTCCTTTAAAAAACAGCATTAAAAAATAAACAGCAATAGCATAGTATGAATGCAGAAAATGAAACCCAATACTGTTCCTGGACGGATCGAATACCGGATTGGCAAAAAGATGATCCAGATCTACAAGCATGGTAGCCAGCATAATAAGATATGCTTTTTTCCAGTTTTCACGGAAAAAGATCAACGCAATAAACACCGGGAACACCAGGTGCAAGAAGTAATGGGTGATTTGTTTTATCCATATAATTTCAGAAAGCATCGTCATCTACAAATCGTTTTTTAATTATCAGTTTATCTCCTCAGAATGAGAGGCAGCTCTCCTTTTCCTGCTTTTATTTTAATGTAATAATCCTGCGCCCTGTTTCCATAAAAAATATACTCTATATCTGAGATCATTTTCTTTTCATGGTCCGTTATACTCTTTAAGGAAGAATACAGCAAGCTAGTGTTTCTCAGCATAATATAATTTTCCTTCAAGGCGGGAGAAAAGGGTTCCCGGCGGGCGGAAGATCTTATCATAATCTCTTTCTGGCCTTTAGAGACGGTATTGGGCTGAAACGGAATAACCGTAAACTGATTCTGTGTATTGATCCATTTTTTATTCTGAAAATACATCCACGTTTTTTCCGGATCCGAAGTCTGAAGATCAATCGCATACTTTGGCTGAACGATTTTCTGATAGCTTTTCTGCTCTACCTCATTAAAATTGTCATCATAACCATAGGTAATGATGGTATCATTCACCTGTTCCAGATCTGCAACGGCATTCATCCGGGTGATTCCCGCCGAATCGCTGATGCTTTTATCAAAAAAACGGCTCAGATTCCTGATATTCCCGGCATCAAGTTCCGCTTCCAAAAAGTGATTCGTCTTCTGAAGCCGGGCAACAGCAGATGTAAAATCAGCCGATCCTCCGGCATTTCTTACTTCAATTTCATCATCCCTGAGTTCAATGGAAAAATTACGGATCTTCTGTCCTGAAATAAAAGAAAAGCTTCCCAATGTTCCGCTGATGAGCTGTTCCGCACTAAGTTCTTTTCCTTTTGAAGCCTTGAAAAACGCTGCATCGGTATTTTTAAAAGCCCGGTCAGAAGTCCCGAAAATACAGTAATCTTTCACTATTTTAATGAAAATCTGATCTTTCTGATACAGATTGTTTCCCCTGTCTGCAAATTTCTGCTGTTTCAAATAGGCCAGGAATTTAGGCTGATCTTTGAGCTCAAATGCAGTGTACCACTCCGTAAATTTAGTATTTTTAAGGTGGAACGCCTGTAAAAAATCGGGAACACGAATCCCCGAATCTTTAAAAGCAATATGTTCTTCTGTTTCTTTTGAATCCCTGAACCACATCGACGGATGGGTTGTAAGACTGAAAATGTACTGTCCCGCCAGTTTCTTTACATCAATCAAAACCACTGCATCTGCACTTTCCGGAACAAACTTTAAGGTCCTGTCTTTATGGAAAAAGACAAAATAGATAATGGCGGCCACCGGCAGCATCAGCCAGGCAATCAGTTTTTTTTTCTTCATTTACAGGATCGGTGGCTTTTTATCAGCTTCTTTTATTTTATAGATCTCATCAAAAAGATCAAAGAAATACATCAGGCTGTTCTCAGAAGAGTTTTTGATGTTGTAATCCACTTCTGTCTCGATGCTGTTATTCTTCACCTCTGTTTTATAATAAACCTCTCCTACATTCTTTCTGATCAGATCCAGTGTTTTTCTTTCCGAAGGGCTCTTGAATTCTCTTTCAAGACCTATTAACACCCTCTGAAGATCAAGTCTTCCTGAAAGCGGATATTTAGAAGAATCCTTTGCCCATTTTTTAGAGGTTTCCGACTGGTTTTTAGGATTGATATTGTCTTTAAAAGAAGTAAGATAAACGATGCCGTCTTTTACGGTAAAGAACATATGGTCAAAATAACCACCTCCTTTTTCATCTTTAAAAGCATAAAAATCTCCTGTTCTGGTAAATTTCTTTGCCAGGTGTTTATTGGTTACCAGTAAATTGAAAACACGGTTCCAGTAGCCTTCATTTTCCGTAGCAAATGCAAATGTAAAATCAGGAACCATTATTTCTTTGGTTTTCTTTACCTCTTTTTCATTATAATCTTCGTCATATTCGTAATCTGTATAATCTACTGTTTTCGGCTTCAGTTCGTTCAGAACGAAAATTCCGTTTCCGGGGGCTATTTTACTGATCGCTTCTTCATCCAGAATGATTTTCATGGTTTCCATCACCAGCTCCATCTCTTTCTGATATTCACCTTCTCCGGTATCTTTAAGCAGCTCATACATCATATCGAAAGATTTTCTTCCGTTGACATTCATCACATAATATCCTAAGCTTTTATCATTAATAAGCGCTGCCAGCTTCCTGTTTTTCTTTCCTTTATAAACTTCCGAAACACTTTTCTGAACATCGGAATTTTTATGCTGATAATTGTTGACGAGTTTTACTTTATCCTTATCGAAATACAGGTTATAGGCAGAATCTGAATTATATGCCTTTCCCAGGAACTGGCTGAAATTAAATCCTTTCATCATCCTGCCATAAAAACCTTCATTCACCATTCTCCCGTAATCTGTGTAGATAAAGACATCGGAATTGGGATCGCGGAAATTGAGTTTATCCTTCGGCACTTCAATTTCTAAATTTGAACTAAAATACCTGTCGAATGAGTCTTCTGCCAGTTTTTTCACAACCTTGAAGTCCTCTCTTCTGATGGAATCCTGTTCTTTCTGATAGGCTGAATCTGCTTTCGCAATAGAATATTCCTCTTCTTCAGTCATTCCTTCTTCTTCCAGTTCAGGCTCTTTTTTCTCTTCCGGATATTGGTGATGCTTTTCCAGATATTTGATATCCTTCTGTATTCTCGCAATTTCAGCATTATTTTCTTTGATGCTTTCTTTAAGGTATTTGATCTGCTCTTTCAGATCTTTTATTTCTTCTTTATAGTTAAAAGGACGTTCCGGTTCTACGGCGTAGGCACTGTCTACCGCTGCTGCTGAATCCACTGCAATGGCAGCGCTGTCTGTCACCGCTTCTTCTGTCCATAAATCCTTATAAGGTCTGGTATAGCTTACAAGACTCAGTACTGCACGCTTATCATTCCAGGCAACAAATACATCATCATCCAGGTCAACATAGGAATAGTTATTTTTTCGGGAAACTTCCTGCCCTTTTTTCTTTACAGAATTGACGAATTCCCTGAATTTATCCGTATTATCCAATATGAAATGGGCGGTATAAGTCTTTACAGAATCATTGAAGCAGGCATAGTGATACTGAGCTTCATCATATTTGATCCCCGTTTTGGAATAATCATTCCATGAGGCTTTTTCTTTACTGCTTTTGGTGATTTCCTGAAGTAAAGGATTAAACTTTTCCCAGTTGATTTTATTATTAAGCTGTTTTCCGTTGATTTCCATATAAAATATGGCTTCTTTGGGAAGTTTCATCCTGTTCTGTGCAAAAGCAAGCACAAAACCGAAAAGTAAAAAGGTGATCGTCTGTGTTTTTAATAGAATAGATTTCATGGCTGAAAAGTACTTTTTTATTGGAAAATAATGGTGTTCTGCATCTGTTTTTTCTGAAGGATCAGGTCTAAAACATCTGCTTCCAGCTTTACGGCCTTCTTATTCGGAGAAAGCTGGTAAGAACTGTTGGATTGTGATTTTATGGTATTTTCGAACTGCAGGACGGAAGTGTATTTAGCATTGTTGAATACTTCTTTATCTGCTTTGCTCATTTTGTCGTAATCTGCTTTAAATGTATTGACTTTATTTCTGGTAAACGATTTTTTATCAGCACTTTGCCCGTAGATCTGGGTAGGAATCATCTTTCCCAGGATATTTTTTGATTTCAGCTGCTCCAGGCCGGCATTGATGTTTTCAATCTTTTTAAAATTACAGCTTAGCTTAATGATGTAGTTATCAAAGTCCATTGTTGTTTTCACATTACTGATTCCCGGGGTGGCTTTGAAAATCCTGGCCGCTTCGCTTATTTTATTTTCAATTTCAGCTCTTTTCGGTACTTTTTTTCCATTGATGGTTTCCATTTTAGAAATGGAGGCCAGCCTTGTCTTACTCTTGCTGGCATTCACAATGATGGTGTATTCTCCCGTTCCGTCTGCTTTTACACTGGCTTTGTCTACAATATCAAAACAGCTGGTGAGCAGCATCAAAGGAAAGCAAAGCAGAAACAGCCTGACTGTATTCTTCATAACTGGGTTTTTAAAGTACAAAACTACTTAATTTTTTATCGGTTTAAAATACCGGATTTCATGGGTTTTTGTAACCCGATAAAGGCGCTTTTACACTCTTCCTTTCAGATAATCCTGTCTCAGATCTTCATCCAGCTTTTCTATGGCATATCTCAGGCAGGTTCTGGGCATTTCTTTATAGTATTGACCGAGGTAAGAGATCAGCTCCTGTTCATTTTTATTCCCCATTTCCCTCAGCAGCCAGCCATTTGCTTTATGCATAAGATCATGTGGATGCTTCAGGTTTTTGGTAACGAACTCTTTGGTCAGCTCATACGAACCTTTTTTAATGTAATGCATTGTTCCTACAACCGCTATTCTTTTATGCCACATTTCATCAGAATCCGAAAGATCCCTCAACAGGTTTTCTTTCTGATTTTCAAAGGCATACCGCCCCAGTATTTTATAACAGCTTGAATCCACCAGATCCCAGTTATTGATATGAGGAAGGTGGTTCAGGTAAAATGTGATGATTTCTTCTCTTTTCCTATGATCTTTTGTTTTCTCAAACTTAGAAATCAGCATAAAAAGAGCGGTCAGCCTATGTTCATGATATTCCGATGAAAGCAGTATACTCATTTCTTCAAGGCTTATTTTATCATAATACTCTTTAGCTACCGATCTCTGATCCGGAACTTTTACTCCAAGAAACAGATCCCCTTCTCCATATTCTCCTTTTCCCGTTTTGAAAAACCGGGGAAAGAATTCTGCTTTTTCAGGAATGGAAAGTACGGCCAGTGCTTCCTTAATTTCTTTAATAATAGTATCCGCCATTTTTAAAACTGCCTTTTTGATGAAGAGAATAAACCATATGATTAATGTTCTTCCAAAACAATATTTTCCTGCTCCTCTTCTTCTTTTGCAATCTGCTTGGGATTGGCCACTTTAGCAATGGTAAGCCCCTGAACAATAATAGAAAAGACGACTACACAATAAGTAATACTTAAAATAATTTCGCTGTATTCACTTTTCGGGACAGACATCGCCAATGCAATGGAAACCCCTCCGCGGATTCCACCCCAAACAAGAACTTTTACGGTTTGCGGGCTAAATCTTGTTCTTAAAGACATGAATTTCGTCGGGCCCCAGATCGAAATAAACCGGGCCAGTAAAACAACTACAATGGCAAGAAGGCCAGGAAGCATAAAATGTTTCAGATCTTTGATCATCAGAAGTTCAAAACCGATAAAGAGGAATAAAACCGCATTCAGAATCTCATCAATCAGTTCCCAGAATTTGATCAGATAGTCCTGGGTAACGGATTTCATTTTAAACCTTACATTGAAGTTCCCCATGAATAAACCTGCGGCAACCATCGTCAAAGGGCCGGAAATATGCATCTGTCTGGCGATAAGATAGCCACCCATCACCACAGAAAGGGTTACCAGAACCGAGATAATATAATCGTCCACTTCACGCATCAGCCTGGAAGTTACCCATCCCAGAAGAACGCCGAGCAGGATTCCTCCGCCGGCTTCTTTCATCAGTAATAATCCGATACTTTCCACCCCCAGATCCACTTCTTTTCCGATTGCGAGCTGCATAACCACGGTAAATACCACAACAGCCATACCGTCATTGAAAAGAGATTCTCCCGCAACTTTGGTTTCCAGTGATTTTGAAACATTTGCCTGCTTCAGAACACTCAGAACAGCCACCGGATCGGTAGGAGAAATAAGCGCTCCAAACACCAGACAGTAGATAAAAGGCAGCTTGATTCCCACGAAAGGCAAAAGGTAGAACATTCCAAATCCCACGACAAAAGTGGAGATCACAACCCCGACTGTGGAAAAGATCAGCACCGGGCGGAACTGCTCTTTGAGATCATTGATATTAATGTGAATTCCTCCTGCAAAGAGAAGGAAATTAAGCATGGCACCCATCAGGACTTCCGTAAAATCGATGCTGTTCATCAATTTGTTCAGGTGCCCGAATGTTCTCGGAAGTACCGTTTCTCCGAACATCACCAGAAAAATGGAAACCACAATGGCAATCACCATAATTCCGATGGTACTCGGAAGTTTCAGGAACCTGTAATTCAGGTAGGCAAATATTGATGCTAATACAATTAATGCTGAGAATGAATAATATAACTCCACTAAGTGTTTTTTAAAAAATTAAAACTTAAAAGTCTAAATAAAGTATTTTGATGTATAGTTTGTCTCCGTCTTTTTCCCAGATATCAAACATTCCGTCTTTAGTTGGTTTTGAGCTCCGGGTATAATCTTTCCCGATATTCAGGATGTTCAGCAGGATGTATTCATCACCTACGGAATTGACCAGATAAGCTGTTTTTTCAGATTTTCCGTCTCCTGAATTTTTAATCCCGTTAGTCAGCGCCCGAAGCTGAGTCAGGTGGTGAACAAAGTTATTGCCATCTTTCAGGGAATCATAGGTACGGAGCAGGATAAGAATTACATCCAGATTGGTAGGATCCTTATCATACAGATCTTTACCCAGCCTGATGCAGTCTGCAAAATGATTCTGTTTAAAGGCTTCCGCCAGACTTTTAAAACGGTCATCAGTGGTCTGAATTTTATCCGTTCTGAAATTTCTTCCATAGTAAAGATACTGTCCCTCAATACTGTCCAGAGATTTAGGAAAACCTTTGTACTTAAAAATAAGCTTCTCGTAATTGTAAGGAGATTCCGGGTTTTTGAGGTTTTTTTCGATACTTTTTAAATCGATTTTTGATTTCTGGCTGAACCCAAAAACCGAAAACAGAAGGAATAAAAGGAAAAATTGGTATTTCATTAATCGTTGTTATCTTCTTCGTCGTTGTCGAAATATTCGAAAAGAAAATCATTGTAAGGAAATCTGGAAATATGGATCTTCATCACCTCATCGTAGATCATTTTCTTCATTTCCGGGAAATTTTCTTTCGTGAGCGCAGAAATGAAAACAGTCGGATATTTGGATTTGGCCATCCATGTTTTCTTCCATTCTTCCAGTGAGATATTTTTCCGGGTAGACGGCGTTAAATCATCGTCTTCTTTTTTCTCATAGCTGAAGTCATCAATTTTATTGAAAACCATGATCATAGGTTTTCTGTGTGCATCAATTTCCTGAAGAATCTGGTTTACCGAAGCAATATGATCTTCAAAGCTTTCATGTGAAATATCCACCACATGAATCAGCAGATCGGATTCTCTTACCTCATCCAGAGTAGATTTAAAGGATTCCACCAGCTGTGTAGGAAGCTTTCTGATAAATCCTACCGTATCTGTAAGAAGAAACGGAAGGTTCCCGATCACTACTTTTCTTACCGTGGTATCCAGCGTTGCAAATAATTTGTTTTCAGCGAATACTTCTGATTTTGAAAGGGCATTCATGAGTGTAGATTTCCCCACGTTGGTATATCCTACCAGGGCGGCACGCACCATTTTTCCTCTGTTATTACGCTGCGTTGCCATCTGCTTATCAATGGTCTTCAGCTTATCTTTCAGCAGGGAGATCCTGTCGCGGATGATACGGCGGTCAGTTTCAATTTCGGTTTCCCCCGGTCCTCTCATCCCGATTCCCCCTCTCTGTCTTTCAAGGTGGGTCCACATTCTTGTCAGTCTCGGAAGCAGGTATTCATACTGTGCCAGTTCCACCTGGGTTCTTGCATAGGATGTCTGGGCTCTCTGGGCAAAAATATCAAGAATAAGATTGGTTCGGTCCAGTATTTTGACTTCCATTTCCCGTTCCAGGTTTTTAAGCTGTGAAGGAGAAAGTTCATCATCAAAGATCACCGTTCCTATTTCATGTTCTTTTACATAATCTTTAATTTCCAGAGCTTTTCCACTCCCTACAAACGTTTTGGAGTCCGGTTGTGTTAATTTCTGGGTGAATCTTTTTTCCACTGTTGCTCCTGCCGTATAGGCAAGGAATTCCAGCTCATCCATGTATTCCTTTAATTTATCCTCATCCTGGTCTCTGGTAACCAAACCCACCAAGACCGCCTTTTCATAATTATGTTCTTTCTTTTCTAGCATTAAATTCTATCTATGTTTGTGATTTTCACAAGTTACCATTTTTCAGGAAAAAAAACAAAATCAATTTTAAATTATTCACATTTTTAATGTTAATTTAAGTTTGCAATATTCATGTTTTATGAAAAAATATTAACTTTATATTGCAATTTTCTGATTTTAAAACATTTAAATTCAGCTTTTATGTAAAAACTAACATCCTGCAGCTCATGACTCCCCATATCAGATGTATGATCATTGATCATGATGAACTGGACAGATTGGTTCTTCAGCATCATATCAGGCAATACGAAAACATAGAGATTATAGCTTCTTTTGACTCGGCAGAAAAGGCGGTACCATACCTTGAATTCCCCATAGATCTTCTGATCTCCGAAACTGCCATGAATGGAATGAGCGGACTGGAATTCAGGAAATTAGCCATTAAAATCCCGGCCTGTATTTTCATCAGCTCCCATCCTGAATCAGCAGTTACCGCTTTTGAACTCAATACTTTAGACTTTCTTATCAAACCTCTGAAAACAGAGCGCTTTCACAATGCCATACAGAAGGTTTTTGATTTTTTTGAAACAAAGGAAAAATGCAGATGTTTTGATGCTATGCTTGGAGAAAACTGCATCAAAATAAAAGAAAACGGAAATATATCCCAGATCAGAATAGTGGATATCTTATATCTGGAAGCTTTAAAAGACTATACCCGGATTATTACCCACGACAAAAAACACTGTATCCTGGACTCATTGGGCAGTCTTCTTCTCAAAAACACCTTTTCTTCATTCATCAGGATACACAGGAGCTATGCCATTCCACGACATCTCATCCGTGGAAAAAACTGCCATGAAGTAGAGCTGATTTATAACATAAAGCTTCCTATCGGCAGGACTTACAGAGAAAACCTATCATTCTTTGACCTGTAAATCACCTGAATACCAACATTTTTGCTCTAAAATGGCATTGGTCGATTTTTTTTGCCGTTAGTCTATTTTCTCCATATCCCTTTTCGATATGTGGTAATTTAGTAATCCCAAATTCACAAAAAGGGGTAATCTATTAATAACCACAAAATTATTCGATATGAAAAGAACATCTATTCACTGCTTCTTTCTCATCCTGTTTAGTCTTTCCGTCAGCCTTTTAAGTGCCCAGTCGGCAGTTCCGGCCACAGGAACCAATGCATCAGGCGGAGGAGGTTCGGCTTCTTACAGTATCGGGCAGGCCGTTTATCTTTACAAAGGTCCCAGCGCCCAGATCACAGAAGGAGTACAGCAGGCCTATGAGATAACAACGCTCTCTGCCGGCGAAATTTCAGCACAACCAGAGGGCATCCTGCTCTACCCCAATCCATTCAGTGATTATCTTTATATTGATTTCACCACTGAAGACTATAAAAACGCAGAATATCAGCTATTTGACGCTCAGGGAAAACTGATCAGAAAAGATATGATCAGCCGGATAAAATCCGAGCTTAACCTTTCCTCTCTTCCATCCGCGGTATATATTATCCGGATCAGCCGTAACCGGGAACATCTTAAAACATTTAAAATCATCAAAAAATAATTACCATGAAAAAAATATTACTTTCATTTGGGATCGTACTGGGCCTTTTTATGGGTCTTGCACAGGCTCCTGAAAAGATGAGCTATCAGGCCGTCATGAGAAACGGCTCCGGCCAGCTTCTGAGCAATCAGGCTGTTGCCGTAAAAGTAAGTGTGCTGGAAGGATCGCCTGCCGGAACACTGGTTTATTCGGAAAGACTTACCGGAAACACCAACGTTAACGGTCTTATCAGCCTTGAGGTAGGAACAGGAACGGTTCTTTCAGGAGTATTTTCAACGATCAACTGGCCGTCAGGAAGTTATTATCTTAAAACAGAAACGGATCCTGCCGGAGGCACCAATTATACCATCACCGGAACCAGCCAGCTGCTGAGTGTACCTTATGCCATGTATGCAAAATCTGCAGGAGGTGGAGGCGGCACTTTTACTATTCCCTATGCCAATACGGTAAATAATGCTGCAACTCTGTTTTCGCTAACCAATGACGGAGACGGAACTTCACTGGAAGGAATTAACAATACTACCACTTCAAGTATTTCCGCAGTAAGAGGAATTGTCAACAGCACAGCTCCCGGTGGTTTTTCTTCTGCAGTCCGCGGTATCAATAACGGTACCGGAGGATTGGGAATCGGGGTATGGGGAAGCCAGAACGGAAGCGGCTGGGGTGTTTACGGTACCACTCCCAACGGATTGGGTGTTTATGGAAATTCCACAGCCAACGGAACCGGGGTATATGCCAACAGCAATACGGGAACAGGACTCACAGCTACCAGCAACAGCGGAATTCCTGCGACTATTTCTATTTTAAATAATGCCAATGCCAATAATGTACTTAATGCCTCCAGTGTAGGAAACGGAACGGTGGTAAATGTATCAACCACAGGATCCGGAGCCGGGGTCAGAAGCTCAACAGCCGGAGGATTCAGTATTCATGGGATGACCAGTGCCCAAACCTCTGCCGGGGTTGTGGGAGACAACAATGGTGCGGGAGAAGCGGTCGTGGGAAGAACCACCAGTGATATTGCAGGAGCTGTTGTAGGACGTAATGACGGAGGGGGATATGGAGTCCGGGGATTTGTGGCTACCAGTACAGCAGGAACCGGAATCGGGGTTTACGGACAGGTAGGACTGAATAACAGTACCGGACGTGCCGGAAGATTTGAAAATTTTAACCAGACCAACCTGCAGAATACTTTTGAGGTGCAGACTAACGGAAATGGTAATATTCCGGACAATACACTGGGCAACGCGGCGTCATTCCTTGTGGATAACAACAACAGTGTTGCAGCTGCGGTAAGAGGCGAGGTAAAAACCATATTCGGAAATTTTGGAGCTGCCGGTATTTTCGGGGTTTCTTCAGGAACGGGAGGATTTGCCGGATTATTTCATGCTTCCAATCCTGCCGGGAACGGAGCTTCACTGGTATCTATTAATGACGGGAACGGAAATGCCATCACTGCCAATGCCAGTAAAGACGGAAACGGTGTAGAAACCAATATTGACGGTGCAGGAAATGCCCTGTACGCCTGGGTACCTTCCTTTGCAACAGGAAGAGCGGGAAAATTCAATATTTTCAATCAGGATAATGAAAGTGACGTAATTACGGTAACCACCGTTGGGAACGGAACGGCAGGAAATTTCAAAGTAGACCGTACAACGGGGACATCAGCGGCTGTAAAAGGTGAGGTCAATTCAATTTTCGCCAATTTCGGTACTGCCGGGATTTATGGCGTTTCTTCAGGAACCGGTGGATATGCGGGGCTATTCTATGCCAGTAATGCGGGAGGAAATGGTCCTTCTGTGCTTGCTTTAACAGAAGGTAACGGAAATGCCGTCACTGCCAATGCGGGAGGAAACGGGGACGGTATTGAAGCTTCATGTGACGGAAACGGTAATGCTGTTTCAGGCTTTATTCCCAATTTCGGAACCGGTAAAGCAGGAAGATTTGCCAATTACAATAACAATAACGGCCAGCCGGTAGTACATATTACTACGACAGGCACTGGTTCGGGAATGTTGATTAATCATACGGGAGCTTCAGGAAACCTTGCGATCTTCCAGAGTGCGGGTGCCAATATGGCCAGAATCAATAAGGCAGGCCGGGGATTTTTTAACGGAGGTACCCAAACCAACGGAGCAGACGTTGCTGAAGCTTTTGATGTAGAAGGTTCTGTTTCCGAATATGAAATGGGAGATATCCTGGTCATTTCAACCAATACAGACCGTACCGTAGAAAAGTCATCAAAACCCTACTCTGATCTTGTAGCCGGAGTATATGCTACCAAACCAGGGGTACTTCTTGCAGAAGAACAGATCGATTCCGATCTTTCCGGTAAAGTTCCCATGGGGGTCATCGGGGTAATTCCCACCAAAGTATGTATGGAAGGCGGTGCCATAAAAAGAGGAGACCTGCTGGTAACTTCATCAGAACCCGGAACTGCGATGAAAGCAGATCCTGAAAAAGTAAGAATCGGACAGGTGATCGGTAAAGCTCTTCAGGATTACAATCAGAATGAATCCGGAAAAATTCAGGTATTAGTTAACATCAAATAATAAATTATCATGAAATCAACATATATCACTCTATTTCTTCTGCTGGGTACCAGTATTTACGCCCAGGAAAACAAACAGGTTTCCCAGGCTCAAACAGAAGACCAGACCCAGGCTTTAAAGCAGGTTAAAGAATTGGAATCCAAAATGATGAAAGAGACACAGAGCAACGCCGAAAAGAAAACTCCACAAACAATACTTGCCTCAGAACAGGGGCTGGATGTAAAAAAACAGGATCAAAAACCTAAAGCGATATCCGGCGGATCAGGAACAATGCTTCCCAATACCGCCAGCCTTGATGAAATAAAAAGAACAATTCCTAACAGAAAGACCTCCCAAACGAATACTGTGAAGCCCAAAAATTCCCGGAACCAGATTGGCTTACCTAATACAGCCACTTTAGAGGAGATCAAAAAGACTATTCCCAAAAACTGATGACCAGATTAAAAAAAAGTCCGCGTGCTGCGGACTTTTCTATTTCTGAAAATTGTTTTTCAACTTTAAATGTAAACCTGAAGTATTCTTTCTTCCGGTTTTCTTTTTCTAGTCCCAATCTGCTGCTACAAACTTCATCGAATTTCCGTTCTCATCAGATAAGGTAAGGAAATGCCCTTCTATGGAGTATTTCGTCATTTTGTCAAATTTACGGATAAAAGCAGTTTCCAGATCCATATTCTGGCAGGCTTTCATGGTGCTTCCCACTCCGGAGATCTTTACTTTACCTCCGTTTTTAAATTCGGAAGTGAAAAACATATTGTTGCATCCCATATGGGCCCCACCCTGAATTTTTCCGTTTTTCATCTCTGCCGTAAGGTTCACTTCTGCCTTATTTTTCATCAATTCATCCTTTGAAAATTTATCAAAAGAAATCAGCATCCACTGCCTCTGGAGGTTCGGATTTTTTTCTGGCACTGATGAACAATTGATGACAACTCCTAAGAGCAAAACGGCAAAAAGTGATAATAGTATCTTTTTCATGTGGGGTATCATTCCATTTTCATACCAATCCGGGACAGAATATCGTAAAAATTAGTAAATTAGCGACACAAAAATTATATTATAAAATGAAAAGACTATTTCTACTGTTCACCTTCCTGCTGAGCTTTGCTCAGATGAGGGCGGATGAGGGGATGTGGCTGTTAATGCTCATCAAAAGACTTAACGGGGTCGATATGCAAAAGGAAGGTTTGCATCTGACACCTGATGAAATCTATTCTGTGAACAATTCCAGTTTAAAAGATGCAATTGTAAGTTTCGGAGGTTTCTGTACCGGTGAAATTGTTTCTGACAAGGGGCTTATTTTCACCAACCACCACTGTGGTTACGGGGCCGTAGCGGCAGCTTCCACTCCGGAAAAAGACTATCTGAAGAATGGTTTCTGGGCTATGAAGCAGAAAGATGAATTCAATGCAAAAGATCTTTATGTAAGATTTTTAGTAAGAATGGATGATGCTACTCAAAGAATCACTTCCAAGCTTAACAACAATATGACGGGTGCCGAGAGAAAAGCTGTTATTGATGCTGAAACAAAAGCCATCCAGTCTGAAAACTCTGAAAACGGAAAATATACTGTTGTCGTAAGAGATTTCTTCAACGGAAATGAATTTTATTATTTCGTATACCAGGATTATAAAGACATCAGGTTAGTAGGAGCTCCACCTTCTTCACTGGGTAAATTCGGAGGAGATACAGACAACTGGGAATGGCCGAGACATACTGCTGATTTCACGGTTTTCAGAGTATATGCTGATGCTGCAGGAAACCCTGCTGAATATTCTCCAAGCAACACACCTTTAAAACCTAAGCATTTTCTGCCGGTTTCCCTTAAAGGAATCAAGCCTGGTGATTTTTCCATGATCTTAGGATATCCTGGAAGAACCAACCGTTATCTGACTTCTTACGGAATTCAGCAGATGGTAAACAAAGATTATCCGGCCTGGGTAGAAGCTTCTAAAATGGCAATGGATGTTATGAAGAAGTATATGGATAAAGATAAGGCAACCCAGCTTAACTATGCTTCTCAGTATGCTTCCGTAGCCAACTACTGGAAAAACAGACAGGGAACTATTGATGCGGTAGAAAAAAACGGAACAATCTCTGACAAACAAAAGATCGAAAATACATACAGAACATGGTCTATGATGGCAGGAAATGATATGTATGACGGTGTTTTAGAAGATATCAGCACTTATTACAAGCAGGTTTCAGACAGAAATGTTGAAAGAAACTATGCGTCGCAGTTTACCAGAAATGCAAAATATATCAGCCTTGCCCTTCAGTTAGGATCTGTTCTTAAGACCTATGCGGCTCAGGATATGCAGGGAAGAATTGCTATGAAAGCCAAAACAGAAGCAGCCATCAAAGCAGCATATGAAAACTTCAATCCGGCACTGGAAGGAGAAATGCTGGTTGCAATGACTACGCTTTACCAGACAAGAGTAACCAATAAAGATGTAGCTTCTGCCACCATCCTGGGGTTAGATGCTAAAAACCTGTCTAATGTAGCTTATTCATCAATTTTTGCCAACAAAACATCTGCAACGAATTTCTTGTTAAATCCGGATGCATTGAAACTTGATTCCGATCCGCTTTGGAAAATGGCGAAAGGAATTGTAACGGATCAAAAAGCCGTGGCGGACAGCTATGTGCAGGTAGATGATAATTTTGCTAAAAACAACCGTCTTTTCTTAGCAGGTCTGATGAAGGCTATGCCTGAGAAAAAATTCTATCCGGATGCTAACTCTACCATGAGATTAACTTACGGAACGGTAGATAAACTGCCTATCAGAGAAGACAGAAACTATTTCGGAGTTACCGATAACTATTATACGGATATGGCCGGTCTTGTAGGAAAATACAAAAAAGGTGATGAGGAGTTTGATCTTCCTCAAAGAGTGATTGACCTTTACAACCTTAAAGATTTCGGACAGTATGCTGATGCTGCTGGTTATATGCCTGTAAACTTCCTTTCCAACAATGACATTACAGGAGGAAACTCCGGTTCTCCGGTAATTGACGGAGACGGAAACCTTATCGGTATCGCATTCGACGGAAACAGTGAAGCATTAAGCGGAGACATCGTATTTGAACCGGAATGGCAGAAAACAATTAACGTTGACGTACGTTTCGTTCTTTGGACAATTGATAAATATGCAGGTGCAAGAAGACTGATCGACGAATTAAAGCTGGTAAGAGGAGAAAATACACCTCCTGATACCAAGACTAAAAATTCAGGAACTACTCAGATGCCGAAGAAAGAAAAAAAGAAAAGATAATCTATTCTGATCTATTTTAAACCGTGGAAATTATTTTCACGGTTTTTTTATTTTTGATTTAAATACATGAACATGGAAACAAAAGCAACAGAGTTTAAGGCAGTGATCCTGCAAAACGGGGAATTGAATGCTGCATTTATAGAGTTTCCTTTTTCTGCCGAAGAAGTGTTTGGTAAGAAAGGGCAGATAAAAATAAGAGCTGTATTCGATCATGTTGTTGAATACCGTGGAAGCCTGGTCAGAATGAAGTCTGACCGTCATATTCTTGGATTGCCACGGGAAATCAGGAAACAGCTCGGAAAAACGTTTGGAGATGAGGTAGCAGTTTCCCTTGCTGAAGATAAAGAAGAAAGAACCGTAGAGATCTCCGAAGATATTGCCTCTGTTTTCAATGAAAATCCTGATGCAAAAAAACTGTTCGATGCCATGAGTTATACCCACAAAAAAGAATATATCCGCTGGATTGAAGAAGCCCGGAAACCGGAAACCAGAGAAAGCAGGAAAACGAAGATGATCCAGATGCTTCTGGAGGGAAAGAAGGGAAAATAAAACTGCCCTGAACACAAGGTCCGGGGCAGTCTGAAAAGGAAATATTTCTGAATTATTTTGTCAGTACCGGAGTTGAAGGTGTAGTAGGATTAGTAGGTGTAGTCGGCGTTGAAGGACCTGTACTTACCCCACAGTCATTGGCACATGCTGTAATGGACGAGTATTCTCCCATATACTTTGTTCCGCAATAGCATGCAAAACCACCCTGTACCGTTTTCATGCTCTCTCTTGTTAATTTTTTCAGATTTTTCATATTGAATTAATTTTTTTATGGTCCCTACTCTGTCAGCTTTTCGGGTAACGCTTTAATTCTCTAAATATAGAAATAATTTCAATAAAACCCATACTTTATCATTGAAATTTAACCTGTTACAATAAAAAAATCAAAACAAACCATTAAGCATTCCAGAATTCCCTGTCCAGGCTTCTGTACTGTATCGCTTCCGAAATATGACCGGAAAGTATATGTTCTTCTTCTTCCAGATCTGCAATAGTTCTGGCCACTTTCAGAATGCGGTCATATGCTCTTGCGGAAAGATTAAGTTTATCCATCGCCAGTTTGATCAGATGAAGTGAGGTTTCATCCAGGATACAGAACATTTCAAGTTCTTTGGGACCCATCTGTGCATTATAGCTGATATTCAAATCCCTGTACCTCATGTTTTGAGCAGATCTTGCTTTCAGTACCCGCTCCCGGATCACTTCACTTTTTTCTCCTTTCCTTTTTTCTGAAAGCTGTTCAAATTCAACTTTCTGTACTTCGATATGAATATCAATCCTATCCAAAAGAGGTCCTGAAAGCCGGTTCATGTAACGCTGCATTTCGAGCACTGAGGAAGTGTTGTTGGGATCATCAGGAAAAAAGCCGCTGGGACTTGGATTCATGGAAGCAACCAGCATGAAGCTTGCAGGATAATTTACTGTAAACCGGGCTCTGGATATGGTTACTTCACGGTCTTCAAGAGGCTGACGCATTACTTCCAGAACGGTTCTTTTAAATTCCGGCATCTCATCAAGAAACAAAACCCCGTTATGGGCAAGTGAAATCTCTCCGGGCTGGGGATAGCTTCCTCCGCCTACCAAAGCAACGTCCGAAATAGTATGATGGGGGGATCTGAAAGGACGCACTGTCATCAGAGAGGTCTCTGCCCCCATCTTTCCGGCAACTGAATGTATTTTGGTGGTTTCCAATGCTTCTTTGAGCGTAAGGGGGGGCAGAATACTCGGAACCCTCTTGGCCAGCATGGTTTTTCCACTTCCGGGAGGTCCTATCAGAATGATATTATGCCCACCGGCTGCCGCGACTTCCATAGCTCTTTTAGCAGTTTCCTGTCCTTTAACTTCAGAAAAATCAAAAGGGAAATGAGCTATTTTCTCCTGAAACTCTTTTTCTACATCCAGTGTAATTTTATTAAGCAGCTGTCCTTCGTTGAAAAAATCAATAACTTCCTTTATATTTTCTGCTCCGTATACTTCAAGGCCGTCTACAATTGCTGCTTCCCGGGTATTCTGTATCGGCAGGATGATCCCTTTAAATCCTTCTTCCTTTGCCTGAACAGCAATAGGAAGTACTCCTTTAATGGGCTGCAGGCTGCCGTCAAGAGAAAGTTCTCCCATAATGATATAATCATGGATATTTTCCGCCAGAATCTGGTCTGAAGCCGCCAGAATCCCAACCGCAATACTGAGATCATAAGAGGAGCCTTCTTTACGTAGGTCTGCCGGTGCCATATTAATGGTAATTTTCTTTCCCGGAATTTTATAGCCCACATTTTTAAGGGCCGCGGAAATCCTGTAACTGCTTTCTTTTATTGCGTTATCCGGAAGGCCTACCAAATGGTAGCCAACGCCTCCGGTATCAACATTTACTTCAATGGTAATCGTCTGTGCGGCAACTCCATGAATCGCACTTCCATATATTTTGATCAGCATGGTGTGTTTTTAAAGTAAAAATAATGAATATGTTATTTTGAAAACCAGGAGGTTATGTGGATAATATTCTATGAAATAAAGGATGACTGGAAAAATTTCAATAAAAACGGACTGGTTTTTCCCGGGTGCCGACATAAGTGCAAATACTTCTCGGGGGTCATCTTTATCCAAGAAAAAACTCCAGCAAATTTGCTGAAGTTTGAATTATAAAGTTAGTTATTGAGATAATTTCCAATTGCCTGCCGCAAAACTTAGTCAGGCTTTGTCAAGGAGTCAGAAAATGATTTTGAGCAACTGCTACAACACCACTTAAGGCCTCCAGTGGCCAGAAATTGGGCATCGGACATACTGAGGCCACATTGGTATATATCCCACTCTGCTGTATGCCAGCAGCAACTGCCTCCTCCCAGTATGTTTTTTAACTGTGATCTTGTAAGTACTTCAGGTGTACCTGATTTGAATGTTTTTAATTTTTTCATGATTGATAAATTTTATTTGGTTATGTAAATTGTTTTTACTTTTTAAATGAAGTTCCTCTCTGTCGCTCTGTAATCGATTTATATGAAGTCATTCCAGAATGCAAGAATGGGCAATTTAATTATATTTAAAAATCCTGATTAAAATTCAGAAGACCGCCAGGGCTTAATCAACTGTTTGTGAAATAAATATAGCAATTTTTTTCCGTTCTGTCAAAATAAAAATATAAAAATGATATCGCGGGTTGAACGAAAAAAGAACTCACCTCTGAATATATTTTTACAAGATCTTTATTTAGGTTTTTGAAGTTAAAATCATTTCTCCACAAAAGGAAATAATTTTCACAAAATTTCACCAATAACAAAAAACAGTAAAATGTTTAGCCGGGCTCTCCACAGTTAAACTTTATATTACAATCTGAGTTCAAAATCCGGTAGGTATTACAAAATCGTAGAATTACTACAAATTCTGAGATTTAACATTAGAATAAAAATTCTGAATTAAAAATCATTACTTTTAATATATCATACAATGTTGAATTTTATGGAAGACTTTCTGACATATCAGGTTAAAAATGGGGATACTTTATCATCAGTATCTATTCTTTTTAATATTCCTGCCGAAGAGATAAAGACTTTTCATAACCAACACTGTTTAAACACTGAAAAGCTTTGGTTTGATAATCTTTTAGGAATAAAGACACTTATTATTCCGGCAAATTATAAAAGCCCGGCCGAAGCTGCAGAGGAGAAAAACAGGTCCAGGCCTTATAAAATTTTTTCTCCTTTTTTTCTATTTAATTCATATCATGTTGAGGAAACCATTGAAAAAATTGATGAACCGGTCCAGTTGTTTAGCTATGAAGCAGATTTTATTTTCAAAAACAATGAAAACGGACGGCATATCATTTCCTGGCACAGGAAAAACATGAACTTCAATAGAGAAAAACCGGATTCTAAAATGGACTCTCTGGCAATTGAAAGCATGGATATATTATTTCCTATTTCTTTTTTAGTGACAGAGAACGGCCAGATCCAGGAAATTAAACAGCATGCTGAATTATTAAAAAAATTTGAGAAAGAAAGACGTAATTTAGAAGATTTTTATGTCGGGGAAGTTACCCGGATTTATCTTGATAAGATGCGGAAAGTAGTTCAAAATAAAGAACTACTACTAAGCCGACTCTGCTCTACCCTTTTTATACAGGTGATGTTTCCTGATTTAATATGGTTTTGGAAAGAAGACTCATGGAAAATGAAATGGATACTTTTACCGAATTCTTTTCCTATAAACTTTCATTTTTCACCTCAGCAGGATCACTCGGACTCAGAAAATATTTTTACCACTTTCTCAGGAAAAACAGATGATTTTGTTTCATTAAGAGATTTATTAATGGGGCGTAGAACGGAAAATATTGAAAAGACAGAATCCATAGATGCTGAAATAGAATTGCGATATGAAACCTCAAAACTTCAGAAACAGATGAAGTCAATTGAAGCAGTTCTTCAAATACATTTTGAAGATGAAAAATATCTTTTGCATAGTATAAAAATAAAACACCGGCAAAATGTCTGAAAACACTTCACTCCATGATGGCAAGTATTTCGTAATCCAGAAAGGAATCTGCCAATGCAACCAGGGATTCAAATTTCCGAAATTTAAGGTAACCTCTCATCAGAAACATTATTGGAATGATAAAGACGGACACCCCGACTTTCTCGCAGTTACGGAAGACGATTTAACTTTTGATCCATCGGCAATGCCTTTTGGAAACTGTAAATTGAAACCGACAACAGGAGGCTATCTCCCCTGCACTTATGCGCCCGTTGGTAAATGGCAAAAAACGTACAAAAAAGTAGGAATACTGGGTAAGAGCTGTGTGACGGAGATTTCAGAACTGATGTGTACTATGGGAGGAAAAATTACGATTTTAAAACATGGCCAGCAGTCTGAAGTTGAGAAAAGCAATATGGCAAAAGCAAAACCTGAAGAGCAACATATTTACAATCCCATTGTGAATTTTGAGGAGTTAAAGGAAGAAATCAATGGTCCGGATTTATTTGAAGTAGAATAATTTATAAATTATGAAAACAATAAAAGGAAATATCGCGCCCAAAGCAGAAGAAAAGAATTTTTATGAGCTTTCAGATTTTATACCGGATTTCGGCACCCCCCTGTTTACAGAAAAAGAAAAGTATGTCTGGACTTTATTTAAACAGACGGATAATCAATGGGTACAGGTAGCCAACAATGTAAAGTATGGAAAAAAGGTTCCATATACTTTCGGGGAAAAAGTGATCGGTATTCCATACAAAATTATGGTCCATAATGAAGTCATCAATTTCTTAAAACAAAAAGAAACAAAAAAGGTTGCCCAACTTATCGTTACTCCCATATCTTCAAAAGAGCCTGCAATTGGCAGGGTAATTTTGCTTAATAAAGGAAAAGAAAATGTAAATAAAGCAAACTTTAATGAAAATCTTACGGCAGAAGCCAGGACTTCCAATCTGGTTGGAAGACAACTTACATTTTATCTATGGGAAGAAGGGGCACCGGAATCTGATAAATACAAAAACCCTAAATACTCCAGAGTTGATAAAAACGGAATCGCGAGTGTGCAATTTAATATGATGGAATATGCATCACAAAATACAATAATGGATTTCTTCAGGGCAGGTTCTTCAACTAAAAAATTTTTTGTCACAGCTGTTTTCAACAATAAAAAAGTAAATAATAAAGAAGGTGTAGAGGTAAGCAAAACAAGTCCCCCAAATCCTAAAACCGGCAATTCTTCTGACGGATTAATCGGATTAATTGGAAAAGCGGCTGAAGTGGTAGCCAATGGTATAGAAAATGTAGTATCCGCAGCTAAAGATGGATTAACCGCAACAAGTGTTAATCAAAATTCTCAAAAAAATACTGAAGATGATGTTTGCCCAAGGTGTAAAAAACTTACAGAGGACGAATTAAAAGCCGTATTTCCATCGGTAACCAATACAACATTAATCACAGAAATCGTCAAGTCATTTAATGAATACTGTGAAAAATTTAATGTTAATACATGTACACTTAAAGCTCATTTCTTTGCACAGGCAAAGCAGGAAAGCGGAAACTCTTTAGTTCCTGCCATAAACGGTGAAAGCATGGATTATAAGATAAGTGCCTTAAAAACAACCGGTTTTCTGAATGTTTCTGCTTCATATATGTTTGGAAATAAAAACGGAATTAAAATGGCAGACGATCTGGGAAGAAAAAAAGACGAAGGAGCTCTTTCCATAGACAGACAAATAAAAATCGCCAACTTTGTATACGGGCTAAATCCCAAAGCGAAGAGCCTGGGTAACAAGGCTCCGGCAAATAATCAGGATTTAAGTGAAGAAAACAATGAAGGCTGGAGATTCCGGGGAAGAGGAATGCTTCAGATTACAGGAAGAAATAATTATGCGGATATTGAAGCTCATGTAAATAAAACGTTAAATGAGAAGATCCTGAATATTAAAGAAGGCAGAAAATATAACGATAAGTTTACTGCCACAGAAGCATTATTATCCGGATTGGGAGATTGGGATTTGCATAAAATGTATATTCCTGCAAAATCAGGAGTTACAGAAGAAGCCTGCCTGAATGTAATTAAAATAATTAACAGTAAAACAAAATCAAAAACCAAGAGGATTGCTCATCTTTTAGGCGGAGTTTGGTATGAAGATGACAAGACAACTGAACCGTCGCATACTATAAAAGAGAAGGATTCTATGAAATCTATTTTTCGCGTAAAGGAATGTAAAAAGTTAAACCCTGTTGATGAAGCTATTACGTCAGACGAGGAGGGTGTATTGAATAAAATGAAGAAAATTGCCGATCAGCATCATACCTATAAACAGGAAACCGATCATTTAAGAACAGATGATTCCGCAGAAGGTCTTTCAAAAATGGACTGTTCGGAGTTTGTAAGCAGATACCTGCATGAATTAGGAATTACATCTTCCATAAAATATATGACAACAGATAACATGGTCAGTGAAAAAGCCTTTAGACAAGTTATAGGAAATAACAATATAGATTTAGTGATAGGCAGTGACGGAAAAGACTTTTCCCCTCAGCGAGGAGATATTTTTGTTTGGAGGAGAAGTGATGCAGGGCATACCGGGATAGTATATTCCTATGATTCCGCCAATGATGTGGTGGTTATTTTAGAAGCAATAGGCAATGTTGGAGCAGTAAGTGAGAAAGATCAGGTAAAAAACGGAGGCTATGCGGGTACCGGCTGCTCAAGAACTGCAAAATACAAAAGATTAAAAGGCGCCTTATGGGGGCACGGAGGCTGGAAAGGTTACTTCAGACCCAAAAACTACACTAAAAAATTATAATTATATGAAAATAAATATTTTAATCCTTTTTTTATTATTTCAATTAATAAGTTGTCAGAAAAACAATAATAAAAACGGAGGCACTTCCAATGCCATAACAACTGTTTCCGGCTCTCAACCTGATTTCATCAATTATCCGGTAGATGATCTGGAGGGCATTACTTCAACACAATATGATGGAATTTACAGAAATTTTGATTTTAAATATCAGAATGGAGAAACCACATTCATTTTAGTTCCAAAAACAGGTGCAAAAAAATGGTATTCAGAGCAGGTACACAAAATAAACAGTCAGGATGCAGATCAGGTTATTGAGAAAAATTTAAATAAACAAACATTTAAAACCCTTAGTAAAGATTTCAATATATGGGTATTTCAGACCCCAAAGGAATATCTGAAGCACACTCCCCATATGGACGCACCCTATACGCCCAGGATTCCCAGAAAAATATTTTTATATCAATATATTTCAGAGAATAACAAATGGATTGTAGCCGATACGTTTTCTGTGCGTGAAGAAAATGACGAAGCAAAAGCCCGTGAATGGAGAGAACGTATCATTTCTAAATTTAATATAAATGTTTCCGCTGATTTGTCCCATACAGCATCTCTTAAAGATTGGACAGGAATTTATCTTAATTCCGACAACAACAAACTAACTGATTATCAGAAAATAAAAGAAAAAATAGGATGGTACGAATTAAAAATAAGTCCGGAAAAAATTACATTCAGTAATGATGACAGAATGGAAAGTGAATTTCCAACTGAATCTCCAGGTGGATATTCAATAAATTATGATTGTGATTTTAATATTTCAGAAAATACGATCAAATTATATGAGAAAAATGAAGATGATACCTCTCCTCCGAAAAGTATTTCAGGAAAAGAGCAGAAATTAATTTTAATACTTACCAGAAAGGATAATGCATTCTATGGAACCTCAGATGATATCAAAAACGCAGAAAATCTTGTAAATTCTGCAAGAGCTAAAAGTAAATCTCCTTATCTGTTTTACAAATTCGATTTAAACACCACAAATTAGCATGGAAGATATTTCCCCGGTTTTAAAATCGGTATTAATAAAAAATGGTCTTAAAGAAATAACCGGAAAGGATTTTGCTGAAAAGCTTTATACCTGTTTCGGGATTAAAAACAATGATGAAAGTTTAATCATCCTCCCGAATCAAAAAGGATATAGTATTGATACAAAGAATAGGTTTATAAACACTTATCCTTTTGAGCCTTATTATATTAAAGATTTTATCATGGATGAAGGGCAAAAAAATGAGTACACTTTCCAGTTCGTAAACTATAATAAAATTATTTTTCAGGACGATCCCGGTGCAATTGCCAATATTTTAAATGAAAAGGATAAAGTGACTGATATGTACTTCTATTTTGATTACGAAAAAAATGCAATACTGAATAATCTGGCATTAAGGGGAATTGATTATGAAAATTGGGAAACGGACTATTTACAACATTTATTTTTTTATAACAATAAAGAAAGAGCTCCAGTTAAATTCAATGTTATTTCTTATATGGTTAAACATTGCAATAATATGGAACTGTATTTTCTTGATGTGATAGAAACTCTTTTTAATTTTTGGGACAGGATATATTCGGATGATAAAAATAAATATACACTAATTGCATTTCTGACTGAACAGTTGCTTGAAAAATATGATAAAGAAAATAAAAAAGAGAAAAGCACAGCTTTAATACAATATTTATATTCATTACATGAAATACTGCCGGATATTTTTATTAAAGAAAGCTATTTTAAAAACAAATTATTAGGCCAGTTTTCAACATCATATATTGAAACCGAAATATAAAAGAGCAATAAACCGGAAAACAGAAACAGGTATTTGATTATCATAAAATAACCTTATTTTTGGTGCTTAAACTAAATAACAATGAAAAAACTTTTTTTTGCTTCCTTCATTATGATCTTAGGGAGTACTCAGCTGGCAATGGCACAGTCTAAATCCACAGCAACCAAAGCTTCTATGCTAAAGACAATGCGTAATAATCTTGCTAAAGAAACAATGAAAGACGGTACCTCTAAAGAAAAGTCTGAAAAATTTGCGGATTGTTTTACAAAAGATCTGGGTGAAAAATTAAGTCTTGAAGAACTTAAAGTATTTTATAAACTGAATAGCTTAAAATCCGGGCAGGCACCCCCTAAAGAACTTATCAAGCAGGCTGAAAAAATGGGTATAAGAGAAAAAGTGGAAGCTGTGGGAAGCGACTGTTCATCTATCTTTGAATAACCCCGTCATCCAGCAGACTGTATCTCTATAAGGCTCTGAAAAACGTAACAGACAGCACAATAATCAGTGCTGTCTTGATTTTTTCTGATCACCTTCACAGGCTGTTCGTAAACTCAATTTTATTACCTTTAAAAAAATATTACTGCCATGGACAATGCTGCCCATTTTCCCCATCAAAGAAAGCGCAATGCTCTGTTACGTTTCCTGCATCTGTATGCTATTTCTTATGTGTATCTTTTTATATTCACTTCGCAGTTTTCGCCTTTAGAGAGATTATATAAAAACGGGGTATTATGGTTGTGTAAAAATATTTTTCAGCAACAGCAGGTAGAATATATAACAATGACCGGCAGTGGCGACACTTCGTTGGATTACTGGGTAGTGTTTGTCAACGTTGGTTTAGCTGCGGCAGCCGCACTCATTATACTTCTTGCCGATAAAAAACAGCGGACCTTTAAAGATCTTCATTGGTTTACGGTAGTTGTGGCGCGCTATTATGTAGCTATGATCATGATTTCTTACGGTTTTGCAAAACTGCATAACGGACAGTTTCCCGCCAATTCAATAGGGCGGCTGGAAGAAAGAGTCGGAGACATGTCACCTATGGGGATGGTATGGGCGATGATGGGGGCTTCCAAAGGCTATACCTTTGTTTCCGGGCTGCTGGAGACTGTTGGGGGACTTTTACTTCTTTTCAGGCGGACCAAAACCTTTGGTGCACTTTTTTCCATGACGGTGATGATCAATGTGGCTCTGCTGAACTTTTTTTACGATGTACCTGTAAAAATATTTTCCAGTCATATTGTTTTATTCTGTGTGTTCATTGTAAGTGGCGATGCCATTGCACTGTACCGTTTTTTTGTTCTGCATCAGCCGTCTCAGTTACGCTTCCAAAAACGGACAGCCGACAAAAGATGGAAGCGCATTACCCTCATTGGCCTGAAATGCCTGGTAGTAGCTTTTTTTATATTCAGTTCTTCATCAATGCTGTTCTACACCCCTCCTTCCGTACCACTGGAGGGCGCATATACGGTTAAAAAATTTAAGGTAAACAATCAGGAAATACCGCCCTGCAAAACCGATTCCACAGGATGGAAAAAACTGATCATCAGCTATTCCGGCCGGGCAAATGTAGTACTTAACAATGACAGTACTGAAGCATTTGTGGGTGTTACAGATCCTAAAAAAAATACACTTACACTCCGTAGAACAGAACGCGACAGCCGATATGCTTATCTGCATTATCATACTCAAAAAGACAACGTTATTTTTACAGGAAATATCGGTAACGACACCGTAAGAATAGAAACAGAAATAAAGAAAAAGGAAGATTATCTGCTCAACAAGCGTGGTTTTCACTGGATTAATGAATATCCGTTTAACAGATAATTTCTCAGTAATCCTATGTTTCAGAGAATAATCATTGCTATTGCTTTAACCAGTTATTAACGGAATTTTTTCCGGTTTAAACAAGCCGAAAAAGCTATCGGGAATATTAGCTTTTTCATGCTTTATCTCAAAGTTTGGTCACATAGTTCTTCTTATGCTAATACCTAAAGCCGCGGGTACAGCAAAGCTGTCTTATTTCTCCGGAATCAATTTTACTTTACCTCTAAGCATTCCCTCATAAATTTTATATCCTTTACCGATCAGACTATCTACATATTTTTCACAGCCATAGTAATACGGGGATTCTTTAGTATGTTTCGTTTCAAAGTCAACTATATAATCAGCGTCATCTGATATTTTATACCAGCCCCTCAAAGCAGAAAGGTGCAATACTGCTTTAATACTCTTTTTTGCAGGTATTATCAGAATATTATCCCTGCATTCTTTTTCACCCCAATCCGCAGGTTTAGACGGAGGGCGAAATAAATAAGGAGTTAATTTCTCTCCGTTTTTATAAACGTCTCCGAAGTTTCCCATAAATCCACGGGCATTGATGACGTAATTTTTATTTGTATTATTAATCAATATAAAAGAATTTTTATGATATGAAGCAGGAGAATCATTGATCATAAATTCCTTATCCAAATAAATTTGAAAGCATGGATCATTATTTACCAATATTTGAGATCCCACTTTTATATTGAGAAATAGAACAATAATAAATACATTTTTTAAAACCATATTTTTCATCACATAAAATTTAAAAAATAGATTAAATGTATTGAACGGACAATATGATATTTTCCAACCCAGCACTAATAATCGCCTGTTTAAAACCATCCCAGAAATTTCCTCCTGCAATTGCCGCACTGATTCCTCCACTTAAGCCGCCGATAACAATCATGGTGGTTTTCATTAATTCTCTCCGAGTTGAGGAATATTAACCAGCCATCTATAAATATAATCTGTATTCATTCCTAATCAGAATACTTAAAAAGATAGTAAATACTAACTATTTGTCATTATATACTCGATAAATTAAAGGAACCCTATTTGAATGTATCTTTCCTGTAAATATTTTAGCTTTTTTTAGATGAGTTTCTGGTGCAATAAAATATCTTTCTAGGACTTCTTTGGGGTTATTCAAAGAAATTTCTAAATTATAAAAATGATTATTTTTCAAATCATAAAACTTTGTAGTCTTATCAACTTTTGATTTATATATTGGGAAATCAATCTTTATACTAAAAACCTTTCTTTCTTTAGGGGCTAAAAAAATGGTATTCTTATAAATTTGATAAGCAATATCAACATCAGGCTCTTTAATATGATCAGCATACTTCTTTTTAAAGGTTTCATAATCATCTCCACGAATAAGATCATGAAACCCATCTGAATTATACAGACCATATAAAGGAGTTAGTAAAGCATTATTTTCAGAAATATCATAATCCAACAAACCTGTAAAAACAGGCTCTACATAATTATCCAGTGATGTATTAAACCCTAAAGGATTCAGTACAATGGAATAACTATTATTAGAATTGTTTCGTAGTTCTAATAATATATTGTTATCATCATAAATTGACACCTTTTTAATAGTGTCATTTATGATTTTTATACCAATATCATTCTGGCAGAATGAGAATTGAAATGCAAATAGTGTTATGAATAAATATTTCACCTATACATATTTAAATTTATATACAATTTTAACCAGGCATGTATAAACGACACTACTAATTAAAAGGATTGAAAAACCTTTTTCTAAAGAATACTAAAGCTTTATAAAATTCTAGAGCGATACATACACTATTCGTGATTAATAGTATTTGTAAAATATCCCTCATTAGATAGCGTGAGCAAGTAATTACAGTTATTTGCTTTGCTACTTGTATCGGAAGTATAATAAACTTTTACTTGAAAATCAAAATTAGATAGCCTTTTTGTTTCAATAGATTCACTACTAAAACCCGTACTATAATTGGAATAAGCCAAAAAAGCAGATTTAATTTTATTGTTAACCTGATTAATTATATATAATGGACTCTGCTCTCCTACATTTATTTCTAATACTACATATTGTTTAATATTATTATCTCCAATGTATCCCATAACATAAATTGAAATATTTCCTATTAAATCAGAATTATTAAAAAACTCACTTCTTGGTAAAGTTATAATCTGATCCTGTTTAATTTCTTCAGAATTTACTCCGTTTTCCAAATAAAAGTTTAATGATTGATTGTCTATCTCCTTAAGATTAGACATATAATTAATTTCATTTAGTACTTTCTTATTATTATAGTTATAATATTTTAAATACTCTGTTGCACAATCTGATTGATTCTTTTTCTCCCAACTTATACAACTAAAGTTTAAGGAAAGAATAAATATCAAAATTGTAATAAAGATATGTTTCATGGTATATTATTAATTAGTTTCATTCCTGTATTTTCCCATGTCTTACTGTTTTTTATCAAACTATCCATTGCTTTTGGGTAAGTATTCATAAGATTTTTTAATGGACCTTCAGATTGTTTAAACACCCAGCCGTCTTTAATCCCCCATGACTCTAGTTGCTTTATTTGCCAATCAAGTATAGTAACATGTTGATATGCTGCTGTTACGGTCGGAAATAATAGATCAAAGGAATAATGCATTAATTCATGTCCTGTAACTAAATAGAGCCATTGAATCCCTTGGTCAAATGTATGCTGAGAAATATAAAGTTTATTTCCATCTTGTACTCCCCATTCATGGACCGTATAATTACCATATTTATCTTTCCCATATATTTTCCCGTCCTGATAGACTCTTCCTTTAGGTGCTTTGCCCGTCTTAACTTTTATTTTGTCTGCGCCTTCTACTCCTTTAAAAGTCTCTCTTACCCATTCAGTCAAAGACTTATCACTATATTCAAGATCAGAGGGTGTAGCAGCAATATGCGCCACATGATTTAACCCTGCACTAATAATCCCCTGTTTAAAACCATCCCAGAAATTTCCTCCTGCAATTGTTGAGCTGATCCCCTCCGCTTAAATCTCCTGATGTAACTATCATAGCTTTTAAAGTTCCGGGATTGTATTCTGCAAAAAGAAAATGATATCAAGACAAGATAACCATCATTATTTACAAACTTTTGGCTTCCTGTATATGGAGAGTCTTCAATACATCTTTAATCACTAACCGTTTTATTCTTTAAAGAAATCTTCATTTAAAAAAGATAGTTTATTATTTCCGATCAAAACAGTTTCTCCATCAAAAGAAATCATTGAGAAATTAAGCAAATCAAATACAATACTTATTTCTAAGTTATTATTAACATTTTTACTAAATTTTTTTGTATCAAAAAACATAGTATTAATATGATATTCACTTCTGATAATTGGATTATCAATATTTGGATATATCCGGAAATAGAAATCTTTAGATGAGAAAACGGGAACAATATTTCTGTCCTTTAGTAAATAACAACCACTAAAATCTTTGTTGTTATATCTATATTCGATTCCTGTTCCACAAATAAATACTTTTAACATGTTATTTACAGGATTTAATATTATTTCTACAGAATCTTTATCAATATTACGCTCCTCTTTTATGCGGATTCCTTTATTAATTATAGAGTCCGCAATTTTTTGATTAAAAATAGTTTGTAATACTAATAAATCTTTTTCTTGCTTAAACTTACCTAAACTAAACCCTTTAATTTCATGTATAACAACATCATGAGTAATCATGCTCTCTTTTTGATAGAAAAAGGTATTATTGGAATTTATTTTTAGCAAAGACCCTTTTTTACTTCGATATGTTCCAGTTAAAGTATTTTGGGATAGTAATATTATAATCCAAAACAGCGAAATAAGCGAAAATATTTTTTTCATTTTTTTAAATTTAATTTAATACCCTCTCGATTGTATATATGCTTGATTAATATTGTTAATATTATTAATTCCACTTAAACCAGTCAGACTATAGGACACTCTATAGGCTGCGATTTCTGCTCCATAACCATAAAAACCTATTCTTTCTCCAGCAACAAATGATGTATATCGAAATGCTCCTGTAGATATTTGATAGACGTGAATCATTTCATGAATAATAGTATTAACTCCATTATGGTTAAGAATTAAACTATTAGCATTTTCGCCCCATCTTACAGTCCCATATACTTGAAAATCTCCTACTGATGTTGTTCCACGAACAACGGAAACATTAAATGAATTTTCTGCACTAAGTAAATAAGTTAATACTGACTTGGCTTGATTTAATTCAGTAACTTGACTATTATACTCTATATTTTTCTCTGTTAAATTTGCTATCTTATTTTCATTAGTAGAATTATTAATTTTCGATTGGTTATCAGATATTTTTTTATTCAATTTGGCAATTCTTCTATCCAATTTCTCATTTATTTTTTCTTCATAATCGGATAAAGTCTTATTTCCTCCCGATAATGTCATATGTGCCACATGATTCAATCCAGCCGTAATAATCCCCTGTTTAAAACCGTCCCAGAAGTTTCCTCCTGCAATAGCCGCACTTATTCCTCCACTCAAACCGCCGGTAACAATCATTGTGGTTTTCATTAAATCTTTTCCAAAATTATTATACACCATTTTTCCGGCTGCTTTTGAAGCACCAAAATCTGTACCTAATCCCTGTATGCTGCTTGCCATGATAGAAGAAATGGCTCCGCTTAATGCCCCTGCCCCAAAACTGCCTCCATCCAGCGCGGACATGATCCCGCCTGTATAAGCATGCATCCCGGCTTCAAATAAAGCCTTTCCTATCGAGACCGCTTCCTGAAACGCCGAAGTAGCCACAGAACCAATTCCAAAGCTTATCGCCCCGGAAACGGCACCCATAAAGGCAGATTTTCCTAAGCCATACCAGATTGGTATTCCATTGATCATATTGATAATGACTTTCGTGGTAAGGGCAACGGCAACCCCAATAACAACCGCTACGCCCAAAGAAATCTCATTACCATCCAAATCTACGTATAAAAGAGGATTATTGTATACATAACCAAACCGGTCATAATTCTGGGTATTGAAAGGGTCCTGAACCAGGTTATCCGGGCTTAGGAACTTTCTCATTACAGGATCATACAAACGGGCATTCATATTGATCAGCCCAACTTTCCATAAGTGCTCATGCCCTGTATATCCCCTGTCTAAAAACAGATTTCCTGAAGCCAGCTGCTGCTGATCGGTAATTAACTGCCCTGAAGTATTGGTTAAAGCCTTCAAATTACCCCATGCATCAAAGAAGCGCTTCTCTACTACAGATCCGTCCGCTTTCGTAATGCCAAGAATACTTCCCAGATTATCACGATGAAGGAAATAATTTCCGTTTTCGGTAAGCGTGCCTCCGTCGACCACCTCTCTTTTAATATAATTGGCCGAATAAGGGTCTCCGGTAACATAGGTAATAATCGTTACTTTTTCTGATATTTTGTTCCTGACTGTCGATATTTCCACAGCAAAATCGGAAGTATAAAATTTCCGGCTTACCGAATAATTATAATTCATTGAATATCTTGACTTCAGGATATTATAGCTAAAGCTTATATCGTCATTATTACCCGTAATGGTATTCGGGCTTTTAAAAGCATTGTAAGTAATTGTGGCAAAACCTCTCTGGGTATTCACATTCTGGCCGTTGGCATTAAAATTAATCCCCTGAAGCTTATAGTCGCTTTCATTATAATTATACTTTCCGAGTTCTGTATTGGATGTTATTCTCCCTCTTTTGTCATAAGTATATTCGTTCGTTAAAACACCATTAACGGTCTCGCTCAGCAGCCTGTTCAGTTTATCATAGGTAAAGTTTTCTTTTTTGCCGAACGTATTATTTCTGCGCCAGTTTAAAACTCCTTTATTAACGTCATAATTATAATCTATATCAAGAGCAACATTTCCATTAGTGGTATTCTGGTGTTTGGTATTGAAAAGAGAAAAATCACTTGGATTATACTGATTGGTTATCGTATATCCGTTACCATATTCCATTTGAGTAATTTTCCCCTGTGCATTGATATCCGACAGATGCCATATCATTGCTCCGGTATCATTATTATTCTGCTGAATAAGAACCCCATTGGTATCATATACATTTTTTACAGAAGAAACAGAAGTGTAATTAGAATTAGGTAAAAAAGTAGAAATATTTACAACATCCTCTCTTCCGAAACTGTCGAAAGTAGTGGATGAGGTGTAGGTGAAATCAGGAGTTTCCTCTTTTTTGCCTTTTATACGGTAATATTGGTCATAGTAGGTGGTATAGGTGAAGGTGTTTCCGTTACTTGTTCCTGTAATGGTTTCGGGAAGCTTTGTCTGGCCATTATATGTATAGGTTTTCTCAATATTGGTATTTTCGGCAGGGGTATTTCCATAGGTTTTCTCTGTAAGAGGTCTTCCGAGATCATCATAGGTATAAAGGGTGTATCCTTTCGGGTTCGTTTCTTTGGTAATCCTGCTCAGCCCGTCATATTCGTATGTAAAAGTTCCGGCGGAAGGATCGGTCATTTTTGATTTATTTCCCCAGCCGTCAATTTCAAATTTTGTTTTTATTCCTTCATAATTGGTTTCTTTCAGGGTGCCGTTAGGATAATAGGAAAATATTAAAACTCCTCCGTGGTCCTGCTGTCTTACTACATGCCCCATGGCATCCAGTGTTTTCGAAGATTTTTTGTAGCCGTCATCTACGGTTACTTTCATCCCTTCATAGCAGGTGGTAATCACTTTTCCGGTGAAAGCGATATTTTTTACAGGCCGGCTCAGCTCATCATATTCTATCGTATTCCACTTTACAGGTTCTCCCTCAAAGGCAGATTCCGATATTTTTATTTTTCTCCCTAAAACATCATACTCTGTTTTTGACACCATCCATTTATTGTTCACAGACTGGGTTTTAGACTGAATTTCTCTGTCGAATTTATCGAATGTAACGATGGTCTCTACTCCTCCTTCTCTTTTCTTATGGAGATTATAGACTCCTCCGGAAGACGCATCAGCAACAGATTTTGAAATGGTGGTTTTCTTTCCTAGAAAATCTGTTATATCAGTAATATTTCCCCAGGTATCATAGGTATAGAAAGTCGTTAATCCTAATGAAGATACTTCAGAGATTGTACGGCCCAGCGCATTAATATTGGCTGTTGAATACAGCCCGTCCGGGGTAATGGTTTTATTGACGTACCTGTTGGTGGCATCATATTCATAGGTGACGGTTTGTGGAGCGATACCGGCCACAGATACGGTCTCTGTTTTCGTATTTCCGGCACTGTCATAGGTGTAGGTATTGACAACAGGTGAAGCGTTGGACTGATTTCCGTATTTCCTGGTTTCGGAAACATTTCCATTCTGGAAATAATCAGATTCGTCGCGGGTCGTAAAAGACAGGCCGTCTTTATAGGTTGTATTTTCAACGGATGATATTTTACCATAGAAATAATGGTTCCCGTTTGAAAATTCAGGTTTGTACGTGTACTTTGATATAGAAGATCCCACACCGCTATAATCTGTATAGGCTGTTTTTAATTTCAGATCATCATTTTCGTCATATTCATATTTTTTACTGATGGTAATTTTTTTAAGGTAGTCTTTTGAAACCTCATCCGTAGATAATATTAAATACTGATGATTGCCCTTATCGTACTTTTTATTGGTTACCGTATTTTCGGTGAAAAACTTATTAATTCCTCCATAGGTTGATTTCACCGTTACATTGTCCATTTCAGGATCTCCGGTCAGTATATTCCAGAAAACAGCTCTTGCAGGGTATTTATTAACATATTTCCCGTTTTTGATTTCAGATTCATAGGCATCACTGGTGTATGTTTTCTGAAATCCTAAGAATCCTTTTCCAGTTAAATGCTGTATCCCGTTTTCATATCGGTACTCTTTAGAAAGGATCTTTCCGTCAAAAACCGTATGTATTTTGTGGGCCATATAAAGAACCGGATTGGCCTGATGGATGAAATAAGGATATTTAAAATCCTGTGCTTTATAAAGATAGGTAGACTCAGTGCTGTTCGGGCTTGTAATCATATTCCTGTAGTCGACCCTCTGCACGACATCTGTCCCATTATTGACTTCCTGAATCTGTTTTTCCAGAAAATTACTATTGTCTATCGTAATATTTGTGGACTCTCCCTGATAGCTAAAAGGGTCCCCCCCGAGAGGATCATAAATATAGACCCCTGTTTTTGATGTATTCAGGTAATCAAAATTGGTGGCAGAAACAATAAGTGATAATGGCGATATTTTTTTATTTTCTATTGAATAGGAGGTAAGCATCTGGAAAGTTCCCCCCTGAAGGTTTTTATTTTCATAAAAATTCATCCGGTTGGTAATATCAGAATTGAAAACCTGATAATTCAGCGGAGAAGGCATCCGGGTTAATATATTGCTGAGATTATTAATGGGAACATTGGATAATGAGCCATCCACATTATATTTTGCAGATCCTATTTTATTTAATGTAATAATATCCGAACGTCCGTCATTATTAAAATCGGTAATGATAATATTATGTGTGGAATACCTTGTATACGCATATTCGTCCGGTTTTCCGTTCCAGAATTTCTGCCAGAAAGTAGATCTCTTGATATAATTACTTTGCGATGGTTTTAAATAGGCAATTTTCTGCTGGGTATAATCTTCCTGGTTTTTTATGAAAGTTTTACCATTCCCTGTATACTTCCACCAAAGTAAAGCTTCCGTCTGCATCTGGAAATAGGTATTTCCCATCTTAACCCCGGAATTGTCATCCTCAGGAATCGCATATACTTTTTGCGGGGTAAGGAAGTCGGTAAGGCCGTCTCCATTAAAATCTCCTAAAAAAAGAGGGGTATCACTTCCAAAATTAGAAAGCGTCTGATCAGAAACCAGAGCTCTTAAAGAATTGGCTGCAAAATCAATTTTATATACCGTAAATTTTGCCGTGTACTTATCTACCGTCAGTAATTCAGGCAGTCCATCCCCATCGAATTCTATTGGATAAACATCTTTATTATAAAGAGAAATGGTCCCTTCATTCAAAAGAACCGGGTTCAGCTGGACAGCCGTTCCTGAATTGGTTTTTCCTATTTCGGCCCAATATACACGGTCGGTTCTGTTCACATTATGGGATTCGATAATAAGAAAGTCTACAAGCCCGTCATTATTAAAATCTCCCTGAACATAATTTCTCCGGGTATGATCTCTGGTATAGGAAGTTTCATAGCTTCCGGAAGAATAATTATCGTAAGGATCCGGCGGGATATAGTTTTGTACCTCTATCATTCCTCCTTTTAAAGGAACGGTTATCTTTCTTTCCTCTCCTGTAATGAGATTTTTTACCTGAAAAACAGCTTCATCTTTAAGCTGCTGGTTGCCAGGATTGTTGGAACTATTAGGATCTCCGGTTCCTGTAATATTTTCATAGACATTAATCAGCTGGTCTTTTTCTGTAATTTTATTATTAAAATCCAGTACTTTTCCGGAAAACAGCTGGGTTCCTGAATGGTTATTTTCTATATTCACAGGGAAAGACTCTGCGCCCGCTCCTACTTTTAATCCATACCCGCCAGCAGCTGACCTTATCTGGAAAACAGGTTGTATTTTTTCGGTATTGTTTCCAAGAAAATCACCCATTGTCACGCTTCCCAGACCTGTAACGCTCCCCAGTCCGGTCTGAATATGGGAAACGATTCTTACTGTTCCCTGGTTTACAGTATTATAATTAAAATTAAGAGGTTTTAAAGTCTCCCCATTTTCGTTACTGACACTAATAGTCCGCAGACGTTCCACACTGTTATCTTCAATAAAATCATGTGACAGGGCATATTTCCGGTACAGCGAAGGAGAAGTATAGGTGGTCCCTGAATTGATTTCGTATAAAACCTTTGAGTTGGTATAGGCAATCCCGTTCCTGTATACCTGAATATTTTTTTTCCTTGCTTTATATAAAAAATTAATCTCGGATTTATCATTGGAAGGAGCTGTTCCTCCATAGGATATTTTTATAATATTAGGGATGTTGTTTTCAACCTGATAGGTATAATGAATCTCATTACTGAAAGCGTCCGTAAAAACGGAAATATAATGCTGCCCTGAAATTAATTCTTTATACTTTGCTATTTTCCCATCCGGATACTGAATCACAAAAGAAAATTCCCCGGAAGTCTGCTTGGTGATCTTTAATTTGGAAAATCTTTGGGTAGCATAATTGGTTTCGGAAACTTTGATTAATCTCTGCCCGTCCAGGTAATAAGGATCTGTACTGTCAAACTGTACCCCCATGGTAATTCCGTCGATTTCCTTACTTTTCCCTCCCTGGGTAATGGAAGAAAGCCCTACGATATTCCAGCCCCATCCCGCCTGGCCATTAGCACTCTGGCTATTATACGCCAGTGAGATATTAGGTTGAAAGCTATGTACACCTTTTACGATTTCTATGGGTAAAATATAGGTAAGAGCGCCGGACTCATTAACATTCATTTCGGCTTTAACAGAAGGAACCAGTACATCGGGAGTTGTTTTTCCCAGCGAACCGGAAGTTGTATTCTCCGCATATCCGGCCGTACTGTACTGTAATGGAATTTCCTGCGTTTCCTGCGCCTTCAGCAACAAAAAAGTTGAAAAAAATACACTTAAAAAATATAATTTTCGCTTCATCATTTTTACCATTTTAAGATGTTTTTAGACACAACCTGCCCCGTACTAAGTATAAAGTTTGCGATAAACACTCCAGGGAGCTGATTCTGAAGGTTAAAAGTGGTGGTATTAACCCCCGCTCCGGGAGCAAAACCATAAACCGCTGTTCCTGATGAATTAAATACCTGAATATTATTTATTTTATTTAAGGCAGGCCCATTCCATGTAAGTGTTACATTATAGGAATCTGATGCTTTTGTGGGATTGGGAGATATAATGATACTGTTTTTTATGAGTTCCAGCTCATCCGCAGAAAGCCCGGATGATCCGGTATCCGGCATATTCTCACTGGTGCATCCGCCTCCTGCAATTAAATTACCGGCACTGTCATAAGTAAAACAGGAACTTCCATTGCCTGTGCCTGATTCATTGGGAGTTTGGGAAATTTTTTCAATCGTAACAGGACATGTTTTATCCACTAAAAGATTAACGTTTTCGCTCCAGTCCAAATAGGAATAGTATTGCTGAAAATCATCTCTTACAATATCATCGTAGCTCTGTGTGGCAGGTACGTAATTGGCAGAAAGCGGATTGGGTGCGGCTTCATAGTTGATATGCGGATAAGTATTAGGATTGTATTGTAAAGAATTGATATAATAGAACTGGGAAGGATCCTGATAAATATTTTTTATAAAATTAGGAGCAGGCTCATCAATATACTCCCACATATATCTGCTCTTATTAAGGAAATTGTAGCCATTAAAGGTATATCCTAAGGTTATTTCCTCTCTTTTATTTCTGAGGATAATATCATCCTGTAAGATAATCTGGTTCTCTTTTCCTGCTGTTGTACTAAAATATTCGGTGAAAGGAGTCGTATTGGAAGGTAAGGTACTGTAGGCAATCACCATAAATTCACCTTTCTTAATCACCTTTTCGGGCAGCCAGAACGTTTTCAGAAGATCTTTTATATACCAGTTTTTGAGATTAACATCTTTATCACTGTAATTATATATTTCTATAAACTCTCCCCGGTGATGTTTTTTAGCATCCATAAGTTCAGAGGTGGGAACCCCGTTTATTTTTTTGTTGAAATACAGTTTTTCATTATAGGGTGTATTGTAATATACTTCCGTAATCAACAACTGGGAGTAGAAAAGCTGCCCTGAAAGGAACAGGAGAAAACAAGCAGTTGATTTCATTGTCATAGCTTATTTATTAATTTTTGTAGATTTTGCAGATGTACAGGTTTTCCGGAAGCCCTGTTCTGATTCATCAGGGCTATTGATTTGATGAGGGGATCCGCACTTCCGAAGTATGGCTTAGGATCGAAAACCACATTCAGGATTTTGCTTTTCCCTTCCGTATCACCGTTTTTCGCGTAATATTTTGCTATCAATACGTTCATCCTGTCAATAGAATGGGTATTGGAAGTCCCAAACATATTCCTACACTGCAGCATTATTTTATCTCTGGCCGCATCCGTCTGATTTCTGAGAATATCAAGTTTTATTTTCCGGGTGTTGAGCTCAAATTTCTTATCGGGACTATCCACATCAGCTTCTAAAAACTGAAGCAGCGGGTTGAGCTGTGAGGGTACGGGAGCATTCTGGTCTTCTGCTTTTTTCAAATGAACATCCAGCAATGCAATACCGGACCAAAATGTATTTTTTAAAGCATGGTTCTGGTTTTCAATGCTGATTAAAAGATCAAATCTTTTCTGAAGCTTTGAAAGATCCCGGATATATTTTAGAAAAAGAGGATCCTGTTTATCGATGCTGTTATAATAAGCAACAGCTTTATTAAGAGCTTCCTGGTTATTTTTTTCTTTTCTGTACCTCTGCACAATCAGGCTATGAAGCTCTCTGATATGCTGTTTCCTGTCCGGAGAAGCAGGTTTCGCCAGCAATATATTTAATTTTGTTTCCAGTTCTGAGTTGGAAACATCTTCAAACCTTTTCTTGAAATTTTTATATTGACTTTTCCTGTGAATCTTTAAAGATATATTACTGTTTGGATTCTGTGAATCGGCATTACAGTCCAGCAATCTTTTAATTTTAACAAATTGCTTTTGCAGATTCTTATTATCCGGATGCTTTTGAACAAAAGTCTCATATTTCTGCCTAATGTCATCCAGTAATCTTCCATTGAAATTAATAGCCTTTTTAATTTTTTTATTGCCCAAAGCCGCATTAAAGTATTCCCTGTACAGCCTTTGCTTGATCTCAAGATTATCAGGATTTAGAAGGAGGGCGGATTTGAACATCAATATCACTTCCCATTCCTTTTTTTTCTGGGCAAGCAAAACCTTTCTCAATCCGTCATAAGCCCGGATTTCATTGGGGTACTGTAAAATGATCTGCTGATAAATCTGTTTTGCCTGGCTGCTGTTACCCTGTTTTCTGAGAACTTTCGCATTTTTCAATAATGCATTCACATCAAGAAAACCTGATAAGTTTTTGTTTTCTGACAATAAATAATTAGGGAAAATTACGGAGAGTACTCCTAGAGAGCCTAGTGCAATAAATTTTCTTCTGGTTATCATTGGGTTTTTATTTAAAAAAGGGAAGACAGGATCTCACGGCCTGTATTTTTCTACCACGAAGGTTGTAAATTCAATTGTTTGACTTCCCCTTGATGGCAAATATAATATTTTTTTCATCTTTCACAACACGGTGGGTAATTTTGTTAAAATATTTTTAATTCATATCATAAATCACACATTAACAAACACTTTCATTTAAAAAAATCAGAATAATATTGAATATGTAGATAAAAAATCAGATTGGTAAAAATAAAAGCGGCCCCAAAAGGCCGGCCTTTTCCATATTTCATGAAAGCCAGAAGTTTACAAGTCCAAAAAATGTCCTTGCTTTTTTATTTTCGCCATAGTACATATTTTAAGATAGAAAACAGTAAGTATATCCATTCTTCAGAACTATTACCTGAAGTGTGAATGTGAATTTAAGAAGAAACGGACATGAAGTCAATTACCCTTTTAGGGTATTGCGGCAGGCTGGTAAAAATGCAAAATTTGTAATACTAAATACCTCTGTCATGAAAACTAAAATTTTATTGATGCTGCTCCTATGCGTGTACAGCATATTTTATTCCCAAAAAAACACCATTTATTATGATTTTGAAAGATCCGGCTATTTTGTGAACAACACTGATAATCCGAATCCCGAGCCCAAAGAATTAACACCCATTCCTTCTGAGCTTAAGAATAATACTGAGTATCAGCTGAAAATGGTTAATATTAATCCTTTTTACTATAAAATATCACTGCAGATCAAGCAGCAGGATAAGATCAAAGAAATTTTTGATTTTATCCGAAAGGCAATATCCGGAGATTTTACTCCTGATCATCCAATCACGCAGGGAAGAGAAAAAGATTTAGCCTTTAAAAAACTTTATAATAAGGCAATATTAATAGATGCTTTATTGAAAAACTCCTATTTTTCGAAAGATATAAAGACTGTTATCGGAAATTTCAAAAAAGAAAATACACTGTTGGCGGCTTATCAAAACTCTGATACGCCTTCATCTTACGACTTTACAGACGTTCAAAAACTCAACACTCTTATGAATGATGTTTCCTATTTTGTTTATGAGAAACATTCAACAATGGATTTGGGAAAATTTACAACCGCCGGTACCGATTATACTTTTGAGCTTACCTTTACCCCGCCTGAAGATACTTCAATTAAGAACTCTGAAAAGAAAGATGTGACAACCTTCACATCAAAAAGTAAATTTAAGGCTTACTTCAGTTCCGGGCTGTTCCTTGCCGCTCCCGTCAACAGTAAGTATTATGTATCGGATAAAAATGCAAATAATGCCTATACCATCGGGGAAGAAGACCGGGGCAAAATGTCTTTGGGGGTCATGACTTTAGCTCATCTCCTGTATAGCTTCAAGGATTCAACAACTAAAATAGGCTTTAATGCCGGAGCAGGGATCGATCTGGATACACAGCTCAGGTTTCTGATCGGAGGAACCTTTATGACTAATAATATTACTTTTAATGCAGGCTACAACTGGGCTTTTAAAGAAGTTTTATCTGATAAATTACAGCAGGATAAAGAATATGCAGAGCAGCCTGAGATCTCCTATAAAAAAGTTCTGAAAGGCGGATTCTGGCTTGGAATCAGTTACAGAATATTTTAAATAAAAATAAGCCGGTGCGGGATGTACCGGCTTATCAAGCATAAAAAAACTAACTCAGGATGATCATGATGATCTTTTATTTTTTGATGAACTTATTTTTGTAGATATTTCCTTTGGCATCCGTGGAAATAACGAAATAATTCCCGGGAACCAGCCTGCTAACGTCAATAGCTTCGTTGTACTGATGTCCGTTTTTCTTCAGAACCACTTTTCCGGATACATCGATAACAGAAACTTCAGTATACGTTTTATCTGATTCTTTTCCTATATACAGGAACTGTGCAGCAGGATTCGGATAGATCTTCAGGTGGCTGTCTTTCGTTTTGGTTTCTCCTGTTGCCAGGTTTTCGCAGAACTCAAAATTTCCGAAGTTCAGTTTGACAAATGAAGCCGTTCCTAAAAATTCACACTGATCCGGGCAGTACTCCGTACAGGCATAAAACCCATACTCCCCAGATTGTGTAGCGGTATAGGAATCTCCCGTAACTCCTGCAATCACACATTCGTCTCCTATGGAAGGCGGTGCTATGCCTGGAATACATTTATACCAGGTATGGGTTCCGTATACCACAGGAAATGCATTGCTGAACTGTACAGATGCTCCTGCACAGATGTTGAATTCCCCGTCTCCTATCTGCTCAAAGGTTCCGGGTGTGAATGTGGTGATCATGGAAGGAAGCCCGTATACAAATCCGTCTGCCATTATCGCCGGGCTTTCTGCTGAACAGCTTCCCCGCGTTACAGCCACTTTAAAATAATAAAGCTGATCATCATTTCCATTGATTGTGAGGGTTTGTGAAGTTTCTCCGGGAATAGGCCCCCAGGGATTTGTATTGGGAGACTGCCAGGTCCATTCCTGTCTGTACCACTGATAGGTATCAAATGTCTGGGTAGAAAGGACTTCATTTTCTGTGTTACAGAATAAAATTTTGTCCGGAAATTTCACTCCAAGCCTCGGACTGGTAATGGTAGGGTTACACTGGGCTTTTATATTCAGGGCACTGATGAATAGAAAAGCCAAAAACATAAGTTTTACTTTCATATATAAATCGTTAAGGGTTGATGCATTATAACAGGTCAGTCCAGCAACAGTCTGATCCCGAATTTCACATTGAACTGTAAGGGTTTTTCTTTATAAATGGTGTTAAGTCCGTTATGATCTTTAAAATGGTAACCGATTCCCGGCTCTGCATATATTCCGAATTTATCAATCACTTTCAGCTGAATTCCGGCTGCTGTATTCACTGAGAACTGCATGGGTTTTGAGTTCAGGCGCTCTTCCGTGGTTTCTTTTACTTCGTCATTGACAATATATTTTGTTTTAAGGTTTCCTGCCACCGGTTTTTCGGCAAGCATTCCTCCTGTAATATATCCTGTAAACCGTCCTTTTTTTACCACATTATAGTTCACCTGCACCGGAATACCGATATAATGAATTGTCTGATCTCCTTTTATATAATTGGAACCTGTCCCGGAATGAAGTTCAGACGAAAGCTTGGTATAGCTGATCCCTGTTCCAATGCCCCATCTTTTCCCAAGATTATAATACAGGGAAAGGCCGAAAGTAACCGGAATCTTATGTCTTATCTTTGCTTCTACCTCTTTGCTCTGATTGGCCAGTAAAATCTCAGTAAGCGGATCCTGGTCAATGGTTGTGGCACTCCAAACCTCATCAACAGCCATTGGACTTCCGCTCATAGACGCATATCCAGGGAACTGCTGCACGGAAGAGTTTGAAGAGGCATTTCCTGTCAGCATACTCAGCATCCATGATCCTCCTCTACCTTTCTTCACAGAACCGGGCTTACTCAGGTCCGCATATTTCTCCGGCAGGTCTTTTTCATCCAAAGCAGAGAGTTCTTCCGCTTTTTCTTCTTTCGGGTTGATCGCGTAAGCCTGATCAGGATTTTCTTTGTGCTGTATGATCCCCACTTCCAAAACATTGTTTTTCTCTCCTGATCTTTCAGTATTGACACTGTTCGCAAAAGACTCTTTCAGGATTTTTTCAGCAATACTTTTCCCTGTGATCAGTCCTTTTGCACCTATATTTATTGCCGGAGCCGCCCTGTTGATATCCGCAGCTTCAGAATGTTCTGCTTTTCTTGCGTAATCCTTCATCTGATCTTTCTTTCCGGAATGGGTCATATGTTTAAGACCTGTTGTATCGGCATTCATATCCAGCAGCAGTTTTCCGGTAAAGAATAACAGAACTACGGCTGCTGCAATTCCAGCCATACGGTATAGCCACGTTTTATTCCTCTCCGCAGAAGCCGGTTCTCTTTCAGTGATGTTCTCTGAATCTGAATTCAGATTGACAGGGGGAATTATATTCTCATTATTTTCTGAGAACAACTCATCCCTGATATCTTCCCACAGCCCGTCCGGAACATCCTCTTCATGGTCTTCCATCCTGCTGCGCAGATCATTGAGCCACCGGTTATTCATATTGTGCTTTTTTGGTCATTTTAAATTCTTTAATTTGCCGGACCAGTATTCCTTTGGCCCTGTGAAATTGCGAAGCTGAAGAATTTTCTGCTATTCCCAGAAGCCCGGCAATCTCTTTATGGCTTTTCTTTTCAAATACATACAGGTTAAAAACGGTTCTGTAACCCTTCGGCAGTGCCTGTATCATTTTCATAACCTCTTCCTGTGGAATTTCTTCAAAATCAGGTTCTTCATTATCTTCTAAATCAGGAAAATCAAAGGTCCGGGTTACAGTCTGGAAACCGGCATTATCCCGGATCAGCTTCAGGGCTTCATTTATGACAATCCTTATCATCCAGGCTTTCAGCGATCCTTCTCCACGGTATTCAAATGTTTCTATGGACCGGAACATTTTGATAAAACTGTTCTGCAGAATATCTCTTACATCATCTTTTTCCACAATATATCTGGAGCAGACCCCTGCAAGGCTTCCGGAATAGGTTCCGAAAAGCTCTTTCCAGGCAGCTTCTTCTTTTATCAGAAGGCGGTTAATCAAAATCTGCTCCTTGTTTTTTTTCATGTATGACTAAAGCGTCCGGCTTTTAAATGATACTGCAAAAATAGAATGGATCTTTTAAACATCATCTATCTGTTTACGGTTTCTGTTAATACTTCAGATTATAGGGGAAATTATAATAAATGATATCATATGGATTCAAGTCTATTCCGTCAACGGTAATTTTTTCAGCAGCCAGGCCAAATCTCAGCGACCTGTCCAATCCTGCAAAGTACCCATTCTGTTTAGCGGTTAAGGTAACCATTACATTTTTATCAACTCCATCAACAGGAATTTTTAATTCCAGTTTTTTAGGGTCAAAAGTAAGCTCTATCAGATTTTTATCAGCATACAATACTGAGGAATAATTCAGTTTATAGGTCACTTTTCCCATTGCAACCAGAGCGGCTTCTGCTTTTACAGGATCTTTTACCACTGATTTCACAATTTCTCTTACCGGAAATTCCGTAAAAAGTATGGTGTCCTTTTTCGATTTAAATTCTATTGCTTTTTCTGTTCTGGAAATTCCCTGAACCGTAATCAGCCTTCCCCGGTAGTTCCCGTTAAGATCCTCCAGTTTTACGGGGGGAATCTCTACATCTCCGTCATCAAGACATGAGCTAAAAAGGGTGAAAATTACCCCTACGGCTAAAATAGCCGCAAAAAACTTAAGTACTATTAAATTCTTCATTCCATTATTTTTTTCTGTATTAAACATTCCTTATTTTGAGTACTCATTAGTAAAATCCGGTTTTTGGAAAATCTTGCATGAAACTGTAAAAAAAATCAATAAAAAAAACATAATCAACTGATTATCAAAACATAAAATTTAATTCCAGTTACACTTTATAAAGCTGACGATCCTGTTTTTGCTATACAAGGCTGAATATCTTACCTTATTTTCAAAGCCATTTAAATATTTTCCGTATAGTTTCTACCTAATTTCAGGGAGAACAAAATCCTGATTTTTCTGTATTGCCCGGGCAGCCTATCCTGTGCTACATTTGCCGGATCAACATTCAAAAAGTAGTATTATGAAAATGCAAAGGACAAAACAAATTATTTTCAGTCTTCTCAGTCTGGCCGTTATAGGAAGCATCTCTGCTGCATGCAGTAAAGATGATGACAGCCCTTCTGACGCGAAGGTCAATATGAAAATGACGATTACGGTGAGCGGGGCAGATTCCAACGACCAGGCAGATTTCGGAATAGCAGCAGGAAACCACGATGCCAGCCAGTACGGAGCTCCGGTATGGAAAATAAACGGGGCTGTTCAGGGAAATGAAGATGATATTATCCTGGGAACAGATGATTTCATCGGTTCCACCCAAACCTATGTTCTTGAAACCGTGAAACCTTTTAATTTCGGGAATTTAAGTGCCCATGTTACCAATCATGACGGAGGTCCTATTGCAGTAAGGTATAAAGCTGAGATCGGCGGAAGTGTGGAAACTGATTTAACAGTGACCGTAGCAGCCGGACAGACCCATAATAAGAATTATACCTACGTGGCAAAATAAGCTTTGCTTCTGAACTAAATCAATATCAAATATTTTTGGACTATTAAAGACCGGAGGCTTAAGGCTGCCGGTCTTTTTTTCATTCATCTTCCTTGAAATTTTCTCTAACTTAAAGCTAGAAAAAAGAAAACCGGCATGGAAATCATGCCGGTTGATTTAAAAGTTTTGAATATTTTCAAAAGCAGTAAAAATTACTGCAGTTCTTCCGGGACTTTGTATAACCCATTTTTAGTGATAATCTCCAATAGCTTATTGGTCTTCCTATCAACTGTTATGGCCGCCCCAGTTCCAAGAACAGGAGGGTTAAAGTTAAAATAGACGGAATACTGAAATTCATGTTCCGGATTCATTTCCAGGATCATAGGATTTATATCTCTATATACTCCAATACTGTTATAATCACCTAATAAGCCTAAAGTTTTTAAAGCCTTAGTCGCTTTTTCTATTATTTCCTGATCTGTCATACTAAATAAGATCTTTTTTTATTTTGTAGTATTTTCTATTTTGTGGTTAAAAAAATTTCCCACAGATCGCTTAGATTGCACAAATTTATGGATATTTTATTCGCTCGCTGATCTTGCAGATGACGCAGATTTTCTATTCAGCGTTAATAAAAATGGTTAAAGTTTAAGAGTCTTTTTGCGCCTTTTGATTTCAACTATATTATTATCTCCCGGGTGATACCGGAAATTAATTAAAAAAGAAAACCGCTCCCTTTGAAGCGGTTGATGCTGATATTTAATTTTCTTTTTTACCCGATAATACTTTCCTTCTTCATTTTTAGCGATTTTAATTTTCTGATAATTAAAATTCTGATAATATAAGGGTTCTCCCGCTTCATCAGAAATGATTAAAAAACCGATATTCTCGGACAAAGAATTAATTGAAATAATCCGTCCTGAAATTACCTTATCTTCGAATAATCTGTACAATACCATTATCTGAATTTCTGTTTCCGGAGCCGTTTTCTCCTAAAAATATCTTTTTCCATTTCGCCACAGAGTTGCGGCTGAGGCTGAAATGTCTGGCCAGCTCACTGTTATTCATTCCGTTTTCTTTCTGATACTTCAGGATCTCCATTATGGTCTGCTTATCGTATGAACGGTGTTTTTGGGTACTGATAAGTTTATTATGCGTCACTTCTTTAGTGAAAATCAGATTATTCAGTTTGATAATATCCATTGCAGACAGTTCTTTTTTGGCAAGGATAGATCTGCATTTTGCTTCTTTATCCGGGAATTTTCTGATGATGATATCATTGTAGATTTTCCGGTAATTTGGTTTTATATATTTTTCCATATACTTTCTTAATGCTTTTATGCTGTAATTTTCCGTTCCGGAAAATAAGGAAGAGAACGGTTTTCATTCCCCACCATGTTTTTTTTATTTCATAATACCAGATATCATCCGGAAAAAAATTGAAGCCGTGGCCAAGTTCTTCAGCAACTTCTTTTTTAGAGAAGCCCAAAAGAAAGTCTTTTTCATACAGTCGCTTATCTGGCGTCATACAATCTTGATTTTTGATTGGATTATTTTACAGATCAATTCTGAAATGGCAGTCATAGATGATCCCTCTGCAGGTAGAAATATGCAACCGTTTTTTTAAAATGCCGAAACAATAGCGTTTTAGTTCAAAAGCATACCTTGAACTGTACATTCTTACTGTTCTCTGCCCTACAAGTTCCTCTGCTTCTTCTATTGTTTTTCCAATCAGGATCATTTCAGTGAGTATCATATTTAAGCTGTATTTAAAATTAACTGGCCGCTTTACTGCTGTATTTATCCATCCATTTATACAGCGTGGTCTTAGGGATTCTGTATTCTTCTATCACCTGATGTCTTGTTTTTTCTCCGGTCAGGATCAGTTCCATAATAAAGTCTATGATCTCTTTTGTATAAATATTTTTCCGGAACTGCGGAAGGTCAGTTTTTTTCTTTTCTGCAAGCCGGCTCAGATTGGCATTAGCAGGTGGTGAATAAAGTATCAGATGCTGGGAATATACCCTGAAGAAGTCATATTCCAGCAGTTTACTCCACTTCAGCATCAGATCAGAGGGCATATCCTGCTGCTGGTACATGATTTTCAACTCATCTTCTGTACATTTCAAAAACCTGCATATTCTGAATGTATCAATTTCACATTCTGCTACTCTCTTTTTTACCAGTTTTCCAACATGGATATTTTTAAAATCAGTGTTCATTATTATTTATCTTTTTTATAGTTTCCAGGGAGTCTGTAAGATCTTTCATTTGCCTGTCATTAAAACCGGCTATCTGAAGTTTCACTTTAAATCCTTTTCTCTTATCCGTATCCAATACGATAACCAGGGTGCAAACCATCTGTTTTTCTTCAAGGGTGAAATCTCTGAGATACTGTCTCGGAAATTCAGCGAAAGGCGATATCTTTTTCCGTTGGTAAAAAGGATGAAACTTTTTAATGGTTATGCATTCTCCTGAAAATTCATATTCAATACATTTAATCTTTAAAGACATTCTCAGCAAGGCTGCTCCTGCTATAAAAAGGATAACCTTGACAGCTGTATTCCAATTTGTGCAGGCCAGGGCGAAAAAAATAACAAAGATCACGGCTGTTAAAACCTTCATGACCGTCTGCATTGTATGAAAATTATTAATTTTTGTCATTTCTGAAATTTGTAAAAGCAGCAGAAGAGGACTATTTCTACCCCTCATTCTGCGGCTCAAAACTAAACTGATGATTTCTTTATTTCCAGTAGCTCCAGTTGGCTCCATCATATACTGCCAGCATATCAGAAGCGGGGTCATATACCATAGTTCCTGCCACGGAGCTTTTCATGGTCAGATGCGGATTGGCCACAACAGGTAAAATCATTGCCTTTGTTGTAGATTCCAATACCAAAGTTCCCGGCTTACTTGTTGTTGCAGCTCCGATAATCACTCCTGCTGTTGCGGAAGCGTCTGTTCCTGTATTGGAAAGAGCATGAAGGACACCCTGCCCCTGATCGGTAAGTGAAGTCCAGCCTCCGGCATTGTTATTATTTTTCTCTTCCCATACTTCCACAGCTTTATCCGCTGTATTAAAAATAAATGTTCCTCCTGCTGCTCCTGAAGCCGAGGCCACTGAAGGCAGTATAATTCCTTTATTTCCGGGACCAAATTCTACAAGTGCACTCTGATTCGTTACATTGTCTTTACCAAATGCTACCTGAGCCTTTACACTGCTCATTAAAGAAGCAGAGAACAGGGCTATTGATGTAATTATTATATTTTTCATTTCTAATTTCATTTTTTAATTATTAAAAAGCTGCCAGGATATTGTTTTCCGCTATCCCGGCAATCTTTAAAAACTCAATCACCTGTTATTATTCGTTACAGCCTCTTTTGATACAGTTCCATCCGGTACGGGAAGTATCTACTCCCGGAGCGGTTCCCCTGTAAAGCTGAACGCATTTTAAATCTGTATTGTAAATCACCATTCCTTCTACGGCAACCAAAGCATCTCTCTGAGCCGTTGTCATATGAGTAATTACCAGACCTTTTCCGGCACTATCCAGAACAAGCTGTCCGTTCGGAACATTTTTAGGCCAGTTGGCAGCAGTAATTGACGGTTTGGTAAGGATTCCGATCTGTGCATAGCTGTCCGGTGTACCTGTTGCCCCCGGTTTGATGCAGTGGCAAGGCACTATTTTCTTACCGGATCCGTAACCGGTCATATAAGTTGGACCTACCACTACCTGTGTTGCCGTAACGATATTGGCAGCGGCTACGTTCCAGGTTATCGTATTAAAAACTGCTCCGTTATATAGCTCCAAAGGAAATAAAGGACCTCCTGAAGTTTTACTTCCAAACAGTGTTACCGCTCCTGTTGCACTGATGCTAACTCTAACTGAAGGGGCTGAAGGTGTTCCTATGATCTGCCAGATTTCAGGTACTCCGCCTGATCCGTAAACAGATCCGTCTGCAAAACGTATATTCGGAACTCCCGTAGAAAACTGAATTTCCTGTGTGGCAAGCTGAGTTCCGTTAATGTTAAGATTAAAAGAATTATCAAGCGTATAAATATCGAATACAAATCCGAAATCAGTTGCCGGCTGGGAGAAGGTCACAGGCTCGCCATCTGCTGTGCTGAATGCATTCCCCAGAACATCTTCGGTACAGATAGGTGTCGGAGAGAACATTACATTGCTGTTATCCAACAAGTTATTACAACTACCTCCCAAACCGTTATTGGCACATTCATATTCTGCATTGGTAGGCGGAACTGCCGGGTTAGGGTTGGTAGCATCCGGGTCAGTGACATCATTCGGACGGAGGATCCCTGTTTTTACTGTTAAGTTTCCTGGTGTTGCAGAAGCTGTAACGGTTACTGTAAATTTATACGTAATCTCACATCCGTTAGGTAAATTCAGTGAGGATGAATAGGTACGGGTAGCCGGGTTATAAGTCATAGCCACTGATTCACTTCCACATCCGTTGGCTGTAAAGACAAAAGACTGCGGATCAAGACCAGGCGGAATCGTAAAGGTAAACGGAGCTCCCGTAACACCGCTTGGACCATCATTCTTCACTTTTACCGTATAGGTAAGCTGTTCTCCTGCTGAAACCGCAGATTTATCAGGTATTACCTGAGATACTTTTAAGTCTGCAATTTTTACTTCTACAGTCGTAGCAATTGTAGATGCATTTCCTTTAATGAATGTCCATGTATCAATTGACCTTACATCACCGAACAGCCCGGAGGTTCCTGTTCCTCCTACTCCCCAGATATGTCCGTTGCTGGCACTGCTGATTCCGGCACTGTTTACCGGAGGCAGATGGGTATTGTTTTTAGGGTTGGAAGAAGTTCCGGTGCTTCCGTTAGGAATATCGGTATCGTTCCAGTAAACAAGATCTGAAACCACATTATTCAGATTGGTATGATCCAGAAGCTGGATAATTGTTCCGTTCCTGTTGTACTCCATATCCATGAAAGGGAAATGGACTTCGGCTCCCTGAAGCTGTACGGTTACTTCTGCAGGTATTGAACCAGTTGGCAGTGAATTTCCGGCACCGTCTTTTCCATCCCAGAAAATAGAATTGACTCCTGTTACAGACGGACCGGTAAGGGTGCGGGCTACAAAAGCAGCCGGTGTTGCTGTACTTTGAATGACAATTTTGTACTGTCCGGGAGTTCCTGCGCTAAATTTAATATATCCTCCTTTTCCGCTGACCTGTGCAGGGGTTCCATCAACTCCTACCAGCTGAAGTCCTGTTACATCAGGAACAATCACTGCGCTTTTAAGCCAGGTAGATCCTCCCGGAACAGCTCCGGACGATGTTTCCGGTAAATCTGTCGCAGGAAGGCTGTAAAACAGCTTATGGGTGATATGCCTGGAAGTATCCGCTGAATTCGGGTTGTGGGCTTTTCCTGTTAAAAAGGCAGCCGTTGACTGGTCAAGACTTTTATAAAGAGGATTTTGTGTTGTGGAATCTATAAACCCGTTGTTATTCGCATAAAAAGTGAAATAAAGTCCATTATTCCCGTTATTATTTACCCTATAAGTATATCCGTCTTTTGTAAGTACGTATACCAGTCCGTAAAACCCGTCAGTATTTGCAGAAGAAGTTCCGTTGGAAAGATTCAGGATGTTCGCATATACACGTCCCTGCACAAATCCTGTATTGGCTGTATTGATAACCGATACATCCCATGCTGCAATTCCCGCATTGGTACTGCTTTGTGTCCAGTTGCTGTCTGCACTTACTGTTGTTGAAGGATCCGATGTTGCACGTGCTACAAATTCAACGCGGTAAATACCTTCCTGCGTTACAGAATGATAAATGGGGGTATATCTGCTTCCTCCTGTCTGGCCTGAAAGCTGCGGTCCTGCAAGTTCTGCACTTCTGCTGGAAATCTGTCCGCCGGTAGTATTGTTAACAACCTGTGTTCCGTCCGGTGCAAACAGACGTATTCTTCCGGTTCCTCCGTTCTGTGCGCTTGAAGCCAGAGTAATGATTTCTCCCGGTGTGGCATATACATAATGTGTTCCTTCATTCGCAAAAGGCCAGCTGTCTGTGGTTGTGGTACTTGATCTCAAAAATGCCCGCAGACCGGTAGCTCCGGACGGATACAGATTCCTGGATCCATCAGCAAAAAGCAATCCGCTGCACAACAGGCATGCAAAAATTATGACAGTTCTAAACTGTAGATAATACTTTATATTATTTTTCATTAATTCAATCGTTTATTATTTGTTCATTTTTCGGATTCAGGCATAAACTAACCTGTGCTTCTTTAAAAGAAACATGAAAATTTTAATTAAACCGTTAAAAATCAGACAGTAAACGGAGGCGGTCTTATCGCATGGGATTGAGAAAAGTGATGTTCCGGAAACAGATTATCCAATCTACCGGAAACGATGCCGGATCTGTATAAATAATGACGGACGTACAGGGCATCCACAGATCTGTGAAATGCTGATTTTATCTGGACTTCTCCCGTTGAAGCAACAAAAAAGAGATCTTTTCGTCCCGGAACAAACAGTTCATTTCCTGAAGAGGAATTTTTGGAATATAAAATAGCTGTGGCTCCGGCCGTCTCTTTGAACTCCCGGTTTTTCCCTGAAGGTTTTACGGTTTTCGGCCTTTTGCTCTGCCTGCCCTTTATTCTTTTATTTTCTTTGGAAATAAGGACCTGCTTTATTTTTATATCGGGATCTCCGATAAAGACAGTTGTACCTTTGGTTACATATATTACATTCTTTCCTGAACCCTCTATCGGTTCATCATAAGAATAAGATGATGCATGGAATTTTGAAGAAGCACTGATCAGAATAAGAATGCACAGTATAATCTGCCTTCTTAAAGAAAGTATACCGGACAGCACATCTGTTTGTGTTTTTATATTCATTATTCCTGTGTCAGAATATTTTTTCAGCTGCAGATATTAAGCAGCTTATGAGATTTGATCGGTACAATGATCAGATAAGTCTCCTCTGACAGGGACAAAGATAAAGCACTAAAAACCGCTTTAAAAGGCATTCTGTTACCATTTTCCTCAAAATGATAAAGTTCCCAGGCTGTTATTTTACCTTTTCTTCTTCAAGATGCTTTATAAACAGAGAAGGAGACATAGTGGTTACTTTCTTGAAGATCGTGGCAAATTTATTCTGAGAAGAAAAACCGGCCTCCTCAGCAAGAACTGCAATTTTATACTTCCTGTATTTAGGGTTGACTTTCAGTTTCTTGATTACATAATACACCCTGAGTTCATTGATATAATTATTAAAATCTTTCTTCTTATGAGTATTGATAATAAATGACAGATATTTTGTATTGGTTTCAAAAAGAGAAGCCAGATAAGGAAGCGAAATATTATTATTGGTAAAAATATCAGATCTTTCAAACTCGTATAGTTTGATCAGTATTTTTCTTTCCGTGGCAGTGGTCATCGTTACAGAATATTCCTGGTCAGTTTTTCTTTCATGGTCATCCTGGTCTTTTGGAAAAGGCTCTGTTTCTTTAACGGAAACATTTTCAGCACTTCTTTCTTTATTGATCTGTTCAAGGATTTCATTGAACCGTTGCAGGTTTTTCTTATGTTTTATTCTCGTATACAGCATAAATCCGGTAATAATCAGAACGAGCAGCACCGTTCCGGCAATAATGATGATATCTTTTCTGAAGCTGCCTTCAGATATTTTATTATTCTGTTCATAAAGCTGCGTATAAGATTCGTTGATAAAAGCATTGCTTTTTTCAGTGATCTTTTTATTTACAAAATCTTTCTTTACTGTAATTTTCGTCAGATTTCTCAGATCATCCGTTTTAAGATAATAGTCCTGAGCGGTTTTGTACACTGCATTTTTCAGCTGAAGGAAGCCTGAAGATTCTGAAATTTTTTCAGCGAGATCCAGATATTTTCTGGCATTTTTCAGATCTCCTTTCTCCATACATACCTGAGCAAGACCATTATAAACCAACCCGGTAATATGGCTTTCCGGAAATTCTTTGCACAGCTCCAATGCTTTATGGTAATGAATAAGGGCTTCATCCATCTCATTCATATAATAATAGTTAAGCCCGAGAAGCTGCTCATTGTTTGCTGAAAAAAAATCTGTTTTCTGGCCGGATCTATTGAAATAGTTCTGAGCTTTAAGAATATATTGATTTGATTTCCGGAACTGTTCGCGTTCCTGTTCATAGTAAGCAAGCTCCTGCATCACCATTCCCCGCGTCATATCAGCCACTTTCTTATTTTCTATCCTATCACAGATATTGAAGGTTTTCAGAGAATATTTTTTAGACTGACCGTACAGGCTCAGTAAACGGTATTGTGTTGCTAAAAAGCCTGAAACTTTGGCTTTCCAGAGATTATCTTCCGTATCTTCAAGCAGAACTTCAGTTTTATGGGCATAACTGATTGATTTTTTAAGATCTCCCGACTGCTGATATAGCGAAGCCAGAAGCATCAGACTTTTAACCTTAAAATAAGGAGATGAAGATATACTGTACAGTGAATCAGCTGTTTTTACAGCCTGATTAAAGTTTTTCTGTGAGGTCTCAAGATAGGTTTTAGTATAAATGGTATTATACTTCAGGGTATCCTGGGCATTTACAGCTATACACAGCAGTAAAACAAAAGGTAGAAATAATTTATTCATCCAAGTGTACTAATAGTCGGAAAATGACAGTTAAAAACATCAATCTCATTTATTCCAAAAACATAATGAATCCGGAATAAAACATTAATCATTTTCGGAAATGAAAAATTTTAAACAAATAGGGTTGAAGAGGCAGAAGTGCCTGAGTTTATATGCATACCTGCTCATTAAACAGGTACGATAACAGCCGATGCGTCTTGTTTCATAATTTTTTTCTGGTTATAAGGTTGTGTTTATATTTTTATTTCTACTCCTGATAATTGGAGTTATTCAAATTTAAATTCATGTTTTTTTTCTTTAAAACCCTCTGTTCAAAGAAACTAGCTGTATTTTTTATTTTTATTTCCGGTAAATTTTCTGATAATACAAAATTATATTTTCATACTTCCGGCATCCTAATATAAAGACGCATAAAAATGATAAAAAAGCGAACATCCTTCGTACCAGATCCCCGCTTTACAAAAGCAAAGAGTAACCCCGATCCGGGACCTCTTTGCTATTTTTTTTCAATTCATTGTTTTTTAGAATCGCAGCTCTTTATAAACTTGCAGTGCAAAAGTAGAGTTCTCTTCCTTACAATTAAACTGTAATATTTACCAAATTAAGGAACAAACAATTAAAAACATCAATACAAACAAATGATTAACAGCAAATTATAAACATTCCCAAATTCACGATAATAATAAACACTTCAGCTGATAAATCTTTAAACAGAACTCAGATTTTCTCTGAACTGGCTGGGGGTAAGACCTGTATTCGATTTAAAAAACTTGGTAAAATTAGTCACTTCATTAAATCCTAACCCGTAAGCCACTTCACTTATATTATATTCCTTACAGGCCAGATTCCTTTTAATTTCCAGAATCATTCTCTCAGCCATCCATTTTTTAGGAGTACTTTTTTCTATTTCAACAAAAGCCTTTTCCAAAGTTCTTATACTCACATTCAGGTGGTCTGTAATGTCCTGTATCGTATACTGTCTGTTCAGTTTCTGACTGACAAAAGACTTGAACTTTGAAACCAGGAGTTTATAGGGATGGGTATCCAGAATATCATCCTGTGGCTTATACATCTGATCTGCAATAAGCAGAATATTAAACAGGTAGTTATTCAGTATAGAAGTCTGCAGTTCACTGTAAGGTCTCGAAAGCTCTTCACTGATGAAATTAAAAAGACACAGCAGCTCATCAAATCGGTTTTCCACACAAACATAAGGCAGCTTCAAAGGATCGTTAAAAAGGTTGGTGAGCCCAAAAAACTGGGTCTGTATATTATTTCTGCAGAGAAAATCTTCTGTAAAAATAAGCACTCTGCCTTTATAGGAAACAGGATCATGAAACTGGGCAATCTGATTCCGGGACAGAAACAGCATATGCTTTTCCTTCACATCAATGCAGTTGAAGTCAACTGAATGCTTCCCTTCCCCCTCACAATAAAAATTAACCGCATAAAACGATACTTTATGGGGCTTCAGGAGTTGCTCAGGTCTGAGCATAAGCAAATCCGAAATCTCTTTCGTATTAATGCACTGCCGGTTATTTTCTGCGTGTAAAAAAGGTTCTATTAAAAATTCTTTCATCCCTGTGGTCATCTTATGTTTAGAATTTTCTATACATAAATCGCTATAAATATAATATTTTTTCTAAAATAACACGTATTTAATTAATATTATAAACCATAATGATTTATGAAAGCATCCTATTACAACCAATTAAAAAACATGAAATAACTTCATAGTATCCAACAAAAAAACCATATTTATAAAAAATATGGTTTAATAAACACAATTGATGAAAAAAAAATATTTCTATAAACTTAGGCCGCAGGCTGCGGTAAGATGCAAGAAATAAAAAATCAGAAACATAGAATGGACTGTGAATTCTATGAAATCTAAAAATTGGTCAAAGATAATTCTTTACCCCACCATGATGTTGATAGAAACCCGCAATAAAATGGTAAAAAAACGAAAAAGAGAACAGACCATTCTGTTTTTTTAATGAAATTCAATTTCATTTATTTTTGGAATACATTCTAATCCCCCATAGAAAGTTATCTACCATAATTTCCTGCCCTGCTCTTTCCGCACAGCCATTTCACACAACTTTCTTAGTCTGAAATCAGGTTATTTTAATACATTTGTTATAAAACATATTTCACATGAATTTTGAGCAGATCCATTTACACCTTGAGGCCTATAAAGAACATGACCAGATTCTGGATGCTGCCAAATATCTCATCCACTCTTTTAATCTGGAACATGAAAACTTTGCCGGATTCGGATTCAGGCAGGAACTTTCGCCAACTTCAATGCTTCTTACCGCAGAAGGAGAGCTGGGAGGACCACAAACCGTAATGATTCCCCGGAATCTGTTTGATTTTGAGCTGAATCTTGTCCTGAATATGATTGCCCATGAAATGCTCCACGTTCGCCAGAAAGCCCCCGGACAGGTAATAGAAGACCGGAATGAAAGAGAATTTCAGGCTTATTATGAAATGCTTTTTCATCAAGTTTTCCCACAGATTCCGGATGTCTCGGATTTTCATAAAAAATTCTTCGGAGGAAAAGTTCTGGAATATTATAAAAGAATGGGTGAAGGCTCAGAACTCCAACAGAAATACGCAGAACAGAAAACAGAAGTTGAACATTTAATAAACACTCTACCATGAACATAAAACCAGACATCACCTGGGCAGATTTTGAAAAAATAGACATCCGTTGCGGAACCATACTTTCAGTGAACGATTTTGAAAAAGCAAGAAACCCTTCCTACCAACTGGAAATAGATTTCGGAGATTTGGGAATCAGAAAATCATCCGCACAGATTACATCCCTGTACCAAAAGGATGAATTGATAGGAAAGCAGATTTTAGCCGTTGTAAATTTCCCTAAAAAACAGATTGCCAACTTTTTCAGTGAATGTCTTGTCCTGGGATTATATGGGGAAGATAAAAAAGACGTTACCCTTTTAAGCCCCTCCCTGCCTACAAAAAACGGGATGCAGGTAGGATAGATGATAAAAAAACACCTATGATACAGAATATACCATTAGAAAGAATCTTATTCCTTGATATAGAAACGGTTCCGCAGGCTGGATCCTGGAACGAATTATCCGAAACCGAACAGCATCTCTGGGATAAAAAAACGAAGTTCCAGAGAAAAGAAGAGTTTTCTGCAGAAGAGTTTTACGAAAGAGCCGGTATTATGGCCGAATTCGGAAAGATCATCTGCATTACCATAGGAATGCTTGAAAAAAACGAAACCCTGAAAATAAAAAGCTTTTCCGGACATGATGAAAAGAAAATACTTCAGGAGTTCGGAGAAATTTTCAACAGCCCGAGGCTTAGAGATGTTATCCTTTGTGCGCACAACGGAAAAGAGTTTGATTTTCCGTGGATTGCAAGACGGTTTCTGATCAATGGCATGCTTCCTCCCGTACCCTTCCAGATGTTTGGAAAAAAACCGTGGGAAATTCCACATATCGATACAATGGAGCTCTGGAAATTCGGGGATTACAAAAGTTTTGTCTCCCTGGAATTGCTGGCTCACGTTTTCGGAATCCCCACTCCGAAAGACGATATAGACGGCTCAATGGTTTCATCAATCTACTACATAGAAAAAGACTTGCAGAGAATAGTTGACTATTGTGAAAAAGATGTCTTAACTTTGGCAAATATTTTCCGGCGCATGCGTCAGGAAGATTTGTTGAAAAGGAATATCAATCTAGATTAAAAAATGAAATTTACTGACGATCAAATTGCTGACATTGGTGAGGAAATCATCAAGGTGCTGAAATCCGTATATGACCCCGAAATTCCGGTAGACATTTACGAATTAGGACTGGTGTATGATGTGCAGATCTCTGATGACGCAGACGTAAAAATTATAATGACCCTTACCACTCCAAACTGTCCGGTTGCTGAAACGCTGCCACAGGAAGTAAAAGATAAAGTGGGAGAAGTGGAACACGTGAATAGTGTTGACCTGGAGCTTACTTTTGAGCCCAGCTGGAACAAAGATATGATGAGCGAAGAAGCCAAATTTGAACTGGGAATGCTTTAATTCTGAAGCAGGGAACGATTCACTTTTACCGGCTGACTAAATCTTCAGCTTCCATCCGACAAATTAAAAACCTCAGAAACAGATCTGAGGTTTTTTGGTTTTTAAATATCCTTACCGATTTCTTTTCCTGCTCTCCGGCTCCACTCGCTCCAGGATCCCACGTAAAGATCCGGAATACCCAATCCGGCATACTCCATCGCTAAAATAGTATGACATGCAGTAACTCCGGAACCGCAATGAATGATCAGGTGTCCCGGTTTATCCTGCAAAAGTTCTGTATATTTTTCTTTTAAAACTTCTGGTTTCAGAAAATTCCCGTTTTCATCAAGATTTTCCGAGAAAGGAATATTAATGGCTCCCGGAATATGCCCGGCCACCAGATCAATCGGCTCGGATTCTCCTCTGTAACGGTACGCATCTCTCACATCGATAATTGTAGAGGAACGGTCTGCCAGCTCTTTCTCCACATCTTCCAGGTTTACAACAGGTAAAAGCCAGTGATTTCTTTGAATCGACGGAGCTTTGCCAAAGGATTCCTCTCCAGAGGAAAACTCAATTCCGTTTTGCTCTGCAGACTGTATCCCTCCGTCAAGAACCTGCACTTTTTCAAATCCGAATGACCTTAACATCCACCACGCTCTGGCGGCAGCATTGGCCCCATTTTTATCATCATAGACAACAATGTGGGAATCTTCAGCCAGCCCAAGCATGGAAAGTGTTTCTGCAAACTTTTCAACAGACGGAAGCGGATGCCTTCCTCCAAAAGCCGCATCTTCCCCTATTTCGGCAAGGTCTTTATCGAGATCAATAAAACGCGCTCCTTTAATATGCTTTTCCAGATAATTCTGATGCATATCTTTTCCGGCTCTGGCATCAAGAATGATGAGATTATCCGTTGAAAGGCTTTTTAATTCGGATGATGTGATGATTGGCGACATTGGATTGTGTTGGGATTAATTAAATGTTCTAAACAGTATTTTAATACATTAAAGCGGACCAAAGCCCGCTTCTGATTATCTTTTATATCTTACGAATCAAACAGACCGCTGATCCATCCGTAAGAATCTTTATCATTTAAAAATGAAAAATATCTTTCGCTTTATTATAGGAGCTTTCAAAATTCAGCAGATTCAGGTTATGATCCGCTTTTTCAACGCTCATGAAGTTGATCACCTGCTCTGTCGGCATATTTCCCACAAGATCATCTTTGGCCATCGGACATCCTCCGATTCCTTTGATCGCACTGTCAAACCTTCTGCACCCTTTATCGTAAGCAGCTTTCAGTTTGGAATAAGAATCTTCATACCGGTTATGAAAATGCCCGCCAAAATTGATCTCAGGATACCGGGACGGGATTTTTTCAAATAAAAGAGCAATCGTTTCCGGGGTTGCAACTCCCGTTGTATCAGACAGTAAAACATCTTTAACTCCGATTTCTGAAAATCTTTTTGCCCAGAAATCCACATCTTCCCATTTCCACATTTCGCCGTAAGGATTTCCGAAAGCCATGGAAAAATAAATATTCAGCTGTTTTCCTTCCCCTTTCACCAACTCCAGCATTTTAATGATTTCTTCAAAAGCTTCATCCTGACTTTTGTTGGTATTCCTGTGCTGAAATGTCTCCGAAATAGAAAACGGAAAGCCCAGGATATCTACGGAAGAATGTTTTAATGCTTTTTCCGCCCCCCTGTAATTTCCGATAATAGCAGAAACTTTAGTATTGGACAGGGATTTGTCTATATTTTCAGCAACCTCATCAGAATCAGCCATCTGAGGAATTGCTTTTGGAGAAACAAAACTCAGACAGTCCAGAACATCAAAACCAACCTCCATCAGAGAATTGATATAGTCTATTTTTTTGTTGGTAGGAATAAACTCTCCCCAACCCTGCATGGCATCTCTAGGACATTCGGTAAGAAACATTGTACTTTTTGATTTTCTCAAATATAATAAAACTAAATAATTTGATATACACGGCATACAAATCTAAGATTATTTTGATTTCCAGGTATTTACATCCTATTTATAAATTCAATATTTTATATTTCATTACAAATAACCTGATCAAAACGGGAGAATTTCTGATTTTAAACTCTATCATGATTTCTCTAGGACACAATGATCTGTTCTAAAACTTAATGAAAATTTAATTTTAAAACATTTTAATTATTATTGAGATTTTATGAAGTTTGCGAATTAAATTTTATGAAAAAATTAAAAATATAAATCAAATTAATCATTTCACTTAAAGCGAATTTTCAAATACCTATCTATTCATACATTTTATTAAACAAAAAGCTTGTTATCAGAGAAAATAATATAAATTTGTCAAAAAAAAGCACATATTAAACCGGGGATGAATAATTATAACGATAAAGAGCAGAAAAAAATCATTCTGGGCTATAAGCTGATGAAAAAGCTGAAACCCGTTGCAGAGATTCTGGGCTGGATCTTATTACTGCTGGTACTATTTTTATTACTAAAAACCTTTATAAAAGGCTCATAAAGAAAATTAAAAAAAATAATTTTCCGGGAAAATACATCAATTACGTATCACATCATATTCTTTTAAACAGACTGTCCCAATTATATCCCGGCAATCGTACAAATTATGAACAAATTACATTGTATATTTGTTCAAATTTATGATATCTGATGAGTACAATAGAATTTAACCCATTGTGGAAAGAGAAATTGCTGAACCGTTTTCTCAGTTATGTAAAAATATATTCAACCAGTGATGCGGAAAGTGAAGCTACACCTTCAACAGAGAGACAGTGGGATATTGCCAAATATATTACTGAAGAACTGAAGACCATTGGTCTGGAAGATGTTTCGATAGACGACAACGGTTATATCATGGGCTATGTGCCTTCCAATCTTGAAAATGATAACAGACCTGTGATCGGTTTTATTTCACATTATGATACATCTCCTGATTTCAGCGGAGAAAATGTAAAACCTCAGGTTTGGGAAAATTACGACGGAAATGATCTTCTTCTCAACCAGACAACAGGATTCACCCTGTCTCCTTCAAAATTTGAAAGCTTAAAAAAATATATCGGCCAGACCCTGATCACTACGGACGGAAATACCCTTCTGGGAGCGGATGACAAAGCAGGATGCGCGGAAATCGTAACCGCTGCGGAATACCTGATCGCCCACCCCGAAATCAAACACGGAAGAATTGCCGTAGGATTTACCCCGGATGAAGAGATCGGAAGAGGCGCACACAAATTTGATGTAGCCAAGTTCGGCGCGGAATGGGCCTATACGATGGATGGCGGAGAAGTAGGCGAACTGGAATATGAAAACTTCAATGCGGCAGGAGCCGTTGTAAAAATCCACGGCCTTAGTGTACACCCGGGCTACGCATATGGAAAAATGATCAATGCTGCTCTTTTGGCCGCAGAATTTGCCCAGATGCTTCCTGCGGGAGAAACACCTTCTACTACCAAAGGTTTTGACGGATTCTATCACCTGATGGACATCACGGCTGACATTTCCGAAGCGAAACTTCAGTATATCATCCGTGATCACGATGCTGATAAGTTTGAAGCCAGAAAGAAATTCATGGAAGAAAAGATCGCTGAATTCAACCGGAAGCATGGTGAAGGAACGGCGGAAATAGAGATCAAGGAACAGTACAGAAACATGAAGCAGCAGTTCGAAGGAAAAATGCACATTGTGGATCTTGCCGCCAAAGCTATGAAAGAAGCGGGTATTGAGCCTAAGATCAAAGCGATCAGAGGAGGTACCGACGGAGCCCAGCTATCGTACATGGGACTTCCCTGCCCGAATATTTTTGCCGGAGGAATCAACTTCCACGGTCCTTACGAATATGTTGCCCTGGAAAGTATGGAGAAAGCAACAGAAGTTATCATTAACATTGTAAAAGCTTAGTTCTGATGAAAAGATTCTCTGCATTCCTGTTTGTGCTGATCTTTGCTGCCGGCCACGCTCAGGTTTCCGCTTTTCAGAAAGCAGATTCCCGCTACGACAGGAAAATCAAGGCTCTGTATAAAAAATACCCCAAGCCTAATGATGAAAGAACCAAGCAGGAATGGCTTCTTACCGAAGAGAAAATCTCAGCCTATGAAAATGCTTTAGAGAAGATTTCTGAGGAAGAAAAGAAAGGAATAACGGACGTCCCGCCTCCTGTCGCGCAAAAGCCAACGAAGGAAGCAGAATATGAAAACGGAAAAGCAGCATTTCAGAAACTTTTAAATGAAGCGGTAAACCTGTCTTTCCTGAATTTCCTTTCAGATTCTTATAAAGCGACCTTAAGGTTTGCCGTAGATTCCAGAGGAAATGTCTTTCAGCCTAAAGTAAAAGGAAACAATGAAGATGTAAATACTTTTATTGAAGCCGCTTTTTACAAGATCAAAGATAAAGGGAAATGGAAACCTGCTGAAGTGAACGGAAATCCGGTTCTGTCGGCCGTAGTAATTCCTTTAAACCTGAACCTTAAACAGTAAAATATAAAACCCGTTGTACATTCAGCGGGTTTATTTTTTTGCTATATTTACCTTATCACCAATCAGTAACAAAACTTTTATTATGAAAACAATGAAAAAACTTTTAAGAAAAGACCTTACTTTAATTCTTGGAAACGGCGGAGGCGGCTGCCATATGAACGGAGACTCTGCCTATTGCTGGTCTGACTGCGACTGCAGCTTTGGAAAGGCTTGCGAAATGGCTGATGACGGAAATCCCGGAACCTGCATATCTGTCGGAAATCCTGGCGGAGGTGGCGGAGGCGGAGGCTGCGAACCGATACAGAACTGTGAAGAGCAGCCTTATTAAAAAAATCAACCGGGAGAAAATTCTTCCGGTTTTTTCATGTTTTTTTAAAAGCTTCTTTTGTTTACGGGCTTGTTATACTGATTTCTCAGGCCGTTTTAAGACGCTTTTCAGGACTGAAGGCCCGCCAGCCAAACCACACGGCAATCAGAGCAATTCCTGCCCGCATCACTACCATCGGAATGATAGAATCCGATTCTAAAAGACCGGCCAGCCCTGACAGCAGGAAAGTCACCATCAGCTGCATAAATCCCATCACAGCCGCTGCAGTTCCTCTTCCTTCTTTAAACGGAGACAACGCGTGGGCAGATGTAATCGGGAACAGGATTCCTATGGCAAGCAGCGACAGATACAGCATTCCGATTTCTAAAGCTACCGGAAGGTTTTCTGCTGCAATAAGGATATGAAGACTGCAGACTGACAGCAGTAAAACGGTAGCCATAAACAGAAGCTTAGTATCTTTCACTCTCTTAATCAGCTTCGGAGTAAGGTAAGCCGCCGTAATCAGAGCCAGTGAATTGAACCCGAATATCAGGCTGAATACCCCGCTGGAGAAGCCATGAAGTTTCATAAACAGAAAAGGTGCATTGGAGATATAAATGATCAGGGAGGCAAAAGCGATACTTCCGATCATGGTATTGCTGATGAAATCTTTATTGGAAAGGATGAACTTCAACTGTTCTTTTAATCCCCTCTCATCTTCTGTTTTATCCTGAATTGTCATTTTGGAATTGGTTTCGGGAATATACCTGATGACCATAAGCAAGGTAATCATTCCCAATATACCCAGGAACGCAAATGAACTGTTCCAGCCCCAGAATTTCAGAAATACACTTCCCAGCAATGGAGCAATAATCGGAGCAATACCACTGATCTGGGACTGCTGGGAAAAAATAGCCACCGATTTCTGCTTATCATACAGATCAATCACAATAGCCCTTCCGATCACAATGCCCGCACTTCCTCCAAAAGCCTGAAGAAAACGCATTATCCACAAAACATAAATATTGGCGGTAAAAAAGATGGCGGCAGTTCCGGCCATGAAAAGAAGCAATCCGCAGTACAGCATGGGTTTACGCCCCTTCTTATCAGATAAAGGTCCCCAGAGCAGCTGCCCGAAGGCAAATCCTGCAAAAAACACGGAAATTGAGATCTGAATATGCCCGATATCGGTTTTAAAAATTTGGGCCATGCTCGGGAAAGCAGGCAGATACAGGTCTATACTCAGGGATTCAAGCGTGTTAAGCAGTGCTAAAATAAACACCACAATATTCAAATTCTTCATAAAAATCAATAAGCCTTCACAGGCGTTTTTTCTGTACGCAAAGTTGCCTGAAAAATTAAACGCTTTCAATAAAAGAACTGAAGGAAGACCAGCACAAACTGAGGATTTATTATCCCAACCGTATCAATATAACCTGCTTTAAGTTAAAATAAAAGAAACATTCTGAGGATCAGGTGCCTTCCTGTTTAAATCCATCCGGATTCTGTCCCGTATGTTTTTTAAAAAAGCGGGAAAAATAAGACGCATCACTGAAACCCAGTTTAAAAGCAATTTCTTTAACGGTTAAAGCCCCAAAACTAAGTTCTCTTTTAGCCTCAAGCAGAATCCGCTGGCCGATCATCTTCTTTACCGTTGTTCCTCTTGAAAGCCGTACAATATCATTAAGATGATGAGGGCTGATTTTTAATTGATCCGCATAAAAACGGGTATCTTTATGAGCCATATAGTGTTCCTCTATCAGACTGACCAGTTCCTGAATACGCTGTTTATCTTTTACTGAAGAATCCTGCAGGCTGATCTGTTCCGAAATAATAATACAGAATGCCTTCAGATAAGTTTTAAGCAGGTCAATGCGCGAATCCCCGCCATATTCCTGTTCTATGAGTGAGATAATGCTGCTGCATGCCTTTTCACTCTGAATATCCAGAGAAAAAGGAACGCTTCCACCGGTAAGTATGGATTCAATGGCACAGGCTTCTTTGAATATTTCCCTCGAAACAGCAAGAACATAACCTTTCTCACCTTTCAGCTTCATATTGAATACCTGACCGGGAGCAATAATACACACCTGACCGTGATGAAGAACATATTTTTCAAAATCCAGTTCCAGAAAACTGTTTTCATGAACCTTACCAAACCAGATGATTTCAAAGAAATTGTGCCGGTGAACATCATTGAAGTTCTCCGGGTGTCCCGTTTCCAGGGTACTGAACTGAAATTCCTCGAAAGTCAGATGATGGACAGGGATATTTTTGTCTGGTAAATTCATAGATGTAACTCTTCCTAAACAAAAACCACAGCAAAAAAAGTGCTGCGGTTTTCTACAATATTCAAATTAAATATAATTTTATGGGTTCTGCCGGCTGCCTAAAAAAGCATCCCAGCCCTGGGCCGTAAGTGCCACCAGCTGATTGGATCCTCTTGCGACCATAAAGTTTCCGTCCTCTTTTTCCACGGCATGACCGATAATCGTAAAGTCCGGGTGGTTTTTAATCTTATCAAAATCATTGGGTGAAATCGTGAACAGCAGTTCGTAATCTTCACCACCGCTCAAGGCGGTCATTACAGGGTTTAAATTCATTTCATCCGCCGTAGAAATGGTAAGACTGTCCAGAGGAATTTTCTCTTCATACAGCCTGAAGCCTACTTTTGACTGATCGGAAAGGTGAAGGATCTCAGAAGCCAGACCATCGGAAATATCGATCATAGAAGTCGGTTTTATGTCCAGCTCTTCCAGAATCTGTTTAACGTCTGTTCTTGCTTCCGGCTTCAGCTGTCTTTCCAGGATATAATCATAGCCTTCCATTTCCGGCTGCATATCCGGGTTGGCAAGATAAACCGCATGCTCTCTTTCGAGGATCTGAAGCCCCATATAAGCTCCGCCCAGGTCTCCGGTAACCACGAGAAGATCGTTAGGTTTCGCACCGCTTCTTTTTACAATATGCTCTTCGTTTTCAATGCCCACAGCAGTAATGCTCATCACCAGCCCGGAATTGGAGCTTGTGGTATCTCCTCCTATCAGATCTACGTTGTATCTCGCACAGGCTGCCTGAATCCCTGAATAGATCTCTTCCAGAGCTTCTACCGGGAACCGGCTTGAAACAGCAAGGGAAACCAGAATCTGCGTAGGAGCAGCATTCATTGCAGCAATATCGCTGAGGTTTACCACCACCGCTTTGTATCCTAAATGTTTTAACGGCACATAGCCCAGATTAAAATGCACTCCTTCTGCCAGAACATCTGTGGTAAGGACTACTCTTTTATTTTCAGGATTAATAACGGCAGCATCATCTCCTACCCCTAGTTCCGAAGAGGTCTGGGTAAGCGGAAAATGCTCAGTCAGGTGCTTAATAAGACCGAATTCTCCCAGTTTTGAGATCGGGGTCAGTTCCTGTGATTTATCTTCAAACATATTTTCTTGTATTAATGTTCAGTGTAAAATGGAATAATGGCTGATCTGTTCAGAAGCATTAAAACCACGAATTCTGAACTTTGAATTATTTAGTAAATTCTGCCGGATCGATATTATGTGGGTGGAAAGGTAACTTTTTGAAATCTTCTTTACTCAGCACCACTGTTTCCGGGCTTTTATATTTATTCATGGCTTCTACCACATCATCCGGCGGTGTGGTCATTTTTCTCAGCATCATATCGATCCACACCCCTGTTGCTTCAGCGGTGGCACAGTGTACCCCATCCGGAGTATAGAACTTGTGAAGGAAGCGGTAGATCGCGGAATCGTCGGAACATCCGTCAATTTCCACACTTACAATAACCGTCTGGTCAGCATAGATTTCTTTAAAGAAAGAATACCTTTCATGCAGGATCACAGGCCCTATTCCCCACCTGCTTAGCTGGGTAACTCCCATTTTTTCTTTGGTCATAAAAGCCATTCTGGCCTGGGCACAGTACTGAACGTATGATGAATTGGCCAGGTGCTTGTTGGCATCAAGATCACTCCAGCGTACTTCGAATGTATGGTAAAAAATCATGTAAAAGTCGTTTTTAGTATGATTAAATTATAATCTTCAAAAATACTCAAATAAGATGGTTTATAAAAATTGTACTTTTGGAAAAATAATCTTCAGCATAAGATTACCTATACATGAAAAAGATCATTATTATCGGAGGCGGTGCAGCAGGATTTTTCTGTGCATCGAATCTTGACGGAAAAAAATATCATATCACCATTCTGGAACAGAATTCGGATGTTCTGCAGAAGGTAAAGATCTCCGGCGGCGGGAGATGTAACGTTACGCACGCCTGCTTCGATCCCCGGGAACTGGTTCGGTTTTATCCCAGAGGTCATAAAGAACTTTTAAGTGTTTTCACTAAGTTTCAGCCCGGAGACACGATGGAGTGGTTCGATCAGCGCAATGTTCCGCTGAAAATTGAAAACGACAACAGAACTTTTCCTGAAAGCAATTCTTCCCAGACTATCATCAACACGTTCCTGAATGAAGTTCAGAAGAAAAATATTGAAGTAAAAACCAAATGCACGGTCAGGGAAATTGAGAAACAGGATGAGCAGTATCTGATCAAAACCAATTCCGGTGATTTTGAAGCGGATTATGTGGTTTATACCACCGGAAGCTCCCCAAAATCGTTGAAAATCGTTGAAAATCTGGGCCATAAAATCGTAGATCTTGTTCCTTCTCTTTTTACGTTTAATATTAAAGATGAACTTTTAAAAGATCTTCCGGGAACCAGTTTTGAAAATGCCGGTATATCGATCCCCCAACTGAAAACAGATGAAAGCGGGCCATTGCTGATTACCCATTGGGGACTTTCCGGACCTGCAGTTCTGAAGATTTCCGCATGGGAAGCCATTAGTCTTGCAAAATTGAAGTATAACTTTGAGATTGAGGTTAATTTTATTTCCATAGCCATCGATGATGCTGAAGAAATTTTTCAGCGCTTTAAGCAGAATAATCCTAAAAAATCTATCGGACAAGCTAAAATCTTTGATATTACCAACAGATTCTGGCAAAAAATCCTGGATATTTCCAAAATAGACCTCAACAAACAGGTGGCTAATATTTCAGGAAAGGAAATGCAGAAAATACTGGAAAATCTCTGTAAAAAGAAATTTCAGGTGACCGGAAAATCAACTTTTAAAGATGAATTTGTAACCGCCGGGGGCGTTGATTTAAAAGAGATTAACTTTAAAAACATGACCTCAAAACTGCTTCCGAACTTTTATATTGCCGGTGAAGTGCTGAACATTGATGCGGTGACCGGAGGATTTAATTTTCAGGCCTGCTGGAGTGAAGGATGGCTGATTGCTCAGGATTTAAATACTTTATAACGATGAAAAAATTATCATTATTGCTGTTTCTGATCGGATCTAGCTTCGCGTTTACTCAGGTAAAAGAAACTGAAACCATACCGACACAGGATCAACCTGAAGAAACGCTTTTCTCAAAAGATGATAAGCCCGCAGAATATCCCGGGGGAATGATGGCGCTTCGTAAAGATGTCGCAGATAAAATAAAAACGAACAGAATAAGACCTATAAAAGGCATACTTGTTTCGAAAGCAAAATTTATAGTTAATATCAAAGGTAAAATAGAAAATATAGTAGTAACCGGGGATCATCCCGATCTTAACAGAGAAATAGAAAGAGCCATAAAATCACTAAAAACCAGATGGAAACCCGCAGAGTCCCGTGGAATTATAGTCCGCAGCTATTATAGTTTTCCTGTTACCTTAGAATTTGAATAACGAACAATGCTATCTGTTAAAAGAAATACATCTGCCCTTTTTAAAATCCTTCTTATCATTGGATTCGGATATTTCTTTTGGCTGATGCTGAAGATCACATTAGAATATATTCCTCTGGACCCTAATGTCAGCTTTTTAATGATCAAGCAGACTGAAGTTCACGAGAGACCGGAATACCTCTGGTTTTTCTATACCCACGTCTACACCAGTATTTTTGTACTGCTTTCCGGGTTTCTGGCTATTCTCAGAAAGAACTTCGGGATCAACCAATTTCACCGTACCACCGGAAAAATTTATATTTTCCTGATCCTGATCTGTGCGGCTCCTTCCGGAATTTATATGGGAATCTTTGCAAATGGCGGCATTTTATCGAAAATTTCATTCGTCATACTCGGAATACTGTGGTGGGTTACCACTTTCAAAGCCTACCAGCTGGCAAGAAGGAAACGTTTTACGGAACATAAACACTGGATGTGGCGGAGTTTCGCCCTTACTTTATCTGCTGTTACTTTGCGGATGTGGAAGGTTATTATCGTATATTTATTCCACCCGGACCCAATGGATGTTTACCAGATTATTGCATGGCTCGGCTGGGTTCCCAATATCCTTTTAATTGAATACTTAATCTCAAAAAAACATATATGAAAATCTCACATTACACCCTTGCCTCTTTGCTGGCGGTTACGATGTCAAGCTGTAAAAAAGAAGCCAAAACCACCGGAAAGACACAGGATTCCGTGGTGGCGAAAAAAGACTCCGCTGTTATCCCGGAAGTTCACAAAGAATATTACGGAATCTATACCGGGGAATTTGCCGGAATGGAAAAAATGACTGATGAAGACGGGTCTGAGTTTGACGGAACCGTTTACAAAAGAATCTCTCTGAAAATCAACAGGATTACAGCAGACAGTGTATACGGACAGAGCATCGTGAACGGAAACCAGCGTCCGGTAAGAGGTATTTTCAACGAAACGTCAAAGTCTTTCGTTCTGGATGAACCCGGAAACGATAAAACAGACGGCAGATTCGAAGTAAAGCTGCAAGGCGACAGCATGACCGGAAAATGGAATGCTTTTAATACAAAGGCGGTAAAAGCTCCCCTGAAAACAATAAAATTGACCCGAAAGGAGTTTGTTTACAACCCGAATTTTATGCTTAATCCGGATTCTGAGCTTGTAGACTGGAGCAATCCTAAGGATTTTGTAGAAAAATATACGGACAGTGACGGTAAAACGGAAAGCTACACCACTTCCAAAAACCGGGTGGCTTCCGACGCGGTATTCAAGCTGAATGCTTCAAAGCAGAAACTGACGGAAAAAGACCTTAAAAACCTGCGTAAACTGGATCTTGAGATCATTAAAAATTCTGTTTTTGCAAGACACGGCTACTCCTTCAAAAAAGAGACTTACAGATACTTTTTTGAACAGACGGACTGGTATATTCCCGTTTCCAATAATGTAGATAAAGATCTTTCCCCTATGGAAAAAGAAAATGTGGCGCTGCTTAACCGGTTTATTAAATATGCTGAAGATAAATATGACAGTTTTGGAAGATAATGTTACCCCGATGAAAAAGTACCTGATTTTTATGGTGATGTTCTGGGCTGTTTCAGCTTCTGCCCAGATAACTCCACCTCCGGCTGAACCGTTACCTAAAGCATCTGCTGACACGCTCGCCAACTTTAAAAACCCGGAGTTTCCCGGCGGACACAGAGTTTTTGCCCAGCAGATCATGAAAAATTTCCGTACCGCCATTCCTGCCAGACAGGATATAAGAACCGCAAGAGTCATTGCGGTCTTTACCGTAGAACCGGATGGCAGCATGAGCAGTTTCGTCATAGAATCTTCTGAAAATGAGCTCGTAAAAGATGAATTCCTGAGAGCCCTGAAAATGGTAACCACCCGGTGGGTTCCCGCAGAGAAAGACGGAGTAAAAGTGAAGGCCAGAATGAGACAGCCTCTTGTTTTTGTTCTTGAATAGAGGGGGGAAGAGAGGATAGAAGTTACACCTTGTCGCGGACATTTCATATGCTCCCGGCCGGAAAACGTTGATCCTTCCTGCCTGGGAATCAGCCCAATCTATACCGGGTTAACCTCATCTGTTTTTTGAGGCTTAAACTTCACCAATAGATACAGAATCAGGCATCCTGCCGCATAGCACAATATATCAATCCATGAAAATGAATTTCCGATAACAATATACATCAGGCTTCCAGGACGGAAGCCTAATTTTTCTGCAATTTTAAAATACTGGGCAAACTCTACCAGAAAAGAAAATATAAGAATTCCCAGGATCAGTCTTTCATTATTTATCCTGATAAAGCTTTTCACCAGCGTATACAGGAGCATAACCACAATAACATCTCCCAGATAGGCTCTTACGAAGAATATACCCGCCAGTTTGGTCGCGATAAGAACTTCGGTCAAAAAAATAAACACGGTCAGGAGAAAGTATTTCAGACTGAATTTTAATTTCATTTGGGGTAAAGATTGGTTATGTTTAGTTTTTAATCTCTCCGGATATTTCCGGTAAAAATATAAAAAGCAAATCAACAATAAGGCTTTTTTGCTAAATAACCTGCTTCCCGGGCAGGAATGATGGAAAAAGGCTGAAAGTCACTGTAAGATATGAGATTATCTTAAAAGATGAACACTTATTACCGGAGGGCTTTCATAACTTTCCTCTTCAAGGCTGTATCAATGAAAAAATTCCTATCCCGAACTGAGCCTGAACCAACAGAGCACAAAACAACGTAACAAACTGACAACAAACCACATAAAACTATTTTAAAGTTATTTTCCCACCTGCTTTTCACAAAAAAGCAGTACCTTTATGTTACCAATCATAAAAGTTTTATCTCATGAAAGCATTAAAACAACAGACTTTAGCCAGAAAGGCTTTGAAAGAAATTAACGGCGGAGCTCCTCTGTGCCGTCCGGGAACATGCTATTTTCCCAACGGAAGGCCCTACCCGGGAACCGTATATTCCAACGGGTCCTGCTGTTCAAGCCCTGAATAACAAAAAAATCATTAAAAAAAATCAACCGGCTTATGTAATGCCGGTTGATTTTTTATGGAAAGTTTTTATTTCTTTACTTTTATGGTACAGCCAATAGCCACTGTTTTCTGCGTTTTTACAGTTCCCTCTTTCAGCAGCGTAGTCACAGCATCCTGCACATAGTATTCTGAAACATCATCCGGATTATCGTAATTATTGTCAATGGCACCAATATATTTCACAATATTTTTCTCTCCTTCTTTCTTCAGCACAAAAACATGCGGGGTCTTGGTTGCTCCATACTGCGGATAGATTTTTTGTCCTTCATCCACCAGATAAGGGAAAGTAAATCCTTTTTGTTTAGCACGGGCAATCATTTCTTTATAGCCGTCTTCCGGCTGTACATTGGGATCGTTGGGATTGATCGCGATAACCGGGTATCCCTGGTTTTTAAATTTCTGATCAAGTTCAATGATCCGGTCCTCATATTTTTTAGCATACGGACAGTGATTACAGGTAAAAATAACGATGAAACCTTTAGCTTCTTTAAAGTCGCTCAGGGAAACCATTTTCCCGTCAACATTTTTCAGTTTAAAGTCTGTGGCCTCGTCTCCAACTTCATATCCTTTTATTGCGGCAGACGTTCTGATTTCAACAGGATTATTATGATCATGCGTTACTGCGGTGAAGCTCAGCAGCCCAAGTCCGGCAATACATGCTGTTATTAAAATTTTCAGGTTTTTCATACTTTATCTTATTGTAAATTATCGTTAACTGTTTTTTCCAGTTCTTCCCTGCTCATTTCTCCGTCATTGAAATATACTTTCTCTCCGTTTTTATAGAACAGGGTTACCGGAATATTTCCGTCCCAGTTTTTTTCAAACCGGGGAATCCAGGTATTCATTCTTTTAATATCGTCCAGCAGGATCACCTCAGCGGTCAGGTTTTTATTTTTCATGAATTTCATTACTCTTTGCTTATCCGCCAGCCTGTCCAGAGATACCAGGATCATTTTAAAATTCGGATTGCCAGAGTTTTTGTTATTGACTTCCATAAAATGAGGAAGCTCTTTAACACAGGGAGCACAGGTGGTAGACCAGAAGTTAACCACCAGCAGCTTATCGTTTTCCTGCTGAATACGTGTTTCCAGGTCTTCGTATTTCATTACTTTCAGATCAGATTGCTGGGCTTTAAACACCGTGAAACTGAGAAAGATAAATACTGTTGTTATCCAGTTCTTCATATTCAAAAATAATAAATTAATTCATTGACCTGAACTAAATCTGTAAAATTTTAGCTTTAAAACTTCTCCGAAAAGCGCATTTATTCTTTTTTTCTTGAAAAATTGAGGGTATTAATCCTTATAACGCCATTTTATCTTTATTTCTTACACAATAATATTTTACTCACAGCGTTTTGAATTATACAAACCAATCCATATAATATGAAAACAGACATTCAAAAAAAGAAGCTCACCAGGAATGAGCTGAAAGAGATCAACGGAGGAGCTGGAAACTGTGCAGAAGGACTTTGTAAACTGCGTGGGGTAAGCCATTTCCTGATTATCGGACCAAAAGGTAAGGACGGGTACTGCTGCTGATCCTTTTCTATCTGACAGAAATAAAAAATGATTGGACTATCCTCCAATCATTTTCTTTATCGCATTCAGCTTCATTAAAGCTTCAATAGGTGTAAGGGTATTGATGTCTATTTTGGTAAGCTCTTCCCTGATATTTTCCAGCACCGGATCATCCAGCTGGAAGAAAGAGAGCTGCATATTTTCTTCGGTTACCCGTTTGATCGTTTCAGAAGAATTTCCGCCCTGGGTACGGCTTGCTTCAAGGGTTTTCAGAATCTCGTTGGCTCTGTTGACCACCTTTGCAGGCATCCCGGCCAGTTTTGCCACGTGGATACCAAAGCTGTGTTCACTTCCTCCGGGGATCAGTTTTCTTAGAAAGATGATATTTCCTTTATTTTCCTGGATAGAAACGTGGAAATTTTTAACGCGGTCGAAATTGACCGTCATTTCATTCAGTTCGTGATAGTGTGTGGCAAACAGGGTCTTGGCCTGCGTTGGATGCTGATGAAGGTATTCTGCGATAGCCCATGCAATAGAAACCCCGTCGTAGGTAGAAGTTCCCCTACCAATCTCATCCAGAAGGATAAGACTTCTTTCGGAAATATTGTTCAGGATATTGGCTGCTTCATTCATTTCTACCATGAATGTAGATTCCCCGGCAGAAATGTTATCGGTGGCCCCTACTCTGGTAAAGATCTTATCCAGCATTCCGATTTCGGCATGTTTGGCAGGTACAAAGCTTCCGATCTGTGCCAGAAGACATACAATGGCTGTCTGCCGGAGGATCGCGGATTTACCGGCCATGTTCGGTCCGGTTACCATAATGATCTGCTGCGAGTCTTTATCTAAAAAGATGTCGTTCGGAATATATTTTTCCCCTAAAGGAAGGGCATTTTCTATGATCGGGTGTCTTGCTTCTTTAAGATCGATGGCATAACCGTCATTCAGAACGGGTTTGGTATAGCTTTCGGAAACAGCAAGCTCAGAAAGACCCGCAGCCACATCAAGCTGGGCAATAATATTGGAATTTCCCTGAATCTGATCGATATAGATCATGGTTTCCGAACATACGGTTCTGTACAGTTCGTTTTCAAGAACTCCTATTTTTTCTTCCGCGCCGAGGATCTGGTTTTCATATTCTTTCAGCTCTTCGGTAATGTAGCGTTCCGCGTTCACAAGGGTCTGTTTTCTCACCCATTCGCCGGGAACTTTATCTTTGTGGGTATTTCTTACCTCAATAAAATACCCGAAAACATTGTTGAAATCAATTTTCAGGCTCGAAATACCCGTCCTTTCGATCTCTCTCTGGCACATTTCGTCCAGAAAACCTCTTCCTTTGCTCTGAAGGCCTCTCAAACGGTCAAGTTCTTCGGAAACCCCTTCTTTAATGATATTTCCTTTGGCCAGGTTTACAGGAAGCTCTTCGTTGAGACGGCTCTGTAAAAGTTTAATCAGTTCTTCCAGATCAAACAGCGGTTCAAGCCATGCCAGTACATCCGCATGTGGATGAAGAAGCCCTTTTATTGTATGAATATTAATCAAACTCTGGCGAAGATATCCCAGTTCTTTAGGAGATATTTTCTCAGCAGCCAGTTTTCCCATCAGACGGTCAAGATCTGAAATAGACTTCAGCAGCTGACAGATTTCATATTTAAGACTGTCGTTTTCATTTAAAAAGTCGATCAGGGAAAGCCTTCTCATAATCTCCTCCACCGATTTTAAAGGAAGGATAATTCTTCTTCTCAACAGTCTTCCTCCCATTGGAGTAGATGTTTTATCAATGATATCCAGTAGGGATTTGCCCTGTGGATTGCTTGGATAAACGATTTCCAGGTTTCTCAGGGTAAAATTATCCATCATCAGGTAATCTTCCTGCGGAATGGTCTGCAGTTTTGTGATATGGGCAAGCAGATTATGGTGGGTATCTTCCACCAGGTATGCAAAAATAGCCCCTGCTGCGGTAATAGCCAGCGGAAGATTCTCTATACCAAATCCTTTTAAGGAATTCGTCTTAAAATGAGAAGTAAGCTTTTCGTAGGCAAAATTATACTGGAAAGCCCAGTCTTCAAGTTTAAAAGCGCTTTTATTTTTCAGCTGTTCAGGCATCTGAACGCTTCTCTGGTAAATGATCTCACTGGGATCAAAAGTATTGACGATATGCAGAAGCTTATCCAGATTCCCTTCACTTACCAGGAACTCTCCGGTAGAAACGTCCACCAAAGCAATTCCATATTTTTCTTTTTCTTTATGCAGGGCAAGAAGGAAGTTGTTCTTTTTTGAGTTCAGTACCTGATCATTAAAGGTAACTCCCGGTGTAACCAGTTCCGTAACTCCCCTTTTCACAATCCCTTTCACCATTTTCGGGTCTTCCAGCTGATCACAGATTGCAACCCTCATTCCGGCTCTTACCAGCTTCGGAAGATAGGAATCTACCGAATGATGCGGAAACCCCGCCAGCTCTATGCTGCCTTCCCCATTGGCTCTTTTGGTAAGAACAATGCCCAGGATCTGAGAAGTTTTCACGGCATCCTGCCCGAAAGTTTCATAAAAGTCCCCTACCCTGAACAGCAGAAGCGCATCAGGGTATTTTGCCTTGATGGTATTGTACTGCGTCATTAGCGGGGTTTCCTTCTTCGTTTTTGCCATAATAAAAAATGAGCCCAAATTTAAACAAAAATAAATTCACGCCTTACAATTTGCATGGAAATTAATCGCCATCCGGAGATATTGTTTCGCTCCGATGTCCTTCAAAACAAAATATTTATCGTATTTTTCAGTAAAATAAATCCTATGACCTACCCGGTATTAGAAACTGAGAGACTTATCCTGAGACAGCTCAATCTTCATGATACGGAAGACCTGTTTGAGTATTTTTCGCTTGATGAAGTGATGGAATATTATGATCTGCCACCTTTTAAAACCCTGGAAGATGCCCGGAATATCATCATTCATTTTAACAGTGAATTTGAAAAAGGAAAAGGATTCCGCTGGGCACTGGAACTGAAATCTGAAAAAAAAGTCATAGGAACCTGCGGCTATCACAACTGGTATAAGGAACACTTCAAAGCTGAGATCGGATATGAGCTGAATCCCGGATTCTGGAGAAATTCATATATGAAGGAAGCCATTCTTCCTATCCTGACTTTCGGGTTTGAAACCATGCAGCTTCACCGCGTAGATGCTTTCATCGATCCAGCCAATATTGCTTCTGAAAAATTATTAACCTCCCTGAATTTTAAAGAGGAAGGCCTTCTCCACGATTTTTTCTTCGAAAAAGGAAAATTTGTAGATGCAAAAATATTCGGACTGATTAATGAGTAAGGAAGCAGGATGCCTGAAGATGGACGTTTTTGAGGACTGAAAGACAGAGGTATTTTTTTTTGATTTCCACCCCTGATAATTAAAGTTTGTTATTGCTCAAAAATATCAGGAGCAAATTAAAGCATCTGATTAGCAGTTACCATTTTACCGTCCTGCAGAACAACTAAGAGACCCTGAACTTCCAGTCTCCCTCTTCCAGCTTCGTGTCTAAAAATCTATCTCTCTTGTCTCAAATGTTTCTCCAATGCCTCGGAACTCTTCTCATAGGCCCATTTCTGCTTATAATTCACCCATTTTTCTTTAAATAATTTACGCAGAATCTTGTCGGTGTAGCGCATGATAAAAACGTGGTAAAGCATATTGGCAAAAACTTTCGGCTTGTTGGGAAGCGCTCTCAATGAAAGAGAAAAACCCGGTTCAAGGTAACGGTTGAAATGCCAGAATGCCCCCGGAATAAACAGGGCATCTCCGTGTTCCATAAAAATTTCGTAGCCTTTGGCATATTTCAGAGCCGGGAATTTTTCGTAATCAGGGTTTTCGTAATCCAGCTCATAAATGGTATGAACGGATAAGGGAACTTTATATAGAAAGGGGGACTGCTTCTGATCAAACAGCAGAATTCTTTTCTTTCCTTCAAAATGGATATGCATAAAATCGCCCAGATCTACATCGTAATGCATCAGAACATGGGCTTCACTGCCTCCAAAAAACAATGTGGGAAGCCTTTTGAAAAACTTCATCCCCAGATCCGGATAGGTAAAATTCTTCAGCAGTTCCGGAAGACGGTCTGTAATGATATAGAAAAAGATGCGAAGATCTGAGGGTTTGCTTTTAATGGTATCAATATACTCCTTCATTTTCATTTTTGCTACCGGAGCATCTGAGCTTTTGGAAGCATCAGCCGGCTTATTATCGTACAGAGGAACTTCCTGATCTCCTGCTTTTTCACGGATATAGGCAAGATTCCACTTGTCGAAAGCATCCCAGCGGCTGGCAAAATTCTTAATCAGGAGGGGTTTATGTTTCCTGAAATAGTTCTTCTGAAAGTCTTCTTTGCTGATATCATTAACTACATCTACGTTTTCGAGGATCATTTTATTCTTTTGTTATTTAATGCGAAATAAAAATAGCACTTTTTTGAAATCTGCGGAAATTTTAAAGCCAATATGGGTTATCATTTCGTAACCTGGGTATTTTTCATTTTCGTAGAAATCATGACAACAAGCAGAATATGGAGCAATCATAAAATTTTTATCAGAAGAAATTACTGAATACAATTTATATATAAACTTAACTCAACCAATATGACAAAACAAAAACTATTCCTCCAAAAATAACCATTGCGCATCCCTGAGAACTCCCGGAGTTTCTTTTTTTTCTGAAGTTATTTACATAATGTCCTCTTACCCACTTCCCATTCTTTCTAAAGTGTCCTTTTCTATAATAGCCCATCTGTTTTTCTGCAAAGAAATCATACACGGCTTATTGTTTTTTATGGGTTCCCGTAAAAATCAGATAAAATGAAAAAAAATTATATTTGTAACACCAAGCAAGCTTATGAGAGTCTACAACACCAAACATTTCCTGAAAATCCTTTTCAGCTTACATAAAAGCGATACCTTAAAAATCCTGTTTCCCAGTATGGTTCTTGTGGGATTATATTCCTGGGGAATCCAGTATCTGGAGGTTGAATATTTCCATCTGACCTCCAAATCAGCTGTCAGCAATGTGGGAATGATCCATTCTTTACTGGGTTTTGTACTGTCGCTTTTACTGGTTTTCAGGACCAATACGGCTTATGACCGCTGGTGGGAAGGCAGAAAACTTTGGGGAAAGCTGGTAAACGACACCAGAAATTTTGCCGTAAAGATCAACACCATCCTCGGTGAGAACCGCCAGGATGCAGAACAGATTTCAAGATATTTAAAATACTTTCCTCACTTTTTAGCCAAACACCTTTCTAAAGAATCCACAAGACTGGCTTTGGATGAGGATTATTCTGAAATTGAAAAATCACTTAAAAATCACGGTCCGAGTGAAATCGTAATTCTTTTAAGCCACAAGCTGAATCAGCTAAAAAAAGAAGGCAAAATTTCAGAGATTGAAATGCTTTATCTCGACACTCAGCTCTCCGGATTTCTGGAAGTATGCGGAGGCTGCGAGAGAATTAAAAATACCCCGATTCCTTATTCTTATTCTTCCTTTATTAAGAAGTTTATTATCCTGTATGTATTTGCACTGCCTATTGCTTATGTGATCACGATCGGGCTTTTCATGATTCCGCTTACCGTTTTTGTCTATTATGTACTGATGAGTCTTGAACTGATTGCAGAAGAGATTGAAGATCCTTTCAATAATGATGAAAATGATATTCCGATGGAAACATTGGCCCAGAATATAGAGAAAAACGTTCATCAGATCATGGGTAAAAAATAAAAAACCAACCTTAAAGGTTGATTTCTTTGAGTTCGCCGTCCTGTTTGATCTCTACAAATTTACTTTCGCGGTTGGCTGCCGAGTAACCATAGAAGAATGTCTGATAAATCGGGGTGGAATAAAGATAACCTCCATACGCATTATAGGAATCCGTTCTTCCCGTCTGCTGCTGGTAGCTGGCGGTTGCCGTGAAATTAACGATCGTTTCGAGATAATATTTGCCCGGCTTCAGTTTTTCAAATTTAAACCGCCCGTGGTCGTCCGTTAAAGCTTCCAGTTTGTATTTAAAAGCTTCTTCAGACATATAAACGGTAGTCTTTTTGTTCTCATACTTCTTTCTCATATTATAAAACTCTTCAAAATATGGTGTTACAGGAAAAAGCATGACCACTGTTCCTTTGGGAGCGTAATGTTTTGCACCGAATACAGGCTTGATCCCCCAGTTGTTTTTCTGTTTGGTGGAAGCCACGCCCTCTATTGTGGAATTCCCGAAACTGAGCATGTCCCGGGCTATCTTTTTATCAAAAAAAACCTGAGGATAATAAGTATTCTGTGCCCCGGTAAAAATAAAAGCCAATACAAACAGCAGAAAAGCATATATTTTTTTCATACTAATATTTTTAGTCAAATATAACTATTTTGCTATTTTTGAAATAAAAAAATCTATGAAATACATTTTCCTGCTATTGATTTCAACATCAACGTGGGCAATAGCACAAAAGCCATGCGGATTTAAAGACGGATTACAGGAAGGTTCCTGCAAAGATTTTTATGAAAACGGGCAGGTAAAGCAGGTCGTGGAATGGAAAAAGGGTAAAATAGACGGAGAAGCGGTATATTATTATGAAAACGGTAAGGTAAAAGCCAAAGGAGAAAATAAGAAAGGCTATAAATCTAAGGAATGGACGTATTATGACCAAAACGGTGTTCTTACCTCCAAAGAATATTTCAGAAACGGTGAAAAAAATATCTACGATGATCATTCCACTGCCACTTTTTATTCTCCAAACGGAAAAATAAATGAAATTTCCAACTATAAATTCGGGAAACTGGATGGTGAAAGCAAACTTTACCACGAAGACGGAAAATCTGTAAAACAGATAGGACTTTATGAAAAAGGGCTGGCTCAGGGAAAATGGAAGGTCTATTACCCGTCAGGAAAACTTCAGCGGGAGACAGAACTGGTAAATGACAAACGCCACGGAAACAGAATCCATTACCGCGAAGACGGAAGCATTGAAAAAACAGAAGTCTACAAAGACGGACAATTAATCTCTACAAAATAAAACATTGGTACAAAAATTAAAACTGGAAGAACTTAACAGGATAGACGTGGAAACGTTCAAAAAGGTTGAGAAAATTCCATTGGTCATTATCTTAGACAACATCAGAAGCATGCATAATGTAGGTGCGGCCTTCAGAACGGCAGATGCCTTTCTTATTGAAAAAATCATTCTCTGCGGCATTACGCCTCAGCCTCCTCACCGTGAGATCCACAAAGCAGCACTGGGCGCTACGGAAAGTGTAGACTGGAGCCATGAAGCGGATATCAATACGGCCATCAGCGATTATAAAAGCCTGGGATACGAAATTATCGGCATCGAACAGACTACCGGAAGCCGGATGATCAGCGATTTCAGCATAGATAAATCGAAGAAATATGCCCTGATCTTAGGTAATGAAGTGGAAGGAATCAGTGATGAAGCGCTGCCGAATATCGATACTTTCCTTGAAATTCCTCAGCTGGGAACCAAACACTCCCTGAATGTAAGCGTATGCGGCGGAATTGTAATGTGGGAATTTGCAAAAGCCCTAAAATAAAAAAACTGCATATGTCCTTAGTAGACAGTGCAGTTTGAAATAAATCTAATAAAAAGTAAAAATGAAAGGCGACAAAGGTACCTTTTTTTTCCTTACAAACAAATTTTAAGATCATTTTTTTTATTTTTTCAGAAAAAAAGTTTTGTTTTCAGAAATTATTTCATTTAATTTTTTATAAATTAGCACAATGTTTATCAAGGATTATATCTCAAAAGACTTTCCGTGTTTTAGCCTGACTGACTCAATAGAATCAGCAAGAAATACATTAGAGGATTTTGGATATTCCCATATTTTCATCAAAAAATCCCATCACTTCTACGGAGCTATTGCCAAAGATTTTCTGTATGAAGCCGACGGGGTTCTGAAAGATCTTGAACATCAGACAGAACGCTTCGCCATTCTGGAGGACAGCAATGTAATGGACAGCATCCGTCTGTTCTACACCTTCAGCTCCAATGTGATTCCGGTCATCAACAAAAATGAAAAATATCTGGGATATATTACCTGCGAGGATATTTTCCAGGATTTGTCCCGATATCCCCTGTTTTCAGAATCAGGCGCTACCCTTACGATAGAAACACCGGCCAGGAAATACTCGATGACGGAGATTGCCAATATTGTGGAAAGCAACAATTCGAAATTTTACGGCGGGTTTATCAGCTTTATGTCCGATGAAGTGATCCATGTAACCATCAAGATCAGCAATGAAAATCTGGCCTCAATAGACGCTACTTTTGACCGGTACGATTACAGGATCGTAGAAAAATTTTATTCTGATGAAAGATCAGACCTGTTTAAGAACCGGTTCGGATTTCTCCAAAAATTTATAGAAATATAACATGAAGGCTGCCATATATTCCCAGAAAAAAGACCTCGATACTTTTTTATATTTAAGTAAGTTTATCTCAGAACTTGAAAGCAGAGGCGTAAAATCTGTTCTGTACGATGAAATGGCCGAAGCCCTTCAGTTTTCAAAGATATTTGAAACCTTCAACAGCAAACAGGATCTTCTGGATAAGGAAGTGGACCTGTTTTTTACTTTCGGAGGAGACGGAACGATTGTAAATTCCCTGACTTTCATTGAAGATCTGGAAATCCCGATCGTGGGAGTCAATACCGGAAGATTAGGATTTCTGGCCAGCTTCACCAAAGAAGAGGCATTTAAAGAGCTGGACGCTATTCTGAAAGGTGATGTAAAAACAAGCAGACGCTCCGTCATTGAAGTCGTTTCACCGAAATCCGACGAATTTTTTCCGTATGCCCTGAATGACGTTACGGTTTCCAGAAAAGAAACCACCTCCATGATTACGGTAGACTCTTACATTAATAATGAATTTCTGAATGTTTTCTGGGGTGACGGTGTTATTGTTTCTACCCCGACAGGTTCTACCGCCTATTCATTAAGCTGTGGCGGACCGATTATCTCTCCGAACAACGAGAACTTCGTCATCACTCCCATCGCTCCCCACAATCTGAATGTGAGGCCATTGGTTGTAAATGACCGGGTGGAAATAAAATTTAAAGTGGAAAGCAGGGTTCCCCAATATTCCCTTTCCCTGGATTCCAGACTGGTCCATATTGAAACCGATAAAGAAATTATCATCAAAAAGGCAGATTTCCAGATCCTTCTGGTACAGCCCAACCATTTGAGCTTCTACGAAACCATCCGCCAGAAGCTGCTTTGGGGCCGGGATAAAAGAAATTAGTAATTCCTCAAAAATGATTACCTTTACAGGAATTTAAAAACGCCTAATAATAAAAATAAAAAGTAAAACATGAGCAGAATTTTTCCGGCAGGAGTTGCCACAGGTCAGTTAGTTACAGACATCTTTCAGTATGCTAAAGAAAACAGATTTGCACTGCCTGCAGTAAACGTAATCGGTTCTAGCAACGTAAATGCTACGATGGAAACTGCAGCGAAATTAAATTCACCTGTAATTATCCAGTTCTCAAACGGAGGTGCTGCCTTCAATGCAGGAAAAGGATTAAGCAATGACGCACAGAAAGCTGCTATTTTAGGAGCCATCGCAGGAGCAAAACATATCCACACCCTAGCAGAAGCTTACGGAGCAACTGTTATTTTACATACCGATCACTGTGCCAAAAAATTATTACCGTGGATCGACGGATTGATGGATGCTAACGAAGACTTCTTCAAGCAGACCGGAAAATCCCTTTATTCATCTCATATGCTGGACCTTTCTGAAGAGTCTTTAGAGGAAAACCTTGAAATTTCCGCAAGATATTTTGAAAGAATGGCTAAACTGCAGATGACTCTTGAAGTAGAAATCGGAGTAACCGGAGGAGAAGAAGACGGTGTTGACAATTCAGACGTAGACAATTCAAAATTATATACACAGCCGGAAGATGTAGCTTATACCTATGAAAAACTGAAAGCTATTTCCGACAACTTTACCATTGCTGCCGCTTTCGGTAACGTACACGGAGTTTACAAGCCAGGAAACGTGGTGCTTACTCCAAAAATCCTTGACAACTCCCAGAAATATGTTCAGGAGAAATTCGGAACAGCTGATAAGCCGATCAATTTCGTATTCCACGGAGGTTCCGGTTCTACATTAGAAGAAATAAGAGAAGCAATCGACTACGGAGTGATTAAAATGAATATCGACACAGACCTTCAGTTCGCTTATACAGAAGGGGTTAGAGATTACATGGTAAACAATATCGATTACCTGAGATCACAAATCGGAAACCCTGAAGGAGAAGAAAAACCTAACAAGAAATTCTACGACCCGAGAGTATGGGTAAGAAAAGGTGAAGAAACTTTCTCTACAAGACTGGTACAGGCGTTTGAAGATTTAAATAACGTAAATACGCTTAAATAAATTATAAATTTTAGATTATAGATTTTAAATTAAATACAACCTTTTTACAATCTATAATCTAAAATTCAAAATCTAAAATTTCATAAATGGCATTCGACTGGTTTAAAAGAAAAGCAAAAAACATTACCACCTCTACTGATGAAAAAAAGGATGTTCCCAAAGGCCTATGGCACCAGACTCCATCAGGAAAAATAGTGGAACATGATGAACTGAAGAGAAATAACTATGTTTCTCCTGAAGACGGATTTCATGTAAGAATAGGAAGTGCAGAATTTTTTGATATCCTTTTTGACGAAGGTAAGTTCACAGAACTGGATGCCAATGTTGAAAGTATTGATATTCTGAACTTCAAAGACACAAAACCTTACAAAGACCGTTTAAAAGAAGTAAAAGCCAAAACAAAACTTACAGACTCCATCAGAAATGCAGTAGGAACCGTAAAAGGAACCCAAATGGTGGTTTCATGTATGGATTTTGCATTTATCGGAGGATCTTTAGGCTCTGTGATGGGTGAAAAGATCAGAAGGGCAGTAGATTACTGTATCGAACACAAACTTCCGTACATGATTATCTGTCAGTCCGGAGGAGCAAGGATGCAGGAAGCTACCTATTCCCTGATGCAGCTCGCCAAAGTTCAGGCTAAACTGGCTCAGCTTTCAGAAGCAGGACTTTTATACATCGCTTATCTGTGCGATCCTACTTTCGGAGGTATTACCGCTTCTTTCGCGATGACCGCAGACATCATCATGGCTGAACCGGGCGCACTGATCGGTTTTGCAGGCCCGAGAGTAATCCGTGAAACCATCGGAAGAGACCTTCCGGAAGGCTTCCAGACCTCTGAATTCCTGCAGGAAAAAGGATTTGTAGATTTCATCGTAAAAAGAACCGAAATTCAGGATACCGTAGCAAAAACAGTTAATTTATTAGCTGTAAAAGCATAGTATCTGTAACAAAAACAATACAATCTCTCTCTAATCGGGGAGAGATTTTTTATTGATGAGAACCTTTAAAATATTTTTCAATACCATCCGGAGTATGAGCTTTAAAAAGATCGTGCGTCTTTTATCGCTTATGCTTCCCCACCCCCTTTTTGCCTTATTAAGCTTTCATGCAACGGTACAGGCTTTTGCCATCGCGCAGAAAAAATTTCCTGAAACCGCTTCCAATAACGGAATAGGAAACTCCTTCAGACATGCCCTCTGGTGCTGTTTCATCATGATGTACTGCTGCAAGGTTTCATCTCCGAAAAAAGCTCTTGATTTCTGTAAAAGAATGACCGACCTGCATGAAGAACTCTTTCCCAATAAACCCCTGGAAACCAAAATGGATCTTCACAACAATAAAATCGGCATGGATTATTTCATGGAACTCCTTCCGGGCATCCACCGCCAGTTCTTTGAAAAAAGTTTCTTTATAGATGGACTGGTCAAAAAAATGGATGATGCCAAAGTACTGAAAAACCTGGACGATAACTTCGAGGGACATCTTGTTTATCTTGAGGAATAATTTTTATTTTAAGCACACAGAAAGTGCTGAGTTCAGAAAAAATTTTGCGGATATATATCTTTAAAAATAATGATTTCAAAGACTTAACCCATTATTTAAGCGTAATCCTGCTGGCTTTACAGCAACTTGACGGTTTAAATCTTCCTGCCCTTTTGTGGTTTAAAGTATTTTTAATAAGTTTAAACAATTAAATCAATCAGATGGTTCTCAGCAGAATTTGGTCGGCTTTTATTATTATTGCCATTGCCATTGCCAGTATAAAATACATCTCATCAAGCCATTACAAGACCATCTTCAATGATATGGTGGTAGGAAAAGGCGGTGATACGGTTCAGATCGCCACTCAGCCAATGAGCACCCTGCCTCCTCTTGTGAAGGGCAGCCTGATGAAAAAAAATGATTTTGCCGACAGCAGAATTCATTACAGGACAGATTCTCTGAAACAGAATGTAAAAGTTTACCGTGTTCAGGAAACTGACGGCGTGATCGGAACCTCTGAAACCGCCGTAAAGATCTGTATCGGACTGATCGGAATTATGACCCTGTTCATGGGGTTCATGAGTATCGCGGAAAAAGCAGGCGGAATCAACCTGTTAAGTCGTTTTATCCAGCCTTTCTTCTCCAAATTATTCCCTGACATTCCTAAAAACCACCCGGCTTTCGGGCATATGCTGATGAATTTCAGTGCCAACCTCCTCGGCCTGGACAATGCCGCAACCCCTTTCGGACTGAAAGCTATGGAAAGTCTTCAGACCTTAAACCCGAACAAGGATACGGCCAGCAATTCACAGATCATGTTTCTGTGTCTTCATGCAGGCGGAATGACGCTGATTCCCGTTTCTATCATTGCCATCAGGGCATCAATGGGTTCCAAAACCCCTACGGATATTTTCCTTCCGTGTATGATTGCCACTTTTGCCGCGACGATGGCCGCCATGATCATCGTATCGTTATATCAGAAGATCAACCTTCTCCGCCCGGTAGTGATTGCTTATGTAGGCGGAATCTCTGCCATAATCGGGCTTCTTGTACTGTATCTGGTCCGTTTAAGTAAGGACGAACTGAATGATTTCAGCAAAGTACTGAGCAACGGTCTTATTCTGTTTATTTTCCTTGCCATTGTGCTGGGTGCCGTTTATAAAAAAATCAATGTTTTTGATGCCTTTATAGACGGGGCTAAAGAAGGATTTACCACCTGTGTGAAGATTATTCCTTACCTGGTAGGAATGCTGATTGCGATCTCTCTGCTAAGAACTTCCGGAGTTTTTGATGTGATTATCGACGGAATGAAATGGGTAGCGAATACAGTCGGTTTTGATCCAAGATTTGTAGACGGACTACCTACTGCTTTGATCAAACCTTTATCCGGTTCCGGAGCCAGAGGAATGATGGTAGATACTATGACGACATTCGGGGCAGACAGCTTCCAGGGTAAACTGGCAGCCGTGCTTCAGGGAAGCTCAGATACGACGTTTTATGTGATTGCTGTATATTTTGGTGCCGTAGCCGTAAAGAATACAAGATATACGGTAATTGCCATGCTTCTGGCTGATCTGGTTGGGGTGATCACATCGATTGCACTGGCTTATCTGTTTTTCGCCTGATCCGAAACCTTTTCAACAACTTTAAACACTAAACATTAAACCAACTTATGATTACAGATAAAGAATTCACATTAAGGCTGATCCGCCAGCTAACACAGGCACTGGAAAAGCTGATTTTAGACAAACCGGAAGAAAGTTTAATGCAGAAAGAGCTTGATTTTGATACGCTCATGAGAGACATTTTCAAAATGTCCTTTACCGAGGTTTCTTCCATGACTAAAGAAGAAATGATTGCTCTTGTGAACGAAAGACAGGAAAGAGATCATAAAGACTATTATGAAATGCTCGGTAATCTTTTCTATTTCAAAAGCAGGGAAGGTCAGAATAAAGACTTCCAGGATAAAGCAAAAACGTTTTATGAACTTTATCTTCAGACCAGCGGCATTTTTGCCCTTCCGGTCATCAACAGGATCAACGAATTAAAAAAAGCACTTGAGTAAAGTGCTTTTGTATTTTTAGAAGGTAATTTTATAGGTTCCGGTTGAGGATGTACTTGCTTTTTCGGCTTTTACATATTTTTTAACCCAGGCCACGGAAGTTGAAGATACGCAGGGATCCGAAATCCCTCCTGCCCTTCTCGCAGACACCACATTTCCGGCTTTATCTACGGTATAGGCTATGGTAATGGAACCGCTGGCTGTGCAGCTGTGTGAAGGCTGTGCCCCTCCTCTCCCCATCGTTCCCGGAATATAGCCGGTCAGTTTACGGTCTATCCCTACTTTGCTGTCTCCGTTTCCGTCTCCGCCTAAAGGATCTCCTGCATTACCGATTCCTTCTCCCGTTCCCTGGCTTCCTGCTTTCGTTCCGCGTCCTCTGATCAGGTTTCCGATAGCAGCATTTCCTTTTCCGTCTCCGGTTCCTGTTTTCGAATTGGCGGTTGTGGCTCCTGCCTTTTTAGTTGTTTTCGAAGCACTTGAACTGGCAGAAGTTTTAGGATCTGCTTTTTTGGATTCTTCTTTTTTAGGAGCGGTTATTTTTGAATTATTCCCGGTAATGATCTTTTCCTTAACCTCTGTTTTCTTCGGTTCAGGGGCAGGTTCCGGTTTTACCACTGTTTTTGTTTCAGGAACAGCGGTTTCGGCCGGTTCCGGAGTCACTTCTTCCGTTGCAGCGGCAAGACTTCCTGGCTGATCCGCAGGTTCTTCCACTCCGTTGCCGTTTCTGTTGTCACCGAAATTGACAAGCATTGTAGTAACAACTTCCGGCTGCTGGTCCAGTTCCGGTTTCAGTTTATATAAAAAAACAAAAAGAAGGACGGCAGCCCAGATCAGGATAGAGAGCAAAGCACTTTTTATCCTGTCGCGGTTTTCTTCGTTTTTGTTTACAGTATAACTTCTCATTTTACAGTACATCCCGCCGTTATCCGGCTTTATTATTTGTCTTTAACGGTGGCGATGGCCACGTTAAATTTATGTTTTTCTGCAATTTCCATTGCAAATACAAAGTCTTTATGCAGGGTATTTTCGTCTGCTCTTATCGTGAAAGACTTATTGGTCTGCCCTGTTAATTTATCAACAATGATCTGTTCCAACTGGTCTTTTGTTACCGGATTATCGTCTACATAATAGGATCCATCCGGCTTGATGCTCACCGTCAAAGGGTTAGGAATATTGTCTTCAACAGCTCCCGCTTTCGGCAACTTTACATCAATGGCACTCTGATTGGCCGCTGATGAAGTGATCATAAAGAAGATCAGCATCAACAGGATGACATCGGTCATCGCTGCCAGACTGAATTCGGGATTCGCTTTATTTCTTCTCTGAATTTTCATAAGACAGAATTATAAAGGTTTGTTGATAAGATCTAAAAATTCTCCTGACATATTCTGAGCTTTCAGTACAAACTTATCAATCCTCGTCAGCAGGATATTATAGAAAAAGTTGGCAGGAATTGCCACTGCCAGACCTACCGCTGTTTGTCCCAATGCCGTATAAATACCTTCGGAAAGGGTTTTAGGAGAGAATGATCCTGTTGCATGAGACAGGTTGAAGAAAGCAATAATCATCCCGATTACCGTTCCTAAAAGCCCCAGCATAGGTGCGATACTCGGAACCACAGCCAGAAGGTTAAGATTTTTCTCCATATTGGCCACTTCTACCTGTGCCTGGGATTCCATAGCGCTTACAATATCGGAAACAGGACGTCCTAATCTTGAAATCCCTTTTTCCAGGATTCTGCCTTCAGGAGAGTTCTGTCTTTTACAGTAATCTGCCGCTGATTCTATTTTCCCTTCTTTGATAAAATCCTCTATATTATCCATAAAGTTGGAATCTGTTTTCGATGTCAGCCTTTTGATAAAGAAAAAACGTTCAAAGAACAGGTACAGAGAAAATACACCCAAAGCCAAAACGGTTACCATCACTATTTTAGCAAAAGCCCCTCCGTGGAACATGATCTTCCAAAATGAAAATTCTAAATCGTCTGTTGCAACTGCAGGTGCAGTAATCTGTGCAAATAAAATCTGAGTAAGTTCCGTTAACAGCATTAATGTGAATTTTATAAAATTTTTAACGACAAATGTAGTGGAATATTATGAATTGCTCTCTTAAAATTGCTTAAAAACAACTTAAATTTTGTTATCATACATCAACAGCAAATTTCTTTCCAAAAGGGTTTTTGAAAAGAAATCCGGTATAAAATAAAGCTGGCTGAAGGGCTTAATCTTCGTCTACTTCAATATCGTCCTGCTTAAATTCGCATTTTAGTCTGAATGGGATCGGCTGATCAGATCCTGTATAGAAGTCATCAATAGTTCCTTTCCAGATCACCTGAAGCTCGCCTTCTTCGTTTTTTTCGAACTGAAGTTCATTATCGTAAATAAAGGCTTCCTCATCGTCAAAAAGATCTACTTCGGTGTAGCTGTCTTCTTCAGAATCATTAATAACAATGGTCTTTCCTTCTATATCAGCAGATTCTATGGGAAAATCGAAGATCTCCAGTGAAAGCTGAGGAAAGTTGTACTGCAGTGAATCATCTTCTACATGATCCAGCCCGTCATCCGTGATCACTTCAACCTCAAGAAAGTGCTGCTGGTTGCTGTATACCGCCTTACAATAAGTATTTCTGATATTGTATTTTAGGGTCTCGTCCGGATGGTAAATTTTTAAAATCCCTTTCATTTTTTCTTAAAAAAGAACTGTAATAATATGATTGTTAAACGTTTTAGACAAAGATAAAAAATTGATTCTAAGTTGAAAATATTTTGAAAATTATTTTTTAAATCATTCACGGATTATCCTGTATATCTCAATAATACTTACTTTTGTTTCCTAAAGATTTTGAAAATGAAAAACATTTTATCAAAAAGCATTTTAGGACTGGGACTGATGATAGGGCTTGCCTCCTGCAAAAAGTCGGATTCTCCCCTGACGAAAGTAACGCCTCCCAATCTGGATTCTATTGCAGCCAATTATTATGAACAGGCACTTAAATTATACCCTTTAGATGCTACTTCTCAGGGAGATACCCGGTATAACGACCAGCTTCCGATTAATATTGACAAAGATTTTATTTCCGGAGAGATCGCGTTTTACAGCTCTGTACAGAAACAGCTGGAAAGTGTGGATTACAAGAGCCTTTCGGATGAAGATAAAGTGGTATATGATGTACTGGATTATACTTTAAAAGACAGAACCGAGGCATATGCCTACCACCCGGAATACATTCCTTTTACGCAGTTCGGAGGTCTGCCTCTTACTTTTCCTCTTTTTGGAAGCGGTGAAGGAAGCCAGCCTTTCAAAACGGAAAAAGATTACAGTGACTGGCTGAAAAGAATGGAGAAATTCCCTGAATGGATGAATACTGCCACTGAAAACTTCCGTGAAGGCATCAGCAATAAAATAGTACTTCCTAAAAAGCTGGTGGTAAAAATGATCCCACAGATGAGAGCGGAAGAGATCACAACTTCCGATATGGAAAAAAATATTTTCTACGGACCCATCAGAAAGTTCCCGAAGAATTTCACAAAAGAGCAGAAAGACAAATTCAGTGCACAGTATAAGGAAGCTATTACCCAAAAGATCATTCCTGCCTACACCAAAATGGGAACTTTCCTCGAGAAAGAATACCTCCCGAAGGCAAGGGATACCGATGGCTACAACAGCCTTCCTAACGGGAATGAAATTTACAGATATTATGCAAAAAGCTGGACCACCACCAAGAAATCTCCTGAAGAGATCAACAAAATCGGACTTCAGCAGGTGGCCATGCTTCGGGCAGAAATGGAAAAGGTAAAACAGCAGCTGGGCTTTTCAGGAACTTTGGAAGAATTCATCACTTTTGTAAAAACAGATCCGAAAGCGATGCCTTATAAAACGTCTAAGGAAGTTCTGGACGGATTCAACAGTATTTTAACGAAGATCACCCCGAAGCTGAAAACCATGTTCAGTGTAACGCCTAAGACGAAGTTTGAGATCAGACAGACGGAGAAATTCAGAGAGGCCAGTGCCAGCGCAGAGTATATCCAGGGAACTCCGGACGGAAAAAGACCGGGAATATTCTATATGCCGCTTCCTGATCCTTCAAAGTTCAATGTGACTTCAGGAATGGAATCTCTTTTCCTTCACGAAGCTATTCCGGGGCACCATTACCAGGTTTCCCTGCAACAGGAAAATACAAAGCTTCCCAAATTCATGAGATTCGGATGGTTCGGAGCTTATGGTGAGGGTTGGGCACATTACTGTGAAACATTAGGCCCTGAATTTGGTCTGTACACCGATCCTTACCAGAAGATGGGCTACCTGAGCGACCAGATGCTGAGAGCGGTAAGACTGGTTGTAGATACAGGAATCCATACCGGAACGATGACGAGAGAAGAAGCCATTAAATACTTCCTTAGCAATATTTCCTATGATGAAGCCAGTGCCACCGCAGAAGTGGAAAGATATATGGCAATGCCGAGACAGGCGCTAGGGTATAAAATCGGTTCTTTAAAGATCCGTGAGCTGAGAGATAAATACCAGAAACAGCTGGGAACAAAATTCAGTCTGGCCAGCTTCCATGATGAAGTATTAAGCCAGGGATGCCTGCCCCTGGATGTTCTTGACAGAAAGATGGAGCTTTGGGCTAAGAAGCAGAAATAAAAGAAATAAAAAATGGGACATTTACTATGCTCCCATTTTTTTATGTTTTTTTCAAATAGATGCCTAAATTTTATAATTTTAGCAGCAATTATTTAAAGGAAAGAAGTTTAATCTGAATTTACTTTCTTTAGGCTTCAGGAACGAAAATACACTAACCATGAAAAAAACAGGTCTCTTATTTTCTCTTTTCATATTATTCAGTTGCAGTAAGGATCAAAAGAAAGTTTCTGAGGATCTGGGTAAAGTAACCGTTGATAGAAGTATATCGTTCCATGACACCATACAGCTCCTTTCCCAATATCCTGAATTAAAACTTTTTAGTTCTGAAAAAACAGAAAACACCACGCGAACAGCTTATATTGTGCAAAAGGCATCTTATTCTGATGGCTTTCACCGGAAAGCATTTATCTTTGATAATTACACATGCAAAGCGACGTGTGAAAATGACACGCTGGAAATTTTACTCAATAACAACAACGGATACTTTGGAAACGGAGTGCTTGTTCAGGTCTTTAACGACCAATTCCGCGTAAAAAATATTGATCCTAAAACATTGAAAGGCGAAATAAAGTTTTTCCGAAAAGGTGTCGTCAGAAAACAGCAATTGATTCTCAGCAAGAGTCATTTTCAAAAGAATGACAGCATTTACGGCTTCATCAATTATTACGGATTTATAGACAGTTTAGCAGAAAAGCATTTCAGAGGATATTTTAAAACCATAATACAGTAAACATGATCGCAGAAAGCCTTAAGTCCCTTTACAACAGGGATTTAAATAAGTTAAAAGCAGAAATCGAAGCCTATCAGCATGAAGCCGTGATCTGGAAGACGGATAAAAACATCTCCAATTCCGCGGGAAATCTGTGCCTTCATCTCATTGGAAACCTCAGCCATTTTATCGGCGCGCAACTCGGAAATACCGGCTACATCAGAAACCGGGAACTTGAATTTTCCCTGAAAAACATTCCCAGATCCGAACTTACAGAAAAGATTGAGGCTTTGCAGAGCATGATCAATACCGTTCTCGGTTCATTAAATCCCGAAGACCTTGAAAAGGAATATCCTCTTATTGTTTTTGAAGATAAAATGACCACAGGTTACTTTCTGATCCACCTGATTACCCATCTGGATTATCATCTGGGACAGATTAATTATCACCGGAGACTTCTGGATGTATAGATTGTAAAATAGGTTCTTCAGCAGGGACTTATTTCTCAAACATCATCTTCGTAATAAAGTCTTTTTCGCCCTTTCCTCTTGCGGGAGAATACTCCCTGCCGTAAAAAATGATCTGAAGGTGCAGCTTATTCCACACTTCTTCCGGGAACAGTTTTTTGGCGTCTTTTTCTGTTTCCACTACATTTTTTCCTGAGGTAAGCTTCCACTGGGTCATAAGGCGGTGAATGTGCGTATCTACCGGAAAAGCAGGAAAGCCAAAGCCCTGACTCATCACAACGGAAGCTGTTTTGTGCCCTACGCCCGGAAGCGCCTCCAATTCCTCATAAGTCTGCGGAACGATACCGTTATGTCTTTCCAGTAAGAGTTCGGCCATTCTCTTCAGGTTTTTGGCTTTTGTATTGGACAGCCCAATTTCTTTGATCAGTTCTTTGATCTCAAATTCTTCCAGTTTAGCCATTCTTTGCGGCGTTCCGGCCACGGCAAAAAGATCGGGAGTAACCTGGTTTACTTTTTTATCCGTTGTCTGGGCAGAAAGTGCCACGGCCACCATTAAAGTGTACGGATCCGTATGATCCAGCGGGATGGGGGTGGTAGGATATAATTTATCTAATTCCTGCTGAACGAGTTCGGCTCTTTGCTTTTTTGTCATGTAACCCTTAAATTTGAACAAAAATAATTCATTATGTTGAAAGTTGGAGACCAATTACCGGAATTTGAAGGTGTAAATCAGGATGAAAAAACGATATCCTCATCAAAATTAATCGGGAAGAAGCTGGTTGTTTTCTTTTATCCGCAGGCTAATACTCCGACGTGTACCGTGGAAGCCTGTAATCTGAGCGATAATTATGCAAAGCTTAAAAAAGCAGGATTTCAGCTTTTGGGAGTGAGCGGAGACACCGTAAAAAAACAGAAAAACTTCCACAGCAAGTTTGCTTTCCCCTATGACCTTATCGCCGACGAAAGCCATGATATTATCGAGAAATTCGGGGTATGGCAGGAGAAAAAAACATTCGGAAAAACCTATATGGGAATTGTAAGAACTACTTTTATTTTTGATGAAAAGGGTATCTGTACAAGGGTGATTGAAAAAGTGACTTCAAAAACGGCTGCTGAACAGATTCTGGAAGGATAATTTAATTAAAACGTCATGTATGCTGATCAAAAATCTTATCATTTTTTTATCCATCTTCTTTTGCGGTTATTTAAGTTCGCAAAAGCTTAATGATAAGATTTTCATTTACCAGCTGAAATCTGAGAAAAAAATCGAAAACACGAAAAGTTTAAGGTATGAAACGATTCATGGTCGTTTAAAACCCGGGCATCTCCTCAATGATTTTGAAAAAGATTTAATAAAGTTCGGTTATATAAAGGTTGAGCATAAAAAGAAGCAACAGATTTCTGAAAAGATCAATTCTCTGAAAGAAGGCAGAAACAATTATGAAACTGCCTGTCTGAAAACTTACAGAGATATTTTAATTTACAAAAACCGGAATGGCAAGATCTTTAAGGTTATTAAAATTTGTACATCCTGCTATTCCAATCAGGTTATTACTCCAGAAAGAGAATCTGAATTACTGATGAATTTTGCGGATTATGATTATTTGCAGGAATTATTGAGGTAAACTCTTTATTCTGTTTCATAGTACATCAGCTCCTCGTCGTCTTCGGGAAGCGTTACATATCCTTTACGCTGAAGTCCCAGTTTTTCAATCAGTTTCTGGGAAGAAAAGTTATCTTTCGAGGTAATGGCAGAAATTTTCTTCAGGCCGAAATCATCCATTCCGATAGATTTTACTTTTGCTGCTGCTTCGTAAGCATATCCTTTACCTTCAAAATCTTCCAGTAGAGAGAACCCTATGTCCATCACTTCCAGTCCTTCCCTTTCAAAGATTCCTACTCCTCCTATTTTCGTGTTGCTGTCCCGGATAATAATGGTATAATTTCCAAAGCCCAGTTTTTCAAACTGGGGACAGAATCTGTTTTTGATATATTCTTCCGCATCGGTAAGCGTCTTGATATTACGGTCTCCGATAAATCTGATAAATTTGGGGCTGTTGTAGAGATCAAAGACAAGATCACGGTCTTCCACAGACATCGGACGGAGAATCAGTCTTTCTGTTCCGTAGGTATTATCTGCTTTTGGATGTTTTTTTGGAGTCATCTTTCGGTTCTTCTTTTTTCTGGATTTTCAAAAGCCTCGGATTATTCGGGCATTTCTTATTGTAAAGTTCAATATAGTTTCCGTTGTCTTTTATATTGGAAACAGCTCCGGTGGACTTATTGACGGTCAGGGCGTAATGAGTTTTCCGGTAAGGACATTCTTTGGAAGTCAGTTTTCCAAGCTCCAGATAGTAATTTGAAGAGTCCTGGTAATAATTTCCAGCAAGATCCGCGAATTCCTCGTCCACTATATAACCGTCTGTTGCAAGCACAATGGCAGCTTCTTCAGCATTATCAATTTTTCCCACGAAACTCTTCAGGGCCTCCAGGTCGGCAATGTAACTGATCTTTCCACCCGAAGAATAGGCAATATAATAAAAACTGTCTTCACTGGGAACCAGATTAAATCCTGAAAATTGCGGGGTATACTCTATTTTCCCTCCGGATTTCTTTATTTCCTGGTTTTTCCCATAGCTGTTGTATACCAACACCCATGAATCTACTTTGCTATTGGGACTGATATACTGTAAAATTCCGGAAATGCCCGGAAACTTTGTCTTTTTCTCCTGAGCAGAGCCAAGAACTCCTGAAAACAGAAAAATAAAAGCGATGGTTCGTGTTGCAGTTTTTATCATAATCTTAAAATCAGCAGAAAGTATACCAACTTACATTTTACATAAACTTATCTCCTTTCCTGAAACTTTTTAAGTCAAGGACATAATCTTTGATCAGCTGATCGTTGTCTCTCGGACAGATCAGCAGAGCTTTGTCTGTATCTACCACTATATAATTCTCCAGCCCGTCGATAATAACCGCTTTATTATTATTTTTCAGACGGATAATATTTCCTTTTGAATTGTAAGCCAGTAAATGTTTCAGTTTTACTGCATTTCCGTCCTTATCTTTTTCGGTATTCTCATAAACGGAAGTCCAGGTTCCAAGATCGCTCCATCCCAGGTCTGAAGGGATTACATATACATTTTTGGCTTTTTCCAGTATTCCGTTATCAATGGAAATCTTCTGAACTTTCGGGTAAATAAGCTCAATACAGTTATTTTCTTTTTCAGAATTGTATTCACAGGCCATAAAATGCTGCATCATTTCAGGAAGATACATTTCAAATGCATGATGAATACTCTTCACATTCCAGATGAATATTCCTGCATTCCACAGGAAGTCTCCACTTTCCAGGAAGCTTTGGGCAATTTCCAGAATGGGTTTCTCAGTAAATGTTTTTACTTTAAAATATTCCGATCCTTTCTTTTCTACAAACTGAATGTATCCATAGCCCGTATCAGGTCTTGTAGGGGTAATTCCCAATGTCACAAGATAATCATTCTTTGATGCCAGATCAAAGGCCAGTTCTACTTTCTCCAAGAATATTTCTTCCTTCAGGATCAGATGATCCGCCGGCAGCACAATCATGGTAGCATCGGGATTGATTTCAGCAATCTTATTGGCCATGTACAGATTACATGCCGCCGTATTTTTCATCAGAGGTTCGCCCACGATATTCTCTTCAGGAATTTCCGGAAGCTGCTGATGGGAAAGCGCTACATATTCTTTATTCGTGATCACGAATATATGTTCTTTAGGGATGATCCTGCTGATTCTGTCATATGTCTGCTGAATCATGGTGCGTCCTGTCCCTAAAATATCCTGAAACTGTTTTGGAAATTTCTGCGTACTCATTGGCCAGAACCGGCTTCCGATTCCTCCCGCCATAATAACGCAGTATCTATCTGATTTTAACATTCTTGCCTACATTTTTCAACCCTAGCCAAAGGCTTGAAAGAATACTTTCTCCCAGTAGCCAGATTCTTACAAAGATAGTTTTTTTTAATCAGACCTTCTAATAAATACTTTTCGTTGCGGTACATAAAGAAATCACCCTTCTGAAGCTCTTCAACAAAACAAAGCCTATCATCCTGTTTTTCAGTATGAAAATACTTTACCAGATCAGGGCTCGCCATGAAGTTGGCTTTGGGGGATTTTGAAAATTTTACGATGATTGGCCTTAGCTCTTCATCATATACCTCAAGGCTTTCCAGAAGCATATTTCTGAAGACTTCTTTCCATTCGCTGCCGTGAGGGGAAATTTTTCTTCCGTATTTCTCAAAGGCAATCAGGTGTGCCAGTTCATGAGTAAGGACAAAGAAAAACAGAGGTGGGGTAAGTGTAGAGTTTACGGTTATTTCATGGGAATTATCGGGCAGTTTCCTGTAATCACCCAATTTGGAATTCCTGTTACGTGTTACTTTTATATGAATATAATAATCTGCAAACCAGATTTTTAAGTATTTAAGTGTATTTTGAGGTAAATATTTTTCTAATGATTGAATCGGCATTTTATAAGCTTAATGGGATGCCCGCATAGAAACTCAGCAGTTTAAGGCTGAAAAGATAGTTGTATTTTGCCTGTGCAACTGATCCCTGTGCGTTTGCATAATTATTTCTGGCAACATTCACGTCATAAATCGTCGTTCTTCCTGCAGCATAGCTTTTATCGGCAAATTCCAAAGCCAGCTTTGTGCTTTTTTCTGCTTCCACGGCAGATAAATAAGTTTCATAATTGGCATCTGCATCAAACTGGGCTTTCTGAACATTCTGTCTTACAGTCTGCTTCTGCTGTTCCAGTGTGTTTTTGGCAATGCTTTCATTGATTCTTGACTGCTCTACCTGTAATTTTGTTATTCCTTTATTAAAAATAGGTACGTTAAGTGACAGTCCTACATTTTGTCCGAACTGATCACTGTATTGCTGGAAAAAACCCGGTTGTGCAAGTCTTTCCTGGCCTTTTGAGATCTGATAGTTATAGAAAGTGCTAAGTCCGGCACTGGCTGTAAGGGTAGGCCAAAAAGCCGTTTTGCTCACTTCTGTCTGGGCTTCCGCAGATCTTATCCTGCTTTCTGCCGCTTTGATCTGCGGCTGTATTTCATAGGCCGTAGCAAGAACCTCATCTGCTGTTATCAGCTGTGAATCCAACGTTTCAGGAACGTTTACATTTTCCACATCAAAATCCTTATAGTCAGGCAGCTGTAAAAGCTGGGCAATAGCAAACAATGCTCTTCCTACCTCAATCTCCGCTTTTTTAAGGTTCTGCTTTTCTCTGGCCAGTGCAGCCTCTGCTTCTGCTAAAACCGTTTGAGCCGTAGTTCCGACTTCAGTCGTTATTTTGGCCCTGTCATACTGTTTTTGAGCATTTTCCATTGCGCTTTGAGAAATCTTAACAATCTCTTTATTCAACAGGGCAGTCAGGTATTGCTGGGCAATCTGAAGCGAAATATCATTTTTAATGGTCTCAATATCATATTGGCTTGCTTCTACATCAAACTGAGCTTTTCTGACGCTTTTTTCCAGTCTTCCGTTATTATATACCAATATATCCGCTCCTACCCCTACACTGTTATTAAATCTGTCGTTTCTGAAACTTCCCGCACCTAATGAAGCCTGTCCGAAACTTACCCCGTTCGACATATTTGCCGACAAAGTAGGCAGATACCCGTTTTTAGCGATTTTAAGGCTGGCATCCTGTGACTGTTTGTTATACTGATTTTGGACAACCTGAAGATTATGCTCCACGGCATAATCCACACATTCTTTTAAGGACCATTTCTTCTGGGCGCTGAGTCCCAGACAGCTTAATCCAAAAATGATAATCCAAACTTTTTTCATATTAAGAATTTTCCATATTAGACGTACCAAATATAAAAAAGTTACACTTTAAAAAAATTATTGTTTCATGTTATTAAAACTTTTGAGAATTTTGCATCATGACACATGAACAATACCGGGAAGCAGTAGACTGGCTTTTCGTACAGGCTCCCAATTATCAGATTGACGGACAGAAGGCGTACAAGCCCGGTCTGGACAATATCAGCAGGCTCTGCGCCTTCTTTGGAAATCCCCAGGAAAAGATCCGGTGTATTCACATCGGAGGTACCAACGGAAAAGGATCTTCAAGCAATATGCTTGCCTCTGTGCTTCAGGAAGCCGGGTATAAAGTAGGATTATACAATTCCCCTCACCTTATCGACTTCACGGAACGCATTAAAGTGAACGGAGCTAACTGTGATAAAGAGTTTGTTTATGAATTTATCCAAAAGCTTAAAAACCTCCCGGGAGATATCCGTCCGTCATTTTTTGAGTTCACCACGATTATGGCTTTTGAATATTTTTATCAGAAAAAGGTAGATTTTGCCATCATTGAAGTGGGATTGGGAGGAAGACTGGATTCCACAAACATTATAAGACCTTTGGTTTCGGCCATTACCAACGTACAGCTGGATCATCAGAATATTCTGGGCGACACCATTGAAGAAATTGCAGCAGAAAAAGCCGGAATTATCAAAAACGGCATTCCCATCATTTCCGGGGATGAAAACGAAAAGGTAAAAAAGATACTTCAACATAAAGCCGGTGAGGAAAAAGCCCCGTTCATTGATGCAACATCTATACAGCCGGATCTTAAATCTGATCTTCAGGGAAACTATCAGCAGAAAAACATCCGCGTTGTACTGGCCGTTATTTCAGAGTTGAAAAAACTGAATATCCCCATTTCCGATGAAAATAGTAAGCTGGGGCTGTTGAATGTTCATAGAAATACCGGATTCATCGGCCGTTGGTATGAATTTTCCAAAAATCCGCTTACCATCTGTGACACCGGGCACAATCAGGCGGGACTGGAGTATGTTTTTTCACAGCTCAATAGCATTAACAGGCATAAACACGTGGTTCTGGGTTTCGTAAATGATAAAAAAATAGATGAAGTGATGGCTCTCCTTCCGGAAAATTCAGAATTTTATTTCGCCAAACCTTCCATCAACAGGGGAAGACATCCTCAGGATTACGAAAATCTGCTCAAGGAAGCGAAAATTTTTTATAAAATTTTTGATTCGGTACAGGAAGCGTATCTCTCTGCAAAAGAACGATGTACAAATGAAGAAATGATTTTTATCGGCGGAAGCAACTTTGTTGTCGGAGAATTTTTAGAAAAAAATTTGCAAGTATCCGAATAAGTCGTATATTTGCACCACTCTAATCGAGGAAACAAAAGATAAGAGGGTTCTTAGCTCAGTTGGTTCAGAGCATCTGGTTTACACCCAGAGGGTCGGGGGTTCGAATCCCTCAGGACCCACAGAAAAGGAAACGAAACCTTTCAAAAAAATTCGGGTTCTTAGCTCAGTTGGTTCAGAGCATCTGGTTTACACCCAGAGGGTCGGGGGTTCGAATCCCTCAGGACCCACAGAAATCTCTCAAGTTTTGGGAGATTTTTTTTTGTTTTTATAATATAAGAATAGCTTAAAATGAGTAATCTGGAGCATATAAAGGAAATCTTTCAGAAAAAAGGTTATTATGCTGAATTTAAGCAGTTCAACAATACATCAGAAAGAATTCTCTTTTGCGGAATTAAAGACCACACATTTATTGTAAAGCCTGGCGGGGAATTTTATTTAAGAATATCCGAAGACAGGTATAATATTCAATATTCTGAGGCCCAGTTAGGGCTGGAAAAAGACTTTACAGATCTTGAAACATTGATTAAATTTGTACAGCAACGCTTCCCAATAGAAAAACAGCATTGATTTCTGTTTATATCCACAAAAACAGTTGGTTTTAATCCCCCAAAACGGATCCGGGTCTCTTTATTTTGAGGAGATTTCCATCACCTCATCTTCTTAAAAAGCAGCCCCAGCTTATAAACATCAAGATACCTGAGGTTGACATTTCCTTTTAAAAGATTTTTTTTAACCACTCTCAACCCTCTGTTTCCTAAAAAGATCCTGATAAAAAAGGTAAACGGTGTTTTATAAAGCCGGTAATATAACCGGACCAGCTTAACTTCAGCCAGTTTAGGCCGGAGATTTTCATCTTTAAGCATTTTAGCAAGACTTTCTACGGATTCATCTACTTTCTCCAGATAAACACCGTTGCTTTCCAGATCATTGTTCAGAATCGTGTTATCAATATGACTGATCTTTACTTTTTCCGATTTTAATTCCATCGCAAAAAGAAGATCTTCATAGCCGTATTTCTGAAAATCGGGATGAAAATTCACTTTGGCAAAAAGATCTTTCCTGATAATGAAATTATTTGTCTGAAAGCTTAAATAAGGTTTATTCCGGCGAAGTTCAACCGGCAGGTTCTCTCTTTCTACGGCAAACTTCCACCGCAGATAATGTTCAGCGTCCGAAGCTGATTCAGGAGCATTTCTTCCTCCATAAACAACAGCAGCGTCCGGATTTTCCTGTATAAAATCCGTATAATTCTTTAAGAAATTTTTGTCTGTAATTTTGCCGTCACAATCCAGGAATAACAAATACTCCCCTGTCGTATACTGATAAAAAAGATTCCGGATCCGCGATCTTCCTATATTTTCTTTAAGAAAGATAAAGTTGGCTACCTTACCCTGAAGATCCTGGTTAATTTTCCTGTAATGAACATCCGAAGCATCGTCAATCAGAATAATTTCCGCATCAATACCATTCATTCTGATCTCGTTTTTCAACTCAGAGACCAGTTCACGGATGTCAAAATTATACACAGGAATACATACGGAAAGCTTCATTACAGCCTGATTTTTTCAACTATCTTCTGAACATCAAGCTCTTCAAGACATGCCCAGTCACCACGATAACATTCTTTATCTCCAAAAACAGAACAGGGCCTGCAGGTAAGATCCTTAATCTGGACTACATCTTCTTCACGCTGTCCAAAACCTAAAAATCCGGCATAAGGATGCGTTGCGCCCCACACCGACACGCACCGGGTTCCCATTAAACTTGCAAGATGCATATTTGCCGAATCCATAGAGATCATCAGTTCCAGTTCGGAAATCTTCTTCAGCTCTTCCGTAAGACTCAGTTTTCCGGAAAGACTTTGGGTGTTGGGAATCTCCTTTTCCCATTTTTCAAGGGTTTCAGTCTCTTTTTTACCGCCGCCAAAAAAGTATATGGTATGCTTTTGAGCCAGTATCCTAACCAGTTCATAAGATTTTTCCAGAGGAAGCATTTTTCCTTTATGCTGGGCAAAAGGCGCAAAACCTATTCCTGATTTCGGACCCGGCAGCGGTCTCAGCTTATCAGATAGCTGTACCTGAAAACCCATCTCACGGAAAACATCGGCATACCGTTCAACGGTTCTTTTCAGCTGTACCTTATTCAGGTTCCAGACATCGGTAAGTTCTTCTTTTTCTTCTTTTCCTTTGTCTATTTTAAATACTTTAAGTCCACGCCTTCTGTAAATGCTGTCAAGAATCTTGGTCCTGATCACATCGTGAAGATTTGCAATAAGATCAGGTTTGAATTCCCGGATCAGTTCATGAGCCAGCCTTCTTAATCCCAAAATCCCTTTATAGTCATCCAGGTTAATACCTTTGAAGATCACATTCGGAATTCCGGTAAACAGGCTTTCAAAATTCTTCCTGGAAACCATAATGATTTCCACACCGGGGTTCTGTTCCAGAAATTCTCTGAAAACAGGAGCCGTCATGGCAACATCGCCAAAAGCGGAAAAACGGTATGCTAAAATTCTGGTCACGGCTAAGACTTTAGCTGATAAGCCACTGCATAAAATTTGATCTGTTTGGTCATAGCCATCAGCCCGTTCGCTCTGGAAGGAGAAAGAAACTCCTGCAGTCCGATCTCTGAAATAAATTCGAAATCAGAATCCAGAATCTCCTGTGTAGAATGGCCGCTGTATATGCTTACCAAAAGGGAAACAATTCCTTTGGGAAGAATTCCATCGGAATCTGCATTGAAAAAAAGTTTTCCATCTTTGAATTCAGCATCGATCCATACCTTACTCTGGCATCCTTTGATCAGATTTTCATCCGTTTTCTTATCCTCCGGAAGCCCCTGGAGTTCTTTTCCAAGATCGATGATATATTCATATTTCTGCTCCCAATCATCAAGAAATTCAAATTCTCCGATAATTTCCTGCTGTTTTTCTTTAATGGTCATTTTTAACAAATTTCTGGTGCAAAGATACTAAATTTAGAAATTTTAAGTTTTTCTTAAGCTTTTTATTTAAGTAATTATATCGATTGAAACCTGTCGTTCATCTAATACCGGGATGCCTTCTCAAATACCTGTAACAGTTTCACTTCCTCATTTTCCCAGCACAAAGCGTCCGAAGCCTTTTCCAGCTCCACCTGGTAAGCAGGCCTTCCTTTACTGATAACCTTTTTTACCGCCACAGCAATATTTTCAGGCTGATGGTTTTCAATGATCTCCCCAACGTCAAATTGGTTTTTAATACGTTTCATTTCGGGAAAACCGGTGAGAATTACGGGAACCCTGCTCTGGATATAATCCATCACTTTATTCGGAAGCGAATACAGATAGCTGTCTCCCCCGTTTTCCTCAATACTCATTCCTACATCGGCCGTCAGGGTTACTTTCCTTAAATCTTCAGGATTCAGCTTTCCTAAAAACTGAACTTTATTCTGAAGATTTTCTCTGATAACCAGCTCTTCATAATCTTTTTTCCTGGGTCCGTCACCTGCTATCTTTAAAATGACTCCTTCCAGATGATGCATAGCCAGAATAGCTTTGTCTATTCCCCGGAAAGGATTGATTACCCCCTGATACAGAAATATTTTAGGAAAATTATCAGGAATTCCCTGTGTGAAGCCCATTTTCCTCGGAGCATTCTGAACAACAACCGGGTGTACTCCATATTTTTTTTGAAACCACTCTGCGTAACTTCCGCTTGCTGTTATCATCATCTCAAGTTTCGGAATGATGCTTTTTTCAACATACCTCCACAATTTTTGTGACATTTTGCCCTGAATGGCAGGCATTTCTGAAAAAATCTCATGACTGTCAAATACCAGAGGAATGTTCAGCTTTCGGGCCATAAGATAATTCGGCACCAATACATCCACATCATTGGCATGAAGAATGGTATTGTGGTCTGCTTTCTTTTTCAGTTCCCGGTAAAGCTTCCAGTTGAATTCAAAGTACGCTGTTTTTAAACTTTTAGAACGTAAATGTATTCTGGAAAACAGATAAGGGCGCTCCATTTTTTCGGCTCCGTTCCAGTCATTTCCTATCAGGTCGATCTGATATCCATTCTCATACAACGTCCTGCAAACCTTCTCTATACGCTGGTCTGTGTATAAATTACTGAATGCGGACGTGATTATTTTCTTCTTCATTATTTTTTATTTCCGGCCATCAGATGGTAGACCTGAATAAAACAAATCAGCCCGTTCGGGATAATAACCGGCCAGAGCATTCCGTTAAATATACCATAAATGACAAAGCAGATACAACCGATCATATTGACTACTCTGATTTTTCTTACATCTTTCAGAATGAAACTCAGTACGATAAAAACTGAAGCAGAATAGCCGATATAAGTTGTGATATTGGAATCCATGGGGAAATTTTAAGGATCACAAACTTAATCATTTTCAATAAGATAATAAAATTTTTTCTGCCATAAAGTCATTAATTGTTTTTTGGTAAAATATTTGTAATTTAGATAATGAATAAATGGCACCGCAGCCTTTATTCTAATGAGATATATTATGGATTATAAGTTTTCACAAGGTTTGAGCCAGGTGTTCAAACAAAGCAAGAGCGAAGCTAAAAGGCTGAAAAGTGAATTTCTTAATACAGAACACCTACTTTTAGGTATTATAAAGACGGAAAACTCTGCAAAAGAAATCCTTCAAAACCTTAATGCGGATTTAACACAAATCAGAAGAAAAATTGAAACTCTAAATACAGCAAGTTTAAATCCTATTTCTGAGGAGGTTACCAATATTTCTTTCACCAAAATGGCAGACCATGCCATTAAGCGTGCAGAACTGGAATGCAGACAATATAAAAGCAATGAAATTAATACCGTTCATTTGCTCTTAGGCATTCTTTACAAATATGAGGACCCTACTTCAAACATTTTAGGAGCTTACGACATCGATTATGAAGGAGTTTCAAGAGAGTATCAGACTATGCTTAAAAATTCCGGGCAGTCACCACAGATGAGTGCTTATGACGATGATGATGAAAGAGAGGAATTTGAGCAGATGAGAAAGCCGACGGGTAATTTAGGTTCAGCCAAAAGTAAGACACCTACCCTGGACAACTTTGGCCGTGATCTGACTTCTCTGGCACGGGACGGAAAATTAGACCCTGTAATCGGGCGTGAAAAGGAAATTGAGAGAGTTTCCCAGATCCTTTCACGCAGAAAGAAAAACAACCCTCTTCTTATAGGAGAACCGGGTGTTGGTAAATCTGCGATTGCCGAAGGTCTGGCATTAAGAATTCAACAGAAAAAAGTATCAAGAGTTCTTTACGGAAAACGGGTGATCACTCTGGATCTTGCCAGTTTGGTGGCAGGAACCAAATACCGTGGTCAGTTTGAAGAAAGAATGAAGGCCATTATGACGGAACTGGAAAAGAACCGTGATGTGATCCTTTTCATCGATGAGCTGCATACCATTGTAGGTGCAGGAAGTTCTACCGGAAGCCTGGATGCCTCCAATATGTTCAAACCTGCTCTGGCAAGAGGAGAAATTCAATGCATCGGGGCCACTACCCTGGATGAGTACCGTCAGTATATTGAAAAGGACGGAGCTTTGGAAAGAAGATTCCAGAAAGTAATGGTGGAGCCTACTTCCATTGATGAAACCATTCAGATTCTGAACCAGATCAAAGATAAGTATGAAGAACATCACAATGTAATCTATACCCCAGAGGCGATTGCAGCGTGTGTGAACCTTACCTCAAGATATATTACAGACCGTTTCCTTCCGGACAAAGCTATTGATGCGATGGACGAAGCCGGTTCCCGAGTGTATATTAAAAACATGAAAGTTCCTACGGAAATCATTGATTTTGAGAAAAAAATCGAAGATATCAAAGAACTGAAACAGAAAGCAGTAAAAGCTCAGGATTATCTTGAAGCCAGAAAACTGAAAGATGAAGAGGAGCGTCTTCAGATGGAACTGAATGCCGCCCAGGACAAATGGGACAAAGATGTAAAAGAGAAAAAAGAAACCGTAACAGAAGAAAATGTAGCGGAAGTGGTTTCTATGATGAGCGGTGTTCCGGTGACCAAAGTCGGCAAAAATGAGCTTGATAAACTCGCTCAGATGGATGAGAAACTTAACGGAAAAGTAATCGGGCAGGAAGATGCCGTGAAAAAAGTCGTTAAGGCTATTCAGAGAAACAGAGCAGGTCTGAAAGACCCTAACCGCCCTATCGGTACCTTTATTTTCCTGGGAACAACCGGGGTTGGTAAAACCGAGCTGGCAAAAGTAATGGCAAGAGAACTGTTTGAATCCGATGAATCTCTGATCCGTATTGACATGAGTGAATACATGGAAAAATTTGCGGTTTCAAGATTGGTTGGAGCGCCTCCGGGATACGTTGGATACGAAGAAGGCGGACAATTAACAGAAGCCGTAAGAAGAAAACCTTATGCTGTGGTTCTCCTGGATGAGATTGAAAAAGCACATCCGGATGTATTCAATATCCTGTTACAGATTCTTGATGAAGGCCACGTGACCGACAGTTTAGGAAGAAAGATCGATTTCAGAAATACCATTATTATTCTTACTTCCAATATCGGAACAAGAGACCTTAAAGACTTTGGTGATGGTGTAGGATTCGGAACTTCAGCTAAAAAGACCACTTCAGATTCAAGAGCGAGAAGTACCATTGAAAATGCCCTTAAAAAAGCATTTGCTCCGGAATTCTTAAACAGAATTGATGACATCGTGATCTTTAATTCTCTGGTACAGGACGACATCAAGAAAATCATTGATATTGAACTGAACAAGCTTTACGGAAGACTGGAAAAACTGGGCTACAAAGTGGAACTTACCGAAGAAGCAAAAGACTTTATCTCTGAAAAAGGATGGGATAAAGACTTCGGAGCAAGACCATTGAAACGGGCTATCCAGAAATACATTGAAGATCTTCTTGCAGAAATGCTGGTGAACAAACAGCTGAACGAAGGAGAAACCGTAATTCTTGATCTGAACGAAGCAAAAGACGGATTGACCGGGAAAGCATCAAAACCCAAAAAAACGGCTGAAAAGTCGTCTCAATCTTAAAAAAATAAATAGTTTAATCATAATGAAAAGCACCGGAACAAATTCCGGTGCTTTTTTATTTTTTCAGACTGTTTTTGAATTCATCCTGTCTTTCGTCTACATACCCACCACGAAACCGATATTAGGAATCAGACCACTTGAAAATACACTGGAATTCTCTTTCCACAATACATTGTACATTACCCCGATCTGCATGAAAGAATTTCCTCCTATCCTTTGCATATAACCGCCTCCCAGGTATAGGGCTGTTTCCTCTTTATTGAATTTATAATCGTAGTACTTATCCTTGTAATTGATGAAATAGTGCTGAAGATTGGCTCCTACATAGAACGATCTTGCAAAATAGTAATTGGCAAACGGCCCCGCCCCAAACATTGTTGACCGGTAGAAATCTGAAGTCTGCCAGGAAACACTTCCCACAACCCCTGCTTCCAGATCATCGGTCAGTCTGTATCCTACTCTGGGAGAAGCCTGAAGGTAAAATGAGCTGTTGCTTCCGAAACCCAGCCCAATCCCTCCTCCGAAGGTCCATTTATTGTTTTCCCGGGCCGGAGTGCCTACTGAAATCTGCGAAGATGCCGGTATTGAGAGCATCAGTGTCAGAGGAATAATAAATTTTTTCATATAATATCGTTTTTATCAATGTTTAAAATTATGGTTTTTTTGCGAATTTTTTTAATTGTATTTTTGCCGCATCAAACTAAGGACTCCCGTTAAGAGTTCCGTAAAATTGAAATAGAATGAAAATAGTAGTTGGCCTCTCCGGAGGTGTAGATTCCAGCGTTACTGCGTATCTGCTGCAACAGCAGGGCCATGAAGTAGTGGCTTTGTTTATGAGAAACTGGAACGATGCGTCGGTAACTTTAGAGGACGAATGTCCCTGGATTGAAGACAGTAACGATGCCCTTATGGTAGCCCAGAAGCTGGGAATTCCTTTTCAGGTAATCGATATGAGTGAGCTTTATAAAGAGCGCATTGTAGATTATATGTTTGCTGAATATGAGAAAGGAAGAACTCCTAATCCGGATGTTTTGTGCAACCGGGAGGTAAAGTTCGATGTTTTTATGAAAACAGCCATGTCTCTTGGCGCTGATAAGGTAGCAACAGGACATTATGCCAGAGTAGATTCAACCTTTGACGAAAATGGGAAGGAAATCTTTCATCTTCTTGCCGGAAAAGACAATAACAAAGACCAGTCGTATTTTTTATGCCAGCTGAGTCAGGACCAGCTTTCCAAAGCTCTGTTTCCTATCGGGGAACTTACAAAACCCCAGGTAAGAGAGATTGCTAAGGAAATCGGACTTGTAACTGCTGATAAAAAAGACTCCCAGGGGCTGTGTTTCATCGGAAAGGTAAGTCTTCCGCAGTTCTTACAACAGCAACTGGTTCCGAAGGAAGGTGAAATTGTAGAGATCTTCAAAGATTCACCGCTTTTTGCAGGTGAAACGCCTGAATTTTCTTCAAAACAGGAAGAGCTTGAGTTTTTATCACAAAAAATTCATTATAAAAAATCTGACGGAAAAGTTATAGGAAAGCATCAGGGTGCCCAGTTTTTCACGATCGGACAAAGTAAAGGCCTCGGCATAGGCGGCCATAAAGAAAGCTGCTTTATCGTCTCCAGAGATATGGAAAACAATATTCTTTTTGTAGGTGAAGGGCACAGTTTTCCGGGACTGTACAGAAAGGCATTAAAAATTGATCATTCTGAACTGCACTGGGTACGTGAAGATATGAAGCTGCAAAACGGAGGATCTATGGAAGTAATGGCCAGATTCAGGTACAGACAGCCGTTACAGAAAGCGGTTCTTTACCAGTTTGAGGATGCTTTTTACGTTGAATTTGCTGAACCTCAATCGGCGATTGCGGAAGGGCAGTTTGCTTCATGGTATATCGGGGAAGAACTGATCGGAAGCGGAGTTATTTCATAAAGAAAAAATTTTTTGAAATTTTTTGTAACGTATTTTAATTTGTCATACTTACTCAGTAAATAACAATAAAAATATCTTTATGAAAACTACTTCAAACCATCAGTACATTGCCGTTAACAGTGTTTTGCTGCTCATTGTATCTATACTGTTAGGATATAATATATACCAGGAGATCTGTCATCCTGAAAAATCGGAACTTTTTCTGTGTGCTGTCCTGGTAGCCATTACCGCAGCAGCCACCAGAAAGTACGGTCTTAAAACAGATCATGAAGTTCAGAAAAAATCTTAATCATATCAAACCCGAAGCAGTCTGTTTCGGGTTATTTTTTGATCCTGTTTTAATCCGTCAGGTCTTCTTCCTATGATTGATATGATAAGACATAATAACCGCTATCACAATACATTCCACTATAAGAATCATCACGAGGAAACCGACCGGTTTTCCAAGACTGATCCCCCGGACCAGCTTGACGATTCCCAGAATCAGTATAAGAAAGAGAATGTAAACTGAAGTTTTCGGCGTTGTTTCTCCTGATCTTTTTAAGAAAAAAGCGGCAAGACAGGTTCCCAGGATCAGGATCAGGTAAAATTTCAGGAAATCCGGACCCTTTACAATGACAGGATTGAGCGTATGCTCTTCTGTATAAAGCCATATCAGGCCTGCCATTACCGGAACTGAATGAACGATTGAATTTTTCATAGTTTATTGTTTTTTTTAACCTCCACATCCACCGCATCCGCCACAACCTCCGCCGCATCCGCCTCCACCGCAACTGCTTCCTCCGCAGCTTCCTCCTGCACCTCCGTCATCTTTTCCTTTAGAATGGTCTCCATTGCTGTCGGAGAATAAAGAAAGGACTGATCCGAAAACAATAATTCCCAATCCTGACAGGATAATAATTCCCAGAGTACTCAGAACTTCTCCAAGACAGGATGAGAGTAAGAAAAGGGGCATAAACAGCGGAACAATTCTGAGTTTATTCAGCCGGGTTTTTTTTTCCGTCTTCTCCAGCCAGATGTCCGCAGGAGCTTCCTTCTGAAAGATTGTTTTGTACTGACTGAGCGTATCCAGAAACCAGTCCTGATGTCTGTCTTTTTCATGCTGTCCTCCTTTGGAAGGGTGATGATGGAGCTTTCTTCTCAGAATTTCCGGGCAGAATTCTTCCCAGTAGTTCCGGGTGTAGATCAGGTGCATGTGCCACACTTTATCCACTGTTTTACTGGGTGAAGCGCCATGAGGCAGGATACAGCACAGATAAATGAATTTTTTATATTCTTCTATCGCTTTTTTTGTGAAATCAAGCGTCCAGTTTTCTTCTTTTGCCAGCTTTTTAGAAAAAGGGAAATCGGCATCGGAAGCGTCTAATGAAAATCCCTGTAATCTGTTCCAGAGGGATTCGTCTTTTAGTTGCATTGTTGTTTCCATTGTCTTTACTTTTATTTTTCTACTCAAATATCATCTGATTCTGAAATATAAAAGTCTTTCAACGGTCTTTTTTAGTTTGATAAAAATCTTAAATTAGTCTTATAAATAATTTCATGAAAAAAGAAGATATTTTACATCTGGAAAAGCTGATGAATTTTTTAAGCCGTCATTTTTTAAAGAAAAATCGCTGGGAAGATGTTACCAAAACCGAATGGGCTTATATCAGTGAGGAACTGAATGAACTTATTACTGCCGGCCAAACGGAAAAAGGCATTAAAAAAGCCCCGGATCTGCTGGGATCCAATTATCTGTATGAACACCTCATCATTAATAAGCTGAAGAAATACAGACAGAATGAGCTTGCCGGTCTGAGCAGACCGAATCTGGCCAAACTGAGTAGTATTGTCAGAGTTTTAGGCTATTCCGGTTATCTTGATTTCATCAGTTCCAATACGGAATCTTTTAATTTTAATGATCTGAAGATTGATCTGAATAATGTGAGTCAGAATACCGCACTTTTAGACCGTCTTACCGGCTGTTGGTATTCTTACAACAGGAATCTTCCCGAAAACCCTTTACAGGCAAAAGAAGAGCGGATCTGGCGTTCTGCGATGGAAATTTACAGATCCGAAACTACCGGAGAATATTTTATTGAAAGAAGCGGTGGCGACCACCATAAATATTTCGGGAAAGTAACGGCCTATTCAGATTATGTATTTATCATTATGAACAGCAATACGTTCATCCGCCAGCGGCATTTTATCTCAAGGATAAAAGATATAAAGGAAAAGCTCAAAAATCCAGAGTATAAGCTCCATGAGTTGCATTTTATAAGTACATGTATCAGCTTTAATCAGGAGCCGATTGCCCTGTTTGAAATATTTCAGAAAGCAGACAGAAAGACCTTTATCTCCGATTCCATCAGCTTTCCGATTGACAGTGACGAGATTCCTCCATCTATTCTGAAACAGCTTGAAGACACCGACTCTAACAGAATTGATTACAGATAATTATAATCATTGAATATCGCCAAGATAATCTGTGATATTTACATTCATACTCTTAGCTTACCAGCCAGTCTTTAAAGTCTTTCACCCGGTCACGGCTCACGGTAATCTCTTCCTGGGGCTGATATTCAAGCTCTACTTTATAATAGGGCGAGGTATGAATATTTCTGATATGTCCGGAACTGATGATAAACTGTCTGTTGGCCCGGAAAAATTTCTTTTCATCAAGTACATCTTCAAGCTCATCCAGCGTGAAATCTGAAGGATAGGTCCGTTCTTTTGTCTGGAGATATACAATCTTATTTTCGCTGAAAAAGCAGCTTATTTCATCGGTCTGTACAATCTTCAGATTATAACCTATTTTTACAAGGACCCTGGAAAGCGTGGATTTTTCTTTTCTGATCAGCTGTTTGATATCTTCCGATCCGGCAGTATTATCCGAGGGGATAAATGATTTGAATTTTTCTACGGCTGCTGCAAGATCTTCGTCCAGAACAGGCTTCAGAAGATAGTCTATGCTGTTTAATTTGAATGCTTTCAGGGTATACTGATCAAAAGCTGTGGTATAGATGATGAAACCTTTCGTAGGTACTTTTTCGAAAATATCGAAAGACAGCCCGTCTCCCAGCACAATATCCGAAAAGATCAGCTGCGGGTGTTCATTTTCCGAAAACCAGGCCACCCCATCCTCTACCGATTCTATTTTGGCAACCACTTCAATATCAGGAAAATTGTTCAGCATACGTTCTAATTTCCTTGAAGCAGGTTTTTCGTCTTCGATAATGACAGTTTTGATCATAGGTTATTGAGTTTGGGTTTAAAATCCGTTATAAAATTAGAAAAAAGCGGGGAGATTTTAAAAATCAATTGATTTTTTATTCTTTTCAAGTTCTTTTTCTGTTACTGCCCTTTCCCACTGCTCATCAAAAACAAACAGGCTGACCGCTTTTACAGTCAATATAATCGCCCAAACTGTAAGCAGTAATGAGCCTCCCGTTACAGAGAAATCAATCGTACCGTATTTCAGGTATTTTCTGAAAAGAATTACTCCGGCTACGATTCCGAACCATAAAAGGTTTTTGTAAAATTTCTTTAATTTTTCCATTCTTGTATAAGCACTGTTGTAGTTCATGATATATATGTTTTTAAGGTTAAAAGTTTCGGTTTATAATGTCTTTGCGGTTCTTTTTTCTTCTTCCATCAGCTGTTTAATCTTTTTTTCTTCCCATTCTTTTCCGATCCCGAAAACACTTATTGCATGGGCGGCAATTCCGATGCCCCATCCCAGTGCCGGCCAGAAAAACCATAAATGATTCGGGGCAGTTAAAAGATTAAGAGCCAGTAAAAAAGGAATAACCAGGCAGTAGGAAGTAAGGTTTCCATAGAATCCTTTCAATTCTTTTACTCTTTTGGATGCTTTTTCATAAGCAAGGGTCTCTTTAGTGAATGATGTTGTTTCCATAATTTTCTGTTTTAAAGATTGATCTGTTATTTTGTTGAGTCAAAGGTAATACGGAAAGCCTGCCTGATTCAACTTTATATAACCGAACGGTAAATTATGGCGACTGAATGGTCAATCTGAGATACCGGAATAAAAAGAGGTGTTTTTGAAATAAAAAAATGATGTTCAGAAACATCAGTCCGGAATAAGGATTTAAGGGAGGTTTGAAGAGGAAAGATGTGGCAAAAATCAGGAATAATCTTTAATCTGTGTTATCCTTTTTACAATAGTGGCTAGTAAAAACTTTGTGGTTAGGTTAACAAGTTTATAACTAAAATTAAGCTCCGGTCCCTTCCTGCTGTTTTCAGATTTTCAGTAAAGAAACGGGATCAGTTTCTTTGTTTTCTTTCTGTATTCGGTATATTCTTTTCCAAACTGCTGTATAAGTGCCTGTTCTTCAATATTGATCCTGTAAGCAAAAGCCAGGAAAGGGGGAATAAAGGCAAGTGCCAGCGACAGCCAGTTGTTCAGGTACAACCCCAGCCCGAGAGAGGTAAGCAGGGAAAAGGCATAGGACGGATGCCTTAAGTATCTGTAAAATCCGTCTTTTTTTATTTTATGGTCCTGCCGGATCGTTACATCCACTGTAAAATATTTACCCAATGATCTGATGATTACAAACCTTAAAATAATTCCAGTAAGAATAAAGGCTTCCCCCAGATAAAAGATCCAGTTTCCGTTGGTAATGGAAAAGGATGAAAGGTTGGATACGGCTATTGAAGCGGCAATAGAAGAAGGGATAGCCAGCCACAGAATATTAAGGCTGGACCTGTCTTTATCTTTCCGGTCATCTTTTGCAGATTTAAGAATTCTTTTATAAAGAAATTCACTGAGAAACCAGGAACCCATTGAAACGTAGAATATAATTTGAAGAGTGTTCATATGTCTTATTTTTTTGAGGTAAAAAATGTGGGAAATTGCAAAAAAGAGCTAAGAAACAGATTGTATTCTCTGTCTTTCAGCTCTTCCTTATTTTTATTTTTTCATTAATTCCCTGATCTTTTTTTCCTCCCATTTTTGTCCGAGCAGGAATCCCGGAAGAAAAACAGTAAGACCGTAAAGCGTTATAACAGTCCCCCAGATTATGGGAACAACAAAATACTGTATTCTCCATATACTTTCTCCAGGATCCAGTTCATTATAATTGACGAACAGAATGAAAAGGTTAACGGTAAAGTAAACAAATACAGACATATAAAAACCTTTCAGCTTTTTTACTCTTTTTTCCGCTTCTTTATAGCGGATATTGCCGGTATCTAAATTTTCCATAATCATTTTATTGTTGGTTTTGTTTTTCTAAAATTTCCCTGATCTTCCGGTCTTCCCAGTTCTTTCCGATCGCAAAAACACTCATACCGTGAGCAGCAAGACCTATCCCCCATCCCAGCATCGGAAAGTAGAACCAGATGTGTTTAGGATTGGTTAAAAGATTCAGAAGGATCAGGAACGGAATCACAATACAGTAAGAAATAAGATTGGCATAAAAGCCTTTTATCTCTTTCACCCGTTTCTGGGCTCTTTCGTAAGCTTTATCTTTATCTTCCGGCTGAATACTGACTGCATTGGGTTTAACGGCCAGAACCGGAAGTTTCACTTTAAAATAATCTGCAGATTTTTCGATAAATACATTTCTTTTGGTAAGCAGTGCATAACGCTGTACAATATTGGCAAGGCCAATGCCTGAACTTTCCTTGATCTGTTCTCTTACCTGAAGATTATTTTCTATACACAGCGTATCATGATCAGAAAAGATCTTAATCATCAAAGGTCTTGAAGAGGTGGCAAAATTATGTTTGATGCAGTTTTCCAGCAAAAGCTGGAGGGAAAGCGGAACAACAAATTTCCGGTAATCTTCTTTATTCACATCAAAAACAAAATCTACACTGTCTTCAAATCTGGTTTTTAAAAGTTCACAATAGGTTCTGGCAAATTCTATTTCATCTTCCACCGTTACCAGCTCTTTATCTTTCTGTTCAAGTACGTAACGGTATATCTTTGACATTGAGGCGGTAAACTTCTGCGCCTGTTTCGGGTTTTCATCAATTAAAGAGCTCAGTACATTCAGTGAGTTGAAAAGAAAATGAGGATCAAGCTGGTTTTTTAAACTTTCGAATTGAGCATTGGCCGACTTGGCAATAAGCTTCTGTTCCACCACTTCTTTTTTGGAGGTCTTTTTCAGCTCATCCATAAATCCTTTTGCATGAAGAAAAGCAGAGATCAGCAGAGCGATATTGATCATGAACCAATTGGTGAGTCCATACTTTTTAGAGAAAAAGACTTCCGGAGTGGCTACTTTCTGAATTACTACATAATTCATATAGTTACAGAAATACACCAGGATAAAATTAACAATGATAAGTGATACAATGCTTAAAACAGCTCTTGTGCGGGTTGCCTCAGACCACGGGAATTTTTTATCGAGCAAATCACTTACCGCCCCGTTACCGATACCGATCACGAAAGAATACATCATCGAAAGGAGTAATGTAAGCAGGAAGTTATAAAAAGTTTTCTCGGGATTAAAAAACAAAAAGAAGAACATGGTTGTTCCCAGAGACACCCAGAGTAGTACGATAAATTCTTTGCCTTTCATGTCGGTATTTATTAATCCAAAATTAGTTTTTATTAAAGTTACTATAAATTATTTCTTGCTGAAGGGTAGTTTTTTCTGACTGAACGGCATAAAAAAACCTTCACAGAATGAAGGTTTATTTTAACTGAGACAGGGATAAGGATATTTAATCACATCAGATTCTGTCATCAGGATTCTTTTTATTTTGCCGGCTGGCTGATAAAATATTCAGCTTCTGCTTTTCCCCAGTTCGGGTCCAGTGCCGATTTTGGAGTATATGCATTAAATTTTGCCAACGCCTGTTTAAACAACTCTATTCCTTTGGCTTTGCTTCCACCAAACTGTTTAGGAGTAAAATAAACATCTTCTGCTTTAATCAGGGCAATTCTAGGATTCTCCGGATCCAGATTTTCTGCTGCTTTCATTTCAGCTTCAGCAATAGCTCCGTTTGTTTTATAACGCTGTTGCGGGTTGACCATCATTCTCAATGAATTAGCCATTTTTCTGAGAAGATGAGTTTCTGCATTATCTCCTCTTAAAACACCCGTAGATCCTGCCAGATATTTCTCTGCCTCTGAGGCAACACCGTCCAGTTCTTTAAGTTTTCCTTCTCTCATCAGTACTCTTCCCTTCTGAATGTAGGCCAATGCAGCGTAATATCCGGGAAGCCATTCCTGGGTTTCTTTTGCATTAATCCTGGCAAAATCATTAGCCAGAGCCTGAAAGCCTTCTGCTGTACTGCATGCTTCCAGTTTGGCAATTTTTTCTGTCATTATTTTTTCATAATCTGTCTGGGCAAAAGCCGTTAAACTCATAAAAGCAAAAGCAAAACTTAATAGATATTTTTTCATTGCATCAATTTTTAAGATTAATTATATTTTTATCAAAGATATGTATTTCGTAGAAAACATTATATTATTACAACCTAAATCCAATTATTTTTTATAAATTATTATTAATAGCATCCTGTGTCTTGTCAACTCCGAAGCTGATAAATGCGCCTACAAAAACGAAGGTATTCACCGGCGGAACCACGGCTGAGCTTCTCGTTCCATCTAAAGAAAAGTTATATCCGTAAACATTTTTCGAGCCCAAAACATTGGAAATACTCAGAACAAAGACCGTAAAAGCTTTTGCATCCTTTTTTCCGATACCGGGAAGGTAATTAAAACTGATATTAAGGGCATTGTAATCTTTAAGCCTTCCTTCATTTCTGGTATAGTTAACCGCTCTTCCGTTCTCAAATGAAGTGGCAATATCATAGTAAGGGCGTCCTTTGGCGTAGGTATAGGACAGATTTGCGCCCAGCTTCCATTCCGGGATGAATCTTTTTACGACGGCTGAAAAGGTATGTTCCGCAGCAAAACCAGGCTTTAAACTGACCGGATAATTAAGAAAATCCCTTTTGGAATCCAGGAATGAATAGGTGATCCAGTAATCAATATTTTTAAATGTTTTATTATTGTCCCTCCAGAAAAGCTCTGCTCCTTTGGCATAGCCATATCCATCATTGTTTAAAGCCGTCTGGATCTGCTGGTTCTGTGTATTTCCCTGGGTGATATTAAAAGTTTTGATCAGCCCGTCATATTTTTTATAAAATGCTTCAAGACGCAGGGTCCTTCCTTCGCTTCCTCTCTGAAGCTGGAATATGTAATGCTGTGATTTCTGAAAACCCAGGTTTGCCGGGCTATTGATGTACTGGCTGTCCGGATTCTGGTAAAAAAGCCCGTAAGCTAAAGAAGTTGTCCATTTTTCCGCAAGACGGTAGGCTAATGCCAAACGGGGAGCGATATTATTTTTATTCAGAAAAGATGAATGTTCTGCCCTTACTCCCAGTTTGGCGGATAAAGCATTGCTGAATCCAAGATCTGTTTCTGCAAAAACAGAAGAAGTAAGGTCCTTATAGTTTTTCCGAATGGCTTCAAAATTCAGCTTTTCATCTGTATTATTCAGTTCAAATCCTGCTCTTACCGCACTGATTCTATTAATCTTACGATCTACCACAGCTTTAAAGTTGATGTAATTACCGTCTGTGAGAAGCCTGGTCTGATCCGATTCAACAGCATCTGTTTCTCTTGAGAAATTAAGATTCGATCGGTTAAAAGAATAGGAAGTTCCGGCATTCAGAAGATATTTTCCGAATTTTTGTCTGAAAGATAAATTGTGGTAGGTATTCTGCCCTTTCAGCCTTACCACTGAAAAATCGTAGCCCGGTTCCAGACTTTCTGCCTTTACTCCCATTTTATTGGAAGTGTACATTCCGTAATATTTTAAAATTCCTCCTGATCTGGTTTTGATCCTGAAATTAAAATTACCGTCCAATCCTTTGGGAGCATCAATAAAATTGGTATTGAAGCTGAATACCTTCTGCATCAGGCTCAGAAGAGAATAACTTAAAGAGGCCCCATAAGAATGCTGCTGATCTTTCCCCAGTTTCTGAAATCCTGCGCTGAGGAAAATGGGTGAAACTCCAAAATCATATGAACTCTGATCCGGAAGATCAACACTTTCCAGCATCAATACTCCCGAAAGCGCCTGCCCGTACAAAGCAGAATAACCTCCGCTGGAAAATACGTTTCCTTTGAAAAGCGATGTATTGAACTGATCCCGCCCTGCAATTCCCGGTATGGAATTGGAAAAATAATTATTGATAAGGCTTCCGTCCATAAAAATCCTGGATTCTGATGCCGTACCTCCCCTGATAAAAAGTCCGCCGGTTTCCCCTACTTTCTGAACGCCGGGAAGATAGTTCAATGCAGAAGAGATCTGTCCGTCTGCTCCTGCAATGGTATAAATATCTACCGGAGTAAGCAGTGCTGTTGCCCTTTTTTTGTCGCTCGCTTCAATAGAGCCTGCAGAAACCACCACCGCATCAATCTCACTGATCTGTTCTTTAAGTTCCGCATTGAATGAGACATCCTGATTCTCAATAAGAATATCTTTTTCAGAACCTTCATATTTCGGATGGGTAAAAGTGATGGTGCGTTTTCCTTTTTCTGAAGTTTCAAAAGAGAAATTACCCTGGGTATCAGTAGTTGCTCCATCATAAGTATTTTTCAGGGTAACATTCACTTCGCCCACTCCTTTATTTTTAAAGGTTATCTTTCCTGATATCTTTACCTGGGAGTATCCCGTAATAAAAGTGAACAGTACCGTCAGAAGAAATATTTTATGACCTAATGTTTTCATGGTTATTTATTTTCCGTATCAAAAATAAGATGAGAAATGCTTTCCGTTAAAAAAATTATTACTGAAAGGCATTCTTTTGCTTCCGAATGGTAATTATCAGACCGGGATACAAAAATCCACGATCATTTTTCTTTCAGGATACTCTTTAAAGTTAGAATGATAATTCTCAAACGGAAATGTTTCAGGTGCAGGTTTACGGAATCCGGAAGGAGGTATTCCGTAATATTTTTCAACCGTTTTATTAAAAACCGAATGATTGGCAAAACCCGGTTCAGGATAAATTTCCTTAATACCGATATGCCTGTGCACGGCACGATAAAAAGTACTTTTTCCCTGTTTTTTTCCTGAGTATGTACTGCTGAACCGTTTCCCCGGTAATAAGTTTAAATCCTGTGAAAATAAAAAGGTGAATAGTCCGCAACTTATGCTGTTTTTTCCAGTGAAAGGTCTGCATCAAGGTTGTTTTCTATGCATCGGATCGTTCTGATGATCTTTTATGTAATCTTCCAATTATGATATAAGCAGCTGATTCAGTTCTATATTTTCCAGAGTAACGGATCTGCTGATCATTTCTATGTTTTCTGAAGCAGTATAACTCTGATAACTTTCATCAATACGACATTCCTTTACAAAAAATTTTTTACCTTCAAGCGTACACTGTCCGTCACAGATTTCAAATGAATCAAGCGGAATCATCATCCCGCTGCCATGAGCCTTTAAAACAGCTTCTTTTTGGGCCCAGTAAACGAAGAAATCCAGAATCTGATCTTCGGAGTTGTGTATCCTATTCTTTTCTCCGGCTGTCATCTGATACTGAAAATCAAGATAGTTTACAGACCGGTCTATCCTTTCCGTATCTATTCCTATTGGAAAATCAGCTATTGCGCAGGCCACCAGATGATGAGAATGCGAGATATTAAAATAAATATTCTTCTCTTTTAGAAAAGGTTTGTAATTCTGAGACAACTCTATTTCAAATTGATCCAGATCATAATATTTTTTCAGGCCACACTTTAAAAGGACTCTTCCGAGCAGCGACAGCTGGGCATCTTCCCATTTCCGGTATTTCAGTATTTTATCTTTAAAATCTGAGGGAAACCCGTTGAGAAACCTGTTCATAAGCGGTTGATGCAGCTCTTTATTTATAAAAGCATATAAAACTGTCATTATACTTGTTCAGAGATCAGTTAACGACTAAAATTAATGATTTACAGAACGTGAAAAAGAAAAAATTTACTCCATTTATAAAAGTGATATAAAACCTTTTATTGGGAATCAATCGTAAAAAACGATTGGAATCATAAAGCGCTTTGAAAAAACTTTTATAAATTTATCATTAAAATCACTATAAATCATTTAAAAAATGAGAGGACAAACATTAGCATTATTAGCGGGATGTGCGTTTCTGGCGGCATCCTGCTGTACTACGAAAACGTACTCGGTAAACGCTAAAAGCGGAACACAAACAGGTGGTACGGCCAAATTTACCCAGAAAGGAGATGAAGTTGTAATGAAACTTGAGGTAACGAATCTTACTCCGGGAATCCATGCGGTACATATCCACGAGAAAGGCGACTGTTCTGCCGCTGACGGAACTTCTACGGGAGGCCACTGGAATCCTGCCAAAGACGACCACGGAAAATGGGGTGCCGAGCATTTTCATATGGGAGATATAGGCAACCTGACGGCTGACCAGAGCGGAAAGGCCGTTTTAACCTTTAAGACCAACAAATGGTGTCTTGGCTGTACAGATGAGTCCAAGAACATCATCGGAAAAGGACTGATTGTACATGCGGCAGCCGATGACTTCCATACCCAGCCTACAGGAAATGCAGGCGGAAGAGTGGGATGTGTGGAGATTAAGTAATCAATCTGTTATTCAATAAAAAAACCGCTGATGATCAGCGGTTTTTTTATTATATTATGATTTTGTTCCCATATCGGCAACGATATTCATCGCTTCCTGCAGGTACGGATCTTTTTTCAGGTTTTTGATCCACATTTCAGATTTTTTCCTGAAAGCTTCATCTTTTTTCTCTCTTTCAATTTCACTTGGATACATCATGAATTTCAATCCGTTTTCAAATTTTGTCAGAGCCTTGAATTTCTCGATCTGAGATTTTCTCTGCTTCATCAGCTCGTTGAATTTATTGATATTCAGGGTAATGCTTTCTTCTTTATCCAGTTTTTCTCTCCACTGGGCTGATTCAAGCAATAACTGATAATTGTTGTTCCTGGCCATTCTCTCAGCACTTGCTTTTTCAAGAGCCTGAATATTGAAATAGTTCAGCTTCTGGTATTTGGTGGTAGGAATTTTATCCCACGCCAGGGCATAATCATCATAACGTTCTCCTACTTCCGCATAGGTAAAGAAATCTTTCATCTGGATGTCGGAAACAATCCCTTTTCTCTGGGTAGATTCTCCGGAAATTCTGTAAAACTTCTGAATCGTCAGTTTTAAAGATCCGAAATCATCTTCTGTATTTAAGAATCTGTTCAGGTCTACAAAGGTCTGTACGGTACCTTTTCCGAAAGACTGCGGAGAACCGATGATCATGGCTCTTCCGTAATCCTGCATTACTCCGGCAAGGATCTCAGAAGCTGAAGCAGAAAGTTCGTTCTGCATAATCACAAGAGGTCCTGTCCAGATTGGAGTTTCATTTTTATTCTTTAACGTCTGGATTTTTCCGTTTCCGTCTTTCACCTGAACGTAAGGTCCTGCTTCCATGAAAAGCCCCATAATATCTCCTACTTCTGTCAGTGAACCTCCTCCGTTGTTTCTGAGGTCTAAGACAATTCCTTCAATGTTCTGCCCTTTCAGTTTGATGATTTCATTTTTAATATCATCAGAAGCATTTCTTCCTTTGGAGTCCTCAAAGTCAGCATTAAAGCTCGGAAGGTTGATAAATCCGTATTTTTTACCGTTTGGAGTGTTTACCACGATACTTCTTGCAAAAGTGTCTTCAATTGCCACTTCTTCACGGATCATGGTTACATCCTTGATGGTTCCGTCTTTCTTCTGAACCGTAAGTGTTACCGGCGTTCCTTTTTCTCCTCTGATCAGTCTTACCGCTTCATCGGAAAGCATTCCTACAACGTTCACAGCATCATCTTTCGGCTTCGATTTTACTTTCAGGATCTTATCTCCTTCTGAAAGCTGCTTGGACTTCCATGCCGGAGCTCCGATCGTAAGGGCACCCAGGTAAAGGTTTCCTTTTTTCTCCTGGATAATAGCCCCGATACCGATTACTTTTCCTGTAAACTGGGTATCAAAATCTTCCTTATCTTTTGGGGAATAGTAATTGGTGTGCGGATCGAAAACTTCGGTATAAGCGTTCATGTATACCGTAAACCAATCCATTTTCTTTCTCTTTTTGAATCGGGTAAAGGTATCTTTTACAAGGTCTTTTACTTCATCCGTCGCTTTTTTGATCTTCTGATCCTGGGTAAGCACCTGAAGTTTGATGGTATCTTTCAGTTTGTATTTCTGAACGGAGTCTTTCTTCTCTTTCTGAGCCTCTTCCTTGCTGTTCATCGATTCAACTTCCTGAAGGATGTTGTACTTGATGTATTTTTTCCATTCATTATACTGCTCCTGCTTGGTTGCAGGAACTTTTTTCAGCTTTGGTTCCAGGGTAAGCGCATCGTCTTCCTGAAGGTTGATCGGTTTGCTGAAAATATCCTGGGTAATCTTATCGATCTCGTCTACCCTTTGGTAAAGTCTGTCGATGGTAAGTTTATAGAAAGTAAGGTCTCCCTGGCTGATATAATCATCAAGCTTTGTCTCATGCTTGCTGAATTCATCCATATCAGACTGCAGAAAGTATCTTTTAGCAGGATCTACCAGTTCGAAATAATGTTTATAAACGTCCTTCGAATAGGCATCATTAATAGGTTTCGGGCTGTAATGCAAATAAGAAAGTGTATTTTTTACGCTCACCATAATCGTCTGCATCTTTTCGTCATCATTCTTAGGCGAGTTGAAACAAAACATTAGACTTGTTAATGGAATCAGGAGTAAAAATTTATTCAGTTTGAAATTTTTCCACATAAACTGTCTGTTTTTTTTAAAATTTTATAAAAATAAGTATTGCTATTAGTAGCAGATTTTATTTTACTGTTACAAACTATCAAATTTAATACCTTATTTATAAATATGAGTAGTTTTTAAGATTTTTTATTCAAGAAATATTAAAGGGATCCTGCATATCGGTTACATCAGGATTGAAGCCTGTTTCTATTACCATCTCCCGGTTTTTTATGATACTGTAACCAGTAGAGATCAATATAACACGGAAAGAAGGCCAGAAGAATATTTCCAAGCATAAAGTACGAATATTTTGTATTGCCGCCGATGGAAATGAACGGTATAAGCAGTATAAATGCTGCCATGACCGGAAAAAAGAAGAAGAAATCTCTTTTTTGTTTAACAAAAACGTGCAGAACAGATATGAAATGGAAGAAAACATACCCTATTATATTCACAACATACATAATAGCTTCTTCTTTACTGTGGCTTCTGCTTTCCAGTTCTATTGTACACAGTAAAAAAACAATGGGAAATCCAAGTAGAAAATTCAGTCCTTTTTTCCGGCTGAAACTTCCTTTGATAAGAATGGGAATAAGGATCAAAATAAAAACGGTTCCTGCTAAAATGGGTATTTTCATAGATGGTTATTGGCTGTTTTCTTTCATTTATGGAAAATCAGGCTGAAGAATTGCCAAACTTAGTATTTTATTTTTTAAAAACTTTCTTAAAAGCCGATTTCAATAATTATATTTGTTACAATTAATTTTTTTATATGGAAAGACCACTTATTCTGGTTACTAATGATGATGGAATTACCGCACCAGGAATCAGAAATCTTATAAATTTTATGAACGAAATAGGAGAAGTTGTTGTTGTTGCCCCCAACTCTCCCCAAAGTGGAAAAGGCCACGCTATTACGATCAACTCAACTTTAAGCTATGAAGAAGTAACCCTTGACGGACCGCAGACTGATTACTCATGCAGCGGAACTCCCGTAGACTGTGTAAAAATGGCTCTTGACAAAATCCTGAAGAGAAGACCGGATATTGTGGTTTCAGGGATCAATCATGGCGCTAACTCTTCGATTAATGTAATTTATTCCGGAACCATGTCTGCCGCCGTAGAAGCCGGTGTAGAAGGAATTCCCGCTATCGGATTTTCACTGCTGGATTTCAGCTGGGAAGCCGATTTTACCCAGGCCAAAGAATTTATTCAGAATATTGTAAGAAGAACCCTGGAAAGTCCTATGCCGAAAGGTATTGTGCTGAACGTTAATATCCCGAAACTTCCGGCAGAAGAGATCAAAGGAGTAAAAGTCTGCAAGCAGGCCCACGCCAAATGGGAAGAAAGCTTTGATGAAAGGATAAATCCGCACGGAAAAAAATATTACTGGCTGACCGGTTATTTCAACAATATGGACGAGTCTGAAGATGCAGATGAAACGGCACTGGCCAACGGGTACATTTCTATTGTTCCGGTGAAGTTCGATCTTACCGCTTATGAATATATGAAAACTCTGGAAGAAGTAATGAATTTCAGCTGATATACGAAACCGGATAATCCTGTTTATCATTCGTTTAACGAGAGAACCATCAATTTATGGGGCGTAAAAAATAGTTTCCGCCCCTTTTTTATTAAAATAAAACTTTATCTTCTCTTCTGAGCTCTTCCAGATAGTCTTTCTTTTCATCTCTGTAAAAAAGATTCATCGTCTCAAAAGGGATCAGCTTCAGGTCTTTGTTTACAATATGAACACATGATTTTTTTACAGCCCTTACGTCAAAATCATGGGCATCCATAAAATTCATAATAATAATCCTGAACAGGTTATCATAATCCAGATCGGGAGCGCATACTTCCGGCAGACAGCAAAGCAGCTGGTTCACTTTAGGTTTTACTTTATCTACGGAAATTCCCGTACTGAATATATCCAGCAGCTGCATCTGAAGCCCCTGATCCTGTTCGTAAACAATTGTATTCCTGGATTCATTGTTCAGGAGATCTGCAGGATTGATATATCTTGTCAGCGGAATGGTTTCTCCCTCCAGTTTCAGGATATATCCCATAGCCAGGGCATCCGGGTTACAGGGAACCGGAATAATATCATCCCCGTTCAGAAGCGGAAACTGGTTGAGGATTTCCTGCCTTACTTCCGTAAGAGTAATCTTTTCATGAGCAGAGTCTTCTCTGTTCCTTCCTGCAATTTCTACCGGCTGGAAAGTAATTCCCCGTACACATTTCTGTTTCAGGGCAAATTCAATGATCTTTCCTATCTCATCTATATTTTTATCTTTCTGAAGCACAATTACCAGAGTAGTGGAAAGATTAAGGGCATTCAGCTTCTCCAGTGCTTTCATTCTGACTGAAGTGAGATCTTTACCTCTGAAGTCTTCAAGCACTTCCGGTTTAAAAGAGTCGAACTGGAGATAAACTTCAAATTCGGGAGCATATGTCGCCAGTTTTTCAGCAAATCCGGGATCGTTGGCAATTCTTATCCCGTTGGTATTCAGCATCAGGTGTTTGATGGGTTTCGATTTGGCGATGTCCATGATCTTAAAAAACTCCGGGTGGATGGTAGGTTCTCCCCCACTGATCTGAACTACATCCGGTTCACCTTCATTCCGGACAATCGTATCAAACATAGCCTCAATTTCTTCCAGACTTCGGTGGCTTCCGTAATGCGGAGACGACATGGCATAGCAGGTAGGACAGGTCAGATTACAGCGGTCCGTTACCTCTACAATAGAAAGACAGCTGTGCTGCTCGTGGTCTACACACAACCCGCAGTCGTACGGACATCCGTATTCCACATCCGTTCCGAAATGCACAGGCATTTCCGATGCTTTGTTGTAATTTCTTATGTTTTTATAGTATTGTACATCCGATGCAATTTTGGTCTTGAAAAACCCATGATCCGGGCATCTTTTCGTCATAAAAACCGCTTCGTCCTCTATAATAATCTTGGCACCTACCCTTTTAAGGCATTCAGGGCAAAGACTGATGGTGTAGTCGTAATAGGTATAATTTCTTACCGGCATAATTTCATTTTAAAATCCTCCTCCACAAATATATCCGCTGATCAGCCCAAAGATCAGAAGACAGATCAGCATGGTCTGTATAAACTGCTTTTTGCTGAATTTTCTCTGGTCTTTCGATTCATAGATCATTTTTACGATAACCGTTACGACCAGCGAAACCAAAAGAGCTCCCAGGATCATCAGGCCTACGATCATAATCACTACGCCAACGAGACCTCCGGCTTCCAGAATTGTTAAACTTTTCATCTTGAATATTTTAATAGAGATTGGGTATTTTTAATGGTATAAATGTAGTAAATAATTACACAAATACATACCAGCTGTATCGTTCCAAAGTTTGCGATGACCTCTGCATGGGGTTTGATAAAGTCCAGAAATAACCTGAAGGTAAAATAACTGAGCATAAAAAGCTGAAAGATAAATCCTGATGTGAATTTATTCCGGGTCTGAATATATTTCAAAATAATCCAGAGCATTATTAAAAAAGCAATTTCATAAAGAGCAACAGGATGTCTGAGATACGGATCTCCCAGATGCATTCCAAAAACAGAATTTGTAGGAACTCCATAGGTTTCTTCATAGATCCCGGTGAGAAAGCAGCCTACTCTTCCAATAATCATAGCCAGCATGAGGGGATAAACAATAAGGTCTCCCGTACTTTCTTTATGACGGACTATTTTCTTGGCCAGCTCTACCCCGATCAGCCCGAAGGCAAGCCCTCCCACAATAGTATTGCTGGACCAGAATTTAGTGAAACTGAAGTTTTCAAAAAGTGTATACGGATTTTCCAGATTGCCGATCAGTTTGGAACCGATCAGTGCTCCGGCAGTTGCACCTATCAGAACTGCAGCAGAAGTATTGAAGGACAGCCTTTCAGGAGACTTTCTTTTAAGATAAAAATAATACCGCATCCCCAGAAACATTCCTAATGCTTCAAAAAGCGGATGTGCAAGGACCGTACGGCCGAAGATTTCAAAACTTACAGGAAAATCCATAGGTTCAAAAATAAACCATTTCATATTATTCACTACCTTTATTCTGATAAATAATTACCAGATGCGTATAGAATATGAAATAAAACTGGGATTCAAGGATGTCATGTTCCGTCCCAAACGTTCAACTTTAAAATCCCGTTCGGAAGTTGATCTGGAAAGGGAATTCACTTTCAGGCATACTAAAAAAAAATGGAGCGGTGTTCCGCTTATCGCTGCCAATATGGATACGGTAGGTACTTTTGAAATGGCGGTAGAACTGGCCAAAGATAAAATTATCACTGCCGTACACAAACATTATACTCCTGAAGAATGGAGCGCATTTCTGAACAGTCAGCCCGAAAGCATTCATCAGTATATTGCTTTAAGTACAGGAACCGGAAAAGCCGATGAGGAAAAAATCAGAACAATCCTCGGAAAGCATCCGAAAATTGAGTTTCTCTGCATTGATGTAGCCAACGGTTATTCTGAGCATTTCGTTGAATTTGTGAAGCGCGCAAGGGCTAATTTTCCGGACAAGATCATTATGGCCGGTAATGTGGTAACGGGAGAAATGGTGGAAGAGCTTCTTCTTGCCGGAGCAGACATCATCAAAGTGGGCATCGGGCCCGGCTCGGTGTGTACGACCCGTGTAAAAACAGGGGTAGGCTATCCGCAACTTTCTGCCATCATTGAATGTTCTGATGCTGCCCACGGACTTGGAGGCCACATTATTGCCGACGGAGGCTGCAAGGTTCCGGGCGACGTAGCCAAAGCTTTCGGAGGCGGTGCAGATTTCGTAATGCTGGGCGGAATGTTTGCCGGCCATGATGAAAGCGGCGGGGAAATGATTGAAGAAAAAGGGAAAAAATACCGCCTGTTTTATGGGATGAGTTCCAAAACCGCTATGGATAAACATTCAGGAGGTGTTGCCGAATACCGTGCTTCGGAAGGAAAAACGGTAAAAGTAGCGTATAAAGGTCCTGTTTCAGAAACGGTAAAAGACATTCTCGGAGGGGTACGCTCTACGTGTACTTATGTAGGAGCTTCGAAGCTTAAAGAACTTTCCAAAAGAACCACTTTTATCAGGGTTCAGGAACAGGAAAACCAGGTTTTTAAAGATTAAAAATCCGGAGTTAGAGAGTGTAACAGGAATGGGAGCCGGAAGTTACGTTAGTGACGGGCATCCATTGTCATTAGTAAATTAAAATTTTAATATAAAAAAGTAAAAAACGGATTGACAGTCATTCTTAATAGCTTTCAATCTTCATGAGACAAGAAATTCCTATCCTGCACTTACCTTATAAAAACAAAAGCCGGACCTTTACGATCCGGCTTTTTATCTTTATATGTTATGGATTAAGTTAACATACCTCCGTCTACCTGTAACGTCTGTCCTGTAATATAAGAAGCCATGTCACTTCCTAAGAAAACGCACGCGTTGGCAACATCTTCAGTCTGCCCCAGTCTTTTTGCCGGAATCTGATCTTTCCATCCCTGGATTACTTTTTCATCCAGAACGGCAGTCATTTCAGTTTCAATGAATCCGGGAGCCACAGCGTTGCATCTGATGTTTCTTGAGCCTAATTCTACTGCAATAGATTTTGTAAATCCAATTACTCCGGCTTTAGAAGCGGCATAGTTTGACTGTCCCGCGTTTCCGCTTATTCCGACAACCGAAGTCATATTGATGATAGATCCTGATTTTGCCTTCATCATCGGCTTGATCACCGCTTTGGTAAGGTTGAATACAGAATCCAGATTGACTCTCATGATCACGTCCCAGTCTTCTTTGGACATTCTCAGCAGAAGATTATCTTTTGTAATTCCCGCATTGTTTACCAGAATATCAATCTTCCCAAACTCTTCTATTACATCATCGATCAGTTTTTGGGCAGCATCATAATCTGATGCGTCAGACTGGTATCCTTTGATCTGGGTTACAGAACTTAAAGCTGCTTCTAATTCTTTAGCTTTGTCTACAGAGCCGGCATAAGTAAAAGCTATTTTTGCACCCTGACTGGCATACATTTCAGCAATTGCTTTCCCGATTCCTCTTGTAGCTCCTGTAATTAGCGCTACTTTTCCTTCTAATAGTTTCATATCTCTTGACAATTATATTCTTACAATTATTCCGTTTCTGTAAAACGGCAATATAGTGTATTTAATTTTATATGGATTAAACAGTGCGCAAAGATATTATAAATTGTTATTCAATGCATTCCAAATCATCAAATTACTTATTTTTTTTCGCTGTTTTTTATCATATCATTAAAGACGGCTGCCGATATTCTTAAACCGGGTGAAATAAATTACATCTGTTTTCCGGTCTTTATCCAGTTTCAGAACTTCTTTCTGCCAAACGTATTTATCGTAGATGATTTCTTTCAGCGGTTCGTTCTGAAAGTTGATGACTCCGTATTTCCCGTCTTTTTTTACGATGATTTCATTTTCAGAGTTCTCAAAAACAACAATATCATCATAAGCGAAAGGAACAATTTCTTTGCCGTTTTCGTTGAGAATACCATATAAATTGCTGCTGTTTTTACAGACCACAGGTTTTGAATACAGATTCAGGATATTATAAAAATCAGGCTCCTGCTCTTTAATGGAAATAATATCTTTCAGGATTGTGAAAGACCAGTCTGAAACCGAAAATTTATAATAGCCGTTATCTTTTTTAACAATTAAAAACCCGGGATAAAAAGCAATAATCCGGCTGTTTTCTTCCAGGATATTCTGAAGATCTTTATTGAGCAGCTTTTCTTCATTCCCTTTTTTAAGGTAGATAAAATCCTTTCCTGAAATGCTGAAACTGTTTACAAAATCATATTCCGGAGCCACTACCGTCTCTCCCTGCAGATTTACAATTCCTGTTTTTTTCGAAGCATTGCTGTAAAAGCTGAAAAGATCCTGGGATAAAGGAACCAGATCTTTGAAATTGTTGGGATATAGCTTCTTTTCTTTCTTATCGAAAACCGTTGTTTTGCCCTTTTTCTTCAGATAAATATAGTTTTGCCCGCTGAAATATTCCGGTACGGCACCATCGAAAATTTCTTCTGCAAGTATATTTTCTTCAGTATCTATAATTCCATATTTTCCGGTCGCCTGATTTTTGGTGATCAGATACGGATAGGAATGAATATTGGTAATCTGTCTGGAGAACTGATGAAGGGTCTGCCCATCTGTACCAATGATTTCATTTTGCCCGTTTTCATTGATGATCAGTGCTCTTCCCTCTTCAAAATCATAGTCTTTTTTAAAGCTTCTGCTGCTGACCTGCTTTCCATGAAAATCATATAAAAGCCATTGATTTTCCCTAAGAACGAAAAAACGTTTCTTTCCGGCCGGTTTTATCCTGTCCGAATAAGGAATGATCTGTTTCCCGCTATAATCATAAACCGCATCTTTTCCCAGTTTTGATGCTATAATCCATTCATTGCTGAGCCAGGGGGTGTTAAAACTCTGATCTTCAGCCAGGATCACCTGATTTCCTTTTTCATCAATAACCGCCGATTGTACTGAACGGCCGGATTCTTCAGCAGTAAGGATAAACCTGTTTCTGACAATATGGGAGATCCTTTCTTTTGACGAAGCCTCAAACGTTACATTTCCCAGTGAATCGACAATACTGTACGTTCTGGCTTTAGCATCGTAAGCGGTTCCATAACCTTTGGAATAAGAGGTTACTTCTTTTCCTGTTTTTTTAGATAAAAGGATTTTGGTATACTGAGTAGTCTGTGCCATACACACCGATGTACAGCACACAAGAATTAATTTTTTCAATTAAATGGAATTATTTACGATAAGAACGATCTCTCCTTTTAAAGTTTTACTTTTGGAAAATTCAATTAATTCATTGATAGTCCCACGTTTGGTTTCTTCAAATTTTTTGGAAATTTCCCGGCTCAGACTGGCTTTGGTTTCTTCACCAAAGAATTCTTTAATCTGCTCCAGAGTGGTATTGATCTTATGCGGACTTTCGTACAGGACAATGGTTTTTTTCTCCTCTGCCAGCTGTTTCAGTCTGGTTTGTCTTCCTTTTTTCTGCGGCAGAAATCCTGCAAACAGGAATTCGTTATTGGGAAGACCTGAAACCACAAGGGCAGGAATCAGTGCGGTAGCACCGGGAAGGCAGATCATTTCAATACCGCTGTCCGCACCTGCTTTTGCCAGCAGATAGCCGGGATCTGAAATTCCGGGAGTTCCGGCATCGGTAATGATGGCAATATTCTGTCCGCTTTTAAGGTCAGCAATCACTTTTTCAGTGGCCTGATGCTCGTTATGGAGATGATAGGATTTTAAAGGTTTGGAGATCTCAAAATGCTTTAAAAGTATTCCGGATGTCCTGGTGTCTTCACACAGGATATAATCGACTTCTTTAAGGACGTTTACAGCCCTGAAGGTCATGTCTTCAAGATTTCCTACGGGGGTAGGAACAAAATATAGGATTCCGCTCAAAATTTAAAATTATAAGAATTTATTTTCTACCAATATCCAGAGTCTCTGGGCATACTCATCCACTTTATTCCATTTTCTTTCGTAATACAGATCACTCAGGTATTCTTTGGCATCTTCCAGGTTTTTGAACTGGTTCAGCTGAGCCACGGTATCGTTCAGCTCGGTCTGGCTTCCGCCAAAAAGCATTTTAGAAAAGGCTATGCGGTCGTTCAGGTCCAGTTTAAATTCAGGTTTGGTTTTTTCCGCTTCCATCAGATGGGTTGGGATATTGGTTTTCAGGATACTTCCGGCATCTCCTTTTTCTGAAGGAACTTCCGGTTTTTCCCTGGGTATGTCTCTTTCCAAAGGATCATCATCAAAGAGAGTCTGTACAGCCTTCAGTCCTTTGATATTGGCCAGACGGATCTTCTTTTCTTCATGATAGGCATCCAGGTCTTCAAAACTTTCATCAGATGCATGCCTTTCAGGATCCTGTACAGAATTATGCTTGTCGATTTCAACAATTTTTCTTCTGTCGTTTACTTCAGTAACTGCTGTTTCTGCTGTTTCCGTTGTTTCTTCTTCCAGGGAGGAATCATTTTTTATTTCGCTGAGAATGTGCTCGACATTGGAGGTATCGGTCATCATTTCTCCCTGCTCCAGAGCCATTCCGGAAGTAATAAACTGTTCTTCGTTTTCTTCAATCAGGATTTCATCATCCAGCATTTCTGTGTCAAAAATACTTGGAATAATCTCTTCTCTTGCAGTAATTTTATCGGTTTTTTCTTCAGAAATATTTTCGGATTCATCTATTTCATTCAGCTGGTTATTGAAGATGGCTTCTTCTTCTGTGGTTCTGTCTTCAAAAAGATCTTCACGGATATCTTCATTATCATCCGGTTCTGCGTTGGCGAGAATTCTTTCTTCGTCTACAAAACTGAAGATAATTTCTTTTTTTTCAGAGAATTCACTGTCATCAATTTCATTCATTTGCCTGTTGAAAACGGTTTCGTCATCCTGATTTTCAGGGCCGGAATTTTCCTGTGCAGATTCTTCGTTTTCAACAGCAAAGCTGATGATATTTTCATGAAGTTCATTTTCAACAATTTCTTTGATCTGGTTATCAAAAACGGCTTCTTCCTCTGCTTCTTCAGCAAAATTTTCATTTTCGAACTCATCAATTTCATTCAGCTCATTATTGAAAATTGCTTCCTCCTCTGTAACTTCGTTACCGGATTCATGATTTTCAGTTTCTCCTGAAGCAAAAGAATGGTATTGATCTTCCGGGGTCTGGCTGGGATGTTCTGTGATGAAATAATCCATATTTTTCTCCAGAAGCCGGAGAAAAGAAATCCTGTTGGCAAGCTCATCTACAAGATCCTGCTTGGAAAGTAATTCGTCTACGTTATTTATTTTGTCCAGAATGTCAATGATATTCTTGGATTCAAAAAAAATTTTTTCCTTTAAATCTTGAATGTTCTGCATATTAAGAATCTTGTTAAAATTGCTTACTTTTGATCTTAAAAATATACGGCTAATTTAACAAATGTTTTTAGAAAATACAATTAATCATTCCAAACAAAGTGGTTGGATGGAAGTTATCTGCGGCTCTATGTTTTCCGGAAAAACCGAAGAGCTGATCCGGAGGCTGAGAAGAGCAGAGATGGCGGGACAGAATGTGGAGATTTTTAAACCCAAGCTGGATACACGGTATTCCGATGAAGATGTTGTTTCTCATAATCAGAATAAAATCCGCAGTACGGCAGTGGAAAATCCCAATGAAATTCTTCTTCTTGCTTCCAATTGTGATGTAGTAGGAATTGATGAAGCCCAGTTTTTTGATGAAAGTATTGTAGATATTGCCAACGAACTTGCCAACAGCGGAATAAGAGTAGTGGTTGCCGGGCTTGATATGGACTTTCTGGGACGCCCTTTCGGACCCATGCCTAACCTGATGGCTACCGCCGAATACGTTACAAAAGTGCATGCTATTTGCAAGAGAACAGGCAACCTGGCCAATTATTCCATGAGGATTTCACAGGGAAATGACCTGGTGGAACTGGGAGAAACAGAGAGTTATGAAGCCGTAAGCAGAAGGGTTTTTATTGACGAAGTGCTTTCGAAAAGGAAATAAGCCGGAAAAGGAAAACTGTAAAACCAAAGGGCAACACAGTAAAAAAGAACCATACAGCCAAACAAAATATAAAGATAATGAAAAGCAAAAATGCAATTGTGTAGAATCTAAAAATACGGATCTGCTTACATCAGCTGAGTTCTTCCAGATTTTTGCGGTTTTGTCCTGTTGCAGTTTTGCCTGAACATAAAAGAGAAGGAGGTATCAATGAACTATACAGTACAACAAATTGCAGCCATTACCAATTCACAGATTATTGGTAATAAAAATCTGGTGATAAAAAACATAGCTTTTGACAGCAGAATCATCTATTCAACGAAAAATACGGCATTCATTGCGGTAAATACCCACAAAAATTCCGGGGAAAAATTTATTGAAGCTGCTATTGACAGAGGCATTGATATCATTATCTCGGAACATCATTATCCGCAGTTTGAAAATGCAACCTGGATTTTAGTTGAAAATTCTATCGATTTCCTCCAGAAATTAGCTCAATATCATTTTGAAAATTCACCACTGAAATCTATCGGAATTACAGGGAGTAACGGTAAGACCATTTTGAAAGAGTGGCTTTACCAGTGTTTATGGAATGAGTTTCCAACTGTAAAAAGCCCGAAAAGTTTCAATTCCCAGATCGGCCTTCCTCTGTCATTGCTTCAGATCAACCCTTCTCACCAGCTGGGAATTTTTGAAGCAGGCATATCTCATCCTCACGAAATGGAAAAACTGGAAGCTATTTTCCATCCGCAAATCGGACTGCTTACGCATATCGGAACAGCCCATGCGGCTAATTTTAAATCTGAGGAAGAATTAATTGATGAGAAGCTTATACTTTTCAGACATTCTGAAGTGATTATTTACAATGGAGACCATTCATTGGTAGACCAAAAGATAAAAGCTCTGTATTCAGACAGAAAATTAATTTCCTACGGCCTTAAAGAAGGCAATCAGGTTTCCATCAGGGACTATACTTCAAAAGATGAAAAGATTACCGTAAAGTATTTTGATGAAGAAATTTCCTTTCCTGTTCATCAGAGAGATGAGGCAACATTAACGAATGCTCTGGCTCTGATAACCGTGCTGAAAGAACTTCATATAGACAACCGGAAGATTATTGAGAAGATCAACTCCTTAAAAGCAGTGGAAATGCGGCTTGAAGCCATTGAAGGAATCAAAAATAATATTATAATCAATGATTCGTTCAATCTGGATCTGGATTCTCTGAAAACAGCACTCCAGTTTTTAAAAGAGTATAAAAAATCTAAAAAAACATTGGTTCTGACGGATATCGTCGGGGTTAATTCCAACTCTAAGGAGCTTTATGAAGAAGTTTCTGAGCTTGTGAATGAGCAGCAGTTTGATTCCGTATTCCTGATCGGCGATGAAATAACAAAATTCAAAGAACTGTTTAAATCTGAAACCTATACTTTCATCAGCACTCAGGAATTAATTGACAGCAAACGTCTTACTGAAATCGATAACCGGATCATCCTGCTGAAAGGAGCCAGAAAATTTGAAATTGAAAAGCTTAAAGATATTCTTGAACTCAGAAAACATGATACCGTTCTGGAAATCAATCTGAATGCTGTTCTTCATAATATCAATTATCACAAATCCCTGCTGAAACCGGGAACCAGAATGATGGCAATGGTAAAAGCCAATGCTTACGGGCTGGGCAGTTATGAAATTTCAGAATTTCTGCAGCATCACCATATCGATTATTTAGGGGTAGCATTTGCCGATGAAGGTGTTGAACTCCGCAAAAAGGGAATTACCACTCCTATTATTGTGATGAATCCTGAGCAGCACAGCTATAATACTATTATTGAGTATAATCTGGAACCTGAGATTTACAGCTTCAGAGTTCTGGAACTCTTCTATGAGGCCTTACAGAAATCAGGATCTGATAAAAAATATCCGATTCATATCAAACTTGAAACCGGAATGCACAGACTTGGTTTTAAAGATTTTGAACTGGATCAGCTGGGTGAAACTTTAAGCAATAAAAATCTGAAAGTTCAGAGTATATTCAGCCATCTTTCTTCTTCAGATATGCCTGAGGAAAAAGAATTTACGCTAAAGCAGCTGGATATTTTCGAGAAAAACTCAACCTGTTTAATCGAAAAATTAGGGTATTCTCCTCTTCGCCACATCCTGAACTCCTCAGGAATAACAAGTTATACCAACCATCAGTACGATATGGTAAGGATAGGAATCGGAATGCTTGGAGAATCACCAGACAGTGAAATACAAAAACAGCTTCAGTCCGTTGTCAGTTTTAAAACGGTCATTTCTCAGATTTCAATTGTAGAAAACGGAGAATCAGTAGGTTACAGCAGAAGATACAAGCCGGATCATGCTGCGAAAATTGCAACGATTCCTGTGGGCTATGCAGACGGTATTCCGAGACTTATCGGAAATCAGGTCGGAAGTTTGGGGGTGAACAAAACCTTAGCTCCGATCGTCGGAAATATATGCATGGATATGATGATGATCAATGTAGATCATATTCCCAATGTAAAAGAAGGCGATAAAGTTACTATCTTTAATGCTCAGCCCAGTCTGAAAGAATTTGCGGGATACTGCAAAACGATAACCTATGAAGTACTAACCTCTATTTCGCCCCGGGTGAAACGGATTTATATAAAAGATTAGCTATGAGAAAACTCCTGTTTCTATTTTTCATATTCCCCTTACTGATGATCCAATCCCAGGTAAAAAAGGATCTGGTTATTCCGAAAAATCCCAGGATAGGGCTTTCGCTTGCCGGCGGAGGAGCCAAAGGTTTTTCACATGTCGGAGTACTGAAAGTATTAGATTCGCTGGGAGTGAAAGTAGATTATATTGCCGGAACCAGTATGGGTGCCATTGTGGGCGGACTGTACGCCTCAGGGTATTCAGGAAAAGAAATAGAGAAAATTGTCATGGACACCGATTTTTATTCTTTGATTATGGATCCGAAATCCAGGCAGGAATCTTCTTTTTTCAATAAATCCGTAGACAAATATCTTTTATCTATTCCGTTAAAGAACGGAAAAATATCGCTGCCCTCCTCCATCAGTACAGGACAGAGAAACGTTTATCTGCTTAAGGAACTATTCAAGAATGTTTCCAATATCGACGACTTTTCAAAACTTCCCATTCCTTTTATGTGTGTGGCCACCAATCTGGAAAGCGGAAATATGGAGATCTTTGAAAAAGGGGATCTTGTACAGTCCATTATGGCAAGCTCTGCTTTTCCTTCCCTGATGGATCCTGTAAAAATCGGAGACAGTATCTATATTGACGGTGCGATGACCGTCAATTATCCCTCGAAGCCGTTAAAGGACAAAGGAATCGATATCGTCATCGGTGTGGACCTTAACCAGGATCTTTCCAAAAGAGAGGATTTAAGCAGTATTATTTCAATCCTTAACCAGGTTATTGATTTCGGAATCAAAAGAGATACGAAAAGACAGTATAAATATACCGACATCAACATCAAACCCAATCTGAAAGGAATGACGGCCACAAGCTATGATGAGAAGAAAAAAATTCTTGACAGCGGCTATGCGGAAGGGATGAAATATACCACAGTACTGGACCAGCTTCCGAAACGGCCGTTTGACCGTCTCAGACAGCGCATAAATCCAATATATTCGAACGTTTATAAGATTGACAGTATCTCGCTGGAAGGAAGCAGAATTTACGGTAAAAACTACGTTCTGGGTAAAATGGGATTACGTCTCCCCTCTATGCAGACCTATGGAAGTATCAACAAAAAAATAGACCGGTTAGTCGCCACCAATAATTACAAGTTCATTACCTACGATATTATACCTGAAAATGATGCCAGCTACCTTAAACTCTATGTAACCGAAGATGATGCCCGTCATTTTCTGAAAGTAGGTCTGCATTATGATGAAGTTTTCAAGACAGGTCTGCTCCTGAATTATTCAGCAAAACGCCTTCTTTTTAAAAATTCAAATATTTCCCTGGATGTAGTGGTTGGAGATAAACCCAGATACTACCTGAACTATTTTATTGATAACGGATATATTCCGGGTTTCGGAATTTATTCTTCCGGAATGAGTTTCGATCTGAAAAATGTAGACAATAATATTGTTGACAAATGGGAATGGTTCAGAAATGAAGCCTTTATACAGTCTGTATGGAAGGATAAATTTGCGATCGGAGGCGGAATCAGCCATGATTACTTCGGAGCGGAAATAAACGGCCTGAATAAGCGGTATATGCGTTTTCTGAACCCGTATGTATTCTTAAAAAGCGATACCCAGAACGACAAAGATTTTCCTTCAAGAGGTATTTATATCAATACAGAAGGAAAAGTAGTGGATCTTCTTAAATCTGAAGTAGAAAAAAGAATTATTCAGATTAAAGCGGATATAAGGCTTAATGTTCCGCTTTCAAAACAGTTTACCTACCGTCTGAATCTGTATGGAGGAATTACCCTCGGCGATGATCTTCCTGAATTTTACCAGTACAGACTGGGTGGAATTTTTGAACAGAATATGATTAATTTCAAAAGCTTCGGAGGCTTCTATTTTGCCCAGCTTAATGCCAATAACGTGATACTGGTTTCCAACGATGTTCAGTTTAAATTCAATAAAAACTATTTTCTGAGCGGAAACTTCAGCTTTGCCAATCTTTCCGACGATATAAGTTTTGAAGATGCGGTAAAAGTAAATTTCAGTTCCCTGGGGCTTACTGCCGGGTATAAATCTCCTTTCGGGCAGATTAAAATAAACTTTAGCCATTCATTAAAAAATAATCAAAAAGGCATATTCAGTGTTATATTAGGACACTGGTTTTAATACAATGATACAATTCTTTTACGAAAACTTACCGGAATCTGTACCCACAGATTACCAACAATGGCTGGAAGATATTATTCTTTCAGAAGAAAAAAAAACTGGCGAAATCAGCTACATTTTCTGTGATGACGAATACCTGCTGAAGATTAATCAGGATTATCTTCAGCATGATTATTATACCGATATCATCACTTTTGATTATGTAAAAGGCAAAACAATAAGCGGAGAGATTTTTGTATCTTTGCAACGCGTTTCGGATAATGCCTCTACTCTTTCCAGAGATTATGAAGATGAATTAAGAAGAGTCCTTGCTCATGGAATTCTGCACCTTGCAGGATATAAAGACAAGACTGAAGAAGAGGAAAAAGAGATGCGCAGAAAAGAAGATTTCTATTTGGAGAAATACCATAATGCAAAGGGTTAGCAATTGAAGAATCACTTAAATATCAATTCCTAACTCATTCAATTATAAGCACAATAAGAAATCATCTCCAGTGCATTTTCGAAAAATGTTTCACGTGAAACATTCGCAGATTATTAAATATAAAAGGCTTAAAACAAGCATAATAAAATGATTTCAGAAACATATGATGTAATTGTAGTAGGTGCCGGACATGCAGGTTGCGAGGCAGCAGCAGCGGCAGCCAATTTAGGTTCAAAGACCCTACTTGTTACCATGAATATGCAGACCATCGGACAGATGAGCTGCAACCCGGCAATGGGTGGAATTGCCAAAGGACAGATCGTTCGTGAGATTGATGCGATGGGAGGATACTCCGGAATCGTAGCAGATAAATCTGCCATACAGTTTAAAATGCTGAACCTTTCAAAAGGTCCGGCCATGTGGTCTCCAAGAACTCAAAATGACAGAATGCTTTTTGCCGAAGAATGGAGACTCGCATTAGAAAACACTCCCAATCTTGACTTCTTTCAGGATATGGTAAAACAGCTGATTGTAGAAAACAATAAAGTAACCGGAATTGTTACTTCGCTGGGAATTCAGATCAAAGGAAAATCCGTAGTTTTAACCAACGGAACTTTTCTTAACGGATTGATCCATGTTGGCGATAAACAATTAGGAGGAGGAAGAATGGGAGAACCGAGAGCATTCGGAATCACAGAACAATTGGTAACTTTAGGTTTCGAAGCAGGAAGAATGAAAACCGGTACTCCTCCGAGAGTAGACGGCAGAAGTCTGGATTATTCTAAAATGGAAGAACAGAAAGGAGATGAAAATCCTCAAAAATTCAGTTACCTTGATACTCCTAAATTAACAAAACAGTTAAGCTGCCATATCGTTTACACCAACGAAACCGTACATGATATTCTGCGCGAAGGTTTCGACAGAAGTCCTATGTTCAATGGAACTATCCAAAGTTTAGGGCCAAGATACTGCCCGAGTATTGAAGATAAGATCAACCGTTTTGCAGAAAGAAACAGACACCAGCTTTTCGTAGAACCGGAAGGATGGAAAACCGTGGAAATCTACGTGAACGGATTCAGTTCTTCGCTTCCTGAAGATGTACAGATCAAAGCAATGAAACATATTCCAGGATTTGAAAATGTAAAAGTATTCCGTCCCGGATATGCTATTGAATATGATTACTTCCCTCCTATCCAGCTGAAACATACTTTAGAAACCAAACTGATCGACAATTTATATTTTGCCGGGCAGATCAACGGAACCACAGGATATGAAGAAGCAGCAGGACAGGGTTTAATTGCCGGTATCAATGCACACAATAAAGTACATGAAAAAGGAGAATTCATTCTCAACAGGGATGAAGCTTATATCGGAGTACTTATCGATGATCTCATTACCAAAGGAACGGAAGAACCATACAGAATGTTTACTTCCCGCGCCGAATACAGACTTCTTTTAAGACAGGATAATGCAGATATCCGGTTAACAGAGAAAGCTTTTAATTTAGGTCTTGCCAAAGAGGACAGATTAAGAAAAGTAGAAGCTAAACTATCTGAAAGTCAACAACTTGAAGAGTTTTTACGCGAAACTTCTTTAAAACCCGGAATCATCAACCCTATTCTGGAATCTATTGAAAGCAGTCCGGTAGATCAGGCATACAGAGCAGCACAGATTCTTACCAGACCTAATATGACCCTGGAAAAACTGGATGAAATTGAAAATATCAGAGACTTTTCTTCTCAGTACAGTGATGAAGTAAGAGAACAGGCTGAAATTAATATCAAATACAGAGGCTATATAGAAAAAGAAAAGGAAAATGTTGCCAAACTGAATCGTCTTGAAAACATTAAAATCCCTGACGATTTCGATTATTCCAAACTTTCCAGCCTTTCCGCAGAAGCCAAACAGAAAATGACCAACGTAAAACCGAAAACAATAGCACAGGCCGGAAGAATAAGTGGTGTTTCTCCTGCAGATATTAATGTTTTACTGGTATACCTGGGTAGATAAATTCAAAATGTTTCACGTGAAACATTTTTTAAAAACAATATAAAGTTAAGGTATTTATAAAGGCTATCAATACTTATAAATATCTTAATTTTTATGATAAAAGGACAGACACTAATGAAAATAAAAGATCATTTTCTTTCACAGGAAATTTTTGAAATTAAAGAAACTGATACAAAAGGAGTTTTTAAGACCTCCCCTATCCCATCCAATATTTCCAGATATTATGAAAGTGAAGATTACATTTCTCATCATCAGGATTCGGGAAGCCTGAAAGAAAAACTGTATAAATTTCTTCAGTCTTTTAATCTCAATTACAAAAGAAATATCCTTGCAGAAAGAATACCAAAAGGAGCAAAAGTTCTGGATTACGGATGTGGCGCAGGAGAATTTGTAAAATATATAGAAAATGATTTTGAAACTTTAGGTTTCGAACCCGATGCAGATGCAAGAAAAGCAGCAGAAGGGAAAATTTCCAAAGCAAAAATTCTGGATGACATTCATTTAATTGAAGACAAAAGCTTAGATGCAATTACGCTGTGGCATGTTTTTGAGCATATCGAAAATCAGGATGAAATGCTGGATATTTTTCGTGCAAAATTAAAAGACAAAGGACTCCTTGTGATTGCCGTTCCCAATCCTACTTCTTACGATGCCCAACATTATAAAGAGTATTGGGCTGCTTATGATGTACCAAGACACATCTATCATTTTTCCAAAAACGGAATGGAAAGTCTTATTTCTAAAAATCCAGACTGGAGAATGAGAAAGATCAAACCTTTGATCCTGGACTCTTACTATATCTCCATGCTCAGCGAAAAATATAAAAAATCGCCGCTTTTCTGGCTAAAAGCAAGTATCTACGGAACTATTTCGAACGTAAAGGCACTTTTTTCGAACGAATATTCCAGTTTGATATACATTATCGAAAAATATTAGAAAATCGATTTTTGAGACATTTATGAAGGTCGTTTTTTAGCGTATTAACCCAAAATTTACAAGACTCAGGAAAAAATTTCCTGAGTTTTATTTTTTAAAGCCAGAATAGCAGCTTACAGTTTTTTATTTTCAAAACAAAAAATCAATTCAACTTTCTTTTCACTCTACCCTGTTAAACTTTTTCCAAGAATAAACAAACTCATAATACAGCAAAATGAAATTAACTGTATAATGAATCAAAAAAAAACAACAATAGAGAAAATCAAAGAAAATACAGAGTAAAAAAAGTAAAAATATGGCATATTAAAAGTAAATTCCTTCAGAAACACTGTAATTAACGTTTATTTCTTGATTAACATATAAAACTATGGAAAATTATAGAAAATCGATTTAAGGCATAATTCTGAAAGTCATTTTTTGGAACTTTTCAACTTAAAATCACAAACGAATAGAAAAAAACTCTTAATGCCAAACTTTATCGGGAAAATAAAAAACAGAAAGAAGCCTAAAAGACCTATTCCTTTTTTTAAATATTTTTAAAGAAACAGGATTGGCGAAAATAACCAGCACTCCCCTACTTAATAAATGATCGTACTTTTGAAAACACCATTCAGAAATTCATGAAGCCTCCTGAATTATGAAAACCTTTAACCTTAACAGAAAAAACAAATTTTCTTTTCTCTGATTTCAAAAATAAACCTACATTCAAAAAATACGAGCAATATACATTTTCATAAACATCAGGAAATCCTCTGTTCAAATTGAAGAAGCAACATTAACATGAAAAAACGCTATTTAAATAGTAACGAAATAATCTCTCAAAAAAGAACTTTACAGAATTAATATATTCTAAATTTAAAACTGAAAAAGAAAATTTATATAATACTAAAAATTAGTTTAAATACTAAAAATCAGATAATTATAACATTATCACTATTATATGAAATAAAAATAAATCAAATAAGTTTAAGCATCAGGGAGTCATACGCCGATACTTTGGATTCAAACATGAACTTTCCTATTAACTTAACCAGGAATTATAAATTCTGACTTACATAAAATATTACAGTCTATGATCAATAGGTGAGTTGAATAATAGATATAAAGTGATCTGAATTCTACAAAGTGCCCCGCAGAAATATTCTGTTCATAGAAATTCAATACATGATCTAAGGCAAACCCTGTAAAGCGGCCTGATAATGATATTGATTAACATATAATTCTATTGGAGTTTTAATAACTTCAAAGGAAACACCATAATCCAACTCAAACTGTCACTACATCTTAAGATGATGAACATATGATTCACATCAGAAAATATGAGAATAGATGCATTCAAAATTAAGGCAGATCCTTGCCATATACTTTAAAGAATAAGCAGCAGACTGAAAGATACTTCATACATTATAGTCCTTCCAACTATAACCAAAAGTTATATAACAAAATACTTTCTATTCCCGCTCAATGCAGAGTTTTTACAAAAGATTGGTACATAAAAAAGCCTGCTAATATTATTAGCAAGCTTTAAAATATCAAATGTAATATCTGTTAATTATTGATTGCAGCTACACCTGGCAGTTCCAAACCTTCAAGGCTTTCAAGCATCGCTCCACCTCCGGTAGAAACATAACTTACTTTATCTCCGTAACCGAACTGCTTAACAAAAGCAACACTGTCCCCACCTCCTACTAATGAGAAAGCTCCCAGGCTCGTTGCTTCGGCAATACTGTCTCCAAGAGCGACAGTTCCTCCGGCAAAATTAGACATTTCAAAAACCCCGATCGGTCCATTCCAAAGAATAGTTCTGGAATTCAGAAGAACATCATTGAACTGATCTCTTGATTTATGACCGGCATCAAGACCCATCCATCCTTCAGGAATCGCATAAATATCAGCCTCCTTTCTGTCCGCATCATTATTGAAGCTTTCCGCAATAATAGCATCAGACGGTAAGTAAACTTTCACATTATGCTCTTTAGCTTTACCAAGAATTTCAAGAGCTAAAGGAAGTTTATCCTCTTCTACCAGAGAATTACCTACTTTCCCTCCCAATGCTTTAATAAAAGTGAAAGCCATACCGCCTCCAACAATCAGATTGTCGATTGCGGGAAGTATATTTTCTATAATGGTAATTTTAGTTGAAACTTTTGATCCTCCAAGGATAGCTGTAACAGGTCTTTCACCGCTTTTCAGAACTTTATCAATTGCCTGGAGTTCTTTAGCCATTAAAAGACCGAAATATTTAGTTGAAGGGAAATATTTAGCAATAACTGCTGTGGAAGCATGAGCACGGTGAGCTGTACCGAAAGCGTCATTCACATAAGCGTCTCCCAATTTAGAAAGCTGTTCAGCAAATCCTTCATCTCCTTTTTCCTCTTCATTATGAAAACGCAGATTCTCCAGCAATAAAATTTCTCCCGGCTGAAGCTCAGAAGCTGCTTTTTCAGCCTTCTCTCCTACACATTCCTCAACAAACTTCACTTCCTGACCAAGAACCCTGGAAACTTCATCTTTAATATGTTTCAGGGAAAACTCATTCTTAACCTCTCCTTTTGGTCTTCCAAGGTGAGTCATCAGGATTACAGAACCTCCGTCATTAAGGATTTTCTCTACCGTTGGCTTCACCGCTGAGATCCTCGTATTATCCGTTACGTTAAGCTGGTCATCCTGCGGAACATTGAAGTCCACACGCACCAGAGCCTTCTTATCTTTAAAATTGAAATCATTGATTGTTTTCATAAGTAACATTGATTTTTTCGTTTCACAAATGTAAGGTTTTAAACTTTTTCAACAGATCCGTTGAAATAAAAGTTTTCAAAAACTTTCCCGCAGCCTCAACATTCATTAATCAACAATTTTTTCTCTTTTAAAAAAAAGAATAATGTCTTTGTTGTTGAGTGTTGTTAGTTTAGGGGATAAGTTTTAAGCTAAAAGTTGGTAACATTCAGTTTAGATACAATTCATATTTAACTCACAATATAAAATGCTGTAAACCTGCCTTTTCACATACTTATTCACAGTTGTTGATAACTTTGAATGAAAACCGTTATTAGTAATTTTTTTATGGAAAAACCTAAGATTGAATGTGAAAAAGATTTGGAAAATTGTGGTTAAAGTTTCCGGATTAATTTTCCATTACGAAATAATTTAATGTTAAAAAATATAAACTTGATAAAAGTTTTCCACAGTTATTCACAGACGTTTTCACAATTAACTCCCGGTTTACTAACATCAATTGTTATTATTCTTACCTTTGTCATGAAATAAAATCTATACAAGACTTAATACAGGTATTATGAAAAGAAAAATAGCGATTGCTGCAGACCATGCAGGCTATGAATACAAGGAGATTGTTAAAAACTATCTTTCAGAACGCTTTGAAGTTCAGGATTTTGGAACGTTTTCCACAGACAGTGTGGATTATCCGGACTTTGTGCACCCTGCCGCCACTTCTGTGGAAAACGGAGAAAATGAACTCGGAATTTTAATCTGCGGAAGCGGAAACGGGGTACAGATCACTGCCAATAAACATCAGAAGATCCGCTGTGCATTATGCTGGATGCCGGAGATTGCATCGTTGGCAAGACAGCATAATGATGCCAATATGATCTCAATGCCGGCAAGGTTTATTTCCAAAGAACTGGCTATTGAAATTGCTGAAAAGTTCCTTACTACGGATTTTGAAGGAGGAAGACATCAGAACAGAGTTGATAAAATTGCAGTTTGCTAAAAATATAAAGGCTTGTAAATCATATTACAGGCCTTATTTATTATTTATTTTATATCTTTGCACTGCCTGACAGAATTTTCTGTTCTGTATCTAAAACAATTTATCCTGAGTTTTCCCCCTATTTGTATTGAGCTTAATAAAACTAAAGTTTTAGTTTTTAATTAAAAACAAAATTGAAATTTGAGTAATAACCAAAAATTAAGGAAACCATAAACCTGCTTTTATGAGAACTTATCTTACCTTTCTTTTCCTGTTTTTATTTTTGGGAGCATCCGGACAGCTGGCAAAAAGAGACAGACTTGAGTGCAGTATCAAAAAATTCAGAACCTACTGTATGGAAAATCCCGGGAAAAATATTTCTGAGATATCATTTTCAAAGGGGTTGAAATTCTTTGGAAGATATGAGGATTTCAAAGATGAATTTTCAGAATATCTGATTAGCATGAAGAAGAAAGATGTAACCTGTTTTCCCGGTACAAAAGACAGTATAAGATATGATGAATACGGACAGGATAAAATATGGTCATATAATGAAAAAGACGGATGGCCATTTTATTATTCATACTCCAGGAAGTTTTCATATAAAGGAACTGTTGAGAATATAAAATTCCCGGATTATTATAAATATAATCCTGCTTCCAAAAAGAATTATCTTATTTTTTACAGCAAAGAACAGGAGAATAATAAAAATTATGAAGTATTTTTTAATCTGTTTAACGATAATAATCAGTTAGTTTATACTTTTCACCAAAGGGAAAATGAGTTTGATGAATATATATTTCATGAAACTGAAGACGATCCGTTTTATAAAAAGAGTGTGTATAAAAACGGTAAACTCTTCTCGGAACTCCGTATTGCCAGGCATTATGAAACTGGATTCAAAAAAGATATTAAGCAGTATAATCTTACGCAGTCTTATGTAATTAATGAAAATGGGATTCCGGTTTTGATGCAGTCAAAATTTGCTGAAGGAAAGACAGACTGTAACTGCAGCAAAGGCTATGTTACAAGAATAAGATATAAACCTGAAGAAGGCTGTGACCGTGGAATAATTCTGGACTGAAAATTGATAAGATAAATATTATTAAAAACTAAAAACCAATGAAAATAAAAGCATCTTTACTATTACTTTTAGTTATACATACTTTTCATGCCCAGGAAATAGCCAATCAGGATGCTTTTAAAAAATGCAGAAAAGAATTCAGTAAAAAAATATGTCTTTCTGATACGGATGGAGATGGTACATTATTTTATCTGGATAAATGTCCCGAAGAAGCCGGACCGGAAGAAAATGAAGGCTGTCTTTGGCCGGATGAGGATAGAGATGGCACACCGGACAAAGATGATGCATGCCCTACAATAGCAGGCCCTGTGGAAAACAACGGCTGCCCGTGGACGGATGTAGATGGTGACGGTATTCTGGATAAGGATGATGCGTGCCCAACTGTACCGGGAACTGCTGAACTCCAGGGATGTGCTCCTTACGTCCGTCATTATTATACACAGGAAGAGCTTAATAAAGTTGAAGAGGATTTTACTGCCAGAACAAAAGGATATAATTTTCATGCTCTTGCAGACCTGCTTTTTAAAAAGATTGATAAAAAATCGGTTAAACATAAAATAGTCTATGTTGGCGTTCTCAATGTTTCTACGGCAGGGTGTGGAATGGACAGAACAGATTATTCAGCAGTTAATCTGTTAAATAGCCTGAAATTCAGGTCTTTTTGGGACGTAAGAAACTTTAAGAAATTTGTCGGTCTTTTTCCGGATAAAACCATTATTCCGGTTCCAAGATCTGCAATAGGTGTTTACTATGGCGAATATGTAGAACAATTGAACTTTAAAGGAGTTCCCCAATCTAAACTGGATTACAGAATTGTTTATAATATTAAAGGTATTTTTGTAAAAGAAGCAAACACCAAAGAACTAATCATTCCGGAGAGTGATTTCATAACTTTGAATATCAATACGGAAAAAAAGAAAAACAAAGCCGAAGTATGGCTGGGGGACCTGATCTGTTATTTTGAATTCAAAAACGGCTCGGTTATTGAAATTTCAAAAGCGGATTATGAGAACTCACAACAATTAAATTAACATTAAAATGTCAAAAAAAAGAAAATATATAAGTCAGAAAAATGACCATAAACTGATGGAGATCGGAAGACAGATCCTCCGTTTTATGAACGCTAATTCGTCTAAAATCTATAACTATAAACAGATTGCAGACGGAATAGATCACAAGAATCCAAGACAGAGAGAACAGGTGATTCAGGCTCTGCATAAGCTTCAGGCCTCTGAAAAGATCAAAGAAGTAGACAAAGGAAAATATATCGTGAACCTGAAAATTGCAGGAACACTTACCGGAACAATTGATTTTAACCAGTCCGGGAATGCCTATGTAAGCGTTGAAGGTCTGGAAGACGACATCTTTATCCATTCCAAAAACGTAAAAGATGCCTTACAGGGTGATAAGGTTTTAATTATAACCTATCATTTCAAAGGAAAAAAGCTGGAAGGCTCGGTACTGGAAGTGCTGGAAAGAGCAAGAACGGAATTTGTAGGAACTTTTCAGAAGGTTGCCCACAAGGATTTCGGATTTGTGGTTTGTGATAAAAAATCAATCCATACCGATATCTTTATTCCGAAGAATAAATTCAATAGTGCAGAAGACGGCGATAAGGTGATCGTAAAAATGACCGAATGGAAACCCGGTGATAAAAACCCTGAAGGAGAAATTACACAGGTACTGGGCGCTCCGGGAGAGCATGAGACGGAGATCCACTCTATTCTTGCAGAATACGGCCTTCCTTACGAGTTTCCGAAAGAAGTGGAACTGGACGCGGACAGAATTGACAGGAGCATTACGGATGAAGAAGTGGCAAAGCGCTGGGATATGCGTAAGATCTGCACATTTACCATTGACCCTAAAGATGCAAAAGACTTTGATGATGCCCTGTCTATCAGGAAACTGGAAAACGGAAACTGGGAAATCGGGGTTCATATTGCTGATGTATCGCATTATGTGGTTCCGGGAACAATTCTGGATGATGAGGCCTATCAGAGAGCAACTTCCGTCTATCTTGTAGACAGGGTGGTTCCGATGTTGCCGGAAGTATTGAGTAATGATGTATGTTCACTCCGTCCGAATGAAGATAAATATACCTTTTCAGCAGTTTTTGAGCTGAATGATCAGGCTGAAATTCAGAAACAGTGGTTTGGAAGAACCGTGATCCATTCAGACAGAAGATTTACCTATGAAGAAGCTCAGGAGCGTATCGAAACCGGTAAAGGAGATCTGGCAGAAGAGATTAATGTTCTTGACAGACTGGCAAAGATCATGCGTAACGAACGTATCAGAAAAGGGGCCATTACTTTTGACAGAAGTGAAGTACGGTTCAATCTTGATGAAAATAATGAACCGGTAGGAGTTTATTTTAAAATCAGTAAAGATTCCAATCACCTGATCGAGGAATTTATGCTTCTGGCCAATAAAAAAGTTTCCGAGTTCGTATCCCTGACAAGAAAAGGAGAAATTACCGGCAATACCTTCATATACAGGGTCCACGATGATCCGGATCCTGCAAAACTGGAATCATTGAGAGACTTTGTTGCTACTTTCGGATATAAAATGAATCTGGCCAATACCAAAAAGGTAGCGGAGTCTTTGAATAAACTTCTTCATGATGTGAAAGGAAAAGGCGAAGAAAATATGATCGAAACGCTGGCCATGAGAAGTATGAGCAAAGCGGTATATTCCACAGAACCAATTGGTCACTATGGGCTGGGGTTTGAGTATTATACCCATTTCACCTCTCCTATCCGCCGTTACCCGGATCTTATTGCACACCGTCTTCTTCAGCATTATCTGGATGGCGGAAAATCTCCGAGCAAACAGGAACTGGAAGAAAAATCAAAACACTGCAGTGCTATGGAAAGGCTGGCAGCAGATGCAGAAAGAGATTCCATTAAATTCATGCAGGTGAAGTTCATGGAAAAACATCTGGGTGAAACCTTCAGGGGAGTAATCTCAGGAGTTGCAGAATTTGGTTTCTGGGTAGAAATTCCTGAAAACGGAGCGGAAGGACTCATCAAATTAAGAGACCTGGTAGACGATTCTTATATGTATGAAGCAAAAACCCACGCAGTATACGGAACCAGAACAGGCAAGAAATACCAGCTGGGCGATGAAATTCAGATCAAAGTGGTGAAAGCCAACCTGATTCAGAAACAGCTGGATTTTAAGGTTGTTGAGTAATGACTGCAGTAGATAAGTATATCGTATTTAGTATTCTTAATACAATATTGTTGATAACAGTAATTTTTAATACTGTTATCAATTTTTATCTGTTTGTGCTTGCTATAATTCTTCTTGTTGTATTATGTAATATTTTAATCAACAGAAATATCATAGCTGTTAAAAAGCTGGGGAAAAAATATTTTTTTGGAGTTACACTTCCCTTTATAATCAATGGGTTCTTTTTGGTAAATTATGTTACAGGAATTAATCCTACTAAAGAAACATATTGTTATAAAAATATGATTGCTGAAGTTGGAGCAAGAAATAGCCGTCAGAAAGGTAAAACCACCTATATTTATCTAAGTGGAAATGCCTATGAATATTCCTATATGACCAGAAGTTTTTTTATTGATTATAAAAGAATGTTGTTTAGAAATCAGATTACTGATACATTTGAAAGAGGCCTTTTTGGGTTCAAAATTAGAAAAGACTTTGAATTTGCCTACAGTGAGAATTGTTTAGATAAAGAAAACTGAAATTAAATTCGGGTAAAAATACCCGGAAACAAAATAAGAAAAAGAGGTTGTTCCAAAAAGTAGGAATAACCTCTTTATTTTTTTAGAAAATTAAAATAGTGGTGTTTTAATCTGCGTTCGTTTTTTTCATGTTGCTTTAACTTCCCTCCTTTCAGTCTTCCCGATCTTTTCCCCAAATAGCAGGTAAAATAAAAATTGATATATCACAACTTTATTGAATAATTAAATCATAAAGTATAACTTTGTATAAAACGGAATGAAATTATTTTTCATTTTAAATATTACTGAATGTTTGAACTCGTACTTTCTGCTATTGTATTAGGATTCATGCTGAGTCTGGTTTTTATAGGACCCATTTTTTTCCTTTTGATAGAAACCAGTTTTTCCAGAGGACCAAAACATGCACTGTCTTTGGATCTGGGAGTCATAACGGCTGATCTTTTATGTATCGTTGCCGCCTATTATGCCAGTGCAGATATTGTAACACTCATAGATAAACACCCGGGTTTTTACAGGATCACTTCTATCCTGATCTTCATTTACGGGATTGTGATGATGGTTACCAAAACCAAAATGCATATGCCCGGAGAAGAAAAAATCATCGGCCAGAACTATTTTAAAACCTTTTTTAACGGGTTTTTCTTTAATTTATTAAATGTAGGCGTAATCCTTTTCTGGCTGGTAACGGTGATCTCCGTAAGAAACCAGTACCCTGATACCAGCAGTTTTATCCTGTATATAAGCATTGTAATTGGTACCTACCTGTGTATTGATCTGGCTAAAATATTTCTTGCCAAACAATTTCACGATAAACTGACCCAGAAACTGGCCAACCAGATCAGAAGAGGTGTTGGAGTCATTCTGATCGTTTTCAGTTTCTTTATCTTCCTGCAGAGCTTTAAAAAATTCAATCAGTTTGACCGGCAGCTGGAAGAAGCAGAAAAAAAAGAAGTTAAATACCAAAAGACCAAATGAAAAAAATTATCTTTCCGGAACCCCTGAAAAAAGGGGCCAAAATAGCTGTGATTTCCCCTGCCGGAGCCGTAGAGGCTTCCCAACTGGAAAAAGGGATAGAAATGATCAGAGAAAAAGGGTTTGAGCCTGTTTTAGGTGAACACCTGTACACTAAATTTTCAAACGGATACAACTACGCCGGAACAGAACACGAAAGAATAAAAGATATCAACTGGGCCCTGAATGATAAAGACATCAGTGCAGTATGGGCTTCCAGAGGAGGCTACGGCTGCCAGCATCTGATTCAGCATCTGAAGCTGAAAGGATTTACTGAAAATCCGAAATGGTATATCGGCTATTCCGATAACACAGTCATACAGAGCTACCTGTTGAAAAAAGGCTTTGCTTCCATTCACGGGCAGACGATCAAAACATCAGGGTTCGGAGTGACAGATGAAAGCTATGATCTGATCTTTAATCTATTAAAGGGAAAAAAGCTTAAATACGACTTAAAATCACATGAATTGAATAAGCCGGGGAATATGGAAGGAGAACTGGTGGGAGGTAATTTAGCCCTTATCTACGCCCTTCTGGGAACCCCCTATTCTTTCAGTTTCAAAGATAAGATCCTGTTTATTGAAGATATCGGTGAAAACTTTTATGCACTCGACCGGATGATCATGAGCCTGGAACTTGCCGGAGTTTTCAGAAAGATAAAAGGACTGATCATAGGCGGAATGACCAATATGGGCGATGAAAAGGAAAATAAAGATTACGAAGAAAGCTTTGACGCTTTTGCCTATACCCTGATCTCGGAAAGAATTTCAAAATATAAATTTCCGGCAGTATTTGGCTTCCCCAACGGACATATTAAAGACAACAGGCCTCTCCTGATCGGCGGAACTGCTAAAATAAAAATTACGGACAAGGTAAAGATTGATTTTTAAAATGAAAAATTGCATTCTTAGATATAGTTATTCACCAGGTTTTATGGGAGAATTTATATCTAAGGAACTGTGGTGAATAATGAGAAAAAATATATTGAAGTTCCTTATCATCCTTCAGCCATTAAAATTGAAAAGGACTGTAAAGATATATTCTTAGGATTTCATTCTGAACTTATGGTCTGGATAGATCAGGAATTTGAAATAGCTTCAGAAGGAAAAGCTGTAAGATTCAATAAAAAATAATTGTTTCTCTCAAATGAAATCAGAAGAAAATAGAATTACCCCAAACAGAATAAAAGGTTTTATGTATATCATTTTTTTGATGAGTATAGGAACGTATTTTATCTTTTTTCATAGAAGCCTCAAAATCGAACGGAGAGAAAAATGTCCGTGCGGAGACCACTACACTTTATACCAATACCGCGACAGAGGAACAGTTTGGAGCAGGAACAGATTTGATCATACAGATTATAAAACCTATAAACTTGAAAATAGATTGGGTTTTACAGTGGATAAACAGGTTCATATTATCCCGGATAACCGGAATGACAGCGTTTATCCTGTTACGGATAAATCTGATTTCAGGATTTTTACCCGGCAATTTTCATGGGACTGTCAGAAAAAAGAAGTAAGAATATCAAAGAATCATAAACTATCCTTTAAATAATGGCAGATCACAACGATTTCGGAAAAAAAGCAGAAGATTTAGCCGCGGAGTATCTTTTGAAAAATGATTATAAAATCCTGGCCCGTAATTTCCGGTTTCAAAAAGCTGAAATTGATATTATTGCCGAAAAAGAAGATCTTATTGTCATTGTCGAAGTAAAAGCAAGATCTACCGATGCTTTTATGCTGCCCCAGGAAGCTGTTACCAAAGCTAAAATCAAATCTATTGTATCTGCAGCCAATCATTATCTGGAAGAATTCAATAAACACAATGAAGTAAGATTTGACATCATCTCCGTGCTTCCTGATGAAAATAAAAACTTAACGGTAGAACATATTGCCGATGCTTTTCAGGCATTGGATGCAAATTAGATATAACAATCTGTGAAGCGGGAATACAATTTTGGGTAAATTGTTACACTGTTTCATTGATGCATTAATAAAATTATGAAAACAATACTCATCACCGGAGCCACATCCGGAATAGGAAAATCCACCGCAGAACTCTTCGCAAAGCAGGGAAACAGGATCATTATCTGTGGAAGAAGAAAAGAAGTTCTTGAACAGGTGAAAAACGAGCTGGCTGCTTTTACCGAAGTATTTAGTTTAAGGTTTGATGTAAGAAATTCTGAAGAAGTTGAAGCCGCTGTAAACTCCCTTCCTGAAGAATGGAAAAACATTGATGTACTCGTCAATAATGCAGGAAACGCTCATGGTCTTGATCCTCTTTCTGCCGGAAAGACAGACGATTGGGATTCTATGATCGACGGAAATGTAAAAGGATTGCTGTATGTCTCCAAAATGATTATCCCTTCCATGAAAGAAAGAAATTCGGGTCATATTGTAAACATTAGTTCAGTAGCGGCAAGACAGACTTACATCAACGGAGTAGTCTATTGTGCCACGAAAAAAGCAGTCGATGTGATCTCCGAAGGAATGCGTCTGGAACTTACGGAATTTGGTATTAAAGTGACCAATATCCAACCGGGTGCTGTGGAAACCTACTTCTCTATGGTAAGGTTTAAAGGAGACCATGAAAAATCTGCCGCAGTATACGCAGGCTATGAAGCCCTGAAAGCGGAAGATATTGCCGATGCCATTGCTTACTGTGTAAATGCTCCCAAACATGTCAGCGTTTCAGACATGACCATTTATCCGAGTGCCCAGGCAGAACCGAGAACAATTTACAGAAAATAGTGTCAAAATAAAGGTTTAAATTTGCATAAAAATAATAAGACTCTCCGGCTTACCGGAGGATGGTCATATTGCTAAATTGGTACATTATCCTATGAAAATTCTATATCTTGAAACCTCCTCTAAAAACTGTTCCGTAGCTGTTTCAGACAACGCAAAACTGCTATGCCTGTGTGAAGAGGTTTCCGAAAACTATAAACAGTCCGAAAGCCTCCATACCTTTGTAGAATGGGCTTTGGAAGGAGCAGGTATTTCAATGAAAGAAATTGAAGCCGTTTCTTTAGGAAAAGGTCCCGGATCCTATACCGGATTAAGAATTGGGGCAGCCTCGGCAAAAGGATTCTGCTACGGGCTGAAAATTCCTTTGGTGGCAGTAAATTCCCTGGAAAGCATGATAGAGCCCTTTTTAGGCAATAACTATGACTTTATAGTGCCACTTATCGATGCGAGAAGAATGGAGGTTTATACAGCCGTTTATGACGGTGAGACGGGAATGGAAATATCAGAAACGGAAGCTAAAATCCTCGATGAACATTCTTTTGAAGAATTCAGAAACAAAAAAGTGATTTTTGTAGGAGACGGCGCTGAAAAAGCCAGGGGAATCCTGAATCTGCCGGACGCTGAATTCAGAGAAGACATCTACCCTTCTGCACAGTACCTGATTAAGAAAACCCTGGAAAAGCTCAATAACAAGGAGCTGGAAGACATAGCTTACTTTGAACCTTTTTATTTAAAAGATTTTCATGGAGTAAAGAAAAAGAAAAGCGAAGAATAAATCTTCGCTTTTTTTTATTTCTTAGGTTTTACCGGAGCGGTTTCTGCTGCCTGTATTTCCTGTAATTTGGCAGGAGTAAGACTTCTGTTTCTCGATGGCTTGGGTTGCGAATCGGTAGACTGTGGCATTCCGCTTTTCATGTTTCCTGCAGGATTCTGCGGCATATTTCCGTTGTTCTGGATCTGGTCAGGCTGTGCCGGCATTCCCATAGGCTGGGGAGGAACAGCATTTCCTTTATTATCAGTAGCCTGGAAACTCAGCTCACTTTTCAGGTAATTCAGCATTTCTTTGGCTCTGATGCCTTCAGGAGTTTTGGAGTAATTCAGCGCAATCTGCTCCAGCTGAAGAATCATAACTTCCTTGCCGCTCGTCTTTCCTGTATTGAAAGCATTCAGCAGATAGAATTTAGGAATCAGGGCATCTTTGGGAAATTTCTGAATCGTCTGATCAATCACATCCCTGCTTTCAGCAAATTTCTCCGACTCGTAAAGGGCGTAAGCTTTTTTATATTCACTTTCAACATCCTCGGAAGATTTCACGAATGAACTGTTTTTCGGATTTCTGGCAAATTCAGCATAGGAAGTATAAGGATAATCTTTCAGAAGAATCTGCTTGGCTCTTTCCGAAGCCTGCGGATTTTTCTCATAGTTCATCGCAAAAATCTCATACAGCGCCTGAAGCATTACTTTTTCTTCCGGTTTTACATCTACCAGATCATACAGGGTTTTTGTAGCCAGAGGGGTATTGGTAAAATAATTCTGATACATGATTCCCAGCCCCAGAGATGCAGTATCCCTGTCTTTTTTAAGCTGATCCAGCTTACCCTGGTCCGTAGGGATCTGTTCGATATAATAAGCCGGTTCAAAACGTCTCGGATTGGGGGCTGCCGCCACTCCGAGGGCTTCATTCTTCATGTCTTCAATAGAAGCCATTTTCTTAGAATAACGCCAGTTATCAGCAAGAGCACGGTCTCCCCAGATCTGCTTGAATGAAGAGGTTCCTTTGCTTACCGTTCCCGTATTGCTGAAGTAGAATCCCTTTGTAGTTACCCCAAAATCTTCAAAAGAATTGGAGTTATTGGCAAAAATAGAATTGGAACTGTAATCTCCCGTATCAAAACCTTTGCTTCTTTCAGCACGTCTTCTTTCCTGCTCTTCTTTTTCTTCCTTCGCTTTCAGTTTCGCAATGTATTTGCCGAAAAAGTCTGTTTTCTGGGCATCATTCATTTTGGCCAGAGAAAGAATACTGTCGTTCTTTTTGATCAGATAGTAATTTCTGGAGATCTTTTTGATATAGGCAGACTGGTCTTTCAGAAGAACTTTAGACGGTTCATAGGTCATCGCAACCAAAGCGGAGTCATAATAAATTCCTGCTCCGATATAATCGTTCTTTTCAAGGTAGCTCTTTCCTATTTCGTAATAGGTAAGGCCACGTACCTGAGGATCAGATACCTTCTCATGTAATGATTTTTTGAAAAACTGCTGGGCTTCGTCTTTTTTACCTGCCTTATTGGCCATTAGCCCTAAAGCATAGTAAAATTCATTTTTTCTTGAGCCGTAAGTTCCTTTCTTACTGATGCCTTCCAGGTAATTTTTAGCTCCGTTATAATCTCCTTTTCCGTTAAAGGTTTTAGCAATTGCGATCTGCGACTTTACTTCAAATTCAAAGTCATTGGCATATTTGTAGGCAGAAGTATAGCTTTCCCTTGCCTTTTCATTCTGTCCCAGGTTTTCAAGAACCTGCCCTCTAAGGTAGGCAATCCTGCTTTTCAGTTTCCGGTTGGAATTCAGTTCGTAAGCAATATCCAGCTCTTTGGCCGCTTCCTCTTTTTTACCTGCATCCAGCAGCGATTCAGAATAGTAAATGCTCAGAAGCTTTGCATAGCTCTTACTGATGTCCTCCCCTTTCAGCTTGGCAAAAGTTTCATGGGCCTTATGGTAATCTTTGATCTTATCATAAGCAACCCCCTGATAAATTCTTGCCAGAGGAAGCCTTTTATCTTCTTTCATGTGCGTGAAAACATAATTCAGGGCATCCAGCGCTTCCAGAGGTTTGTTCCGGTAGATCCTGGACTGTACAAGAATCATGTAGGCATCAAAAATCTGCTTATTCTTCTCCTCACCGTTTCTGATAACGGAATATTTATTGATCGCTTTCAGTGCCTTAGCTTCTGCGATTTCCAATGTGGTAGCTCCCTTCTGGGAATTGTCATCACTTCCCGGCATCCCAGGATTTCCCGGCATTCCGGGAGGCATTCCTGAAGGAGGTGCTCCCCTGCTGTCCATAGGCGGAGGTGTACTTACCTGTGCCATTTTCATCGAGTTCTCTGCAAAAGCTACACTCTGGCCCAGATCACTTCCCAAAGGCTGATCTTCATAGGTAAGAATAGGAATATAAGGGGCATAGAAATTGTCCTTATGTCCTTTGTCTCTGCTCGTAAACTCGCTGTTCAATGCATCTTTTGCATTAAAAAGAGTATTGTAGTATGTGGAAAATCCTTTCAGGAGTTTTGAACGCTGCTCCGGCTTTTTTACTTTGGTAGCACACGAAGCAATGAGGCACATCACAAAAAGGAGTAAAATATTCTTTTTCATTATTCAATTATAACTCGCTAATGCGTTTTTTATTATCAGCAGTTTGATGATTTTGTAAAAATAATAAAATTTTATAATGAATAATATTTATATTTCTTTCAAAATTTTGTAAACCAAATGGGTAGGAAGTCCCATGATGGTATAAAAGCTTCCCGTAATCTTTTTGATCGCGGCCATACCCAGCCATTCCTGGATACCGTAGCTGCCTGCTTTATCGAATGGTCTGTACTTTTGAATATAATATTCTATTTCATCATCGGTCAGCTCCTCCAGTTCCACATCCGCCACATCGGTTTCCGTAATGGTTTTATCTGCTTTTTTAAGGGTGATTCCCGTAAATACCTGGTGCGTTTTTCCGGAAAGGCTCCTGAGCATCTGCCGTGCATCTTCCTCATTCTTAGGTTTTCCGAGAATCTGTCCGTTGATAGCCACTATTGTATCCGCAGTCAGCAGAACTTCATCTTCCTCCAGATTTTGGTAAGAGTCTGCCTTTAATACCGATAAATAGGCAGCAGCTTCCTCTACACCAATGGTTTCGGGAAGAATTTCTTCGCAGTCTGTTTTTACAACCTCAAAATCAAAGCCTAAACCGGAAAGAAGCTCTTTCCTTCTCGGAGACTGGGATGCTAAAAGTATTTTCATAAGCCGTTTTTATACAGATTGGGTGTTGTCATCATGCCAGTTGCCCTGAACTTTCATCACCTGTTCAATCACATCACGTACGGCCCCGCTCCCTCCTTTCTTCGGAGAAATATAATCGGAAATTCCTTTCACTTCAGGAACCGCATTTTCCGGGCACGCAGCAATAGCAGAACTTTCCATGATATGAAGATCAGGAAGATCATCTCCCATAGTCAGGATTTCTTCATTCTTCAGGTTATGTTTCTTTTTAAAGTCTTCAAAATCAGTTATCTTATTATGGGATTTCGGATAATAATCTTCAATTCCCAGATAATTGATTCTGTGTTTCACCATCTCATCATTTCCTCCGGTAATGACACCTATTAAATAGTTGTTTTTTAAGGCTTTAACTACGGCGTATCCGTCTAGGACATTCATTACTCTGCACATATTTCCTCCCGGAAGCAGGTATACGCTTCCATCCGTAAAAACTCCGTCTACATCGAATACAAAGGCTTTAATATCTTTTAATTTCTCTTTATAACTCATACATTTTCTGAATAGAATGATTCATTGTTTTATAAATTTCAAGACTTTCGTCTTTTAACAGCTTTTCGTGCAGGTCCAGAACCCTCAGGTCATTTCTTACTGCTGGCCCGGTCTGCGCTTTTTTAGGTTCAATTTCATGGATTTTCTGAACCGTTTCATCAATAAGCGGCAGAAAATACCCGAAAGGAATTTCCTGGGAATCCGATATTTCTTTGGCTCTTGAGAACAGATGATTCACGAAATTACAGGCAAAAACTGCGGTGAGATGAATGTATTTTCTCTTCTCATGGCTGCTTTCCATTACATTTTCAGAGATCCGTGATGCCAGTTCGAACAGCACTTTTTTATCCTCATCATTTTCTGCTTCAATGAAAAAAGGAATCTTCCCGTATTCCAGCTCTTTTGATTTTGAAAAAGTCTGTAAGGGGTAAAAGCTTGATTTTCTGTACTCCCCCGCCAGTATTTCTTTGGGAAGCGAGCCTGAAGTATGGGCAACAAGACAGTCTTTTTTCGTAATGATCCTAGAAACATTTTCCACAGAATTATCACTTACGCAGATCAGATACAGACCGGCATCTGCCAGATGTTCCGTAGAATAGGGAATATTGAATTCTTCAGAAATTTTCTTCAGATCCTCTCCGTTTCTTCCAAAGATCTGAACCGGAGGAATTCCTTTTAACGTAAAAGCTTTGGCCATATGGTAGGCCACATTTCCTGAACCTATGATTACTGTTTGCATCTAACAAAGATAAGATTTTAGGCTGAGTCCGGAAAAACTGCAGCAGGAAGAAGAACTGAAATTTCTGATATGCCGGGCATTCCCTCTGAATAAAGGTTTCAGGATAATTTAATCATAATATCTTTAATATTTGGACTGAAAATTGAATAAGTAATTTAACTTTCGGTTATTTTTGTAATCCAAAACAGTGAAAGCATCTTATGAAGATCAAGGACGCGGAAATTATTTCGTTGATGCAAAATCCACGGACCCAGGATAAAGGTGTCCGTGCCTTGATGGATGCTTATCAGAGCAGGTTGTACTGGCACATCAGAAGAATTATTGTGGATGGTGATCTTGCTCAGGATACGTTGCAGGAGACCTTTATTAAGGCCTATCAGAATTTTCACCAGTTCAAAAATGACAGCCAGCTGTATACCTGGCTATACAGGATTGCTACCAACGAAGCATTACAGCAGGTCAACAAGATGAAGAAGATGCAGAAAACTGATGAAGATGCAGAGTATCATATGCAGAATCTGGTTGCCGATAATACGGAAGGTGATGCCGAAGAAATACAGATCCTGCTTCAGAATGCTATACAAAGCCTGCCCGAAAAGCAGAAACTGGTATTTATGATGCGGTATTATGATGATCTTCCTTACGAGGAAATATCTAAAATTGTAGATATGTCCGTAGGAACCCTCAAAACAAATTATCATTATGCCAAACAAAAGATAGAAGAGTATATTAAAGAAAATTACGAGAGATAATTTTTGAACAGCAAAGATGAAAGAGTTCGACATAGAAAAACTAGAACGCAAAAACATTTACAGAGTTCCGGATCAGTTATTTGAAAATATCCAGGAACGGGTAATGAGCGAAGTGAAAACAGAGATAAAAACACCTGTTTTCAAACTGAACTGGATGTATGCCGCAGCAGCTTCCATTGCTTTGATATTCGGGGTTACTTATGTTTTCAATTCTGATAATGATCCTTCATTCCAGCCAAAAGCAACCTATGCATCAGATAAGCAGGAACCGAAAACGGAAGGTGAACTGGCCTATGAAACCCTGAAATCAGATTTAACTTCCATTGAAAACAGTAATCAAACAGTTGTTAATCAGACAGGTAATGATGATGTTTCTAATAAAGCCAATGGAAATGTAAAGGAAACCGCACAGCCGGTAAAAGCCGCATCAAAGAAAGAAGAAGCTCAAATGAATGAGTATCTGGATTCGTTCTCCAATTCTGAAATAGCAGAACTGGCAAGCAATTCAACCCAGGACGTTTATTTGGATCTATATAATTAAGTAAGAAAGATGAAAAAGATATTATTTGCACTTTTTATTATGTACGGTTTTGGTCTGAATGCCCAGAGTGCAGATTATGACTGGAAAAAAATGGACCCTAAACAAAGAAAGGAAGTCATTAATAATCTTTCTCCCGAAGAAAGAAAATCACTCCTTACCAAGTTCAGGAACAATATGGTCATGGATAATCTGAATATTGATGCGGATGATAAGGCTGAATTTACACAGCTCTACAATGAATATCTGGAAAACCAGAAACAGATCAAAAGCCAGTTCGATCCCAACTTCAATCCGGAAACTTTATCGGATGATGAAGCAAAAGCCAAGCTTCAGCAGAGTTTTGAAGTAGGGCAGAAGCTGCTGGATAACCGAAAGAAATATGCAGATAAAATGCAGCAGGTGATTCCTTGCCAGAAAGTACTGAAACTCTTTCAGTCCGAAGGAATGATGCGGGATAAAATGAATGAAAGAAAGCCTCACAACCACGGGAATGTGAAGCCTAAGCAAAACCCATAATAGTTTATTTTTTTAATGTTGGACGGCTCTTACAATTTATTTTGTGAGAGCCGTTTAATTTTAATGATCACTTTATTTTCAGAGAAAAACCAAATAATTTAATACAATGAATATAAGAGAGATAAAATCTCTCGCTTTTTTTTATCTTTGCAAATTACAAAGTTCTTAAATGAAAAACATACGAAATTTTTGCATAATTGCTCATATTGACCACGGTAAAAGTACTTTGGCTGACCGTCTTCTGGAGTATACGAACACCGTTACCCAAAGAGAACTGCAGTCTCAGACACTGGATGATATGGATCTGGAAAAAGAACGCGGGATCACCATTAAGTCCCACGCGATCCAGATGGATTATGAATATAAAGGAGAAAAATATATCTTAAACCTGATCGATACCCCGGGACACGTAGATTTCTCGTACGAAGTTTCCCGTTCTATTGCTGCCTGTGAAGGTGCGCTTCTTATTGTAGACGCAGCTCAGAGTATCCAGGCACAGACGATCAGCAACCTGTATCTGGCATTGGAAAATGATCTTACGATTATTCCTATTCTTAATAAGATCGACCTGCCTTCTGCCAACCCTGAGGAAGTAACAGATGAAATCATGAACCTTATCGGTTGTGATTACGAAGATGTTTTAAGAGTGTCAGGAAAAACAGGAGAAGGAGTTCATCACCTTCTGGAGCAGATTGTAGAAAGAATTCCGGCACCGGTAGGAGATCCCGATGCACCTCTTCAGGCCCTTATTTTTGACTCGGTTTACAACCCGTTCAGAGGAATTGAAGCTTACTTCAAAATCGTAAACGGTAAGATCAGAAAAGGAGAGAAGGTAAAATTCATGGCAACAGGAAAAACCTATGAAGCGGATGAAGTAGGAACATTGAAACTGAAGCAGGCCCCTAAAAAAGAAATCTTAACAGGAGACGTAGGCTATATTATTTCCGGAATTAAAGATGCCCGTGAAGTAAAAGTAGGAGATACCATTACTTCTTTTGAAAACTCTGCAGATGCCCCGATTGAAGGATTTGAAGAAGTAAAGCCAATGGTATTTGCCGGTATCTATCCAATTGATTCTGAAGATTTTGAAGAATTGAGATTCTCTCTTGAAAAACTGAGACTGAATGATGCTTCCCTGGTTTTCGAGCCGGAAAGTTCAGCAGCTCTTGGTTTCGGTTTCCGTTGCGGATTCCTGGGAATGCTTCATATGGAGATCGTTCAGGAGCGTCTGGACAGAGAATTTAACATGAACGTAATTACTACGGTACCGAACGTTTCTTACTTCGGGTATTCCAAAAAGGAACCTGAAGTGCCTATCCTGATCAACAACCCTTCGGAAATGATGGATCCGTCAATCATGGACAGGGTAGAAGAACCGTTCATCAAAGCTTCGATCATTACTAAATCTGATTTTGTAGGATCAGTAATGACGCTTTGTATCGAGAAAAGAGGTGAAATCGTCAATCAGAGTTACCTGACCTCGGAAAGGGTAGAGCTGATCTTTAATATGCCTCTCGCAGAAGTTGTTTTCGACTTCTATGACAGACTAAAATCGATTTCAAAAGGATATGCTTCTTTCGATTATCACCCGATCGGGTTCAGAGCTTCCAAGCTTGTAAAAATGGATATTCTGATCAATGGAGATATGGTGGATGCCCTTTCTTCACTGATCCACGACAGTAATGCTTACACCATCGGTAAAAAGATGTGCGAAAAACTTCGTGAACTGATCCCGAGACAGCAGTTTGACATTGCCGTGCAGGCAGCACTGGGAACTAAGGTTATTGCCAGAGAAACCATCAAGGCCTTAAGAAAAGACGTTACCGCAAAATGTTACGGAGGGGATATTTCCAGAAAGCGTAAACTTCTCGAAAAGCAGAAAGAAGGTAAAAAGAAAATGAAGCAGATCGGAAGGGTAGAAGTACCACAGTCTGCATTCATGGCAGTTTTGAAGCTTAACGACTAATCATAAAAAAAGACCGGTAAAATGAGACCGGTCTTTTTATTTTCAGAAATTTCTCTGTTTGTCAGTCAGATTAGACTGAATCACCAGGGCTCCGAGTCCGAGGATAATTTCGGCAATGCCCAGGGTTCTTACAAGATTGATCCCGCATACGATACATTCCGGTTCAGGGAAAGGTCTTTTCCCTACAACGATGATTAATACTCCGCCTATGATAATAATCACTACGATTAAGGCTGTTAATAAAGTTTTCATGATGGTATAAATTATTTTCTGGTTGTCCTTTTTTATCTATACCAAAGTTGGTTATAACATTTTATAAATCAGCAGGTAAAATCACTGTTTCGGAGGAGGTGTTTTTCCTGAATTTTATTTTTTACGGGTAAATTTAATCTCCATTGTTTTCATTTCTTTTCCAGTTTTCCAGTCAGGGCCATACATTTCCAGAGTATGACTGTTATCATCATTGAAAGTATATACTTCTCTTATATCGCAGTCTTTTTCAGGCCGGCTCGGATCTGTCATTTTTCCTTTAAGTTCAATAGATTTTTTAGCCGGATTCCAGTCTCCTTCCGCATGCATCATCCCGGTCCCCATATTGTCGATCCAGGTACTTACAAATTTCTTTCTGGCATTATCATAACCCATTATGCTCATTCCTTCAAAAGGCATTCCCATAAAATCACCTTTGTAGGTACTGTACTGGTAGCGTCCGTCAAAGATCATTTTGTTCATGCATTCCGATTGACTGATCATAGGTTGGGCACCTTCTTCCATCCACGTAGTGGTTGTACCGGTCCAGTTACCGTCAGATTTTGCAAGCATCTTATGAAGTTCTCCCGGAGTGGCAAATTCCATCCATGCTTTATTGGCAGCTGCGGAATCTACGGGCTTCCATGCTGTTGCAGCAGAATCTTTTTTATCAGGTCCTGAAGGATCTGCTGTTTTGCTTTTTTCACAGGCTGTGAATAAAAATACAACCGGTAATACGAATAGTAAATTTTTCATAATCAATTAATTTTAAGTGGTTTATATTGATAACATAAAGGTAGCCCTTTTTATAATGCACTAAATTGTTTTTTACATGTTATTATTAAATCGTATCTTTGTGTAATCTTAACGCAAATTATCAATGGAGTCTCCAAAAAAATTACAGGATATAAAAGTAGCCGTGGATGCAGTTATTTTCGGGTATTTCGATAAAAAAGACCTTCAGATTCTTTTAATAAAAAGAAATATTGAACCCTTTAAAGGTGGGTGGGCGCTTCCGGGAGGCCTTGTTCTGGATGATGAAGATGTAGATGATGCAGTAAGAAGGGAACTCTATGAAGAGGCAGGCATAAAACCCGATTTTCTGGAACAGCTCTATACTTTTGGTAAGGTAGGACGCGATCCGCGGAACAGAGTGGTTTCTGTGGCTTATCTGGGCCTTGTAAACCCCTCTTATCATGAACTGTTTGCCGATTCAGATGCGGAAGATGCCCAATGGTTCAGTGTAAATAAACTTCCTTCTCTGGCATTTGACCACAAAACCATTATAGATACCGCGCTGCAAAGGCTGCGTACCAAGATCCGCTATCAGCCGATAGGCTTCAACCTGCTCAATGAGGAATTCCCGTTTTCAGATCTTGAAAATCTCTATAAAACCATTATCGGACAGGAAATAGACCGCCGTAATTTCCGCAAAAAAATCATGAGCTACGGACTTCTCAACGAAACCGATAACGTTAAAAAAGAAGGCAGCGGCAGACCCGGTAAACTCTTCACCTTCAATCAGGAGAAATATGAAGAACTCGAAAAAGAAGGTTTCTATTTTGAAATCAAATAAATTCATCATTTTACTTTACGCCCAGTTTAACCCAAATCTGAGGACTTTAGCCTGAAATAAACAAGTGTATTTTTAATCCAGGCTATGATATTCAGCTAATTGTAATACAGCATTTTTTGCTGTTTTTTGCAAGATTCATTCAAATTTTATTGCCACCTGTATAAACTATCTATCGTTTTTCAGATCAATAGACTGACTTACTCAACTGAGGTGGGCTTTAACCCGCCTGCCTGAGATCAGCCAACTTATTACAATTATAATTAAAACTTCTTACAGTAATTTTTTAAAATTTCAATATAAAATTTATACATTGGTAATCAGTTGGTTATGTTTATTAGTGTAAAATAAACACAAATATATTTGGTGTATAAAATAATTATCCTTTAAATTTGTGTAAAAATAACACAATCATGAATTACACTTTACAGCATACTATTGAAAAATTCCAGAGAAAAGAAGAGATGAAGTTCTTATTTTTCTGGGGACATACAGTAAAAGAGGAGGTTACCAAATCATGTTTCAGTCAGTGGTTTCCTGCATCATTTGAAGAAGACGGGAGAAAATACCTTACGGCAGAACATTATATGATGGCTGGAAAGGCAAGACTGTTCGATGATGAGAAAATACTGCAAAAGATACTGCAGTCAGAAACTCCGAATGAAGTAAAGTCTCTGGGCAGAAAAGTGAAAAACTTTGATCCTGAACTTTGGAACGAACATAAATATGAAATTGTGAAAAAGGGAAACCTGCTTAAATTTTCACAGAATCCGAAATTAAAAGGTTTTCTGCTGTCAACGGAAGATAAAATTCTTATAGAAGCCAGCCCGTATGACAACATCTGGGGAATCGGAATGCTGGAATCAGACCCGAGAACGCAGGATCCGTCTTTATGGAACGGAGAAAATCTTTTAGGCTTCGCTTTAATGGAAGTAAGAGATGAACTGAGAAGGTAAAAACACAATCACCAGACACAGAATATTGATTATGAAAAAGACAGAATTACACCCACAGATCTTTCTGATTGAAAATTTCCTCAGTGAGGCAGAATGTGACGAATGTATAGATACTTCCGAAGAAAAAGTTTTTGAAGAAGCCAAAATCACCATGTTCGGAAAGCAGCTGATGAGTAAAGGGGTAAGAAATAATGACAGGCTCATGATCTTTGACCGTGATCTGGCTGAAAGGCTTTTTAAAAGAGCATATGATTTTCTTCCGGGGTTCCATGAAAATTATAAAATCCATGATTTTAATGAAATGTTCAGGGTTTATAAATATACTCCGGGACAACGGTTTAAGATGCATCATGACGGAAGCTATATCCGTAATGAAAATGAAAAAAGTTTTTATACATTCATGATCTATCTGAATGATGATTTTGAAGGAGGGGAAACCGAATTTGAGCGCTTATTTACGGTAGCACCGAAGAAAGGATCGGCACTGGTTTTCTATCATCCGTTAAGGCATGAAGGCAAAACCCTGATCAGCGGAACAAAATACGTACTGAGAACCGACGTAATGTATACCAATATTTAATGAATCCTGTTCAGGGCAGGTAAAATTATGTCGCTTCTAATTAGCGTTAAAATAACACAAATAGTTTAAAGACAGACAACATGGAAGACGAATTGAAATCAAGGTTCATTGAATCGCTAAAGAGGAACAATGACCAGATCAGAAAAGACCGTGCATACACGATCGGAGAAGATTCAGAATTAATATACAGAAGGACGGTGGAAGATATTGAACTCAGAATAAAAAGGCTGGAACGTGAGCAGGAAGGCCTTATAGACATCAGCCCTCTGGACAGGAACAGCTTAACTTTTGCGGACTTCAGTCCCGAAGAATTTGTTCAGAAAGACATGGAATTATCATTAATCATCAGAAACTTAAATATTCAGCTGGAAGTAACCAGAAAGAGATTTGAGTATTTATTCGGAAAAACAATTTAATTATGGGAGGTACAAAATACGATCTGGATGCCCGATTTAAGAAAGCCCGGGCCGCAGGATACGGATCAAAATCAGCCGGTGAAATTTTCACTCAGAATGCCAAAAGAATGGCACACGAATCTATGAATCCAAAAGGAATTTCTTTCAGAGAATCCAGGGATTCTGAAGCTAACCCGAATTCTGTTCCTATTATTTTAGGGCTGGATGTAACAGGAAGTATGGGACACATTCCCCACGAACTCATCAAAGAAGGTCTTCCTAAACTGATGGGAGGGATCATGCAGGGCGGAGTTCCCGATCCCGCACTCCTGTTTTTGGGAATCGGGGATCATGAATGTGACAGTTACCCTCTTCAGGTAGGGCAGTTTGAATCAGGAGATGATGAACTGGATATGTGGCTTACACGCACCTATATTGAATCCGGAGGTGGAGGAAACGCAGGAGAAAGTTACCTTCTGGCGTGGTATTTTGCCGCTTTCCATACCAGAACAGATGCCTTTGAGAAAAGAAACCAGAAAGGATTGCTGTTTACAATAGGAGATGAGCCTTGCCTTAAAGTACTTTCTGCTTCAGCTATAAGAGAAATTATGGGAACCGGCCAGCAGACTTATACCCATACAGAACTGTTGACGGAAGCCCGGAAAAGGTATGACGTATATCACATCAGTGTTCTGCACTCAGGCCAGGCATTAGCCGCGGATAAAGGCTGGAAAGAGCTGCTGGGTAAGAACTGTTTATCTATAACTGATCATACAGAAATTCCGGATCTTATCAAAAGGGTTGTATGTGAAAAATTTAAAAACACGGCTTCCGGAACCGGGATTGCAGGAGGATTGGACAATATTCATATGTTTTAAGCAATGAAAAAGGCACAAATAGTAATAGGTCTGGGTTTTGGTGACGAAGGAAAGGGAATCACCACAGATTTTCTGGCAAGCCGGAACCCGGATTCTGTTGTCATAAGATTTTCAGGAGGGCAGCAGGCCGCACATACCGTAATGATCGGCAATGAAAAGCATGTGCATTCCAGTTTCGCCAGCGGAGCGTTAAGAGGATTGCCGTCTTATTTTTCTGAACATTGTACCATTCACCCGGAATTTATGCTGAATGAAAGAGAAGAGCTGAAAATGAAAAATGGAAATACCGGACTTCATATACATCCTCTGGCAAAAGTCACAACCCCTTTTGATGTGTGGCAGAACAGGAGCAACGCAAGGAATCTGGAACACGGAACCTGCGGAAAAGGAATCGGCGCGACGATGAAAAGACATGAAAGCCCTTATAAACTGTTTGCTGCCGATCTTATTGCACCACGTGAAATGCTGATCGAAAAACTGAAAGGAATTGCTTATTTCTACGGGTTTGTGGATCAGGACCAGATCCGGGAAGAACTGGATATTTTTCTGAATGCAGTAGATCAGATCGAATGGAAAATCAGGGATTACAGCTACCTGGAATCTTTTGAAAACCTTATTTTTGAAGGGAGCCAGGGAATTCTGCTGGATATGGATCATGGGATATTTCCCAATGTAACCTATGCCCATACCACTTCAAAAAATGCCTTTGAAATCTGCAGGAGACTGAAAATTGAAGATATAGAAATGTATTATGTGACCAGGAATTATTCCACACGTCACGGAAACGGATGGATGAGCAATGAAAAACATTTGGATTTAAAGAACAATGAAGAGGAAACCTGTATTTTCAATGAATATCAGAAAGAACTGCGTTATGGTGATCTGGATGCTGACCTACTGAACTATGCATTGTTGCTGGATGGAGCCTATATTGCCGGAGCCCGCAGGAATCTGGTGATTACCTGCCTGGATCAGACAGAAGAAATATTTAAACACGAAAACCTGAAAACAGAATTTGAAACAGTATACGGATCATATTCTCCGTATTCAAAAGATTTTAAACAACTTAAATAAAAACACAGATAATGATGAAAAAAATATATGTATTTGGAAACGGAAACCTGTCCTGGGAGAAATTCCATGAATTATATGTGATCCCGTTAAAAAATATCGACCTTGCTGACTGTGAGTTTATTATCGGTGATTTTTCAGGAGCTGATACCTTAATGATGGAATACCTGAAGGATAAAACCGAAAAAGTAACCATTCTTCATATCGGGATAAAACCAAGATATAAGATCAACACTTTTAAAACCAAAGCTGCCGGCTGGACCTTTTCCGGAGGATTCCGGTCAGACGCTGAACGGGATGATTATGGTGTATCACAGTGTACCCATTTTCTCGGGGTAGATTTTAATTCAGACGCAAAGAGAAAAAGCGGTACCTTGAAAAATATTGAAAAATGCCTGAATTCAGGTAAAATAAAAATAGAATAACCATGAAAATACACTATATACAAGGTGACGCCACAGCTCCGGAATCTGAAGGAAACAAAATAATTGCCCACATCTGCAACGACATCGGAGGCTGGGGAAAAGGTTTTGTAACAGCCATTTCAAAAAAATGGAAAGCCCCTGAGAACGAATACAGGCAATGGTTTAAAAACGGAGAAAATTTTTATCTTGGAGAAATCCAGCTGATAAAGGTTGAAGATGAAATCTGGATAGGCAATATGATCGCTCAGCACAACATCATAACCGCTTCCGGCGGAATACCGCCGATACAATACGATGCCGTGGAAAAATGCCTGGAAAAGCTGGCCGTACAGGCCGTACAGATCAATGCCACCATCCACATGCCGAAAATAGGATGCGGACTGGCAGGAGGGAAATGGGAAAAAATAGAACCCATTATTGAAAAAACACTGGTAAAAAACAATCTCGAAATATACGTTTACGACTTCGGATAAAAATAAAAACAATGAAAACAACAATACTTTACAGACCTGTCGGAGAAAAAGAAATGATTCTGATCATGGAGAGCGGCTATAAAAAATTCCCTCCCAGACTGGAATGGCAGCCTATATTTTATCCCGTACTGGATGAAGACTATGCCTCCGAAATTGCTGAAAAGTGGAATACCAGAGATGAAGCAGGAAACTATCTCGGCTTTGTAACGCGTTTTGAAGTGCTGAAAGAAACCGCAGATCAGTATCCCGCTCAAAATGTAGGAGCCGGAAACCATAATGAGCTATGGGTTCCGTCCGAACAGCTGGAAACCTTCAATGAAGCCATTGTAGGAGAGATTAAAGTGCTCAGGGTGTTTATGGGAAAAGACTTTAAAAAACCTGCCGGCGCTGAGGTGGAGAATTTATTATTAAACATAAAAAAACTAACGATGACCAATAAAGGAATGGCAAAAGATACTTTGGAGATCCTTGCCAGGAAATACTATATCAACGAAAACAACGAAAAAATAAATATAGAAAACGAGCTGGAAATCTGCAGGCGTGAAACAATTCTGTATTCGTCAGAAAAGCTTGCGGAACTGGCAGAAGCCAGGCTGCCGGAAGTGGCTTTTGAAACTAAGTTTGAGACATGGAACTGCAGCTCACTGAAAGCTATTTTACAATTAGCAGAAGAAGAAAATCCGGAGAAGCTGATGTGCCTTAATTTTGCTTCAGCAAAAAATCCCGGTGGTGGGTTTATCAACGGAGCAGAAGCACAGGAAGAAAGTCTGGCAAGAACTTCAGGATTATATGAAAGTCTGCTTCAGGCTCCATATTATTACGAGGCCCACCGGGCAATGGAATCCTGCTTCTATACGGATATGATGATTTACAGCCCGAAAGTTCCTGTTTTCAGAAAAGACAAAGGAGAACTGCTCACAAAACCTGTTGTTTGTAATTTCATTACTTCTCCCGCAGTAAATGCAGGCGTTGTCCGGAAACAGGAGCCGGAAAGACAGAATGAAATAGCAGATGCGATGGATGTGAGAATAGATAAAATGCTTTCACTGGCCTTTCATAGAGAAAATGAAGTACTGATCTTAGGGGCCTGGGGATGCGGAGTCTTTAAAAATGACCCCAAAGAAATTGCAGGATTGTTTAAAAACCACCTTCAGGGAAAATATAAAAATAAATTTAAAAGAGTGGTCTTTGCAGTGATGACCAAGAAAAAAGAAGAAATGCTGAAACCTTTTGAAGAAATATCATGAAACTGACAAGAGAAGAAGTAACCATAGAAGTATTGGAGATGCTTTTAAAGCTCAGATATATTTTAAAACATGACGGTGCGGAACTATATGTGAAAAACCCCTCAAAGATGCTGCCATCTATGCAGATAAGGTATAAAAGAGTAATGGCTTATTTTTCAAGCATCAACATAGAGATCAGGGATCTCAGTTATTTTTATACACTGGATTTTATAGAACAGTACAGAGATTATCAGTTTGCAGAAGAAATCTTAGATTATATAAAAGCTGTAATCGGAAGACAATATTCCGAAGACAGCACAAAAAGACTTGATCTCAGAGACATTCTTCAGCGGATCCTCTCTTTCAGAAGAGGTTATATTGAACTTCTTGAAAGTTTTTTCGGAGGAATGTGGATCATGGGAGGACCCTCTGTGGAAATGAGGGTTTCAGACAGGATTATTATAGACAGTATTCAGGATATCGATACTGTGGTGGAAAGGTTGAATAATGCAGCATCCCTTTTACTCTTTCCCCAAAAAGAAGAATTTGATATCAGCTTGCTGAAGGAAAAGTATAATTTCCCGGATGAAGATTACAAAGCTATGGAGGAACAGGAGGAAATAGATTTTTATGATGAATTTTAAACTGAAAAAATATAAAGAACAGGTACAGAACTGGCCCCGGAAAGGACATCACATCATGGCACAGTATGATGATGAAAAAATCATCGTCTATCAGTCTTATCGCAAAGAAATAAGCGAATTTGCCGTAAGGAACCAATACTTCGGAGGCGCTTTCAGCCTGGAGCGGATGACCTGGATAAAACCCAATTTCCTCTGGATGATGTACCGCAACGGCTGGGGAACCAAAGAGGGGCAGGAATACGTTCTGGCTATTCATCTGAAGAGAGAAGCCTTCAAAAGGTATCTTGAAAATGCGGTATATTCTTCCTATGATGAAAAACCGGGAGTTTCCAGGGAAGAATGGCAGGAGCAGGTAAAAGAATCTTCCGTAAGGCTGCAGTGGGATCCGGATCATGATCCTTTCGGACAGAAGGAGGAAAGAAGAGCCATACAGATTGGTCTTAGGAATGAATTTACCCGTTCCTTCGCCCGGGAAGATATTCTTTTCATTGAAAATATTTCAGATTTTGTGAAAGAGCAGCATGCATTTGTCATAAACGGAGATCTGGGCAGCCTGATAATTCCTGAAGAGAAACCACTGCTGTTTGAAGACGAGCATTTAAATAAAAAACTAAGATTAAAACCATGAAAACAGACAGGCTGTTCTTCGCTTCAGAATCCCTGACAGGTGTTTCCATAGGAGATGCCTTCGGAGAAAGCTTTTTTGGTGAAGAAAGCCTGATGAAAAGCCATATTCATCAAAGGACCCGTCCCGAAACAGCTATGGATTTTACCGATGATACCATTATGACGGTGGCTGTTTTTAAATCTTTAGAAAAATTCGGGGAGATCAGTCAGGATTTTCTGGCAGAAGAATTTACCCGGAACTATTATCAGGACATCAACAGAGGATACGGGCCTTCCATGCATCAGTATTTCAGAGCTGTAAAAGACGGAGAATACTGGAAAGAAGTTTCTCAGGCAAAATTTGAAGGGCAGGGCTCTATGGGAAATGGAGGAGCGATGAGAGCATCCGTGATCGGAGCTTATTTTTATGATGATACGGACCGTCTTAAACGGAATGCGGAACTTTCCTGTGAAGTGACCCATGCCCATAAAGAAGCGATAGAAGGGACGAAAGCTGTTGCTCTGGCCGCTTCCTTTGCCGTACGGGAAAAGCTGGGCTTGAGAAAATACGGACACCAGGAATTCATTCAGCATATTCAGAATGAGCTTGAAGATTCAGATATGAAAAGCAAGCTGAACAAAGTTCTCTATTTAGACGGAAATCCGGGCATTGACATGTTGGTGCACACCTTAGGAAACGGAGTGAAAATGACTGCCCAGGATACCGTTCCGCTTGTGATCTGGATGTTGTCAAGATACCGCAACAGTTTGGAAGAATGCCTCTGGAATACAGTCGCTGCATTGGGAGACAGAGATACCACCTGTGCTATGGCCGGAGGAATAAGTATCCTTTGCTGTGACGAAAATACCGTTCCCGGCTGGAAGAATGAAACAGAAAACTGGAAAAAAAGCAAGTTTTATGAATATTGAACTGATAAAAGGAGATATTACAAAGATCCATGCAGATGTTATCGTTAATGCAGCCAATTCTTCATTGCTTGGCGGGGGAGGGGTAGATGGAGCTATTCATCGCGCTGGCGGAAAGCAGATTTTAGAAGACTGCATTGAGATCAGAAACAGACAGGGAAAATGTAAAACGGGGGACGCAGTTGTTACTTCGGCGGGAAATCTGCCTGCTGATTATGTGATCCATACAGTAGGTCCGGTGTGGAACGGAGACATGGAAAAATGCTCAGAACTTCTGGCTGACTGTTACAGAAATGCTTTAAAGCTGGCAGAAAGCCTCAGTGTAAAAAGTATTGCCTTTCCCAATATCAGTACAGGAATTTATCGGTTTCCCAAAGAAATGGCGGGAAAGATAGCAGTAGATGAAGTCAGAAAATTTAAAACGGAAGTGATAGAAAAAGTTATTTTTGTCTGCTTTGATGATGAAAATAAAGAAATTTACAGCAGACTTTTAAAATAGCTTTTGCATATTCAACAAAAATTCGTGCATCAGGGGACAATACCCGGTGAACGGAATAAAATTATAAACCAATGAAAAAACTAACCATATTAAGCGGTGCGGGAATCAGCGCCGAAAGCGGAATAAAAACATTCAGAGACGGAGACGGGCTCTGGGAAAATCATAATATAACAGAGGTGGCAAGCCCTGAAGGATGGAAAAAAGACCCTGCGCTTGTACTGGAGTTCTACAACCAAAGGAGACGCCAGCTGCATGAAGTGGAACCCAATGATGCCCACCATTTAATTGCTGAACTCGAAAAACATTTTGAAGTTCAGATCATTACCCAGAATATCGATGACCTTCATGAAAGGGCAGGATCTACCAACATCCTTCATATTCATGGTGAACTGTTCAAATCATGCTCATGCAATGATAAAAGTCTGATCTATGAACAGAAACACGATATTAATATAGGTGATAAAGCGGAAGACGGAGCGCAGCTGAGACCGTTTATCGTATGGTTTGGAGAAGAAGTTCCCATGTTTCAAAAGGCACAGGAAATCGTAAAAGAAACAGACATCCTTCTCGTAATCGGAACGTCTCTGCGGGTAGCTCCGGCAGCCGGGCTGGTTGATGATATTAAGGACGACTGTCTTCTGATTGTTATCAATCCCAAAGAAACAGGGTTTGGGTACGGACAGAGAGCGGTAGTCATGAAAGAAACCGCAACCCGGGGAATGAAGCTTCTGTTTGACAAGCTGGTTAATTTAGCATAATGGAAAATACAGTAAAAGCAGGCATTCTGGGGCTTTGTATCGGAGATGCGCTGGGAGTTCCTGTGGAATTTAAAAAGAGAGAGGATTTAAAGAAATCCCCGGTGTCCGGATACCTGGAGTATATGTCCTGGAACCAGCCTAAAGGTACCTGGAGTGATGACAGTTCCCTGACCTTGTGCCTTGCTGATGAATTAACCAAAGGCTATGACCTTGAAAAAATAGGGCAGAGCTTTGTAAAATGGAATAAATACGGCCACTGGACAGCCCATGGAAAACTTTTCGATATAGGAGGAACTACCAGGCATTCAATCGCAAGACTGATTAAAGGGGAAAGCGCAAGGTTTTCCGGAAATATTTTTGAAGAAGATAACGGAAACGGCTCACTGATGAGAATCCTTCCTTTGGCATTTTATCTTAAAGATGAAGAAAATATTGAAAAATTATATCAGACGGTAAAAGAAGTGTCATCCATTACCCATGCTCATTTCCGGTCGGTTTTTGCATGCTTTATCTATGTAGTTTTTACACTTCAGCTGATAAAAGGAAAAACTAAAAAAGAAGCATATGGTTATACCCGGGAATTAGTCTTGAAACATGCAGAATTACAGGGCTTTAATCCTGTTGAGGTCGGGCTTTTTAGAAGGATTTTAAAAAATGATATTTCCGCCTTTTCTGAAGCCAAAATCAGAAGCAGCGGATACGTCCTCCACAGTCTGGAAGCCTCATTATGGTGTTTCCTGAATTCGAAAAGCTATTCCGAAGCCGTTCTGAAAGCCGTAAACCTGGGAGAAGATACAGATACCACAGCAGCCATTACCGGAGGAATGGCAGGTATTTATTATGGATTTGAAAATATTCCGCAGGAATGGATTGATGAACTGGTGCGTAAAGATGACATTACCGCTTTATGCGACAAACTGGAACATAAATATTTTCAACAGTATAATGATTAAGAACAAAAGTTATGAACGAAATAGAAAAGAAAAGAATAAGTAAATTTTTGAGCCTTATTTTGAGGCATCAGCCGGATATTATTCAGCTCAAACTGGATGAAAACGGATGGGCAGATATAGAAGAGCTGAGGACGAAATCAGCGATGAGAAAAGTCTACTTCACCTTTGAAGAACTGGATGAGATGGTTGAAACCAACAATAAAAAACGTTTTGCCTTCAATGAAGATAAAACAAGGATCAGAGCCAGCCAGGGACATTCCATTGATATTGACCTGGGCGTTGAACCACAAAGCCCGCCTGATTATCTGTACCACGGAACGGCGGAAGCCAATATTGCCTCAATCCTGGAAAAAGGGATTGAAAAAAGAAACCGTCAGCATGTACACTTAAGCGCTGATAAAGAGACGGCTACAAAGGTTGGAATGAGACACGGAAAACCTGTTATTCTGACCATCAGAACCGGGAAAATGCATGAAGACGGAATACTCTTCTATCGTTCTGCAAACGGAGTCTGGCTGACAGACTTTGTAGAGGCCAGATACATTTCAAAATAATAAAGCAGGTTTCTGCAGCTAAACAATTGATTAAAAAAATGAGCAGAACACTTGCCATTGGCGACATTCACGGTGGGTTGAGGGCTTTACACCAGGTATTTGAACGGGCTGAGGTTTCGGTAAATGACCGGCTGATCTTTCTGGGAGATTATGTAGACGGGTGGAGCGAATCCTCCGGGGTAATCAGTTTTCTGATAGAACTTTCCCGAAAGCAGGAATGTATCTTTATCAGAGGAAATCACGATGCCTGGTGCGAAGACTGGATTGCTTTCGGAAATGATCCGGATATATGGCTTTTCAATGGAGGAAAAAGCACCGTGGAAAGCTATAAAAACTATTCTTTGGAAGAGCTGGAGGTTCATCTTGAATTTTTTCAAAAGATGAAAAATTTTCATATTGATGAAAAGAACCGCCTGTTTATCCATGCCGGATATTCCTCCATGCACGGTCCTGAAAAAGAAGTCTATTCCAGCAATTATCATTGGGACAGAACCCTTTGGGAAACCGCTGTTTCAATGGATGCCAGACTGGAAAAGAACTCTGAGCTGTATCCTAAAAGACTACTGTTGTACCACGAAATCTTTATTGGCCACACCCCGACTCTATATATCGGAAGCAAAGAACCCGTCAATAAAGCTAACGTTTGGAACCTTGATACAGGCGCTGCTTTTACAGGTGCCCTGACCCTGTTGGATATTGATACCAAAGAATTCTGGCAGAGCGATCCGCTGACATCTTTATACCCGGACGAAAAAGGAAGGAACTAATGATTACTGTACTCTTTAAAAAGCGGTGAAAAATTTATTTTAAAATATAGAACCCAGCCTCACAGACTTCAAAATCTGTGAGGTTTCTTTTTTCCAATAATTTTAGAACCTGTTTAAATTTCTAAATTTGATTTGTATCATATTCAAATCTTTATCTAAATCACATTCTTTGAGTATTTATTGATTAAAAGATAATATAAAAATTGTTTAAACTTTTGTGACTTTTGACTACGTCGAACCTCCGGTTTGTGGTTGAATAAAAAAGTTTAAATAGCTTTATGATAATAACTTTTCTGAAGCAAAGGATTTCATTTTTGAAACTGCTGATTTTAGAGCGCAAAGAGTAGAATCAACGGAGTTTGATTCGATGAAGCGGGCGTTTTAGCTGTTAGTTTCATCAGCGACGAAGTCGCATCCCTTTGCACGCTTAATAAGGCGGAATTATTCATCAACTTTGCGTTAAATTTTTTAATCAAAAAACAATTCAAATATGATCTATTGAGTTGGGTTAAAATAAAACTTCAACCGACTTTCTTCTCTGCTCAGCTCATTATCCGTAATTTTGAAGTCCAAATACTGCTTCAATGAAACTGTACTATCTCCTGTTGATCCTTAGCTGTTCCCTTCTGCCTGCTCAGAAAAGCTTCCCGACCCCTTATGAAAAAGGAAACGGAAACCAGACCGTTACCTATCCGGAAATGAATGATTATTACCAGGATCTGGCGAAAAATTTTAATACGGTTCAATACCTTAAAAAAGGAGAAGATGACAATGGAAAACCCATTTATGTAGTCCTGTACAATCCTTTTCCGGAAAAAGATATCGAAAAATTAAGAAAGGATAAAGCTGTTCTTTTCATTAATAATGGAATACATCCCGGAGAACCGGACGGAATAGACGCTACGATGATGCTGATCAGGGATCTGGCGGCAAAAAAAATAAAAACGCCCCGGAACTTTATTGTCGCTGCCATTTCTGCCTACAATATCAGCGGAATGCTGAACCGGGGTTCCCATTCAAGAGCCAATCAGAACGGGCCGGAGCAGTACGGTTTCAGAGGAAATGCACGGAACTATGATCTGAACCGTGATTTCATCAAAGCAGATTCCAGAAACGCCAGAAGTTTCCAGGAGATCTACCAATGGCTGAAACCGGATGTTTTCATCGATAATCATGTGAGTAACGGCGCGGATTATCAGTATACATTTACCTATATTTCTACATTTAAGGAACGTTTAGGAAATGTTTTGGGAGATTATTTTTATAAAAACTATCAGGCAGCCAACCTTGAAGATATGAAGAAGCTGGGATACGAAAGTACACCCTATGTGAATATTCACGGGGATGTTCCGGATATTGGCTTTGCAGCATTTGAAGATTCACCGAGATATTCTACCGGATACACTTCTCTGTTCAATTCACTGGGAACCGTACCCGAAACCCATATGCTTAAACCCTATGACAAAAGAGTGGATGCTACCTATAAATACATGCTGGTCAACCTTCAGAACCTGGACAGAGACTATAAGAAGATAAAACAGCTACGTATAGAGAATTTAAAGCAGTATAAAGCCGGAAAACCCTATGGAATCAGGTGGAAGATCGATTCAACCCGGTTTTCTACGATGGATTTCAAAGGATATGAAGGGAAATACAAACCCAGTGATATTTCCGGTAAACCAAGACTTTACTACGACAGAAACAAACCTTTTACAAAGAAAATAAAACTGTTTACCGAAGCAGTACCTACGGGATATATTACCATTCCGGAATATTATGTGATTCCCCAGGCTCAGTACAGGGTTCTTGAAGAGTTCAGAAGAAACCGGATTATGATGAAGCCCCTTCAGAAAGACAGTACCGTTACCGTAGAATCGTATAAGATCAAGGATTTCAAAACGGTAAAGAATCCTTATGAAGGACATTATCTGCACTTTGAGACTACCGTGGAAACTGCTAAAGAGAAACTCACTTTTTCAGCAGGAGATTATATTGTTCCTACTGATCAGCCTGGTGTGAAATATATTATAGAAACCCTTGAACCTGAAGCATTAGACTCCTTTTTCAACTGGAATTTTTTTGATGGGATCCTTGCACAGAAAGAATATTATTCAGCCTATATTTTTGAAGATACGGCCGCAGAACTTCTGAAGAATGACGGGCAGCTTAAAAAAGCTTTTGAGGCGCATAAAGCATCAGATAAAAAACTGGCAGAAGATGGAGAAGCCCAGCTTGACTGGATCTACAAACATTCACCCTATTTTGAGGGAAAAACATTCAGACAGTATCCTGTTTACAGAATTTTGTAATTAACAGGATCAAAAAAAAGACGTTCCATAGTAATGAAACGTCTTTTTTATTTATTTTGGAAGGCCTCTTTTAAGAGCGAGTTCTGCCCTTTTTATGGCTTTTTTCTCTTTCCAGTCCATATACTTTTTCTTGAAGTTCTTTTTCATTATATCATCAAACTTTCGCTGTACGGTAAGGTTCCATAATGAATGAGCCTTTACAGCCCATGATTTGTCCCAGGCTCTCAGAGAGATCGAGAAACTTCCGTCCAGATACTTCATCCAGTGCCACCATCCCGTAGGCATAAATAACGTATCACCATGCTCCAGGAAACATTCAATTCCTTCTACACCGTCAAGTGCCGGGAATTTGCTGAAGTCAGGATTTTCAATATCATAATCTTCCAGTGCATAGGTTGCATAGGGAATCTGGTAGAGCCTGTCTTTCCACTTATAATCGAAAAGAAGGATATGTTTTCTCCCGTTAAAATGAGTATGGAAGATATGCGCCATATCAATATCATAGTGAAGGAAGGTTACCGAACCTTTACCGCCGAAAAACATAGAGGGATATTTGTCCAGAAATCCTCCCATCAGATCTTTAGGCGAAATATAGTCCTGTAATAAATTTTTGGCATGTTTTATAGGGTCAAAGAAGAAAATCCTGAGGTCGGTAGGTTCTTTCTGAATAAGATCAATATAATCTCCGAACTTCATTTCAGCAGTAGGGGCATTGATCGGAGCTGCGGGATCAGCTTTTGAACTGTCATATAAAGGAACTGTTACGTCTCCTACCGTCTCCTTCATATATTCCATTGTCCATTTCTGATAAGCAGGCCATTTTTTTGCCATGTTTCTGATGACAACGGGCCTCCTGGGCTTAAGATATTTTGCGTAGAAATCTTCCTTAGAAATATCCTCCACAACATCTATAGGCTTTAAAATAATTCCCATCTTATAAATTTTATGTTACAAAATTATTAAATAAATATATATGAATCAGTGTTTAATTTTTTTTTAATCTATGATTCAAATCATTTTTAACTATTTAGACTAAATAAAAATACAATAACCGGCTCTCTCTTGTTCCGTTCAGGATCTTTCCCCTTTAATAAGACAATAATCTGTGCAGAAAAGTCACAGACATGGAAAAAATAATCTAACAGCCCAATGTAAAAATAATGTCGGCTTTTAAAGATTTAATATGCCGGAAGAATTATGATTAAAAAAATGAATATGGAAAATTTTTTTTAATCTAATGAGTATAAATGTTATAAAAGAATATTGCCGTCAAGTGGTTTTACAGTAAAAAGTAAATGTGCTATTTGAAATGTATTTATTTTATTTATGTACCTAAAAAAAGCAGCATAATTTGTTGGTTTTGTTGGGTATACAGGATTGTTTTTATTCCTATATTTGTGATATAACATGAATGAGAAAATCAGCAGAACACTTCAGGACTGCTTGCCTTAAGTGTATTTCTCCTTTTTGTTTTTATGATGCATCATCCGGCAAGGAATTCTATTCTAGACAAGACTTCTTGAGCCGGGAAAAATTATTTTTTAATCTATTAAAACAAAAATCATGACAAAGAAATTTTTATTTTCAGCCATGCTCGGTATATCCGTGATGGCGCTGGCACAGGTAAGAGCCGTATGGACTTCTACCTGTGGGGTGAAACATTATACTACGTTTCCGGATAGTTATACCTATCAGCAAATAGCAAGTGCAATTGCATCTATCAACGAAATAGAGTGTGGTACAAGACCGAATGTAATAATTAATCCTAACAATTAAACTATGATGATAGACAGAAACACCTCTGTCTATCATTTGTAAAAATATTTTATACTTATGCAGAAAATTTTGTCATTGGTTATATTTATTAACTTTATTATGGGCTTTAGCCAAAAAATTAATTTTAACTCATCTATTAAAGTCGAATACGATGCCAACTTAAAATTAGGAGAAAAATATCAGCATTCTCAAAAATTTGTTTTGATAGGAAATTCCCAGGATTATTATTTTGCTGCAGGGCAGAACTATTTGAACGATACCGGACAATATGAATCTAAAGGGATTGATACTAAGGCAATAAGTGATTATTTTCAGGAAAGATTAATCAGAAAAGATGGAATTACAAATGTATTTATAAATAATGCAGATACTAAAACAAGATATGAGGAAAATGTTGATTTACGTTGGGTGCTTTATGGAGATATTAAAATAATCAATGGCTCCAAATGCCAGATGGCAGCAACAAACAAATATGGAAGACGATGGATTGCTTATTTTTCTAAAGATTATTCTCAGTCTTTGGGACCATATAAGTTTACAGGTCTTCCGGGATTAATTTTTGAACTTTATGATACCAGAAATGATTATCATTTTACTCTTTCAAAAATTGAAAAGAATTCAGACGATTTCAATTTTAATCTTGGGGAATTTAAAAAATTCCCTAAAGACAAATATCTTAAAGCAAGATATAATATGGAATTTACAATGGCAAGGTTTCCTGACATGGATGCAGAACAAAATAAATATATGCAGGGCCTTTTGGAGAAATTGAAGAAAATGTACAATAATCCTCTAGAATTAAAACCTTTTGAATAGAAAATGCTTTAACGTCACTCATTATCAGGTAAGTAAATAACGAAGAAAGAATCTATAAAGTAAATTCTAGTGGCTAAAATTATTTTTTCAGGCTATTAATGAGTTCTTCAAGTTTAGAATTGAAGCTGTTTATGGTTTCCTTATCAGAAATATTGAAAATAATCAACCCTACGGAATTATCCTTATTGTCGAAAGTATTATTTGAAATTTCTAATTTCCTTTCATTATCAAATAGATCAAGAATACTGACTTTAAAGATTTCAGCCAGCTTTGGAATATACTGCGATTTGATATCCGTGGTCTCATTTTCCCAATTCGTGTATGTATTCCTGTCCAATCCAAGCATATCTGCAATTTCTTGCTGAGAAAGTTTTGTTTTGCTTCTTAATCTTTTAAGATTGGTTCCTACTCCCATAATAAAAGTTGTTTTATACAAATTTATACATTTAGCGATATAAAGAATAAAAAAACATACAAAATTTATCCTTCACCATTTCAGTTACAAAAAAATAACCAGGAAATAAAAAATATCACTAGATTTATAGTTTTAAAAAACAATTTAACCTTTAGCCTGAAAATACATCTTTAAAAAAGTGTAACAAAAAGCACAGGCGATAAACTAATTAGGCAAATAATAAACTATGAAAAGAAAGATCTCTTTATTTCTGATGCTTTTCTTTACCGTGCTGGCCATGGCACAGAGAACAGTTTCAGGAAAAATTACAGATGAGGACGGAACGGCTATTCCCAGTGCAAGTGTTACGGTGGAAGAGCCAGGCAAAGATGCTATTCTTGCATATGGGATCACCAATTCTAAAGGAGAATATAAGGTAACTTTCACTTCTTCAGAATCCAATGTAGACCTTAAAGTAAAGGCGTTCAACCAGAAATCACTGATTAAGCAGATCAGTAACAGCGACCAGACGCAGAATTTCAAAATGCAGTCTGAAGCAACAGAAATAAAAGAAGTACAGCTGAAAACAAAGATGATCACCGCAAGAGGAGACACCATTTCATATGATCTTAAAGCGTTCAGCAACCAGAACGACAGAACACTGGCCGACGTAATGAAAAAGATTCCGGGTATTGAAGTCAATAAAGACGGAACTATTCTTTACCAGGGAAATGCCATCAATAAATTCTATGTGAACGGTAAAGACCTGATGGAAGGAGGATACGGAACCATCAACAACTCCCTGCCGAAAGATGCCGTACAGAAAGTGGAAGTCCTTGAAAATCACCAGCCGGTAAAAATACTTCAGGATAAAGTGCCTTCCGATCAGGCAGCCATCAATATCAAACTGAAAAATTCCGTGACCATGACGGGAAGAGGAGAAGTAGGCTCCGGTTTCGGAGATCCGTGGCTTTGGAATGTAAAGCTTACCCCAATGTTTTTCGGACAGAAAAGCCAGTGGGTAGTCAACTATAAGACCAATAATATGGGCGAGCAGGTAGAAAATGAAGGAAATATCCTGGCATTCGGAAGCTCATGGGAAGGAAGAAGAATCAACGCATCCCAGAATGACTGGCTGAATGTAGAAAATGCCAGCACCCCGAATCTTCCGGTAAAAAGATACCTGATGAACAGTGTACATTATCTTTCCGCCAACTATCTCACCAATATTGATAAAAAGAAAGAGTGGGAACTGAAAGCTAATGCCAACTATACCAATAATGCCGTAGAAAGAGAGGATGTTACGGAAGAAATATTCAGCCCGAGAGACAACAGGCCGATGTCAACAATAGTAACAAGCACCAGAAATAACTTCTATACAGATAAACTGAAAGGAGAACTTATTTTTACAAAAAATGCCAAAAAAGGCTTCTTTAAAAATACAACCAGCTTCAGCCAGTTCTGGAATGGTGACCGCGCCGTAGCGACCAGAGTGGGAAGACTTGGAAACCAGGCGGTAGAATCCCCTACTTCTTCTTTTCAGAACTCGTTAAGTACCATTATTCCGTGGAAAGAAAAAATGGTTAATTTTAAATCCTATATCAGTTATCAGGATGACAGACAGACCCTGGAGGTTTCTCCTGCCAATTACCTTCAGGTATTATACAGAAACCCTGTGGTAGACTCTATCAAACCAATCATTTTTGCACCTGGTACATCCGTAATGCAGAGTATGAGGCTTAAAACATTGGAAACTTCCCATTCTGCCAATATCAGTTTTACCAAAAAAGGATGGACATTCACCCCACAGGTAGGACTTGATTTCTCATCCAAAAAGCTGAATACGGATTTTATGGGAACAGCTATTCCTAATCCGGATATTCCTGGAGATATCGCTCCGGTTTTTGATGGCCCGGAATATGAAAATAATCTGAGATTTACGGAATTCAACCCTTCAGGATCACTCGGAATCAACTATAAATCTGAATCATGGCTTTTATTTGCCAATCTTCCGGTGAACTTTAATACCATTAAAGCTGAAGATGACCTTAGAAATGTTCATAAATCTCTGAACAAAACAACTTTTACCCCTAATGCTTTTGTGCAGTATTCATTCGCTTCTTTCTGGAAAGCAAGCCTGAACGGTAATATCAGTAACAACTTCGGGGACGTTAAAACTGCCTATGCAGGATACACTCTTCTAAGCCCGGGAGGATTTAATGTAATGGATCCTAATAACCCGATTCCTCAGACCACTTCCAAAAGTGCCGGCTCAAGAATTGAATACAGGAATCCGTTGAATAATTTATTCTTCAATATCAATTTCACGATGAGTGACAGCAAAAGAAACCTTCTTGCATCGCCATTCCTGGATATCAATACGGGATTCACCTTAACGAGGTATAAAGAACAGGAAAACCATGCAAAAAGCACCAGGTTCGGAGCTGAGATAGGAAAATACTTCCCGAAATTCAAAACCAATATGTCGGTAAGTTACAGCAACACTTTATCAAAAGCAGACGCATTCCTTGACGAAACTCAGTATCTGAGCAAAAACAACTCACAGGCATACGGATTCAAACTGAATAATACCTATTTCAGCTGGATGAGTATAGATTATAACCTTAGTTTTTCCAGAAATAAACAGGATAACATAGGGCTGAACGACCGTGGCGGAAGATTAGGTGTAAATGAAGGCTTTAATCATAATCTGGGTGCTTACTTCTATCCGGTAGAAAACCATACCATCGGGTTCAGCTGGGATCAGGTGAATACAGGAGATGGTGAAAAGAAATACAACAATGCTTTTTATGACCTTTCCTACCAGTTCGCATGGTCTAAGAAAAAAATAGACTTTGAACTGAAATGGATGAATATTGCCAACAGAAAAGTATTTGAAACGTATAACATCAATCAGATTACGAACAGTGTTTCGTACACCAGGATACAGCTTCGCCCAAGCCAGGTAATGCTGAGTGTAAAATTCAATTTTAAATAAATGAAAAAGAGACTGTCATGAAGACGGTCTCTTTTCTTTTATATCAGCAATAGAGCTTATTTCTAAAAGCTTTGATGATCTGCTGATGGCCCGTAGCTTCCCGGCAGGGGAATATCATTCAGTCTGTAATAAACACCCAATTGTGCACGGTGATGGGTAATCTGGTTCAGGGCGTGCCGGATAGAATTGTATTTCGACCATTTGGCCAGCTCCTGTCCGTTATTTTTCAATGCCCAGGTAGCGTTAAGATCATCTTCTTTAGCATTTTCAAGAGCCTCCTTTCCGGATTTAAAATTCTCATCAAGAGTGTTGAGAAGGTCTTCTCTGCCGGAGAGATGCTTGGGCTGGAAATCACCGCTGGCAAAATCCAGTTCGGAAGTTTTAAGCATCGTATTCGGCCATTCAAAAATTTCTGCAATATGAGTGGCCAGAGGCAGCATTTTCATGCTTTTCTCATGCGGAGTATAATCATTCTTCCCGTCCGGGTATGCATCTATAAACTTTCTGGTGGTGTGGTACTCAGCTTCAAGCTCGTCTCTAAGTTGTGATAAAGTATCCATAATATTTTGTTTTTAAGCCCGTTAAAGATAAAACTTTTATTGCTGAAAGTGTTTTAACGAAATCATAATTATGAAAAATAGGGTGGAATAAGAAAGCAGAATAAGGCCGCTGCTGAACTCATACATAATAAAAACTTCCATCCTCCCTCTTTCAGCTTCCTCCCCAATCCTGGAATACTTCTAATTTTGACCTCTAATGGTGAACCGGAGATATAAAACAAGAAGTTATTTTAATGTATCTGATAATCAGTTGAATAAAATAAATTGAAACAAAAAATTAAAAAAAAATTGTAACATATTTCAACATTGAAGCACTAATTGATAAACGCCACAACAATGAAAAAGCTATTTTCTGTATTCTTAGTCGCTCTCTTCGCTTTTGCAGGAGCCCAGGAATCTAAAGAAACAGCCAACAGGTTCTTTTATGAACTCACTTTTAAGCCTAAAAAAGATTCGGCCAGGCTGGATAAAGTGATTACCATATTGGATGTTACAGGGAAAAAATCAATTTATCAGGACTATACAATGCCGGCCCAGGACTCTATTATAAAAATACAGGTAGAGGAAATGGAGAAAACAAAGACATTTAAAGATATGTCTAAAATGATAAAATGGCCTAAATTTTCCTATAAGATCATTAAAACATATCCGGAAATGAAAGAGCAATATGTGGATAGAATCAGCAGAAATCTTTTTGGCTATGATGATAATGTTAAATTCAATTGGAATATCCTGCCCGAAAAACAAAAAATAGGAGAATACAATACCCAAAAAGCAACAACAGATTTTGGAGGAAGAAAATGGACTGCCTGGTTCAGCTCTGATATTCCTTTTCAGGACGGACCATATAAATTCTACGGGCTTCCCGGTCTTATCGTAAAAATAGAAGACGAAGAGAAAAACTATTCCTGGAAGCTGAGCGGAAACAAAAAAATAGAAGGCTATGAAGAATTGTCTTATGCAGATAAGATCAATGCCAAATTAGGAATGATGAGCAACACAATAACTCCTACAACAAAAGAAAAGTTTCAAAAATCATATGAAGGATACAAGGCGGATCCCTTTGCAGAATCCCGTCCATACATGACCCCTGAGAATATGAGCAGACCTATGCCGGGAACAGATGGTACCGTGGGAGACTTTATGAAACGTATGGAAAAGCAGGTGAAAGATTTCTTCGGATCAAACAACAACCCGATTGAAAAAGAACAGCCTTCTGATAAAAAGAAAAAATAAGCATTCATATCAACTAAATTATATTTTGAATCAACCCAGGTACAGCAATGTATTTGGGTTGATTTCTTTCATGGCAGATCGTTATTTAGATTAAATTTAAATAACGTATATTTGCAATTACTAAAATTTGCAGGCTTTGAAAGAGAAGGAATTACATAAATTAAGCGGATTTCCTAAAAATAAAATGGGAAAGATATTGGGTTATGATAATGACGACCTGAAAATGCCCAACAAGATCATTGAAATGGGACTTCTGCCGGAAACCGTTTTCAGGATATTGTATCAGGCGCCGTTTAATGGTCCCATGTATGTGGAATTTGGAGAAGAAAAAAGCCGTATTGCCCTTCGTGAAGAAGAAGGAGAGTATATCATTGTTGAAGAATTGAATTAATGCAGGCAAACAAAAAAAAACAGGTCCTTTTAGTAGGAAATCCCAACGTAGGAAAATCTACCGTTTTCAATGCACTCTGCAATAAAAAGCAGAAAACAGGAAACTACGCAGGCGTTACAGTGGCAAGCCATTCGGGGCATTATACCTATAAAAATGAAGGAATTGAAGTAGTCGATCTGCCGGGTTCGTACAGTATATATCCAAGCTCAGAGGATGAAGCTATTTTTTCCAAATTTCTGATCGATGAGCAGGAAAACTATGCCGGAGTCATCTATATTCTTGAAGCATTAAGCCTGAAAAGAGGATTGCTTTTATTCCAGCAGATCCAGGATTTAGGCATTCCTATGATTCTGGTGGTTAACCAGATCGATCAGGCTGAAAGAAGAGGAATTTCCATTGATATTCAGAAATTTTCAGAAGCTCTGGGAATTAAGATCATTCAGACCAATGCCAAAGAACAGCTGGGAATAGATGAGATCAGGGAAGCCGTTTTAAACAATGATTTTGCCAAAACGGAAAATATCTCTTTTGAAACCCCTGCTGAGCATAAAGATTTTGTTCGGAAAATTGCAGCTCACAAAGGCTTCGACAATGAATATAAAGCCTGGATCAGCCTGTCCTCAGGAACTGATCTGGGAAAAATAGATTCTGTAAAGGATCTGATGAATGAAGTGGATACTAAAAGTCTGGTTCCTAAAAGACTGCAGGTTCAGGAGACGGTAAGGAGATATCAGAATGTTGATAAAGTCCTTGCCGACGTTATCTCTAAAAAACCACAGTTTAAAGAACTGCTTACCGAAAAACTGGATAAGATTCTTGTCCATCCGTTCTGGGGCTATATCGTTTTCCTGGGCATTTTACTGATTATCTTCCAGAGTGTATTCTTCCTGGCAGAATACCCGATGACCTGGATTGAAGATCTGTTCTCATGGCTTTCCGCCTTCACAGGAGAACACCTGCCGGAAGGGCCCGTCAATTCACTGGTCTCCAACGGTATTATTCCGGGAATCGGAGGAATTGTGGTTTTTGCCCCGCAGATCGGGATTTTATTATATTTCCTTTACCTTCTGGAAGATTCAGGATATATGGCCAGAGTAGTATTCCTGATGGACCGCCTGCTGCGCCCGTTCGGACTGAACGGTAAAAGTATCGTACCATTGGTTTCAGGAACAGCCTGCGCCATTCCGGCCGTTATTTCAACCAGGAATATCGAGAACGTGAAAGAAAGACTTCTGACGATTCTGGTTACCCCTTTTATGACCTGTTCCGCCAGGCTTCCGGTGTACAGTATCATCATCGGCCTGATCATTTCAGAGGGAACATTCCTGGGAATCAAATACAAAGCCCTTGTACTCATGGGAATGTATCTTTTAGGATTCCTTGTGGCGTTATTTTCCGCGGCAATTCTTAAACGCTTCATTAAAAATAAAGGGAAAACCTATCTTGTAATGGATCTTCCTGCCTATAAAAAGCCGCTTTTCGGATACGATCTTAAAATGGTGCTGGGAAAAGTATGGGACTTCATCACAGGAGCGGGAAAGATTATCTTCATCGTCAGCATCATCATCTGGGTACTGAGCTATTTTGGCCCGAAACAGAAACCGGAAGAAATGGTGGCGACAAACGTTGAACTGGATCACTCTTATCTGGCAAGAATGGGAAAAAGCATTGAACCGCTTATTGAGCCGCTGGGCTACGACTGGAAAATGGGAGTGGGAATTCTTACAAGCTTTGTGGCGAGAGAAGTATTCGTAGGAACAATGTCTACCCTGTACAGCCTGGAAGAAGATGCTCCTGAAGTGAAAGTGATCGATAAGATGAGAAGAGACGTAAAACCCGACGGAGAGAAAGTTTTCAGTTTTGCCACAGGGGTTTCAGTACTTTTATTTTACGCATTTGCAATGCAGTGTGTTTCCACACTTGCAGCGGTTTACAGAGAGACCAGAAGCTGGAAATGGACCGGCTTTCAGGTAGCGATGATGACAGGTTTGGCATATTTTGTGTCGATGATAGTATATCAGATTTTAAAATAATGGACACCTCATTGATTTTTCAGTACGTAATCGTGGCATTGATCGTTGCATTTGCCTGTTACTCCTTATTTAAGGTTCTCAGAAAGAACTTTGCACCGAAAAAATTCAGCTCCAAAAGAACAAACTGCGATAAAGACTGCGGATGTTCTTAATATGATTTTAAATTCAAATTGAAAAAAATGTAGTAATTTTCGGTTTTTAAACTAAAACCGTTTCAATTTTGAACTTAAAAGCAGGATCTGCATTCCTATTTTCTTTCGCAGTAACACTGGCGAATGCCCAGACTGATACCACCACGATTAAATCATACGCAGACCAGGTAATGGTTCGCGTAAACTTTGATACCAATATTGAGAAGTATATTTTTACCGAAGGACCTGAAGATAAGGCAAAAGAAACCTCTCTTTCAATCAATAACAAAACCAGGGCTTCTTTGTCTCTGGATTACCGGATTATAAGTGCCACCATTTCATTTGCTCCCAACTTTCTCCCCGGAAACAGCGATGACGATATAAAAGGAAGAAGCTCCTATACCGATATCAGGTTCAGGTTTTTTCCGAAAAGATTCATTCAGACCGTCTATTATAAAAATGTAAAAGGATTTTATATAGAAAATATGAAAGATCTGTACCCGGGATGGCAGGAAGGAAGAGATCCGTATCTTAAATTTCCCGATCTGAGGGTGCAGAGCTTCGGAGGATCCACAGCCTATGTCCTTAAGAAAGATTTTTCCCTGAAAAGCACCTATACACAGGGGGAATGGCAGAGCGTGAGCCGGGGAAGCTGGGTACCGATTGTAGATTATGACCTGTCCGTTTTCAGAGATGTGATAGACGGGCAGAAATCCAAAGAATACCAATATAACATCGGGGCGAGCATGGGATACTTTTATAACTGGATCATCAGTAAAAAAATAAACGTTTCTCCTCATGTTTCATTCGGTCTCGGCGGGATGTTCTCCAACAGCCGAAGCTACGGGAGGGATGGAACGCCGGTTAAGGAAAACACCCAGTACATGACGGTAAGATTTTCCACAGGATTACATATCGGTTACAATACGGACCGGTTTTTGTTTGGTGGTAAGTTCAATATCAATGCGCAGGCTTATGAAGAAAAAGAAAACCAGACAGTACAGAGCAATTCAATGTACGGACTGCTGTACATCGGTTACCGTTTTGCACCGCCAAGAGCTGTAAAAAACACCTATGATGCCGTACAGAAAAAGATCCCGGTTTTATAAGTTATAAGTCTTTTAAGTATCTTTGTTCAGAAAAAATAAACACAATAACAACTAAAAAAATAATCAAGCAGAATGTCATTAATAAAATCTATTTCAGGAATCAGAGGGACAATCGGTGGAAGAGTGAATGATAACCTGACTCCTCTGGATGTCGTAAAATTCGCTTCCGCATTCGGAACCTGGCTTCAGAATAATAAAAATAAAAAAGATTTAACCCTTGTTATAGGAAGAGACGCCAGAATTTCAGGACAGATGGTTTCCTCTCTGGTTACTGCTACATTACAGGGACTAGGAATAAATGTAGTAGATCTGGGACTTTCTACGACACCTACGGTAGAAATAATGGTTCCCGAGCTGAATGCGGACGGGGGAATTATCCTTACCGCTTCCCACAATCCGAAACAGTGGAATGCCCTGAAGCTGTTAAACGGTAAAGGAGAGTTCATCAGTGGTGAAAACGGAGCAGAAGTGCTTGCCCTGGCTGAAAGCGAAGATTTCAACTATGCAGAAGTAGATAATTTAGGCAAATATGAAACCAGAGACGATGCTTTTGATATTCATATCCGGCAGATCCTTGATCTTCCGATGGTAGATGCGGAAGCCATTAAAGCCAAAAACTTTAAAGTGGTTCTGGATGCCGTGAATTCTACGGGAGGAATCGCCATTCCGATGTTGCTGGATAAATTAGGCTGCGAAACCGTTAAATTATACTGCGAGCCGACAGGACACTTTCCACACAATCCTGAACCTTTAAAAGAGCATTTAGGAGACATCTGCGAACTGGTGAAAAAAGAAAACGCAGATTTGGGGATCGTGGTGGATCCGGATGTAGACCGATTAGCACTGATTGATGAAAAAGGAGAGATGTTCGGAGAAGAATATACCCTGGTCGCTGTTGCCGATTATCTTCTGAAACATAAAAAAGGAGCCGCAGTCTCCAACCTTTCTTCAAGCCGTGCACTGAGAGACGTAGCCCGGAGCCATGATTCAGAATACTTTGCCAGTGCCGTGGGAGAAGTGAATGTTGTGACTTTAATGAAAGAAAAAAATGCAGTAATCGGAGGCGAAGGAAACGGAGGGATTATTTATCCTGACCTTCACTACGGAAGAGACTCTTTGGTAGGTGTTGCCTTATTTTTAACGCATCTGGCAAAAGAAAACAAAACGGTTTCAGAATTAAGAGCAGGCTATCCAGGTTATTTTATGGGCAAAAAGAAGATCGAGCTTACCCCGGAAATTAATGTAGACGACATTCTTTCCAAAATGGAGAAAGAATATCAGAATGAAGAGGTTTCTACCGTAGACGGTGTGAAAATAGACTTTGAAAACAACTGGGTTCACCTCAGAAAATCGAATACGGAGCCTATCATCAGAATCTATACCGAAGCCCAATCCCAGGAAGAAGCAGATCAGCTGGGAGATGCCATTATCGCTAAAATTAAAAGTTTAATCTAAAAAAATAAAGAAGAACGGAACAGGAAAAGTTTCGTTCTTTTTTCTTGATATTTCCATGTTTGAGCATATACAGGACCGGTTTCTCTTTCCGAAAGAAAAATGGAGGAAATTTCTCCGCTGTTTCCGGCGGATGGAAGTTCCGGCCAAAACCCTGCTTTTACAGGAAGGTGAAATATCAGAACATGCCTACTATATAGAAAAAGGAGTGGTGAGAGCCTGGTATAATAATGACGGAAAAGATGTAACCTTCCAGTTCTTTATGGAAAATACCATGTTTTCTTCCCTGGAAAGCTTCAGAAAAGGACTGCCCGGCATGGTCTCTTTTGAAACCATAGAACCCTGTATTTTATGGGAAATCAGTAAAGCGGATGCAGATACCGTTCTGGAAGAAGTATATGAAGACAGAGAACTCAGGAATATGTTCATGGATTCCCTGTTTGAAAGGGTTTTTGATTATATGAAACACTTTTTCTCCTTCATTAAAGATACCCCGAAACAGAGATACCTCAATCTGGCCAGAGAACGCCCCGAAATCATCCGGAGGATTCCCCAGCACTATATCGCGTCCTATTTAGGAATTACCACCGTACATCTGAGCCGGATAAAAAGTGCGATTCTGAAAGAAAAGTAGTGGTGCCGGAAGCGGAATATTCCCTAAAAATACTATTCTGCCCTGTAATTTTGATTGAACCCCGTCAAGTTATATCCGAACAATAATAAACTTCCCTTTTCACTCCTGAAACTGATAACAAATGTTATTGCACGCAGACATCCGCCAAAGCTAATTTTGCATAAAAATCAAACAAAATGAAAGCAGCAGTCGTATTTGAAAAAGGAAGCATTCCCCAATATGCCGATTTTCCTGAACCTGAAATAACGGAAAACGGGATTCCGGTAACGGTAAAAGCAGCCTCTGTTAAAAACCTTGACCGTGCCATAGCCGGAGGAAACCATTATTCCGTAAGCAGTGAACCGCATCAGCCAAGAATCATAGGAACAGACGGTGCCGGATACCTGGAAAACGGCCGGAAAGTATATTTTTTCAGCAAAAAAGGAACCGTAGCTGAAATAGCAGTGGCCGATAAAGACTTTATTGTTCCGGTGCCTGAAACATTGGATTTTACCACTGCGGCCGCTCTTCCCAATGCTGTGATGGGCTCGGCTATGGGGCTGAAATTCAAAGGGGGAATGAAGCCGGGACATACCATCCTGATCAACGGGGCAACCGGAGTAACCGGGAAAATAGCCGTCCAGATCGCGAAACTGTACGGAGCCGGGAAAATTATCGTGACCGGAAGAAATGAAGAATCATTACAGTCCCTCCTAAGTCTGGGCGCGGATGAAACCGTTTCTTTAAAATTACAGGATGATGATTTCAAAAGAAAAATAAAAGAACTTCACAGTGAAACTCCCATTGACGTTGTCTTAGATTACATCTGGGGACATTCTGTGGAAATGATCCTGACAGCCCTGAAAGGGAACGGAACATTCTCGCATAAAACAAAACTGATTTCGGTAGGAGGAATGAGCGGCGATACCATTCAGCTGTCTTCACAGATCCTGAGGGGAACAGATATTCAGATCTCCGGATCTGGACTGGGAAGCTGGACTCCCGAAGAATCAAAGCTTTTATTCTCGGAGATCATCCCGGAAATGTTCCGGGCAGCAGCAGATGGAAAAATTAAGATCGATACCGAAACCGCAGAGATAAAAGACATAGAAACAGTCTGGAATAAAGAAATTCCGGGCGGAAAAAGGCTGGTTATTACCATTTAAAAGGCTGGAAGCCGGAAGAGAGAAGACTCTGTTTTTAAACCAATAATAATAGTCTTATTCATATTGGTTTAAAGGAATTCCTGCAGTACTTCAGACCTCAATAACTTCCCTCTTCCTGCTCCCGTCTTCCCTTCTTATCCATAATTTCCTTTTTTTATCCACAATCCTTTCGTATTGTTTTCTTTTTTTGCTATCTTTAAAATAGAAATTAATGAAACAGGTAATTCAAAAAAAAGTTGCAACTTTGCATAAACATTTGAAATTCAGTTTCAGAAGTTTTGTATTATTAATTAAAACAGGGTTTGCCGAGGTCTGCAAGCATATTCAGACATCAGGCCGACAAAGAAGACACTATTGGAAGAGTATTTTGGAAATGAACTGGTAAAAAAGTTCGAGGAAATGATGGAAAATAATGATGAATTCTACTTCGATACCGAGGAGCTGGAAGACATTATTGTTTATTACCTGGAGCTGGGAGATTTTAACTACGCAGACAATGCTGTTAACTATGGCCTTAAGCTTCACCCCAATTCATTAGACATCAAGATCAAAAGACTTGAAATTCTTCTGGAATGGGAAGATTATAATACGGCAAAAGATCTTATTGACGAGCTGAAAGGCTCTTCGATGGAAAATACAGACTTTATGGTCTGCTATGCCAAGTATTATTCGAACCTGGGAAATCCCAGAAAATCCATTGAAATCTGCAAAAAAGCTTTAGAACTGAAAGAAGAAGAAAACTTCCTTCACAACTTTATTGCGGATGAATATGTGAACTTAGGAGATCCCTTTAACGCTCTTAAGCATTACAGAAAAGCACTGAAAGAAGATCCTGCGGATGAATATTCGCTCGAAAACTGTATGATCTGCTTCAGCGACCTGAATAAGAGCGAGGAGGCTATTGCCTTCCTAAATGAATATTTAGATGAATTTTCCTACTCTGAAACCGCATGGTTCGAGTACGGACAGTTCTATTTCAACCGTAAAAACTATGATGAAGCCATTAAAGGGTATGATTACCTGCTGGCCATCAATTCAAGTTCTGTTGGGGTATATGCCAACAAAGCGGCCTGCTATGAAGCTCTGGGACAGTATCACAAAGCCGTGGAGGTTTATGAGGAAATGCTTGAGCTGGAATATACCAAAGCTTTCACATTCTACAAAATAGGATTGTGCTACAAGGCACAGAAACAGCCTATTCTGGCCCTTAATTCGTTTCAGAAATCGCTGAGAGAAGATCCTCAGTTCTATCTCGCGATGATGGAGCAGTCTTATCTGTATGAAGAAATGGGAGGAATGTCCGAAGCACTGCATTTTGCGAAAGAAGCTACCATGCTGAACGAAAACAATCTTGACTATCAGAAAAGACTGGCCTTTCTGTTCATCGATTCAGGAAAATTTGAAGAAAGCCTTTATTGCCTTAAAAAGCTGGTAGACGCTGAACCTACAAGGTTTTATAACTGGTATGCCTATTCGGAAGTATTAATGCTTCTGGGAGAATACGAGGAAGCGGTAACCATTCTGAACAGAGCTGTAATGGCCCATAACAGAGCAGAACTTTATTATCAGCTGAGCAACTGTTACTTTAATCTTAAAAATTCGGAAAAAGGTGCAGAATCGCTTCAGAAGGCACTGAGCCTGGATCCTTCTCTTGTACAGGATATGCAGAAAAAATATCCATACATCAAAGATGAGGTAAAGAAAGCCAGAACCAAGCTGAAAAAGAAAAATTCATAGGAAGAAATCAATGAATACCAAAGCCTGGAGGAATACCCTTCAGGCTTTTTATTTTGAATGGAAGATAGAATATATGGATTAGTCTTAGTAAAGTATATAAAGATTGTTATTTTAAAATAAGCGAAGCGGCCTTGTTTATCTTAAAAACACTTTGCTGTTATTCATCTTCGTTTATCATTGCGATAAATAAAAAAATATTCTCCTAACTTTTGAAACAAATCTATAAGATACGGGGCGAAAAAATAACTTCAGCTTTCCCTCTTCCGGCTTTCTTATTTCTTAGGTTTTGACCTTAAAAAGATAAGTCCGGCAATAATGATCGCAGCTCCTGCAAACTGCATCAAGGATAGCCTGTCACCGTCCAGAAAACCCCAGACAATCGCTACAATAGGCATCAGCAGCGTTACAGTAGACGCGAAAAGCGGAGTGGATACTTTCAGCAGCCTGTAATTCATCATCATGGCCAGTCCGGTTCCGAATACCGACAGCAGGCTTACAAACATCAGCCCGAGCATGTTGTCCTCCGTAAAACTGAAGGTAGAAAAGAAGCCTGTAAACGTTAAAGCGATTACCGAAGGAAAAAATAAAACAAATGAAAATACAAATGCGGACAGAACAGTGGAGGAGACCTCCATCAGCTTAGATTTTACCGTGGTTGTACTCATCGCATAGCACAGGGTGGCCAATAACAGGAGCAGGATCGGAAAAAGCTTGAATGTTCCGCCTTCACCGTCTCCTCCGCCAAATGCCAGCAGACATACTCCTGTAAAGCTGATCAGCGTTCCTGTGATCTGCTGTTTTGTCGTTTCAAATTTCCAGACCAGCGCGCCTACAATAATCACGAAGATCGGCATCATAGAGTTGATGATTCCCGCAATACTGCTGCTTACTTCCGTTTCTGCGATCGGGAAGAGGAACATGGGAATAAAATTTCCGGTAAATGCCGCCAGGATCAGCCATTTCAGATGTTTTTTCGGAAAAAGCTTATATTTTGAAATGGCAATCGGCATCAGGATAATTCCTGCGATAAGAACCCTGAGCGCCCCTACCTGATACGGGCTGAAATGTTCCAGGGATTTTTTTATTAAAATAAATGATGATCCCCAGATCACAGTTAGCACTATCAGAAGAATCCATTTTTCTCTATCCGCGTTCATTATTTTCGTGTAAAATTTTTAAAAATTCCTTTTTAGGGATCATTCTGGCACCTAAGCTTTCCAGATGATCGGTATGCGACTGGCAGTCAATGAGATCAATCGTCTCTTTATGGCTCTCTGCAAAATGAATGAAGCCTGCTTTTGAGGCGTTGCTTACCTTAGCAAACATGCTCTCGCCACAGAATACGTTTCCGATCTGAAGCCCGTAAAATCCACCGACAAGCTCACCGTTCTGCCATACTTCGATACTTTTGGCAAGACCGTATTCATGCAGCCTGATAAAAGTTTCCATCATCTCATCCGAAAGCCAGGTTCCGGTCTGCTCTTTTCTGCTGATCTGCTGGCAGTTTCGGATTACTCCTCTGAAATCCCGGTTTTCTGAAAAGGTAAAAACATTGCGGTTCAGTATTTTCCGCATCGATTTCGATACTTTTATCTCATCAGGAAACAGGACAAATCTTGGGTCCGGGCACCACCATAGAATTTCTTCATCAGGATTATACCAGGGAAAAATACCCAGCTGATAGGCAAACCAAACCCGTTCTATGGACAGATCTCCGCCAATAGCAATCACTCCTTCATGCCCGTCATAAACTTCAGGATCGGGGAAAGAAATTTCGTTTTCGTCTAGTCGGAACATTGTTGAAAAAAATCCCACTTCAGAAAAGCAGGATTTATATTAGATCTTTGTTTTTTAATTAAAATGGCAAATCGTCATCGTCGTCTCCGGCAAAAGGATTTTCGTTGGATACCGGGGAAGCCGATTGAGACGGAGCAGCCTGAGTAGGTTCAGAAGCATTATCAAATACTTTTTCTACTCTCCATCCTGTAATAGAGTTGAAGTATTTCGTTTCACCCTGTGGAGAAACCCATTCTCTACCTCTGATGTTGATTCCTACCTTTACATTTTCACCTTCTTTAAGATTATCCAATAAGCTGATCTTATCAGACAAAAATTCTATGTTTATCGGCTGTGGATACTGTTCCTGGGTTAAAATAACCATTTCTCTCTTTTGGAAACCGCTCGCAAAAGTCTGAGCATCAAAAAGTTTCTTTACCGTTCCTTGTAATTCCATATTGTAATTATTAACGTTGTAAAAGTAAGAAAATGAAATGTAATATCAGGTCCCACGGGAAAAAAATGTAAAAATTTTAATTTTTTTTCCTGAAAAGTTTGGAGGTAAAGGAAAATGCCCTATATTTGCACTCACAAAAACGAAACAAGCTCTTTAAATTTAAATATATTAAAAAAGCAACTGCGGATGTGGTGTAATTGGTAGCCACGCCAGACTTAGGATCTGGTGCCGTGAGGCGTGGGGGTTCGAGTCCCTTCATCCGCACTATGCGAAAATAGCTCAGCTGGTAGAGCACAACCTTGCCAAGGTTGGGGTCGCGGGTTCGAATCCCGTTTTTCGCTCCACACCATGCCCTGGTGGTGGAACTGGTAGACACGCAGGACTTAAAATCCTGTGCCTCTTTTGGCGTGCGGGTTCAAGTCCCGCCCGGGGTACTAAAACCCTCTGTAACTTCGGTGACAGAGGGTTTTTTTATGTTCAAAATTACCTGAAAACGGATAAAATTGAAAAACTGTACACGCGGTGGCACCTCTCCCGGGCTTCTGTTTGACAGTTTTTACCATTAGAATTTTTTAGAATTAGTTTCCTACTATATTCCCTTCCGAAAAATAACCTCAGCATAACTCGTAGATGTAAAACCGAAAAATTATATTTATTGAATGGTCAAACAAGAAAATCTGTTATATTTGGATAGAAAGTATGGACTTTTTATCCAAAGAGAGTGTTAATAGTGTATGTTTACAAAAGAAAAAAGTATTATGTTAACAGACAAAGAAATGTTACAAATAGCAGAGCGTTATTTAAAAAAGAGAGGGGAATTTGGAGGGAGTGAAATTGAAGTAGTTATAGATGATATTATTAAAAAATCTTATGGTAACATTTACCATTATAATTCTAAAGAATACCTTTTGACAGGAAATTTTAATAAGTCATTGGTAGGCAATGCTCCTTTCTTAGTTGAAAAAGAAACAGGCAGGGTGGTTGGCTTTGGTACATCAGGCAGTTTAGAAGATTATATAAAATCTTATGAAGAGGGTACTTTAGGACTATGTCTAACTCGTTATTGGTATCCTGACGAAGATAGGTTTGATTATAAATAATTTTAGATTTAGCCTGAATAAGTTATGCTAACAGACAAAGAAATGCTATCAATAGCAGAGCGTTATTTAAAAAGACGCGGAGAATTTGGAGGGAGTGAAATTGAAGTAGTTATAGATGATATTATTAAAAAATCTTATGGTAACATTTACCATTATAATTCTAAAGAATACCTTTTGACAGGAAATTTTAATAAGTCATTGGTAGGCAATGCTCCTTTCTTAGTTGAAAAAGAAACAGGCAGGGTGGTTGGCTTTGGTACATCAGGCAGTTTAGAAGATTATTTGGAAGCCTATGAAAATGGTACTTTCACTTCAGCTTTAAATACTTATTGGTACCCGGATGAAGACCGGTTTGATTACAAATAACTGTCAGATGAAATCATGGCTTATTCTCCAGTAACTTCTCCAACCTCAGAAAATCCCCGCAACTCCCAAAATTCCTCACATTTTTTTGTGTTCCTCTTAGAATGGCAAAACGGCATTGGTAACATAATTTAACCACTCCCACTACTTTATCCTCTTTTCTGAAAACCAGAATATCTCTGAAAGTAGGAATGCAAAAACCTCCGCCAATATGATCACTGCATTCTTTTTCACTGAAAATATCATTTAACCCGGAATACAGGGCTTTATCTACGGCTTTTATACTGAAGCCATGATCTGTTAATGTTTTTGAAATGTCAGGATCAGTTTTCTCAGGATAGTTTCCTCTGATGATCTTCAGGAGTAAAGCATCTTTTTTCTGCGGTTTAAATTCCATTTCAGAAATCTTATCGGTGCCTATTTTTATCGAATAATGATCGATCTGGTCAAAATCGAAGAAAGGTAGATTCTGTTCATCAGTATGGGAATGCTGCGACAAAAGAAGACACGGAATAAGCAGTAAGATAGAGGTTAAAAATTTCATGAAGGTTATTTTGGTATAAAGATATAAATAGTATAAGGAACCTGCTTTATTCTTCGTGGTATCCGGACCATCTGCAGTCCAGTTTCAGGTGTCTGTTTAATTCTGTGGTAAGTTGTTTTGCCACTGTGTAGAGTTCAGTTTCGATCTTCTCAGAAGAAGCCTGGAAAAAGCGGTGGGTATTAATGACGAAAAGTTGTTCCACAGAGCTATTGGTCAGTTTTATATTTACTGAACAATACGTCCGTCTTATTTGTTCTCCTGTGAAGACTTTCTCTTTTTGCCCGTTCACAATAAGTGTTTGAACTTCTTTTAACGGATATATTTTTGATGAAAAAAAGGCTCGTTTTATTATAATTTTTTCCTCTTTTTTATCTATAACCAATAGATTTCTGGCAGGCTGGAATATCCGGGAAATTCCTGAAATAGTCTGATAGACGGCCTGAAACGCGAAAATAAGCCCTCCGGCAATAGTGATATAACTTGTCACTCTGATGCCCTGAAGCATTAAAAAGTAGGTGGCTATTGAAAGAAGAATTCCAATGATCAGAACCATGAAGCCATCGAACCGGTCTTTGGGTGTCTTTTTATAATCAAGAATTACTTTTTCACAGGTTGTAGTGATCGTGAAATTTTCAATCTTTTTTTCCGGATATTTCATGGGTGCATGGCTGGCTTTGTACTTCACTGTCGTTTAAAGCAAAATATTATTTTTTCACCTTCGAATATCTGTTTACGATATTCACCCCGGAACCGCCGTGCCTTATGGTCAGCTGATCCGTACTTTCATCAAAGTCAATGGTATACTGGTGTTTCCGGTTTCCTTTTTCATCAGGAATAATCTTTCCGTCTGATATTTTATATTTTAAGTTGATTTCTGTCAGCATTCCGCCGGACCGGTAAGACTGGATGGTGTTTTTACTGATCTGTAATTCAACTGTTTTCAACTGATTATACAATTTTTGACTTTCGGCTTTAACTTTATTCTTTCTTTCGTCCGTATCTGCAGGATTTTTCATGGTTTTTTCGAAATAACGGAATGTATGCTTTTCAGAATTTTCAAAATAAAGGGTATCTGAATCAAGGGTATACAGGTTCAAATTCCATGTTCCCTCAATTCCGCTGTGTGTTTCTTTTTTTGAAAAGAACAGCATGCTTATACCCATGAGCAGGGAGGTAATAATGATTTTCATTGTTGAACTATTTGGAGTTGGTATTTTGTTTTCTCTGCTGCAATAAAATGTGCCATAAAGCTATTGTAGGCAGGCTGATAAAGAAAGTCATCAGTACCGCAGCATTATAAAACCCGGAGGCTTCATTACCCATTTCACTGTCCCAATAGCTGGTTCTCATAGCGATACAGACAATAATCATGGCCGCCAATGCCAGCGTGCTTATGCCGGTAAGGATGATGATGAGAATTCCGGTGAACTGCTTCATAATCTATGGCTGTTATAATGTTTTGAGTCTTTTCCTGATCAGCTTTTGATAATAGGATACTTTTTCCGGTTTATTCCAGTTTGTGTAAATTTCTACAAGCTTTTTAAGGTCTTCCATTGAAATGTCATGGTCGGCTTTTTTGAGGATATCAGAAAGGGTATTATTTTCAATTTTCAGCAAACGGACTTTTTTTCTGCACGGTAAACAATTTACCGGTATGGCTTCGATCCTGAATTTTAATGTTTCATACCAGAGTTTTTTTTCCTCTTTGGCAAATATAAACCCTGTTCCGCAGGTCCGGCAGGTGAGTTTCGTATCATAGTAAGCCAAATAGGATTTCAGCTCGTTATTTTGGAACGCGGGAAAGGCAACAATGGCTTTTTTGTGGTTTAAGCAGTCGTCACAGGCCCATTGATAACTACTGTCAACCAACATTTCATAAGCATCAGAAGCAGGGCTGTTATAATATTTCATGATGATCTTTTCAAGAATAGACAGGCATACTGTAATCTCTGTACTGTGTTTCTCTATGGAGCAGCATGGGCATTTCGCGTATTTCTTTTTTTGTTTTCTCATTTAAAAAGTCTTAACCGGGATTAATTGTTTCGTTTTCAATAAATAACTGGTCGCCATAATCAATTGTATGGTAAATCATAGTCCCGTTTTCAAGATGAAGAGCCAGCCGGCCGTATTCGTCCTGGGTGAGGTCCGTGATTTTCTGATCTGTAAATATCAGTTTTTCCGGTAGATTCCAGTTTTTATTGGTAAGCTTTATGATCGGCTGTTCTTCATTCCATTCTGTTATAAAATCATTTCCCAGCCGCAGTTTTTCATGTTGATTCAATTCCATGATAGTCGAAAAATAATAGGCAGGCGAAATTCCGGACATATAATCATGAGGTCCTTCCTGTTCTGTAAAAAACAGATCCGTCAAAACCTTGTCAAGGACCATTTTCCTGTATTCTTCAAATTCCGTCATGGGTTTTATGTTTTTATTTTGATGCATATTCACTTGCTATTCTTCCTGAAATCAGTCCTGCCACCGTTCCAAGCCCGGGCCATGTGTTGTCGCCTGTAAGCCAGAAGTTTTTAATGCCTATATCATGGGGAACCGCATTGAAATTTACATTTTTCATCGTTTGTTTGAATCCTCCCACGCTTCCGTTGGTCCTTCCTGTGAATTTCTGATACGTTAAAGGAGTTCCGATTTCATAAATCACCGGATTTTTTCCAAGATCAGGATATACCTTTCTGGCCTGTTCGATCAGATACTGCCCGATCTGCTGCTTTTTGAACTCGTAGCCGGCTTCTGATAAACCCTGCCACTCATCAATCCCGCAATGGGTGGAAATCATTACCGATCGGAAGCCTTCAGGTGCAGAAACCACATCACCTTTACAGGAGACAGAAATAAACATATTGTTGCCGTTTCCCAGCTTTGAATCATAATCCAGCAGAATCTGGTGATGGGTAAGAATCTGCCCGGAAACCTCTTCCTCCGGAACCCCTAAGAAAACAACAATTGCACCTCCCCGGTAGTCCTTGTTTTCTGTGATGAAAGGCAGCAGCTTATTTTTTATGGAATCAGGACTGATGGCGTGGGTTACGTCTATGGGTAATGAACTGATGATCTTTTGGGCTTTAAATACTCTTTTACCGGTAATGATTTGCCAGTGATCCGTTTCATGCTCAAAGCCGGTCACCCTGTTTCCTTTTTTTATGGTTCCGCCTGACTTTAAATAATATTCTGATAAATAATTCCAGAAACCTTTCATTCCGCCGTTTGCTCTCATAAGTCCGGCTCCCCGGATAGTGGTTCCCAGCGCCGAGTTGATAAACGGAGCCTTGTCTATACTGCTGTGTACCGTATCTTCAATCAGGGCCGACAGTAAACCCAGAAGAGGCTTGTCATGTTCCAGATTATATTGCTTTAAAACATCAAGCATGCTTGAATTCAGATACCTCACCAGGTACAGGTTGCTGATCCCGATACTTTTGATAACGTGATAGAGATCAGCAGGAGTCCTGATAGGTAGTTTAATGTTTTTCCTGCTGGCATTCCAGAACACTTTTGTTACTTTATCCATCAGCTTCCAGAATTTTATATGATTCCGGCTTGAGCCGAGCTTTTCCAAACGTTCCTTTTGCCACTTTTCAGAATCCCGGTAAAGGGTAACCTGCCTGTCCGGAAGCCAGGCTATATAATCAAGATAGCTTCCCTCAGGGATATCTAAGCCAATATCTCTGAAAAAATTACCGCCTACTCCTCCCTTTACAAAATCAACCAAAGTTGTTGCTCCCACATCAAATGAAAAATTCTTCCGGGTAAAAAAGCCGGCACAGCCGCCCAATTGCCCGTGAGCCTCCAATACAACAGTCTTAAATCCTCTGCTCTGTAATCTCAAAGCTGCCGAAAACCCTGAAATTCCGCCTCCGAAAATGGCGATGTCATAATTTTCACTCATTTACACTATCGTTGTCTGTAAAATGTCTGAATTAATATTTCGGATGGCACTCTCCTGAAATCACCAGGTTGTTTATAGGGTGAGTAACAGTTTAATTGACTGGTATTCAGGTTGGAAGTGAAAGTTTTGAATTGCATGGCTGGTTTAGTTTTGGTATTTAAAATGACATTTTTTTTACTGCATACCTGCTCAATGATTTTTTCTGTTCAGTTTTCAGATAACATGCAGCCTGTCTTCTTCAGGAAAACTAAACTACAAAAATTTATGAAACGCTAATGTATATATTATCAAATACTTGATGTTTTTTATGAAATACACTGGTTTTTTTGTTTTGTAAATCTAATTTAAAGTCCTATATTTGTCGCCAGATAAATCCTGCGGATGTGGTGTAATTGGTAGCCACGCCAGACTTAGGATCTGGTGCCGCGAGGCGTGGGGGTTCGAGTCCCTTCATCCGCACTGAGCTAAAAGTGCTTAAAAAATCTCTGTCAGTTATGGCAGAGATTTTTGCTTTTAATACGTTTGGAAGGGCTTCTTACCCAAAAAGTGTATTCATAGATAGTTTAAAGTAGTGTTTCAATACTGAAGCCGGCCGCATTCTTTATTTCCTGCCCATATTTTTTTCCAGGGCTTCCAGTCTTGCAAAAATATCGGTAAAAATATTTTTTTCCGAAGTGGAAACAGAACCTGTTATCTTGTAGAGCTCCGGACTGCTGTCGGATGCATATTGTAAATGGCCTTCGGTAAGGATTACAAATGTTTGGGATTCTTCCTTTCTGTACTCTGCTTTATTCAAAAACAGAATGTCTCCGTAATGGTATGGTGAAAGTAGAGGGTGCTGAGGAGTGAATTCGTATACCACATCAGTGTTTGCTAATAGTTTTTGCAGGATGGCAGAATTGGCAGAATTATTTTCTGGTTCTGTCCCCGTTTTGGCATTGTTCTTTATAGCCAGTTCAGGAAAAAACATCAGCTGATCAATGTCGGAAACACTGGCTAACTGATTCACCTGTAAGGTTTCGGTCAGTAATTTGTCAAGATTCAGGTTAAAATGGCTGGCTACTTTCAGGATCGTTTCTATTTTAGGTTCTGCGCGCCCCTCTTCATAGGAGCTGATTACTCCTCTGTTTAAATCAAAGAGATCAGCAAAGGCCTTTTGGCTCAATCCTTTAACCTGTCTGATTTTCTTGATGTTGGTTCCGAAAAAGCTCATTTTTGTCTAATCTTTTTTGCAAATATAGAAAATATAAGACAAATGAATGCTAAAAATATTTGCATTTTGAAAATTTTATTTTATATTTGTGTAAAGAATTTTAACAACTAAACAAACCATCATGAAAAATCAGATATTTAGAACAGTCAAAGAGTGGTTGTTAGATTATGAATTTAATATTACGCTGGAAGATGAAGCTCAGAGAATCTTAATCATAGAAAAAGAATCCAACGGAATCAAGAATATGATCCTTATTATATCTGATTCTATCCTGATTATGGAGCAGTTCCTGTTCGAAATACAAAATCCTACCGAAAAAATATACAGAAGCCTGCTTCAGAAAAACAGGGACATAGTACACGGTGCATTTGTGCTGGACCATACAGGAAAACGGGTGATTTTCAGAGACACCCTTCCTACGGATAATATGGCGCAGAACGAAGTAATGGCCTCCATCAATTCACTGGGAATTCTTGTAGGGGAATTTGCCAACGAAATGCTTGAAATGAGTAAGTAATTTACAAAAGATATTGTCATGAACATTTTTAAAAGACTATTAACAATAGGAAAGGCAGAGATCCATTCGGTGATCGACAGCTTTGAAGATCCTATTAATTTAACTGAACAGGGGATCAGGGAAATGAAAGAAGAGCTGGGTAAAAGCATTGAAGCTCTGGCTCAGCTGAAAGCGCTGGCTATCCGTAAAAAAAATGCGGCAGAAGCAGAAGAACAGATAGCCGGAGATTACTACAATAAAGCCGTAGTCATTGTTCAGAAAGCAGAAAAAGGAGAAGCAGATCCTTCCGAAGCTGACCGTCTGGCTAAAGAAGCCCTGAAAAAACAGACTTCCTCCAAAGAAAGTGCCGCCATTCTTCAGAAAGAGCATGAAAAACTCCAGGCTGACTGTGAAAAAATGCAGACCGGTATCGCCCATCTGAAATCCAGTATTGCCAAATGGGAAAATGAACTGATTACGCTGAAAGCAAGAGTTCAGGTAAGCGAAGCTACCAGAGATATCAACCAGAAAATGACCCAGATAGACAACAGCAGTGCCGTAACCATGCTGGAAAAGCTTAAAGAAAGAGTCGTTCAGCAGGAAGCTGTTGCAGAAGCCTACGCCGATATCTCAAAAGCCGGGAAAAGTATTGATGAAGAAATAGATGCTATGGTCAATACTAAAGACACAGAAGCCGAAGAAGCTTTGAACAGATTAAAAGAAACACTTAAAAAAGGCTAGATATGACCTTTCAGGAATTTTTAAATACAGCATTTTCCCCGGTAAACACCGTATTGAGCGTCTTGCTGATCCTGTCGGTGATCTACTGGATATTTACCATACTTACCGGATTGGATATTGATGTGGGAATACATCATGACCTGGATGCCGGGGCAGATTCCCCGGACGGACATGTTCATATTGCTGATCACGATGCCTCCGCATGGATGCAGTTCCTGAAATTTCTTAACCTGGATATCGTTCCGATGACGTATTTCCTTACCCTGTCGCTTCTGATCGCCTGGCTGGGATCCTTTTATCTGAATTATTTTGTAACCATGCCCGTATGGCTGGGAATTTTGGCACTCTTTCCGCTGCTGATTGCCGGAATGCTGCTGACGAAGCTGATTCTGAAGCCTTTAAACCCCTTTTTTAAAGAGATAAATCACAGGGGAGAAATAGCTCATGATTTTCTGGGAAGAGAAGGAAGACTGAAATCCGGTATACACGACGATAAAATAGGGATGATGGAAGTGTTTATCGGCAGCGACCCGATGACCCTGATGGTAAAAAGTGAAAACGGAGTAAGACTGGAACACGGAACGCACGTTATGATCGTAGACGAAGACTATGACAAAAGAATTTACTATGTACGGAAATCGATGAGATATTAAAAAACTGAAAATATGCTTTCTATTTTTATGATTATATTCAGCTATATCCTGGATATCCTGAGTCGGTATTTTTAGAAAAAACAAAAAAACACATTCACTATAAACAAACATTAATAAACTATGAACTTACCTTTTATTGCCGGAATTATTGTTGCCGTGGTGGCTTCAGTCGGGTTGATTTTCTGGATCCTGTCCATGTATAAGAAGACCGTTCAGGGAATCGTTATTTTAAGAACAGGATATGGCGGATCAAAAGTATTTTTTAATGCAGGTATCGTAATCCCTATCATTCACCGTATGGAATCTATGGATATTTCCGTGAAAAAACTGGAAATTGCAAGAGAAGGAAAAGCGGGACTGATCTGTAAAGATAATATGAGAGCCGATATTCAGGTGGCTTTTTTTATCCGTGTCAACAAATCAGTAGACGATATCATCAATGTAGCCCAAACGATCGGATGTCAGAGAGCCTCCGATGCACAGACTTTAAGAGAGCTCTTTGAAGCGAAATTCTCGGAAGCACTTAAAACCGTAGGAAAGAAATTTGATTTTACAGAACTGTACGAGGCAAGAAGTGAATTCCGTCAGGAAATCCTTCACATCATCGGAACAGACCTTAACGGATATGTTCTTGATGACTGTGCAATCGACTATCTGGAACAGACCTCCATTGATAAACTTGATAAAGACAATATCCTTGATTCTGAAGGGATCAAAAAGATTACAGAACTTACCGCTACTCAGAATATTAAAGCCAACCAGGTACGCAGGGATGAGGAAAAAACCATTACCAAACAGAACGTAGAAGCCCGTGAAGCTATTCTGGAACTTGAAAAACAGCTGGCAGAAAAAGAAGAATCTCAAAAAAGAGAAGTAGCCAATATCAAGGCCCGTGAAAATGCAGAAATCTTAAAAGTAGAAGAAGAAGAGCGTCTGAGATATGAATCTGTTCGCATCGCTACGGAAGAAAAACTGCAGATTGCAGAAGAAAACAAACTTCGCCAGGTTGTGATCGCAGCTAAAAATAAAGAGCGTGCAGACCTGGTAGAAACAGAAAGGGTAATGAAAGACAAAGCTCTTGAAGCTACCGAAAGAGAAAGAATCGTTTCCCTGGCACAGATTGAAAAAGATAAAGCCATCGAACTTGAGAAGAAAAGTATTCAGGATGCGATCCGTGAGCGTTTAACTATGGAAAAAACCGTAGTCGAAGAACAGCAGGGAATCAAAGACCTTGAAGCATTCAAAACCGCGGAAAGAAACAAACAGGTAGAAATTACGCTGGCCACTCAGGAAGCAGAGAAAAAGCTGATCGAAGAAACCAGAGCCGCAGAAGCAAGAAAACTGGCAGCAGAAAAAGATGCTCAGAAATATGTGATCGAAGCTCAGGCGAAAAGAGATGCCGCAGAAAAAGAAGCGGAAGCACGCAAGATCATTGCAGATGCCAAAGCAAAAGAAGAAGCTACCGTGGGATTATCTGAAGCTCAGGTATTACATGCCAAAGCAGACGCGGCAGAAAGACAGGGTATTGTAGAAGCTGTGGTGATCGAGAAAAAAGCGGATGCGGTGAAAAAAGAAGGAATTGCACAGGCAGAAGTGATCAAAGAAAAAGCACTGGCAGAAGCTGCGGGAATTACCGAAAAGGCAGAAGCCATGAAAAAACTGAACGAAGCAGGAAAAGACCACGAAGAATTCCGTCTGAAACTGAACAAAGAAAAAGAAGTGGAACTGGCTCAGATTGCGATTCAGAAAGACATTGCAGACGCGCAGTCACTGGTATTGGCAGAAGCATTCAAATCTGCTAAAATTGATATTGTAGGAGGAGATAATACCTTCTTCGACAATGTGATCCGCCAGGTTTCCGCCGGAAAAGGACTGGATAAATTTGTAAATCACAGCGAAAATGCGCAGATTCTCAGAGAAAACCTTCTCGGAGACGGTGAAAACATCATCGGTAAAGTAATGGGAATGGTAGATAAATACAAAATCTCATCAGACGACATTAAAAACATGAGCATCGCTTCCCTGATCTTTAAACTGAACAGTGTTGCGGATCAGCAGGAGAGAGGTATCCTGGAAAGAGCTCTCGACATGGCGAAACATCTGGGGGTGGAAAATAAACCGGTAAATAACAGCCCGATTTAATACATTACCAAAAGCCTCCCTATATTTTTCAATAAGGCTTTTTTAAAATATGATGCTTTGCTGAAATAATTTTAATTTACTGATAATCAGCCAAAAAAATAAAGGTATATCTTATGTTACAACCTTATAGGTTCTGAAAACCTATAAGGTTTAAATGAAGATCAAAGCAAAGCATTATAAATTTCACCCCAAGATATGCTGCCCTATGGCCGCAAGGACAACCTAATCCAACACTATGTCAGAAAAACTTAATTCCGGAACATACGAAATTATTCAGAACCGCCTGAATGAGCAGAAGAATGATCTGATCCAAAGACTTCAGAAGCTTAATGAAAGCCGTAAAAGCATTTTTGGAGGAATAGATTTTTCTCTTATTGCCAACGAAAGGATTTCCACAGACCACAACTGTATCGCCAAAGATATTTTTTCTCTGGGAGATCAGCTGATCTTTGGGTCCAATGCCCATCTGGGACTGCAGACGGAAATCAATATTTCGGATGTTTTTTCAATATACAGGATCAATAAAAACCGTTTCGAGCCTCAGGATTATACCCTGATCAATGATGAGGTGTTTATTGACGAATTCAAAAACCTTTACAAATATTACAGGAATACTTTCTTTGCAAGGTTCGCTTTTACAGAGAATTATCTCTATATGGTTTTCCAGCTTTCAGAGAGTACTTCAGATATCAAAGCTTTTAAATGGCTGATCAGAGACAGCCAGCTGACTTATGTAGACTCCAGAAGTGCTTCGGAAACATCATACCCGCAGCAGCATGGCTTCGTATGGACAAAAGCCACCAGAGATATGCAGCGGTCCGGTAAGCATCCCCATATTTCCCTGGCAGATAAAGTTTTTGTAGAAAGCATTGGGGGAGACATCACCATCAAGGTAGAAGACAATACAGATACCGGAAAAGGAATTTATTCCGAAGATGTCATCCATAAAGACCAGAATCTTGATGATGCGGAGATCCATTTCTGTGATCTGGATAATCTTGTTCTGTTTAAAATAAAGCCTTACCAGGAAACAGAACGTTATTTTATTTATAATCACAAGGAAAAAACCGTTTCAAGAGCGGATGCCCTGAAATATTCAGGACTGCTGCTTCCGGAAAACCAGGGCGTTTTATTTTCCAATGGATACGCTTTGCAGACCGGTGGCCTGAAAGTCATTTCTCAGGATCAGAACAGGCTGTATTACCTGAAAACAGTAACAGAACCCAATGGGGAAAATTTCCTCTATGTTTTCTATGATGATAAAACCAATAATTATCAGCTGATCTCCTACAACATCATTACCCAGACCATAGAAACACCGATCCGATGCAGCGGGTTTTCCCTTCTGAATGACGGAAAGCTGATCTATCTCCGGGAAAGCATTGAAACCACCAAACATCATCTGGCCCAGATCTGGCAGACCCCTTTCTCCAAAGAACTTCAGCCGAATCCTGAAAAAGCGGACAGCCTGATCTACAAAATCGGAAACAAAGATATTGTAAGGGTAATGGCAGAAAGCCAGGAGCTGATCACGCTTCTTAATAAAAAAGACTCATACAGCGGGCTGTATGATGATATTGTCAAGCTTTCGACCTTTATTCTGGATACCTATTATTTCCTGGGGGAAAATGAAGTTCAGAAACTGGATCAGCCGCTTAAAGAGATCCGGAAAATTGCCCATTCAGCGATCAATGAATATGAAAAGGTTGTAGAACAGAGAAAAAATACGGAAGAAGCTTTAGAGAAAATAAAACTGTCCTGCCGGAAAATACTGGATGACACCAAAAGGCTTCACTATTCCCAGCTTACGGAATATATTGATGCCCTTTCCCAGATCAGAACTTTAAGAGGAGAGGTAACCGGAGCAAGGGAACTGAAATATGCTGATATGGCACTTCTCGACGCTCTGGAAAAATCACTGGCAGAACGTTATACCGAGCTGTCCAATGCCTGTGTGGATTTTCTGCTTCAGGAAGGCGCATTGCTGCCCTATGAAGAGAAAGCCCGGCAGATTTCAGAAGAGATCATCAGTCTTCAGAAAGCCATTGATGCCAGAACGATTGAAGAAAATATCAATACCCTTTCCGGGCAGCTTGAACTGCTGGTAGATATTGTGAACAACCTTAAAATAGAAGACACCTCGCAGTCTACCCAGATCATTGAAAACATTTCCCAGATCTTCGCCCGTCTCAACCAGGAAAGACTGGAGCTCGGAAAAAGAAAAAGAGAGATCTCCGGAAAAGAACTGGCTTCAGATTTTCAGGCACAGATCACCTTGTTTGATCAGACTGTTATTAACTTCCTGGAACTTTCCCAGACCCCTGAAAAATGTGACGAATACCTGACCAAACTTTCCATTCAGTTGGAAGAAATGGGAACCAAATTCGTCGATTTTGAAGAATTCATCCGGAAAATTGAGGAAAAGAGAGAAGAGGTCTACGGACACTTTCAGAATAAAAGAGTACAGCTTACCGAAGCCCGCAACAAAAGAACCCAGAACCTTTTTGAAGCCGCTCAGAGAATCCTGAAATCGGTGCAGACCAAAGCTGAGTCTTTCGATTCTGAAAATGAGATCAATGGCTATTTTGCCTCAGACCTGATGGTTGAAAAAGTGAGAGATCTGGCCAGGCAGCTTGCCGAGCTGGAAGATTCTGCCAAATCTGAAGAAATTCAGACTCTTTTAAAAACATCCCGGCAGGAAGCGGTAAGAAAGCTGAAAGATAAAAAAGAAATCTATGTAGACGGAGAAAACGTCATTGCATTGGGAGATTATCAATTTGCTGTCAACCGGCAGAAACTGGACCTTACCCTTGTTCTCAGAAATGCGCAGTATTATTACCATCTTACAGGAACAAGTTTCTACGAGCCGCTTCACTTTGATACCACAGAAGACTTCAGAGAGGTATGGAATCAGGAATTCGTTTCAGAAAACGCTCAGGTGAAAAGATTCGAATACCTGGCATGGAATGTATTTTCAGCCCGTAAAAAAGTAGCGACAGAACCGGAAAATGAAACAGCAGTGCAGGAATTTACGGCCGCTCATTTTGGGGAAGGTCTTGTAAAGGGAGTTCATGATAAAGATGCCCTGGTGATTGTTTCAAAACTTCAGCAGATACACAACGAGCTTGGGCTGATGAGGTTTTCCGCCGGTGAAAGAGCTCTTGCCCAGCTGTTCTGGTTCTTTTTAAAAGAAGAAAGAAAAGAATATTACACCAGACAGTTTGATGCTGCGGAGATTATTTCCCGTTCATTTGCCAATGTTCAGGGATTTGAATATCTCCTGAAAGACCTGTCAGAAGAGATCAGAATTTTTGCTTCGGAAACTCAGTTTTTAAACAATATGGATTGTTACAATGCCGCCTTATACCTGAAGCAGGAAAACCGTGAGAGTTTTCTTATCACAGAACAGGCGGGAGCATTGTATGAACTGTTTTTAAAAGAGCTGAAAGAAAAAGGCAAAGACCTGGAGTTCATAGAACAGATCAAAGCGATGTATGTATATCCTTCCGCCTGCTATTATACAGCCGAAAGTGCCCTGAAAGCATTTGATCCTGCCGCGGATGAAAATGTAATCCGTGAAGCTGCCGCATTCCTGATCACCCGGCAGTTTGATCCGAAAAATATCAGACATGTTTCCTATGAATCAACAGTAAAAGATCTTAAGTCCCTGGAAAAAGATACGGAATATACCCTTAATTATTTTGAATTTGCTTCCCGTTTAAGCCATTTCAATAACATTACCGTTCCGAAATATAAAAAACTTCAGGAGCTGAAATACAATTGGGTAGGTGAAAAGAAAAAAGCCCTGAAGCTGGATACTTTTCAGCCTCAGGTGCTCAGTTCATTTGTGAGGAATAAGCTGATCAATGATGTTTATTTCCCGCTGATAGGAGCCAACCTTGCAAAACAGCTGGGAACGGCAGGTTCCGATAAAAGAACCGACCGCATGGGAATGCTTCTTCTGGTATCGCCTCCGGGCTATGGAAAGACAACCCTTATGGAATATATGGCAGAAAGAATGGGACTGGTTTTTATGAAGATCAACGGACCGTCTTTGGGGTATGATATTCTTTCCACAGACCCTTCGGAAGCCAGAAATGCAGGAGCAAGACAGGAACTTGAAAAACTGAACCTTGCCCTGGAAATGGGAGATAATGTCATGCTGTATCTGGATGATATTCAGCACTGCAATCCGGAATTTCTTCAGAAATTTATTTCCCTTGCCGACGGGCAGAGAAAAATTGAAGGTATTTACAACGGCGAAAGCAAAACCTATGACCTCCGTTCCAAAAGATTCTGCCTGGTGATGGCAGGCAACCCGTACACGGAAAACGGAGAGAAGTTTAAAATCCCGGATATGCTGGCCAACCGCTCGGATACCTATAATCTCGGGGAAATTTCAGGAGCAAGGACAGATCTTTTCGATCTGAGTCTTATCGAGAACTCACTGATGTCTAATGAGTACCTTACAAGGCTTACACAGCCGGGAATTGATAACCTTTATGAGCTGTACGACTGTGTTTTAACGAATAATCCGGCAGATAACCTCAAGGGAAATTTCAGTTCCGGTGAGATTGCAGACTTCAGGGCAGTACTCGAAAATACAGTCACGGTAAGAGACATGATCCTTAAAGTGAACCGGGAATATATTGCGTCTGCAGCCATGTCTGATGATTACAGAAATGAGCCGCCGTTCAAGCTTCAGGGCTCCTACCGTAATATGAACAAGCTGATCGCACAGATCCGGCCGATCCTGAAAAAGAATGAAGTTATTCAGATCGTTCTGGACCATTATCAGAATGAATCCCAGACTCTCACAACCGGTGCGGAAGCCAATATGCTGAAGCTGAAGGAACTGATCGGGACAATTTCTGAAGAAGAAAATAAGCGCTGGAATGAGATTAAAAAGACATTTGTAAAAAATAAAACCATAAAAGGGCTGGGAGAAAACGACAGGATGTCCCAGATCGTAGCTCTTCTTGCCCAGTTCGGAGACGGATTGGAAGGCATTAAAGAGGTTTTAAGAAAAACAGAACAATAACCATGAAATTTAAATATTTCCAGACAGGCTGTTCCGGTGAGGGACAGTCTGTTTTTTATTAAATTAATCTGAGTGCGGGTGAGGCCGGAAGATGGGGAAGCTTATAGTAATCTCATAACTGCTCTCTTCCGGCTTCTGATTTCAAACCTGTATCAGTCAGAAAAGCTTTATCAGGAATATGAAAAAATCAATGTTTTATTGGTTATGTTGATTAATATTGTGTGTTTTTCATTGGTTTTTGTTTATGGATTAATATTTTTCATAAATTTGGGAAATAACCGGATAACTATATAAACATGAAAAAACTTTACTTTTGCCTTGCTCTTTTCGGAGCCTTACAGAATCTGTCCGCTCAAAAAGATTACTGTGTAAAAGATATCTCGATTACCTATACTACCATTTCAATTTTTACAACAGACGGTAAAATATATACCTGGGGACAAAATGGTTTCGGGCAGGCCGGTACAGGAAATTTTCAGGACCAGAATACTCCCTATCAGCGTCCGGTCACACCGGATTTTGCCACCGTTTTTCACGGATTAAGTCATACCGTAGGATTAACGGCAGACGGTAAAATATACGGATGGGGCAGAAATATGAGATCGCAGGTAGGAGACGGAACCATTATAGACCGGCATACTCCTGTACAGGTGGGTTCTGATACAGACTGGAGAAAAGTAACGGCAGGAACTGTACATACAATCGCTTTGAAAAATAACGGCACACTTTGGGGATGGGGAAATAATTCCGCCTGTGAACTGCATGCCACCCCGGCAAATCCTTATCCCAATAACTATTATGTTCAGCCTATACAGTTAAGTCCGGATAATAGCTGGGAAGATATAACCGCTGGAAGCGCAAGAACTTTTGCCATAAAAAAAGACGGGACATTATGGGCAAGAGGAAGAAATTCAGGATATGGTTTAGGAATTGGATATGGCGAGAACATGTGCGTTACCAATTTTACACAGATCGGTACAGATACCAACTGGAAGAAAGTATTTACTTCTGCTTCGGGAGACTTTACACTGGCTTTAAAAACCAATAATACTTTATGGGGTTGGGGTGATAATGTTGAGGGGGCCGTAGGAAACGGAGCGGGCAATTTTGTTCAGAGTCCCGTGCAGATAGGAACAGATACCTGGAAGGATATTGCTGCAGGGCAGAGTTATTCTGTCGGGATTAAAAGTAACGGAACATTATGGGGATGGGGAAGAGGATGCTGGGATTACACAGGAGCTATTATAACACCTGCTCACTCGCTATCTCCTGTACAGGTGGGAAATGATATAGATTGGGTAAAAGTATACGGAGGTCATTGCATTTCACTTGCACAGAAAGCGGATGGATCTGTCTGGGCATGGGGTGGTTATGGAAATCTTTGGAACGGCGGTGTTCCTGCTTCATCTTCACAGCCTCTTCTTATTTTTCAGTGTCCAAGAGCCTCCACTTCCGAAACAGAATTTGAACTGTCTGATATTATTTTATATCCCAACCCTGCCGATGATAAAATTTCCTGGGCAAAAAATATTCCTATTGAAAAAGTGACCATTTATGATATGAGCGGAAAGCTGGTGTCATTGCAAAGTGTTTCTGAAAATTCTGTAAATGTTTCCACCCTCGTTACAGGATCTTACCTGATAAAGCTTGAATCAAAGGACAAATTAATTTACAATTCAAAGTTTATCAAAAAATAATTTCTGTTTTATAAAAGCCTGAAGCTGGAAGAAGTAACTTCTATCCTCCTTTCTTCCATCTTTCAGTCTTTAATCTAAATGTCAGCAGATCATATTCAGTCTGTATCCATAATATTGTATACTTCTGTATCTGTATCCGGTGTTGAATACTCCATAATTTTGTTTAGCTAAAGAAGAAAATACGATGGAAACAACAGTTCAATATCAGGAGCAGATTCAATATGCTGAGGTATATATTTCAGATATGCCGGCATTGAAGAATGTATTTCTGCAGACCCAGTCTGCCCGGGCTGCCGGCGCAGATTTCGGAATTCCTTTTCTTTTGGCTAAAAAGAAAGACGGAATCATCATGTTTGCCAGTCTTGTTATCAATGAAAAAGGAAAAACTGCCTTTAAGATTCACTGTGCAAAAATAGTTACAGAGCCGGAAAAACGAAATTTTACAGTCAGGGCTGAAAGTTATTTCAAACAGAACACCACTCCCAATTTCAGGAATCCGGAACAGCTGAAAAGCAGTATTAAAAGTATGGCTGACTGGCTGGATTTTTAATAAAGCGTTGGGAAAATTGTACATTTACTTAAAACCTGAATCCAATGTCTAAAGATGTTCTGTATCTTAAAATAGCCAATTCCGTTACCGAGCAGATCAAAAGTGAAACCTTACAGTTTGGAGACAGACTGCCTTCGCTGAGAAGTGCCCAGAAATTATATAATGTCAGCTTAAATACGGTAAAGCAGGCATATATGGAGCTGGAAAGCCGTTCCCTGGTAGAGTCTCGCCCTAAATACGGATATTATGTAAGCCAGACTTCCCAACGGAAACTGGCACTGCCTTCCGTGGGAAAAATGAAGACTTCAGAAGGTGAAAATACCCCGGAAGATCTTATCGGGAAAGTATTCGGAACCATTGATGGGACGGATGTCACTCAGTTTGCATTGGGAATTCCGGGGAAAAGCCTTCTTCCTGTGGCTAAGATGAAGAAATGCATGATTGATGTGATGAAGAGAAAACATGACAGCGGAACCAATTATGAGCCGGTGCAGGGAAGTGAGCGTCTCCGCCGTGAAATAGCCAAATGGTCTATCGTGATGGAAGGGAAGATTACCGAAGATGATCTGGTAATCACTTCCGGAGCCATGAACGGAGTATATAACTGTCTGATGGCCGTTACCAGGCCGGGAGATTCCGTTGCCGTGGAAAGCCCTGTTTATTTTGGAATACTTCAGGCGATTCAGCTGCTGGGACTGAAAGCAGTGGAAATTCCTACCCATCCCATTAGCGGCGTGGATCTGGATGCCTTGAAAAAAGTGCTTCCCGATCTTTCTGCATGCTGTTTTGTGGTGAATTACAACAATCCTTTAGGCTTCCAGATGCCGGATGAAAATAAAAAAAAGCTGGTGAAGATGCTTACCGAACATAATGTTCCGCTGGTTGAAGATGATGTGTACGGAAATATTTATTTCGGGGCAGGGAGACCGAAGCCGTGTAAATTTTATGATGAAGCCGGAATTGTGATGTGGGTCGGTTCGGTTTCCAAGACGCTGGCTCCCGGATATCGTGTGGGCTGGGTAGCTCCGGGAAAATTTAAAGAAAAGATCATCCGGCAGAAACTGGTTCAGACGGTCTCTGGCCCGTCTCTGTTTTCAGATGTCATAGCCGATTTTCTTGAGCATGGCCGTTATGACCATCATCTGAGGATGTTCAGAAAGAAACTGTATGCCAATTACCTTCAGATTCAGAAATCGGTGACGCAGTATTTTCCGGATAACACCAAAATATCGGAACCCAAAGGAGGTTTTATGCTGTGGCTGGAGCTGGATAAAAGAATCTGTACAGAAGATCTGTATGATGAAGCACTTAGTCAGAAAGTGAATTTCGCACCGGGAAGAATGTTTTCGCAATACAACCAGTACCAGAACTGTATGCGCCTGAATTATGCCCTGGAATGGACCGACCGTGTTGAAAGTGATCTGGAAAAACTGGGAAAAATGATTAAAAACAGAATATAATAAAATTTAAAACGATGAATGATATGAATAATGAAGTAAAAATCGTCGCTTATGAACCTCAGTATAAAGAGGCCTTTAAAATACTGAATGAAGAATGGATCAGAACCTTTTTTGTGATGGAATCAGGAGATTATAAGCTGCTGGATCATCCTGAAGAACAGATTCTGAACAAAGGCGGACATATTGTTTTTGCTTTGCTGAACGGAAATGCTGTGGGAACATGTGCGCTGGTAAAGGCAAATGATAAGCCTCTTACTTTTGAACTTTCAAAGATGGCGGTAAGTCCTGAAGCCCGGGGAAAGAAAATAGGGCATCTCCTGGGGCATGCCCTGGTGGAAAAAGCAAAAGAATTAAAAGCGGAAAAGATATTTCTTGAAACCAATTCCGTTCTGGTTCCTGCAATAAAGCTGTATGAAAAACTTGGATTCCAGCATATGCCGGTTACCAATCCGGGCTACGACCGTGTAGATGTACAGATGGAACTGATTCTTTAACAAACCGGCTCTTCCGTCTCCAGAAAAAATTTTCCTATTTTTGTGAAATTCCTTATTTCAATGAAAAAGATTATTCTCATCGAAGACGAAACCAGTGTAGTATCTTTTATTAAAAAGGGACTTCAGGAAAACGGATACGAAATTTCTGTCGCTTTTGACGGGCGTACAGGCGTACAGCTGGTACAGGCTAATGATTTTGATCTGGTTATTCTGGATATTATGCTGCCGGAAATGAACGGCCTGGATGTCTGCAAAGAAATAAGAAAAACCAATCAGAGTGTACCGATTCTGTTTTTAACGGCACTGGGAACTTCAGAAAATATCGTTCTCGGGCTGGAAAGCGGGGGAGATGATTATCTGGTGAAACCTTTTAAATTCATAGAACTGGTGGCCCGTGTAAAATCTCTTTTAAGGAGAAGCCATAATCATGTACCTCAGGAAATCGCGGAGCCGGAACCTGATAATGAGTATGTATTTCAGTTCTCTGATCTTACTGTAAACGATTATACCAAAAAAGTGACCCGTGCAGGAGAGGATATTTCCCTTACTTCTACGGAATACAAATTACTGCTGTACTTTCTGAATAACCCGGAAAAAGTAATTTCCAGAGCAGAAATTCTGGATGCCGTCTGGGGCGTTAATTATGAACTGGGGACCAATGTTGTAGATGTCTACGTGAATTATTTAAGAAAGAAACTGGATAGTCATGATGATAATAAACTGATTCATACCGTGATAGGAATGGGGTACGTACTGAAAAAACCTTAATGGATGTTTAATAAAGTTGTCACAAATCAGACCAAAACGATGGTGCTTCTGATGTTGGTTTTTACCGCCATCATCCTGCTGTTCAGTGGATTGGTTTACTTTTCAATTGTCAACTTTTCGCATCAGAGATTTTACGAGCTGCTGAAAATCCGTACCGCTACCATCGTACAGATCGAAAAAAGCAAAGACCACCTCGATCTTCCGGAAAACTATATTCTCAACAGTCTGAATGATGAGGAACTTCCTATGGAAAGGGATTATGTTTTTGCCGTTCCTTCGGATTCCAACTTCAGAAAGATCTCCCAGGAAGTTCATATCCCGGATTCTTTTTTCAAGAATATCGTCAGAAAAGGGGAAGCCAATTACAACGATAAAGAATTCTATTATATCGGGCAGACCTTCCGATATGATGATAAAGATTATATCGCCATTGCTTCTGCTAAAAACCATTATGTTATTTATTACCTCGGGTTTTTAAAAAGGACGCTGATTACCTGCATTGTGCTGTCCCTGTTTTTCAGCATGATCTTCTCTTTCTATCTCTCTAAAACCTTATTTAAACCGATTCTGAAAATCACAGGAAAGGTAAAAGAAATCAGCTCCGAAAACCTTCACCTCAGGCTGGAGCCACAGCCTGATAATAAGGAACTGAATGAGCTGGTGGATACCTTCAACGGTATGCTTAACCGCATCGAAACCTCCTTTGAAACCCAGAATCACCTGATCGGAAATGTTTCCCATGAATTAAGAACTCCGCTTACTTCCATTATGGGCGAAGCGGATGTCGCTCTTTCCATCAGCAGAACAGCGGATGAATACAAAGAAACCCTGGAAATCATCCTGGATGAAGCGGAAAAACTGGATAAAAAAATCAAAGCTTTATTAATGATCGCGCAAACCGGTTTTGACGGCAAGATCCAGAAAATGGACAAGGTAAGGATAGACCAGCTGCTGTGGGATGTTATTGAAACATTAAGAAAAATAGATTCCAGGAATAATATCTATCTGGACATCAGTATGCTTCCGGATAATCCTAAAAAACTGAAAGTTCAGGGTAACGAACAGCTTCTTCACCTCGCCGCTGCCAACATCATCAGTAATGGATGCAAGTATTCTAATTTCCAGCAGGTAAAAGTTTCGCTGGGAGCCACGGATACAGATGTATACATCATCGTAAAAGACAATGGGATCGGAATTCCTGAAGAGGAAATGAATAAAATCTATGACCCTTTTTTCAGGGCTTCCAATACCAAGAATTACGAAGGTTACGGAATCGGGCTTCCTCTTGCCCGGAATATCGTAAGAATGCATCAGGGAGAACTGATCGTAAGTTCCCATGAAAACCACGGAACCACCGTACAGATGCGCTTCCCGAATTTTTACAGCATGTATCCGGAAGGATAGAAAAAAACAATGAGTTGTACGTATGCCGGATTTTATGTTCACATTTATTTCGGTTTTAATATTGTAATTTAGATATAATTTTCTGTAAATCAGTTTTTTATTGATGGTTTCTGATTCCTGTTCTCCGCCATGTTAACTCCTTTTAACAATTTTCTAATCTCATTTTAATCTCTTTAATCACATTTTAATTCCATTCCAAAGATCTTCTAATCTGGCCGTTCTAGTTTTGTATCATCAAAAAAGATGAACACAAACAAAATCATAAAGAACATGGCTAAAACAATTTTAATTGCAACAGATTACTCTCTTGAGTCTTTAAACATATTGAAAAAAGTACTGAAAGAGAAAGACGCAAAAGAGGATCAGAATCAGTACAGAATCCTTCTTGTTTCAGGATACGATCAGGGAGACTCTATCAGAGATCTTTTATTCAATACCAAGAGTACCGTATTCAGTAAGATCAGGCCTGAGGAATTCTGTGATGCTTATGGGATCATCAGGAATAAATACCCGCATTTAGTTGATAAAATTGTCTGTGACATTTTCACGGGAAGTTTCCAGAGAACCTTCAACCAGTATGTGAAAGCAGAGAATATTGAAGAGGCTTATTATTCTCCCTCTATTAAAAGTAAAGGAAAAGGAAAATTCGATCTTATTCCTTACATCAGGAAATGCAGAGCACTTCAGTCTCAGGAAATTAAAGTAGAAGTTCCTGAAAGACTTCCGGAAAGAGGAAGGCTGGCTGAGATCTTTGTGGAAGCCTAAAAAATAAACACACGATTAAAAAAAAGAAAAAATGTTAAGAAATTATAGTAACAGCAGAACGTTGGGAGACAACATCAGATTGGGAACGCTGACTGCATTCACTGCAGGTACTATAAATATAGCTTCTCTATTGATTTTCCTCTCATTTACGTCCAACGTAACGGGGCATTACGCCATTTTAGCGGCAGAGATCAGTAAAGCCAACTGGACGCAGGTCGCAGTTGTAGGAGGGTGGATTTTCCTGTTCTTCTTCGGAAGCTTCCTCTCCAATTTCATTGTCATCAATTTCAATAAAAAAAGCAAGTATTTTGCCCATGCAATGCCTATTGTGCTGGAGATCATATGTCTTTTGTTCGTAGGGGTATACGGTCAGTTGTATTATCAGAAAACACTTGAAGAAACAGAATATCTGGTAGCCCTGATGCTTTTTGCCACAGGACTTCAGAATGGCCTTACGGCAAGTATCTCCAATTTCTCGGTAAAAACCACCCACCTTACGGGAACCACTACCGATCTTGGCATCCTGTTCTCTATGTTTACCCAGAAAAAATACAGGAAAAACGGAGAACTGATCGGAAGAGCGAAGCTTCTGATGAGTATTATGGCAGCCTATGTTTTGGGAGCGGTATTCTCCGGGCTGACGTATTATTACCTGGAGTTCAGGGTATTTTATGTGATCAGTATCTGTCTTCTGATCGTCATCGGGTATGATGCCTACAAGATTCATGTAAGACACTTCAATACCAGATACCGGTACAGCAGGATTTATAAAAAACCGAACCTTTTGGCATACCTGTATGACAAAATTCACGGAATTCCCAAGAGAAAGGAAAAAAGAAAGCTTGTATTTGAAGACTAAATTATAAAGTAAATATCAGTATTATTTTTTTGTGTAAACTAGCTGTGAATCAGTCCTCTGTTTGTTATGAGCAACCGGAGGGCTGTTCTTTTTAAATAAAGAAACCATGCCGGACACGTACTGTCAGAAGTATTTCCGGCAGGATTGTTGATTTGTTGATAATTAAATATTAATTCACGGCTTTAATCTTTTAATTACCGTTTTCATTAACTATTTTTGTAAGTTGATTAAACGTTTTATGTCAGATATTATTCAGCTTTTACCGGATCATGTAGCGAACCAGATTGCCGCAGGGGAAGTGGTGCAGAGACCTGCATCCATAGTGAAGGAACTTTTGGAAAATGCGATTGATGCGGGGGCCGCTAAAATAGAATTGATCGTAAGAGATGCCGGAAAAAACCTGATCCAGGTAGTAGATGACGGAAAAGGAATGTCTGAGACAGACGCCAGAATGGCCTTTGAAAGACATGCCACTTCCAAGATCAAAGGAACAGAAGATATCTTTAAGATCGCTACCAAAGGTTTCAGAGGTGAAGCTCTGGCTTCTATTGCTGCGGTTTCCCAGGTTGAGCTGAAAACCAAGCAGAATGATGCCAAAATAGGTACGAATATCTACATTGAAGGAGGTGTTTTCCAGTTTCAGGACCCGGTGCAGACAGCGGACGGTTCCAATTTCATGGTAAAAAACCTTTTTTACAACGTTCCGGCAAGAAGAAAATTCCTTAAAAATAACAATGTCGAGTTCAGACACGTCATCGATGAGTTTCAGCGGGTGGCACTCGCCCATGAAAACCTGGAATTCTCTCTCTTCCATGATGATGAGGCGGTTTTCAGGCTGAGAAAGGGGAGCCAGATGCAGCGTATCGTGGATGTATTCGGAAGAAAACTTCAGCCGCAACTCGTTCCTATTAAAGAAGATATCGGGTGGTGCCAGCTTCACGGATTTGTTGCAAAACCGGAAGGTGCTAAAAAAAACAGAGGCGAACAGTTTCTTTTTGTCAACGGAAGATATTTCAAAAGTCCGTATTTCAACAAAGCGGTTCAGGAAGCTTTTGAAGGATTGCTTCTGCCGGGCTATGTTCCTTCTTTTTTCCTTTATCTGGAACTGGATCCCGGAAAAATAGATGTCAACATTCATCCGCAGAAAACAGAAGTGAAATTTGAAGATGAACACCTTATATTTGCTTTGCTGCGTTCAACCATTAAAAGGTCTCTGGGAATCTATAACGTTTCCCCAAGTCTTGATTTCGACAGAGATCCGGAACTGGATGAGATGATGAACAAACCTATCCCGAGCAAAGGCAACGGCGGAGGCGGAGGAATGATCAAAATGCCTGAAATTATTGTAGATAAAGACTACAATCCGTTTCTGGAAGAAAGAAATGTACAGCCGGAAGAAATTCAGAATCTTACGGAAATGTATCACCAGAACATTACGGCAGAGCCTTCCAAGATCAATTTATTTGAAGATGAAGATTTTGATGAAGACCTGATGAGACTTCCGAACGGCTACTGGCTGTTCAATAAAGGTGATGTTACCCTGATGCTGGATTTAGGAAGAATGCACAGGCTGCTGGTTTCGGAAAATAATAAATCCGCCAGAAAATCAAATACCAACAGTCATGCACTGCTGTTTTCTCTGGAATATCATATGAATGAAATAGAGAAAACAAAATACAACGCCATAAAAAAATATCTCCCGGAACTGGGGTTCGAGATGAAGATCGCCCATGAAAGCGTTCTCAGAATAGATTCACTTCCGGAAGGTCTGAAAGAAACACAGGCCATGAAATTCCTTGAAAACCTTTTTGAGATCCTGGAATATAAAACAGAAGAAGAATTCATGCATTATTACCACAACCAATGGAACAAAATGCAGTCGAAATCAAGATTCGATTTTATTTATAAAAAAGATGCGGAACAGGTAATCAAAGACTTTACAGCATTAGGTTTCCCTGAATTTTTACCGGATGGCAAAAGATGTTTCTACGAAGTTCCGTTTAATGATTTTAAAAACAAATTTTAAAGATGTTCAACAGTATACCTCCGATTACAAAGAATTTAATCATCATTAATGTTATTGTATTTATCGGGTCCTATTTTCTCGGAAGCAAGGCGATAGAATACCTTGCCGGATTTTATCCTTTTTCTCCTTTCTTCCATTCCTGGCAGGTCATTACCCACATGTTTATGCACGGAAGCATCATGCATATTCTGTTTAATATGTTTACGCTGTTCAGTTTCGGGCCTATTCTGGAGCAGACACTGGGAGAAAAGAGATACCTTATCCTTTACTTTTTAAGCGGGCTTGGAGCTTTTTTCCTTTTCAACGGCTGGAACTTTGTTGAGGTTCAGCAATATACCCGGGATTTACAGGAGCTTGGCTTTAATGTCAGTGCTTATTTATCCGGTGCCAGCGTTGAGTTTTCAGGAAATGCCGGGGCTGTTCTGAAACAGAAAGAACTGCTGGAGAACCTCAAAGATATTGTGACAACGCCAATGGTAGGTGCTTCAGGGGCTATCTTCGGAGTGGTGGCGGCCTTTGCAACCCTTTATCCTGATGCCAAAATTGGTATAATGTTTATTCCGGTCCCTATGAAAGTAAAATATCTGATGCCTGTCGTTATCGTAGTTTCCGTATATCTCGGTGTTTCCGGAAACGGAGGGGGAATTGCCCATCTGGCTCACGTAGGAGGAGCGTTGGTAGGGTGGCTTCTGGCAAGGAACTGGAAAAAACACCTGTACCGTTTCAATTAAAAAAGCGTTGTGAAAGTTTTCCGTCTCATCATCCTTATCCTGCATCTGGGCATTCTGTTCCTGATGCTGGGTACCTTAATGAATGCCTATATTCCGCCTAAGATATTTCCGTGGTTCAATCTGCTTTCGTTAGGATTTCCTGTTCTTATTACAGCCTATATCATCTGTATCCTGTTCTGGCTTTTCAGCTGGAAAAAAAGAACATTTGCCTTTATGCTGGCCGGACTGGTTTTTATTAATCCGGTGAAACGCTGGATCAGCTATTCTGATAAAAAGAGCAGCCCGGATGATATAAAGGTGGTGACTTTTAATGCTAAATCCGGATTACTGGGACTGGAAGGCATAGAAAATTATCTGAGCAGCCTTGATGCCGACGTTATTCTGCTTCAGGAATGCGGGGGTAAAGAAATAAAGGTGAAAGGAATGCCGGAAGCGAAGATCGGGCACAATGGCGGTGTTCTGGCCTTTTACACCAAACATAAAATAGTGGGTTCCAAAGACCTGATTCAGGGAAATTACACTTTGAACAACGTCTATGCTTCTCAGGCTGATATTGAGATCAGGGGAAAAGTATACCGGTTTGTCAATGCTTACCTGGAACCCTATAAATTTGAAAAGTCAATGGTAAAAATGGATGGTGATAAAGAGCAGGACCAGAGAAAACTGAAGGGAATTGTGAAAAGGCTTATTCCGGTTTTTAAAAAACATCAGGATCAGGTAGCCGAAATCAGAAAAGGAGTGGACGGATCCCCTTATCCCGTATTTTTAGCCGGAGATTTCAATTCGGTGCCTAATTCCTACGAATATTATCATTTGTCTGAAGGCCTGGAAGATGCTTTCATGAAGGCAGGAAAAGGAAGTGCTACCAGCTTCCACGATTACAGATTTCCGATCCGGATCGATTATATTTTTACCTCAAAATCCATTGAGCCGGTTTCCTATAAAGTAGACCGAACCGTGAAGCTTTCGGACCACTATCCTGTGGTGGCAACATTCTCTTTAAAGAACTAATAATCATAAAATTAGTTAAAAAAGACAAGCTTGGTAGGATTTTTGATTAAAAAAATCCGTACCTAGACCGTTATTTCATGAAGCCGAATCAGATATTGCTATTTGTACATATTGCCGTTGCCGTTTTATTGTTGTGCACATTGGGGAATGCATGGATTCCACCGAATCTTTTGGGGAATCTCAATCTTCTTTCCCTCGGCTTTCCTTATCTGATTGTTGCCTATATTGTGCTGACGCTGGTCTGGGCCTTCCGGAGAAAAAAAATAGCGATTGCCTTTGCTCTCGGAATGCTGGTTTTCTATAATCCGGTAAGAAGATGGGTGAATTTCACTCCTAAAACAGCCAATATAAAAACGATCAGAGATATTAAAGTTCTTACCTTCAATGTAAAATACGGTGATTTTGGCTGGGATAAGGTGAAAAAATACATCAAAGACCAGAATGCTGATATTGTTCTCGTTCAGGAAAAAGATACCAACAGAGCCATCAGAAATGATCTGGTAAAATATCCTACCGTGATCCTGAAGACAAAACATAAAATTGTAAGACAGGAAGAGCTGATTCAGGATAATTCAAGAGGAAATTCGTTCTATGCCGATGTAGATATCAACGGGAAAATCATCAGAGTGGTGAATGTTTATCTGGAACCGTTCAGACTTCATAAATCTATGCTTCAGTTTGATGGTTTAGGAAAACAGAAAGACAAAATTACAACCCTGCTTTCCCACATGACGCCCACTTTTAAGGCTCATGAGGAACAGATCAGGAAGATAAGAAAAGTGGTCGATTTTTCTCCATATCCCGTAATTCTGGCCGGTGATTTCAATTCCGTACCCAATTCTTATGAATATTACAGTCTCGGGAAAGATCTTCAGGATGCTTTTCTTGCCGTAGGCAACGGAATATCTACCAGTTTTCATGATTATAAGGTTCCTCTGAGAATAGATTATATCTTCAGTTCAAAATCTATTATTCCTTTAAGCTATAAGGTGGATCAGTCTGTAAAATTATCGGATCATTATCCTGTAATTGCGGAATTTCTGTTAAATTAGTTCCATGAAAAATATATCTGCAGTACTTTTGATCATCCTGATGTCACTGGCCGGCTGTTCAAAGAAAGATACCCCGGAGTTCAGCGGGAAAGAGGATACAAAAGCACATTATGATACAACGGCTATTGATTCTTTTTCAAACGGAGCTACATCGGTAGATATTATCCGCAAGATCAGAATGTCGTCACAGAAATATAAAGATTCTTTATTACAGGCTAAAAAGCTTCAGGATGAAGAGAAAAAGCTGAAGGCAGAGCTTGAAAAAGAAGGCCAAAAGAAACCGGAGGAAGAGAAGAAAAAAACGGATGCGGAGAAAAAGCAGAAAGAGACGGCTTCTCCGGCTGCAGAAAACAAAACACAACAGTAGATCAGCAAACTTTAAAAAATATATAATATGAAAAAACAATTTTTAGCTGCAATAGCAGTCGTTTCACTGGTTGTAGTATCCTGTACAAAGTCAACGACTAAAACCGAGCAGGTTGAGAATCCGGACGGATCTGTCACCACTACTTCTACAACAGTAACAGAGGGGCCGGGAGTGGATACTTCCAAAATCAACAAAGCAAAAGAAGATATTAAAACCCAGGTGGATGCCGCAGGAAATAAGATAGACAATGCCGCCCAGAAAGCTAAAGACAAAATTGACGAAACAGCGGATAAGACCAAACAGGATCTTAACAAGGTAGGCAAAGATATTAAAAGCGGTGTTCAGGAAGCCGGAAGAGATGCTAAAGATGCCGCAGCAAAAGGAGCTTCAAAAGTAGAGGAAGCAGCCAAAAAAGTAAAAGAAGACTTAAAGAAATAAACGGTATAGTTTCTATCTGATAACGTACAAAAGCCCGATTCCGGGCTTTTGTACGTTTTATTTTTATGCTGTTTTTTAAACGGCTTATTAATATCAGGATTTTTCAAAATATTCTCTTGGCGTTTGGCCGTATTTTTCCTTAAAAGCTGTGGCGAAGAATTCGGGAGTCCCAAATCCCAGGTATCTGGCAATTTCTTTTATTTTTCTTTCTTTGAAATCCGTATCGCTTTTTAAAATGCTTTCAAGATGGCTGAAACGGAGATCACTGATATAATGATTGAAATTTTTTCCGGTTTTTACTTTAATAACGCGGCTCAGATATTTATCATTTGTATTGAACTTTTCAGCAAGGGTATTCAGTCTTAAATCCGGAGTGAGGTATTTATTTGATTTTTCAAAGTCATCTAAGCTTTTAAGGAGCTGCTTAACAGTATATTTGTTGATGGGCAGATAAGCCTCATAATCAATTTCCGGAGGATTGCTTTTCTGTTGGTTTTGTGAACTGTAAACAACAGGAATTTCTTCTTCGGAAACTGCTGGTTCATTATTATTTTCATTTTCAGAAGTTGTATGAGATTTCAGGGTAAGTAATTCTTCCTTCTCATTATTGCTTGTTCCTGAGAGATCCGTATGATCCGGTTCTTCTGCAATACCAGGCTGAATGTGTTGCTGATGATTCTTATGTTTTTTATTCTGATGCATGAAAAAACCGGTGGCAGCAATAATTCCGAGAACCCCTATGCCGATAAAGGTCCACCGCTCTTTTTTCCGGTCGGAAAGCAGATTTTCTTTTTCTTCTATAAGCCTTTTTTCATCGTAATCAATTTTTAGTTTCTGAGCAATGTTGTTTTGTTCTTCTTTGAATTTTTTCTCATACTGTAAAAGGTCATCCACTGCATTGAGCTGCTTTTCCCTGTTTCCCTTTTTCTTGTGATAGTCTATAAAAAACTCAAATGCCGGGCGGAATTCCAGAGAAATTCTGCCGGTTTTTTTATAATCACCGATGATTTCCTGAAAAAAAGGAAGTGCTTTCTCATCTTTTTCCAATTTCCAGTAGCACATTCCCATATAAAATTTTTCATAGAAATGATGATCGGAATCATTATACAGGCTTAGCGATTTTTCTAATTTCTGAATAGCAGAAGCGTATTTTCTTTGCGAATAGTCGTTAAACGCATCGGATGATAACAGTTCCGATAAATAAAAAGCAACATCCTGATTGTTTTTTATAAAGGCATATCCTTCTTTTAACAGCGTAATATTACGGTCCGTATGATTGACAGCAGAGTTTATTCTGATTAAATTATTTAAGGTATAAATATAGGACGCTCTGATATCGGCTGTATTTTTCTTATCCTTTTTCCATTTATAATATTCATAGATTTCATTGGCGATCTTCTGGGCCTCCATGTTATCCCCGATTTTATTCTTTAGCCTGGAAATGGTAAACAGTCCTTCATAAGCGAATTCCTTAGAAGTATCGTTTTTAAGATAGTCATCGGCTATTATTGCCATTTCCAATGCTTTTTTATAGTCATAATTTTTAAAATTTGCATTGGCGGCACTTGCATAAGCCATACCGATATACCGGTTGTCCTTAGTCTTAACGGATTCTATGATCAGGCTGTCTGCATATTTAGCTTTTTCGTTATCAGGAGCAAAGGTTGTGGCAAATCCGTAGCCGGTTATTAATTCCTCAGTATGATTATTTTTTTGGGCGAGTTCTATATATTTTTTTGTTAAGTAAAATGCCTGTTTTCTATCTTTCGAAATAACAGATATTTTATTTCTGAGAACTTCAAAATCTGTTTTTTGTGAGGAGATATCGTCCTGCTCTGTAAATGAGGCTCCAAAAAGGAACAGGATGGTGTTGAATAATAGTAAATAAAAATGCTTTTTTCCCCTTTTTACAAATGTTTTCATTCCAAAATAAGGAAATATTCGGTTTTCATGGTTTTTTTTCAAATGTATTGATTTTCAGTGGTCTGTTTCTTTTTGTTTTCTGTCCTCAAAATATTTTTTCCTATTTGCGAAGCTTTTTTTATGGTTTGGACAAAGATATTTTAATTTTTGACATCCTGCGTAAAAAGGAAAATTTGTTTTTAGGAAAACGGTGATTATATATTTGGAGCAACAGAAAGAAACATGCTTTTTACACAGAAAAATAAAAAAGATGTTCAGCTTTGATAACATGAAAAATAAACTTTAATTACTATGAAAAACAAATTAACAATTACAGCTACTCAGATTTCGGGGCTGGTGCTGCTTGCTTTTATGACCGTATATAGCTTTTTTGCAGCTTACAAAAACATAGATCTTCCCAATGGCTGGAGGTTTTACTGTGGCGCGTCAGGCTTTATATTGTTCAGCTCTCTTTTAGTATTTACCCTATTCAAAATCAACAGAAATAAATAATCAATGAAAAAAGAGAATATTTCTATCATAGCATTTGCTGCTGTTTTTATTATTGCTCTGGTACGTTTCCTGGATTCATCTGTGTATACAATGCTCTCTGCAGAGAATGCCGGTCTAATACAGGAGTATATTAAAAAATCTTTCTTTTGGGGGATCTTTTTTGGCGGAAGCATCGCTGCTGTTATTGTTGTGCTAACCAAATTATTAAAGAAATCCAAATAGTGAAGAATATGAAAAAACTATTATTGATGACTGTATTCTTTTCTGTGCATTCAGGACTGAACTGCTTCCTTAATCCTGATTATGAATTTACAGCGAAGAGTATTTTTGTGTTGATACTGAGCAGTATCTTATTTGCTGTTTTTATGTCTTTTTTTATGAAGAAACCGGATTCGTAGCTTACGACCGGCTAATTGAGTACTTTAAGAACAGAAAGATAAATTGTAAAACACCACCGCAATCCGTTTGCGGTGGTGTTTATTTATTTATTTATTCATTTCCAGCAGAGGTTCAATATATTCCCTGTCATTGCTCAGTCTCGGTACCTTATTCTGGCCGCCCAGTTTTCCTTTGGATTCCAGCCAGTGGTAGAACAGGTTTTCTTTAGCAATGTGAACAATCGGCCTTTTGAGGGTTATATTGTTGTATCTTTTGGCTTCATAATCGGAATTAATGGTTTTAAGGTGCTGGTCGAAAGCATCAATAAAACGTTCCAGGTCATTCGGATGTCTGCTGAATTCAAAGATCCATTCATGAGCACCGCCTTCATTTCCTTTCATGAAAACAGGTGCTCCCGTAAAGTCTGTAACAGATGCCCCGGTGGATTCGCAGGCTTTGGAAAGAGCAGACTCTACATTGGTAATCATGAGTTCTTCTCCAAAGGCATTGATGTAGTGTTTGGTTCTTCCCGTGATCTTTATTCTGAAGGGGCTGATTGAGGTGAAAACAACAGTATCGCCAATCAGGTATCTCCAAAGTCCGCCGTTGGTGGTGATAACCATAGCATAATTTTTCCCGGTTTCCACATCTTCGAGACTTACGACCTTCGGATTTGAAAAATGAAACTGATCCATAGGGATGAATTCATAAAAAATTCCGTAATCCAGCATCAGAAGCATTTCATCACTGTCTGATCTGTCCTGGATCCCAAAGAAGCCTTCGGAGGCATTGTAAATTTCGTAGTAATTGATGTTTTTTCCGATGATCTGGCTGTATTGATCCCTGTATGGCTTAAAACTGATTCCGCCATGAAAAAACACCTCCAAATTAGGCCAGAGCTTTGAGATACTTTCCGCACCTGTTTCCTTTAATACTCTCTGCAGGAGAACCATCATCCAGCTCGGAACTCCCAGGATGCTTCCCACATCTTCATTTTTTACTTCCGAAGTGATGGCTTTAAGCTTGCTTTCCCATTCAGACATCAGGGAAACTTTTTTGCTTGGTATTGTAGTAATTTCTACCCAGAACGGGAGATTATCAATTAAAATCGCGGACAGATCCCCGAATTTTGTATTGAAATCCGCATAGAGTTCCGAACTTCCGCCGAGACGCAGGTTTTTATTGGTAAAAAGCTGGTTTTCAGGATGATTGTTGGCGTAGATGGAAACCATATCTTTCCCCGCCTTCATATGGCAGTATTCAAGGCTTTCTGCCGAAATGGGAATGAACTTGCTTTTGGCATTGGTGGTACCCGAGGATTTAGCAAAATGCTTGATATATCCGGGCCAGCTTATGTCCTTTTGGCCCTGTCTGGCTTTTTCGATATAAGGTTCAAAATCTTCATAGGTAACGATCGGAACTTTATTTTTAAAGTCCTGATAGCTCGAGATTGAATTGAAACCGTGTATTCTTCCGTATTCCGTATCTTCCGCATGAAAGAGCTGAGAAAAAAGGATACCTTTCTGGGTTTCAATAGGATGGTTCATGAAATTCTGTATCTGATCTATCCTCTGACGGATAAACCAGTTGACTACAGTATTGAAGAGTGCCTTTGTTGCCATTTCAACAAATATAATGATATTTGAATTTTCAGAAAATTTTTATAGCATGAAATAAAAAAACCGTTACAGAATTTGTAACGGCTGATTACTTTTCAGAAAACCCTCTCAATTTATTCTATCGGTACACCTAGGTTTTTATAATAGCCACCATTAATTAAAAAGTAGCCGCCTCCAAAATTAAAACCTGTTCTATCTTTAAAAAAATCTTCAAGTGTACGAATAGAGCCTTGCCTTTTCTTATTCTTTTTTATTTTTTTTATCAAAAATCCGTAAGATTCTTCTTTACATTTCTCACACCTTATGACGGTCTTTACATGGGGAATAGTATCGTACTTAAATCCGTTTCTTTTATTATATTTAATATTTTCTTTATTAAATAAAGTAACATAGTATTCATTTTTACTATTTGCTTTTCTTAATACAATAGAATCACTCTTTTTAACTTCTATTGTTTGCGAGCAAATATTGATACTCATAAACAATAAGAATATGTATATTATATTTTTTCTTATAATTCCCATAACCAATAATTATCCTGCTAAACAAAAGATTGTACTAATCTCTGATTGTTCTAACAATATGATCTACAAAATAATATTGATAGCTATCTTTATTCTTAACCACCACAATATATTTGTACTTTTTATTGTAATTATCTTGTCTTATTATCTTACCTAAAGTATTTCTCGAGATAATTTCTTTATTAGTTATTTTATTACTCCTATAATTGGATTTTATATCAGAGGGTATGAAATGTACAGAATTACTTTTGTTAATATAAATCTGGAAACCTTCTATTTCTTTTTTTCCTTTATAGTTTGTATAAACAATTTTGTCCTGATTGTTGTCAAATAATATATAATATTTTTCCTGTGTAAAATAAAATTCAAAGAATAAAATGCCAAATAAGATTAATATTTTTTTCATAACGTAATTTGATTTTATTGGCAATTATGTGAAGCTGCTGGTTGCATTCAAATTATCAGGATTTAATTATTTATTATCTGATTACTATTTCAAGCTATCTTTTGGGATTGGAAATAAGTCCCAATCCATATACTTGGGATCTTTTCTTTTTAAAATTTCGTAATAGATATAATATGATTTAGTTGGCTGTGGTTTTATTAATCTTATTTCTTTACTGATCAATTTTCCATTGTTTCCAAATACACAGGTAAGAGATTCTCCCGTTTTATAACTATATATGGACGTTTCTATTTCATCTTTGCTATACTTTTTTAAAGATACCAACAAAAATCGCTCATCTAAATTATCTAACAACTCTTTAACATTTAAAAATTTAAAATCATCAGTATTTTTTAAGCCAACATTTTTTGTAGACCTGTAAAATATGATATTTTGTGGCAATTTATCTCTAAATATTGTAACTGTATTTTCTAAAAGTTTCTGATCATTGATCTCCTTTTTACACCCTATCAAGAATATTAATATCAGGAATAAACTAAATACTTTCATGTTTTCTATTTTAACTGAATTAGATAATAACCAGCGTTATGATGAGTGATAATAATTCCATAAGTAGCTATTTCAAACAAATTTCCCATTTCGTTTCCATTAGTATCATATCCTGAGATATAATTTCCAAAATGTATAAATTCATGTAATATTGTAACTGCAAGCAAAAAAGCTGTAGCATGTACGGTAGAACTTAATGATGCCTGTTCTAATCCTAAAACAAAATTTAAATTTATATTTAAATATGTAGGCTCTTTTGGATTAAAATTACCATAGTTAGGTCCGGAAGGTCCTGTCAAGTTAGGAACTAGTCTTATTGTAGGACCTTGCCCAAATGTCAGACTTCCTAAAACTTGGGATTGGGTTAATCCAGTTAACTCAACAATCCTATTTAAAGTTGCAGGATTATTTTCAATTTCACTTTTTAAATTTTTTATTATTGTAGTAAATTTAGGATACTTTAATTGATCTATCTTTCTCATTTTAAGATTTGGAGATGTAAATGTTTCATAATCAAGTATTGTTTGGGGATCTTCCAATACTAATTTCTCATAAAATCCTGATGGAGTATTCGTTATAAATAAATCTTCAAACTGTGCCCATAAAACATTAGGATTTTGCTTTAAAAAATCAATTCCCCAATACAGAAATTTAGCACCGTTTACTGTTTGGTTTGTGAAAAAATAGGTTCTCAGTCTTTGCGCTATTGGGTTATTCCCCTGTACAAAAGTATATTGTGATGAAGACAGATTGGGCATACTAATCTGGCTTAGCATATAATTAAGTGCATCTGGAGCAGGAAGGTGATAGGCAGGATTGGTTGCACCCCCACCTCCGCCATAATCTCCACCCATTGGAGGGAACTGTTCTGTTCTGCAACCTCCTCTTATTATCTGGGTTTCATAATAAGCAGCATTGGTAGTTCCTGTGTAGGCGCAGGGTTGCCCTGGAAAATGAAGCCCTTCTATACAGGATACAGGTGTAGTAATGACGGTTTGGCAGGTAACGCCCTTTGATGATGATGCTCCCATTACAGGTCTTCCGTTCTTAAAATAAAGAGAGCCCAGGGTTTCCCCTTTTTGAGTTTTATAATTTACAGTGCCACTGAATACAGGAAGATTAAGGTAAGAAGTTTCATGATCAGGAATATACTCTGTTACAAAAAACGGATCTTTATATTGAGGCGTATACACCAGGATTTCAAAAACGGAGTTTCCTTTGTTTACCAGGGTACTGTACGTTACTCTGTTATTTCTGCTGATAACATCTACCAGGCGATCGTTATCCAAAAGTCCGGTGTATACATCAGATTTAAAAGTGTTTTCCATGAAAACTGTTTTCAGATAGTCTTTAAATAGTGGCACATCTTTCATTCTATACATCCCGGCAGTATCCAGTTTTGAGATACTTGGAGCTAATGTAGTCTCTTCTGCCGGAGATAATGATTCCGTTCTGCAGCCCTGCAGAAACAATAGGGATACCATGAGTATCAGGATGTTTAATTTTTTCATCAGATGGTGATTTTGTTTTACAGGTGCAATATAAGATTATTCCCTAAATACACAAACTCTATTTTCGGGAATTGAATTCCCGTTTACCGAACAACATTTTTTTTTCCCGTTCTGCCAATGTTTTTTATTATTTTTGTTGTAAATACTTTACTTATGAACATCCAGATAGGCAACAAAATAAGAAGGCTGAGAGAAAACAAAGGCTTTTCGCAGGAAGAAATGGCCGAAAAGCTGCACATCTCCCGTTCCTCCTACAGCAGAATAGAAAACGGTGAAACCAATTCTTGGGTTAATCATATTGAAAAGTTATGTGAAAATTTAGATGTAAAACCCGAAGAATTACTTCTTAATACAGAAAACCTATATCAAACAAACAATGACAGTTCTGCTGTTCAGACCAATACTCATCAGGACACTCATATTACAATCAATCATTTATCAGATAAAGTAATAGAGCTTTATGAAGAGCGCATTAAAGAACTGAAAGAACAGGTAGAATACTGGAAATCTAAAGCACAGTAATAATTATTCACCTTATATACAAAAAGCATCCCGGAGGATGCTTTTTTATTGGGTATTTATACCATGAGAATATTTCATCACTCATTTTATCTATCAGGAATTCTTTCTGATGCTCCATAGTTTCTTTTAGCAATTAATGAATGATAAAAAGTATCAAAAAATACTCTTTTAGTATCTGCGGAGTTACTAAAAGAGTATAATAATCTGTTTCCAAAGGAATGCTTTATTCTTTTTTAGGAAATGTTTTGTTTCCTTTCTTGCTAGATCTCTGGCTGAGATCTTCATATACAGGCTTGGCTGTAGCTACACCCTTGTCCGCCGCTTCTTTGGCTACCCCGTAGTACAACATAGAGGACACCAGAGCCTCGCTGCCTGCAAGCATTACGGTATCTTCTATATCCGAAGATAGCTGCTTTGTAAGATTTCCTAATGTGTAAGTCCTGTAACCAAGGCTTCATCTTTTAGAAATTCTCCTTTATCCATATAGGCAGGTGTAAACTCCAGGTAACTTTTTACCTTCTGTACGGTAGCTACAGTTTTATCTCCCATTTTAAAAAGAGCTTTCCTGTTATCTGCGCTAAGTGCCTGTGCTTTTAAAGTTACTATATTAAATGTAATGAATAATTGGTTTTAAGTAATTATTTAAGTTGTTGAAATGCAGTGTGTTAAATGGTGAAGAGTAATTTTAAATACAAATTTAGTTTTGTTTTTATTTTTTTTATCATCCGGTTTGTTTACAGGTATTTTTTTATAAAGATATTTACGATTACTTAAATTTTACACTCTACCATTTTGAGTTTTTCTTATAATATTCCAGCCAGTCAGACTTCTAAAACAGAAAGCATAAAAAACAAAATCAGAACAGGAAATTCCTATTCTGATTCAAATATCATAAAGCCGATAGTCTTTTTCGGAACCGACCGGATTATTGTTTCTTAGCAGTACTCATCATAAGCGGCCTGAAGATTGGCGGCAATAGCACCTGCCGGATTTCCTTCAATATGATGTCTTTCCAGCATATGAACCAGTTCTCCGTCTTTGAAAAGAGCTACACATGGAGAGCTTGGAGGAAACGGAGCAAGGTGTTTTCTTGCTTCTACTACTGCTTCCGTATCATATCCTGCAAAAACGGTCGTTAAATGATCCGGTTTTTTATCTCCTGTCAAAGAATATACTACACCAGGTCTTGCAGCTCCGGCAGCACATCCGCATACGGAATTGATCACCAATAAAGTGGTTCCTGACTGTTTTAAAGCTTCCTCCACCTGCACAGGAGTTGTCAAATCTTCGAAACCTTTATCTGTAAGTTCAGCCTTCATAGGCATTACTAAATCTGTTGGATACATATATTTTGTTTTTTATCAGCACAAAGTTAAGCAATTCTTTACGTATGTTCAATACATAAAAACTATCAATAGTTTAGCTATAAAAAATTAATTAAATATTAATAATTCAATAATATTTGAAAAAAAATAAAATAAAATAACGAATAATGAAAAATAATTGTTAAATTTGAAATGATTCTGAAAAACAAAGGACCATGAAAAAAACAATTACAGCTTTCCCTCAGGCATACCCGTTATTCAATACTGCCTAAGGCAGTTAAGAGAAATTAATAACCTTGAATATCTGAAAAACGAAGCCCGGAACAATATTGCTCCGGGCTTCTTTAATCAAATCGATATGCAAAGGTTGGATATCCTTATAAAATAGTGTCAGTTTTCAGCAGCTGACTAAGAAAGGAGCTTTTTAGCCATCTCGGAAATACTTTTTCCGTCAGATTTTCCGGTCAGTGCTTTTGATGCGGCTCCCATTACCTTCCCTAAGTCTTTTACAGACTCAGCTCCGGTTTCTGAAATAATATTTTTAATCTCTGTTTCCAGCTCTTCCGGAGAAAGCTGTTTGGGCAGAAACTGCTCAATGACTTTCATCTGTGCCTCTTCTACTTCGGCAAGATCATTTCTTCCCTGTGCTGCGAACTGTTCGAAAGAGTCTTTACGCTGCTTGATCATTCTCTGAAGAATGGCTATTTCCTGTTCTGCGGAAACTTCAGCGCCTTTTGCTTCTGTTTTCAGAAGTAATATCTGAGATTTTACAGCGCGAAGAGAGTCCAGAGCAACCCTGTCTTTCTCTCTCATGGCTGTTTTTATGGCTTCGCTTATGGTATTTTCTAAACTCATGGCTTCAAATTTAACAATGTATCAATGTAACAGTTTACCCATGATTGATTGATATATATTGTTACATTGGTACATTTTTATATCGTTATATTAATTAGTCTACGTCTTTATTTAAAAATCTGTTTTCTCTGATCTGCATAGAACCATTGTTGTCGGACAGGTAGGTGTTGATATTCTGGTCTGAAGCATTAGTTCCGTCGATAGAGATATTTTTTCTTTTGAAGGCCGGAATAGATTCAAATTCGCTGGAGCTGTCAAAACTCTGGTAGCGGGAATTGAATTCTTTCAGTTTGTTTCTTCTCTCCAGCACTCTCTCCTGATCAACAGCCTTATTCACAAAGGTAAATTCTGATTCTTCCGTTTTCGGAGATTCTGTTGTATGTTCAACTGCCGGTTTGATTTCCACTTTCGGTTCTTCCTGTTTTGTCTGTAAGAAGGTTTCGGTCTGCTGAACCGGAGTTTCAGTCAATGTACTTACAGGAGCACTGAATTCTGCTTTAGGCTGTCCGAAATCTGTTTTTGGCTCATTGGATGAAGGCTGGTTTACAAAGAAGCTGAATTCTACCGGTTTTTCATCGGAGAAAGAACTGCTTCCGGAAGAAAGGGAAGGGCTGTCATCTTTCTTGGCATCAAAATCAAATTTGAATGATTCTATTTCCAGGTCATTAGGATCTTCTCCTTCTTCATCATAAGAGAAAAGGCTGTAAGATTCCTGTTCGGATTCTTCATTGTCTCTCCATTCCTGAGCAGGGTCCTGTCTGTTTTCTTCTCTGTCGTAGAATTTTATTTCTGTTTTGGTTTCTTCTTCTTCAACGATGATTCTTTTTTCAGAAGTCGTTACTCCAAACTGAGGGGTATCGCTGTCTTCATCATCCAGTCTGAAAAGGTTTTTACCTCCGAAATCGCGCGGAGTTTCAGCCGTTGTTTCTCTCTCTTCTCTTGTTTTGAAGGGAGAGGTTTTCGGAGCTTCAAAACTGTCGTTAAGACTGATTCTGATCTTTTCTGTTGGGCCTGCAAATTTTTTGTTATCATTGGAAAACCCTGTTGCGATAACAAGAACGCTTACGGAATCTCCCAGTTCTTCATCTGCACCTACCCCGAAGATGATGTCGGCTGTATTTCCTGCTTCTTTCTGGATATGGTCCATAATCACCCCGATTTCGTCCATCGTAACTTCTTCGGCACCGCTTCTGATCAGGAGAAGTACATTTTTAGCCCCTGTGATCTTATTGTCATTCAGCAACGGAGAATCAAGGGCCTTTTTAACGGCTTCTTCTGCTTTGTTTTCTCCTGAAGCAATTCCTGTGGACATTAATGCTGTACCGGAGTTCTGAAGTACAGATTTGGCATCTCTGAAGTCAATGTTGACATCAAAATAACCGGTAATTACTTCTGCCATGCCTTTTGCAGCATTGGTCAACACTTCATCGGCTTTGGAGAATCCCTGCTTGAAGCCCAGGTTCCCGAACTGCTGTCTGAGTTTGTCGTTATTGATAACGATCAGGGAGTCTACATTGTTTCTCAGTTTTTCAAGGCCGTTTTCTGCCTGCTCCAGCCTTCTTTTCCCTTCAAAGCTGAAAGGAACGGTAACGATTCCTACGGTAAGGATTCCCATATCTTTGGCTACTTTGGCAATAACGGGAGCAGCACCGGTACCGGTACCCCCACCCATCCCGGCAGTGATGAATACCATTTTGGTATTCTGTCCCATCGCGGCTTTGATGTCTTCAATGCTTTCAATGGCAGATTTTTCCCCTACCTCAGGATCGGCACCTGCGCCAAGACCTTCGGTGATGGTAGTTCCCAGCTGTACTTTATTGGCTACCGGGTTATTATCTAAAGTCTGGGCATCTGTATTGCAGATCACGAAATCTACTCCGTGAATTCCTTTTTCGTACATGTGTTTCAGCGCGTTGTTTCCACCGCCACCTACTCCGATCACTTTTATAATGGATGAATTTCCTTTTGGCAAATCAAATGAAAATCCTTGTGTACCTATATTTTCCATAACTATATTTTTAATAATTGATAACTGACAAATGGTGGCTGATGAATGTTTTAGTTCAAGATAATAAATACTTTGTTATTTCTGTAACATTTCCTGCACCTTTTATCATTTATATTTATTCTACTTCTTCAAAGAATTTTTTTACTTTTTCCATGAGTGACTGCCCAAAGGTCAGTTTTGCTCTTTTGCTCTCCTGCTGTTCGGTTAAAACAGGTTTTTCTTCCACGGGAGCCGCCTGCTGAACCGGTTGTGTTGTTTCTGTCTGTGTTTCAGTAACTTCTGCTTTGGGTTCTTCCTGAACAGGTTCCATAACTTCAGCATTCTGCTTCTTGTCCCTGATCTTCAAACTTTCCATAAGCAAGCCGATAGACGTAGCAAATTCCGGGCCTTTCAGGTACTGGTTCTTGTCGTTGGCTATATATTCATTCGCAAAACCTATCCTGCTGTCGAAGCCTGTTGTATAATTGGCCAGCTGTCTGAGGTGCTTAAGGTTTGAGCCGCCTCCGGTAAGAACAATTCCGGCAATCAGTTTTTTCTTCTGCTCGAATGCTCCATAGGCTTTCAGTTCGGTATTGACCATTTCCAGGATTTCTTCCACTCTGGCATTGATGATCTGCGCCAGTGTTTTGAGAGAAATCTCTTTATCCGGTCTGCCGTGAAGTCCCGGTATCGTAACAAAAGTACTGTCTTTTTCCAGTTCGGGAACTGCTGAACCGAATTTTACCTTCAGTTGTTCTGCATGTTTTTCGATAATGGAACAGCCTTCTTTGATGTCTTCTGTAATAATCCCCCCTCCGTAAGGAATTACGCAGGTATGACGGATGATATTATCTTTAAAAATAGCTATATCTGTGGTACCGCCACCAATATCTACGATGGCGACGCCTGCTTCTTTTTCTTCTTTGGTAAGTACGGCTTCCGAGGATGCTAAAGGTTCCAGCGTAAGGGCTTCCATTTCAAGGCCTGCTTCTCTTACACATCTTGCAATGTTCCGGATGCTGCCCATTTGTCCCACAACAACGTGGAAGTTTGCTTCTAAACGTTTTCCGTGCATCCCTACGGGTTCCTGAATTTCGCCTTCGGAATCTACTTTATACTCCTGGGGAAGTACGTGGATGATTTCTTCACCGGGAAGCATCACCAGTTTTTTTACCTGGTCTTTCAGTGCTTCGATGTCGTCATCTGTGATGAATTTGTCCGGATGTTCACGCATAATATAATCGGAATGCTGCAGGGAACGGATATGTTTTCCTGCGATACCTACGGTGACTTTACGGATGGGAACTCCTGCGCTGGACTGTGCCTCAGACACAGCCGCCTTGATTGAATTAATGGTCTGTGAGATATTGTTCACAATTCCCTTATGAACTCCAAGACTTTTGGCCTTCCCTACACCGAGAACTTCTATTTTCCCGTGTGCATTCCTCCTTCCGACAATCGCGACAATCTTTGTTGTCCCGATGTCCAGACCTACTGAATACTCTTGATTTTCCATTTGTTTATATCGATTTGATTTTTTCTACTTTTTCCCAATCGGAACCTTATCCAATTTTGTGCTAAATATCTCTTTGAGATCAGGTTTTATTCTATTTTTACCTTTGCTTTGGGTTTTGGCGCCGGTTTTTTGTCTGTTTTTTTTGTTTCTTTGGGCTGAGCTGCTGTTTTGGGCTTTATACTTTCCTTCGGTTTGGCTGAAGTACCGGTTTTCTTTTTTTCTGCAGGCTTGAGAACTGCATCCGGTTTTTTCGCTGCCGTAGGGATAGGGGCCTTTGCAAGCTCTTTATTTCCTGCTTTCAGAATACTGTCATTTTCTTTAAAATAAGGGTTTAAGGTAGTGACAATCTGGTTCTGATATTTTACGGAGACTCTGCTGTATTTTTGAGGATCCTGATATACGAGGTATTTTTCTACAAAGGCTTTAAAGCCTTTCACTTTAAATTCAATATTATCAAGATCGCCTATTTCCACTTTATAATTTCCTTCGCTGGTGAGAAGGTTGTAATCGTCTTTGTATTTGGAGATCCCGATAAAGAATTTCTTGCTGAAATCATCTTTGTCGATCTTTTCTACCAGTTCTGCCAGTTTCTGATATTCTTCTGGTTTTACATTTCCGGTTACCAGCATACATGGATGGGAATAGGTCTTTGAAATGGGGAATTCTGTTCCTTTCTGATCCACATAAAAATCTCTTCCGTCTTTGTTGAGTCTGAAAACGGGAACCCGCTGTTTGATATCGAGATTAAGTTTGCCGTTCAGATTTAAATATACATTGGCACTGTCTACTGCCGGCAGGGAATTGATCTTCTTTTCCAGTGCGGGAATATTCAGATCTCCTACTTTTCCTGACGGATTTTCTTTTTTGACAATAGCTCTGATATCTTTTTCATCAATGAAGTAAACCGGAGTTTTTTCATTCATTTTTACAGAAATTTTTTGGTCCGTAATCTTCTGACCACTGAATCTCTTTAATGAGAAACTCAGCAGTAATCCTAAGATGATCACAGTGACCGCAATTTTTAGTATTCTGTATTTTTTTTTCATATTTTGTTCTATAAACGCTATTGCCGCAAGGTTTTGTTTTTTATTCTGTTAAACTTATATTTTTGAAATCCACTCACAGACGGGATCGTACAGGGTGTCAATATTTCCTGCGCCCACGGTTAGAAGGATGTCAAAATCCTTTTCTTTTATCTTTTCAAATGCATCGGATAATGCGGATACTTCTTTTTTGTCTAAAGTCACTTTTTCCAGGAGCCAGTCTGAGGTAATTCCTTCGAAATTTTCCTGAAGCTCTCTTGCCGGATAGATGTCCAGAAGGATGAGTTCGTCTCCATTGCTCAGGCTTTCAGCGAATCCGTCTGCAAAGTCTCTTGTTCTGCTGAACAGGTGTGGCTGAAATACTACCAGTAATTTTTTATCCGGATAAAATGTTCTCACGGAGCTCATTACCGCATTAATTTCTGTGGGATGATGAGCATAGTCGTCGATATAGATTTTCCCGTTAGGATAAATGTGTTTGGTATATCTTCTCTTTATGCCTTTAAAGTTGGCAATTGCTTTTTTTAATGTTTCGAAATCTGCTCCTAAATTGTGCAGAATGGCTAATGCTGCCGTAGCATTTTCTACGTTGTGGATTCCCGGGATTTCCCAGACGAAATTTTTCACGGTTTCGGCAGGGGTATGAAAGTCAAAATAGATCTTATCGTGATCCATACGCAGATTATCTGAATAATAATCGGCCTTTTCATTAACAGCATAGGTCTGATGCTTTCTCCCGATTTCCAGTCCTTTTCTTACAAACAGCTGTCTGTCTTCCGGAACCAGGGCTGCAAACTGTCTGAAACCTTCTTCAATGTGGCTTTTATCTCCGTAAATATCAAGGTGGTCTGCATCGGTAGAGGTGATAACGGCCCAATCCGGTGAAAGGTTAAGGAAGCTTCTGTCATATTCATCGGCTTCTACCACTGAATACTGGGATCCGTTGTAGAGAAAATTGGACTTAAAATTTTCGGAAATTCCTCCTAAAAAGCATGAGAAAGGAAGGTCTGCTTCTTTGCACAAATGGGAAACCAGGGTAGAGGTTGTGGTTTTACCATGTGTTCCAGCCACAGCGATACATTCTGTATTTTCTGTGATCATTCCCAGGACTTTCGCGCGTTTTAAAACTTCAAACTGATTCTGGCTGAAATAATCCAGAATTCCCAGGGTTTTAATGGCGGGAGTATAGATTACCAGGGTATCTTCTTTCTGAAGTGAGGTGATTCTCTCATCAATAAGATCTTCAAAAACAATATCAATTCCTTCTTTCACGAGTTCCCGGGTGAGTTTGGTATCGGTTTTATCATATCCCAATACTTTTTTGCCTGATGCGTTGAAGTAACGCGCCAGGGCACTCATCCCGATCCCGCCGATTCCGACGAAGTAAAATTTCTGATATGTTTCTAAAATGTTCATTCCTTTTTTTATATTAATGTTTGCTGTAAAAGTATTGATGTACGGTATTATGACTACTTTTTACAACTTCTTCATTATTTCGTCTACAATCTGTTTCGCGGCATCAGGCCTGGCAAAATATTCCAGATTTTGCGACATTTCCTGTCTTAAATTTTCATTTTCGGAGATTTCTGATAAGGTGTTCCAGAATTTCTCCTGCATTTCAGAGTCTTTTACCATTCTGGCTGCATTTTTTTCAACCAGATTCATGGCGTTTTTGGTCTGATGGTCTTCCGCTGCAAACGGAAAAGGTACCAGCAGCACCGGTTTTTTTGCTACGGCCAGCTCTGAAATGGCAATGGCTCCGGCTCTTGAAACAATAATATCGGCCGCTGAATAGGCGAGTTCCATGTCTTTAATAAATTCACGGATCTGTATGTTCCGGGTATCCAGATCTTTTGTTTGTTCAAGAATATCTTTATAATCCAGCTTTCCTGTCTGCCAGATCAGCTGGTAATCTTTGTTTATAATGTCATTCAAATGTGATTTCCAGGCATTATTCAATGTTCTGGAGCCTAAAGATCCGCCTACGGAAAGAATGGTGAGTTTATCTTTGCTTAGTCCCATTTTTTCTTTGGCAAGAGCGGTATCCGTCATTCCGGTAACGATATTTTCACGGATGGGGTTACCCAGGAATTCTATTTTTTCTGCGGGGAAGCCTTCAACTTTCGGATAGGCTGTAAATACGGCTTTCGCTTTTTTGCTGAGGATCTTATTGGTAACTCCTGCATGGGCATTCTGTTCCTGAATAAAGATGGGAATTCCCATTTTACTTGCTTCATAAAGGGCAGGGCCGCTTGCGAAACCACCTGTTCCTACGGCAAAATCAGGGGCAAAGGTTTTAATGATCTTTTTGGATCTGGAGAGACTTTTCAGAATTTTGAAAGGCAGTCCGAGATTGGATAAAAGATTTCCTCTGTCTATTCCCGCAATGTCTATTCCTTCAATTTTATAGCCGGCCTGTGGAACTTTTTCCATTTCCATTTTCCCGTTGGCTCCGATGAACAAAAATTCCGTATCAGGAAATCTTTTTCTGATTTCATCTGCAATGGCGATGGCCGGGAAGATGTGTCCTCCTGTTCCGCCGCCGGATAATACTACTTTTAATTTTTTGTTCATTTTAATGGGGTTGTGGCCGGTTTTTTTATTTTAATTTAATATTCAATATGATTTAATAGGATTTTATCCTATTCTTTGTTCAATCGTCCCTTCGGGACTCTTTTGGTTATGCGATGTCGTTAATTTCTGCTATGCTTTGTTTTTTGCCCATTCCTTCTTCGTCGTAGATCTGTATTCGTGAGCTTATGTTTAAAATGATTCCCAACTGGAGGTAGGTTACCAGCATTGAGGTTCCTCCGTAGCTGATGAGTGGCAGCGGCTGTCCGGTGACGGGAATCAGGTTAACAGCTACTGCGATGTTTACTGAGAGCTGTATGAAGATCATTACCCCGAGACTGAGCACCAGCAGCGAGCCGAAAAAGGCGGGCATTTTACTGGCTATCATGACAATCCTGATCATCATGATCAGATAGAGGCTGATCAGAAAGGCGGCTCCTATCAATCCGTATTCTTCTACGATAACGGCGAAGATAAAGTCGGAGGCAGACTGGGGAAGCATTTGCTTTAATGCACTTTTTCCAGGTCCCATTCCGGTAATTCCTCCGTGAACGATGGCTGCTTTAGCCTGCATTACCTGATAGTTTTTGGCTTTTACGCTTTCGTCGTCTACGTCAGCTGTTTTGGCTTTGCTAGAGGTAAATGTTTCTATACGGCTCATCCAGGTATGGACACGGTTTCCTCCGATCATATTGGTATTCAGGGCAATCAGAAGGAAGAAAACAATGGCTACAAATGATGCGGAAATAAATCCGGCAATGTATTTCCAGTGAAGCTGTCCTATGATGAGAACCACTACGGAAACCATGAGGATCATCAACGCGGTTGAACCGTTATCTTTGGCTACGAGTACAAATACCAGGAGAATTGGCCCGAAGATGTACATGATATTTTCTATCGGAAGTCTTTCTCTTGTTATTTTCTTCGTTAAATATCTGCACAGATAGATAATCAGCATTAAAAATGCGAATGAGGACGGCTGGAACGAGATAGGGGTTCCCGGGATTTTAAGCCATCTTGAAGCACTGGCTCCGTCGATGGTTTGTCCTGTAAACATGGTAACGATCAATAGAATAATCATCAGCCCCAGCAGGATGCTGCTGAGTTTTCCGATGTATTCGTATTTTACGGTTCCAACGAGTCTCATGATTCCAAGACCCAGAACTACAAAGAACATATGCTTGATAACGTGACCGGTGGTGGTCCCGTTATTTACAATGTACTCGAGATTTGAACTTGCAGAGTATACGGGGAAGATAGAGAAAATGGAGATCACAAGAATGACCATCCAAAGTACTTTATCGCCCTTTAGAAATTCAAATCTGCTTTCTGTGTTCTGTTCGTCCATAGTTAATGCTATTGGCTTTTGGTTAATGGCCATTGGCTTTTAATACCTGTTCTTTAAACTGTTTTCCTCTGTCTTCATAGCTTTTGAAGAGGTCGAAACTTGCGCAGCATGGGGAAAGTAAGACGGTATCTCCGTTTTTTGCCAGGGATTTTGATATTCTTACTGCTTCTTCCATAGCTGAAGTATCGTAGATGAATTCTTTTTTGTCTTTAAAGAAGTCTATGATCTTCTGATTGTCTATTCCCAGACAAACGATGGCTTTAACTTTTCTTTTTACCAGATCCTCAATTTCTGAGTAATCGTTTCCTTTATCCAGTCCTCCAACAATCCATACGGTCGGGGTTTTCATGCTTTCCAAAGCATAATAGGTGGCGTTTACGTTGGTTGCCTTGCTGTCGTTGATATATTTTACACCGTCAATTTCGGTTACAAATTCCAATCTGTGTTCTACTGCCTGGAAAGTCATCAGCGAGTTTCTGATACTATCGTTGTTGATTTCCAGTATTTTACCGGCAATGGATGCGGCTAAGCTGTTGGCAACATTGTGGTTGCCAAGAAGAGAAAGTTCATCAATTTTCATGGTGAATTCATCTTTCATTTTAACCTCAATTTTACCGTCATTGATAAAACCTCCTTCTGCCAGTTTTTCTTTGGTTGAAAAAGGGATCATTTTGGCTCTGATTTCCAGTTTTTCAAGGATTGTTTTACTCATTTCATCATCTTTGTTGTAGATGAAGAAATTGTCATTTTCCTGGTTTTCAGCGATTCTGAACTTAGCCAGGGCATATTCCTCATAGTTGTAGTTGTACTGATCCAGGTGATCCTGGGAGAGGTTCAACAGAAGGGAGATATAAGGTCTGAAGTTCTGAATATCATCCAGCTGGAAGGAGCTTACTTCCAGTACATAATATTCGTGGTTTTCATCGGCAACCTGTCTGGCAAAGCTGTATCCTATGTTTCCGCCCAGACCTACGTTCAATCCGTCATTTTTCAGGATATAGTAGATCAGGGAAGTGGTGGTGGTTTTTCCGTTGCTTCCTGTGATGGCAATGATTTTGGCATTGGTGAATTCTGATGCAAATTCTATTTCGGAGGAAAGTCTTATTCCTTTCTCGTGAATTTTATGGATGATATCTGCTTTTTTGGGAATTCCCGGGCTTTTTACGATCCAGTCTGCATTTAAAATTCTTTCTTCGTTGTGCTTTCCTTCTTCAAATTCAATTTCATTTTCAGTCAGAAACTGTCTGTAATGATCCTTAATAGCTCCTTTGTCTGAAAGAAAAACCTCCAGACCCTGTTTTTTAGCCAAATAAGCAGCACCACATCCGCTTTCTCCTCCTCCTAAAACAACTATTTTCATATTTAATTTTTTTGTAAAATGTAAATTGTAAAACGTACAATGTATAGGTGTTTTTTACATTAATACTTTTTACTTTTCACAAAAATTATCTCATTTTCAGTGTGATCAGACATATAATAGCCAGTATTACTCCTATGATGATCATTCGGTTTACGATTTTGCTTTCGTGGAACCCTTCTTTCTGATAATGATGGTGTAATGGTGACATTCTGAACAGTCTGTTATTCTGGGCATATTCCAGCCCGTATTTTTTCTTTCTGTATTTGAAAACGATTACCTGAAGCATTACGGATAGGTTTTCAATTAAGAAAATTCCGCATAAAACAGGAATCAGCAATTCTTTTCTCAGGATAATGGCTAAAACAGCAATTACTCCTCCCAGCATTAAGCTTCCTGTATCTCCCATGAAAACCTGTGCCGGATAGGTATTATACCAGAAGAATCCGATTACGGCACCTACCATAGCTACTGCAAAAATGGTGGTTTCTCCCATATTGGGAAGGAACATGATATTGAGGTAATCTGCAAAGATGATGTTCCCTGACAGGTAGGCAAAGAGGGCCAGGGTAAGCAGTATGACTACGCTGGTTCCTGCGGCAAGGCCGTCTATCCCGTCTGTAATATTGGCTCCGTTGGATACGGCAGTTACAATGAAAATAACGATAGGGATAAAGACAATCCATGCCCACTCATGGGCATCTTTATCATTCATCCAGAACAGAATTCCACTGTAATCGAATTCATTATTCTTGGCAAACGGAACGGTGGAAACTGTGATTTTTTCCGTAGGCATGAAGTTTTGCTCTACGTTGTTTCTGTTCACTACTTTTGCGTCTGCATATTTTCTTTTAACGGTAATGTCCGGGTGGAAATACATGGTGATTCCGACAATTAATCCCAGTCCAACCTGTCCTACTACTTTGAATTTTCCGCTCAGGCCGTCTTTATTTTTTTTGATTTTCTTCAGATAATCATCCAGAAAACCGATTGCTCCCATCCAGAGCATAGAAACCAGCAAAAGGACGATATAGACGTTGGTGATCCTTGTAAACAACAGGACCGGAATGATGGTTGCCAGAATAATGATGAGCCCTCCCATAGTTGGAGTTCCTTCTTTCTGCTTCTGTCCGTCTAATCCAAGATCGCGTACCAGTTCGCCCATTTGTTTTGTTCTCAGGTAGTTGATGACCCTTTTTCCGTAAACGAGGGCAATCACCAGGGAGAAAAGAACAGCGATTCCGGCACGGAAGGAAATGTATTTCAACATTCCTAATCCGGGGATATGGATTCCAAGGCTGGTTAAGTATTCGTATAGATAGTATAGCATGTTGTCAAGTTTTAATTAATGATGGTTTTAAATTTATTTACTCATTAATTTCCAAAGTTCATTAATCGTTTCTTTGTCGTCAAAATGATGTTTTACACCATTGATTTCCTGATAGATTTCGTGGCCTTTTCCGGCTACGAGGACAATATCCCGGGGTTCTGCAAATTTTATGGCCATTTTTATGGCTTCTTTTCTGTCCGGGATTGAAGTGTATTTGCTGAAGTTCTGAGGTTCAACACCTGCTTCAATTTCTTTGATGATCTGTGCCGGATCTTCTGTTCTCGGGTTGTCTGAAGTGATGATGGCCAGTGTAGATTTTTTTGTGGCAATATTTCCCATTTCAGGTCTTTTTGAGTGATCTCTGTCTCCTCCGCACCCGAATACTGTGATGAGTCTTTCGTTTTTGGTTCTTATATCGTTGATGCTGTCCAGGATGTTTTCCAGGGCATCCGGTGTGTGGGCATAATCTACGATGAAGAAAATTCCGCCATCGGATTTGAAGGTTTCGAATCTTCCGGAAACTCTTTTTAACTTACTTACAGCCTGAAGGATTTCATCCTGTTCAAAACCCAGCTCTTCAGCAATTCCGAAGACGAGCAGAAGGTTGTAGACGTTGAATTTTCCTGTCAGCGTGGTCCAGAATTCTTTTCCGTTGAAGTTCAGCAGCATTCCGTTAAAGTCTACTTCAAGCAGTTTTCCGTGATAGTCTGCCATAGTTTTCAAAGCGTAAGTTTTTTTCCCGGCTTTGGTATTCTGAAGCATCACGTTTCCGTTTTTATCATCAATATTGGTAACTGCAACGGCTGTATCTTCCAGTTCGTCGAAAAATCTTTTTTTAGTTTTAAGGTATTCGTCGAAGGTTTTATGATAATCGAGATGATCGTGGGTAAGATTGGTAAATCCTGCCACTTTGAAGTGGAGCCCTTCGATTCTGTTCTGTGCAATTCCGTGTGAGCTTACTTCCATGAAGGCAAATTCGCATCCTTTTTCTACTGCTTCGGCCAGAATTTTATTGATGGTGATTACATCCGGAGTGGTATGAGTAGCCGGAATGACTTCTTCTCCTATTCTTATCTCAACGGTTGACAGTAAGGCGGAATCATAGCCCAGGTTTTTGAATACATCAAAAAGCAGGGTAGAAACAGAGGTTTTTCCGTTGGTTCCGGTAACGCCTACCAGTTTTAGTTTTCTGGAAGGATTTCCATAGAAATTAGAAGCCAGATGTCCTAAAGCTTTGGATGAATCTTTTACCTGTATGTATGTTACATTTTCAGCCAATACTTCCGGCAGTTCTTCGCAGACCACTGCTGTGGCTCCCTTCTCAATCGCAGATGAAATGAAAGAATGGCCATCAGAAACGGTTCCTTTTACTGCAATGTAAAGGGAATTTTCTGTGGATTTTCTGCTGTCGAACACCAATTCGGTAACTTCACGGCTGCTGTCGCCATGAATTGCTGTTACCGGGATTCTGTTTACTAATTCTGTTATTATCATTTTTTATTAATAGGATTTCATCCTATTCTCTGTTAAATCGTCCCTTCGGGACTCTGTTTTCCAATTAATTCTGCAGAGATAAATAAATTCTCTGGTTTTTGCTGATCGTGGTGCCTTCCTGTGGGAACTGTTCCCTGATTCTCCCAACGCCTTTGAAGTCAACGCGGTAGCCTAAATTTTCAAGTTGCGGAATTACATTTTTACCGATAAGTCCTACTACATTGGGCATCTGTTTATCATTGACTGCTATTTTGACATTGGGTTCAACCATTTTGCTCAGGTCTACTTTTTTGTCTACCAGCATTTCTTTTTCAATATTCTGCGGTGTTTTCAGGAATGTTTTTCCTGCAATTTCCTTAAATACCGGTGCTGAAACGGCTCCTCCATAAAATCCTTTTGCGGTATTAGGTTCGCTTATCATTACGTAGCAGGTGTATTTCGGGCTGTCGGCTGGGTAGAAGCCGGCAAATGATGCACGGTACTTCATAGGGCCAGGGAGCCAGTATTCAAATCTTGCGGTTCCTGTTTTTCCTGCCATTTTCAGGTTCGGGGTGAAGATGCTTCGTCCGGTTCCTTTTTCTACGGCTTTGGTGAGGGCGCTGGTCATCATTTTGATGGCTTTTTCGGAGGCCATTTTGCTGACCATTACTTCCGGTTTGGCGCTGTACATCACTTTTCCGTCTTTCATGATCTTATCGATGAAAAGGGGTTTTACCATTTTACCACCATTAGCAACCCCGTTGTAGAAAGTTGCTAACTGTAATAGATTGATGTTTGATGAATATCCGAAAGAAATGGAGGCTAATGTAGCTGCGTTCCATCTTTTATGCTGCGGGGTCAGTATTTTGGGTTTTGTGATTCCCGGCAGTTCGATATCCATTTTATCGAATAATTTCCAGCGTTTCAGATGATCCAGGAATATCTGTGGTTTTTCCGCGTAGTATTTTGTGATCAGTTTGGCGGTTCCCACGTTACTGGATTTGGCGAGTACATCGCTTATATCGTAAGTTCCTCCGCCGTGGCCGTCTGAAATCCTCTGTTTGGCATAGGTCCATACACCGTTTCCGACGTTTACGGTTGTGTTTTCATCTATAAAACCGTCATCCATTGCGGCCAGCAGGGAGATGGTTTTAAAGGTAGAGCCGGGTTCGATATTATCTTTTAAGGCGTAGTTGTAAGAATCTTCATACTCACCGGATTCTGTTCTTTTTAAATTAACCAGTGCGCGTACTTTTCCGGTTTCCACTTCCATAACGATCACGGTTCCGTGCTTTGCTTCGTAATTGATGAGCTGTTTTTCCAATGCGGAGTGGGCAATGTCCTGAATTCTAAGGTCTAAGGTGGTGTATACGTCTTCTCCGTCAACAGGTTCTTTTACTTTCCAGTAGTCGATTGGTTTCCATTGGGAAGAGTTGATTCTCTGTTCCAGTCTTTTTCCGTCGGTTCCGGTCAGGTATTTTGAGAATGCGCCTTCCAGTCCGGATTTGTATTCACCGTTATCCATTCCTATGGTTCCGGCTCCGATTTCGGAAGTGGCCAGTTCTCTTTTGTAGTTTCTGTCAACAATAAATCCTCCTTTGTTTTTTCCTCTTTTAAAGATCGGGAAGTTGCGGATTCTGTCATACTGATCAAAATCAAGACCTTTTACCAGGGTATAGTACTGGTTTTTTTTCTTTTTCTGCTCGTCGAATTTCTGTCTGAATTCTCCTCTGGATTTTCCGAACATTTTGCTCAGGGAATCTGTAAGTGCTCCGATATTGTTGGTGTAGACGCTATCTTTCATGGTTTTGAAATCAAGATAGATGTCGTAACGCATTACGGTAGTGGCCAGAATAGAACCGTCTGAGGCGAACAGGTTTCCGCGGGCAGCTTTCAGGGTTGCCTCGCGATAGTTTTTATTAATGTAATCGTCTTTAATTTCCTGAACGTTAGTGTTTTGCAGGATTACAATTCTTGTAAGGAACATTACGAATACGCACAGAGCTGCCACTGCGAAGAGATAGCCCCACCTTAACGTTTTTTTACGTTTGTTGTCGTATTCATTTTGTTTTTGCATCTGTACTGTCCAGTTTAATTAGCAGTTTGTGAGGATGGTTTTCAAGGGTCATTAAAGAGTCCTTTGCTACTTCTTTCCCCAGTTCCGATTCCATTTTTACTTTGATCAGCTTACTCTGGGCGTAAGCGTTTCTCGATTTATATTCTTCTGTTTCTTCTTTTAAGGCATTGACGATTTTAATCTTTTTGTTGACGAGGTGATTGGTATAGATCATCGCCATCATCAGGACAAACAACAGGAGAAAATACTTGTAATGTATTTTGATCTCATCACGGTTCAGAAAGTTTCCTTTTATAATGTCTATAAAAGTGAGTCTTTTCTGGGGGCGATTTGTTGTTCTTTTTGCCAATTTATTTGTTTGTCAATTTGCTTTGCCGTGAATTCGCTTTTCTGTCAACAGTCAATTTTCTGATGTGAAAATTCATTATTGACTGTTCACCATTCACTTTTATACTTTAATTCCTGTTCTCATTTTAGCGCTTCTGGCTCTGGAATTTTCTTCGATTTCCCCGCTGTCGGGGATAACCGCTTTACTCTTCAGCAGCTCAAAAGCTTTTTTATAATTTCCGTAGATGTCTCTTTCGGGTTCTCCTTCAAACATTCCGTTCTTTAAAAATCTTTTTACCAGGCGGTCTTCTAATGAATGGTAGGAAATAACAACGAGTCTTCCTTCCGGTTTCAGAATGTTGTAGGCCTGAACGAGCATTTCTTTTAAAACTTCCAGTTCCTGGTTTACTTCAATTCTTATCGCCTGAAAAAGCTGGGCGTAGAATTTATTAACTTTATGGGGCGGAATGTAGCTGAATAATTTCTTCAGTTCTTCCGTGGTATTGATGTTCTTTGTTTTTCTGTGGTGAACGATTTCTCTTGCCAGCTTTCTGGCTTCTCTCAGTTCTCCGTAGTGGTAGAAAATATCAGCCAGTTCCTCTTCTCCATATTCGTTAATTACGCGTTTGGCATCAAGATTCTGCATTACGTTCATTCTCATGTCCAGAGGAGCATCGCTTCTTGTTGAAAATCCTCTTTCCGCTTCATCAAACTGATGGGATGAAACGCCTAAGTCTGCCAGGATTCCGTCTACCTGAGAAACTCCGTACATCAGCAGGGAGTTTTCCAGAAATCTGAAATTCTGGTTTACCAGTGTAAATCTGGGATCATCAATTGCGTTTTTAAGGGCATCAAGATCCTGATCAAAACTGAACAGTCTTCCTTTGTCCGAAAGCCTGCTCAGGATTTCCCTGGAGTGGCCTCCGCCTCCAAAAGTGCAGTCCACGTATATTCCGTCCGGATTCGTCACCAAATCATCAACACTCTGCTTTAATAAAACGGGGTTATGGTACATGCTTAACTTGTGTTTTTTATCACGCTACAACTGCGTGGTTCCTATTCTTCATCGAAAGAGCCCATCACATCTTCAGCAAGGCTGGCAAAGTCGGCTTCGTTGGTAGCAATCACCTTTTCATAGGCTTCTTTATCCCAAATTTCGAAAAGCTCTCCTGCGCTGGTAATGACAGTGTCTTTCTGAAGGTTTGCAAAGGTGACCAGGTCTTTGGAGATCTGAAGTCTTCCTGCATTATCCAGCTCAACTGTTTTTACGCCTGCCGTAAACATTCGTATGAAATCAGCATTCTTTTTAATGAATCTGTTTAATTTATTTATTTTGCCCATCAGTTTGTCCCAGGCATTCATGGGGTAAACTTCCAGGCAGGGTTGGAACACAGATCTCTTGACTACAAACGCCTTATCGTCGAAGTTTTCCATCTGTTTGATTAAAGATGAAGGAACTTTTAAGCGGCCTTTGTCGTCAATTTTACACTCATATGTTCCAATGAAATTTTTCATTTGGGACAAATTTATATAAAAGTTTCCAAAATTTCCCACTTTTTCCCACTTTTTGACTTAATGTTAATAAGTTTTATTAAAGATTTAAATTTTAAGGGGTAAGTGGTTGGTATCCGGAGGATTGTGAAAAGTCTTATTCAGGCCATATTAAAGAGGTTTTGAAAAAAAAGAAGAAAAAGAGAGAGATTATATTATTTTTATTTTAAATTAGGGTAATCAAAATATTTTTGAGGTTTAATTTGTATTTTTGCAAGGCTTTATTAAGGCATTATATGATATTTAGTACAAAAAAAGAAAAGAAATATACTTTTGTAGAGGCGGGAGAAGGACATCCATTGGTGCTGTTGCACGGTTTAATGGGTGGATTGAGTAATTTCGATAAAATGGTAGATTTTTTTTCGCAAAGAGGTTTCAAAGTGTATGTGCCTCAGTTGCCGATCTATGATCTGCCGGTACTCAATACGAATCTTACTACGCTTGCAAAATATATTATCAGGTTTATTGAGAGTCATATTTCAGGACCTGTTACAATTGTAGGAAACTCAATGGGGGGCCATGTAGGTCTTATTTTAACTCTGGCAAGACCGGATCTGGTTAAGAATCTTGTTCTTACCGGAAGCTCGGGGCTGTATGAGAGAACTTTCGGAGACAGTTTTCCCCGAAAGAATGACCGTTCCTATATCAGAAAGAAAACGGAAGAGGTTTTTTATGACCCGGCAATTGCCACAGAGGATCTTGTAGATGAGGTGTTTTCTGTAGTGAATGACAGGATGAAAGGAATCAAAACGGTGATGCTCGCGAGAAGTGCCATCAAACACAATATGCTGAATGATCTTCCGAAGATCAAAACCCCGACCTGCCTGATCTGGGGAAAACAGGATAATGTAACCCCGCCGGAGGTAGCAGAGGATATGCATAAATTTATCCCGAATTCTGATCTCTTCTGGATCGACCGTTGCGGGCATGCTGCCATGATGGAGAAACCGGATGAATTCAATGAGATTCTGTACAGCTGGTTAAAAGATAAAGTGTAAATACATACAACATATAAATGGCCATTAAGAACTTTTCTTAATGGTTTATTTTTCTAAAAATATTTGAGAAATGGTTATTAAAACAGCAAATTTTGTAAAAAGCAGCGGAAAATGGCAAGACTGTCCTGATCCTACACTTCCGGAATACGCTTTTATCGGAAGGTCTAATGTAGGAAAGTCGTCCCTGATCAATGCGATGATGAATCATAAGGATCTGGCCAAAACTTCACAGACTCCGGGAAAAACACAGCTGATCAATCATTTTTTGGTAAATGAGAACTGGTATCTTACGGATTTACCGGGATATGGCTATGCCAAAGTGTCCAAATCCATAAGAAAGGATTTTGAAAAACTGATTACCAATTATATTTTGAACAGGAGAAATCTGGTGAATCTTTTTGTGCTGGTAGATATAAGACATAATCCTCAGAAAATTGATCTTGAATTTATCCAATGGTGCGGGGAGAGTGGAGTTCCATTTTCCATTGTGTTCACCAAATCGGATAAAATAAAGCCTGGTGCTGTGGTTACCAATGTAGAGACTTATAAGGCTGAACTTCATAAGACCTGGGAGGATCTTCCGGAACTCTATGTAACCTCTGCAGAAAAGAAAGAAGGCTGTGAAGAAATCCTGGATTTCATTGAAAAAACCAATGATTTTTTAACGCTTAATAATGTAAGCTTTGATGAATAGTACCGTCTGGAAGATCAAAACCTTTGATGAATTTACCGTACCGGAGCTGTATGCTGTACTGAAAGCCCGTATTGATGTATTCGTCATAGAACAGAACTGCCCTTATCCTGATCTGGACAACTATGATCAGAAAGCGGTTCATATCTGGGCTGAGGAGAATGGGGAAATTCTGGCTTACTGCCGTGTTTTCGATAAAGGAATCAAGTATGATGAAGCCTCTATCGGCCGGGTTCTTACAACGGAAAAGGCGAGAGGAAAGCGTTTAGGAAAGCAGCTGATTCAATATGCTGTGGAGACGATAGAAAACCGTTTTCATACAACAGAAGTGAGAATTTCTGCACAGGACTATTTACTGAGGTTCTACTCCGGGTTCGGATTTGAAGATACCGGGAAAAAATATCTGGAAGATGATATTCCGCATACGGAAATGATCAGAAAATAATAAAAGCGAAGAGAGATCTTCGCTTTTTTAATATATGGTGAGTGTTTTTAGTTTTTTTAGAATGGAAGCCGGAAGCAGTTTAATTACACCCTGAGCAATACGACCGGTCTACATACTGTTTGCTGTTCCCTGCGTAATAATAGCACCCGCCTCTTTTGCCTACATACAACTGGTTTCCGTTATAGGTACACCCTCTGCCTGATGAATAGAACCCAGAGCTCCTGCTGCTGCTTTTCTTGCTTTTTGAAGCTTTTTTCTTTGGCTTTTTGTTGGTCTGTTCAGATCTGGTCTTTTGCGGTGTTGCGGTGAAACTGGCTGGAAGTAATAATCCTAAGCTTAAAAGGGTGGTGAAGAGTAGTTTTTTCATAGTAGAATGTTTTTTAGTAAAAATTGTTTTTAGATGATTAATAGTTTTCTAATGTTTTGTGGAGTTTATCTCTGAAAATATATAGGTCATCAAGATTATTCAACAGTACTTTTTCTCCGGCATCTTTACCGTTGTGGAATGTTTCTATATATTTATTCGGAGTATTGAAGTGAAGTCTGCAAATCGGTTTTCTGTTATTGTCATCCAGCAGAATACCAAAATAGGATAAGGTATCCCTGTATGCTATGCGGTCTGCAGGAATTTTTTCTCTCATGATAGCTTTTATAATTTGAAATCCTTCCAGTTCTTCTTCTGTTGTAACAATTTTAGAATCATTGTTTTCATCAATAGGCTGGGAATTTTTTACCTGATCTTCCTGTTGTTCAATTTGTTCATTAATGCTTAATGCGGACTTGAGTCTGAAGCTGATCGATTCATTGATTGAGGTTGTCAGGGCTTTTTTGGTATATTCTTTAAACGAAACCATTCTGTTGGCGGTAATAGATTTTCCAAAGAATCTGCTTACAAGAAGTTTTACAATTTCATCGGATGGAGTTTCTATTTCTTTTTCAAATTCTTTTCGTATAGCTTTAATATATTTTAAGGCTTCTGCGGAATCGAGAATGTTTTCCAGGTTGTAATCCTTTTTGGTGAAGTTTTCCAGTATTTTTACGGAGCTGTCTTTCAGATCTTCGATATCAATGCTGAAAAAAGGTTTTTCGTCCATAATGTTAGGCTTTTCCAGATCGGTATAAAAATTATAAATAATTCCGTTGGTGAGAACGCCAAATCTTGTTTTGGAAACGTGAAAGTATCTGTGGAGTTGGGAATTATGAGCATCCACATTCTCTTTCCAGTGTTTGCATTCGATGATAAGAACAGGGTCATCATTGTTTTTAATTACATAATCCACTTTTTCTCCTTTCTTGGTTCCTATGTCACAAACATGTTCGGGAATTACTTCTGTGGGATTGAAGATATCATAGCCTAAAATCTGTATAAAAGGCATTACAAAAGCATTTTTAGTAGCTTCTTCAGTTGAAATCTGATCCTTTAATCCGGATACTTTTTGTTGTAACTGTTCAAGTTTAATTTTAAGATCCATTATGTCGTTTTTATTTGCATCAAAAGTATCACCCTTTGAAGCTTTATCCTTACGGGATTCCGTAAAAACAAAAAAGCCTCTCAACAATGAAAGGCTGTATTGTGAATTTTTGAAGTATTTATATAATTCCCAGATCTTTACAGAAAGCAACAAGCTGTTCGTTGCTGGTTACCTGCAGGTCTTCTTTTAGGCTGTTCAGTTTTTTTTCTACACTGCTCAGGCTGTTGGGGGTAATGCCTTTTGCTTTAAAGTGATCGGGGATGTTTTTTTGCAGAATACCTTTGGCAAGGTGGGAAACTATGTTGATGTCATAGGCCGTGAATTCGTAACTGTTCAGTTTTTTAACTTCCTGTTTCAGATCGAATGATAAATAGTTTTCATTGATAAAAACGGAAGCAATTGATTTTTTTAATTCTTTGGAATCATTTCTTGCTTTCCGTACATAACCGTTGATGTGGTACCGGGTAAACAGAGAATCTATAATTCCTGATTTATGTTCTGCGGAAAAAACAATTATTTTGATGGAGGGGTGCAGTTCCCGGACTTTTACGATAAGTTCGGTGCCGTTTTTTATGTTTTGCTCGTGATGATCTTCTTCAAAGGAAAGATCGGTGATCAGCAGGTCGTACAGATCATTTTCCCTTATGGATTTCTGAACTTTAGCGAGTGCATCATCGCAATAATACACATAATCTGCATTAGTAATATGAAGGTCTTCTAATGTTTTCTGTACAGAGATGCTGCTGCTTTCGTGGTCTTCGGCTATTAAAATTTTTTCGAACATTTTATTACTTTTTTTAAGAAACAGGAAATGAAATACTGATCTTCAGTCCTTTTTCGGTTTTGGTGTCAAAAATAATAGCTCCTTTTATTGCTGCCATACGGGAAACCGTATTGGTGAGCCCATTCTTCTGGATAAGATCTCCCGGAATTCCTATTCCGTTGTCTGTATACTGTATCCGGACCTGGTTTTCAGTTCTTTCAAATTTAAAAACGACACGGGATGCCTGGCTGTGTTTTTTCATATTAACGAGCAGCTCGCGGATAACCTGGTAAATTTCTTCAAAACCGGTCTGGGAAACATGGGTCCATATTTCATCTTCATTACCTCCGGTATACGTTTCCGTATCATCATTTTTGAATGAAGCGATAAGCTTGGATATTTTTTCTTTACAATCTTTTGGGCTGCCAGTCTGATCCGGTTTATCGTAGGAAATATCTCTTGATTTTTCGTAAACAAATTCAAGTTCGTCAAGGGCCTTTTCTTTATCGAAGCTTTCCTGGTTTTCTATCTTGGTCATCACCTGATAAATACCGTTGGCTACTACGTCATGCACTTTTTTGGACATTTTAAGCTGTGTGTTTTTTACTTCAAGCTCTTTTTCCTTCTGAAGCCTTATTTTTCTTCTTCTGTACCATAATCCTCCACCAACTAGGAGAACAGATAATGTAAATAAACCAAAATTCTTTTTTAAATTACCGGCTTTTAGTATTTCATTTTCTGCTCTTTTCGCTTCCAGATCATAACGAAAAACGGCAAATTGTTTTTTTGCTTTATTTCTTGCTGTTTGAACACTGTCATTTATCAGGACGAATTTTTGGAAATTGATTAAATAATTTTCAGGGTCTAATGTGATAATTTTTTGCAATGCAGTTATTTGGTCATCAGGACTTTTGTTGTGAGTTGCAGCTTCAAGCATTTTTTTTGCAAAAAAAAGTGATTGGTTTTTATTTTTATCCAAAAAGTATTCAGATAAAGTTTCGAAGCTTGAATTCTGACCCCAGTCATCTTTTATTAACTGTCTTATTTTTAGTGCTTTATTGAGTTCGGGTAAAGGGTCGTAGTTTTTGTCATCAAGATATTTAGCTTTTGCCAGATTATTTAACACTTTAGAATATAGATTACTATCTTTTATATGTATTACTTTTTGTAAGTATTTTTTAGCTGATTTAAAATCTTTTAAAGATATAAGTACATCTCCGATATTGTTATAATACATATGTTTATTTGTACTATCATTAGCATACTTTAAAGCCTTGAATTGATATTGAAGTGCATCTGTATAGTTTTTTAAAAAGTGGGAGGCAATAGCTATATTATTATAATTTGCAGCTAATGTCTTTCTGGAAAGACTATCTTTTTCTTGTTTTAGGAACTTATTTGCTTCTAATGAAGTCTCAATTCCTCCATAAAAATCTCCTTTTTGCACCTGAATAATTGCCATATTAACAAGTGACCTTGCAGTATTTACTGAATCATTTATTTTAAGATAATCATTTTTGGCTAGGTTATAGTAATAGAATGCAGAATCAGGTGAATTCGAATCTCTACATATTGAAGCTTTATTAAAATAAAAATCAATATTGTGGTCATTGTTTATGTAATATTGTTTTTTGCAAGAAAAAAAGAACAATAATATTATAATAAATAAAGAAATTTTCATTTTAGTTTTTTATGCAAAATAAAGAAAAGGACAGATTTATACAACCTGTCCTTTTTTTATTAGCTTATGGCTTTGGAGTTGGGGTCGGAGCTGGAGGAGTTTGTCCTGAATTTCCTCCAACCGGACCTCCGTCTCCCGGATCTTCCCCGAGTCCGCTTCCCGGGTCGTTTTGTACGGTTACCGGGCTTTGTCCGTTGTTATGATTTACTGTATGGGCATTATTATTTGAGAATGCTAAACCTAATAGCATTAGAATGAACTGTATCATCTTCTTAAAAATTTAAAAATTGGGTACTTCTGCAGTTGCCCGCGAAACCGATCACAGGTAGAGCTACACGTTTAAAAAAATTGAAGCGCTTCTAAATTTTTGGGAAGTGAACCTTCAAAAACGGAGGAGAAAACATCTGCTTCCCAACCCGGAGTTTTACCTCCGTTTTATCTGGTAGTTTTGAAATCAGTTTTGTATTTTTGTTTTTGTAATGTTTTGTATTTCACTGATCTCTGATGCAAAGATGCAGATGAAAATGAGGCAAGGGTTAGAAAGTTTTAGGAAAGTTTTAGGAAAGTTTTTTCAGTGAGAAGTGCGGAAAACCGTAATGTTTTTTATTACAGATTTTATAATTTTCGAAATAATAACCTTGAGTATGTCAAAATTTTTATCTGAAAGGAAAAAGCTATTAGAAGATGTTTATGAAAAAGCTTCAAATGAAGCCACAGAGACATCTTTCAGTGGAATTATTCTGCACCTTGAACGGATTCTAAAAGATGAATATGAACCGCTCAGTTATAAGTCTTTTGAAAATTATTATAAAGCTATTGTTGAAAATGGTGAAGATTATAATATTAAAAGACCAATTTTGGATAACTTAAGCAGATATTTGGGATATGACACTTTTAAAGACTATTGTTCTGAATGGAAGACATTGGAATATACAATTCAACAAGCAATCTCAAAAATTGTAATAACAATAATTAATAAGCCTATTCTTGCAATGCCCGAATTCGTGAAACAAAACGGATTGGGTATTGCAGGAATTGTTTTGGTTTTAGCGGCTTTAATGACGAGTAAAGGACAGGGAAGTAAAAATGGTAAAGACAACAGCATAGGTATTCAGCCATTAGGGTTTTTAATGGCTGCAGAACCTGCCGATGAAAGAAAATGTATGTATTGGGATAAAAATGAATATAAGCCGGCAGATTGTGAGGACAGAAATCCCCGGCTTGATCTCAGACCCATAGATTTTGTTGCTCTGAAACATTTTAAAAAGATCACAAGAAAAGATACGCTGACTGTTGATAATGCCCTGGGCGTTACCTGGTATTCTAAATTTAACGGAAATGTAGAGTTTTTTACAATGGATGGTGTAGATCCTGATAATGGCAAAGAACTGAGAAAATCTACGCCGTGGATTATCTTCAAATATGCAGGCAAACAATAAGATACCCTGTTGGGAGAAGAATAAAAAAAGAGAGACAAATTATTCTTTTATCTCTCTTATTATTTTTAGTCAGCATTCAGCATGCCCAGTTCTCCGTAATGTTTTCTGAACTTCTGGATCTTCGGACCTACCACGGCACTGCAGTAAGGCTGTGTCGGGTTTTCATTATAATATCCCTGGTGATACTGTTCTGCCGGCCAGAATTTTTCAAATCTTGTAAGTTCTGTAACGTAGGTTCCTGCCCATCTTCCCGAGGCTTCGGATGCCTTCAGGGCTTCTTCCGCTTTAGCTTTTTCGGCATCATCTTTATAATAAATAACCGAGCGGTATTGGGTTCCTATGTCATTACCCTGTCTGTTCAGCTGGGTAGGATCGTGAAGAAAGAAAAATACGTCCATAAGCTGTTCGTAAGTAATAACGGCAGGATCGTAAGTGATCTGTACCACTTCCGCATGTCCTGTTTCACCGGTGCAGACTTCTTCATAGGTCGGGTTATCTTTGTGTCCCCCCGAATATCCGGATACAGCAGACTGTACACCTTTCAGCATATTAAAACAGCTTTCCACACACCAGAAACATCCGCCTCCGAAAGTGATCTGCTCAAATTGATTATTCTCCATTGTAACTGATAATTTTATTCATTATTTCTGCAGGATTGTAATCCTGAAAAACCGATCAAAAGTAAGAAAAACTTTGATGGTTTTAAATACAAATAATGTGAATGTTTCCATCGATAAAAACTATAAATGAATGGAATGATTTTATGCCACGGATATACGGATTTTTAATTATTATGGTCTGCAGATTGTATAAGTTTGGGCTGAAGACAGTGGATTGTTTTTCTATTATTCAGGCGGATTAAAGCCCTCCTCTATTTTTCTATTGCTGATGATGGATTGAGCATATTTTCTTGTTGGTTAAACGCTAAAGGGCAGAAGGTTTTTAACCATTATGCTGTTTTTAAGGCGCAAGAAAATCAAAGATTTTCAGCAATTTTTTGTGATCTGTTTTCATCATTAAAAGAGGCGAAGGCTAGTCTATCGCTTCATCGAATCAACGAAGTTGATTCTACACTTTGCTCTCTTAAAATCAATATTGCCGATATATGAACTTTGCGTGAAAAAAAGCAAGCTATCATATCAATATGAATTAAATTTCCCACAGACTTCCCAAATCTCACTGATGGGGTGAAAAAACTCATTGTCACAGATACCGATTCATTTTACCTATTAATGATTGCCAAGAAGACCTTTGTATATGTGTATACTGAACAAAAAAAGCAGCCATTAATTGCCTGATATATTAAATTTATTCTGTTATTTTTCCCAGACGAGGACACTTGCTTTCTATTGCTGATGATGGATTGAGCATATTTTTTTGTTGGTTAAACGCTAAAGGGCAGAAGGTTTTTAACCATTATGCTGTTTTTAAGGCGCAAGAAAATCAAAGATTTTCAGCAATTTTTTGTGATCTGTTTTCATCATTGAAAGAGCCGGAGGCTAGTCTATCGCTTCATCGGATCAACGAAGTTGATTCTACACTTTGCTCCCTTAAAATCAATATTGCCTATACATGAACTTTGCGTGAAAAAAAAGCAAGCTATCATATCAATATGAATTAAATTTCCCACAGACTTCACCAATCTCACTGATGAGGTGAAAAAACTCATTGTCACAGATACCGATTCATTTTACTTATTAATGAATGCCAAGAAGACCTTTGTATATGTGTATACTGAACAAGAAAAGCAGCCATTAATGACTGCCTGATATATTAAATTTATTCTGTTATTTTTCCCAGACGAGGGCACTTGCTTTCTATTGCTGATGATGGATTGAGCATATTTTTTTGTTGGTTAAACGCTAAAGGGCAGAAGGTTTTTAACCATTATGCTGTTTTTAAGGCGCAAGAAAATCAAAGATTTTCAGCAATTTTTTGTGATCTGTTTTCATCATTGAAAGAGCCGAAGGCTAGTCTATCGCTTCATCGGATCAACGAAGTTGATTCTACACTTTGCTCCCTTAAAATCAATATTGCCGATACATGAACTTTGCGTGAAAAAAAGCAAGCTATCATATCAATATGAATTAAATTTCCCACAGACTTCACAAATCTCACTGATGGGGTGAAAAAATTCATTGTCACAGATACCGATTCATTTTACCTATTAATGACTGCCAAGAAGACCTTTGTATATGTGTATACTGAACAAAAAAACAGCCATTAATGACTGCCTGATATATTAAATTTATTCTGTTATTTTTCCCAGACGAGGGCACTTGCTCCCAAGATGGCGGCATCGGCTTCATCCAGTTCACTGAAAACCAGTTTTACTTTATTCCTAAAGATCGGAAGAAGGTTTCTCTCCATATAAAGTTTGGCGGGCTTTAGAATGAAATCTCCAGCTTTGATTACGCCTCCGAACAGAAGTATGGCTTCAGGCGAAGAAAACATCACAAAGTTAGCTAAAGCTTCACCCAGCTTCTGTCCCGTATATCTGAATACCTCAATAGCGATCGGGTCTCCTTTCAGGGCACATTCATGTACTGTTTTGGAATTGATCTCATCTTCAGGATACTGATTCAGCATGGATTCGGGAAACTCAGCTCTCATTTTCTTGGCTGTAATAGCAATTCCGGTTGCTGAGGCATAGGCTTCGAGGCTTCCTTCGGACCCTGTGCTCCAGTGCTTTCTTCCGCCGGGCTTTACAATAGTATGTCCCAGCTCTCCTGCAAAACCGTCATGCCCGTAAATAAGGCTTCCGTTGGAAATAATCCCGCTACCTACGCCTGTTCCCAGCGTAATCATAATGAAATCTTTCATTCCGCGGGCGGCTCCGAAAAGCATTTCTCCAAGAGCGGCCGCATTGGCATCATTGGTTACCTTGCATGGCAGATTGAATTTGGCCGTCATCAGGTCTGTAAACGGAATAACTCCTTTCCAGGGCAGATTGGGGGCCTGTTCTATCGTTCCTTTATAATAGTTGGCATTAGGAGCGCCTACTCCGATTCCGTCAAAGTTTTTTTCCGTGCCGTGTCTTTCGATCAGTGGGCGTACCTGTTCGTGCAGAGCATCGATGAAATCTTCTATTTTATCGTACTCATCTGTTCGCAGACTTCCTTTTTCCAGGACCTCACCACGGTGGTTTACTACTCCGAACTTGGTATTCGTTCCTCCGATGTCAATTCCCAGGGCAACTTGTTTTGATAAATCTATTAATGACATTTCTATTGTAATTCTAAAGGGTTAAAATTATAAAAAAGATTGTATTAATAGATTATTAACTAAACATTTATTTAAAAAAGTTTCAGGCTGTTTTTACCGGTTTCTTTTTTCTTCTTCCCCACCAGATCATAAATCCGGTAACGGGAAGGGAGGCGCATATTAAGCTGACAATGAATGCAATGATCTTGGTAGGTAATCCCAGAATAGCCCCGACGTGGATGTCATAATTGGCATTGACCACCTTCTCCCCGAAATTTTTATCCTCAGGATCATGAGTGTGGAGAAGTTCTCCCGAGTTTTCATCAAAGATCAGGCTGCTGCTCTTGTGGTAAGAGTAGGACAGGTGTTTTACATACACTTCAAAATTCGGATGTTCATGATCATCCATATGTTCATGTCCGAGATCGAGGGCAAACCCATAAGAGTCAGGGTATTTCTGTTTTACTGTATTGATGATCTTATCCAGTGTTCCTTCGGTTCTCAGCTCAACGGGAGCTTTGGTTTTGATATGGGAAAAATCAGGATATTTGGTTTCTCCTCCGGAAAATACTACATAGATCATAGCCTGAACCACGAAAAATGCATAAAATAATCCGGTGATTGAGAAAATTAAGGCGAAAATTGAAGCGTAAAACCCGAGTACATTGTGTAGATCATAGTTTTTCCTTTTCCAGCTTTTAACATTCTTCCATTTGAACGAAAAACGCTGTTTTCTTGCTGCTTTATTTTTGGGCCACCATAATACAATTCCCGTTATCAGCATGATCACAAAGATAATAACAGGTATTCCTACTACATAAGTTCCCCAGTCCTGTTTCAGAAGGAAGCTCCAGTGAATCATCTTTACAATATTGAAGAATCCGTTCTTTTCGTCATATACCCTTAAAACCTTTCCGGTATAAGGATTTACATACGCCTGCTTATAGACCGGATACTCGTCAAAATAGTTCCATGCATCCGTATTGTGCTCATACCAGAAGAACATATAGGACATTTTCCTGTCTATGGGAACATTCACCCAGTGGATAGGGTATTTTTCCTTTACCTGATCTGCAACGGCTTTCTCCATCACCCGGATCGGAAGAACCTGCTTTTGCTCAATATTCTGCTCATTATGGTAAATAACGTCTTTACGGGTAAGGTTTTCTACTTCATCCTTAAAAACATATAATGCTCCGGTAATGGAAATAATAAAGATCAGAACGCCAATTCCAAGACCAAACCAAAGGTGAAGTTTGGCGGACCATGTTTTAAAGAACCCCGGTTTCTTCTTATGATGATGTTTTTTCTTCATACAAATAATTAAAGCAAGACAAAGATAAGTTTTACTTTTTATTTAGATTAATTAAAATTTATATTCCAGCATCAGGGTTCCTCTGGTTCCGGGTGCGTTCACGAATTCACTGTCTCTGGCCGACCACCATGCAATAGCAGGCTGGTAATTGATATTAAAAATATTTTCAACTCCCAGAGAGACTTTCCAGTTTTTATTGATTTCATAGCCTGATTTGAAATTGAAAACCGTGTATTCTGGGACATAACCTTCTCCGTAAGCGAATAATCCGGTTTTGACATTAGGCTGGAATCTGTCCTGCCGGAAAGCGTGAAGCATATCGATTCCCAGAGATAGAGAAGGGATAGGCTTTGCCTGTACGTAAGCAAGAACTTTAGGAGCAGAAATCCTGCTGTTGTTGGTTTTGGCTGAATAATCCCCGTCATCTTTTAATGAAGTAATTCCTTCCATCCAGCTGTAACTTCCTCCGAAACTGATCCATCGTGCAGGGGTGAAATGTAAAAACCCTTCCACTCCGTAAACAATTTCAGGCGATCTCTGAATAGTTAAAGCTCTGTCCGGGCTCTGAACAAATGAGGCCCCCAGTTTTGAAGTACTCACATAAGAGGTGATCTCATAGTTTACCCATTTTGAAATCTGTCCCGTTGCTCCCAATTCATAGTTGTTAACGATGATCGGTTTGGTTTCAAGATTCTGGATAGTTCCCTGCGTGGAGGTTCTCAGAATTCTACCCAGTTCATTGATGGAGTAGGACTGGGAAAAGCTTCCGAACAGGTTCAGAAACGGTTCGATGTTATAACGTACTCCAAGATTGGCTACCAGGGCATTGTATTTCAGATTTCCGCCGGTTACAAAAATACTTTCGGTAAAAGTACCGTCGCTTTTAAGCGTAGAAAGTGTGTTGAAATCACCGACTTTAACTTTCATATTTTCGTATCGGAGTCCTCCTTTAAGGGTAAGCTTCTTTAAAAGATCCACTTTTATCAACAGGAAAGGGGCGAGATTGGTCATACTCATATCGGGAGTCCAGTAGCGGCCGTCTTCCAGTTTCTGTACGGTCTGGTCGTTCAGAATATCCATTCCGTACATGATTTCAGCCTGTGAATTCCGGGCATTCCATAATCTGGTATCAAAATTAATTCTGGCTCCGTATTTTTTGGAGATCACATTGGACTGTCCGCCGCCGAAGAAAGTGTCACTATAACCGTATACTGTCTTGAAATCCTGCATATAGGCATTAAAATTCAGTGAAGTGGTTCCCCAAAATAGATTGCGGTTGTCATAATTGATTCTGAAATTATGATTTTTAGGCGTTCCCTGGGGCGTGGTTTCAAGGCTTTTTCCTATACCATCCCCGATTGTTGGGGTAATTCCGTAATTTCCGGTTTTTAATCCTAAATTAAGATCAGATTTTGAGGCGTAGCCGATGTAGGATGCTTCAATCCGCTGATCAGAATCAATATTGTATCCCAATTTCAGCATACCGTTATAATTATCCATTTTGGCAGTACTGTAAGTGGGGGTAAGATATATCCCATCTGCATCTTTCATGTAGCCTGTCCTTTCATAAGCTAAGGAGAATACGTAGTCAAACCTGCTGATCTTTCCGGATAAAAGCTGGCTGGCTCTTATCCCAAGTGTTCCCCCGCCTTCGTAAGGCTGTCCTGTAAACCCGATCTGTGAAAGTCCGGAAATTTTCTTATCGGAATTGCTTCTTCTCGTGATATAGTTGATGATTCCTCCGTCTGCCCCGTTTCCGTAAATGGAAGATGCTCCTTTGATGACTTCAATTCTTTCGATAACGGACGGATCGATGCTTCTTAGATCTCTGGCTCCGTTTCTGAGGGGGGTAGACTGTGGGATTCCGTCGATAAGAACAAGAACCTGGCGCCCTCTTAAGGTCTGCCCGGTATTGGAGGTCTGCCCGGAATTGGTTCCTAAGCTGGGAACGGTATACTGAAGAATACTTGTAATATCTGAATTAACGGTCAGCTGAGACTGGATCTGCTTTTCGGCGACAACGGTTACCGAGCCTGGTATTTCTTTGATGTTTTCTTTTTTTCTGGAAGCCGTCATGATGACTTCTTCCACATGGTTTGTCCGGGTACTGTCCTTCACCTGGGCAAAAACCGTAACAGATCCTAAACATGCAGCTGATAAAAGCGCTTTTCTCATTATATTTTCTTTCCTTGTTTCTTTTGTTTGCCCCACCATACCAGAAATCCGGTTACGGGAAGTGAGGTGCAGATGAGCCCGGTGATGAACCAGATGATTTTGCCGAACAGCCCGAAATAGGAGCCTGTATGGATATCATAATTGGCATTGGCATATTTTTCTGCATTGCTTAATTTCTGATGAGGTTTTTCAGCCAGAAGCTTTCCTGAATATTTATCAAATACCAGCGTACTCCGGTCACTGAATCTTCCTTCTTCTCCGTAAACTGTTACCGGAATGTTTTTAAGATCTTTTCCCTTCTTGTTTTTTCCGCTCAGTGGAATTCTGAAGCTGGCAGACTCTGCATATAATTTTCTCGTTTGAGCCGCCGTAAGATCATATACTGAACTGTTTTTCAGCATCAGAGAGTCCGGGGACTTGATTTCTTTATCTTTCGGAAGGTCTGCAGATCCGGATAATGTAAAATGAATGACATTTTTCACGTACGGATAAGCGAAGTAAATGCCTGTAATACTCATTAAAAGAGCAATAAATGAAGCGTAGAAGCCTAATATATTGTGAAGATCATAGTTTCTGCGTTTCCAGGTCTTTACATTTTCCCAGCTGAACCAGAAGCGTCCTTTCCTTGCTTTTTTATTTTTCGGCCACCACAGAACAATTCCGGTGATCAGCATAAAAATAAAAAGAACGGTCGGAATGCCTACAACATATTTTCCCCATTCAGAATTGAGCAGAAGACTCCAGTGGATGTATTTCAGAATGTTGAAGAAATTATATTTCTCATCATACACGGCCAGGATTTTTCCGGTGTACTGATCTACATACACCAGTTTGTTGATCTTTACCTCTTCAAAATAATTCCAGCCTTTTTTATTTTTTTCATAATACAGAAAACGGTAGGACTTATTTTTATCAAGAGATATTTCTACGGAATTCAGCGGAAATTTTTCATGAAGTTCCAGGCTGATTTTTTCCTTCAGGACATGAACAGAGATGGGTTCGGCAGCAGCTTTTTTTACATAAATGGCCTCCTGGCGCAGACTGTTCTGTATCTCGTCTTTAAAAACATACAAAGTTCCTGTAAGTGAAACGATGAAGACAATGATTCCCACCGATAAACCCAGCCAAAGATGCAGTTTGGCCGACCACTTTTTTGCGGGAGAAACTTTCTTCTTATGATGATGTTTTTTCTTCATATCAAAAAAGTTAACCCGGTGAAGGGCTAACTTTCATTATTTAAAATTTATATCCTATTGAGAGTCTCCAGTTGCGTGGTGCATTGTAGATCCACACATATTTATCGTCGCTGGTATCATTCGGTGTATTGTATCCCGGATCATAATACCCGCTGAACAGTTTTCTGTTAAAAGCGTTGTTGAGCATCAGGTTCACATCGAATTTCCTGGCTCTGTAAGTGATCCCGAAATTGGTGTCGAAATAATCAGGCAATGACTGGTTTCCGGAATTTGTACCATACCAGGAAACTCTTCCTCCCTGATACTGATACCCGGCAGATATACCAAATCCTTTTAACAGGCTGTCGCTGAAGTGATAAGAAACCCAGGTATTCTGTACATTTTTAGCATTACCCGGAGAAGCTGCTCCAAGAATTTCAGGATTGGTATCTTTAATTGTCTTGGCATCGGTATAGGCGTAATTGATGATGATATTCAGCCCTTTTACAATTTCTCCTTTCAGATCTGCTTCAAAACCTCTGGCTCTCTGTTCTCCATTGGCATAATAAAAAGTCTGTGAAGGAGTACTGTTTACAAAATCTTTGGTTAGAATGTTTTTCCTTCTGATTTCATATACTGCAAATGTTGAATTCCACTTTCCTCCGAACCAGTCTTTCTTCAATCCGAATTCAATGTTCTGGCCTTTCAGCGGAGCCGATATTGAGCCTGTAAAGGTGTTGGCAGACTGTGGAGAGAATGTTCTGTCAAATACTCCGTATGCAGAAAAATCTTCTGAGATGGAATAGCTTGCGCCCACTCTCGGTGTAAACTCCCCGGCTTTATCGGGAGTTACTTCTCCCAGATTGGGATACCCTGCGTAAGTTGTTCCGCTTGTATATCTTCCCGCCAGGGTAAGACGAAGTTTATTATTGAACATTTCAATCTGATCCTGCACATAATATGAAGTATATTTTACGCCTTCATCATCATAGAATGCTGCATTTCGGTTCAGGAAATAAGCGTCATTGGACGGCAGGGTAGCGGGATCTACTCCATACATGATATTGTGGATGTTTATAGAGCCTCCGCTTCCCGTTGATGAGAAATCAGCCTGGTATTTTCTGTCTCCGTAGTCGAATCCTGCAATAATTTTGTGTACGATATTTCCGGTGTTCAGGCTTCCTCTTAAATACGTCTGGAAAATGTGGTTTTTTCCTACAGCCTGCCAGTTGCTCAGATCCCTTGAGAAGATGTTGGGATCGGGGGTTCTGAAATCTCCCCACCATGAGCCTCCGTCATAATTCAGGTCCATATAGGCATACTGTGTACTCCATACCCAGTCTTTATAGAGTTTCTGATCCAGGCTTAAAAATAAGCTTTGATCTCTTACTTTTGTTTCTTTAAAATTAGGATCGTTAAAGTTAGTGTGGACCCCTAGTGTGGCATAACCTTCCTTCGACATGATATAAGCACCCGGCTGGTTGAATTTCATGTGCTGAAAATTATACTGCGCCGTAAAAGTCGTTGTTTTTGTAGGTCTGAAGGTGATGGAAGGGGCAATGATGATTTTGCTTGTTTTGTCGTTTTCCACCCATGATTTGTTGGAGCTGCCCATTAAATTCAGGCGGTAATCCAGAACTCCGTTTTTAATAAGTACCCCGTCCAGATCTGCTTCGCCACGGAACAGATTATAGCTTCCGGTTGTAAATCTTACACTGTTTGCAAATTTTCCGGTTGGTTTTTTGGTTACCACATTATAAAATCCGGCAGGGTCGCCCATTGATCCCATGAATCCGGCAGGTCCTTTTACGAACTCTACTCTGTCTATAATGGATGCATCAGGGTTAATGGGGCCCCATGTAGAAGAAACATTCATTCCGTTCATATAGGTGGCAATACTTGCACCTCTCATGAAAACGTTGGAATACACATTATCCCAGTGTTCCACTTTCCTTGCGCCACTTACGTTCCGTACAATGCCTTCAGACATATTAAGGGTAAGCTGATCGGATAAAACCTGTGAACTGACTGACTGTACATTCTGAGGAAGCTCTATAATAGGAGTCTGAAGCCTTAATGAGCCGGAAACTTCATTAAGTTTATATTTCTGATAATACCTTCCGCTGACTACAACTTCTTCAATGGCATTGGATTTGAGGGTATCTTTTTCCTGAGCAACAGCCAGCATGGAACCCAGCATAGAGGCACAGATCAGTGCATTTTTCATGAAAGTCAAAATTTCTGCAAATATATTGTTTTTAATTGTTCTAAATAAATAACAGGATTGATATTTATCATAAATTTATTATACACCAAATAACAAAACCCCGCTTCATGTAGTATTGAAGCGGGGTTTTAACGTATTTTATTAATTATTTCCTATGAAGGGATCTCTCCTTTATATAAGAAAGAAATAATTTCTTTGTTCATTTTGTCTACCATTTCACTGAATAAGTGGAATGATTCCTGTTTGTAAATAACAAGCGGATCTTTCTGCTCATAAACGGCACCCTGGGAAGATCTTCTGAGGTCGTCCATTTCACGGAGGTGAAGTTTCCAGTTTTCATCGATGATGGAAAGGGTAATATTCTTTTCAAAATCATTGATAAGGCTTTCACAATGTGTATCATAAGCTTCCTTCAGGTCAGCTACAATGGTCATTGTTTTATGGCCGTCTGAGAAAGGAACCTGGATCATTTTAAACATCGATCCCTGGTTTTGGTATACATTCTCTATGATAGGGAATGATTTTTCCTTCAGAAGGTTAAGCTTCATCTGATAATCTTCCTGAGCAGCCTTGAAGAGGATATTGGTAAGATCCTGGATGTTTTTCGTTTTGAAATCACTTTCAGAAACCGGGGATTCCATCGTAAAGGTTTTAATAATTTCGTATTCGAAATCTTTAAAGTTTCCGGAAGATTTCCCTTTAGCTACAATAGAATTGGCCACATCAAAGATCATGTTGGTAATGTCATACTTCAGGTGATCTCCGAACAGTGCGTTCCTTCTTCTCTTATAGATTACGTCACGCTGCTTGTTCATTACGTCATCATATTCAAGAAGTCTCTTTCTGATCCCGAAGTTGTTTTCTTCCACTTTTTTCTGAGCTCTTTCAATAGACTTGCTGATCATGGAGTGCTGAATAACTTCTCCTTCTTTATGACCCATTCTGTCCATCATCTTAGCTATTCTCTCAGAACCGAACAAACGCATCAGGTTATCCTCCAGGGATACATAGAACTGGGAACTTCCGGGGTCTCCCTGACGTCCTGCTCTACCTCTAAGCTGTCTGTCCACACGTCTTGAATCGTGTCTTTCTGTACCGATGATGGCTAAACCGCCTGCTTCTTTTACTTCTTTGGAAAGTTTAATATCGGTACCACGACCTGCCATGTTGGTGGCAATGGTTACCACTCCAGGCTGTCCTGCTCCTGCTACGATTTCTGCTTCTTTTTTGTGAAGCTTCGCATTCAGTACCTGGTGCTGGATTTTTCTTAGCTGAAGGGCTTTGGAAAGTAGCTGTGAAATTTCAACAGAAGTTGTTCCTACAAGAACCGGTCTTCCGGCAGCGGTAAGTTTTTCAACTTCTTCAATTACGGCATTGTATTTTTCACGGTTGGTTTTGTAAACCAAATCCTGCTTGTCATTTCTTAAAATAGGACGGTTGGTAGGAATTACTACAACATCAAGTTTGTAGATCTCCCAGAGTTCGCCTGCTTCTGTTTCGGCCGTACCTGTCATTCCCGCAAGTTTGTTGTACATACGGAAATAGTTCTGAAGGGTAACGGTGGCAAAAGTCTGTGTTGCAGCTTCAATCTTTACATTTTCTTTTGCTTCAATTGCCTGGTGAAGGCCATCTGAATAACGTCTTCCTTCCATGATACGTCCGGTCTGCTCGTCAACGATTTTCACTTCACCGTCAATCACTACATACTCATCATCTTTTTCGAACAGGGTGTACGCTTTCAACAGCTGGCTCATGGTGTGTACACGTTCAGATTTTTCAGCAAAATCTGAGAAAAGTCTTTCTTTAGCTTCAAATTCCTCTTCTTTGGAAAGGTTTTTAGCTTCCACTTCAGCAATTTCGGTTCCGATATCCGGAAGAACGAAGAAGTTGGGATCAGAGTTCCCCTGAGACATGTAATCTACTCCTTTGTCTGTAAGGTCTACCTGATTGTTTTTTTCCTCGATCACGAAGTAAAGGTCCTTATCTACGATCGGCATGTCGCGGTTGTTGTCCTGCATGTACTGTGCTTCCACTTTCTGAAGCAATGCTCTGTTTCCGCTTTCCGATAAAAATTTAATCAGCTGTCTGTTTTTCGGAAGACCTCTGTAAGCCTGAAGGAGTTTGAATCCTCCTTCTTTTGTGTTTCCTGCTGCAATCAGCTTTTTAGCTTCATTGAAGATAGTGGAAACGGTTTTCTTCTGCACTTCAACGATTCTGTCGATAGAAGGTTTAAGAACATCAAATTCCTGTCTGTCTCCCTGAGGAACAGGTCCGGAAATGATTAAAGGAGTTCTTGCGTCATCTACCAATACAGAGTCTACCTCATCCACGATCGCGAAATTCAGTTCTCTCTGTACCAGTTCTGAAGGTGAAGTTACCATGTTATCTCTCAGATAATCGAATCCGAATTCGTTATTCGTTCCGTAAGTAATATCTGAATTGTATGCTTTTCTTCTTCCGTCTGAGTTGGGCTGGTGGTTATCGATACAGTCGATAGACATTCCGTGGAACTGGTAAAGAGGTCCCATCCATGCGGAGTCCCTTTTAGCCAGGTAGTCATTCACGGTTACTACGTGTACCCCTCTTTCCGGAAGTGAATTTAAGTAAATAGGCAGTGTTCCTACCAGGGTTTTACCCTCACCGGTTGCCATTTCGGCAATTTTACCGCTGTGAAGAATAACCCCTCCGATAAACTGAACGTCATAATGGACCATGTCCCAGACTACGGGAGTCCCGGCAGCATCCCATGAGTTTTTCCAGATAGCAGTGTCTCCCTGGATTTCTACGAAATCTTTTCCGGCAGCAGCCAGCTGTCTGTCCCAGTCTGTGGCTGTGATACGGATTTCCCCGTTCTGGGCCCATCTTCTTGCGGTTTCTTTTACCAAAGCAAAGGCTTCCGGAAGAATCTGCAGCAGAACTTTCTCTTCAATTTCGTATGATTCTTTCTTCAGAGATTCAATCTTTGAGAAAAGAGCTTCTTTTTCATCTACATTAGTTGAATTTTTTACCTGCTCTCTTACCTCTTCTATCTGAGCTGTTATTTTGCTGGTTGCAGATTTTATATTCTCTTTAAATTCAGCAGTTTTTTGTCTCAGTCCATCATCAGTGAGCTGTTGGATGGCTGGTTCTACAGCTTTGATTTTTGTTACAACTTTTTTTACTTCTTTTAGGTCCTGCGCTTTTTTGTCTCCCAAAAACCCTTTAAGAACTTTGTTTAAAAAACTCATAAATTTTTTGCTTTATGCTTAAAACAATATGCTTTAAGCGTTTTACTGACACGCTTATCGTGTGAATTTTATATCTGGAAAAGGGCAAAAAAGCTCTAAGCACTGTGCTTAAAGCTTATTGCTTTAATTAATATTCGTCTTCGTTCCAAAGGAAATCCTCGTCCGTAGGATAGTCACTCCAAACTTCTTCTATTGATTCATAGATCTCACCTTCGTCCTCAATAGCCTGAAGGTTTTCCACTACTTCCATAGGTGCACCAGTTCTGATTGCATAGTCAATAAGTTCTGCTTTTGTCATTGGCCAAGGTGCGTCACTTAGATATGAGGCTAATTCTAATGTCCAGTACATAATTTTCTAATTTTTTTGCAAAAGTATAAAAATAGCTTATATTATATGCTTTTTTATGACTTGATTTTCAATTCTTTTTAATTAATTTTTGTTCATTGTCCGTTATATAAAGCATTACAGCTATGCCGGCAACGTATCTGATGTCATTTTCTCAAAAACCATTCCACAAATTTTTTTATGCCATTTTGGAAGTCTGTGCCGGGTTGGTAGTCTATTAATGTCCTCGCTTTTGCTATATCAGCATTGGTTTTCCGGACATCTCCGGGCTGCATTGGCAGATTTTTTCTGATGGCAGATATTCCGAGGGTGGCTTCTATCGTAGCTACCATTTCAGATAAAGTAACGACCTGGTTTTCGCCCAGATTCAGGATTTCATATACGCTGGAATGGTTCTCCAGATAAATGGCAGACCTGATGATTCCATCGATAATATCATCAATATAGGTGTAATCTCTTGCGGTATTTCCGTCACCGTAGAAAGGAATTTCAAGTCCTTCGGAAATCAGTTTTGTAAATTTATGAATGGCCAGGTCCGGTCTCTGTCTCGGGCCGTATACGGTAAAAAATCTCAGCTGAATCATATCGATGTCATGGAGCTGATGATATACATGTCCCAGAACTTCCCCGCATTTTTTGGTGGCAGCATAGGGGGAGATAGGGTTGTCTACATTATCTGTCTCTTCAAAAGGAATTTTCTCGTTGTTTCCGTAAACGCTTGATGAGGAGGCGCATATGAATTTTTTAATGTTGAATTCCCTGCAGAGTTCCCAGAGATTCATGGTTCCTTTGATGTTAACTTCTTCGTATTCCAACGGCCTTTCAATGGAGGGCCGTACTCCGGCAAGGGCCGCCAGATGAATAACCATATCAATGGAATGAGTTCTGAAAATGTTTTCAAGCCCTTTTTTGTCTCTAATGTCCTGATAATAAAAAGTATATCTGTCGGATTGAGTAAGCTGTGCCAGCAATCTGATATCCGGATCTTTATCAGAAAATGCAAAATCCGGATTTTTGCCCGTAGACTCTAAAGTATTTTTAATTTTGATCCGATAATTGTAGAAATCATCAAAATTGTCAACGTTTATGACAGAATGTCCGTTTCTTAATAATTTTTCTGTTAAATGTGATCCGATGAATCCGCTTCCTCCTGTTATTAGATAAACCATTTGTGATTTTTTTTGCCGTACAAAAATATAAATTTACTTTTTGAAAATATAATCATTAAATTTACTTAAAAAAGTAATATAAATACGATGCAGTTTCAAGGGCAAATTTTAAAAATGACAAGTTTCGACGATCAGCCGGTTCAATATTATCTAAATCTTTCAGGGGATCTTATTCATATGAATGAGCTGTTTGGAAAAGAACTTCGCATTAAGCATACAGGATTTCAATGTGTAAACTGCGGCGAAAACAAACCTGTTTACAGAATGGGCTTCTGTAAAAGCTGTTTTTTTGAAAGCCCTTATGCCAGTGACACCATTATCCGGCCGGAGCTTTCTACGGCGCATCTGGGAGTTGCAGAAAGAGATCTGGAGATTGAAAAAGAAATACAGCTGCAACCTCATACCGTATACCTGGCGTATACCGGTGATGTAAAAGTGGGAGTGACGAGAAATACCCAGATTCCTACAAGATGGATTGATCAGGGGGCTACTTTTGCCCTGCCCATTGCCAGAACCGAAAACCGCTACGAAGCAGGGATGATAGAAGTAGCCCTTAAAGAACATCTGCCTGATAAGACCAACTGGAAGAAAATGCTTCAGGATGATTTTGAAGGGGAGATAGACCTTGCTGATTTTCAGCAAAAAATCAAAGAATATTTCCCGGAAGATTTTCAGAAATTCTACCGCGAAGGTGAAAATCTATGGAAATTTGACTATCCTTATGAAAAACCTTCAAAAGTAAGCTCTTTCACATTGGACAAAAAGCCTGAGTTTACAGGAAAACTGACTGGAATTAAAGGCCAGTATCTGGGCTTTGAAGGAGGAGATTTCATCAATGTACGGGGACACGAAGGATATGTGATTGAACTGGAAGTGAAAAATTAATTTTATAGGTAAAGCAAATCACAATATGAAAAAATGGGTTAAAAAGCTTCTTATAGGTTCCGGAATTCTGCTGGTTATTCTTCTGGCAGCCAATTTCGGTCTCAATATGTGGCTTAAGACCCAATTGCCCGATTATATTAAAAAGAATACCGATTATAAAGTTTCCTATAAGACCCTTGATGTAGACCTGGGAACGGGAAATATCCTGGCATCGGGGATTACCGTCAACAGTAAAAACCCCCAGAATACAAATGTGATCGGGCTTCAGGGAACGATTGATACATTAAAGATCAGCCGTTTCGGGATTTATGATGCCCTGTTCAATAAAAGGATCAGTTCTTCAGACCTGCTGCTGGCCAATCCTAATCTGAATATCAGCCTTGCCAGGCCGGTGGATAAAAAAACCGGAAAAAAAAGAAATCCTGTTTCTTTTGAGAATATCAGGATCAGCAATGGAACGATAAATATTTTCAGGCATACCAGACAGAAGCTTTTATCGGTAGAGAAGCTGAATCTGTTTGTTGAAAACCTTCAGATGACTGAAGAGTCTGTGGAAGATCAGTTGCCGGTTGTTTTCGACCGTTATAACATCAGAGGAGAGCGGTTTTTCTTCCGTCCGGATGATGTATACGCCATCACCATCAGTGTAATCAATACAACAGGCGGGCGAATGTCAGTCAAAGATTTCCGGCTGATTCCGCAGCTGACTTTTGAGCAGTTTAAACAAGATTACCCGCAAAAAACGAGGTTGTTTGAATTTTCCATACCTGAGATGGATTTCAAAGATGTAGTCCTGAAGAAAAATAAAATTTCCCTGGGCAATGCCGATTTTCAGAATCCCGTTCTTGTGGTTCATAATACCGGAGTTCAGCAGAAAAAATCAGAGAAAAAATTCAATTTCGAGGTCAGTCTGGATGGCGTAAAGCTTAATAACGCATCGGTACAGATCAATAAACCTGACGGGAACAGGCTGCTGTATGCTCAAAGTCTTAATTTAAATGTCAGCCAGCTGAAATTTGATAAGGTAACAGCGGCAGAAGTGATTCCTGTGGGGTACAAAGACTTTCTGTTTTCGGGGAAAAATATACAGTACTTCAATCATCAGGACTTTACAGTTGGAAGTATTGCTTTAAATCCGAAAGGGGGTGAGATCAGAAATATCCTGCTGAAACCGGGAACTCCGGCGGCAGGAACAACAACCATGGATGTAAAGACGGATCTTGTGACGTTCGATATCAGCAAATTTGAGTTTGTCAACAGAAAGCTGAATCTGGATCTTAAAAGTATTCTCGTTGAAAATGTCAGCGGAACCGTTAAAGCCGGAGAAAACAAGCCGGAAAAGAAAAACGGATCAGGTATGATAGGGTCTGTAAGAGTTCAGAAAATCTCTCTTAAAAATTCCAGTCTTATTTATGATAAAGGGAAGCAGCCACTGGCATTTCATGATCTCAATGCAACGGCTAATGAGGTTAGAATTACACCCAAATCCAATCATCAGGGACTGGATTTTAAGGTGAAGGATTATTTTCTTACTACCCGGAATTTTGCTTACACAACGGAATTCTATAACTTAAGTGTGGGCCTTCTTAAACTGAATAAAAATAAAGTCCAGATCAATAATTTTGCTATGAAGCCTCTCGTTTCGAGAGCTCAGTTTATCAGAATGATCCCTGTGGAAAGGGACCTGTATGACCTGAAGGCTTCACAGATTACGGCAGACGGAAACTGGGATCTGTTTTCGTCCCGGAAATCGATCAACGCATCCAATGTCACTATACAGTCTGCGGATGCCAATATTTTCAGAAGTAAAATCCCGAAGGATGATCCTAAAGTAAAACCACTGTATTCTAAACTGCTGAGATCTGTCAAAATCCCGCTTTCGGTTAGTAATCTGGATCTGAAAAACTCAGTACTTGTATATGAAGAGGATACTCCTGAAAGTGCAGGACCGGGGAAACTTACGTTCAGCAACTTTAATATGAACGTTAAAAACCTGAATTCGGCGAAAACAAAAGGAAGACCAACCCGTGTAGATATTAAGATCAACTGTTCGTTTATGAATCTGGCACCTCTTTCTGTGAACTGGAATTTTGATGTGGCAGATCAGAATGATGCATTTGCTATCTCAGGAAAAACGTCCGGTCTTCCGGCTAACGGCATCAATCCGTTTATCAGGCCGTATCTTCATGTAACCGCAACTTCAGGAACGATTCAGGAAATGCTGTTCAATTTTAAAGGTAATCCTGCCGGGCTTCACGGGACTTTCAATATGAAGCATAAAGATCTGAAGATCGCTGTTTTAAATAAGCACAATCATGAGAAAAAAGGAGTGTTAACTGCCGTTGCCAATCTCTTTCTGAGATCCAATTCCGGCAACTTTCCGGAAGCGGTTGATGTGGAGGGGGTGGAACGCGATCCTACAAAATCATTCTTTAATCTTTTCTGGAAAGGCATTGAACAGGGACTGAAGAAAACTCTGATCGGAAAGAATGTTGACAAAACGGAAAAGACTGTAAAAAACGCGGTTTCTTCCGTAAAGGAAGTGAAAGAGTCGGTGAAGGAAATTAAACAGGAGATCAAAAAAGAGAAAAAAGAACCTGAGCCTAAAGAGAAGAAGAAAGGCTTTTTACGGAATGTGTTTAAGAAAAAAGAAAATCCCGAAGCGGAATAGCTCCGGGACTGAATCTTAAATGTAAGGGTCAGGAGAAGATCTAGAAATTGTATTCTTCGCTTTCCTGAACCGGAATATTTCTTAGAAATTCATCAAACTTTTCTCCGGCATAATTGCTGTCGGCTCCATAAGAATCGATAATCATTCCGCGGTTGCCGGCATTGTCCTTTACTACATACAAAACAGCATTGTCGTCCGGATTACTGTCGCCTTCAAAACGGTAGGTTTTTAAAATGGTAAGATCAGAAGGCTGGTATACCGTGTCAGAATTTTCAAACTTCATTTCGCAGTTTTCGTTCATTCGGAACTCTCTGTGTATTCCTCTTTCCGACAATGTTTTCATCACCTGGCTCAAGGTGGTCATCCTGTCAAAGTTCTCTGAATTTTCCATAATAATATTTTTTAAGAGTAGTGCAATAATTAAACCATTACTTCACTAAATATAATAAAAAAACAGATTGCATTTCTGATGATGATAAAGTTTAATGTTAACAAAATTTATAATTTGAAAAAAAAGAATAGGTACACTTTTTGCAATAGATCAAACAATAAATCGGACAAAAATATGAAAAAAGAAGTTGGAGTTTTACTGGCAGGAGGAGTTGGACTTCTGGCGGTATTAAGTTTTATAGGGATAAAAAAAATATTGACTAAAAAAGATAAAAAATACAGTGATACCTATTCGGATTATCACAGACACTTTGATGAAAAAAACCAGGAAGATGAATATCATGGAGTAGAATTTTACGCAGTGAAGTAGTAAAAGAATATATTTAATTTATGTTTAAATCCGGCTCTTTTGAAAGGTCCGGATTTTTTTGTGGATAACTTTAGTGTTAAAAATCATTATTTTATGAAAAATCCATTCTAATTTTACATCATCATGCAGAACGGAAATTTCATAAAAGGACAGGGCGCTCAGCGAAACGTAGTCAATCGTTTCGACAGGTATACTTTTGAGCCTGAAGATGAAGATCTCGAAACTGTGAAGACTTCTTTTACAGAAGTTTTTCCCAAGACGATCGTGAATCAGGTAAAAAGTGAAGACCTTCCGATGGAATATTCTATGAATCCTTATCAGGGTTGTGAGCATGGATGTTCCTACTGTTTTGCAAGGCCAACCCACGAGTATTGGGGATACAGTGCCGGAATTGATTTTGAAAGAAAGATCATGGTGAAGAAAAATGCTCCGGAGCTTCTGGAAAAATTTTTTCAGAAAAGAGGATATAAGCCCGCTCCGATCCTGCTTTCCGGAAATACAGACTGTTACCAGCCCGCAGAAAGGCAGTTTGAAATTACAAGGAAACTGCTTCAGGTATGCCTTGATTACAGGCATCCTGTGAATGTGCTGACGAAAAATGCCCTGGTATTAAGAGATCTGGATATTTTACAGCCTCTGGCAGAGCAAAATCTTGTTTCCGTTTCTCTGAGTATTCCGACCATGAATGAAGAGCTCAGACGGAAAATGGAACCAAGAACAAGTTCCTCCCAAAATAAGCTGAAAGCAGTTGAAATTCTTTCTGAACATAAAATCCCCGTACATGTAATGGTAGCCCCGGTCATTCCCGGTCTGAACAGTGATGAACCTTTAGGAATTCTGAAAGCCATTTCGGATGCCGGCGCGAAAAGCTTCGGATATACACTGGTACGGCTGAATGACACCGTTGAGCCTGTTTTTGTACAGTGGATTGAAAATTCTTTCCCGGACAGGGCACAGAAAGTCCTGAATCTGATCCGTTCCATGCGCGGTGGAAAACTGGGGGAGAAAAAATTCTTCGACAGACAGAGAGGAGAAGGCAATATTGCAGAAATGATTCATAACACTTTTAAAATCGGAAGGAAAAAATTCTTTGACGGTAAAGAATTTCCCAAACTTAGTACGGCCGGTTTTACGGGAGCAAAAGATCAGCAGCTGAGGCTGTTTGACTGATATTTTTACCGGGTTTACCATTTTAAATATTTTATGCCTGCAAAAAATAACCATCCGTTCAAAAGATACGGATGGTTTTATATTATTCAGTATTTCAGAATTTTACATCGTTGGGTCTCCTTCAGGACATTTGAAATCGTCGCTGCAGGTTGCACAGATAATTATCCCATTGCAGTAATACATACAGAAATCCTGTTCAGGAAGTGTAATTCCGGCTCCAGAAATACCTTTTAACTGGCCCTTGTTGAGTTTTTTTAAATTTTTCATATTGTTTTAATTTGAAAGTTAAGAGTATGGTAAATATAATTAAAAATATTTTTCATTCATAGAGTGAAAGTGTGTAATTTTTATATTTTTTTAAATATCGGCGAATAATATGTATTGAAAACTGCATCTGAATTGGAAAAATTCAGATTAAAAAAGAAAATATCCGGGAAATCGGCAGCATGCTTTCTGTTTTTGACGGAAAAAGCTGGATTTTATTGTGTTACAGAATTGCAGTAAGGAGAAAGAAAAACAGAGATTTCAGCAGATTGAGAAAAATAAGAAAAAACTGCGGAATGAAAAGAAAAGTCAATAACTGACAGCAGCGATGAAACCGGTTAAAGATCAGTTATTGACTTTTTATGATTTATTTTTTGATAAGACCCAGCTCTATCAGTCTTTCATGAAGGAATTCTCCTGCTGTTGTGTCCTCGTATAACTTTGGATTATTTTCATCCACACAGTTTTCAAGGGCGTTTAAAGACATAGCACTGATCGGGTGCATAAAGAACGGAATAGAGAATCTTGAAGTTCCCCATAATTCTCTTGGCGGGTTTACCACTCTGTGAATCGTTGATTTCAGTTTGTTGTTCGTATGTCTTGAAAGCATATCTCCAACGTTGATCATCAGTTCATCCGGTTCTGCAATGGCATCAATCCAGTCTCCGTTGTGGTTCTGAACCTGAAGACCTTTACCCTGGGCACCCATCAGAAGGGTGATTAGGTTGATGTCTCCATGTGCAGCCGCTCTTACGGCATCATCCGGCTCTTCCGTGATCGGCGGATAATGGATCGGTCTTAAAATAGAATTTCCTTCTGCGATTTTATCGTCAAAATAGAATTCATCCAGACCCAGGTGAAGTGCTAACGCTCTCAATACATACTGGCCTGTTTTTTCAAGCATCTGGTAAGCTTCCTTACCTACCTCGTTGAACTTTGGAAGTTCTTCAACGATTACGTTGTCCGGATACTCAGATTTGTATTTTGAATCATCAGACAGATACTGTCCGAAATGCCAAAATTCTTTTAAGTCTCCTTTTTTGAAACCTTTTGCAGTTTCTTTACCGAAGCCTACATACCCTCTCTGGCCACCGATTCCTGGAATCTCATACTTCTGTTTCGTTTCCACTGGCTGCTCAAAAAAGTTTTTTACCTCACCATACAGATCATCTACAAGTTTGTCATCAAGAAAATGGCCTTTTAAGGCTACAAAACCAATTTCTTCATAAGCTTTTCCGATTTCATTTACAAATTTCTGTTTGCGTTCCGGGTTGTCCGAAAGGAAATCACGCAGGTCTACACTAGGTATTTTATCCATTTTTAGAAATTTACGAATAGCAAAATTACATTTTTTTTAGTTTAAATGATTTTAAAATCATTATTTATCAGTTAAATTTGCTGTATGAAAAAATATTCTTCTAAGAGAAGTATTCAGATACTTGCCCATCTTCTTCAGCAGTACGGAATTTCGGATGTTGTGATCTCCCCGGGATCAAGAAATGCTCCTTTGGCGATTCATTTTTCAGAGATTGATGCGTTCAACTGTTACAGCATCGTAGATGAAAGAAGTGCCGCTTTTGTAGCAATGGGAATGGCAAAAAGTGAAAAGAAGCCGGTGGCGGTTACCTGTACCAGCGGTTCTGCGGCAGCCAATTATTATCCGGCCGTTACAGAAGCTTTCTATCAGAATATTCCTCTTTTGATCCTGACTGCTGACCGGCCGACTGATTTTGTAGATATATTCGACGGGCAGACGATCAGGCAGAAAGATATTTTTCATCAGCATTCTTACGGAGATTTTCAGCTTCTGGAAGACAGTAAAGAGGATGCGGAAGATGTGAATTTTGATCTCATTAAAAAAGCGGTGGAACTCTGCTTTGAAAAACAGGGGCCGGTACACATCAATATTCCTCTGGAGGAACCTCTTTACGAGCTGGTTTCCGAGCTTCCGGCGTTTCCTACCGTGGAAAAAACCATTAAACATAAGGATTATGAGATCCCATCCGGTCTGATTGCAGACTGGCATACTTCCCAAAGAATCATGCTCCTGGTGGGAACGAGAGATTACAGCCCCGAGCTTGAAAACCAGCTGACACAACTGGTAAAAAATCATTCTGTGGTAGTTTTAAGCGAGGCGAACTCCAATCTGTATCATGAAAAGTTTTTCAGACATATAGACCGGTATATATTTAATTTCACGGAAGAAGATTATAAAACTTATGCTCCGGATCTTCTGATTACGGTAGGGCAAAATGTGGTTTCAAAAAAGGTAAAGCAGTTTTTAAGAAAAGCACATCCGAAACAGCACTGGCATCTGGATGAAGTATGGCAGCCGGATACCTATTTTTCCCTGACAGAGAAAATTGAAGTAAAACCGGAAGTTTTCTTTTCAAAACTACTCAATTTTATCAGTCTTGAACCGAGACCTTATTTCAATTTATGGGATGTTTTAAGGGATAAAAAAGATGCCAGACATCAGCAGTTCCTGAATAAGGTTGATTTCTCTGATTTTTATTTTTTTAATAAAGCCTCCCAGACCATTCCGGAGAATTATAATATCCATTTCAGCAATTCCTCAGCAATCCGGTATGCCCAGCTGTTTGATTTCGGAAAGAGAAAAATGTACTGCAACAGAGGAACAAGCGGTATTGACGGATGTACCTCTACCGCGATGGGATTTGCCATTAAAAATGCGAATCCGACTCTTCTGATAACCGGAGATCTTAGTTTTTTCTATGACATCAACGGGCTGTGGAATCAGTATATTCCACCGTTTGTGCGGATTATTATCTTCAACAACGGGGAAGGAAATATCTTTAAGATCATTCCGGGACCAGGCAACGCGAATCCTAACACCTTAGATGAGTTTATTGCCACCAAACACCGTAAGAATGCGGAACACCTGGCAAAACATTTCGGCTTTTCCTACATCAAAGTAGAAGATGAACCTACACTTGACAGGGTTCTGGAGAATTTTTTCAAACCTGATGCACAACCGAAAATTCTTGAAGTAAATACTTATGGCAAAAACAGTGCGGATGTTCAGAAAGCTTATTTCGAGTTTATGAAAGGCAACTAAAGGTCCAGATATTCTTCATTTCCCGGCAGGTTGGTAATTCTGCTTACGGGATAAATAAACATATCATCAAAGTCATTCATGGCATTGATCAGCTGAAAATGGGAAAACTGCTTGATATTCTGCAGGGTGATCTCCGTTTCCTTTATTTTCTTCTGTTTCAGCAGGTTTTGCCGCTGTACTCCGTTGAGAAGGTAGGTAGCCGGAGTAAACCAGTCTTTCCCTTTAAGAAAAAGAATATTGGAAAAAGAAGTATCGGTGATATGGTTGTTTTTAACAATAATGATTTCTTCTGCCTTAGACTTCATTTTCATTTTGTCTAATTCTTTGCGGTCCTCAAATTTGAATGAGTAATCAAAGCTGTTGTTTTCTACCAGCTGAAAGTCGTGAATTTCGGGAATGGCATAGGGAATCATCTGTGTTCTTACCCTTTTATCCAGGTCGTAAGAGATCCTGAGCTTGAAAAGCCCGTCTTCGTCATGCTGAAGGTTTTTAAAGATCTTGGCAAGATCGATGGAGCCTTCTTTCCCGAAATGAGCGAAGGTTTGGTTAACACGCTTCTGGTGTAATTCCAGTAAAAAGATTTCCTGGTCTTCTACTTTAATGCTTTCAATGAATTGGGACATAAATTTTGTTTTTCATTTCCTGATATTCGTCTTCTAATCTGCTCATATGGGTGATGCCGCCGCCACTTTTGAAATAAAGACGTTCTCCTTCTTTCTCAATAAAACGGATCATAACGCAGCTGTCAAGGTTTTTACCGTCGAACCAGCCGCAGACTCCTGTATAATACCCTCTGTCATAGCCTTCAGCATCTAAGATGATTTCCAGCGTTTTGGGCTTTGGGGCTCCCAGTATGGATCCTGCAGGAAGCAGCTTTTTCATTATGCTTCCTATTTTTCCCTCAAATTCAGGCTTTACGGTTCCTGAAATTTCAGAACTCATGGCGTAGAGGTCTTTCTGCCAGGTCCTGATGAGGTCGATATGCTGAAACTGATCTACTTTTACATCATCTGCCACCATGCTGAGATCGTTTCTGAGGAGATCCACTACCGTATAATGCTCTGCCTTTTCCTTTTTATCGTTTTTCAGCACTTCTGCGGCGTTCTCCACAGAAGCATCAATTGTGCCCTTCATGGGATAGGTCAGGATTTTGCCGTCTATAATCTTTACAAAAGTTTCGGGAGAAAAAAATACAAAAAAATCTTTATAAAAAACTTTATATTTCGCAACTGAATGATAAAAAATTTCTTCAAGGCTTAAATTCGTCTGAATTTCGGTTTTTCTTGTATAGTTGACAAGATAAGAGTTTCCCAGGCGTATATTTTTCTGAACTTTATCAAATCCCTCTTTAAAATTTTCCAGGGTTTCGGGAAATGATTTCCATACGATCTTTTTGTTGAGCTTATGTTTGCTTTTTGTATTTGAAAAGCCCTGAAAATCAATTAATAAGCCTGATTTTTTGATCTCACTTTCTGTATATATTTCTATATTTTCCGAAAGAAAGTCGATCATGAAAAAGTAAGGAACTTTCTGATGGGAAAGCTCGTCCATTTTCACAAATTTTTGATGATTCACTGAAAACATTCGGCAAAAATACTTATTGATGATTACTTTTGCAGAAAAAATTTTGATGCAGAACAGATATCCTCAGAGACCGGGAGCAGAATTTATATTGAAACAGGCTTTTTTTTACTGGAATAAGACCTTGATTTTTCAGCTGATGTTTTCCATTGTATTTTTCGCTGTGTTTTTTACTTCTATGTTTTTCTTTGCCGGGAGATACGGGATCTGGGAGCAGAATCAGGAGCTGGCGGAAGCTTTGAAACAGGGGAGTAAAGCCTATCTTGAAAAGCTGTCAGCAATCGGGGCTACTGAGAATTACCAGATGTTCAGCTATGCCATTCTGGGTACATCAGTTTTTCTTTATCCATTAAATCTGGGACTTTTCCAGATCTTCAGAAAGATTGACCTGAATGAAAAAATCGAGCTTGGAGATCTTTTTGCCGGATATAAAGGGCTTAACTTTTTTAAGTATATCGGATATTATCTGTTCTGGGCTATGATTTACAGAATGGGAATTCCTACCATATTCCTGGCTGTACTGTGGGTTTCAGTAACCGTTTTTGTTGCTCCCCTGATGTTCTTTATGAATAAAGGTATTTTTGAAGCGATCTCCTTGAATTTTAAAGCACTCAGGCTGTATTCAGTTCAGATATGGGTGGGAATTCTGGTAGCTGTCGCCTTTAAATATGCAGGGTTTGCCCTCTTTCTTGTAGGGGGATTATTTACATTTCCTTTCTGGAATGCAATGATTTATTCTCTTTACAAAAGTGTTTTTTCAGAAAAAGAGTAAAATTTACATGGGTTTAATATGATTTTCTGCCAAAAAAAGTTAATTTTGATGGAATCATTAAATATTAAACTATGTCTGAATTTAACGAATTTGACCAGCAGGGATCCGTTCCAAACAAAGATACGGGATCTATCATTTCGCATGCTTTTGAAATGTATAAAGGGGTTTTCCTTTATGGAATTGTGGCTATGGTAATTTACCTTATCGGGAGTTTTATAGTCCAGTCTGTCAGTGGCTTTAATTCTACGGCTATGATGGAAGAGATGAGAAACAGCGGAGGAGATTACTCCAGCTTCAGCTACTGGAATGCCCCGGGCTTTACAATGTATCTTACTTTATCCAGTCTTTTGGGTCTTTTATTGGCACCTTTATATGTAGGATTGATCTACATTGTCAATAAGTACAATACCAAGAGCCAGATTGATTTTGGGGATCTTTTTATCGGGTACCGTCAGAATTTTGTCAATATCCTGATTTACAGTTTTATTTCAGGAATTATCTCAAGTATTGCCCTGGCTTTATGTGTGATTCCGGCCTTTTTCGTGTACCCTTTACTAATATTGGGATATCCTATTCTTTTATTTGAAAATGCATCTGCTACTGAAGCATTAGGAAAATCGTTCAATATTGCTAAAGAAAATTACGGAACATTTCTGGGAGCAACCATCGTAGGCGGGCTGATCTCTATTGCGGGGGTTATTCTTTGCGGAATCGGGATCATTCTTACGGCTCCGTTTATCCTGATTGTGGCTTACTCTGTATATTGTGCCTTTTTAGGAAAACCAAGACAGATTTTAACCAAAAATTAAAATAGAATTTGATGTTGAATAAGGATAATCAGATCAGCAGTAATGTCATAAAACAGATTTCCCTGCTTGCTATAATTCTGGTGCTTGCAGGACTCATCTGCTTTAATCTTTCGCTTTTTATTCCTTCAGTTCTTGGGGCAATTACGATTTATGTAGTCTGCCGCAGGTATAATTTCTATCTGCAGGAAGAAAAGAAGTGGAAGCCCTGGCTCTCGGCGCTTGTCCTGATGCTGGCAAGTCTTGTTATCCTTATTCTTCCTGTTTATTTTATAGCCGACCTTCTGATTGAGAAGCTGGGGAATGCCCAGGCCTATATGACGAAGTTCAATGTATTTCTGGATAAGATACATACTTATATTTATTCCAAAGTGGGCTTTGATATTCTCAGTAAGGAAAATATGGATAAGCTGAAGAGTTCCGCAGGTAAGTTTTCAACGTCTGCCCTGAGTGGAACCTTTAATACGCTTACCGTAATAATGTCCATGTATTTTATCCTGTATTTTATGCTGGAAAGACCGAGGCTGTTTGAAAAAATCCTCAGTTCTTCCGCTCCTTTGAAAAGAGCGAATATTTCTTTAATCGGCGATAAGCTCAGAAAGCTGATTATGGCCAATGCAATAGGAATTCCTGTTGTGGCATTGGGGCAGGGAATTGTCGGGCTGATAGGATATTTCATTTTTGGAGCACCGGGGCCGGTATTGCTTTTTGCTCTTACTGCCGCAGCTTCCATGATTCCCGTTGTGGGTGCCGCCATAGTGTATGTTCCGGTATGTATCTTTATGATCGCGGAAGGCAATACAGGACAGGGGTTAGGATTAGCTGCATACTGTATAGTTGTTGTAGGCCTTACAGATAACCTGCTACGTTTTACCCTTCTGAAAAAGCTTGAAAATATCCATCCGCTGAATACCGTATTCGGAATTATTATGGGAATGAACCTTTTTGGATTTATGGGGCTTATTTTCGGCCCGATCCTGATCTCATTTACGCTTCTTCTTATTCAGGTATACAGAAATGAATTTTCAGAGGAAGAGACACCGCCTGAGCTTCAGCTCCCGGGCATGGACAGAGAGGAAGGTAATAATGTTGATTTAATTGTATAAAAGTGGAAGGAATAAACCCGGAAATATTAAAAGAAATCTGTGTATTTAAAATGCCGTTTGGAAAGTACGAAGGAACCGTATTGATCGACCTTCCGATAAGTTATCTGGAATGGTTCAACAAAAACGGGATGCCTAAAGGAAAACTGGGAATGCAGCTTTCAACCGTGTATGAGATCAAGCTGAACGGACTCATGGATCTGCTGGCCCCTATCAGGGCTTCAGTGAGAAACGGAATGTAAAAAGAATAATAATCTTATAGAATATCAGCAGTATTTATCATTGCAGGTTCTATGAAAGACCTCTGAAATGAGTCCGTTAAACAGGCTTACTTCAGAGGTTTATTTTTTACTTCTTAATAATTATTTTTTTCGTTTCTTTCTTTTTATTTTCAGAAAGTATCTCTACAAAATAAACTCCTTTTGTTAAGAGGTTTTCCAGATGAAACAGCTGCTTTGAAGCTGCCGGATTTTCTGTATAAACAATTTTTCCACTCGCATCACTAACTTTTATTGAGGAGATTTTCCCGCTTTTTGAAGTAATTTCGAAATTTCCGTTGGATGGGTTGGGGTAAATATCGTTTCCGCCGGTATATTTCGCATCTTGTGTGGATAATACTGCATCAGGAGCAAGTTTGATGGCACCTGTTTTACCTTCGTTCACATTGTTTCCTGTGAACAGATACCCTTTATCCGGTGTCTGCATAAGTTCCCCATTACGAAGGGTATACGTTGTGTCAGGGTTTTGCCAGCTCCACAAAATATTTCCATCTATATTTAATCCCTTTAGAAAGCTGCCGCCACTTCCGAAGACAATCTGTCCATTTGCCGATTTTATAATATTCAGATCATTCCAGAAATCAGGATACGGAGTATAATCATTCTGCCAATGTAAGTTTCCATTAGATTGAAACTTGGTGATCTCTACCCCGAACGTAGTGTTTTTAGTCTGCAAATAAATCAATGCACATCCATTATCTGAAGTATCGGTAATTCTTACATACGGATAATCATGTGAAGCGCCATCAAAAGCATTTTCCCATAGAAGTATTCCTGTAGGGGAGACCTTAACAGCCCAGGTGGCGTAGGTGCCGGTTATATTTATTCCATTACTTACATCTCCATCTATTGATTGGGTTCTTCCGGAAAGATAAAAGTTACCTTCAGAATTTACAGCTATATCATCTAAAAAATCCCATTTACTTCCACCAAGTGTTTTCCGCCATTGTTCATTTCCGTCTGCATCGGTTTTCAAGATAAAGAAATCAGTATCATCAGCACTTTTAGATATTATTCCCCCTAAAAGAAAGCCATGGTCCGGGGTGGCAATAACTTTAGTCATATGGATAAAATTCCACCCTGCTGACACCGGATAATTTTTGGTCCAAAGCTTATTTCCGTTCTCATCAACCTTGATCATTCTTCCCTGTTTTGCAAAAGAGTCATTGTCACTTGTCGGAACTATTACACCCGCCAATACATAACCTCCGGTTGCAGACTGTATATCATATATGTTTGCAGCGTGTTCCGTATTAGTCTGTGAAAATTCTTTATTCCATAACAGTGTTCCTTCAGGAGTTGTCTTTGACAGAATTCCATATTGTGGAGATGGATAGACATTGTAGTTTTGGGTAAAGAAGAACCCGTTTCCGGAAGCATTCCCATGAATATTCATGTAAATATCATTTGTATTGTAACTTCCATAAGATTTCTGCCATTCGATTCCGGAAACCTGGGCATTAGCTTTCTGCAGTAAGAATAATCCGGCTGCAAATAATAATTTCTTTTTCATAATTGATGTTTTTGTTGTGTTTGTAATTATCTGTGGTTCATTGTTTTTAATTTTTTTTCAAATGATATTTAAAATAAATTCTGTTCAGTTTTTTAATATCTGATGTTATGATTTCTTACTTACAAATTTGTATATAAAATATTAACGGGACTATTTTTTATATGCTACATAGCAGCTACGATTACAGGTATGAATAGCTACAAAATGACTACGTATTTTAATCAATGTTTTAATAATCTTCGTATTGTGTCTTTTTATGCTGAGTTTTGAATGAATATCTGAGATTTGAATATCAGAAGAGCCATAATAAAGGCATATTACGATTTGGATGACAACATGATAAATGTCGTCCCGTATTTTTATTGTTCAACTATGTTTTCAAAGCGGCAATCTCATCCCTCAGTTTTGCAGCCTTGATAAAGTCAAGATTTTTAGCGGCGGCCTCCATTTCTTTCTGCTTCTGAACAATCATTTTTTCCAGATCTTCACTTGCGTAGCTTGCTTTGGTTTCCGCCACCTTTTGAAGGATCTCCTTTTGGGTATACTTTTCATCAGGGAAATCTTTGCTTCTGCCAACAAGATTTTCGGATATTTTTTTATTCAGAGCCTGGGGGGTCAATCCGTGTTCCTCATTATACTGTATTTGTTTGGCACGGCGGTATTCCGTTTCATCCAGGGTTGCCTGCATGGATTTTGTGATCTTATCGGCATACATGATCGCTTTTCCATTCACATTTCTCGCTGCCCTTCCTACGGTCTGTATCATAGATCTTCTGCTTCTCAGCATTCCTTCCTTGTCAGCATCAAGAATAGCAACAAGAGAAACTTCAGGAAGGTCAAGTCCTTCTCTTAACAGGTTAACCCCTATCAGTACATCAAAAAGGCCGAGACGAAGGTCCTGCATAATCTGTATACGTTCCAGAGTTTCCACATCGGAGTGGATGTATCTTGTTCTGATCCCGAATTTGGTGAAATACTTGGTGAGTTCCTCCGCCATTTTCTTGGTAAGGGTAGTGACCAGTACCCTTTCATCGGCATCAGCTCTTTTCTGAATTTCTTCCATCAGGTCATCAATCTGGTTCAGGGTAGGCCTTACCTCAATAATGGGATCTAAAAGCCCGGTAGGGCGGATGATCTGCTCAATATAGGCACCTCCGGTTTTTTCCAGTTCATAATCAGCCGGGGTTGCAGAAACATAAATTACCTGATTCTGCATTCCTTCAAATTCTTCAAACTTAAGAGGTCTGTTATCCATCGCAGCGGGAAGCCGGAATCCGTACTCTACCAGTGCTTCTTTCCTGCTCCGGTCGCCACCGTACATGGCGTGAACCTGGGGAACTGTTACGTGACTTTCGTCAATGACCATTAAAAAATCTTTAGGAAAATAATCGATCAGGCAGAATGGTCTTGTTCCGGGAAGTCTTCCGTCCAGATATCTTGAATAGTTCTCAATTCCTGAGCAGTAGCCCAGCTCTTTAATCATTTCAAGGTCAAGTTCAGTCCGTTCCTGAAGACGTTTGGCTTCCAGAGGTTTTTCAATGGAATTGAAGAAGTCAACCTGTTTTACCATATCGTCCTGAATTTCTCTGATCGCTCCGTTGAGGGTTTCCTTCGAGGTAACAAAAAGATTGGCAGGATAGATCTGGATCTGATCAAAACTGGATTCCACATTGCCGGTTACGGGATCAAAACTCTGGATCTTTTCAATTTCGTCCCCGAAAAACTGTATCCTGACAGCGTTGTCGGCATAAGCAGGAAAGACATCAATCACATCCCCTTTTACACGGAAAGTACCTCTCTGAAATTCATTTAATGTTCTGGCATATAATGCGTTTACCAGGGAATGAAGCAGAGCGGTCCTGGTTACTTTTTCACCGATAGCTATGGAGATTAATGATTTGTGAAACTCTGTCGGATTCCCGATACCGTAGATACAGGAAACCGAAGCCACAATCAGTACGTCTCTTCTGCCTGAAAGCAGACTTGCTGTTGCTGAAAGACGGAGCTTTTCCACTTCTTCGTTGATGCTCAGGTCTTTTTCAATATAAGTTCCGGTGGTCGCAATATAGGCTTCCGGCTGGTAATAATCATAGTAGCTGACAAAATATTCAACGGCGTTATCCGGGAAAAATTCTTTGAATTCCATGAATAACTGTGCCGCCAGGGTTTTGTTGTGAGCCAGAACAAGGGTGGGTCTTTGTACGTTCTGTACCACATTGGCTACCGTAAAGGTCTTCCCGGAACCTGTTACTCCGAGAAGGGTCTGATATTTTTCGCCGATCTCAATTCCTTCGGTAAGCTTTTCTATGGCTTGCGGCTGGTCGCCGGTAGGTTTATATTCTGAATGAAGATTAAAGTTCATAGGGAAATGATGTATAGAACAAAAATACGAAAGAAATAATTAGCCATAATAAAGTATTTTATCTGAAAATAGGAATAGCGCGGATTAAGTTTTAAGTTAAAAAAATACAGGAATAGAAAAAGCGCTAAAAAAATTAGCGCTCTTATCGATGGTGAGTACCCTTCTGAGTGAAATTTTTGCCGTTTGGGAAACTAATTTCTGTATTGGAGTTAGTTCTGTTGCTTGAGACCGGATGATTTTTCTGAAGTGGCAATATTGGGTGAGCCTTTATATGCCTGTCCTTTGAAGCCCATGATCTTGAAAGGCATTTCTTTCTGCGATTTTTCAAAAAAAGGAGGAGTCATCAGAGAGACCTGATAAGGTTGTGGATTTCTGGCTGTTCTCGCATTTTTATAAACCTTACTGATTGATACGTGGGAGAAATCAGAAGTTTTGTAATTTTTTAAGGAGCTGTTTTCTATTTTTTTTGAATCTATCCATACGGCATAATTGCTTTTGTTTAAAAATGAACTGAGTTCTTTTTCAGTAGGAGTTCTTTTTTTTAAAGCAGGGACACTGATAAAGGTAATCTTCTGCTCATCTTTTTGAGCATCTGTTAATTGAGCGTAAAGTTCTTCCAGTCTCGCTTTGTCCTCTTCCGTTACTTTTTTTGAGAATTCCGCATACTTCCTGTTATTGAGAAGATCCGAATATCTGTTTAAAATATCTTTAAATTCCTTGTACGGGTCCTGAACTGTTGTATTGCCGGGACTTTTATAAACAACCTCTTTTGAGCCTGGCATATCTGCCACAGTGTTCACATATTTTTTTTCGGCAAACAGGGCTGTGGCGGCAACAAGTGCGGTAAATCCTGCTGCTTTTTTAAGCAGAATAAATTTAGATTTTTTTGTGTTCATCATGATAAATCGTTTTTTGGTATTGTTAAAATTAAATGAATGGGTTAATGAAGGTCCCTGGCTGCTGACAATTTCATCAAGAATTAAATTCTGATAATCTGTCATATTGAACTTACTGTTCAGTACAGCCTCATCAGCCAGGAACTCGTGGTTGGTTGTCATGGCCTTTTTATAGATAAAAAGAACAGGATTGAACCATGTAAAGATTTTCAACAGCTGAATAAACATAAGATCAATACTGTGTTTCTGGTCAAGATGGCTTTTTTCATGCAGGAATATTCTGGGATCGATCATATTATTCTGCATATAGTTTTCTCCTAAATAAATGGTATTCCAAAAGCTGAATGGTGAAAACCCTTTTTTTGTCAGAACAACATGATATCGCTGATATATTTGTTTCCTGCCCTGTATTTTTTTTATAGCTGCAATAGATGAAATATTCCTTATCAGTAATATCACAGTAACAGCTGCATAGCAGATCCATACAGTATTCGTCCAGTTGAAGCTCTCTTCCGCAGGCTGTACAAAGACCATCTGCTGTGTTGCTTCTTCAAACATCAGCTGGGGCTTTGTGCCCATTTCAGAAATCTGAGCCTCTGAAGTTACTGTGATAAATGGAATTATATAAGCCAGAATCAGCGAGCCGATCAGGTAAAACCTATTGAATCTGTACATTTTTTCTTTTTCAAGCAGCAGATAGTAGACCGCAATGAAAATAGAAGAACACAGAATAATTTTCAGAATGATGGAAAACATATCTATTCTTTTATCTGTTTATCTATTATATTTCTGAGCTCTTTCAGCTGTTTCTGGCTGAGTTTGGCATTGGAAGTAAAAAACGATGCAAACTGAGCTACGGAACTGTTGAAAAAACGGTCGATCATTGAGGTCATTTCCTCATTGAAATATTCCCCTTTCTCTATTTTAGGATAGTATTCACGGGAATTTCCATACAATGTATAGCCTACCAGGTCTTTGTTCTGCATTCGTTTCAGCAGGGTAGCAATAGTGGTGGAGGCAGGTTTGGGGTCGGGATAGGATTCCAGGATTTCTTTCATGAAGATCTTTTTTCTGTCCCAAAGAATTTCCATGAGATCTTTTTCAGAATCGGTTAGTTTTATCTCTTTCATTCTACAATGTTGTATTTTGTTCTACAAATGTAGAATAAAAATTTAATCCTGCAAATTTTTATGGCATTATTTTTCCATTTAATTTTATAATCCATTAATCACAACGTTATGAAGTTCAATCAATTTTATGTTCCTGCGCTCAGTCTTCTGCTGTTCCTGACCTCGTGCAAAAAGAATCCTGTACAGGCCCAGCAGACCGGGAAGGACGGCAGTGTGGAAACAGAAAAACCTAATTCTGATTACCAGCCGGCATTCAAAGGGCAGACCAGAATAAAGGCTGTAAAAACGACAGGAGCCTATCAGGTGGAAATCCTGAATAAAGACCTGGGCCGCCCGTGGGGGATTATCAACCTGCCGGACGGAAAGTTTCTGATTACCGATAAAAAAGGGTATATGAACATTGTTTCTGCGGACGGAAAACAGGTTTCTAAAATTGAAGGATTTCCGAAAGTAGATTCCAAAGGGCAGGGCGGAATGCTGGATGTAGCTCTGGATCCGGATTTCAAAACCAATGCTGTCATTTATTTCAGCTTTTCAGAACCTTTTGGAAAAGGAAACCTCACCTCGGTGGCTAAAGGAAAGCTGTCCGCGGACCTGAAAAGTATTTCGGAAGTCAAAGTAATCTTCAGGGCAGAGCCTTCTTACGATGGGGATAAACATTACGGCAGCAGGCTTGTCTTTGATAAGGACGGTTATCTATTTGTAAGTACAGGGGAGAGATCGGATAAAGTAACGAGAGTATATGCCCAGAAAACCGATAATTATTTAGGAAAGATCCTGAAAATCACCAAAGATGGGAAGCCCGCTCCGGGCAATCCGTTTATAGGAAAAGAAGGATATAAACCTGAAATCTATGCTTACGGAATAAGAAATCCTCAGGGGTTGGCTATTGATGCTAACGGCAATCTCTGGGATGTGGAAATGGGGCCCCGGGGAGGAGATGAAATCAATCTGATACTCCCGGGAAGAAATTATGGCTGGGGAGATGTTACTTACGGAATTGAATATTCCGGTCAGAAAGTAGGAGAGGGAATTACCCGGAGAAAAGATACCGAACAGCCTGTTTATTACTGGGATCCTGTTATTTCTCCAAGCGGCGTTGCTTTCTATACCGGAAATATGGAGGAATGGAAAGGAAATCTGTTCATCGGATGCTTAAGTGGTGAACATATCAACCGGATTGTGATGAAAGACAATAAAGTTGTAGGAGAAGAACGCCTGCTGGCAGATCAGAAAGAACGGTTCCGGGATGTTCTTGACGGAATGGACGGTAATTTATATGCGGTAACAGACAGCGGAAAACTGTATAGAATTTCAAAAAAATAAATTAAAATCTCCTGAAAAAATTCTCAGGAGATTTTTAATTTTTAAACTGTGCAAGAAGTTCCGACCCATCCTAAAAACTTTTAATGATCCGGTCAAGTCCTTCTTCCAGAATCTCCTGTGAAGTAGAAAAACAGATTCTGATATGACCTTCTGCTCCTTTTCCGAACCATCTTTCCGAACCGGGAACTAGCGCAACTTTCCCCTGCTCAAGGACATGCCGGGTAAACTCTTCACTGGACATCCCGTTTTCGATCTTCGGGAACAATACAAAAGTGGCCTCAGGAAGATTAGGGGTTAAAATTCCGGAATGGGTTAATTTGTTGAAAGCCAGATTTCGGTTTTCCTGCAGATGCATCAGGAATTCTCTATACCAGGGCTTGGCTTTTTCTATGGCTACACTTGCGGCAATCTGCGACAGCGTGGAAACTCCCTCTATGGTTGAATTAAAGTTCGATTTTTCCGTAAAATCTTCAAGAATATCAACATCATTACAAAGCACGGCCCCGATTCTCAGTCCGGCAATTCCGAATGATTTCGAAAATCCGTAAACCGTAAAACTTTTTTTCTTTGCTTCTTCCGAAACAGAAGAATAGGTATGGAAATCTTTGCGGTCATAGATAATATCGCTCCATATTTCGTCACTCATTACCCACAGATCATGGGCAGATGCAATGTCAGATACTTTTTTCAGTATTTCTTTGGAATAAACTTTTCCAAGTGGGTTGTGCGGATTACAGATGCTGATCAGCCTGGTCTTCGGATGAATTAATGAAACCAGCTTTTCAAAATCTATATCTCCGGTAATATGATCCACAGGGCATAATCTCACTGTTCCTCCTGCGGCTTCCACAGATCTTTTAAACAGGAAGTCGACAGGGTCCAGGATGATGGCTTCATCTCCCGGAGACAATACATATGACGCAACCAGGAACATTCCCTGGGCAGCACTGTTAACGGCCAGTACATTTTCGGGGGTAAAACTTCCGTGTTTTTCTGTGTTAAAATGCTCTGCAACACTTTTCTTAAATTCAGGAAGGCCTGAAAAAGGACCATAGCTCAGATAGCCATCCTTTAAATATTCTATAATTCCTTCCTCAATGGCCGGGGCTGTTCTGAAATCCGGATCTGCCGCAGTAAGGGGGATAATTCCGTCTTCTATGGCTGCCCATCTTCCATTATAGGCTTTCCTCTTTAAGGCTTCAAAATTGATGTCGTTATTGGTAAACATTTTTTTATTATTTATATGAGATGGGTAAAATATTTTCGGTCTGCAGATGAAGAGGAAGCAGAAACTGGTCGAGAAGAATCCTTCCGTTCCGGATGTGGGTTTCTATTTCCGGTTTCCTTTCCGCTTCAAACTTTCTGAAAGCCTCTGTCATATCTTGTTCTTCAAGCAGGTATTGGGTGAGTACACAAGAATCTTTTAGCGCAGAAGTAACCCCCTGGCTGGTAAATGGAATGAGAGGGTGTGCGGCATCCCCTATAAAAACAAAATGATCTTTATAAAACGGATTAAGATTTTCCAGTTCATAAACCCTCCACAGGTGAACGTTTTCGTAGCTTGAGCCTTTCACAATATCTGCAACCAGCGGGTCCCAGTCATCAAAGACCTCAAACATGTATCTTTTAAGGCTTTCTACCGAACATTGCTCGCAGATCGTATATTTTTCATTGTCAAACTGGGAATACCATAAAACGGTATCTGAAGAAAGCTTAAGAATCCCGAAAGTAAGCCCGCCGTCTTCATGATGAAACTTCATGAAATTACTGTCTAAACGGGAGGCTATTTCTTTACATCTGATGATATTGACGACCTCATTTTCTCTTACCATCCTCATATTCTCATCTTTGAAGATCTCTCTCCTGATTCTGCTTTTAGATCCGTCGGAAACAATGATCATGTCAGAATCGATATAGGAGCCGTCAGTTCTTTTTAATTTTCCCTGCTGATCGGGGCAGTGGACAAGCGTTTCTCCGTAAGTGATTTTCTCTGCGGGAATATTTTGAGCCAGAATCCGGATGAGCGAACTTCTTGATATAACGAAAACATTGTCCAGGTCTTTTTCTGCGAGTATCCTGCCCTTATGGGAATACCGGATGTATTTCTTTAAAAAGTTACCATGTTCAAAGAGTTGAGAACGGTCTGTAATCTGAGACAGGTACTCGATTCCTTCCTGAGGAAGCAGGAAGCCATGCCCTGTTAAATCGTCCTTCTCTCTCCGCTCGTAAATATGGTAATCCAGATTGTGTTTTTCTAAGTAACCCGCTATGCTTAAGCCGGATATACCAGCGCCCACGACAGCAATTTTGTTCATTTCGGAATAATGGAGTTTTTCAAGTTAGTGTTTAGGTCTACTTTGTGGGTAAACCGTTTTTTTAAGTATGTGCAAATGTAAATTAAAAACATTCATGATTTCAAAAAAATAAATGAATTCGGTTTAAAATCATAGGTTAATAAGATGAAAAGCATAAGATTATTATGTTTTTTTGAAGGGATTTTTCAACAAATCCAGAAATTGGGTAACGGATATTTGTCATCAGAAACAGGAGGGTTTTCGGACTTCTTTTGAATAAAAAAACCGGGAAAAGATCCCGGTTATGTTTTTATGCTTCCTCAAGCTGTACTGTAAAATGTCTCAACAGATCTGGTTCCCAGGTAATTTTGTACCCTTTCGAGATCTCATTCCGCCTTTCATATACATTTTTAATGGCTGCGGCAATATAATCCATATGATTGTTGGTGTATGTCCTTCTTGGTATGGCAAGGCGTACCAGTTCCAGTTTCGGATACCGGTTTTCTCTCGTCTCAGGGTCTCTGTCTGCCAGTAATGTTCCGATTTCAACTGTTCTGATCCCGGCTTCCTTGTAAATCTCAAGTCCTAAGGTCTGGGCAGGATATTCCTCACGGGAAACACCAGGAAGGAAATTGAGAGAATCAATGAATACGGCATGTCCTCCAATAGGTTTCTGAACCGGAATTCCGTATTCTATCAGCTTATTTCCCAGATATTCTACCTGAGAAATTCTGCTTTCAAGATAGGCGAATTCAGTAGCTTCATCAAGGCCTACTGCTAATGCGGCCATATCTCTTCCGGCCATTCCTCCGTAGGTAATGAATCCTTCGTAGATAATTGTGAAATTGGATGCTTTTCTGAAGATTTCTTCACTGTTTAATGCTATAAACCCTCCGATATTCACCAGGCCGTCTTTTTTAGAACTCATAGTCATTCCGTCTCCGTATGAAAAAATTTCTTTGCAGATTTCTTTGATACTCCGGTTTTCCTGGCCCTTTTCTCTTTTTTTGATGAAGTATGCGTTTTCCGCAAACCTTGCCGAATCAAAGAAAACAGGGATTCCGTAACGGTCTGACAATTCTCTTACAGCCTTCATATTCTCTAAAGATACAGGCTGCCCCCCTGAAGAGTTGCAGGTAATGGTGATCAGGCAGAAAGGGATGTTTTCTTTTGGGTGGCTTTTATAAACCTCTTCCAGTTTTTCAAGGTTGATATTTCCTTTAAAAGGATGAAGATCATTGATGTCGAAAGCCTCATCAATGGTACAGTCGATGGCGTGGGCTTTTCTGAATTCAATATGACCTTTTGTGGTGTCGAAATGAGAATTTCCAGGTACCACATCCCCTTCTTTCACCAGCACGGAGAAAAGAACATTTTCGGCAGCTCTTCCCTGGTGGGTTGGTAATAAATATTTGAAACCGGTGATTTTTTCAACGGAATTCTGAAGCTGTTCAAAAGAACGGGATCCGGCATAGCTTTCGTCTCCGGTCATCAGGGCTCCCCATTGTCTGTCAGACATAGCTCCTGTTCCTGAATCGGTAAGAAGGTCGATGAAAACCTGTGAAGATTTCAGATTGAATAAGTTATAATTAGCTTCTTTAAGCCATTGTTCTCTTTCTTCTCTTGTAGACTGGCGGATTTCTTCCACCATTTTGATGCGGAAAGGCTCCGCGTACGGTAAATTCATGCGTTATGTTATTTATTAGATTGTTAAAGGAAATTGTTTGAAAATAATTTCAAATTCATCAAAGTATATTTAAAGGAGTAAAGATGTTACTCAGGAGCTTTAAATATATTATCATCGGAGTGGAATCCGGCAACACCGCCGCTTACTGCAAACTTCATGGCTGAAGCAGCAGTCATCCCGACCACAGGTTTGATGTTTTTTTCTTCCGTAACAATTACCCATCCTGAAATAGCATAGGAATGAGGCAGGTATACCGCAACGTAATTGTGTTTGTCAACGTCCGACATCTCTTTTTGAGTTAAAAAGCCGATTCTCCAGATCTCCGGATTCTCATTGGTCTTTACCCAGACAGGATCGTTGAATTTTTTTTTATCTCCCACAAATGAAGACATAACGTCTTTTGTAGGGGTGTAGATATGTTTTACTCCCGGAGTTTTTTCCAGAAGACTGTCCATTGTATCGAAAAAGAACTTTCCTATCACAAACTTGTTTCCTAAATATCCGAGAATGGCAGTGAACAGGATTGTTGAAACAAATACCAGCCCCGGAATTTCTTTGGCAACAGAAGGAATAATATTGTCAATGGCACTTACAATATACCAGATGACGAAAATCGTAAGACCTATGGGGCCGATAATAACCAGTCCCTGAAAGAAATTTTTCAGAAAAAAATTGGCAATATTTTCGAAGCTCAGCTTTTTCAAATGGATCTTTTTTTTAACCGTGTATTGTTTCTTTGTTTCCGTAAGATTTAATGATACGGGCTTCATACTCCAGCCATGCATCCCATCGTCTGTTTACTTTTTCAGGATCACCAAGCTGTCTTGCAAAACCGATAAAAGTAGTGTAATGATTGGCCTCAGAGATCATCAGTTCCCTGTAAAATTCTTTAAGTTCTTCATCTTTAATATTTTCTGTAAGCACTTTGAATCTTTCACAGCTTCTGGCTTCAATCATGGCAGCGAAAAGCATCTTGTCTACGATGAGGTCTTCCCGGCTTCCCTGGATGATGAATTTAGCCAGTTCATTCACATAGTCATCTTTCCTGGCTCTTCCGAAACGGTATCCTCTTTTTTTAATAATTTCATGTACCTGGTTGAAATGATCCAGTTCTTCCTGCGCAATTGCAAGAAGTTCTGTAACGATTTCCGGATATTCAGGAAGCATGGTGATCAGGCCGATGGCATTGGTTGCTGCTTTCTGCTCGCACCACGCATGGTCTGTTAAAATTTCTTCAATGTTTCCCTCTGCAATATTTGCCCACCTCGGATCGGTGGGAAGTTTCAACTTAAACATGCACTAAATTTTTTGTAAATTTAAAACAAATTAGACATATTCAATGCTTCTCATTCCGCAGAATTTACTTTCTGTTGGTTTTTATTTAAATGATATCCGGAATTATTGACGATCAGCACCGTCTTACTTTAAAGAATTCAGCATGGCTGATCAGGCAGCTGTTTTGTTTCTTAAAGATTCCAGAATTTTCCATCCTAAGGTATCCACTTTTTTTAAACCTGTTGCAATACCGAAAGCCAGAATAACATTGAGAACATAGATTATAATCATCATCAGCCACCACGGCATATTTTCCTGCAATGCAACAACAATGAAATACACTAAAGATGAGCTGATTCCCTGGGCGAAATAGAAAAATATGGCATTCTTTCCGATGTGGGTTACAAAGCTTTCTTTGGTGATCTTTAATCTGTTGTATAAGACAAATAATGTGGTGAGAGAAAATAAAGACCAGATGATATAAGGAATTTTAGGCGGAAATTTATTTTTGTTGATTTTATAGAAGATTTCGTTTCCATAATACCAGAACATCCAGATTAAAGCGGCAGCAACAAGACTGTATAGTACAGGGATCATTTTTGACGGGATTTTTTTGCCCCGCATCTGGTGAGCGGCCAGGAAAACAGCAAGGTAGAAGGCTACATAGCCCACCTGTCCCCCCGGATAATATTCAGGGAGAATATTAAAAAACAGCGTAAGGCCAATGCACAGCGCGATAAACCAGTTGATATGTTTCGGAAAGAAACGCAGGATCAAAACCCCGAATACTGCGAGAATAAAATATACTTTCAGGTACCAGAAACTCCCCATTACCACAGGAAAAGTATCTGCATTGGTATACTGATGAAGGTACCAGTTTCCGAGATTCTGCCACTGAGGATACATTGAAACGGCTGTTGTGGAATATTTGGACCCAAAGGTTGAATAGAATTTCTGCAGCCATTCCGGAGAAAAGAAAGAAAGCCCGAAGACTTTGAAAAAATAGTCAAGGAAGAACAGGAAAGTCACGAAGATCATGTAAGTAATCTGCAGCTTTAAAAGCCTGTAAAATGTCTTCTCTATGTTTGAGCCTGATGTGATTCCGCTGAGGGCATAAAAAAGAGCCACATCAAACACCAGGGAAAACACCCGGACTTCTGCGGGAATATAAAACTGTCCCGACCAGAAAGCCGTATGGATAAATATAATGGAAAGGGTTGCCATTCCTTTGGCAAAATCAATGTAAAGGTCTCTGTTCATGTATTACAGGATATGGTTCAAAAGTAAATAAACTTTGGATATTTATCAAATCAACAAAAGAGGCAGAACAATCAATGCTCTGCCGCCTTATTAAATATACTAAAAATGAATGTTTACTTAAGGTGTTTAAATTCTTCAGCAGAAATTTCTCCGGACTGGATTTTTCTCAATTCATCCATATACTGGCTCATATAAGCGTCAATTTCAGGATTTTGAGTGTTTTTACCCATTTTATAGGTTCCGTTCAGTACACCCTGATAATAATAGAAGAAATTATAATCAAAGTTGGATGCGTTAAGATCATACTGTCCCAGAAGGAAGCCCAGACGTACGGCAGACCTTCTCTGTGCCGGCGTTCCATGATGTCCCGGGCTTGAAGTCTGATAATCACCTATACTCTGTGCAAATTCATAAGCTGCGGCAATTTCGGAGAAGTTCGTTTTATTATAGCCGTTGGGTCTTCGTAAGTAGTATCCGGCAAAGCCGTCTGCTTCCAGTTCATTAGGTCTTGCGGTAGATTCGCTTACGGAAGGGAGCCCGAAAATATATTGCAGCTGATGGCCGTATTCATGAGCCAGGATCATGGCATTCACCATATCGCCGCCTTTGTTTTTTGCATCATAATAGATCGCGTATCCGTAATAGATCTTTCCTGTGGAATAAGAAATGGCGTTGTACGTAGAATTAAAATTGGAAGGATCGTCCACAAAACGGAGGGTTGGGTTGCTTCTTCCCCAAAGACCTGCAATTCTGGTCATCTGGGCATTCATAAAATTAGTGTCGGCAGAGTTCTGAAGGGCAGTTTTCAGAACGGAGGAGGAAGACCAGTACTGGTCTACATAGTAGCAGGCTTTTTCCCGTTCTCCCGGTTGCTCAATCTTTGAGCTTTCAGTCTGGGTTTCAGGAAGAACACTTTCGTCCATTTTGTCATCACGGCATCCTGTGAGAGAGAATGCGGCAAGGGCTCCGGCAAATAAGCAGGAATTAAAGTTAAATTTCATATAAAATATTTTTTGGTGATAACGAAGGTATGAAATTATCCATTAACTGTGAGTACTTTAGTTTCAAAAATTATTCAAAGCATAGTGAAATGTATAAGCTGTAAAAAAATAGGGTGTTGATTGTAAGTTATTTAGATTTTTATTCTTATATTTGCACCTCGAAATAACTAAAAATTTATAAACAATGTTTGCAATTGTAGAAATAGCAGGGCTTCAATACAAAGTTGAGCAAGACCAGAAGTTGTTTGTAAACCGTTTAAAAGGAGACAAAGGAGGAAAGGTTTCTTTCGATAAAGTACTTCTTACTGTAAACGGTGCAATCACTGTAGGCGCCCCAGCTGTAAGCGGAATCACTGTGGAAGCAGAGATCCTTGATCACGTTAAAGCTGATAAAGTAATCGTTTTCAAAAAGAAAAGAAGAAAAGGTTACAAAGTGAAAAACGGTCACAGACAATCTTTAACTCAAATTGTAATCACAGGTATTACAGGTTTTGAGGGAGGTGCAAAAAAAGCAGCTAAAAAAGAAACTGTGAAAACAGAAGTTCTTTCAGACCATGCAACTGTTAACTTTGGTGAAGATCACGAATTGAACTATCACTTAAAGAAAAACAACTTGTCTCAGTCTAAAGAGAACAGAGAAACTTTAATTACTTTAGGTAAGGCAGTTAAAGTTGAATTAGAAAAGAATATTCTTACTCATGAGGAAGTAGATGCTGCTATCATTAAGAATATCGATCAATTTAAAGCACTTAATAAATAATCCAGTAATAAAATGGCACACAAGAAAGGAGTCGGTAGTTCCAAGAACGGTAGAGAGTCTCACTCTAAAAGATTAGGTGTGAAGATTTTCGGAGGACAAGAAGCTATTGCCGGAAATATTATTGTTAGACAGAGAGGTACTCAGCACCACCCGGGTGATAACGTGGGAATCGGTAAAGATCACACTCTGTTCGCATTAGTAGACGGTAAAGTAGTTTTCAGAAAGAAAGCAAACAACAGATCTTTCGTATCTGTAGAACCGAACGCATAATTTTACGCGTTTTATAAAAATAAAAACCTCGGCAGTTGCTGAGGTTTTTTTGTGTCTTTACGTTAAAAGATAATTTTTTTCATTAATAATCCATTATTGGTGAAATATTTTTATATTTGTTAACTATCAAATAACAAATCAATTGCGGAAGCCGAAAAGCATACAGAGTAGGCAGCCAGACTAAAACAAAATACTATGAAAAATCTGAGAAAATTAACAAAGAAAAACTTACGGCAAATTAACGGCGGAGCACAAAAATGTCCTCCAATCGCTGAATGGTGCTGGGAATGGTGTGGATGGACCGAATGGCAAAAGGATTTCTGCCTGAACGCAGTTCTTGATATGCCGTGCAATTGCTAACGTATAGATTAACCAATTTAAAAACAAATTACTATGAAAAATCTGAAAAAACTGTCAAAAAAACAGCTGAGAACCATTGAAGGAGGAGCTATGATCTGCCCGACTCCTGCAACAACCTGTGCCGAATGGTGTTCATGGACGCCTCAGCAGAGATTACGTTGTATGAATATGGTAATGGATCCGGACCCATGCGCATGTTAGTATAAAATAAAATAATTGAAAAATGACCTCGGCATTGCTGAGGTTTTTTTTGAATATAAAAGAAATAGAGATCTTTGTTTCTGAAAAAATCGATGTTGTTATTGGTTTTAAGGTAGCCGCCTGTCAGAATAAAAAACCAGAGCGGAAATTTCCGCCCTGGTTAAAATGATCGTTTTTTTAGTTGTCATTTATTTTTTGATAAATTTCGACGTGCTGCGGGTTCCGTTCGCATTTTTGGTGGTAATAAAATATACACCGGATTTTAAATAGTCAACAGAAACCTGATTGTCAGTTACGTTTTCGGTTCTAATGATCTTGCCGGAAGCGTCATGAATGGTAATCTCTGTAATCTTGTCTTTCGAGCTGATATTCAAAACACTGCTTACCGGATTCGGAGATATTTTCAGCCTTGAAGCTTCATAGTTTACATCGGAAACACCCAAAGTTGACGCGGTTACTTTCAGGTTGTCAACATCTAATCCATAACCATAATGAGCAACTCCTTCCAGGGCAATCTGGTAGGTGGCTGAAGGGTTCGGAAGACTGATCGCGCCGGAATTGGTCCAGGTCGCTACGTTCGTGTTGAATGAAGTAATAAGAGTCCATGCATCAGAAGATGAAGTTCTGTAATAGATGTTTAAAATATTCTGGTCCCCGCCCCAATCCATATTTCTGTAATAGAAATCCAGGGTGGGATTGGAAACGCCGGATAGATTCATCACAGGGCCGACAAATCTTGCAACGGCATCCCTGGTGTGTGATCTTGTATCAAATACGGCCATTTTAGAACCTTCATATGCTCCTGTTGAGCTGTAATATCCTACGCTGGTCGTACTTTTTATACTCCAGAACAGACCGCTTGGTACGGAGCTGTTGGTTCCTGCAATATATTCACAAACCCATTGTGAGGAGGTTGGTGAAGCATCTTCAAATGTCTCTGTCCAGGGGAAACTTGTAACCTGGGCGCTGGTAAGTGTAGCTGTAAACAGTAAAGAGTAGAGTAATTTCTTCATAGTTAGTATTTTTATATATTACCACTAAGTTATTAATTTTTATTAATATTTCTGTTTTAATTAAAAATATTTGTCAATAAATTAATTTGTTGATATAATTTTAATATAATTTGTATTTTTAGTATTGTTTTATCTTTGTTAGGGTTTTGTTTTTCGGAACAGGATAAAAACAAACTGCAGCTTCAGTTTGTTTATTTTTTAATGAATTTATTTTTAGAGATAGAAAAAAACCGCAACTTTCATGAAGCTGCGGTTTTTTTATTTTAAGTTCTGTTTTAGAATCCTACCTGGAATCCTGCTTTTATTCCAAATGTTGAAATGCCGGGACGGTCGAGATAATTTCCTCTCCAGTTGAAATCCACTCTGAAAATTCTGATATTTCCGAATCCGATGTTTTCGATTCCGAAACCGTACTCAAAATAGATCTGATCACTTGGTGCGGAATATTTGAATCCATCAACATTAACCGCCTTTGAAGCATCGCTTAAAGTTCCGTACGCTCCTCTGATAAAAGCAATTTCTCTGAGTTTAAGCTTTTTGATCAGGGGAATGAATGAAAGTATCTTCCCGTTGAAATGATGCTCCAGATGCAGGGTGGTGTAAGTATCTGCTACAAATTCATAATAATTAAGCTGGGCAAAGGTATTCTGCGCAAGGCTGTAGGACTGGTTTCCCGGAATGACATTCTGAAGCGCCAGAGGAACGGTATTGAACGTTTTCCCGGCTTCAAAATTCACCAGGGTTTTCCCCCAGCTTCCAAGCAGTACAGGCTTGTAAAACATGAACTGAAGCCTGTTATAATTGTAATCGGCATTGAATAGTCCTTCAATTCCTCTGGTGTATCTTAATATAATGGTCGGAGCAAGAGTTCCGTGCTCGTAACGGTCAACTCCGGTCTGTGAGAATTTGGCTCCCGGTCTTGCGATAAGGCTTAATGTAACATGGGAATCGTTCACTGTTTTCCGAAGATTGCCATCCTGATAATACATCAGGCTGAATTTTTCCGGATTGGCAGATTTGATGCTCTGCAAAGTTCCGTCTATTCTTACCTGAAAATTTTTCCACGGCTCAATAGAAGCAAAAACATTGGTTTTGTTGATGGAGCTTAATGAGGCATTTTCTCCTCTTGCAAATAAGGTGGAAGATGCGAAGGTTCTTGCCATGATTCCGTCGTCGGTAGTGAGCTGTACTCCAAGCTGCTCAATGTCTCTTTTGGTTCCTGCCCCGATCATGAATCTGTTGACCCGGTTGAACATATAGCGTGCTTCCGCTCCATATTTCACCTGTTGATCTTTGAATCCGTAAGCCGTATAAAACTGAAGTCTCCACGGGTCGTTCTGTCCGAAATAAGTTCTTGCGCCAAGTCTTATCCTGTCGCCTTCCACTTCGTTTTTCCCGTAAATGGAGAAAATAGGGCCGATATCAATCCCTTTAAAAGCATTATAGTATCCGGAAGCGAGAGTTTCGTATATTTTAACGATACGGGTGAATTTTGGGGTCTGCTGAAGTCTGTCAAGCATCTCATACACGCCGCGCTCAGATTTCGACAAAGTATCGGGCCTTGCTTTTACCCAATAGGCATCATCTTTATCCACAAACTTATCGTCGTATTCTTCCTGTTTGCGGGCGAAAACCTTATCGTCAAGAGGTTTGTTGAAATCGTATTGGGAATAATCTACGGTCCGCTTGGCGATAATGCTTTTGGAAGTTCTCTTTTTGGCGAAAGGGGTCAGTTCTATTTCGGTGATGAATTTCTTCGGAAGAAATGTGTTTTCATCAGGATTATCGTATTCCAGTTCGGTGGAGATGCTGTTGATAAAGTTAACGTTGATCTTCTGAGTTGATTTTAAAGTCGCTCCTAAAACGGCATAGCTGTCCGTATCTATATAAAGATAACCCTGGAAGGCTAAAACTTCTTTTCTTTTAGGCTGGTACCGTATCTTGTAAGCGTTTTCTCCGTGAATAGAGATGGTGTCCGTCAGATTGTAGTCATAGGTGCTGAAACCGTTGGATCCGACAGGGCTTGGAAACCCGATATCAAAATAATTCAGCGTATTGTCGTAAATATTAATATCCCTGTAAAGATTCTTGGCTGTGATGGTGATCACCTGATTATCCTGGAATCCTGATGTTTTCTGGGCTACCAGCAATCTTTTGGTCTTTTTTCCCGGTTTGTTCTCTCCATAATTTTCATAAACGGATTCATTCAGGAAGATAGGAAGCCCGATCTTTCCGCTGGCTGTGGAATCTGCATAATCGAAGATAAAATCCAGCTTATTGAAGATCTTTTTGTTCATAAAGGCACTGTCCAGATTATTGGCATCAAACTGAATCTTTTCGTACTCTTTGTAAGTGTAGGTATCGAATTTCTCTAAACCGTTATTTCTTTTTCTCTTCCATACTTCCTGCATAATGGCATATGCGGGATTTTCCTTCTTGTTCTTGTATTTCGGTTTCTCATTGTGAATTACAATCTCGGCGATGGTATTTTCTTTTTCCTGAGCAAGCTTTACGAAAATATTTTCCACATTCTCAGGAGTGATGGCAACGGTTTCGGTAACGTAATTCTTTTTCGAAAATTTCAACTGGCGAATAAGACTGTCGGACTGTACGGTAAAACTTCCCAGTGAAGTTTTCAGAGCGGGTTCAGTATTGTCGTTGATAAAGATATCCACGCCCGTAATCTCCTTATTGGTTTTGGCGTCTACAATTCTGCCGTTAGCTGTGTTTTGGGCATACGCCAGACAGGATATAAAAAATACAAAAAAGAGATTGTAATATTTAAAGTTGTTGTTTAACATCATTTGGTTCTTCAGGCAATTAGCATAAACAAAAAGCGTGCAGTTTCTTGTAAAAAGATCATAATTTTTAGCGTTTTATGCGATTAATCACAAAACTACAAATGTAACGAAAATAAGTGTATAAGATTGTGTGGGGTAAGAGGTTCTGAAGGAATGTTTATAAGTGCTTCTCTTGCGGGAGCTTTTTCCGGTTTTCCAACGGTGCTGTGGATAAGTCTGTAAAGTCCTGAAATTAAGTTTTCTGAAAAAATAAAAGGAATGTTGGTTACCTGGTCATGAAGTTGTTTCTGTGGATTGTTTTCTGCCTGGTTTTGCATCAATTCACATGTTATCCATAGGTTTTGAGACTTTTTTTACAGGTGTTCCACATGAAACTCACAGCTTTTCTACATGTTATTCATAATTTTTACAGGCTTTTAAACAGTTTATTAATGGGCTTCTAACAGCATACTAATACGTTTTCCACATGTTTTCCACAATTCCGGATTAAAATGCCATTTCATTGTATGCTTAATATTGAAGATTACCGGAAAAATGGTATTTTAGTCAATATAAAAGCCGTATAATTAAATCTAAACAAACACCCGATCCATGATGAATATTATTATTTCTGATGAGCTGCTGAACGGAACCGTTACCAACCAGGTCGAAATTCAGGTTGAAAATGAAGCGATTTCCGTGGAAGAGCTCATTTGTAAAAGAGTTTCCATAGAAGTGGAAAACTATAACAGCCGTCTGCCTGAATATTTCAACGGACTTGTTGAGCCTCTGGACGCAGAAAAGACCCTGAATGGATATAAACTGAAAAAAAGACAGCTGATAGATGCGGAGAAACAGGCTTATATAGCACTGGATGCCTTTCAGAAGAACGGTTTCTTCATACTTGTGGATAATGAGCAGGTAGATGATCTGAACCGGAAGATCGTTTTGAAAAGTACATCAAAAATTTCTTTTATAAAACTTACCCCGCTTGTAGGGGGCTAATCTTAAGAATATGGGAATATTTGATCAGATAAAATCCGTTGTAGGATTAGAAAAAAAAGAAGATAAAGAGTTCAGGGAAACCTTACAGCAATCAATAAGGCAGTATGAAAAGGTTTCCAATTATTTTTATAACATCACTTTTTCGGAGATACAGATTTACAATGAGGTGGTTAAAAAATGGGATGACCATAAGAAAGCAGATTTTATAGTCTTTCTGACCTCGGCCGCTGAGAAAAAGAAATCTTACAGGAATACTTCTACGGATCCTGTATATAAAGAAATCCAGATGGCTTATTCGTATATTCAGACCTTCTTTAAATCCAGGATGAAACTGCCGGAAGAAAAACTGCTGAACATTTATCAGGCATTCTGTACTCATACGGCTGAATCGGATTATTATAACCACGGCGCTATTGCCTGGCCGCTTGCAGGATGGTTTAAACAGGTGGAATTCAATTTTCCTGATGAAGCCCCTGAATCCATTAAAAAAATTCTCAACGAAATTTTAAGTTTTGATAAAAAACCGAATGTTTACTACTACAAAGATCATATAAAACTGGAAGAAAAAATCAAATCTTACCTTCATCATACAGGTAATGGAAGTGATGCTGCCAGGCCGGTTTATTTTTTAGGTGAAGATGCGTTCAGGGATTTTGCCAACGACTTAATCAACGGTCAGAAGGAGAAAGAAAGATCATGCTGGTTTGAGCTTATGGCATTAGCTCAAAAAGCTTCAGGGGGAAAACCTTCCCAAAAATTCCTGAATGAAGCGAAAGAAATTATTGACCGCCTGGGATCCGACAAATTTAAAAAAGTAATTCATGACTGGTTCCGGTTTATCATCGATCTTAAAGAATCGGTTACCCAGCATGAACACCGTTATAATAACCGGGTTTATACCTACCGCACCAGTGAATTTCTGAGCGCACTGAATGCTGATGCGGTGAAAGGCTTTGTCTGGATGTCATCATGGTTTCATGATAATGCTACCATACAGGTAATAGGTAAGCTGGCAGAGCGGTGCTTTAAAAAAATTCCTGAAAAAGGGCCGGCGGCAGCGGGTATAGGAAATGCCTGCCTGTATACCTTGTATGCATCAAAAGGTCTGGATGGAATAGCGCAGCTTTCAAGGTTAAAACTAAAAATTAAGCAGAACAATACATTAAACCTTATTGAAAAATACATCAGAGAAGCCGCTGAAAAACTAAAGATTTCTTCATCAGAAATTGAAGATCTGGCCGTGGATGATTTTAAACTGAAAGATTATAAAATAACTTATGAAACTGAAGGCTATACCTGTGTTCTTGAGCTGACAGGAATCGGAAAATCTGTTTTAAGATGGTTTAAGCCCGACGGATCTGAGCAGAAATCCGTGCCGCAGGCTGTAAAAGATAATGCGGCTGCAAAACTGAAAAAGATCAGAGACACGCAGAAGCAGATTGACCAGACAACTTCGTCACAGAAGGAAAGATTCGACAGGATGATGAGAAGCAGCAGGGTCCTGAGTCTGGAGTATTTTAAAGAGAAATATCTTAACCACGGGCTTCTTTCGTTTGTGATCGGAAAAGTGATCTTTAAATTTTCCAAAGAAAAAGAAGAACGGCTGGCTGTTTATCTGAAAGGAGAATGGATTGATATTGATTATAATATGATTGATATTGAGCAGTATGACACTGTTTCTTTATGGCATCCCGTAACGAGTGGTACTGCTGAGGTGAAAGCCTGGCGGCAGTTCTTAATGGAGGGAGAGATCCAGCAGCCGTTTAAACAGGCCTACCGGGAAATTTATCTTCTGACGGATGCGGAAATCAATACCAGAACATACAGCAACAGGATGGCTTCCCATATTCTCAAACAGCATCAGTATGTTACGCTGGCTAAAGGAAGAAACTGGAAAGCAAGGCTTATCGGAGCCTGGGATGGCGGAGATAGCGATACGGCGGAATTAATGATGCCTGAATATCATATTTCCGTTGAATACTGGGTGAATGCCTTAAATGCCCATGATGAATTCAATGCAACGGGAATCTGGAATTATGTAACGACGGATCAGATCAGATTCATCAATACGGAAACCCGTGAAGTGATGAATCTCATAGATGTTCCCGCCATCGCTTTTTCAGAGGCAATGAGAGATGTGGATCTTTTTGTGGGAGTGGCAAGTGTAGGGAATGATCCTGCCTGGAGCGATTCGGGAGGTCTGCCTGCTTACAGGGATTACTGGCAGTCTTATTCATTCGGTAACCTGTCGGAAATTGCCAAAAACAGGAAAGAAATTCTCCGGAATCTTATCCCCCGCCTGAAAATAGCATCTGTTACTCATATTGAAGATAAGTTTGTGGTGGTAAAAGGGAAGATCAGGACCTATAAAATTCATATCGGAAGTACCAATATCCTGATGGAGCCCAATGACCAATATCTGTGTATTGTTCCGGACAGAAGTAAAAAAGATACCGGCAGTACGCTGTTTTTACCATTTGAAGGAGATAACGGGCTGTCTGTGATTATTTCAAAGGCCTTATTGCTGGCGAATGATGATAAGATAACCGATTCTACCATCACCTCACAGATCGCCAGGAAATAAAAGTTTTTTTGGAGCGGCTGAATTTGAATGACTAAAAAAAAGACTTACGCAGATGGGTAAGTCTTTTTTATGAAAAGGTTTGCAGAGTATTTATTTTTTACCTGCTGCTTCCATCGCCTGTCTGATCTCCTTGATCTTGTTTTCGGCATTGCCGTTTTGAGGATCCAGTTCCAGTGATTTTTTATAGTTTTCCAAAGCACGGTTATAGTCTTTAACGGCAAGGTAGCCTTCTCCCAAGCTGTCAAAGACCATTCCTGACTTTGGATGCTCTTTAACGTTAATTTCAAAAACTCTGACTGCTTCCTCAGCTCTTGAAAGCCCCAGAAGAACATAGCCAATAGTGTTGATCGTATTTTCGAAATCCCAGGCCGGATTTTTTGCCTTAATGCTGTAATATTGTTTTTCTGCATCGGGATTCCCTTTTTTCATGAATCCGGAAATGACAGATTCTTCGGCCAGTGAATAGGGATCTTTCAATCTGTTGTCTATCATCTGGGCAATATGATTCACCATATGATACTGAACCGGGAATCCCTTATATCCGTTGTACATGATGATGACAGACAGGTCGCTGTCCGGATAAATTCTGTAAACACTTACATTGCCTCCTGAAAATCCGTAAGATGAAAAACCATTTATTTTGTTGATTTCCCAGCCGTAGGCAAAAGGGTAATTACTATTGTCGTAAACAAAAGGCTGCCACATCATTTTCCTGGTCTGTTCCTTCAGGAATTTGTTTTTATTGAACTCAGTGCTCCATTTTAAAAAAGCAGGCAGGGTGATGGCCAGGCCATTTCCGGAATGAGATCTTACACCGCTTACGTGTTTTGATTTTTCATATCGGTCTGTTTGTGCATTGTAATCATATTTTATAATCCGGTTGGGGATGTTTTCCAGAGAATTGGAAGAGAATACCACTTCTTTACGGGAATCCGGAAACTGGTTGTTGATAATAAAGTCTTCAAAATGCTGTCCTGTTACCTTTTCAATAATCATGGTAAGTAAAAGGTAGTTGGTCTGATTGTATCTGTATTCATTGCCTGTTTTAAAATCCATTTTTTCATTGAACAGCCGTGCCAGCGATTCCATATTGGATGCATCAACAGGAATGTCGTTGAAGTAGACAATATCGGGAATTCCTGAAGAATGGGTGAGAAGATGTTTTATTTTCACTTCTTTCCAGGCTTCCGGCAGATTGTCGAAATACTTTGAAACAGGATCTTCCAAAGCGATTTTTCCCTGTTCAATAAGCTGAAAAATACCAACATTAGCCATCAGCTTGGTTGTAGAGTAAACCCTGAACATGGAGTTTGGGTTGACTTTCTTAGGGCTTTCCAATGTTTCTGTGCCGTAATACTTCTGGTAAATAACCTGATTGTTTTTGATGATTCCAATGGCGAGCCCGGGTATATCACTGGCTTTCATTACCTCTTTTATGTAATGATCGATTGGTTTCGAAGGATCTGTTTTCTGGGAATATCCCAGAAAAGAAAGGGATAAAAATAGGGTGAACAGGAAGGGTAGTTTCATTTACTGTGGATCGTTTTACTTCTGTTAAGACAGTTTCTGCTTCTGTTTCATTACATGGAATAAATGATTTGTACTTTTTTATCCGGTTATTAATGTTCCGTTCTGGCTTAAAATAATCTGGCCGTCTTTTTCTACTTCAAGGGTCGCTTCTGCTCCGTTTTCTTCAGTGATGATATTTCTGTAAACTTTATAGGTGTAATTTCCGCTGGTAAAAGTAATTACGTTATTTCCGCCGCTTCCCAGGAAATCCAGTTCGCCGTTATTCAGGATAATATCCGGCGGGGTATTTTCTTTACTGCCGGCTTTCCAGGAAGCATATCTGTATTTACCGTCAGAAATTTCGTCAATCCTGATGAGGTATTGTTTCGTCTTCATTTTGTATACCGGGATTTCAAACTTTTTCAACGAAATGTGTACATTCTCTTTCTCCTTTTGAATGAGTTTTTCCCTTAAGTTTTTTTCAAAAGGACTTTTGTAATTTACAGCCAGTATTTTTCCTGAGTAGCTGTCTATCCATACCAATCCGTTATCCAGCATGATTCCTCTCCAGCCGACTTCCGTCCATTGGGCGGTTTTTGAGCGGGCAATCTGGCCGATAAGAATCTTATCAAAAACTTCACTGAATCTTTGCCGGAATTCCTTTTTGTTTTTAATATCAGGAATAGGATATTCTCTCTGCAGGGGATAACTGATCATATTTGAAATGTCATTTACATTGTTCCTTTTAAATAAAGAGATGATGTTACTGACGTTTGCTTTTTTAGACGCATCAAGTTCTTCGTCCTGTGCATCAACGAAACTAAATGCCAGCAGAACCAATAATAAAAATCTGAATTTCATCTGTCGGTTTGAATAGTTAACTGTAAAATTACTGAAAATAGGGCACCATTCCGGAAATTACTTTTGGGGTCTGTTGGTGTAATCTTTTATCACAATATAGACACAGGATATAAAAGTGGTAAAATAGAGAATCGCCAGGTAGGTGTTCTTAAATTTCAGGGTCTCACTGTCGAATTGTTTATATAATGCCGTTCCTAATATGATGGCTATAATAATGAAGATGATGGACGGGAATTTTTTGTTTTTCATGGTTTGATCGTTTAGTTTTTATTCATAAACAAAAAAAGACCTACATTTCTGTAAGTCTTTTGCTCCTCCTGCTGGGCTCGAACCAGCGACCCTCTGATTAACAGTCAGATGCTCTAACCAACTGAGCTAAGGAGGAATTTTCCTTTGTTTTAAGTGGTGCAAATATAACAGGAATATCAGTACCAAGCAAATTTTTGCTCTCTAATATTGAATGAAATTGGCTATCCGTTTATTTTTCAGGAAAATAAAATTGTGACAAGCTCAATTTTTTTTGAAGGTACTTCAGACCGGATCAATGAGATATGCTTTTATTCTTTACAGGAAGGTAAATGCATAGATATATTTTTTCATCTATTTAATTTAAAGTCAAGATGACTTCAACAAAAGTGACATTAGGTTTTTGGCTAAAACCAGACTTTTTTACTCCTCAACAAAGCTCTGGACTGACTTTACAACTGATATTTTGCCACCAGCGGAGCACTGGCATGTAGAACTATCTAACAGCTCCTTTTTACCCTCAATTTCAAAATCAGAAACGTTCTCCCATTTAATAGGTGAAGGTGAACAGGAAGATCTTAAAACGCTACACATTCCAAAAGGTTTTATGTTAGTATTAGGTTGTTTATCCTCTTCTGTCGCCTGTAGCTTTTCTTCAATCTTCATAAAAGACTGACTTGTTACTGTGAGCGGAGCCGGTGAAGTTCCTTTGTCACATTTTAGCTGGGTGGTATCAGTGATATGCCAGGACATTATTTCTCAATATTTAAAATTCCTTTTTCCAGATAAGATGACATTTTAGCTTTATAAACCAATTTTTCTCTATTATAGATTGTGATATTCTTAGTCAATGTTGAAATTGTAATATCCTGTATTTTATCACCATTAAGAAAGAATTCAATTTTTTTATTAAAATGTGATAACAAAGCTCTCTCAGGCAAATAGCTTTTTTTTGCTATTAAAAGTCTATTAAGTAAAGCTATTTGTTTTCCTTTCAATTTTTTACTATTCAGGAGTTGAATAGAGTTACTTTCGTTAGTATCATTGACGGTAGAAGTTTCCTTATCATAATAGGAAAAATTCTTTATCACTATACTATCTACTTTTCCAGTATAAATATGTTTTATTTGTCCATTTATTAAAATGTTCAATAATATGACAAAAAATAAGATTATTTTTTTCATTTTTTAACTATTAGATTGCTTCTAACCTTTGAACCGTTGGTTCATCATAGAGACCGTAATTTCCATCTTCAATTTTAATATCTAAATGCTTTTTATAGAATGTTACATTTGCCATTGTACTTGGTGCAATATGAAATGTTGGGTCTATATTGGCATAAGTTGCCGGTAATGCAGATATAACCTTAATACCTGTTTTTTTTGCAATTACTCCTGCATATACACTAAGGTAATTATATGCTAGTATTTTCTTTATTTCTAAAAATGTTAGCTTTATTGAGTCATTTACTTTATAGGTTGTTCCTAATATGCCATTGATTTGAGGAGTCAAATCAACAGGTAACGAACCACTAGGATGATAATAAAATGTACTAGGTACAAAACTAAAAATAGTAGAATCAGATATTGTTTTAGTAGTACTATACTGTTTGTTATTCCTAAACTTTGAAAAGAGAGCATTTGTTGCAACAGGAAAGCTGCATCCCCAGATTTTCATAAAGCCAGAACTAGTAAATGCATTTTTAAAATTTGTAGCATTAATCATCCCTGAAGTAAAGTCGGCTTTTCTCATATCACAATCTCCTCCTCCACTATCTGTATTTACTAAAATTGGACCATTCCAATATGCATGAGAAAATACATGAACTTCCTGTAATGTATTAGGGTTATTTGCTCCTATATCTTCAATCAATTTATAAATATCCGTTTTTGAAACTACCTTTTTATTATTGTTCTCAAATCGAATGCTATTATTAGCTGTCACATAGTCACTATTGATTACTTTATCAAATGTTAGTGTGCTTTTCTTAGGCGATGAGTTTGCAAAATATTCAGTTTTAGTAATAGTTCCTTCTAAAATATTAACATCATAAATAATAAAATCATTTTCCTTTTGGCTTTGGATGATTTTCTTCACATAGCTTTGAACATATTTATCAAAAGAGCCTGAAAGCTTATAATTGTTGTGGTCATCAGGATAAAATAATCCAGAAACCAATATGTACTGCTTGAATGGAGCGATATTTACTTTCAAATGCTGGAAGTTAACACTTCCATTTATACCCGTTATTGTTACTGTTCCAGACATAATAATTATATATTAGTTTCTTTCGTATCTTCTTTTTCTTTCTTTTTTATCTCAACCTTTTCTTTTAACTCTGCAAACCCTTCCTTATTTACAGTTCCTGAATAAATCACTTTCTTTTTCTCATTATTATAATCATGTTCAACATCAACGTCAATAGTCTCACCTTCATCATAATTTCGAGTATATACCAAAATACTTATCTTTTCCCCCATGAAAGCCGTATCGATAACCTCCTTCATATCACCATCCATCCATTGGGCGCTTACTATTTGTTTTTCTTTGGTATAATCAAACTCACCATTTTCAGGAAGCTTATTCATTTGAGGGGCTTTATACTCAATCTTATCTTTAGCCGTTAATAATGAGTTTGCTCCATATACATGCATTCTGTCTTTTGCTCCGAACTCTGTCTGTCCATCGGTATATCCTATGAATTTTTCTTTACCGTAAAGGTCCAGGTGTGCTTTTGCTGATATTTCAGTATTGGTTCCGGCATTAATGATGGTTTTCTTACCACTGTCCTGGCTAATCTCCTGTCTGGCAGTAATCTTTATGTTTTGTCCGACATGGGTATCCATATTTTTGCCTGCTTTGGTTTCAATATTTTCCTCAATATCAAACTTCAGGTTCTTAGATTTTATAGTAATGGTTTCAGGAGCGGTAATATTGATATTGCTTCCCTTTGTATCAAATCTTAATTCGTTGCCACTTTTATCGGTCAGTAAAATACTTTCATCTTCTGTAAATACCAATCTGTGCCCACTTCTGGTCTGTAAAGATTTCACACGGTTATTCATACCACCTCCCAAGCCTACACCACCATGAAACATACCACCCATTGCAAAAGGAAAATCTGGGTTATGGTATTCAAAATTAACCATTACCTGGTCTCCGGTTTCCGGAACAGCCACAAAGCCTCTGTTCTGGCTTACTGCATCTGTGCCGCCGGCATCAGGGCTCATCATCCGGATAAAATGAGTGGTATCATTCAACTGCCAATCAAACTGTACTTGTATTCTGCCCTGATTCAAAGGGTCAACATTGGAGATTACAGTTGCCACCTGTGGTTCTGCTTTTGGCATGATGAAATTAGGTTTTGGCATGAAACCCGTTCCCTCGGCTATGGCTTCAAAACTTCCTGTATAATAACCTCTGGCATTTACTTCGTGGCTCACCTCTGTCATCATTAATGTAGTGAAGTGGGAGGTTTGATTGCTGTCCTGATTTCTCATATCTATGTCTGCCACGCAACCTATAAACAGGAAAGGAACAGTTGTGTTTCCAGACACAGTAAAAACTTCTACGGCTTTACTTCCTCTTGCACTCTTTTGGGAATCATCCACATCCAGAAACATATTCGCATTGACAGGGGTGGGAGTAAGTGATCTTGTTTTGAAATATTATCATTCAGTTCATAGGCTTTTGCTGATAAATTTCCTAAGTGTTTAATGTCATCATCAGAACCCAGCATTTTTGCATGGCTACTGCTGTTATACCCAAAGTATTCAGGTTTTGTATGAATTGCTTTTAACTCTACCTGTACATCTGTAATATTACTTCCATAAACAAGCTGGATAGGCTTTTCAGGTGCAGGGAGTTTTCCAAAATGCAAAACATACCCATCATAATAAAACTGCTCCCCGTATGCTTCTGCTAAACGGGCAAGATAATTATAATGTGTTTCGCAATATTGCGAGCTGTAATTGATATAACTTTTATTTTGAGTTTCTACTCTGAAATCAAACTTGCTTGTTCCTAATGCTTCCTTAATGATTCTATCCGCAATAATAGCTGTGTTCACAGATTGACTACCTCCAAAACTCTGTGTGTGAGGGGCCGAATCCATTAAAATTGTTGGGATGTATCCTTTAAATACAATATTACCAAGACTCATTTGTTCCTGGCTAAATGCAATTCTTGTAATGACTCCTACAAATGTTCTTTCAGGACTTTCGTTTTCAGGATCTTTATATTTAAATGTTACTGTAATTCGCTTTCCTAAAAATTGCTGGGCTTCTTCAAGATTATGGTTCTGTACTTCTCCCAAAGAATCATGAGCCAGAGTCAATTCAAAATAATGGTGTGCTCTGGCACTTTGCTGTAAACGGAAGTGTTTAAAATGATTGATAGATTTCCCTTCAACCATAATGTCAAGTTTAACCACACGGTTAATACCTGCTATATGGTTCTCTGAAATCTTTTCAGAATTGGAAATATTCTTTCTCATTAATGCTGTGATATTTGTGTTTATATCACCAAATATAGATAAACGGATGATGCTACGTATATAAATTTTGAAAAACTTTAAAAGTGTAGTAAAACTACGATTGGTTTTTAATGGTTAAGATGCCTACAATCATATTAAGAGAACTTTGGTTTTATCCGGTGTAAAACCTCTTTTTATGGATCGTGTAAGTACCTGTATAGAAAAACAAACCTTCCCTTGATTTCTTATTTTGAAGTACTCCTCTAAAGTCCCGGATTTTTGGCTAGAGAGGTTTTTAGGAAAAACATTAAATAAGTAATTCTAAGATCTTATCCACAAGCTTAGGCGAATCAACGAAGCTGATTCTATACTTTGCTCCCTAAACCTATAAGGTTTTTACAACATCCGGGGAAAAGTATAAAACTTTTGAATCCGGTCCACAGTTTTCCTCTTCAGATTAACCAAGCTTTTTGCTTTAGTCCACAACTTTTGCGTCTGATCCCGGATCCTTTATCAACCTTGACCATGATAAAACAAAAAAAGACCTACATTTCTGTAAGTCTTTTTGCTCCTCCTGCTGGGCTCGAACCAGCGACCCTCTGATTAACAGTCAGATGCTCTAACCAACTGAGCTAAGGAGGAATGTCCTTTGTTTTAAGTGGTGCAAATATAGGACGAATATTTATACCCTACAAATATTTTTTCAAAAAAATTCAAAAATCTTATAAACTTCCGGTAATTGCCTTGAAAATATCGCTTCCGAAGATCAGTACCATCAGTCCAAGTAAGAAGATAACTCCAATCATCTGAGCATTTTCCAATACCTTTTGAGGAACCGGTTTTCCGGTAATCACTTCCCATAATGTAAACAGTACGTGCCCGCCGTCAAGCCCCGGAATCGGGATCAGGTTAAGGAAAGCAAGCCATACGGAGAACATAGCCGTAAAGCCCCAGAATAGGGTCCAGTTGATCGATACGTTCCCTTCTTTGGATTTCTCTACCGGCATATTCTTGATGATCGCAAGCGGTCCGCCCACCTTCTTATACCCCTGAACTTTTTTGTTGAAGATAAGTTTGAATTGTTTCACCTGGTAGGTTAAACTCTCGATACTTCTTGTATAGCCTCTTCCGATAGCCTGTACAAAAGTGAAGTTTTCTGTTTTTGCATACTTGTCCATCTGCTTATAGGAAGCAAGTCCTAAAGTTCCCTCTTTGGAAACCTCAAGGCTCAAAGGAACCGGTGTTCCGTTTCTCAATACTTCTACATTGATGGTTTTTCCCGGGTTTTTCCCAACAACAGTACGGAATTCATCATAATAAGCAATTTTCTGTCCGTTTACTGAAGTTACCAGGTCACCCACTTTTAGACCTGCTGCTGCCGTTTTAGGATTCACAATAGTATCAATTACTGCTGCAAATCTGGGTGTAAGAAAAGCTCTTGGATTTTCATCTTTAAATGCCATAGCTTTCCCGTCATCATTGGTATTGAAAGTAAGTTCTTTTCCGTCTCTTAACACTGTGATCTGGTCACTCAATAAAATATCAAGAGATAACTTGTCAAGATTATTCTGAACTTTTCCATCTACTTTTAAAATTTTATCACCGTCCTTAAAGCCCATCGCTTTGGCGATCTCCGTATAATGCATCGGAGCATCTACCTTAGAGGTATCAAAAGAGGTTTCCCCGTTGAAATAAGAAAGACATCCGAAAATAATCCAGGCAAGGAAAAAGTTTACTGTAACTCCTCCAAGCATGATGATCAGACGCTGCCATGCCGGTTTTGATCTGAATTCCCAGGGCTGTGCAGGCTTTTTCATCTGCTCTTTGTCCATGCTCTCATCAATCATCCCTGCGATTTTCACATATCCCCCGAAAGGAAGCCACCCGATACCGTATTTGGTCTGTTCGGGATGCTTTCTCCAGTCACTGTCCGGAAGTTTTGATATATCGATAGGAACCTCCTGCTGCTTTCCGTCTGCTTCAATCATTTCCGTATCAGGAAGGTTTTTGGATAAAAATTTATACTGCCATTTTCCGTTGATCTTCTTCATTGAGAAAATTGAAAACCAGGGATCGAAAAACAGGAAAAATTTCTCTGCTCTGGTTTTGAACCATTTCGCTGGTAAAAAATGTCCAAGCTCATGAAGAACTACTAAAATAGAAATACTTAGTATGAACTGGAAAATCTTGATTGCTAATTCCATTAATAAATTTTAGATTTTAATTTGCAAAGGTAACAATTATCAAAACTATGCCAAATAAAAAAGCCCCTCGAAATGAGAAGCTTTGTCATATATTTTAGAGAGCGTTACAGATTGAAAGAAACTCCAAGACTGCCATTGTTGCCCACTTCGGCAAAAACACCCACTTTTTCTGTGAAATAATACCGGGCACCGATATGAGCACCGATTCCGAAATCTTTACCCAGAACCCCAAGATCTACTCCCGGATAGATATCCCATTTGGAAGGAAGGCCGAGAGCTTCCTGAAGGTGAAAATTCAGCCTTCCGAAAACAAAAACACGGTTATCCTTATCATTGTCTTTATAGTCACCGAAATAAGCATTAAGCCCGGCTCCGATAGATATAAGTTTGTTCAGCCCATAGTCATAAGTTCCTGTAACTCCAGTTCCGTATCCCCAGGCATTAAGCCCCAGCTGGATCTTCTGATCGCCCTTGCCTGTCCAGGCCTGAGCCTGCGCTGCTGTTCCGAAAAAAACGATCATAAACACAAAAAACAATTTCTTCATAAATTTTACATTTTTAATTGAATGTGACGAATAAAAAATATCCGCATCAAAAATAGAACCGAAATCAATGAAAAATCGTATTTTTAGTGAAGTTTTTTAACAAAGTTTATGAAAATTACAGGACTTAATTTAGATATTGTCTGGAAAAATAAAGACAGAAACTTTCAGCTGATTGAAGAGTACTTCAGCGATCAGAATGCTGATCTGTTTTTACTGCCCGAAATGTTCTCTACCGGTTTCTGTATGGATGCGGCAGAAGTTTCAGACAGAAATGAAGAATCCCTGGAATTCCTGAAAAAAATCTCACGGGAAAAAAATGCGGCATTTTGTGGAAGCGCTCCCGTAGAAGAGCATGGAAAATTCTACAACAGAATGTATTTTGTACAGCCGGACGGTGAAGCGGTATTTTATGATAAGAGACACCTGTTCTCTTTTTCAGGGGAAGATAAAGTGTACACCCCGGGGAATAAAAGAATGATCGTTAACTATAAAGGATTCAGGATATTGCTTCAGGTATGCTATGATCTGCGTTTTCCTGTTTTTGCCAGAAATAATGATGATTATGATGCCATTCTGTATGTGGCAAACTGGCCTGAAAAAAGAGTGGGAGCCTGGGAGCACCTGCTGAAAGCCAGAGCCATAGAAAACCTGGCCTTTGTTTTTGGACTGAACAGGATAGGAACTGATGGAAATAATCTTTTCTACCAGGAAAGTTCACACTGTTTTTTTGCAGACGGAAAAGAAATTTCAGAAAAGAAGGGAAATATTGTTTCTGCTGAACTGGACAGGGAAGAACTGAAAAACTTCAGACAGCATTTCCAGTTCCTGAATGACAGGGATCAGTTTACTATTGAATTATAAAAAATAAGACCGGGACTGAATACGGGCAAAGTATTCACTGCCCTAACCTCAATCCCGGCCTTAAAGTTTTTTAAGCATATTGTTTAAGCAGCTCCGTCAGTGTATTGACATCGTGTACGCCGCTTTCTTTCCATAAAAGTTCCCCGTTTTTGAAAACCGCCAGAGTAGGAACACCGCGCACCCCGTACTGAGCCGCCAGAGCAGGATACTGGTCTACATCTACTTTTATGATTCTGGCTCCTTCTCCTACATTTTCCTTTACGGTATTCAGAACAGAAGACTGTACCTTGCACGGTTGGCACCATGTTGCGAAAAAGTCAATAAGTACCGGTCTTTCCGAGTCAATGATTTCCTGAAATTTTTGTGACATAATTCTGGTTTTAGGTTTTATTGTTTTCCGGACTGCTTTTCGTCCTGGATAGCTTTTACATTTTTCCAGCTGGTTCCATCATAGGCTTCCACGCCGTTTTTCTTTAAAATTTCCATAGCCTGATCTGCCTGAATCCCTTTGTTACAGAAGACAACAACTTTCTTCCCTTTAAGGGCATCCGTATGATTCTGTATTTCTGCCAGAGGAATATTGATAGCATCCCTGGCCGTTCCTGCATTGTACTGTTCAGGAATTCTTACATCTATCAAAGTAACCTCCGGGCTGTTCACTACTTCGCGGAGGCCTGTCTTCGGAAGAGCGGCTGTGTCGGCTGTTTTACAGGAAGTTAACACTAAAGATAATGCGAAAATAAGTCCAAAAACGGTTTCTTTCATCTGTTTATAAAGTTTTTGACTGGCAGACAAAGTCAGTGGTCGGAAATTTTTCCGTTTTTTTGATTCCGTTGAATCCACCTTCTATTTCAGTAAAGTTTCTGATTCCGTGCGAGTTAAGGATGCTTGCTGCAATCATGCTTCGGTAACCTCCGGCACAGTGGAGGAAGAAATGTTCAGAATCGTCAATGCTGTGTACCCAGTCACTGATGGTATCCAGAGGTTTGTTATAAGCATTATCTATATGTTCGGCAGTATATTCGGTCAGTTTTCTTACATCAATGACAACTGAGTTTTCATCGAACTGCTCTGCAAATTCAGCAGGTGAAATTCTTCTGATCTCATCCGTTTCATTTCCTGCATTTTTCCATGCGCTGAAACTTCCGTCCAGATATCCTAAAACATTATCAAAACCGACACGGCTTAATCTTGTGATTACTTCTTCTTCAGTTCCTTCATCAGTTACCAGAAGCAAAGGATGCTTTACATCTACAATAAGAGTTCCTACCCACGGGGCGAAATCTCCTTTTAAGCCGATATTTACAGAATTCGGAATAAATCCCTTGTGAAATTCCACAGGGCTTCTGGTATCCAGGATTAATGCTCCTGTTTCTTCTGCCAGTGCTTCGAAAGCAACAGGGGAAACGGGGGTCAGTCCTTTGTTCATCACTACATCCAGGCTTTCATAGCCGCCTTTGTTCATGGCAACATTCATCCCGAAATACTTTGGAGGAGCAGTAAGCCCGTCCAGAACTTCCCGGATGAAAGATTCTCTGTCCGGCTGGTTCAGTGCATAATTGGTTCTTTTCTGATTTCCTAAAATATCCACAGTTTCTTTCTGCATATTCTTTCCGCAGGCAGAACCTGCTCCGTGGGCCGGATAAACCGTTATGCTGTCATTCAGAGGGAGAATCTTACTCTGAAGACTGTCATACAGAATTCCGGCAAGATCTTCCTGGGTCAGGTTGGTGGCTTTCTGAGCGAGATCAGGTCTTCCCACATCTCCTAAAAAGAGGGTGTCCCCTGTAAAAATTGCGGTCTCCGTTCCGTTTTCATCGATGAGAAGGAATGTAGAACTTTCCATGGTGTGCCCCGGAGTATGGAGAACTTTTATTTTTATTTTTCCGATCTCAAAGATCTGGTTGTCTTCAGCAATGACAGCTTCAAACTCAGGTTGTGCTGTCGGGCCGTATACAATAGGCGCTCCTGTTTTTTTGCTCAGATCCAGATGCCCCGAAACAAAATCAGCGTGAAAATGAGTTTCAAAAATATATTTTAAAGTAACACGGTCTTTTTCCAGACGGTCCAGATAAGGTTTTACCTCTCTCAGCGGATCTATAATTGCAGCTTCGTTTTCTGATACAATATAATAAGCTCCCTGAGCCAGACAGCCCGTATATATTTGTTCAATTTTCATGAGGGTCTTTTTAAAATTTTAGATAAAGATACGAAGTATTAGATGAAATGTAAATGAAATGTTAAATCCGGCCGATAGTTTCTGTCAATGTCTGAGCTTTTCTAACCCTAATTCCCTGTGTTTTCAGGTAAAAAAGCAGATAAAAGCATACTGATTCGGTAGACTGTTTTTTATCATGTTCGTTAAATGAAAATATTTATGTATTGCAGGCAGATAAAGTATTTTGTTCCTTTTTTTTATTTTCATGGTTTAAAATTTGCACATGCAGAGCCTGAAAATGTTTTCTGAAGATATTAATTCAGATTTTTCCGGAATATTATTTAAATGACCGGATATTTTATAAAAACTTTTATATTTATATGTTAAAAAAAGAGCAAATGGCAGACAAAGCACAATTTATTGAAGAACTGAATGCAAGATACACTCCGAAAGGAGAACATATTATATTGGGAAAAGGAATGCTGGACGGGGAAGTGGTTCCTGAAGTGAATGTTACTATTCCTTTGAAAACGATCAACAGACACGGTCTGATCGCAGGAGCTACCGGAACAGGGAAAACCAAAACATTACAGGTCTTTGCCGAGCAGCTTTCCCATGCAGGAATTCCTTCTTTGGTACTGGATATAAAAGGTGACTTTTCGGGAATTGCAGAAGCCGGGCAGATGAATCCGGTTATTGAAGAGCGGTATGCAAAAACACAGCTTCCCTACAATCCGCAGGCTTTTCCGGTAGAACTGATGAGCATCTCCGGTGGAAAAGGAGTGAAATTAAGAGCGACGGTAACTGAATTCGGCCCAGTTCTGTTAAGCAAAATCCTTCAGCTGAACGATACCCAGCAGAGCATAATGTCTATCGTTTTCAAATACTGTGATGATAAAGGACTGCCGCTGATTGATCTGAATGACCTGAAAAAAGTGCTTCAGTATGTGACGGATAATGCACAGGGAAAAGCAGAACTTGCGGCCAATTACGGGTCAATTGCTCCCGCTTCGTTAGGGGCAATCCTGAGATCTATTGTTGCTCTGGAACAGCAGGGAGCAACCGGTTTTTTCGGCGAACTGAGCTTTGACGTACATGATCTTCTGGAAACAAGAGACGGAAAAGGGGTGGTGAATATTTTAAGAGTATCGGATATTCAGAATAAACCGCAGCTGTTTTCCACTTTCATGCTTTCGCTTTTTGCAGAGATTTATATGACTTTTCCGGAAGAAGGAGACAGCGGGAAACCTAAGCTTGTTTTATTCATTGATGAGGCCCATCTTATTTTTGATGAAGCTTCAAAAACCCTTTTATCCCAGATTGAAACGATGGTAAAACTGATCCGTTCCAAAGGGGTCGGAATTTATTTCATTACACAGATCCCCGGAGATGTACCCGAAAATGTACTGTCTCAGCTGGGACTTAAAATTCAGCATGCTTTAAGAGGATTTACAGCAAAAGATAAAAAGGAGATTTCAAAGGCCGTTGAAAATTATCCGACAACCGAATTTTATAATGCACCCAATCTGATTCAGAATCTGGGAATAGGAGAAGCGTTTGTAACGGCTCTGGATGAAAAAGGTATCCCGACCCCACTGGTACATACCTATCTGATCTCTCCGGAATCCAGAATGGATGTTCTGAACGATGCCGAAATTTCTGAACTTACATCAAGATCAGCGATGGTTGCCAAATACGAGCAGGCCATAGACCGGGAATCGGCGTATGAGATGCTGACAGCCAGAATGGAACAGGCTGTTCAGAATTCTCCTGCACAAAAAACAAAACCGGTGAAAGAAGAGCCGGGAATGTTTGAACAGGTGCTTCAGAGCAAAGCAGGAAGAACGTTTACCAGTACCCTGATGAGAGAAGGGGCAAAAGCAATCCTCGGAATGTTTGGTCTGGGGGGAAGAAGAAGATAATGAAAATTAATTTATACCGATAAAAAATAAGTGCTAGAAATAAGAAAATCAGCTTTTTAGTTGGTGAGTCCGGTTCTATTGAATCCGGTCATGCACAGCATTAATGCATGTTTTACTGTTTTTGACATATTTTTTGTTATTTTAGCAGGGCTGCCACGGCTGGCAGATAAAAGTGAGTGCATCGGTTATTCGGAGGAATCGGGGAATGCATTAAGTCTTCTGTCGCTTTGTTTCAGACTGCTCAGGACAGGGATTATTAATTTGAACTTAAAAAAACAGCAGTATAGCAAGAAAATTCAATGTATTCAATTATAGATATAGAAAGTAATGGTGCAGGTTATAGAAATGAATGCATTATAGATATCGCCATATACAGATATGATGGTCAGAAAATTACGGACCAGTTTATATCTCTTGTGAATCCCGAAAGTGATATCACCCCTTTTGTACAAAAACTCACAGGTATTACCCCGAAAATGGTGAAAACTGCCCCGAAATTTCATGAAATAGCCAAAAGAGTTATTGAAATTACCGAAAATACAACACTGGTAGGGCACAATATCGATTTTGATTACAGGATGCTGCGCCAGTCATTTAAAAGGCTGGGCTATGATTATAAAATCAATACCTTAGATACAATACCTTTAGCTAAAAAACTGATTCCCGATGAGGTAAGCTACTCATTGGGAAAACTGGTGAAATCATTGGGAATTCCCTTGACGAATCATCACAGGGCAGATGGAGATGCAAGAGCTACATTGGAACTGTTCAGGCTTCTCGTATCAAAAGATACCGAAAATGAGATCATTCAGAAGCAGCACGAAGAATCTAATGCCAAAAGCTATATCAACAAGATCAAAGAGCTTACACAGGATCTTCCCAACGAAAGAGGAATCGTATATTTTCAGACTGAATCCGGAAAGATTATTTTTTCAGATTATGTTCAGGATATTAATAAATTCTCGAAAAAGGTATTTAATTCCAAGTCCAAAAAATGGGAACAGGCACAGAAAGAGGCTGAGCAGATCAGCTATGAACTTACAGGAACGGATATTATTGCCCGGCTGATCCTTAATTCAAAGAAAATCAAGAAAAGGGAAAACCTTCCTTTCGGACTTTATTTCAGAAACGGAAAATATGTTGTTGAAAAAAATAAACTGAATAAAACAGAAAAGCCGATCGTAAAATTCAGATCGTTCACCCAGGGATCAAAAGCCGTACAGTTTATCGGTTCCCGGGAAGAATTCAATGATGTGAATGATTTCAGAAAGAAAATAGATTTCAGGAAAAGAAATGAGCTCTGGCTGGGTACCGGCCGCAAACTGGGAGAAAAACTATTCCTGATCATTGAGAACGGAAAAGTGGTTTCCTATGGCTTTTATGAACTTTTTACACAGATACAGACTCTAAGCAAGCTGGCCAAACTGAAGATCGATCTGCCTCTTTCTTCCGCAGATCTCAACAATGAATTACAGCTGGCAATTCTTCGCGGGGATTTTGAGACTTTACCTTTACCGAAATAACAGAGAAATTTACGGTTTCTTAATTTTTATCGTGAAAAACGGCTTTTCAGGTCAATAGACTTTAAATAAAAAATAAATAGTATTTTTGCAAAAATAAAATAAAGCAATGCAAATTTTTAAACAAATAAAAACTGGAAAAAAGGGAGCTGTAAAGTTCTCTAAGGTTTGGAATATTTAAAAGAGTTGTCTTGCATAAAAAATAATCAATGCGGCAGACTCTTTTCGAAGAATCTGCCTTTTTTTATGTTAAAATGAAATTATGAATTCAAAAGAATTATTAAAGATTGCCACTGAATTTGGCACACCGGTGTACGTTTACGATGCAGAATCCATTAAAACTCAATACGAGAAACTTACATCGTCTTTTTTAAAACACACCAAGTTCTTTTATGCTGCCAAAGCTTTGACCAATATCAACATCCTGAAGTATGTCAAGAACCTGGGTGCTTCTTTGGATTGTGTATCGATAAACGAAGTAAAACTCGGGCTGAAGGCAGGATTTCCAAAAGAAAAAATACTTTTCACGCCCAACTGTGTAGATCTTGCAGAAATTGAAGAAGCAATGCAGCAGGGGGTACACATCAATATCGATAATATTTCTATTTTAGAGCAATTCGGAAATAAATTCGGAAATTCATATCCTATTTTTGTCAGAATCAACCCGCATATTTTTGCCGGTGGAAACTATAAAATCTCTACCGGACATATCGACAGTAAGTTCGGAATTTCTATCCATCAGCTTCGTCATATCGAAAGAGTGATGAAAAGTACAGATCTTAACGTGGAAGGGCTTCATATGCATACAGGAAGTGAGATCAAAGACCCGGAAGTTTTCCTCCAGGCTCTTGATATTATGCTTGAACTGTCTGAGCATTTTCCGAACCTTAAATACCTGGATATGGGAAGCGGATTCAAAATTCCTTACCAGGACAGCGAAGAGGAAACTGATGTGAAAACGCTGGGTAAAAAAGTGGAAAAAGTACTTTCGGAATTCACCAAATCTACGGGAAGAAAGTTCGAATTATGGTTTGAACCAGGGAAATTCCTCGTAGGAAAAAGCGGCTATCTGCTGGTAAAAGCAAACGTGATCAAACAGACTACGGCAACAGTATTCGTAGGAGTCAATTCAGGGTTCAATCACCTGATCCGTCCTATGTTCTATGATTCTTACCATATGATCGAAAACCTTTCCAATCCTAAAGGAGCCGAAAGAATCTATACCGTAGTGGGAAATATCTGTGAAACCGATACTTTTGCCTGGGACCGGAAATTAAACGAAGTAAGGGAAGGAGATATTCTTGCTTTCCACAATGCAGGAGCCTACGGTTTTGAAATGAGTTCAAACTTCAACTCAAGATTAAAACCTGCTGAGGTTCTGTTTTTAGACGGAAAAGCACATCTGATCCGTAAAAGAGACGAATTTGAAGATCTGCTGAGAAACCAGATCGAAGTAATCTAAACCTATAAAAAAGAACTCCGCAGTCTAAAACTGGCGGAGTTTTTTAGCGCCAAACCCGGGCATTCTTCCGGGGAATTACTGATTTCATAATAGCTAACATCTTTTTCCGGCTGTATTTTTTCTCTCAATGTTAATATTCATCCCTGGTAAGTTTATAATTTATTGTCTAACTTTGAAAGAGATAGTAAAAAACAACCACCAAAAAATATTGAATTATGGCTAAAAACGTAGCAGAGCAGATTGTAGAAATGCTCGAAAATGCCAATGTGAAAAGAATTTATGCCGTTACAGGAGACAGTCTTAATCATCTTAATATTGCCGTTAAAAAAAGCAGCATCCAATGGATTCATGTAAGGCATGAAGAGGTGGGAGCTTATGCTGCCGCTGCCGAAGCGGAACTTGATGGCTTTGCTGTTTGTGCCGGAAGTTGCGGCCCGGGCCATGTACACCTGATCAATGGAGCCTATGACGCACACCGCTCTCATGTGCCGATGCTGGTCATTGCTTCCACCATTCCCAGCGATGAGATGGGGATGGATTACTTCCAGGAAACCAATACCATAAAACTGTTTGACGACTGCAGTCATTATAACCAGATGATCACAAGACCGGAACAGGTACAGAGGATGGTGCAGACTGCGATTCAGCATGCTGTTTCTAAAAAAGGAGTTGCTGTAATCGGCCTGCCCGGGGATGTTTCTGAACTGGATGCAGAAGAAGGATCCACGTCTGCCCGCATATTCAGAACCCATCCGGTGATCAGACCTTCAGATGATGAGCTGAAGCAGCTTGCAGCCCTTGTCAACCAAAGCAAAAAAGTGACAATCTATGGAGGAGTCGGGGCAGAAAATGCCAATACTGAAATCGTAGCGCTGTCGAAGCTGCTGAAAGCCCCCGTAGGCTACTCTTTCCGTGGGAAAATGGCGATCCAGCCCAATAATCCCAATGAAGTAGGGCTTACCGGTCTGCTTGGATTTCCTTCCGCATACCACGCCATGCACGAAGCAGATCTGGTCATCCTTCTGGGAACAGATTTCCCTTATCAGAAATTTATGCCGGTCAAAAATAAAATAGTTCAGATTGATGAAAGTCCCGAAAGGCTGGGGCGCCGGGCCAGGCTTGAGCTGGGACTGACGGGAGATGTAAAAGAAACAATTAAGGCTCTTATGCCATTGCTGCAGGAAAAAACCGACACGGACTTCCTTAATGAGCAGCTCGCATTCTATGAAAAAGTAAAAGAAAACCAGCTTTCCTATGTTAAAGATTTCGGGAAAGAAAATGCCATACAGCCGGAATATGTGGCCCATACCTTAGACCGCCTGGCAGACAGGAATGCTGTTTTTACGGTAGATACGGGAATGTGCTGTGTATGGGGTGCAAGATTCATTACCGGAACAGGAGAACGGAAAATGCTGGGCTCCTTCAATCACGGCTCAATGGCCAATGCAATGCCAATGGCAATTGGAGCGTCTTTGGCACATCCGGACAGGCAGGTTATTGCCATGTGTGGAGACGGAGGATTATCTATGCTTCTGGGAGATATGGCTACCATTTTTCAGTATAACCTTCCCGTAAAACTCATTGTTTTCAACAACAGAACCCTCGGAATGGTAAAACTGGAAATGGAAGTAGGCGGAATGCCGGATAATGAGACGGATATGATTAATCCTGATTTTGCAATGGTTGCCCAGGCGATGGGGTATCCCGGAAAAAACGTCCACAAACCTGAAGATGTGGAAGGAGCAATCCGGGGGTGCCTGGATCATAAAGGCCCCTATCTTCTCAATATATTCACCAATCCGAATGCACTGGCACTTCCTCCGAAGATCGAGCTGGACCAGGTATTGGGAATGACAAAATCTATGGCGCAGCTTATGCTGGGTGGAAAAATGGAAGAAGTCCTGGAAACGGTGAAATCTAATTATAAACATATTAAAGGATTGTTATAAGCTTTTGACAGGAAAATACAGGAAAACTTCACGCATTTGTGTGAAGTTTTTCTTTTTCGAAAAGACTTTAAATATTTACCTTTGTTAAAGTAATTTTAAACATTTATCATATTATGAAAGCTCTAATAGTATTTATAGCACTTCTTGCCAGCAATCTTACATGGGCACAGCAGGATGTTGAAGAAAGAGACGATAATTTTATTACTGAGAATAATAAAAATATTCTGAAAATAGATATCAAAGAACCGTTTTTGCAGGTTGCTGTCAAAAACTGTAACGATTTCAAAGCGGCTTCATTCGACGGCGGGGTAGCTGTGTATAAAGATACCCTCAGAAAATTCATGTATGATTACCTTAATTCTGATTTCTATGTTCTGAGTGGTGATTTCACTTTTACCCTGACGGTAGATAAGACCGGAAAAGTAACCCAGATTGAAGGCTCCCCAAAAGTAGCCAACAGCACTTATTTTTTTGATGATATGAAATACATCGTAAGAAGAATTAAAAAAAACTGGATACCGGCATCATGCAACGGTCAGCCCGTTACTTCACAGATCAAACTTAAAATGAACTTCTCCTCTATAGGAATAGATTTGTAATCGCTACTTATAGATGAAAAAATATCTTTTATTATTACCTTTAGTATTTATTGGAATTGAAGGGTTCTCTCAGAATACAGTACAGACCGGAACTCCGGCATATACACAGAAAGCGGAATTTCCGGGTGGTGATGAGGCTCTCCGCAAACAGTTTATGAATATGCTTCATGCGGACGTCCGGTTGAATCTTTTTTCAGGCTGCCCCCTGACGTTTCATCCTGCAGGATAATTTTTTTGAACAATAAATAGAATCTTACTGAAAGTTTAAAATATCAATTGATGAAAATAAAAATTTTAATGCTGTTTTTCATATCAGCAGTTTGCCAGACTTCTTATGCCCAGATGAATGTTCTGGAAAGCTACCCTAAAGGACAGGACTTTTACGAAGGAGGCCTGGCCGGTTTTTATAAAGATGCCCATGAATACCTGACCGGGAACAACAAAAAAGAGTGTGCGGAAAAAGAAATTTATCAGCCGAGGATTATTGTGACTGACATGGGAGGCGTTAAACTGATACAGGATAGTGATACACTGAATATCGCAAAAAACAAATGCGCATATGATCTTTCCCTGGAAGTCCTGAAAAATCTTAAAGGATGGAAACCCGCACAGGTTAAAGGAAACACCCTCGGAGCAATTACAGAATTCATTTTTTATCCAAAAGACCTGATGAGCAACTACAAAACAGGGTATAACGCGGATGATTTTGTTCTGCACTCACAGTACCCTGGAGGATTAAAGACATTCAATAAGGACTTTCATGATAATTTTCAGGCGCTTTTTGCGGATTATCATATTAATGGAGAGGTTAATTTAGAATTTTATATTAATGAGGAAGGGCATATTACCAAGCCGAGAATATATCCCTCAATAGATAATAAAAGCTTTAATATAGATTTCATGCGAACCCTTTCAAGATTAAAAAAGGTTTGGAAACCTGCTTTATATTCTAATATCCCGATTAAAGAAAAATTTGCTTTTCCTGTAAAATTTTCAATTACATTCAATGAAAGATAGCCCTGCCATTCTGTCACAATATTTTGTATCTTTGCAGACTAATCTGTTTTGGATTTAAAATTGAACAGGAAAAGACATTCAATTTTGAGTCCTGAACCTTTAATTTGATGACCGTGCAGGAAAAATATATAGACGAAACAAAGCAGGGAGAAGCTTTTGCTATTGCTGAAAGACCGGAAAATTCTAAAAAACTGTTTTTAGAAAGCTATGGCTGTCAGATGAACTTCTCTGACTCTGAAATCGTAGCTTCTATCCTTAATGAGCAGGGATACAACACCACCCTGAAAGTAGAAGAGGCAGACCTTATTCTTCTGAATACATGCTCTATCCGTGAAAAGGCGGAACAGACCGTAAGGATGCGCCTTTCCCAGTTCAAAAATCTGAAGAAAGAAAAACCGAATATGACGGTTGGTGTTTTAGGGTGTATGGCCGAAAGACTGAAAACAAAATTCCTGGAAGAAGAACAGCTGGTAGACCTTGTTGTAGGTCCCGATGCTTACAGGGATCTTCCCAATCTTCTGCAGGAAACGGAAGACGGAAGAGACGCCATCAATGTTATCCTTTCCAAAGAAGAAACCTATGGCGATATCAATCCGGTCCGTTTGGGCGGAAACGGAGTCACTGCATTTGTAACCATTACCAGAGGATGCGATAATATGTGTACCTTCTGCGTGGTTCCGTTTACAAGAGGAAGGGAAAGAAGCCGTGATCCGCACTCCATCATTGAAGAATGCAAGAATCTTGCTGAAAACGGATATAAGGAAATCACCCTTTTGGGACAGAACGTAGATTCCTATTTATGGTATGGAGGCGGTCCTAAAAAAGATTTTGCCAAAGCTTCGGAGATGCAGAAAGCAACAGCTGTAAATTTTGCGCAGCTGCTTGATTTGGTGGCTAAAGCCGTTCCGGAAATGAGAATACGGTTCTCTACATCCAATCCACAGGATATGAGCCTTGACGTGTTCAGAATGATTGCGAAACATGAGAATATCTGCAGATATGTTCACCTTCCGGTACAGAGCGGAAGTAATAATATGCTTCAGGCAATGAACAGGCAGCATACCCGTGAAGAATATCTGGATCTGATTAAACAGGCGAAAGAAATTGTCCCGGATATTGCTTTTTCCCAGGATATGATCGTTGGATTCTGCAATGAGACTGAACAGGATCACCAGGATACGTTAAGCCTGATGAAAGAAGTGGAATATGACTACGGCTACATGTTTGCCTATTCTGAAAGACCGGGAACGCCGGCACACAAAAAAATGGAAGACAATATTCCTGCTGATGTGAAGCAGAGACGACTGGCTGAGGTGATTGCCCTTCAGGGTGAACTTTCCAGAAAGCGTATGAAATCTTACGTGGGAAGAACACACCAGATCCTGATTGAAGGAATTTCCAAAAAGAACAAAGATCAGTGGAAAGGAAGAAACTCCCAGAATGCAGTCTGTGTATTCGATAAAGAGGAAGGACAGAAAATTGGTGACATTGTGAATGTTTTTGTCTATGACAATACACAGGGCACACTTTTAGGGAGAAAAGCAGAATAATTTAAAGTTTTGATCAAAGCAGTCTCCTTCTTTGCTCTGTTTTCTTTCATTCTGATGTCATGTCAGACTGAGAAAACGATAAGCAGATATCCGGATACGGTAGGAGATATTCATTTTGATAAGAATCTGGATGATACGGATCTGAAAAAATGCGGAAAAGGAAAAGACAGGCCTTTCAGTTTTCAGTATTATCACGGAGCCAGGGAGTTTGATTATAAAGGAGAGAAGATTGCAATTATTGAAAAACTGAATAAAGAAAATATACATTCTGAAAAAAAGATCAATGGCTATATTACGGTCAGATTTTTAGTAAATTGTGAAGGAAAAACAGGACTGTTCAGAGTACAGCATATGAATCCGGATCTGGAGAGTTCAGATTTAGATCAGGAACTGGAAAAGAAACTGTTAAAGTTTACCAGATCGCTGGACGGATGGCAGACTAAAGAAATAGAAGGTTTTAAAGTAGATTACTACCAGTATTTAACCTATAAAATTGAAAATGGAAAAGTTTCAGAGGTATTACCTTAGCTTTTTGTTACTTATCGTTTACACCAATACTATTGCACAGGTCAACTGTAATGCAGTAGAGGGTGAGAATTGCAAAAAAGCTTGTGAATTATACAACTGGGCTTCCGACAGGCAGGGTTCTCAGGCATCCCAGGAAGGGTTTGACAAAGCCATTGAACTCTGTCCGGATTTTTCTCATTCCTACATGGAAAAATCCGTTCCTTATCTTAAAAACGGTGATTTTATCACCTGGAGAATTCTCATTAATAAAGCCGTTGCCCTGGATCCTAAAAGACATCTGGGATACAGAGGATGGTGCAGGTTTGAGTTTCTGCGGGATTATACCGGGGCTATTCAGGATCTTGAAGAACTGAAAAAATACTATCCCGAAGACCTGGGAAGATCTCAAAACGGGGATTATCATTTGGATGTGGTAAGGGCTTTGTCTTACAGTGCTTTAGGTCAGAAAGAAAAAGCGGCCGACATCATTGAAAAGCTCCTTGCTTCCAAAAATTATTTCAAAGGACTGTATGACCATTATCAGCTGGGGGTTACCTACTTTGAACTGGGGCAATACGATCTGGCCTTAAAAAATTTCGAAAAACAGAGCAAAGCATACGACTTTGCCGAGAATATATACTTTAAAAGTAAAGTTTCTAAGATCAGAAACAAAGATTATCTGGATTTAAAGACGTTAGCATTAAAAACGTATGATGAAGGGAAGATCATGAAAGATCCTTATACCCATCATTTCAACAAAGTTTACAGATCGCAGATTGAAACCCTGTAAACCCGTATTAAATCAATAATCAAACATTTACTTATGAGCAACGAGTTACAAAACATAAAAAACCGCTTTGGGATTATAGGAAACTATCCTGCATTGAACAGGGCTTTGGAAAAAGCAATCCAGGTAGCCCCTACGGATATTTCCGTGCTGGTGATCGGGGAAAGTGGGGTAGGAAAAGAATTTATCCCTAAAATCATTCATTCCGAATCAAAAAGAAAGCACCAGCCCTATATTGTGGTAAACTGTGGTGCCATTCCCGAAGGAACCATAGATTCCGAACTGTTCGGGCATGAAAAAGGAGCATTTACCGGAGCCACGGCTACCAGAAAAGGCTATTTTGAAGTGGCAGACGGAGGAACAATCTTTCTGGATGAGGTAGGAGAACTTCCCCTGCAGACCCAGGTCCGCCTTTTAAGAGTTCTTGAAAGCGGTGAATTTATGAAAGTAGGTTCTTCACAGGTACAGAAAACCAATGTGAGGATTGTGGCTGCTACCAACGTCAACATGATGAAAGCCATTCATGACGGTAGATTCCGGGAAGACTTATTTTACCGTTTAAATACCGTACAGATCGATATGCCGCCTTTAAGAGAAAGAAAAGGAGATATTCACCTGCTTTTCCGAAAATTTGCTATCGATTTTGCAGAAAAATACAGAATGCCGGAACTGGAATTGGACCCGGCTGCCATCCACTATATAGATAATTATTCCTTTCCCGGAAATGTCCGCCAGCTGAGAAATCTTGTAGAGCAGATGACCGTAGTGGAAAGAAACAGAAACATCACAGTAGAAAAGCTGGCCGAATATATTCCGATGGAAACCCACCTTCCGATGGTGGTGAATAACCAGACTGCCCAAAAGCAGAACGACTTCGGAAGTGAGAGGGAAATTATGTATAAAATTCTCTTCGATATGAGAAGTGATATTAATGACTTAAAATCCTTAACTTCGGAACTCATCAAAAACAGAGGGGCCGGTGATCTGAGCAATCAGGAGAAAAACCTGATCAACAGAATCTATGCCGCGGAAACCCAACAGGCGGCTCCCGTAAACCACAACTCCCTGCTGTACTTTGAAGATAAAAACCCTGTGGTACAGACCCCGTCTATTATTTCAACTCCCGAGGACAGCTATGAAGATATCGAAGATATTGAAGTAGAAGAAAACAGACCGGAGTCTCTGTCACTTCAGAATAATGAAAAAGATTTGATTATCAAGGCGTTGGAAAAGCATAAAGGACGGAGAAACAGAGCCGCGGATGAATTGGGTATTTCACAGAGAACATTATACAGAAAAATAAAACAATATAACCTGGAAGACTAAAAGTAAAAAACAAAAAAAATGAAGAATTTCGATGTAACGGCCATCAATGGATATGAAATGAATATTGGAAAATTCATATCCGAAGGTGTTGATCTTTTTAAAAAAGATATTGGCGGATTTATTGTGGCAACCCTGCTTCTGTTTGTGATGAGCTTTATTCCTTTTTTAGGAGTGATGGCGTTGGGGAACTTTTATAAGATATGCCGGAAAGTAGATGAAGGACAAAAAGTACAGGTAGGGGATATTTTTGATTTTACAGATTTTGTAACCTATCTTAAATTCTTTGTATTTCTATTCATTGTACTTTTCATTATTATGATTCCGGTTGAGATATCACTGTTTCCTATCCTGTTCGCTGCTTCTGCAACAGAAGGGGAATTCTCAGATACCGGAGCCGCTTTATTTGCCGGAGGCATGGGAATCTGGTTCCTGCTGGTTATTGTTCTGCTGTTTGCTGTATCAATATCCATGTACTTTGTACAGCCTCTGATCTCGCTGTATAGAATTACAAGCATAAGAGAAGCCTTTTCTATTTCATGGAAATTGGCCAGAAGAAACTTCTTCATGATCTTTCTGTTCACTATTGTGGTAGGAGTTATTTCTCAGCTGGGGGCGATCCTGTGCGGGATTGGTGTCCTGTTTACAATACCTCTTGGCATCTGTATTAAATATGCTTCCTTTAAAAATATACTGGGAAGTTCAAATCAAAAAACAGTATGAGTAAATTAAAAATAATATTTGGATTTGTGGTTCTTTCACTGTTTCAGCAGTGTTACTCGTTTACAGGCGGGTCTTTATCTTCACTCACAGACGAAAAAACTGTTCAGATCAATGAATTTCCGAATAATGCATCACTGGTGAATCCAACCCTTTCCCAGCAGTTTTCTACGGACATCCAGAACCGGTTTCTGCAGAGAACTACATTAAAAGGAACCAAATCAAATCCGGATATTCTGATAGAAGGTGAAATTTCAGACTATGGTTTTTCCCCTACTACGATCAGTTCAGGAACACAGGAAAATCCTTCCGGTGGAATCGTTCAGCAGGCACAGAGCAAGCTAACCATTACGGTAAAGGTACATTATGAAAATAAGCTCCATCCGGATCTGAGCTTTGACAGAGCCTATACGGATGAAGTGGTGTTCAACAGCAACCTTACCCAGAGCGAGATTGAAGCCTCCCAGGTAAAGGTAGTGACAGACAGAATTATTAACAAGATATTTAACGATATTGTAGCGAATTGGTAAGATGAATCCCAGAGTTTTAGAATTATTAAAGAATCCGAAAAATATTCAGTCAGAAGACCTGAACCTTCTGAAAGAAGAAATTCATGCCTTTCCATATGTTCAAAACATCAGGGCACTTCATTTATATGGAGTTCACCTTTATGATCAGGAAAATTATCAGAAAGAGCTCTCCATAACCGCTGCGTATACCACAGATAAAAAGATCCTTTACCAGCTGATCAACGGGAAAATCCGTCCGGAAACCCAACCTGTTGAACAGGCAGAAGAGAAACCAGCTGAAAAACCAGCTGCAAAGCCGGCCCGCTTCGGGTACAAAGACAAAGCTTTTCCTCTCAAAAGACAAGAAACGACCGAGGAGCAGGCAAAAGAAAATAAAGAAGAAACAGCAGCCTGTATGCTCAATACTCCTCAGGAAGTTACCCATATTTATGTAAACGGAGAAAGAAACAGGATTCTGTTTGAAGGAGAAGAAAACTTCCTGAATGAAGAGCAGGCGGAAACCATAGACCTTGAATCTACCCTGGAATCAGGTACCCTGGTTACCCAGAAGACGGAATTTGTTTCAAATCCTATAAGCCTTATCCAGGAACCGGTTCAGGAGAAGCCAGATACCGATACAGCCGGGGAAGAAAATACTGAATTTACTCCTGAAGAAATTGTAAATCAGGATCAGCTTTCAGAAGCAAAAGAAAAAGAAGAGGTGATTCAGGAAGATCATCTGAGCTTTCATGAAATTGATCCTTTGGAACGTGTTGTTAATGAAGAAACTAATCCTGAATCGGCACACACGCTTTCCGGAGAACAAAAAGAAGAAATTGCTGAAACGGAAATGGGTGCGGAATTGACACCTGAAGAGATCATCAGCGAAGAGAAACCTTCAGAAGAAATAACAGAAGAAATAGAAGATCATACCGGTTTTCATGAAATAGAACCTTTGATACCGGGCGCAGAAGAAAATGGAAATCCTGCTGTTGAGGACATCCGGTCTGAAACATCACAGGATACTTCAGCAGAGCAGGAAGATCCGGCTGAAATAAGCTTCCACGGAACAGACTCTTTCATGCCTGATGTAAAAATTCAGCCTGTGAATACCGAAGAAACAGCGATGGCAGAAATTGCTCAGCCTGCTGTGAACAAGCATGAAGAAGAAATGAGACGTCTGATTGAAGAGGTCGAAAAGAAAATGAAGGAGACAAAACCTGCAGCCGAAATTACAGAGGAAGAACCTGAGACAGAAGATCATGAGATCAGTTTTGCCGAAACACAGAACTTCCATTTCTGGTCAACAGGAAGCGATGAACCTAAATTAAAAGAAGAATCCGGATCAGAAGCCGTTACAGAGAATATGGTTGAGAACGGGAATCCGGTAACTGTGCCGGCAGAAGTTCCTGCGGAAGAGCCGGGAGAACCGGAAGTGGCTCCTGAAATCAATACAGCATGGAAACCGATGAGTGTAGATGCCCATGTTCCGGACTCCCTGATTGCTAAAGAAGTCACTTCTCCGGAAATTAAGATGGAGGATGTAGCTCAGGAACCGGTTCAGATTACTGAAGAAAAGCAGGAAAAAATTGATGAAGAGATAACTGCTGAAAGCTCTGTAAAAGAAACGGAAGCTGTTCAGGAAGAAAGAGAAGAGATCACGGAAACAGCTGAAAAAGAAGACCGTGAAACCATTTCTGAAGAACAGGCTCCGGTGATGAGTGTTTCATTTTTCGGATCAGATATCTCCAGCTTATCCGGTGGTGAAACTAAAAACGAAACAGAAAACGAAAAACCTGTACAGAATATAGAACAGGAACAGCCTGCTCTTGACAGTAATGTTCCAGGTTTTATCAATACATGGCAAAGCTGGCTGAAAATTGACAGAACCGTTGAGATTGAAAAAGAAAAAACAGAGATCAAAGAAAAAGCGATCGAGACATTCATCGAAAACAATCCGAGAATCAGTCAGTTAAAAGAAGAAAGTACCTATGTGGTTAAGGAAAGAAATGATGATATTTCCCACCTGATGACAGAAACCCTGGCCAATCTTTATCTTGAGCAGAAGCTGTACAGTAAAGCCATTAAAGCATTTGGAATTTTAAAGAAAAAACACCCTGAGAAAGCAGAATATTTTGATGCTAAAATCAAGGAAGTCAATGATATTAAAAGCGGTAAATAAATGACCGTACGACTGGTATGTATTGTTCTGCTGTGCTTTCTCTCCTTTTCATCGGCTCAGGTCAGGCTTGATGAAGAATTCCCTGTCAGTACACTTCAATATACAATGGTGCTTCCGGTAAAGCATTTGAGTGAAGAAGCTGTGATTACCAGATTAAATGAGATGCCTCAGGCAAAGTCCGTACTAAGCCACGGATGGGAATCAACAGGGTCGTCTTTTAATTCCTTTAAAGAAATTGTAGGATCAGCATTTTTTGATAAGATCAATAAAACAAAAGATAAAAACTGTAATTTTTCCGTTTCCGTAGTAGCGGCCTATAATAAAGGCAGCTTTGAGGTTGAAATAACCGCTCAGTCTTTTGATAGATTTCTATCAGGCGGAAGGCCCCAGTCCCAAAGTGATGCAGAACATCTCGCCTATTATCAGAAAATGACAAAAGAGTTTATTCCGTTGATCACAGAGTATCTCACCGGGAAAAAGACCATTCAGGAAAATCATGATGAAATGCTGAACCGTGCGGCGGATCTTACAGCAGAAGGAAAAACACCGGACGCTTTAAAGATTTACAGCAAAGTACTGGCTTCAGATCCAGATAATTCCCTGGCTCTTTTTAATAAAGCTCACGCTTTATTCTCATTGAAAAAATACACCGAAGCACTGAATATCATCCGTACAGCAGAGAAAAGCAAAAATGCATCCGGTTTCGATGTTATAGCCTATAAAAACCTGAAAATTCAGATACTCATTGTTACAAGTCAGAATGAAAAGGCACTCTCGGAAATTAATAAAATAGGAAGAGACTTTCACAATACAGATCCGGAAAAGATCTTTGAAGCGGCTAAAGATGATAAAGGAGAAGTATTTTTTGTTCCCTCTGAAAAGACAGAATTATTTTTAAGATGTGCAGGATATCTTCTTATGCTCAACAGAAAAAAAGAAGCCCTCAATGTTCTGAAGAAGTATGAAGAACTGATTCCTGATCATAACAGAATCCTTTTAAGCAGGTTGTTTTCCTACTATTGTCAGCTGAAATTAACTGAAGATGCGGAAAGAATCCGACTGTTAATTGCCAAAGATGATCCTTCATCAGACCTGAAATGCAAGGGCTAAGGCTCTGTACGGATTTTCCGAAGTTTTCGCCACGCTTTACGTCCATACACAACAACCAGGATAATAAGGATCACGGCACAAACCGCTGCAACAAAAGGGGCAGCCATCGCCAGTACGGACATAATACCCGCTCCTGCTGTTTCAGTAGTTCCCACCACAGAATTTCCCAGTCCGCCTGTTGTCGCTGTGGAAGCCGCCCGGATTCCGGCAAAGCCAGAACTGATCGTTGCTGCCGTTCCGCCTCCTGCAATTAATGCCAGAGCCCATTGCGGAAATGTTCCCAGATCGGCAAACTGGCTGGCAAATAATATCGATCCGGCTACTGTGGCCATAGGAACCGAAATCGTATCCAGCAAATGATCCACAAACGGAATATAATAAGCTAAAATCTCAGCAACAGTAGCAATACCGGTTGTAATTAAAGCAGGAAGACCGGAAAGCCATTCAAAATTTTCACTCATCGGGATCCAGTGAAGGTAGGAAGCGAGACTTACCGCAAACATGGGGAGAAATACCCTGAAACCTGTCGCAGCAGCAAGCCCGATGCCGATAAAAGCACTCAGAACATAAGAAAAATAGGGAATGTTGTCTAACATATTCATTTTCAGATTTATTGTTTTCCCTAAAGTTACAAAAACCAAAGCATAAATTGTGCTCATCTGTTTTTTTATCTCCGATAAAATTTTACACTGCGGGATACATAGGAATCAGAGCATTTCATCTTATGCGAACTTCTATGTGCAAAGTATTTAATCTTAAAAAAATAACTTAAGCGTAAAAACTTTTGCTCCTTTTGCGGTTAAAAAAACCGGTCTTTCAGATTTAACAGCCCATTAAGGCTTTTTCTGCATCTGACATAGCTTAATAAACTCCGCCTCAACATCCTGAAATTTTAGCGGCATTTCCGGAGAAGCCCAGAACAGCATAGCCATCGTTTTTTCGCCAAAAGAATTTTTAAACAGGTCTTTATTCAAACGGTAGCATTCCCTTAAAAGCCTTTTGATACGGTTTCTGTGTACAGCTCTTTTGAAATATTTTTTAGAAACGGAAACTCCCAATCTGGTACTTTCCACTGGCTGACCGGGCTTATCTTTCAGGATGATGATTCTGAGATGGCCGCAGCTTCTCCATTTACCTTTATCAAAAAGTAAAGAAATCTCAGTGTTTTTTTTGAGCTTTTCTGCTTTGGGGTATTTGAATGGCTGCATTTAATCCTGTTTCACTAAATAATTGATCACCTCGGCCGCAGCATACAATCCGAAAATAGCCGGAATAAAGCTTATAGTACCGTAAAATGATTTTTTAAAATTGCTTCCGTCAGTCATTTTCAGGCTTTCCTCCTTCTGAAGCTCATTAGAAAACACACACCTGAATCCTTTATGGATCTTTTCCTTTTTCAGTCTTTTTCTTACCTGTTTGGCGAGATAGCAGTTTTGTGTTTTACTGATGTCTCTTACCGTTACTTTACTCGGATCGGTCTTTCCGCCGGCTCCCATGGAACTGATGATCTTGATCTTTCTTTTTCTGGCGGCCTTTATCAGACACAGTTTGGGAGTAACACTGTCGATGCAGTCAAGAACATAATCAAATTTACCGGAATCAAGCACTTCATCCATTCTTTCAGGGTTGAGAAACTCGTTGATCTTGATGAGGTTAAGCTGAGGATTGATGTCCAGCAGTCTTTCCGCAACCACATCCACTTTATGCATTCCTACCGTGGAATGCAGGGCAGGAAGCTGTCTGTTGATATTCGTGATGTCTACGGTATCACCGTCTACGGCGGTCATATTCCCGATACCGGCTCTCACCAGAAATTCTGCGGCAAATGATCCTACACCGCCCAATCCTACAACCAGAACATTCGCTTTACTCAGTTTTTCCAGTCCCTCTTCCTTGATCAGAAGCTCTGTTCTTTCCAGCCAGTATTTATCCATTTTTTATTGTGTATAAATTTTCTAAAATTTGTTCATTCAGCATTTCCAGTGAAATACCCTTTATTTCCGAGACTTTATGATACAGTTCTTCAATGTTAAAATCATCATTATCAGTCTCTAAGAAAATTTTATCCAAAGGTGCAGCCTTTAAAATATCCTGCAAAGATAAATGATACAAAACGGCTTTTCCAAAACTCAGATAAAAATTCCTGGCCAGCAGATCCTCTGCAATTCTCTTCTTTTTATTAAAACCATGAATGATCATTGCCTGTTCAGCATTCTTTTTAAAAGAAATCACCTCATAAAATTTTCTTACACAGTGGATGATAAGCGGCTTTCTGACCTCATTGGATAAACGGATCTGTTTTAAAAAAACTTTTTCCTGAATTTTCTGGGGAATAGGAACCATAGAATCCAGTCCGCATTCTCCAATAGCAAAGCAGTTTTCTGAGATACAGGACTCCAGCCACCTGAATTGATCTTCCAGGGAATCCGCACCGATATCTTTAGGATGTATTCCTGCAGAAAAAGGAGTAGTCCGGAAAGGAGCTCCCGGATCCAGATTATAGATCCCGTACGTAATACTTTCCTTATGGTGGTGAAAATCAAAAAAATCCATCATCAAAAATACGATTATCCAGAAAATTAATTTAAAATTATTAAACGAACGTTTATAAATCTGTTAAAAATTTCTTAACTTTACTCAAAGTGCATCTCAATGAGAAAAAAATTTACAGAAAAACAGATTCACATACTGGACATTGCTGAAGAACTGATTGCAAAAAAAGGATACGAAGGAACTTCTGTAAGAGATATCTGTTCCAAGGCCAACATCAATGTAGCGATGATTTCCTACTACTTCGGTTCCAAAGAAAAAATGATGTCTTATCTCTATCAGTACAGGGTGCTGAAGACCAGAGAGAACTTTTCGGAATTTGCAGATACCATTAAGGAAGGAAAACCGGAAATGCAGATGCGCGAAATGATCAAATATATTGTTTCCCAGCTATTCCGGTACAACTATTTTCATGGTTTTGTTACCCAGGAACTGAGACATACCGACAATTTAAAAGACGAACTGCTGGATTTCTATCAGCTTTTTGTGAAAAAACTCGATGAGGTGATCAAAAAAGGAGTGGCTTCAGGAGTCTTTACCTTTACCCCGAAACCTGAAGATATTCTTACGATGATTATCGGTTCTACCTTATTTGTGATCCGGAACAAAAATTTCTATGAGCTGTATGTACCGAGTAAAAATGAGGAGGCTTACGCCAAAGAAGCAGAGAAAAAAGTAAGAATGAATCTTTTACTCAGTGTTTTTGCCATTTTGGGATACGCTGCAGACTAAAATTACGTTAAATATTCATAAAAAAAAATCTATTGGCAAAAAAGTTATATTTTTGCAAATTAGTAAATCGGCTGTATAATCCGAAAACTGTTGAATTTTTTATATGAAAAAATATATTTTAGGCCTTTTTGCAGTAGCAGTGGTTTCATCATGCATAAGCCAGCAGGAAAGAGCCATGAGAAGTGCTGACAAGAATTTTATATTAAAAGCAGCTAATGAAAATTTCGCCAAAAAGAAGTGGAAGAATGCATTGGCCCTTTACGACAGACTGACTAACCTTGTGGCGGGAACGGATGATTTCCCTAACGTAGGTTTCAATACCGCCTATGCCAATTATTACGATAAAAACTATAAGCTGGCAGGGCATCAGTTTAAGAATTTTGCCGTAAACTTCTCTAAAGATCCAAGAGCCGAGGAAGCTGCCTATATGTCTGCTTTATGCTACTATGAAGGTTCTATGGATTATAACCTCGACCAGTCAACTACCGAAACGGCGATCAATGAACTGCAGGATTTCCTCACCAATTATCCGAATTCGGAAAGATCTAAAAATATCGGACAGCTTATTGATGAGCTGACTTATAAATTAGAATTCAAAGCCTATGAAAATGCAAAACAGTATTTCAAAATGGGTGATTATAAAGCTGCTAATGTAGCACTGGATAATGTGCTGGAAGACTTTCCAAGTACAAAACTCCGTCCGAAAATTTATGATTATATCATGAAATCCCGGTACGAACTGGCAACGAAATCAGTGTATAGCCTTAAAGATGAACGTATTGAAAGTGCCCTTTCCTATACCAAAATGGTAGAAAAAGAGCTTCCGGATACAGAATATGCAAAAACAGCAGCAGATCTCAGAGTAAAACTTGAAAGAGAAAAACGGAATTTCGTAGTTGTGAAAAAAGAGACGGAGGCAAGACTGGCAACCCTGACTGAAAAGCAGAAAAGAGAAGCCGCCAGAATGGAAGCAAAGAATAAAACAGACCAGCAGATCAAAGATCAGATCAGCAATGAAAAGAAAGCAATGCAGATCCAGAGGGACAGTGCGGCACTTCAGACCCCTCCTCCGGCAGCTACTTTCAAAATTCAAAGATAATTCGTAAATTTGCCATCTTAAAATAAAATAATTTTCTCAAAATGAGTGTAAAAGATACAAAAGCAGAAGTAAATACAATTACTTACGATAAAGATAAGATTGAAGATAAAGTAGGTTCAATCTATGAAGCTATTGTTATCATGGGAAAGAGAGCAGAACAGATCAATGCAGAGATCCGTACGGAACTTCACAATAAACTTGATGAGTTCGCTGTTCACAATTCTACATTAGAAGAGGTTTTCGAAAACAGAGAACAGATTGAGATCTCCAAGCATTACGAAAAGCTTCCAAAACCAACTTCAATTGCTATTGAAGAGTGGCTAAACGAAGATATCTATTTCAGAAAGACAGAAGACAGAAAATAGTCATTTGTGTTTTTTATATATGAAGGTCATAAGGGAATTCTTTTCTTTTATGACCTTTGTCGTTGCATAAACCGTCTTTGTGCGAAAAAATAAGTAATTTAGTGATTCAAAAAATTAAAACTAAATGAGTATTTCCGGTAAAAAGATACTTATCGCTGTTTCCGGGGGAATTGCGGCTTACAAAATCCATTTCCTGATCAGGGACTTTATTAAAAAAGGAGCTGAAGTTCAGGTAATCATGACACCAGATGCGGAACATTTCGTTACCAGACTGAGTCTTTCCACCCTTTCCAGAAAACCTGTTTATTCCGACTTTTACGGGGATAACGGAACCTGGAACAGCCATGTGGAACTTGCGTTATGGGCAGAGGTAATGATTATAGCACCGTGTACAGCCAATACCCTCTCGAAAATGATCCACGGAATGTGCGATAACCTGGTTATTGCAACGTATATGTCTGCCAAATGCCCGGTATTCATTGCCCCGGCGATGGATCTTGATATGTATGCACATCCTTCCACCAAGAAAAATCTTGAACTGGCAGAAAGCTATGGCCACAGGATCATTCCGGCGGAAAGCGGAGAACTGGCCAGCGGACTGGTAGGGCAGGGGAGAATGGCAGAACCGGATACCATCTGCAATACCATCGGAAACTTCCTTGCTTCTTCAGAAAAAAACAGAACCCTTAAAGGCAAAACAGTGCTCATCACAGCAGGACCTACCTATGAAGCCATTGATCCCGTAAGATTTATCGGAAACCACTCTTCAGGGAAAATGGGCTTTTCTTTAGCCGAAGAAGCTGCAAAACGGGGAGCAAAGGTCATTCTGATCTCCGGACCGAGTTCACAGGTTACTCACCATGCAGCTATTGAACTGCATAAAGTGACTTCCGCAAAAGAAATGCTGGCCAAAGTTTTTGAATTTTATGAAGGTGTGGATATAGGCATTGCCAGTGCTGCCGTTGCAGATTATGCCCCAAAAGAGGTTGCCAGAGAAAAAATCAAGAAGAATGATGAAAACCTTACGATTGAACTGATTAAGAATCCCGATATTCTTAAAACAATGGGCGAGAAAAAGACCCATCAGTTTTTAGTAGGCTTTGCCCTGGAAACCCAGAATGAAGAAGAAAATGCCAAAGGAAAACTGGAAAAGAAAAATCTTGATATGATCGTCCTGAATTCCCTACGCGATGAAGGAGCAGGCTTTAAAAACGATACCAATAAAATTAAAATATTTACCAGAACGGAGAAAAAGGAATTTAACCTTAAATCAAAAGATGAAGTAGCCGGAGATATTCTGGATTTTGTTGAGGCTCAACTTTTAAAATAATTTTAATAAATTTCCGTTCTCAATTATTAGTAAGAATAATGAAAAAAATCATAAGCCTATTTTTCCTGCTTTTTATATATCAACTGAGTTTTTCCCAGGAACTGCTTGCTACCGTGCAGGTCAACTCCCAGCAGCTGGGAGGAAGTAACCAGCAGGCCTATAAAGCTCTGGAGAAAAGTCTCAGGGATTTTATAAACAATACAAGCTGGACCGGTAAAAAGCTTCAGAATTTTGAAAAGGTAAAGTGCAACTTTGCTATTGTTGTTGCCGAGAAAGACGGAAACAGATATAAAGGAAGCATTGTGATCCAGGCGGTTCGTCCGGTTTACAATACCTCATACGAATCTCCTCTGGTTAACCTTCAGGATCAGAGATTTGCTTTTGAATATGTTGAAAATGAAAACCTTGTTTTTAATGAAAGACAGTTTTCCGGTAAGAACCTGATCGATGTGGTGAGCTTTTACGTGTATCTGATCTTAGGGTATGATGCAGACAGCTTCCAGTCTATGGGAGGGTCGCCGTGGTTTTCAAAAGCACAGCAGATCGCTCAGAATTCCCAGAACAGAAACTATGAAGGCTGGAATACCATCAATGAGCCGAGGAGCCGTACCATTCTGATCAATGAAATTATCAACCCGAACTGGAGCCAGCTGCGTTCCACAATATACAGCTATCACCGTGCGGGGCTGGATAACCTGTTCAACCAGGATCAGACCACTGCAAAAAAAGTGATCTTTGATGCACTTATGCAGCTGAAAATGTATGAAAACTCTTTCCAGCAGGCTTATTTCTTCAACCTGTTTATAGACAACAAAAGTGATGAGATCTTTAATGTTTTCAATTCCGGAAACAACGGAGGAATTGTGATGAATGACCTTAAACAGCTGATGATGATTCTTTCTCCGAAATACTCAGAGAACAAATGGAGCAAATGGAAGAATTAAATGATGATGAAAGAAACAATTGAGGAAATTGTTGACAGAACCCTCAGTTTTTGGATTGAAAATGAAATCAACCAGCTGCCCTGTGATATAGAAGAAGAAATGCTGGCTCCGGATCAGCCGGATGAAGAATGGAAATTCTGGCTTCCGGTGAAAAGTACAGTCACCGATGCCGAACTTCAGGAACTGGAAGAGGAGACGGGATTTGTTTTTCCTGAAGACTTTAAGACATTCCTGAAACATAAACATTTTTATGAGCTGCAGATCTCAGAGGTCTCCTTTTGTCCACATCCGGTTAACACATGGCGGGCATCTCTCCGGGAAATGATGTTTGATACCTATCCGGGAGAATTTTTTTTGGATAAAGGCTATGTTCCGTTTGCCTTTTACAGCGACTGGGGAATGCTGTGCTTTGATACCCATAACCATAATGCCGTCGTACGCTGGGATCATGAAGATACCGGAACTTTCGAATACCAATACAGAGATTTCTGCGAAATGCTCACTGATATTTCAAAAGACTAAGCTTTTATATTTATTCAGAAGCTGCCGTTTCTGCTTTCACTAAAAAAACTTATTTTTACATTCCATATTAATATCTGATAAAACCGAGGATTATCCATGCTTTCAAGAATTTACATTAAAAATTTTGCCCTGATCGATACCCTTGATGTATCTTTGAATAACGGTCTCCAGGTCATTACCGGAGAAACCGGAGCAGGAAAATCTATTATTTTAGGAGCGCTCAGGCTTATTCTCGGCGAAAGGGCGGATGTGAAGTCCATTTCCAGTGCAGAAGAAAAAAGTGTTGTGGAAACCGAATTTGCATTAAATAACCGGTTCAAAAAATTCTTTATAGAAAATGACCTGGATTATGAACATCAGACCATTATCAGAAGAGAAATCCTTCCTTCCGGAAAATCGAGAGCATTCATCAATGATGTTCCGGTTACCCTTGATGTACTCAGAGAACTTTCTTCACAGCTGATCGATATTCATTCCCAGTTTGAAACCTCTAATTTATTTACTCCGGAATACCAGTTTAAAATCATCGACGGGCTTTCTGAAAATAAAAAATTAATTGAAGACTATCAGAATGAATTCTCAGACTTCCAGAGTCTGAAAACCCAGCTGAAAAAACTGCAGACCCAGCTTCTGGAAAACAGGAAAGAAAGCGATTACAAAATGTTTCTTCTGAATGAACTGGAAGAACTGAAGCTGGATGACGTAGATTACGAGGATATGCAGAACCAGCTTTCCATTCAGGAAAATGCAGGAATGATCTCCGAAAACCTCAGTCAGATCCTTTCCCGGTTCCATCAGGAAGAAGTGGGCATTCTTTCTTTCTTTAACGAAGCTAAAAACAAACTGTCGAGAATCGCAGAAGTTTCAGGAACTTTTGCAGAGCTGAATGAAAGGCTTGAAACCTCTTTTGTAGAGCTGAAAGATATTATCTCCGAACTGGAACATGAAGCCGAAAGAATAGAGATCAATCCTGAAAACCTGGCTGTTCTCACTGAATTAAACAATAAAATCAATGCACTGCTGCTTAAACATAATGTTTCTGACCTTAATGAGCTGATTGAACTCAGAGACCAGCTGGCAGGAGAGCAGAAAGGTGCTTCAGAACTGGAAGCTGCTATTGAAGAAATTGAAGAAAACATTGTCAGAAAAGAAAAAATACTTCAGTCACTGGCTGAAAAACTTTCCAAAAACAGGAAAAAGTCCGTTCCTGTCTTTATTACAAAAGCAGAAGGCCTCCTTAAAAAATTAGGACTTGAAAAAGCCAGAGTAGATATTGAGCTGAAAGATGTTCAGGAGTTTAATCTATTCGGAAAAGAAAGTATCCAGCTTCTGTTCCAGGCCAATTCCGGATTCCCTTTAAAACCGATTCAGACCGCTATTTCCGGGGGGGAAAGGTCAAGGGTAATGCTGGCTGTAAAAAAAATTATTGCGGAAAGCGACGAACTTCCTACCCTGATCCTGGATGAAATTGATACCGGAGTTTCCGGAAAAGTAGCCGAAGAAATCGGAAATCTGATGCGCGATATGTCGGAAGATATGCAGCTGATCGTGATCTCCCACCTTGCACAGGTTGCCGCCAAAGGAAACAACAACTATAAAGTCCTGAAACAGGACATTGCAGGGAAGACCCAATCCACTATTGTCCCTTTAAGCGAAGAAGAAAAACTAAACGAAATTGCCCAGCTGCTTTCCGGAAGCAAAATTACCGAAGCTGCACTGGCACAGGCAAAAGAATTGATAGGCTGAAAAAAACTGTAACATATCTTACATTATATTTACTAATATGTAAAAAACTAAGATATGTTTCTAAAATTCCTAAGGCTTGAAATCAAAAGCTTTTTCCGTGGCTCTTCCGTAGGAGTGAATCTTGCGATGAAGATCCTGCGGTTTATCGGGATCGGCTATTTTATGTTCTGCCTGGCAGGCGGTGCATTCATCGCTTTCTTTTATATACAGGAAGAAATACATCAGGATCCTTTTAAGGTCGTTTCCCGGTTTTTAATCGTGGCATGGGCAGTAGATCTGATCATGAAGTATATCTGGCAGGAAATGCCTACCCAGAACATCAAACCGTTCCTTACCCTGAATATTCCGAAGAATACCCTGGTCAACTATATGCTGGTAAAGACCTTTCTTTCCGCATTCAGCTGGCTGAACTCCCTGTTTTTTATAACATTCTGCGGAATTGCATTGTTCAACGGATATAGCTTCGCCGGTATTTTAACCTGGCTGCTCGGAATTTCACTGCTGTTCTATTTAAACAACTTTATCAATATCCTTTTTAATGACAAAGAAACAGTTGCCGTTGTTATAGGATGTGTTTTCGTAGCAGTGGCGGGACTGGCTTACTACGATATCGTTCCGGTGCTTTCCTGGTCTGAAAAGCTCTTTTATAGCCTGTATGAGAAACCTTATTTTGTGGCCGTTCCGGTTATCCTGTTTTTGGGATTATGGAGAGTCGTTTTCAGCTATATACGTAAAGTATTTTACCTGGATCAGGGGCTTGAAGCTAAAAAAGAAGTCGGAAGAACAGAGAATATCGCTTTCCTGAACAAGTATGGCGTGATCGGAACTTTCATCAACAACGATGTTAAAATGCTGAAGAGAAATAAGGTAACCAAAGGTATCCTTCTGGGCAGTTTTCTTTTCCTTTTCTATGGAATGCTCATGTTTTCGTCTCCATTATACAAAACCCCTGCGATGATGATGTTTATGGGACTGTTTGTAACGGGAGGATTCCAGTTTCTTTTCGGACAGCGTGTTCCGGCTTTCGACAGCTCTTATTACCCGCTGATGATGACACTGAACGTTCCTTACAAAGAATATTTAAAAGCAAAATGGTGGCTGATGAATATGGTAACGGCAGCATCCGTAATTCTGGCGCTGGCTTATGTATATTTCGGCTGGGAAATTTATATCACTTTTTTAGCAGCAGGAATTTACAATATCGGGGTTAATTCCCAGTTTACCCTCTGGTCGGGAGCGTTCAATAAAACCCAGATCGATCTTAACTCAAAAGAAAAAAGATTCGGACAGAAAAACAGCTTCAATATCAAAGCTTTACTGCTTCTGATTCCTAAAATGCTTCTTCCTATGGCCGTTTTTGCCGTGTCGAAATATATTTTCGGAATTACAGGAGGAGTCATAAGCATCGCGCTTCTGGGGCTGGTTGGTTTCCTGATCAGAGAAAAGATCTTCGATATTATCGTAAAGCAGTATAAAAGAGAGAAATACAGTACAATAGACGCATTCAAAAATAAAGGTTAATACAATGATTACTATAAATAATTTATCCAAAACATACGGAACAGCTACTGTTCTTAACATAGAGAACCTGGAAATTCCTAACGGCGAAACTTTCGGACTTGTAGGAAACAACGGTGCCGGAAAAACCACCCTTTTCAGCCTTATGCTTGACCTGATTCAGGCATCAACGGGATCTGTAAGCATCAACGGGATCAAAGTGAATGAATCCGAAGCATGGAAAAGCAAAGTTTCCGCATTTGTAGATGATACTTTTCTGATCGGATACCTTACTCCGGAAGAATATTTTTACTTTATCGGGGAGCTGAGAGGACAGAACAAAGCTACGGTAGATGAGTTTCTGAAGCAGTTTCATGATCTTTTCAATGGAGAAATCTTAAATTCAGGAAAATATGTTCGTGACCTGTCCAAAGGAAACCAGAAAAAAGTGGGAATTGTAGGCGCTATTATCGGAAACCCTGAAATCATCATTCTGGATGAACCGTTTGCCAACCTGGATCCGTCTACACAGATCAAACTTAAGAATCTGATCAAGGAACTTTCCAAGCAGGATGGGGTTACTTTCCTGATCTCCAGCCACGACCTTTCCCATACCACAGAAGTATGCAACAGAATTGTGGTGGTGAATAAAGGACAGCTTGTAAAAGACATCAGAACCAACCCGGAAACCCTGAAAGATCTGGAACAGTACTTTGCAGACCAGGTATCTTCTCCAGCAACAACTCAGGAACCTGTTTAAATTGTATTCACCAAGTTTTTAAAATCTGCGTACTCTGCCTGATCTGCGGGAATAAAAATATCCACAAAGATCTGTGAAATTTGTGCGGTCTGCGGGAAATTATTTTAACTACAACAGACACAAAAGATTTAATACTGCGGCCATTTTAAGTTGAATACTTTATGCACAGAAGGGTACTTAAGTTTTGATAATTTTCTTAAATTTAAGATACACTTAAAAAAATAAAGAAAGACATGGGAATAGAATCACAAAACGTTACGGATTATCCTAACAGCAATACCATTTTTATGGTCTGGAAACTTCACGACGGCCCACAGCTGAAAGGTGTTTTTCAGCGGCTCTGTGCATTGGTTCTTAATCTCAATAACTCCGCGTTCAACAGGTTTCCGGACAGCAGGGTAAGCTGTGTGATGGGAATAGGTGCGGAAGCATGGAAAATGCTGGAACTTCCTACGCCGCTCCCTAAAGAGCTGGTTGTTTTCGAAGAAATAAAAGGGATAAAACATACGGCGGTTTCCACGCAGGGAGATCTTCATTTTCATCTGAGAGCAGACAATAAAAGCCTGATCTTTGATATGGCCATTGAGATTTCAGCTCTTCTGGGTTCCGTTGCGGAAAGCATTCTGGAAATTCATGGATTTAAATATTGGGATGCCCGTTCAATCCTGGGATTTGTAGATGGAACGGAAAATCCGCATGGTGACGACAGGGACTTTTTTGCCAAAGTAGGGGATGAAGACCTTCAGTATAAGGGTGGTAGCTATCTTTTCGTTCAGAAATATATTCACAATATGAATGCCTGGAAAAGCCTTTCCACGGAAGATCAGGAAAAAGTGATCGGAAGGTCCAAAGAAAACGATATTGAAATGTCTGATGACGTGAAGCCTTCCAACTCACATATTGCTCTGGCCAATATTGAAGGGGAAAACGGAGAGGAACTGAAGATTGTGAGAGATAATATGCCGTTCGGAAGTCCTTCTTCCAACGAATTCGGAACCTATTTTATTTCCTATGCCAGTACATTCAGTACCACGAAAAGAATGCTGACCAATATGTTTATCGGGGATCCTCCGGGCAATTATGACAGGATACTGGATTTCAGTACAGCTGTTACAGGAACACTTTTCTTTGTGCCTACCAGAAATATGCTGGATGATTTCTCAGGATAATTACCATACAGACAGAAGCTGATTCTGTCTTTTTTATTGCCTTTTATCCTTTTTTTGAAAAAAAATATTTTTTTGTGTAACCTTTATCAACTTTTGTTGTCTTTATAGTAGAAACAGATTAATCATGAAGCTTTTGTTCGGAAATAAAAAAGAGGATTTGCTAAACCGCCTGAAAAAACAGGAACCGGCTGCTCAAAAAGTTTTTTATGAGCAGAACGTTAAAAAATTCCTGAGTACGGCCAAAAGCTATATCAGTGATCTGTATCAGGCAGAAGACTGTGTGATCAAGGCTTTCTGTAAGATCTTTAAACACATTGAAACATTCCGGGGAGATGGAAACCTTGAAGGCTGGGCGAGAAGAATTGTAGTGAACGAATGCCTCAACTTTATCAAAAGCCACAAAACGGTTTTTTATATTGATGATGTAAATCCTGCTGTAATGATTGAAACCTATGACGAACAGCCGGTATTCGACTTCAATGCCCAGGATCTTCTGGATCAGCTTCCGGATGCTTACAGGATGGTTTTCAACTTATATGTTCTGGAGGGCTTTTCGCATCAGGAAATTTCCGAAACACTGAAGATTTCTGTTTCCGTAAGCAAAACACAGCTGTTTCGCGCTAAGGAGAAGCTAAGAGTACTTTATCTTCAACAACAAAAAACAATGAAAAATGAACACACTCAGAGATAATTTAGACCAACGCATCAAAAAACAGATTGAGGAAAGAGAGATTACTCCTTCAAGAGATCTCTGGGCTGAAATTGAAATGCAGACGACAGCAGCCCCTTCAAAGTTTAAGATGAACCGTATCCTTGTGGCAGCGTGTATACTTCTTGCCTTCGGTTTGGGATTTGTTCTCTTCTTTAATACAGAAAAAGGGAATGTTGAAAATAATATGACGGTGGTAAAGCCCGAAAAAATTCAGGCACCCGCAGACCTGAATAAGAAAACAGAGCCTGCTCTTGCAGACCAAAAACAGGATATTATTCAGGAAAACAGCAGACCGGTTGAGACGATCAAAGAAATTCCTGCTCCAAAAGCACTGGCTGAAGAGGTAAACAAGCCTTCAGTAAAAGAAAAAGCTCCTCTGATAACCCCTTCTATTCCTCAGATTCCGGTAGAAAGAATTATGGCAAAGGCCGAAGACTCTGCAAAAATTCCGGGCAAAAAGAAAAGATATGTAGACCCGGCAACACTGCTCTTCTCCGTAGAGCACAAAGATATTATTCAGAAAACCAAGGAAAGCAACGTTGCTTCCATAGATCTGAACGGAAAATAACCTTTTTTTAACGATAAAAAATTAATAATATGATCAAGAAATTTATCCTGATGGGATTCCTGTGTCTGTTATCCGGCTCGGTGTATGCACAGAAAAAAACACTCAGCTTTAACCTGCCGTCAAAAGAAGACAGCGAAGTAAGTCCTATCGTAAAGGAAAAAGTAGATGAATACGCCAGAAAAATAGATGCGATCATCCAGGAAGAAAAAAAGAATATGGAAGCGGAACTTCTGGAACTTCAGAATAAAAACCTTGAAAGATCTGAATTTGATAAGCAGAAGGCTGTGATTGCAGACCGTTACTCTCAAAAAATAGATCAGAGGATTGAAGATCTCGGGTTTGATCTGGATACCGTTATTCAGAAACAGGTAAAATATTCACTGCTGAATTCTGATGTCACTTCAAAAGAAGAACTGAAAGAGAAGCTTCTGAAGAAATTCCGTCCTACAAAAGACGTTGGAGGATATATTTCATACGGAATAATGAATCTTACGAACAGTAAAGCCGATAACAGCCTTGATAAAAACTTAGGTTATGCGGGAAATTTTGAATTTGGACTTAAATTCAACTATCAGTTCAGCAGAACCAGCCACTGGGGACTGATTTCCGGGATCGGATTTTCGTGGAGAACATTAAATCTTGACAATGATATGTTCTTTACAAAAGACGGAAATGCCGATGTCTACCTGGCGAATTATGAAAAAGGTTTAAGCAAAAGTAAATTGAGAACAGGATACATTGTAATGCCGCTGGGAATACAGTATAATTTCTCCAGGCTGAAAAATGCCGGAATGGATGTTGAGTACAGGGATTACCACAAAGGTCTGAAAATAGGAGCCAATATTTATGGTGGCGTAAAAATGTCAACCAACAATATCATCAAAGGAGATGGTATCAGCCAGCGTGAAAGAGGCAATTATCAGGTAAATCCCTTTATTTATGGCGGGCAGTTCACTGTTTCCTACAACGATTTCAGCATTTTTGTGAAAAAAGATTTCGGAAATTTCTTTAAAGACAACCGCTTTGAAAATGATAAGGCCCTTGTTTTCGGAGTAGGACTCTGGTGGTAAAAACGTAACCATTCATATCAACAGAAAGGAAGCTGGAAGAGAAGTAAATGCAGCCTTAGCAAAAGACCATCCGGCTTTATTGAATTGTAAAGCCATTAAAAAATTATTTTGATACGGAATTATCGGTTAAATAATAACTTCCAGCCTTTCATTCATTCATTATTTTAATAGAAAAACCTCAGGATTTCTGAGGTTTTTATGTTGTTGAACAGCAGATCTTATTTAAAACATTAAGAGCGGGTTTAAATTTCTAAATTTGATTTTTTGCGTAACACTCAAATCTTTATCAGACCTTTAAAAAGATTTTAATTGTTCTCGCAGATGCTGCAGATTGAGCAGATTTTTCACTCATCTATAAGGCTTAGTCCCTTCATAAAATCTGCGAGAGAAAAAATACTCACAAATATCTGTGAAATCCGTCTGTTCTTTGGGAACAATAAGAAATTTGCGCGTCTGTGGCGAAATTTTTCGATCACAAAGGAGGCGCAAAAGTTTGATAATCACAGATACATTTTTTTCAAATAAAATTTAAACAGCTTCTTATTGGCTTCAAATAAATCTCTGCATTATTTCAGGCTGCCAACCATATCTTCAGGTTTTACCCATTCGTCAAACTGTTCAGCCGTAACAAGTCCGAGATTTATAGCCTCTTCTTTCAGGGTTGTACCGTTTTTGTGTGCTGTTTTGGCAATTTTTGCGGCATTTTCATACCCGATATGGGTGTTCAGTGCCGTAACAAGCATTAAGGATTTATCTACCAGCTCTTTGATTCTTTCACGGTTCGGTTCAATACCGGCAGCACAATGGTCATTGAAGGAGATGCAGGCATCAGCAATCAGCTGGGCAGACTGAAGAAAGTTATAGGCCATTACCGGTTTAAAGACATTCAGCTCATAATTGCCCTGCGTTCCGGCAAAAGAAATCGTTGTATCATTTCCTAAAACCTGTGCGCAAACCATAGTCATCGCTTCATTCTGGGTAGGATTCACTTTTCCCGGCATAATGGATGAACCCGGTTCGTTTTCAGGAATAAGAATTTCCCCGATTCCCGAACGTGGCCCGGAAGCAAGAAGCCTGATATCCTGGGCGATCTTGAACAAGGAAACCGCCAGCTGCTTCAGTGCACCATGAGATTCTACAATCGCATCGTGAGCCGCAAGAGCCTCAAATTTATTCTCAGCTGTTACAAAGGGATGATTCGTGAATCCGGCAATATACTCAGCCACTTTTACATCATAGCCTTTAGGCGTATTCAGACCTGTACCCACAGCTGTTCCGCCCAATGCCAGTTCCGAAAGATGAGGTAATGTATTTTTTAAAGCCCGTAAACCGAATTCCAGCTGGGCGGCATATCCTGAAAATTCCTGCCCGAGTGTAAGCGGAGTGGCATCCATCAGGTGGGTCCTTCCGATTTTTACAATGTCTTTGTAGGCTTCCGCTTTGGCAGAAATGGTATTTTTAAGCTTTTCAACAGCAGGAATAGTGGTTTCCACTACTTTTTTATAAGCTGCAATGTGCATTGCTGTCGGATAGGTGTCGTTGGAAGACTGCGATTTGTTTACATCATCATTCGGATGAATTTCCGAGTGACCGCCTAAACTTCCGCCGTTGTTTACATGAGCACGGTTTGAAATAACTTCGTTGACATTCATGTTCGACTGCGTTCCGGAGCCCGTCTGCCAGATCACCAGAGGAAACTGGTCATTAAGCTTTCCTTCCAGAATCTCATCACATACTTTGGCAATCATATCCCTTTTTTCTGCTGAAAGCACGCCTAATTCCGTATTTGCATAAGCCGCAGCCTTTTTCAGATAGGCAAAAGCTTCAATGATCTCGTGGGGCATAGATCCTTCCGGCCCGATTTTAAAATTGTTTCTTGAACGTTCAGTCTGCGCACCCCAGAATTTGTCTGCGGGTACCTGAACCTCGCCCATAGTGTCTTTTTCTATTCTGTAATTCATTGTGATTGAAATTTGATAACCTTTTTAGTTTTAAACCACTGTTTTGAAATAAGTTTCGTGGCCCGATTATTTAATTCCTATAAAGTTACTTATTAACTCAGAACCCCGCAATTTATAATCATTATAAATATCGATTTAAATGACTGATTTTACTCATGGTTTGAAGACAAGGAAAATATCATTGCGTAATTTTACGCGACTTAAATTTTTCGAAAAAAGTAAATATGGAATTTAGATATCAGGATCCGTATCCGATTCAGAAAGATGATACGGTTTACAAGAAACTTACATCAGATTATGTGAAAGTGGAGCAGCTGGGAAACAGGGAAATCTTAACCGTTGATCCGAAAGGACTGGAACTTCTTGCAGAAGAAGCTATGGCAGATGTATCGTTCATGCTCCGTTCTTCCCATCTTGAAAGTCTCAGAAGAATCATTGACGATCCTGAAGCAACAGATAATGACAGATTCGTAGCGTATAATCTGTTGCAGAATGCCGCGGTAGCTGTTGAGGGAGCGCTTCCTTCATGCCAGGATACCGGAACAGCCATTGTGATGGGGAAAAAAGGGGAAGATGTCTACACCGGAGTTGAAGACGGTGAATATTTAAGTAAAGGGATCTTTAATACCTATCAGAAAAGAAACCTGAGGTATTCCCAGGTCGTTCCTTTAACAATGTTTGAGGAGAAAAACTCAGGCTCAAACCTTCCGGCACAGATTGATATCTATGCTAAAAAAGGAAACTATTACGAATTTTTATTTTTAACAAAAGGAGGAGGCTCGGCAAATAAAACTTTCCTGTATCAAAAGACAAAATCTCTTCTGAACGAAAAATCTCTTGAAGAGTTCATCAAAGAAAAAATTTCAGATCTTGGAACAGCAGCATGCCCGCCGTACCACCTTGCACTGGTAATCGGAGGAACTTCCGCAGAAGCGAATCTGGCGGCTGTGAAAAAAGCATCTGCAAAATATTATGACAACCTTCCTACCGAAGGAAATGAAGCCGGACAGGCTTTCAGAGACCTGGAATGGGAAGCGAAAGTGCAGAAGATCTGCCAGGAAAGTGCCATCGGAGCCCAGTTTGGAGGAAAATATCTAACGCATGACGTAAGGGTGATCAGACTTCCGCGCCACGCTGCTTCTTGCCCGGTTGGAATGGGAGTTTCATGTTCTGCAGACAGAAATATCAAAGGAAAAATTACAAAAGACGGAATCTTCCTTGAGCAATTGGAACAGGATCCGAAAAGATTCTTGCCAGACACACCTCCACACCTGGAAGAAGCCGTTGAGATCAATCTGAATAAGCCAATGCCGGAAATTCTGGCGGAGCTTTCAAAATACCCGATCAAAACAAGATTAAAATTGAACGGAACCCTGATTGTTGCAAGAGATATTGCCCACGCAAAAATCAAAGAAATCATCGACAGCGGAAAACCGATGCCTGAATACTTTAAAAATCACCCGATCTATTATGCGGGGCCGGCTAAAACTCCGGAAGGAATGGCTTCAGGAAGTTTCGGACCTACCACGGCAGGAAGAATGGATGTGTATGTGGATGAATTCCAGAGCCACGGAGGAAGCATGATTATGCTGGCCAAAGGAAACCGAAGCAAAGATGTAACCAATGCCTGCGGTAAATACGGAGGCTTCTATCTGGGATCAATAGGCGGTCCGGCAGCTATTCTTGCCAAAGACAATATTGTATCCGTAGATGTGGTAGACTTCCCGGAATTAGGAATGGAAGCCGTAAGAAAAATTGAGGTGAAAGACTTCCCGGCATTCATCATTACAGATGATAAAGGCAATGATTTCTTTGCAGATCTTGCCCATTAATTAGTTTAAAATCAAAATAAATTATAAAATAGGGCTTGTATCTTTTGTGTAAAAAATAAAAAAGTCCTATTTTTGCCTAAAATCTTTAAGAGAAATGATAACGATTTTATCAGCATTTTGGCCGTTCTACCAGTTCCTTTGGACTGTATTCTTTATAATTATGTTCTTAGTAGGATTCTGGTGTATCTTCATGTTCTTCGGATTGGTGATCCCAATGTGGTTAACTGAAGGTCTGAAAGAATATTTCGGAAAAGTAAAACCTTTTGATCCGGAAGATATCAGAAGCAAGCAGCTTAACGAGCAGGAAGGGGTAGAAGTAATATACAGCCAGCCTAAAGGGAACGGACCTTTCATCCACGATCACGGACATCATCATTAATTGATTGTCATTGCTTTTTCACCTGAATTCTGAAAAAGTAATATCAAAGCAAAACAACATATATAAACCGCTTAAGAAATTAAGCGGTTTTTTTATTGAAAAACAACGTAAACCTATTAAGATAAGCTGTATTTAGAGATAACCTTGTATTTCGTATATAAGCGAAGCGGCTCTGTTTATCTTAAAAACATCAGAATTTTATTCATCCTTTGTCTGCCTTCACATTTAATAAAAATTTCCCCCAAAATGCTTTATGTCTGATCCTGTTAAGATAGTTTAAACATCGCTTCATCCAATGTAAGATTGGCGGTATAAGAATGAAACTTTGCATTAACAAAAAACTGCCGGTCATCATCAGGTGTTTTTTTGATCGTATTTATCTCCCGTTTCTCATATTTTCCGGTGAAACCCCAAACTTCTTCTTAAAGGCACGGGTAAAGTTCTGTACATATTCATACCCGCATTCAATTGCAATTTCTTTGATCATGATCTTTTCATCTATAATCATTTTCCTGGCTTTCAGCATTCTGAGTTCCAGAATATAATCGGCAGCCGTGATATGATATTGTGCTTTAAATGCCTTTCGTATTCTGTTCTGGCTGATACCCATCAGCCTTCCTATCTCTTCAGCACGAATATTTTTATGATAATTTTCATCAATAAATCTTCTTACTCTGGAGGAGACCGGGGAACTGCTCTGAACCGTATCTTTTTCACTGAACTGCTGAAAGACAAGCATCAGGAGTTTGATCATCTTGGCTTCTACAAATAGCTTCTGCATGACCCCTTTTTTAGAATAAGTGATGATCTCCTTCAGGATCATATGCATTTCCACGGTCATTTCCGGAGGTGTTTCCTGATGAATAAAAACATAATTGTTGCGGATCATATTTTCCAGGACAGAAGCATTTTCTTTACTGGTTTCCGGAGCCAGCAGATTGAAGATATACTGATAATTGATCTGAATTCTGATGAATTTTAATCCTTCTTCATGCTCTGTCCATAATTCAGCGGTATGTTCCTGAGAAGAGTAATGCAGGATATATTGATTTTTCCTGAATAAGAACTTTGTTCCGCAATCTGGCGCTTCAAGATGTACGGCTGGGCTTAGTATAAAAATAAAGCTGAAGCTTTCTCTGTTTTCAATCACTTCAGATCTTAAAATTGTTTCAGAGCAGAGCTCTTCATGCAGGAAGATCTCTATATCTCCGGAACTGAAGATTATTCCATTATCAGACTCTTCTTTCATACGAAACAGGTTTACGGTAGGGTACATTTAAAAAATAAAGCTTCAGGCTGATAACAAAAAGTTTGAAAATGATAACTCAGGATGAATCAGGTCGATTACTTTTGTGCAAAATTAAATTAAATTTAGAATAATTAAAAATAATATTGAAGATGATTCAAAATTTACATTTTGCAATGTATAAAATAGGGATAGGCCTGATGACCATTATAGCTGCCGGAAATTTTGCATATGGACAGCAAACATCACTTACACCAAAGAACTGCAATAATACAGATCCCGGAAATACTCCCGGAGATACAGGATGTGTAACTTTTAGCTATCAGGGACAGCCGGTTACCTATACCACAGTAAGAGGTAAGGACGGGAAAATCTGGCTTCAGCAGAACCTCGGAAGTTCACGGGTAGCTGTGGATAAAGCAGACGTGGATTCATACGGCGATCTTTTCCAATGGGGAAGATGGGATGACGGACATCAGCTTAGAAATTCCGCAATTACCGCTGCTCCGGATGAAAACTTTCCATCAGGGCTGGCTGGAAACAGTTCCTATATAGCCGGAGATCCTGAATGGTGGAAAGAATTCCAGGGAGGAGACCAATGGACGGCTTCAGATCTGGGAAATGTGACACCCGGAAGAGGAATAGATCCCTGTAAGGCAGTGGGACCCGGATGGCAGATGCCTACACAGTCGGAATGGGAGACGTTGGTAAGCTCAGAAAATATCAATAACCCGGCAAGCGCTTATAGCAGTTACCTGAAATTGCCCGCTTCGGGTTACAGGAGTTCAGGAAACGGAGGATTTACATTTGTAGGGCAGCGTGGGTATTTCTGGAGTTCCGATACTTCCTCTCTCGGAGCAAAATATCTTTATGTGGGAACAATAATCGCGAACGCTTCGGCAGGGGCACCAAGAGGACAGGGAGCAGCCGTGAGATGCATCAAAAGCGGACTGGTGCTGGGAATATCAGAAACGGCCGGAGTGAATACGGTGGGAATTTATCCCAATCCTGTAAAGAATATCCTTTATATAAAGGCAGATTCCCTGATTGAAAGTGTAAATCTGTTCAATATGACCGGACAGAAAATAAATATACAGTTTTCAGATAATCAGATCAACATGAGCGGACTTCCCGATGGAAACTACCTCGTAGAATTAACATTAAAGAACGGGCAGCGTTTTTCTAAAAAAGTGATTAAAAATTAATGTCCCATCATTTGATGGACCAATAAAAGCTTTGTCTGCGGTTTATTGGTAGAACAGATAAAATATAGTTCATTACAATTACTTTTATTGGAAAGGTTCATGAAGATTTTCATGGGCCTTTTTTGGGTTAATTTTTTTCCCTGGAAACTGAAATATTTTAAAAATGATACCACAGAAAATGAAATCGCGAAAAAAAATATCCTATATTCGATAAAAAATAAGATATGAAAAAGTTATATTCTGTTGTTTTTCTGTTGGTTGCCGTATGGATTTTCGGACAGATCAGCTATACCATAACACCCAGTCCGTTCAATGAAACGGATGCTGTGACGCTAACGGTTCCCGGAGATCAGATTGACGAAACAGCATGGGGAATTTCCAATCATGCGGTATATATCTGGACATGGTCTTTTGACACCAATTACCAGAACAGCCAGGACTGTCCTACCAACGGCAGCTGGAACAATTCCAATGAGCTCAATAAACTGAATTATGATGCAGGATCAGATTCTTATTCTTTAACCTTTACCCCAACCGCTTTTTATGGAAGAACCGGAATTGGCAGATTCGGGTTTTTATTAAAAGATAAAACAGGATCGCACCAGACCTCTCCCGATATTTTTATCAACGTAGGAATTTTAAATATCAGCCTGACGAATCCTGCCCCCAACAGCCTTACTTCGGTTCCGGCGGGAAATACCATCAATATTACCGCGACAACCAATGTAGATGCTGCATTTCAGTTAAAAGCAAACGGAGCTGTTGTGAACTCTGCTACGGTTCCTTCACAGTCTTACACCTATACTTACACTGTAACCCAGGATGCCCAGATGGAGCTTACTGCAACAGATGCAGCTTCCAATTCAAAAAAAGTGAACTTTACCCTTCAGATTCCCAGAAATGTAGTTTCAGAGGCTATTCCTGGCTGGATCAGACAGGGAATTAATTATCATCCAACAGACCAGACCAAAGCAGGACTTGCGCTTTATGCCCCTCACAAAAACTTTGTTCACGTCATCGGAAGTTTTAATAACTGGGTGGTGAATGATTCTTATTTAATGAAAAGAGATACTTCAAACCCTGATCTTTACTGGATTGAGATAACAGGGTTAACGCCCCAGCAGCTCTATACTTTCCAGTACAGAACCAATGATATGAAAAAAGTGGCAGATCCTTTTTCTCCACAGATCCTGTCTTCTTATGACGACCAATGGATCTCCGGTACCACTTATCCGAATCTTCCCCCTTTTCCTGCGGGACAGGATTTTGAAGTTTCTGTGTTTAAAACAGGTCAGACACCCTATAACTGGCAGGTAACCAATTTCCAGAGACCTGCCAAAGAGAATCTGGTCATATATGAATTGCTGCTGAGGGATTTTACCCAGGAGAAAAACTGGCAGTCGCTGATTAATAAAATTTCTTATCTGAAAGGACTGAATATCAATGCCATTGAACTGCTGCCTGTTATGGAATTTGAAGGGAACCTTTCATGGGGCTACAACACCTCCTTCCACTATGCCTTAGATAAAGCCTATGGAACCCCTGAAAAATTCAAGGAATTTGTGGATCTTTGCCATCAGAACGGAATTGCCGTGATTCTGGATATTGCCTTTAATCATGCCACAGGACGCTCCCCTCTGGCCAGACTTTGGAATATCGATCCTGATGGAGACGGCTATGGAGATATCGCAGCCAATAACCCTTATTTCAACCAGGTTCCGAAACATTCCTATAATGTATTTAACGACTTCAACCATACAAGCTCATCAACGAAATATTACGTTGAAAGATGCCTTCAGCAGTGGCTGTCAGAATATAAAATTGACGGATTCCGCTGGGATTTAACGAAAGGCTTTACCCAAAACTGCTCTGAAAATGATGAAGCCTGTACCAATGCCTATCAGCAGGACAGGGTAGACATTATGAAGTACTATGCAGACAGACAGTGGGCCGCAGATCCAAACTCCTATATGATACTTGAACACCTGGGAACAGATGCCGAAGAACAGCAGTGGGCCAATTACAGGACTTCCGAAGGAAAAGGAGTACTGCTCTGGAATAAACAGACAGATCCTTACAACCAGAATACGATGGGCTATAAGGAAAACAGCAATTATGACCGGATGAATCATGCGCTTCACGGGTTTACGGAGATGCATGCCGTAGGATACGGAGAAAGTCATGATGAAGAACGTCTGATGTTTAAAAACCTGGCTTATGGTGCTGTTGAAGGTTCATATAATGTTAAAAACCTGAATACGGCTCTTGACAGGATGAAAACTTTCGGAGCGGTATTCTTTACTGTTCCCGGTCCGAAGATGATCTGGCAGTTCGGTGAACTCGGCTATGAATTCAGCATCAACAGATGTGCAGACGGAAGCATCAGCAGCGGATGCCGGACAGATGAAAAACCTGTTGCCTTTACTTTGGGATATGATACCGATATCAACAGGAAATCCGTATATGATACCTGGGCTAAAATCATCAGCATCAGAAATACTCATCAGGTTTTCAAATCGAAGACATACACCATAGAATCAAACAACCTGGCGAATGATCCGAATGGGCTGATCACAAGAATTTACGTTTATGACACTGCCATCAGTGGGATGAAAAATGTAGTGGTGCTGGCCAATTTTGCGACATCAGCTCAGAATGTGGTGCCTTACTTCCCTTACACAGGGCAGTGGCAGAACCTGATGGATAATACGGTTTCCAATATTGCTTCCACAACAGCTCCGATTACGCTGCAGCCGGGAGAATTCAGGATTTTCGGAAATTATTCCGGGACCCTTTCTGTGAAAGATGAGAATGCAGCCCATAAACTGTCGCTTCAGATTGCAGATAACCCTGTGAAAAACGGTATGGCAAAATTCATTTACCATAAAGTGAAAAACGGGGAAATCATCATCTACGATATGAGCGGTAAAAAAATGGATTCATTCAGATTGAATAATGAAAACGGAACCTATGAGCTGAAAACAGCTTATCCGGCCGGAACCTATCTGGTTCACCTGAACTCCGAAACAGGAACGGCCATCCGGAAAATGATGATAAAGTAAAATTAAAAAAGCAAATTTGCCCATCAGCAGGTTTGCTTTTTTTAAATTTATCTGCCGGAATTCAGATAAAAAAGGTTAAACTGCTTTGATGTTAATAAACTTTAGCCCAATAGGGAATTTTTTGAAAATATATTTTTAACGGGATGGATACGGGCTCACATAAGATAGGCTGGAAAACAGCCGCAGCCATTGTGGTTTCCAATATGATAGGAACAGGGATATTTACGACCTTAGGATTCCAGTTATCGGATATAACCAATACATACAGTATTTTCTTTCTGTGGATCATTGGCGGTATTCTGGCATTGTTCGGAGCGTTCTGTTATGCTGAACTGGGATCTTATTTCAAAGGAAACGGAGGAGATTATCTCTATCTGAAAGAAACCTATCATCCGGTATTCGGGTATCTGGTAAGCTGGATTTCTTTAATCATCGGATTTTCTTCACCGGTTGCCCTGGCAGCACTTGCCATGTCAAAATACCTTTCAGCATTTGATACATCCTTCGGAAATGGCTTTGCGATCGGGATGATCTTCCTTGTAGCGTTAAGCTTATCATTCAGTTTAAAGGCGTCAAGCCGGTTTCATAACTTCTTCACTTTCATCAAGATTGCTTTTATTGTTGTTCTTATCGGTTTAGGGATCTTTATTCCAGATTCTCCGGCCGGAAACAGTCTCAATTTCGACAGCAGCTGGCAGAATGAAATCATGCTTTCTGCCTTTGCCACATCTCTGGTTTTCGTCACCTATTCCTATACCGGATGGAACTCCGCGTCCTATATTGCAGGAGAAATAAAGGAAGTCCACCGGAACCTTCCCAAATCTCTGATCCTGGGAACACTCTTTGTAACGGTTTGCTATCTTCTGGTAAATTTTATCATGCTGAAACATGCTCCGGTAAGTCAGTTGGCAGGAAAAGAAGACGTGATGGGCGAGGCGGCCCGGAATATGCTCGGAAGCAGCTTCGGGAAAGTGGTTAATATTTTTATAGCCCTTCAGCTGATTGCTACCATCAGCGGGTATCTGTGGGTAGGTTCAAGGCTTACACAGGCTTTTGCTAAAGAAAATCATCTGTGGAGATCACTGGCCGCCAGCAATAAAAAAGGAATTCCGGTACGGGCCATTTTTGCCCATGCGGTGATTGCCACAGTTATTATCCTCACAGGAAGCTTTAAAGAAATATTTGTCTATACCGCTTTTATTCTTCAGCTGTTTGCCAGCCTGTCTGTTTCTACTGTTTTTTTCCTTAAGCGGAAGATCTTTAAATCCGGTCTTTTTTATATTTTTCCAGCCGTTTTTCTCCTGTTCAGCGTGTATATTCTTTACTTTACATTCGTTCATAATCCCGGAGAGAGCCTCATAGGATTGGGAATTATAGCCCTCGGAATTGTTTTGTATCTGCTGGACCGAAGACTTTCTAAATCAGAAAACTAAAGCGTTTTTAAATTGAATTAATAATTCTTATCTTTGCACTCTCAAAAATTCTACAATGTCTAAATCATTAATTCCAAAATTAGAAGCTATAAAACAAAGATATAATGAGGTTGCCGATCTTATTATACAGCCTGATGTTATTTCAGATCAGAAAAAATATTCTTCTTTAAACAAAGAATACAGTGATTTAGGAAAAATTGTAAAGGTATACGACCAGTACAAAGGAGCTTTGGATGCCATTGAGGAATCTGACGAAATCATTGCAGACGGATCAGACAGAGACCTTGTAGATCTAGCCAAAGAAGAAAAGCTTGAAGCTCAGGCTAAAATTCCGGGTCTTGAAGAAGAACTGAAAGTCTTACTGATCCCGAAAGATCCCGCAGATGATAAAAACGTTATCGTAGAATTGCGTGCCGGAACAGGTGGTGATGAAGCCGCTATTTTCGTAGAGGATATTTACAGAATGTACACCATGTACTTCAAAGCCAAAGGATGGAGACATGAGGTAACAGATTCCAATGAAGCGGCAAAAGGCTATAAGGAACTGATCATGAAAGTGGAAGGAGAAGGCGTATACGGAATCATGAAATTTGAATCGGGAGTTCACCGTGTACAGCGTGTTCCGGAAACAGAATCCCAGGGAAGAGTACATACCTCCGCAATTACGATTGCAGTACTTCCGGAAGCAGAAGAAGTGGATGTAGAGATCAATCCTGCGGATATCGAAATGCAGACTTCCCGTTCAGGGGGTGCCGGAGGACAGAACGTCAACAAGGTTGAAACCAAAGTACAGCTTACCCACAAACCTTCAGGGCTTGTAGTGGTTTGTCAGCAGGCACGTTCCCAGCTGGCTAACCGTGAACTGGCGATGGAAATGCTTCGTGCGAAACTGTATGACATCAAACTTCAGGAAGTTCAGGGTGATATTGCTGCGCAGAGAAAAACCATGGTATCTACCGGAGACCGTTCTGCAAAGATCAAAACATATAACTATCCGCAGGGAAGAGTAACAGATCACAGAATCAACAAGTCTATGTATAATCTGGATGCCTATATGAACGGAGATATTTCCGAAATGATCGATGCCGTGATCATGGCGGAAAATGCAGAGAAGATGAAAGGAGAGGAAGAAAATTTATAAATCACAACATAATAGAAAGCTTCTGTTCATCAGGAGCTTTTTTTGCATAAAACATGAATCACTTAAATGAATATGAAAAATTTTAAAATTGTTTTACTGTTTGTTCTGGCTGTGATCGGGCAGAATCTGATGGCACAGGCTGAGGTAAAAAAACCGAAGGAAGTATTTGAAATGTATTTCGGGACTTTCGTTAAAAACGATCCTGCCGTACTCAGTAAATTAAATGAGTATCTGAAACCGACCGTAGAAGGGCAGGATGCCTATAAGGTAGATTTTAAAACCGTTTCTGCAGAAACCCTGAAAGCAAGTACAGACGGCTTTTTATCCGTATTTTCAAAATCAGCGGGAGATTCCGGCAGAAAAGAAGCGGAAGATTATTTCACAGCCATGATGGATAATTTCAAAAATGGGAAAGTTACCGTTAAAGAGGTGAAAATGGTGCAGAATGAATATGTGGAAGACCAGAAGATCGCTGAAATCACTTATTCGGTAAGCTTTAAAGTACCATCTAAGATGCCTGAAAGCCCATCCGGTGATCCAAAGAAGATCAGGGCCGAAGAGTTGAAAAAATATTTAACGGAAAGTGTTCAGAGTTTCAAAAATGCAGATAAAGAAGTAACAACAGACCTTCAGTTCAGCTTATATCAGCTTACGGAAGGCGGTAAAATTTACTACTGGAACGGAAGTCCGGATGAAATTGTAACCTCCCTTACTGATTTCTATTTTGAGAGTTTCGGGTCTTAAAACATTATAAAAAAGATAAATTATAGATCAAAAGTCCTGATTCCGGGGCTTTTTTTATTTCATATACTTTACGTATTTTTGAGAAAATCGTTCGACATGAATTTTAAACCTATCTTGTTAACTGCTGGAGTTCTGTTTTCAGCATCTTTTTATTCTCAAAAAATGAACTATCCTAAAGCATTAAAAGGAAGCCAGACAGATACCTATTTTGGCAATGCCGTTTCTGATCCGTTCAGAGATCTGGAAAATGATTCGGATGCTACCAAAAAATGGGTGGATGAAGAAGTCGCGTACAGCGAAAATTATCTTTCAAAAATTCCTTTCAGAAATAAAATTAAAGACCAGCTGAGAGACATCTGGAATTACGAAAAAATTTCAGCACCTTTCAAAGAAGGCGATTATACCTATTATTATAAAAATGACGGTCTTCAGGCACAGTCTATCCTGTACAGAACCAACAATAAGACAAAAGCAACAGAAATATTTTTAGACCCCAATAAATTTTCTGATAAAGGAACCACCTCACTTTCCAACCTGTCATTCAACAAAAAAGGAAACCTGGCAGCTTACTCTATTTCTGAAGGGGGAAGCGACTGGAATAAGATCATCATCATTGATGCGGTTTCTAAAAAACAGATCGATGAAACACTGGTAGATGTAAAATTCAGCGGAATTTCATGGCAGGGTGATGAAGGATTCTATTACTCAAGCTATGACAAACCGAAAGAAGGTACCGTACTTTCCGGTATGACCGACAAACATAAGGTATTCTTTCATAAACTGGGAACCAAACAGTCTGAAGACAAGTTAATTTTCGGAGGCGATAAAACTCCGAGAAGATATTTAGGAGCAGGTGTTTCCGAAGACCAGAGATATCTCATCATTTCTGCAGCCAATGCAACCAACGGAAACGAACTTTATATTAAAGACCTTAAAAAAGGAGGAGATTTTGTTCAGATCGTAAAAGGATTTGATGTCAATGCCAATATCGTAGATACTCAGGGCGACGATCTTTTCATCTTCACAGATAAAGACGCTCCGAATATGCGTCTGGTAAAGACAAGCATCAAAAATCCGGCTCCTGAAACCTGGAAAGACGTAATCCCACAAACTGAAAATGTTCTGGGAATCTCTTCCGGTGGCGGATATTTCTTTGCTACTTATATGATTGATGCGATAGATCAGGTAAAACAGTTCGACAAAACCGGAAAACTGATAAGAGAAATTACCCTTCCGGGGAAAGGAAATATAGGCGGTTTCGGAGGTAAAGAAACAGAAAAAGAGCTGTATTTCTCTTTCAGCAACTATATTACGCCGGGCACAACCTATAAATTCAATGCGGATACCGGAAAATCAGAAGTATACCAAAAACCTAAAGTAAAGTTCAACCCGGATAATTATGTTTCAGAACAGGTTTTCTACACATCTAAGGATGGAACCAAAGTTCCGATGATGATCAACTATAAAAAAGGAACCAAACTTGACGGTAAAAATCCTACCATTCTTTATTCTTACGGAGGATTCAACATCAGTCTGCAGCCTGCCTTTTCCGTGGTGAATGCGATCTGGATGGAAAACGGAGGTATTTATGCTGTTCCGAACATCCGTGGCGGTGGTGAATATGGTAAAAAATGGCATGATGCAGGAACCAAAATGCAGAAGAAAAATGTTTTTGAAGACTTTATTGCGGCAGGAGAATATCTTCAGAGCAAAGGCTATACCTCCAAAGAATATATGGCCCTTTCAGGAAGATCAAACGGAGGACTTCTGGTAGGGGCAACCATGACCATGCGACCTGATCTGGCGAAAGTTGCTTTCCCGGGAGTAGGTGTTCTGGATATGCTGAGATACAATAAATTTACAGCAGGTGCAGGCTGGTCATACGACTACGGAACAGCAGAAGATAACAAAGAAATGTTTGAATATCTTAAATCTTATTCTCCGGTACACAACGTGAAGAAAGGAACCTGCTACCCATCAACCATGATTATTACCAGCGATCATGATGACAGGGTAGTGCCTGCCCACTCTTTCAAATTCGGTGCTGAACTTCAGGAAAAACAGGGATGTAAAAATCCGATTTTGCTGAGAATTGAGAAAAATGCAGGTCACGGAGCAGGAAGATCAACCGAACAGGTGATTGGTGAAAATGCAGATCTTATCTCTTTTGCTTTGTTTGAGATGGGAATTAAAAAATAGGCTGAAATAGTGCAAAAATAATTAAAATGGATGATTTTATTAAAATTATCCATTTTTTTTGATTCTATATTATGGGTATTCGTTACTTTTGTGCTGGATATTTAAAAATTATTAATTCTATTCAGTTAGAAAAGTTATGAAAAAAAGAATTCTACTAGTTTGTGCATTGGCAGCAGGTGTTGCCAGCTTTAATGCACAGAGATGGGAGCCCGCTTCACAAAAGACCTCTGAGATCAGGAAAGAGGTAGATGTTAAATACTCGTACAGAGTAGACTTACAGTCTCTTAGAAATATTCTGAAAGATGCTGTTGAAACTGGAAAAAATGCACAGGCAGTTATTGTTTCATTGCCTACTGCAGAAGGAAAGATTGAAAAATTTGCTGTATATAGTGATCCTGTAATGGAAAAATCTTTAGCAGACAGATATCAGCTAGGTTCTTATGTAGGTGTAGGGGTTGATGATCCTTCCAAATACTTAAGATTCAGTACATCTCCAACAGAAATGCAGTCCATGATCATTAAAGATGGCGTATTTCAGTTTATAGAGCCGATCACTAATGATAAAAAAACATATGGTGTTTTCTATAAAACCAATAGAACACAGAGTGAGCACGGATTTGAGTGTACTGCAGAAGAGAAGAACTTTAAAGACATTAAATCTTTAGAGGCGAACGGAAAAAAAAATCTTTCCGGAATAGGAATCACAAACAGACCGGCAAGCACTAAGTTCAGAACGTACAGGCTAGCTCTTTCCGTTACAGGAGAATACACAAGGTACTTCATGACGCAGGCAGGTATACCTGTTACCGCTACGGAAGACGAAAAGAAAGCTGTGGCATTAATCGCGATGAATAATACAATGACTCGTGTAAATGGAGTTTTCCAGAAGGATTTTGCAATTAAATTACTTTTACAGGATCACCCAAATGTTGTCTATACAGACCCTGCTACTGACCCGTATTCAAATTCTGATGCAGGAACTGGAGGGGCATGGAATGCTGAACTTATGAATGCCCTTCATAACGGCGTAGGAGAAGCTGCCTTCGATATCGGACACTTGTTCGGACGTGACGGCGGAGGTGGTAATGCCGGATGTATCGGATGTGTATGTAGTGATGATATGACATTGAATCAGGGATCACCGGTAGCATACAAAGGATCAGGTTATACCTCTCCAAGTGATGGTAAACCGTGGGGAGATTCCTTCGATATAGACTATGTTGCCCATGAAATGGGACACCAGCTGGGAGGAAACCACACCTTCTCAAACCGTACAGAAGGATCAGGAGTAAATGTTGAGCCGGGTGGTGGTACTACCATCATGGGCTACGCAGGAATTACTGATGACAATGTTGCCATGAGATCCGATGCTTACTTCCATTATTCATCTGTTAATCAGATCTTAAATAATCTGGACAATAAGGCGAATTGTGGTGTAGCACAGAATATTACAACCAATACAGCGCCGGTAATCGCTCAGCTGCCTGTATATAATATTCCTAAAGGAACAGCATACTATCTGGATGCAGCTGCAACAGATGCGGAAAACGATCCGTTAAAATATACCTGGGAACAGTACGACAGCGTGAACCAGCTTGCAACCATTTCCGGAGACAGCGGCTGGGGATATAATACTCAGGGAGCATTAACCAGATCGTACTTCGGTACCGCAAGCGGAAGAAGATATTTCCCTTCTCTGCCTGCAGTAATGGCCGGAACATTAACAGACAAAGTAAACTGGGAAACTGTTTCTTACGTTCCGAGAACACTTAAATATGCAGTAACCGTTAGAGACGAAAACATTACACCAATGTTGGTGTCTGCCGAAACAACAGTAGTGGTTAAAAGCGACGGGCCTTTCAAATTTAACGGGCTTACCGATGCAACAATACTGTATAATAACGCAACCAATACAATTTTATGGGATGTTGCCAATACCAATGCAGCTCCATACAACGTATCAAATGTAAAGATTGAATATACAACAGATCTTGTGAATGGATCAACATGGACAGAACTTGTAGCCTCTACTCCTAATACAGGAAGCTATACCGCTCAAATGCCTGCAAGTTTAACAGGACCTGTTAAATTGAGAATCTCCGCTATTGGTAACGTTTTCTTTGCCGTATCCCCTAAAGTAGTGATCGGAAGTGCGCCTACTTCTACAATGGATGCACCTACCGGAGTATCTACAACTGATGCAGACGTACTGAAAACTTCTGCAAGAGTGGCCTGGAACAGCGTATCCGGAGCAGAATATTCTATTAATTACAGAAAACAGGGAACTACCAACTGGACGAATGTTACAAGTTCAGCAAACTCTGTTCTGCTGAATTCTCTGGAAGATGAAACAAACTATGAAGTTCAGGTGGCAGCAGTAGTGAACTCTGTTGCAGGAGCTTTCTCCCCTGTTTATACATTCAAAACAAAAGGACTGAAAACAGGTGTTGATTATTGTATAGTAAATACAGGAGCTAACATTGTTGGAAATGTTGCTAAAGTGGTTGTATCAAATGTTGATTATACAGATACCACTTTCAGATCATATAAAGATATAAGCGAAAATCCTTCAGCAGTTGTTAATCTGGTTAAAGGAACTTCATATCCGATCACAATCTACGGACTTTATCAGGCAGGTGCCGGTATGACTTATAACGTATTCATCGATTATAACAGAAACGGAGTGTTTGAAACAACGGAGAGAGTTTACAACAGCCCTGCTACAAACTATTCTCAGGTAAGCGGAGGTGTTGGTATCGGTTTCGTAACCGGAAACTTTACGGTTCCGGCAACAGCTTATTCCGGTAATAAGACTTTGAGAATGAGAGTGGTGTCTAACTATTCCAGCGCGGTAAGCAATCCATGTGGAACCTTATCAAGCGGAGCAGGTAGTATTATGGACTTCACCGTTAAAATCACAAGCGGATTGGGTGTAGACGAGACCAACAATACAAAACCATCAGAAATCTCTATTTATCCTAACCCTGCAGATACTTTCGTAGAAGTTAAGAATCTGAAAGGAAAAGCAGATTATAAGATTTACAGTGCAGATGGAAGACTTGTTCAGGAAGGAGCAGTAGATGGTCAGAGAATTAATGTTGCTTCTCTTATCAAAGGAATGTATGTAATCACTATTAAAGATGATAAAAATACATACAATACCAAACTGATCAAAAAATAATAAGATCATAGATCCATAACACAGACCGGGCATTTGTCCGGTCTTTTTTTATGTTAAAAATCAGACATACAGAATGTTAACATAAGTTTCATGTTTCGTTCAAAAAAATTAACTTTACAGAGACAAAAATTATTGGAATGCGAAAGACAATTTCTGTGAAAAAACCGGACTTTAATGTACTTCCTCAGGAAAGAGAAATTTACAGCTTTGAAAAAGACGGACTGGAGCTAAAATCATCCTATACCCAGGAAGATGTTAAAAATAAAACATTAACACAGACCTCTCCCGGAATTGCTCCTTATCTCCGGGGACCGTATTCCACCATGTATGTACAGAAACCCTGGACGATCAGACAGTATGCAGGTTTCTCTACCGCTGAAGAGTCCAATGCATTTTACAGAAGAAACCTGGCCGCAGGGCAAAAAGGACTTTCCGTAGCTTTTGACCTGGCTACCCACAGAGGATACGACTCCGACCATTCAAGAGTGGTGGGAGACGTAGGAAAAGCAGGAGTAGCCATAGATTCAGTAGAAGATATGAAGATCCTTTTCAACGAAATTCCGCTGGACCAGATTTCAGTGTCTATGACGATGAACGGAGCTGTACTTCCTATTTTGTCATTTTATATCGTAGCAGCAGAAGAGCAGGGAGTGAAGCAGGAACTGCTTTCAGGAACCATTCAAAACGATATCCTGAAAGAATTCATGGTAAGAAATACCTATATCTATCCGCCTGCCCCTTCAATGAAGATCATTGCAGATATTTTTGAATATACTTCACAGAACATTCCGAAATTCAACTCTATCTCCATTTCAGGATACCATATGCAGGAAGCAGGAGCCACTCCGGTGCTGGAAATGGCGTATACCCTTGCAGACGGTCTTGAATACGTAAGAACCGGAATCAAAGCGGGAATGAACGTAGACGATTTTGCTCCAAGACTTTCATTCTTCTGGGCCATCGGAATGAATCACTTCATGGAAATTGCCAAGATGCGTGCCGCAAGATACATCTGGGCAACCCTTTTACAGCAGTTCAATCCGCAGAACCCGAAGTCGCTGGCATTAAGAACCCATTCGCAGACCTCAGGATGGTCGCTTACAGAACAGGAGCCGTTTAACAATATCACAAGAACCGCTATCGAAGCCCTGTCTTCAGCTTTAGGAGGAACACAGTCTCTCCATACCAATGCCTTAGATGAGGCGATTGCCCTTCCTACGGATTATTCCGCAAAGATTGCCAGAAATACCCAGATCATCCTTCAGCAGGAAAGCGGAATCTGTGATGTGGTAGATCCTATGGGCGGAAGCGGCCTGGTAGAAAGCCTTACCCAGCAGATGATTGATGAAGCCATGAAATACATCGATGAGGTAGAACAGGAAGGAGGAATGACCAAAGCCATCGAAGCCGGGATCCCAAAAATGAGAATTGAAGAAGCTGCTGCCAGAAAACAGGCAAAAATTGACAGCGGAGAAGAATTCATCATCGGGGTAAATTCATTCAGAACAGCTTTAAAACAGGATGAAATTGAAATCCTGGATATTGATAATACCGAAGTACGCAGAAAACAGATCGAAAGACTCGAAAAAATAAAATCCGAAAGAAATACCGAAGCCGTAGAGCAGATCCTGAACGAAATCCGTGAAAGCGCAAAAACAGGAAAAGGTAACCTTCTCGCACTTTGCATTGAAGCGGCAAGAAGAAGAGTAACGCTTGGCGAAATGAGCGACGCGATGGAAGAAACCTTCGGAAGATATAAAGCCAATATTAAAACCATATCTGGAGTATATGCCATGAATGCCGGAAAAAACGAATACTTTGAAAAAGCCCTTCATCTGACGCAGAAATTTGAAGAGGAAGAAGGACGCCGCCCAAGAATTATGGTCGCCAAAATGGGACAGGATGGCCACGACAGAGGAGCAAAAGTAGTAGCGACAGCATTTGCAGATATGGGATTTGATGTAGATGTGGCACCGCTTTTCCAGACACCCGAAGAAGTAGCCAAACAGGCTGTGGAAAATGATATTCACATCCTGGGAGTATCTTCACTGGCTGCCGGGCACAAAACATTAGTTCCTCAGGTAGTGGGAGAATTGAAAAAATTAGGTGCAGACGATGTTACAATCGTTGTGGGAGGTGTAATTCCACAGCAGGACTACGAATTCCTGTATGCCAACGGAGCCGACTTTATTTTCGGCCCGGGAACCAATCTTCCTAAATGCGCTGTGGAAATTTTAGAAAAATTTTTAGAAAACTAAACCCGAAAATCTTTAATTTCCGTAAAGAAATTAAAAGCACATCCTTATGGGTTTTAAAAATATAACAAAGCCTGCGACGAGAAAGCTGATTCTCCTCGCAGGTTTATTTTTGGCAGTATTTTTTTTATTTATTTCAGGTAAAGAAGATAAACCGGCAAAAAAGTCCCCGGTTCCTGCTGATAGGGAACGGGTACAGAAACATTTGGAAGCCCTTACCCAAACCCCGGAATTCCGGAATCATAAAAATAAGGATCAGCTGAATGCGGTAGCGGATTATATTCACCAGACTTTTAAAGCTTATAGTGACAGTACAGGTTTTCAGGAATATCAGGTGGATGGGCAGACTTATAAAAATGTAATCTGTTCCTTTGGTACGGAAAACAGCAAAAGAATCATTATAGGCGCTCATTACGATGTTTGCGGAGATCAGCAGGGTGCGGATGATAATGCTACCGGAGTTACTGCTCTTCTGGAACTTTCCAGAATGCTTAAAGGACAAAAGCTGAACTACCGGATAGATCTGGTTGCCTATACGCTGGAAGAACCTCCTTATTTCAGGACAGAAAATATGGGGAGTTACATCCATGCAAAATACCTGAAGGATAACAAAATTGATGTGTATGGTATGGCAAGTGTGGAAATGATCGGCTACTTTAAAGATGAAAAAAGGTCTCAGGATTTCCCTGTTGGCGTACTCTCATGGATTTACGGAAACAAAGGAGATTTCATTACCCTGGTTAAAAAGTTCAGTGGGGCAGGGCCATTTGTGAAAAACTTTATAGACCGTTTTAAAGATTCAAATCAGATAAAGACAGAAACCTTTCCCGCCCCGGGATTTGTGAAAGGAGTAGATTTTTCTGATCATCTGAACTATTGGAAATTCAATTTTCCCGCTCTTATGATCACTGATACCTCATTTTTCAGGAACAAAAATTATCACCAGACCACAGATACCCTGGAAACGCTTGATATCAATAGGATGACAAAAGTAATTGATGCCATTTTTCTCAGCATTATTCACCTGAAATGAAAAAAAATATTTGGATGATAAGAAAAATGTATATATTTGCACCTGAAAATAAAGTTTAACCCATTAAAAACAACGAAGCAATGTTCAAAACGAATCAGAATTCTACAACTGGATTACCGCTTATGGCGGAAAGGCTTCGTGGTTTGGTACACTCTTAGAATAATAGTATAACGAAATATCAAAACCCGAAGTCGCCGAGATTTCGGGTTTTTTATTGCGCAATATTTCAAACTCAGAAGTTTTCCCGGAATCTTTTTTAGTGTCATTACAGGATGAAATGTCTGAAACTTTCATGTTCAGAATCATGAGTCCTTCATTGTAAAACCCGTCAACTGAAATTTTAGTTGATTAAGAATTGCATGTGATGTATCAGAAGTCAATGTCTGGTACTTCACCGCTGAACTCTCTATTAAATGGAAGATGATAACCTTCTGTCTTATCGGCTGAGAAGTCTGAGAAGCAGAAAAAGAACAATTAAAAAAGATGTAGAAAAACAGATAAGAAAAAAATATAAACGTAGTGATGAGCTTTGGGAAATAAGAAGAAATAGGCCGCTGATTCCTCTGGATCAACCTTACCAATTGGGATTTGTAAGATTCTTTGTCGTAAGGGATGATGTGATGAGAAGCAAAGACGGGGCATTTTTCGAAGGAATTCTGAAGAAAATAAATACTTATATGTATTCCGGAAGCCGGCAGTTTCTGAAAAAGAAAAAAAAGTCCGGGCGGAGAATATACGTAGAACGGGAGCAGAAACTCAACCGTGTTTCCTCATATTCCTGGATCAGTCCGAAGTTTGGACTTACCCCAGCAGAAAAGCAGTATTTCCTGAAAAAAGAAGAATACTGTCCTTTCCGGAAGTCCAACCAGATTTACTACGAATTCATTGAGCCGTGGAGATTTACCCTGAGAGTGAGACCTCATATGATTACCCACTACAAACCCCTGGATGCAGAGCTGGAAAAAGAGTATGCAGAGCTGGAGTCGTACCTGGGGCAGCATAAAGTAAAAGGAATCATTCATAAAACCATTTATGGCAGATCCTACCGCTGGGAAATGAAGTATAAAACAGATCTTATCAAACGCAGGAAATATGTTGCCTGCACAATGTCTGCAACCGAGATTGCAGATCACTATCTGGACGTTTAAGTCCGCTATTATTTAAAACAAAAACAATGGGAAATTTAAAACTAAAAGGAAAAGATATATTAAAACTGGGCTACCCGAACAATCAAAGTATCAACGTGGCTCTGGAAGTTATGAAAAGAAATTTTGCGACTAAAAACATTCATTATGTAAAATCTCTTTTAAAGGAAATCCTGCTGAATCCGGAGCATTTTGAAAAAGACTTAACCTTCGGGCAGATCGCTGAGTCTCTTTTGTCTTCAAAGAAAACAGAAAAAAGAATGCTGAATACCCAGCGTGCCTCTTTTCAGATCTTCGGATCAGATATTTCTGAAGAAGCCAAAAACCAGCTGTATACCGCTTTAAAGCTGCCGGTATCGGTGCAGGGAGCACTGATGCCTGACGCACACAGTGGCTACGGTCTTCCGATAGGAGGGGTACTGGCAGTGGAAAACGCGGTCATCCCTTATGGAGTAGGAATGGATATAGGATGCAGAATGTGTCTGAGTATCCTGGATACCCCGGTTTCATATCTTGACGGTGCCAGAGAAAAATATGAAAAAGCACTGGCCGAACATACCAAATTCGGAATGTATGAGACCCACAAATCTCACGTAGAACATGAAATTTTCGATAGGGATACTTTTGATCTGATCCCTATTCTGAGAAGATTAAAAGGCAAAGCCATCAGACAGATGGGATCTTCCGGAGGAGGAAATCACTTCGTGGAATTCGGTGAAGTGGAAATCACGGAAGAAGACGAACAGATCGGGCTTCCAAAAGGAAAGTATCTGGGAATCCTTTCGCACAGCGGATCAAGAGGACTGGGAGCTGAGATTGCTCAGTACTATTCCAGAGTAGCCGCAGAGCAGTGCCCGCTTCCGAAAGAAGCCCAGCAGTTTGCCTGGCTTGACCTGAATACCCATCTGGGACTGGAATACTGGACCGCGATGAATCTTGCCGGAGACTATGCCTCAGCCTGCCATGACGATATTCACAGAAGACTGGTAAAAGCCGTGGGAGGAAGAGTAAAAGCCCGAATCGAAAATCATCACAATTTTGCGTGGAAAGAGATTCACAACGGAAAAGAAGTCATTGTTCATAGAAAAGGAGCCACCCCCGCCAGTGAAAATGAGCTGGGAATGATTCCCGGATCTATGACAGCGAAAGGATTCATCGTACGGGGTAAAGGAAATCCCGACGCCCTGAATTCAGCTTCACACGGAGCCGGAAGAGCTCATTCAAGAGCAGAATGCAGAAGTTTATTCACACAGAATGACATCAAAAAAGAGCTGAAATTAAAGAAAGTCACTCTGATGGGCGGAAATACGGAAGAAGCCCCGATGGCCTACAAGGATATTCATGAAGTGATGAATGCACAGAGTGATCTGGTAGACATCCTGGGAACATTCCAGCCGAGAATCGTGAGAATGGATAAATAAACTGATCTGACTAAATTTTATATTTCTTCAGATCTACAAAAAAACATTAACAGCAAAGTCGATGAATGATTTTGCCTTATTTTGAGTGAGCAAAGTGATGCGACTTCGTCGCTGATGAAGCGATATGTTTATCCATGTGCTTCGACGAATCAGCGGAGTTGATTCTATTCTTTGCTCCCTTAAAATCAGCAGTTTCAAAAATGAAAACTCTGCGTTAGAAAAAATGCAAAGAATGTGATTTAAATAAGGATTTGAACATTATACAAAAAATCAAATTTAGAAATTTAAACAGGTTTTAAAAAAACAAAAAAATGGGAGCACCGCATAATATAAAAAGATATGGAGAGGTCTGGCCGGAATTCAGAATCCGGTTAGGGCTTGAAATTTTAGAGAAATTAAAAGATAAAGTCATTATATCAGGAGGCTGGGCATGGCACTTCATGTCAGAAAAAGGACATACGGAATATAAGCATGCACATGATCACAAAGATATTGATGTTTTTGTGAGGAAAGAAAATGTAGCAGAAGTAGTAATGATCCTTCAGCAGAACGGATTTCAGAAAGTCGGGACCCGTTACGATCATTTGCCGAGTGAAGAAAATTTTCGGAGATATGAAAAAACAGTAGAACTGGAAAACGATCAATTTCACAGAATCACCATCGATTTTTTTGAAAGAAATGATCTTGAAACCATAGAAACCAACGGGTTTACCGTTGTGAAGCCTGATGTTTTACTTTCATTTTACAGAAACATTCATTCAAGTGATAAATGCTGGGCAGTAATGGCTGCAAAAGAATTATTACAAAAGGGAACAGATCCGGTTGGGCATCCCTTATTAAGTAAAATACCGGAATAACAATGGAAAAATTAATTCAGATCACCTCAGGAAGAGGACCTTTGGAATGTCAGTGGGTAACCGCGAAAATTCTGAAGGTTTTCCTGGAGGAAGTCAAAGAAAATAAAATAGATTACGAAATCATCCACCGTGAGAATGGGGATGAAAACCTTACCCTGAAATCGGTAACCATCCTTTTAAAAGGGAAAGAGGTTGCTGCATTTTTGAAAAGCTGGCTGGGAAGCATATGCTGGACAGGAAAAAGTACCTTCAGAAAACTTCATAAACGGAGTAACTGGTTTATCGGAATCTTTGAACTGGAAGGACTGGAAAAAATAAATTTCAGTGAAAAAGATATTCAGTTCCAGACAACAAGAAGTCAGGGAAGTGGCGGCCAGAATGTGAATAAAGTAAATACAGCAGTCCGTGCCGTACATATACCGACAGGAGAAAGTGTTTTCGCACAGGATTCACGTTCGCAGCTGGAAAATAAAAAACTGGCTGTGGCAAGATTAAAGGAAAAAGTCGCGGGACTTTACATCCGCCAGCTGGAAAAACGAATGCAGGATACCTGGAACAATCACCTTCAGGTACAGAGAGGTAGCCCGGTGCGGACTTTTACAGGAACCGATTTTAAAAAGAACAGAAAGGACAAATCTTTTAAAAAGCAAAGAAATGCCCTAAAAAAAGACCTTAAAAACGACAACAATGACCTTAACTAAGAATAAATACTATTTTGAAGCGGTAGACAACTATCCTTACTACCTTGCAGACTGCCTTGAAGCGCTCAACTATGCCCTTGCCTATGATCCGCAGGATGCCGACAGCCTATGCCTGATGGGAAGAATACATTCCGAAGTGCTGAAAGATTATGAAACGGCAAAAGCTTATTTTGAAGAAGCTCTGCAAAATAATATCGGTAATATCAACACCCCGAAATACTATATCAGCTGTCTTTTGAATAACGAAGATTATGATCAGGCCGAAAAGTTAATAGAATTCGCTTTAAAGCTCAAAGGAATAGATAAGACTGACCTTTTTTGCTCCCAATCTCTTTTGTTTGAAAAAAAAGGTGACTTTAAAAAAGCTTTAAAAAGCCTTAAAGAAGCCAAGAAGACCAGCCTTACCCAATCTATGACAGACAAACTGAAGGAGAAAGAGAAATTCATCAGAAGTAAAATGCCGGAAAGCAAAAAAAAGAAGAAGAAGGGGACAAAATAAGTCTCCTTTTTTGTAGTTTTAATAAACGGGAGACTATATAACGTTACTTCTAGCCGTATTATTTTCGGCAATTAAAAGTTAAAATGATGAAAATAACAGTCAGTTTCGGTATCAGGCAGCTTCTGCTGAAAGAAACCTTTTCCATTGCTTACGGAAATTATAACCGGAGAGATGCTCTTCTCATAGAATTATCGTATCAGGGCTTCAAAGGATACGGAGAGTGTGTGGCGATAGATTATTACCGGATCAGTCTTCAGGATTTTATGATAAAACTGAAGGAAATTCAGCCTTTGCTGGAAAATCAGACCATTGTTCATCCTGCTGAATTTTTCAGAACCATTTCAGCAATGAATCTGCATCCATTCCTCTTGTCAGCCCTGGATTGTGCTTATTGGGATCTTTTCGGGAAGCTCGAAAATAAAAGTTTTATCGAACTGAACAGTCTTCCGGCTGAAAATCTTACAGAAAGTTCTATTACCATTTCGGTTGGAAATATTGAAGATCAGATGCGGAAAATAGAAGAAAGCAGCTGGAACAGATTTAAAGTGAAATGCAAAGGATTGGATAAAGATCATATCAAAAAACTGCTGGAACTCAACCGGAATATCGCCCTGGATTCCAATGCCAGTTTTACCGAAGAAGATTGTATCTGGCTTCAGCAAAACTCAGAAATACAGAAATTTACCTACATAGAGCAGCCACGACCGGTTGATCAGTATACAGTTTTAAAAAAAGAGGGTTCTGCCAATTGGATGGCAGATGAAGACTGCCGGGATATAGATTCTCTGGAAAAATTGATTCCCTATTATAAAAGCGTCAATATTAAGCTGATGAAATGTGGTGGCCTTACTCCTGCTCTGGAAATGATCAGAAAAGCAAAAGAACTGGGATATAAAGTAATGATCGGGTGTATGACAGAATCTACCGTTGGAATCTCTGCGGGCTGTGTTCTGGCCGGGCTCACAGATTTTGCAGATCTGGACGGCGCCAATCTGATATCCAATGATGATGCTTCCGGAAATTTTGTAGAGAACGGGAAGATTATTCTCTCAGGAAAGCCGGGTTTAGGGATAGCACTGAAATAAAATAAGCTTTCAAAAGAAAGCTTATTTTTTATTTACAGAAATCAGATAATCATAAACCATCTGGTGCTGATCATCATTTAACTTGGCTTTTGGAGCCATTCTGCTCAGAGTTTTTATCCAGCCCTGATCGTCATGTTTGGCAGGATCCGGAAGCTTGTGACACTTGGCACATGAATTTTCAAAAATAGTCTTACCCTGAACAAGCTGTTCAGATGCCGTATACTTCGGGCCTGTTACAGCCGTACTTTTAGGTCCGCATGATACAAGAAACGCAGAACCGGCAGCCATACTTAAAATTAATTTTTTCATATCCCTTATTTTGTTTGTTGATGCTTATTTCTTTACAGAAACAATGTAATCATAGACCCACTGGTGCTGCTCGTCATTCAGCTTGGCTTTCGGTGCCATAGAGTTCATAATACCTACCCACTGTACAGAAGTATGGGAGGTAGGATCCGGCAGTTTATGGCATTTTCCGCACGAGTTTTCAAATATTACTTTTCCCTGGGCAATCTGTTCAGCCGAAGAAACAGCAGGTCCCGCAGGAGAAGCGGTAGAAGCCTTCGGGGTACAGGATGCCAATAAAATTCCGGTAAGTAATAGGCCAGCAGCTATTTTTTTCATGTTTCTTATTTTTTTTGAATAATAACAAATGTAGGAATTTCCCTTTCCCGTTGGGCGGTCTGCTGCTAGTTTTAATTTAGAAGAAATAAAAATTAATAATCAGCTAAAGCCTTTTGCCATGCCTTTACATATTGCCTTTTCAGTTTTAATTATTAATTTTGGATCAATGAAATTTTCTACAGAAGAGCTAATAGAAGGAATACGGTCAGGAAACAAACGCCTGATCGCAAAAGCAATTACATTGGCCGAAAGTAAAAAGGCAGAACACAGAATCCAGGCAGAAGAACTTCTGAAAAAAATAATGCCTTTCACCGGAAAGTCTGTGCGTGTAGGAATAACAGGCGTTCCCGGTGCCGGAAAATCTACGTTCATCGAAAGTTTCGGGAGGCTGGCCATTGCGAACGGGAAAAAAGTAGCGGTTCTGGCTATTGATCCAAGTTCTTCTATCAATAAAGGAAGTATTTTAGGAGATAAAACCAGAATGGAAGAGCTGGCTAAAGAAGAGAATGCTTTTATACGTCCTTCACCAAGCTCCGGTTTTTTAGGCGGTGTAGCCAATACCACCTTTGAAACCATGATGATCTGCGAAGCAGCCGGCTATGATTATATTCTTATCGAAACCGTAGGAGTAGGTCAGTCTGAAGTTTTGGTTGCTGATATCACGGATGTATTTTTATTTCTTAAAATTATCGGAGGCGGAGATGAACTTCAGGGGATCAAACGCGGTATTATGGAAATGGTAGATCTTATTTTCATTAACAAAGTAGATCCGGATAATCTTCAGAAAGCCAAAAATACAAGGCTGGAGCTGAAACGTGCTCTAGACTTTATTCCTCCCAAAGAAAAGAACTGGAAAATTCCCGTACTGCTGGGCTCAGCACTGAATAATGAAGGGCTGGATGAGGTGTACGGAAAAATCGATGAATTCATCAGCCTGAAAAAGAAAACCGGAAGATTTGAAGAAATCCGTACACAGCAGGCTGAAAAACGTTTTGAGTACTGGGTGCAGGAATATATACTCGCCCTGATGAAAAAAAGTGATGCAGTAGAGGAAGCCTATATCATGCACAAAAAAAATGCTTCAGAAATGGTTTCCAATCCAAGTACTGAAGCAAAATTATTTGTTGAGAAGTTTTTATCGAAAAAAGATTAAGGTTTAGCTTCCTCTTTTTTGGTTTCTTCATTTTTTGAAATATATCCGTCATACGTAATCGGCTGTCTGTCATTACTTCTCACCGATACAAAGGTTTTTCCGGTTTTAAAAATTTCTATATTGATTTGTTCCACATTTTTTATATCATTCGGCTTGATTATTAAAGTCCATGTACCTTTTTTATTCTGGGATTTACTGATGCTGAAATCATTGGAGGTAAATCTGTAACTGTTGCCGTCAGCATTTCCATAATTGGTTGAGGTAAAGACTCTCCCGAAGTAAGGCAGAACAACATCCATTTTATTCCCACGGAATTCTATGGTGTAATTTCCGTTTAATTCAAGTATTCTTGATGCAGTGGAATTGGGGATTGAATTCATTACCCGGATGACATCGTAATTGGTAGGATTGGCACGCTGCGCATAAAATGTAAACTCCCGGGAATTCACAAGAGCGTCTACTATTTTCGGATCTGCTGAAGCCTGTGAAGAACAGCTTTGGAAGAAAAACAGAAATCCAAAAATAAATATAAATGAAATATACTTTTTCATAACCATAATTATTGTTAATTTTAAATAGCAAAATGTATGCAAATATATTCTTTCATAACCATTTTGGAATAGAAATTGTAAATGTTGAATTATTAACACACCCGAACAATGAAAATAACACAACTATTAGGAATAGGGGCAATTGCGCTGACAGTTTCAGCCTGTACGACCAATCCCATTACGGGAAGGTCTTCATTACAGATCGCCAATAATTCAGAAATACTAACAATGTCTGCTCAGGAATATAAAACGACATTGTCTAAATCCAAGATCATCACCGGTACAGCAGACGCTAAAAGAGTGGTGAGTGTGGGAAGCAGAATAAAAAGTGCCGCAGAAAAATATTATCAGAACATAGGAAGATCGGCAGATCTTGCCAATTACAATTGGGAATTCAACCTGTTACAGAGTAACGAGCTGAATGCCTGGTGTATGCCTGGTGGAAAAGTTGCCGTATATACAGGAATCCTGCCGGTTACTAAAAATGATAACGGTCTGGCAGTAGTAATGGGGCACGAAGTTTCCCATGCATTGGCAGGACATGGAAATGAAAGGATTTCCCAGGCTATGATGGCACAGTATGGAGGAGCTATTTTAGGAAGTACTATTTCCAATGCGCAGTGGGCCAGTATTTTTGAAAAAGCATATCCTATCGGTTCTCAGGTTGCCTTATTGAAATACGGCAGAAGCCAGGAATCTGAAGCAGATCAGATGGGGCTGTATCTGATGTCGATGGCAGGCTATGACCCGAGAGAGGCAGTACCGTTCTGGAACAGGATGGAAGCCGCTTCTTCAGGAGCAAGGCAGCCGGAATTCCTGTCTACCCACCCTAATCCGGAAACCAGGATCTCAGATATCAACAAAAACCTTCCAAAAGCTTTAGAATATTATAAAGCGGCCGGAGGAAAGATATAATTTGAATTTTTAATCTTGTATAAAGCCTTATTTTATTTTTTCGTAAATTAGTAAGGCTTTTTTACTACAACCACTAAACACGATATTATGAAAAGCTTATCAATTACCGGGCTTATACTGCTTGCAGTTTCGGCACTTCTTTTTTACCTGACGACGGATTTTACCGTTGAAAAAATTACGCTCTCCCATATGATGGGAATGATGGCCGGAGTTGGAATCGGACTGATCATCGGAGGGATGGTAGGCTATCTGAGCAAAGGAAGTGCGATGAAGGCCGAACAGAAGAAAAAAGAATTCAGACAGCTTCAGAAAGACAAAGAAGAACTTGAAAAACAGGCGGCGGATATTGCCAAACGGGAAGCAGAACTTCAGGAACAGAATAAAAGCCCTCAAATCTAAGATTCAGAGGGCTTTCTTATAGTTGTTATTTCGATTGATTTAAAACTTATATCCTAAACCTACCATAAATAAGTTCGGTCTGTTATCATATCTGATCTCCGATCCCGAAACTTTATTGATGAAGTTTCTCTCATCCTTACTGAAAGCTCCTTCATATCTCGCATTCACGATCAGTTTTTTTATTTCCAGCTGGGCTCCGAACTGGTAGCCTACCGTGAAGTTGTTTTTGGCATTTTCTTTAAAATCATTGTACGTATTATCCGTACTTAAATTATAACTGGCCACAGGTCCTACAAAAACGCCCAGCATATTGCCCAGTACATTATATCCTAAAAGAACCGGCATATCAATACGGTTGCTTTTTACATCAAAAGTGGTATTTTCGGTTGTAAATTCATTTTTGAAGTGGGTATAATATAATTCCGGCATTACAAAAAGAGAAGTCGGAAGCCCAACTTTTAATGAAAGTCCTACATTGAAACCGGCATTGTTTTTTCCTGTCCCGTCAATTGCTTCATTTACCGTTCCCTTGATGTTTTTCCAGGAAGGAGATCCCGTAGGGAATATTAAGTTGGCCTTACCTGCCAGTGAGATCTGTGCGGAAGCCAGCATCGAAAATCCGATTAATGCTATACTAAGTACCTTTTTCATTATCATCTATTTTAGTGATTGTATTTTCAATCGTTTTGTTATTTTCAAGTAAATATTCTCTCAGCTCTTTAAACAGTTCTGAAGAATAAACGAAATCAATAAGATTTTTATTGCCCGCAGTGATCAGTACGTCTTTATTTCCTTCCCATTCCTTGATTCCCAGTCTCAGGTATACAATTTTCTCCCCAATCGTCATTACAGAATTCATGTCGTGGGTGTTGATGATGGTGGTGGTGTTGTATTCTTTGGTAATTTCCAGCAGAAGATCATCAATCACGTTGGAAGTATAAGGATCCAGCCCGGAATTGGGCTCATCACAGAACAGGTATTTCGGATTGTTGACGATTGCTCTGGCAATGGCCACCCTTTTCTGCATCCCTCCGGAGATTTCAGAAGGAAACTTTCTGCCGGCTTTATCCAGGTGAACCCTGCCAATTACCTCAAAAACCCTCTTCTTTTTCTCTCTGTAAGTAAGGTTGGTGAACATATCCAGCGGAAACATAATATTTTCCTCCACCGTAAGTGAATCAAAAAGGGCACTTCCCTGAAATACAGTTCCGATCTCTGATCTCAGATGCTGTTTTTCATCACGGGTCATGGTATTGATATCTTTACCGTCAAAAAGGATCTCTCCTGATGATGGCTGGTATACATTCAGTAAACTTTTCAGGAAAACGGTTTTTCCCGAGCCGCTCTGCCCGATGATCAGGTTTACCTTTCCTTTGTCAAACGAAGTTGAAATTCCCTTAAGCACTTCAACATCTCCAAAACTTTTCTTAAGATCTTTTACCTCAATCATCAGCTTAATATTAATTGGGTTAAAATTAATTCAGAAATAATAATGAACACCATCGTCCATACTACTGCCTGTGTACTGGCCCGTCCTACTTCCAGCGATCCGCCTTTTACATTATACCCGAAATAAGAAGGAACCGTAGCAATGATAAAAGCAAATACCGTAGTTTTTATAAAGGCATAATAAACAAACAGGTTCGGCATATACATCTGGATCCCTACAATATAATCGTTTTCCGTCCAGTTTCCCGTTAAAATCCCGGCAATATACCCACCCAGGATACCAAATACTATACTGATGGCAATAAGGAGCGGATTAAAGATCACACAGGCGATAATTTTAGGGAATATAAGGAAGTTAGGAGAATTTACCCCCATAATATCCAAAGCGTCAATCTGCTCGGAAACCCTCATCGTCCCGATACTGGATGCGATATAAGAGCCTACTTTTCCTGCCAGAATCAGGCTGATAATGGTAGGTGCAAATTCCAGGACAAGAACCGCTTTGGTGGCATATCCCACAAAAGAAGGAGGAATAGGAAAGGAGGAAGCATCAAAATTATTGAACATCTGAATAGCCACTACCGCTCCTACGAATATAGATGTAAAGACAACTAACCCGAAAGAGTTGACTCCCAAATCATTGATTTCTCTCATAAACAGCTTCCAGAAAACCCTCATTTTCTGAGGCTTCTGTAAGGATTTACCTAGAAGGAGGATGTATTCTCCTACTGCTGTGAAAAACTTTTTTAACATGCCGCTAAATTAGACTTTTTTATTTAATTAAAGTTAAGACCGAGTTTAAGATCTGAGCCTTATTGAATCTCAGAATCCAACAGATTTCCGCAATCCGGATCTTGGTATGTTTAATTTATTTCGCGTTTTTATCTCCGCCAATAACCAGGAAAACCGTCTTGAAAATGATGACCAGATCCAAAACAAAGCTCCAGTTTCTTACGTAAAAGGCATCTGCAAGAATCCTTTTTTTCATTTCTACTTCCACATCTCCGTAATCTCCCCTCAAACCGCTTACCTGGGCCAGTCCCGTAATACCAGGGCTTACCATACTTCTTAAACTGTATCTTCCGATCTTGGGTTTGTAATAGTTGTCCACAGCCAGCATATGAGGGCGTGGCCCTACTACGGACATTTCCCCTTTCAGTACATTGATAAACTGTGGAAGCTCGTCAAGGCTGGTTTTCCTCAGAAATTTTCCGATTCTGGTAATTCTTGAATCGTTTTCTTCAGTTGTTTTGATGGTAGACTGGTCATTAACCACCATGGTTCTGAATTTAAGACAGTCAAATACCTCCTCATGAAAACCATATCTTTTCTGAACAAAAAAAACAGGCCCTTTGGATGTTGTCTTTATTAAAAGAGCAACAATAGGGAACAGCCATGAACATATAAAAATCAGGATAATAATGGAGAATACCATGTCAAAGGTTCTTTTTACCAGTGAGTTGGCATAATAATCCAGAGGATATTTGGCCTGGTTCAGAACAGGCTGGGTCTGGATATAGCCGAGATCATACAGGAAAAAGTCACTTTGGGTAATGCTGGGAATCAGAGATACATGTACCTTATTGTCTTCTGCCAGCCGGAAGATCTCTGTTTCCAGTTCTTCGCCAAAATTATTTTCCGTGGATAAAAACAGGGTATGGATACCATTCTTTTTCCAGAAAGTGACTAACTCTGTGTTATTAATATCGGAATTTTCATATTCAAATATTTTGTATCCGTAATCTCTTCTGTTTTTGAAGATATTCTTTAAAATATCGGTAGCATCTGTTTCTCCCAGAAACATAACGTTTCTGTAATTGATTCCCAGAGACCGGAAATATTTAATAGAGAAAAATATAATCGATCTTGTAAAGAAAATACAGAAAAAAAGATAGAAGAAAAGCCAGTAAATATCTGAAGTGAAGAATACATTCTTACTTACTTTCCCGATCAGCAGAACGCCCAGTGTAAAAAATAAAAAATGAACCAGGAGACGTTCCAGAAACAGGGTGTAGGTAAGGTTTCTCGGGATATTGTAAATTTTTGTCCTGCCGCTCAGCAGCATCCAGAACAAAAACAGCAGTATCAGTGAAAAAATATTCTGGTACCAGGTTTCTTCGTGATATTTTAAATCCTCGTTTCTGCTGACAAAAAAGAATATAAAAATAGATGCAATAACCATAAGGTCAAGCAAAATGATGATCGATTTCAGGTATCTGGAGTATCGAATTCTCTGCATCTATCGGTGTTATAACGGATACGAAAGGCTAAGGTACGTATTTTTACGGGATATTCAGATATTTGTGGGTCTGAACTGATGCCTGCCATTCCGGATGGGCTAAAATAAAATCGGTGATCTTAGGATACATCTCATCACGGCGGCTCCATTCGCTCTGCATGTACAGCCGGCAGTTCCCGGAAACCCTTGATGCCTGCTCCTGGGCAAACGTAAAATCGTGGTTGTTGAAAATGATGACTTTTAGTTCATTGGCTTTCTGGTAGATTTCTTCTTTCGGAAGACCTGTTTTCTTTGGAGAAAGCGTGATCCAGTCCAGCTGCCCGCTCATTGGGTAGGCTCCCGAAGTTTCAATATGGATGCTGCATCCAAGTTCCTTAAGCCTGGAAGTCAGAATATCCAGATTCCACATTAAAGGTTCTCCGCCGGTAAGAACGATTGTTTTACAGTGTTTTGCTGCTGTTTCTGCAATTTCTTCCGTATTCATCAGGGGATGAAGGTTGGGGTCCCAGCTCTCTTTCACATCGCACCAGTGGCAGCCTACGTCACAGCCTCCCAGCCTGATAAAATAAGCGGCTTTTCCGGTGTGGGCACCTTCTCCCTGTAAAGTGTAAAAATGCTCCATCACAGGGAGCATTTTACCTTCTTTTAATAAAATATCTTGTTCTTTATTCATTTTAAAATTAGTCGTTATAAACCGAAGTTTTATAAGCGATGATGGTATTCTTCATCAGCATGGCTCTTGTCATGGGGCCAACTCCTCCCGGTACCGGTGTAATCCAGCTTGCTTTGGCGGCACAGCTGTCAAAATCTACATCACCGGCCAGGTAATATCCTTTTGGAGAATCATCATCTACTCTTGTAATTCCTACATCCACAATCACGGCTCCGTCTTTGATCATTTCTCCTTTCAGGAAGTGAGGATCTCCTAAAGCTGTGATCACGATGTCTGCTTTTTTGGTGTATTCTTCAATATCTTTCGTGTAAGAGTGAGTAAGGGTTACCGTAGAATTTCCAGGGAAATCTTTTCTTCCCATCAGGATACTCATCGGTCGTCCTACAATCTTACTTCTTCCGATAATAACGCAGTCTTTTCCTTTGGTTTCAATATTATACCTTTCCAGAAGCGTCAGAATTCCGAAAGGGGTAGCCGGAAGGAAAGTATCCATTTCCAAGGCCATTTTTCCAAAATTTTCAGGGTGGAAACCATCCACATCTTTTCTCGGATCGATGGCATTGATGATTTTTTCCTGATCTATCTGATCCGGTAAAGGAAGCTGAACGATAAATCCGTCAACTGCTTTGGACTTGTTCAGTTCGTCAATTGTTTCCAGGAGTTCGGATTCGGAAACGGTGCTTGGAAACTTAATCAGACTGGACTGGAATCCTACTTCCTCACAGTCTTTCACTTTTGCGTTTACATATGCCTTGCTTGCTCCGTTATTTCCCACAAGAATAGCTACCAGATGCGGAGCCCTTCTTTTTGATGCGAGAATCTTTTCCACTTCAGCCTTGATCTCTGCTTTTATTTCTTTGGATACTTTTAATCCGTCAAGAATTTCTGCCATTTTTACTTTTTTTACTTTATTTAGATTTATTAGATACTATCATATGCTGAAGCCAGCCGGTTTTATTTGTTTTCTTTGTAATAATTGATCAGTCCGTTGGTAGAACTGTCATGAGAACTGATGGTCTCATTATTTTCAAGTTCAGGAAGGATTTTATTGGCTAATACTTTTCCTAATTCCACTCCGAACTGGTCAAAGCTGAAAATATTCCAGATCACTCCCTGAACAAATATTTTATGTTCATACATCGCAATTAACTGTCCCAGTGAAAAAGGGGTTAATTCTTTGAATAATATGGAGTTAGTGGGTGTGTTGCCGTGGAAGACCTTATAATTCAACAGTCTGTCTGCTTCTTCTTCAGATTTACCGGAATGTCTAAGTTCCTCTCCCGCTTCCTCTTCTGTTTTTCCGAAGGCAAGTGCCTCAGTCTGAGCAAAAAAGTTGGCCAGTAATTTATCCTGGTGGTCAGAAACTTTATTAGAACTCCTGGCATAAGCGATAAAGTCTGCCGGAATAAGTTCTGTTCCCTGGTGAATCAACTGATAGAATGCATGCTGTCCGTTGGTTCCAGGTTCTCCCCAGATGATAGGGCCGGTTTCGTATTCTACAAATTCACCGTTCCGGTCTACACATTTTCCGTTGCTTTCCATATCTCCCTGCTGAAGATAGGCGGCAAACCTGTCCAGATACTGGGAATAAGGAAGAATGGCATAGCTTGTTGCAGCGTAAAAATTACGGTACCAGATTCCTAAAAGTCCCATTAAAACAGGAATATTCTCTGAAAAGTCAGCTGTCTGGAAATGCTGGTCAGTATCGGATGCTCCTTTTAAAAGCTGTTCGAAGTTGTCGTAGCCTACCGCAAGAACAATGCTTAAGCCAATAGCACTCCAAAGCGAATATCTTCCGCCAACCCAGTCCCAGAATTCAAAGATATTTTCCTCTGCAATTCCGAATTTTTTAACTTCCTGAATATTAGTGGATAAAGCGACGAAGTGTTTTGCCACATCCTCTTCTTTACCTGCTTTTAAGAACCAGTCTTTGGCAGAATAGGCATTGGTCATCGTTTCCTGTGTGGTAAACGTTTTGGAAGCGATAATGAATAATGTGGTTTCCGGATTCAGGTTTTTCACGGTCTCAGCAATATGATTGCCGTCTACGTTGGAAACAAAATGAACGTTCAGTCTTGTTTTGAAATGTTTTAAAGCTGAACATACCATCACAGGACCAAGATCCGATCCTCCGATTCCTATATTCACCACATCCGTGATCTCTTTTCCGCTGAAACCTTTATGTTCCCCGGAAATAATTTTTTCGGAGAACGCTTTCATATGATCAAGCACTTTCCTGATCTGTGGCTTTATATTTTCTCCGTCTACGAGGATTTCTTTATCTGAAAAATCCCTTAAAGCAGTATGCAGAACGGCTCTTCCCTCGGTTTCGTTGATCTTGTCTCCGGAAAACATCCTGGAAATGGCATCTTTCAACTGGCATTCTTCTGCAAGTTTCAGTAAAAGAGCTTTTGTTCTGGAATCGATCAGGTTCTTGGAATAATCAAAAAGAAAATCATTTCTTTGGATAGAAAATTCTTTAAAACGGTTCGGGTTGTATTGGAAAAGCGTTCTCAGATCGAAATCATTTCCTGCGAAATGTTCATCAAGCGCTTTCCAGCTGTCAGTCTCTATAGGATTTATTTTTGATAGCATAGGATAAGAATTATGTGAACCGGAAAATGAAAAGAACCGTCAAAAAAAGATCAGAATTCATATCATTTTATTTCCGATCTGCAAATTTAAGGAAAAATAAAACCTCAAATAAATTTGAGGGTGATAAATAACGTTTTTTTAAAAAAAGAAACCCCGGAATCTGATCTGAGGTTTCATGGTTATTGTTTTTTTAAGAGTCTTCAAATAAATTTTTTCCGGCGGAGAAATGCTGAAGACGGAAATCTATTCATCCATATCATCAAGGATTTTTTCCAATTGCTTTGCATTGCGGCCGTAAACGTATTTTGTCCATAATACAATACTGGCAACTACTCCAAGTGTACCGATAAGTACAATCAGGATCAGGGCCAGCTGATAGCTTTCTGCAAGCTGGCTCAGCGATTTTCCTTTTTCTTCAAGAGTATTGTAGATCAAAAGTCCTATGGTAATCAGGAAGTGCGGCAGGAGCAGGAATCCAAAAGACTGATATCTTTCCATGTTTAAACGGAGCTCATGGTAGATCTTCCAGAGACTGTTCCTGGTGTTTCCGGTATAAAGACCGGTTTTTTTATAAAATTGATAGAACCCGAACAGATAATAGCAGGATATTACAGCCATCATAACATAGGATGTATAGTAAATCACATACTGTGATGAGGGAAATCCAAACTGTAAAGGAAAAAAGGCAATAAGAATTACAGCCAGCACCTGTGCGGGAAATTCTTTTTTCATACTTTTTCTTATCCTTTCAACCGGATGCTTGCTTTCCTGTAAGTGTTCTATATTGTCCGGAATATGAACATTGCTTTCTTCATTATTCCACTGTTCTTTTAATTGATCAAAATTCATAGCCTGTTTTTTTGATGATTTGCTGTATTTTTTCTTTTGTTCTGTTGAGTTTTACACGGGCATTGCCTTCACTGAGACCTAAATTGCTGCCGATTTCTTTATGAGACATTCCTTCCATGAAATAGAATATTACCGCTTTTTCCAAAGGATTGAGCTCCTGAACAGCCTGGTAAAAGACTTCCAGCTGCTTGTCTTTTGCGGGATTGTATTCCTCGCTCTGTACCTCGAAATGCCGGGGAGCTTCCGTGTGGTTTTGTGCTCTTTTCTTTTCCTTTTTCAGATAAGTAATTGCCGTATTGACCGCTACACGGTACATCCAGGTAGAAAACTCACTGTCTCCTTTGAAGGTCTGATAAGACTTCCATAGCTGGATGAGAATTTCCTGCTGAAGATCTTCCCGGTCTTCCAGAGAATCGGCATAGATGCGGGAGGCCTTATATAAAATACCTTTGTGCCGGTTGATCAGCGTTAAAAAAGTGGCTTCAGTCTGACTGCTCACGATAATGTCATGGTTTGGGTTATATTATAGCTCTGATACCGGTTTTACAGTATATCCTTTGGCTCTGAGCAGCTTGATGATTCCGTTATCTCCCATTAGGTGGGCACCGCCAACTGCGAAAAGATTCGTTCCCTTTTGCATCATAGCCGGCATTTTTTCCACCCAGTTTTTATTCCGGTCTGTAAGCATTGCTTTTTCCTGTTTATCGCTCATAAATTTATCATTTTTAAAGAGACTGTAAACCGACTGTACATCTTCTTTTTTGAAAGCATCAATCATTCCTTTAAGAAGGGCTTCGTACTCCCTGCCATTTTTCAGCTGTTTAATGACTTCTTTCAGATCATATGCTTTATTGATTGAAGTCAGCTGATCTTCCACTTTTTCAAGACCGTCAATACTTTTTTTGTTTTTAAGGGCTGTCTGTAAAAGTTCTATTTCATAAGATTTTATTTCAGTCTGAGGACATGGAACGGCTTTCATGGAAATGAGCGCATACAGAGCCTGAGAGGAGGAATTATCCATGTTTTTGAGATTGGTTCCGTAATCAGCAAGAATTTTATCCAGTTCTTTGGCATCTTCTGCCGTAAGCTGATCCGACAATTTCTTATCCGTTTGAAACATTCCCTGCATGGCTGCCATTTCTTTGGGATCCGTATAATTGATTTCCGTTACAAAGCGGTCTGCTTTTTCAAGAGCCTTCACTACCTTCGGTTTTATTTCAAAATCCTTACTGCACATGATGTGGCAGGTTCCGGTAATATAAGACGGCTGTGAAAGACCATTTCCCGTTACTTCCCAGAGAACACTGTTTTCACTGTTCTGTTTTTTACCCTGTTGTGCGCCGGCTGTCATAAAAATCATTGAAGTTAATGCTGCGAATCCGAGTTTTACTAAATTTTTCATGTTATAATTTTTTTTGATTTTCTATTCTTTTAAACAGTAGGTAAGAGCAGTACACCACTCGTTACAGTTTTTTTTGAAAAAAAATAAAACCTCCCTGAAAAAGGAGGTCTGTAAAATCTAAAATTATGATGATAACCAGTTGGTTAGGATAGCTTTTATGATTCTGAAATTTTAGGCTGTTCAGGCTTTACTGTCTTTCTTTTTCTTAAAAAATAGATCACAGCAGCGATGATCAGCAGGAGCGGCCAGGCTGTAATAAGACCTACCGTAATCTTTTGAATCAGGTAAAAACCTTCAACAAAAGCATTTTTAGCATCATAAATAAAATTGAATTTATATTGATGGTCAATATTGGTGGTATTGCTCACGGCAATCTGGGCAATGCGCAGCCGGGGCTCTTTAATGTAGATGTCAATGGTGCTGTATTTAAGATCGTTTCCGGTGTTCATACTGGCCAGCTTCTGAAGGTTTCCTTCTGACATATTCTGGTCATCAAGCTCCACTTTATCCTTTGTTGCTTTAAGTTTGTCAATGTTCTCACCGGTTTTTTTTATCCTTGTCCCTTCCATTTCCGCATATTTGATGTCAAAGGTTACATCTTCCGCATGAATGGCCCTTGAGTTCAGGAACAGTTTTTTATCATTAACCAACGCTAAAAATTCACCAAGCTTTTCAGCGGGAACACGAACCTGCATCGTATTTTCTGTCTGGTATTTTTGATGAGCATGGCTTCTTCTTCAGACGTGTTGTAGGTATTTTCTGAAACCACATTGCTGGTAAGGTTGCTGTGAGTGACAAAACCTCCCAGCTCCTGAACCGATTTTTCAATGGAAACGGTTGCTTCATACACATCTTTTACTTCCATATTTACATCGGCAGTTTTAATGAACTGCTTGTCCTTTACCTGGATAGAAGCAGCAGAAGATATACTGTCTGTAACAGGTACCGCAGTAGAATCTGCCATTTCGTAGGCTTTGCTTTCAGCGTCGGGTGCTCCTACTTTTTTACATGAAAGAATTCCCAGTAAAAGAACAGCGGATAATGATAGTTTGAGGTAGGTCGTTTTCATAGCGTTGATGTTTAATGGTTTGCTTATCCCAAAGTTCAGACAGGATCTTTTGTAACCTTTGAAAATTCAGCGTAAAAAGTTTGTAAAGAAAAATTCGGTTTTAATGAATTGTAAATGAGTGTTTTGTAAAATATTTCTGAACGCAGTCCTTTGTTTTCGGAGTGATTTTTGCTTGTCTTTTACAAGCCAAACCCTTAAAACATTATTATGTCCAATACTTTTTCCAAAATCAGAAACGTAATAGAATTATTCAGATCCATAGATTTTGAACAGCTGGGTTCAATTTCTCAAAAAGTAGATCTTCCGAAACTGATGCAGAACTTCTCCCGATTAGATGATAAACAGCTGAACGGATTGATGAAAATGCTGGATCCTGATAAGAAGAAAAAAGAACTTCCGCCTGTGGATGGTGACTTCTATGATATTTATCATACTTTAACCCCGGAGCAGCGCGAAATTCAGCTTAAAGTAAGAGCGTTCATGGAAAAAGAGGTGAAACCGCTGGTCAACCATTACTGGCTCAGGGATGAATTTCCTTTCGAACTGATCCCAAAATTCCAGAAACTGAATATTTGCGGAGTTACCTATGAAGGCTACGGCTGTCCGGGAATGCCTTTTCTGATGGAAGGCGTTATTGCGATGGAAATGGCCAGGATAGATGCTTCCATTGCTACTTTCTTTGGCGTTCAGTCCGGGCTGGCAATGGGTTCTATTTATATCTGCGGATCGGAAGAGCAGAAACAGAAGTGGCTTCCGCAGATGCAGAAATTTGAAAAAATCGGAGCTTTTGGCCTTACAGAACCGGAAGTAGGCTCCGGAGCTGCGGGAGGGCTTACGGTAACCTGTAAAAAAACACCGGAAGGATGGATTCTGAACGGCCAGAAAAAATGGATCGGAAACGCCACATTTGCAGATGTGATTATCATCTGGGCCAGGGATCTGGACAGTGGTGAGGTGAAAGGTTTCATTGTTGAAAAAGACAATCCCGGATATTCGGTAGAAAAGATCAAGGGAAAAATGGCTCTGAGAATCGTACAGAATGGTTTGATTACCCTGAAAGACTGTCTGGTCACCGAAGAAAACCGCCTGCAGCATGCGGATTCGTTCAAAGATACCGGAAAAGTACTGCGGATGACCAGGGCAGGAGTTGCATGGATGGCTACCGGATGCGCAAGAGGAGCCTATGAAAGTGCTTTGGATTATACACGGAAAAGAGAGCAGTTTGGGAAACCTATTGCTTCGTTTCAAATGATCCAGGGCCATCTTGTGGAGATGCTTTCCAATCTCACCGCCATGCAGACCATGGTCTTCAGGCTTTCCGAAATGCAGGATGAAGGCATATTAAAAGATGAACATGCTTCACTGGCTAAGGTTTTCTGTACCCTCAGAACCCGGGATATTGTTTCCAGGGCAAGAGAAGTAATGGGGGGTAACGGTATTTTGCTGGAATATGATGTGGCAAGGTTTGTGGCAGATGCCGAGGCTATTTATTCTTACGAAGGAACAAAAGAAATCAACTCCCTGATCGTGGGAAGATCGATCACGGGATTCAGTGCGTTTATATAAAACAGATGACCGGTTGCAGAAAAGCGGTTGGTGTAATATGAGATCTGCTAACTGACTAAATTTTTATACTTTTCTCTGTTGTCAATAATCACCCAGATATTGATCAGGAAAAGTACAACAGACATGATGATGCCTGTCTGGCTTGGATCTCTGTATACATTCTGCAGAACAATTCCAACCATTACGGGAAGAATTATAACAGCACCCAACGCTCTGGTTTTTGGGAAGATAAATAAGATGCCGCCAATGATTTCTACAATGCCTACCAATGGAAACAGCCAGCCGATTTCGTTGAAAGCGGCATAAATCTTCATCTGCTCATCAGTCATTTTGGGCATTGGAGCGTATTGGAAAAACTTGTTCAGCCCTGCATTCATAAACATCAGAGCGAACAGCAGGCAAATAATAAACTTTATGATTTTCATAATTGATGATTTTATATCAAATGTAAAATAAAAGCATCATATTTTTTATCAATTTCATGAAAAAAATATATTGTAAAGGTTAATGTAATGTTAATGGTGTTTTTTTATCAATTAATTTGCTATTTTTAAGAAACAAATTAAACCAGAATATTATGTTGAAAAATCTTAAGAAACTGAATCGTACAGATTTAAGAGAAATCCATGGCGGAATTAAAATTGATTTATGTGATATCGGCCCGGTAGGCTGTCCGTGTAAAATTCCTCCCGGTCATCCCTGTTTAGGAGGAGGTTCCGGAGGTGGAGGCGGAACAGATCCGAATATGGGATACTGTCCGGATATTAAAGATTATATTCCTTGTACAGAAACATGTCCTAACGGAATGAGCCCGTTCTGCGCATTATAAAACTTACAGAATCCGTTTCAGCAGAGACGGATTTTTTTGTTTGCAGTGTACAATTGAAAGTTTAATGTTCTGATTTGAAGAAGATATTCCTCCTTGCCCACGCATCAGTCCATTTCCTTCAGCGTAATATTTTTGGAAATCTTGTAGCTCTTTTTCTTTTTATTGGGCTTTTCCTCCTCTCCAAGCAGTTTGCCCCAGGGTTTCAGACCTTCCACTCTTTCAAAGATAATCTTAATGATCGCAATAGCCGGAATACAGAGAAACATTCCTGCAATCCCCCAAAGATGTTCTCCCAGGATAATTCCGATGAAAGAAAATAAAGCATTGATCTTTACTTTGGAACCTACAACAAAAGGGAGGACGATATTTCCGTCAATAACATGCACGGCAATGTATCCGATGGCAACGTAAATACAGGTAGAAGGAGTTCCCGTTGCAAAAGCGATAAAGCAGGAAATCAATAATGATATGCAGATGCCAAGATAAGGAATCACGTTCAGCAGGCCTGTGAGTACAGCCAGAAGGACGGCATATTTTACGCCCAGAACCGTAAGAACAATAGAGGTAAGAATAGAAACGATTAAGACCTGAAGGCAAAGCCCGAAAATATATTTCTTCGTCATCACCCTGATCTCAGTAACCACCTCCTGTACGCTGGATTTATGCTTTTCGTTGAAAACCGTAACAATAAAATTATTCAGAACCCTTCTGTAATTCAGAATAAAAATGAAAAAAAGCGTAAAGAAAACAATGAATCCGAATCCGGAAGAAAATATTCCGAAGGTAAAGCCAAGAATTACTCCTGAAGAAGAAAGCAGTTTATTCAGCCCCTGGTTGATGTAATCGAGCTGTTCATCTACTTTTACGTTGAATGTTTTAGAAATCCAATGCTGAAGATTGCTGAACACGGTTGTAAACTGGTCTCTGAGGTGCGGAATATCTTTACTGAAATCCGAAAGCTGAGATCCGAAAAAGTAGATAAGTCCCGATAAAATCGCCAGCATGATAAATACCGATGTCATGGTGGATACGGATCTTGGAAACCTTAATTTTCTCTCCATAAAAGTAGCAGCCGGTAGAAACAGCATGGCCATTAAAAAAGCCAGAAAGAACGGTGCTAAAATACTCTGTCCAAGCGTAAGCAGATAGCCCAGTCCGATAATGGAAATGACAACAAGCGTGAGATTGACAAGAAAAGGGAGTCTGAGAAAGTTCATAATTTTTCAAATATGTAGGATAAAAATAAGAAAACCTGCCGAATTGAAAGTTTATTTTGACTTAATTAACATATTTCTTTTCATTGGTGAAATATAAGATCCTGGCCGTGTGGTACCTTTATCTGGCAAGAAAAAACGCATCCCAAAAATATGAGACGCGTTTCCTTATTGAGAGTTGATATGTTATAATTAATCTTCGATAGCAATAGCAATTAGTTCATCCATCCTGTTTACGTAATGTACGGTAAGGTTTTTCAGATAATCTTTTTTGATTTCTTCCACATCCTTTCTGTTGGCCTCGCAGAGAATAACCTCTTTGATTCCGGCTCTGGTTGCCGCAAGAAGCTTCTCCTTGATTCCTCCTACCGGAAGTACTTTTCCTCTTAACGTGATCTCGCCGGTCATTGCAAGATGTGATTTTACTTTTTTATTTTTGAATGAAGAAACCATTGATGTAAGCATTGTGATTCCCGCGGAAGGTCCGTCTTTTGGAGTGGCCCCTTCCGGAACGTGAACGTGAATGTTCTTTTTGTCCAGGTCTTCCTGTGGAATACCCAGTTCATCATGTTTGGCTTTGATATATTCTAAAGCAATCGTTGCAGATTCTTTCATTACGGTTCCCAGATTTCCGGTCATCGTTAATGCTCCTTTTCCGTTGCTCAGGATACTTTCAATATACAGAATATCTCCGCCTACGCTGGTCCAGGCCAGTCCGGTTACCACACCGGGAACTCCTGTGATTTCAGATAAGCTTTTAGGTCTCGGAACTCCTAGAATTTCATCCACTTTTGCTACTGAGATTTTAGGGTCGTATTCCTTTGCCAATGCGGTCTGAAGTGCTGTCCATCTTGCAATAGAAGCAATTCTTTTCTCCAGGGTTCTTACTCCGCTTTCTGAAGTGTGGGCTTCAATGATGTGTTTCAGTTCTGCATTGCCCAGTTTGAAAGATTTGGCATTAAGCCCGTTTTCTTCCTGCTGTTTTTTAATAAGGTGCCTTTTGGCGATCTCAATCTTTTCTTCCAGGGTATATCCTGCAATTTCTATGATTTCGGTTCTGTCCAGAAGCGGGGTCTGTATCGTAGAAAGCGAGTTGGCCGTGGCGATGAACATGACTTTGGACAAATCGTAGCCCATTTCCAGGAAATTATCATAAAAAGATTTATTTTGCTCAGGATCAAGAACTTCCAGTAATGCGGAGCTTGGATCTCCGTGAAGTCCCTGTCCGATCTTGTCAATTTCATCAAGAACAATCACCGGGTTGGAGGTTCCGGATTTTTTGATAGACTGAAGGATTCTTCCGGCCATCGCTCCGATATAGGTTTTCCTGTGTCCGCGGATCTCACTTTCATCATGAAGCCCTCCCAGGGATAAGCGCACATACTTTCTTCCCAGCGCATCAGCTACCGATTTCCCCAGAGAGGTTTTACCCACTCCCGGAGGTCCTACAAGTAATAGAATAGGAGACTTCATGTTGTTCTTTAACTTCAGAACTGCCATGTGTTCAAGAATTCTCCTCTTGATATCTTCCAGCCCGAAATGAGCCTTGTCAAGTATTTTTTCAGCTCTCGCAATATCAAAAACATCTTTTGTATAGGTTTCCCACGGAAGATCTGTAAAGAAATCAAGATAATTTCTCTGTACATTATAATCCGGAGAATTAGGATTCTGACGCTGAAGCCTGTTGATCTCCTTCTGAAAATGTTCTTCCACTTCCTGGCTCCATTTCTTAGCTTTAGCCTTGAGGATCAGGTCTTCCACGTCACTTTCAGGCCCGCCTCCAAGCTCTTCCTGGATCGTTCTGATCTGCTGGTTCAGAAAATATTCTCTCTGCTGCTTATCAAGATCTTTGGAAGTCTTTTGGTGGATCTGGTTTCTGAGTTCCAGCTTTCTGAAATCCTCATGCATCATTTCGTAGCACTTATTGGCTCTTTCCATCAGGCTTTTTTCTTCAAGAAGGCTTTGTTTTTCGATGGATGAGAAGCTGGCATTGGTGCAGATGAAATTCAGCAGGTCATCATTGCTGCTGATATTCTTAATGGCAAAATTAGCTGCGTTAGGAATATTCGGGTCCAGTTCTATGATTTTAAGGGCAAGGTCTTTGATGTTTTCCAGCAAAGCTTCATATTCCTCTTTATTTTTGGGTCTGGAATCTTTAAGTTTCGTGATTTCGGCCTTGAAATAAGGACGTGTATCTACGATCTTTTTTATTTTAAACCTGTGAAAACCTTTCGTAATGGCGGTGATATTGCCTTCAGGAAGCTTGATGATTTTAATGATCTTGGCAAGTGTCCCGGTCTGGTAAATATCTCTCTCGTCCGGCTGCTCCAGATCCGAATTTTTCTGGCTTACAATTCCGATGAAGTCTCCGTTTTTCTGGGCCTCCTCAAGAAGCTGTATCGATGTTTTTCTTCCGGCAGTGATAGGAATTACCACATTCGGAAACATCACCATATTTCTAACGGGAAGAATAGGGAACACTGTCTGCCCGGAATTCTTTTCCGTCTCTGAAAAGTCTGAAAGATTGATCTCTTCGGCCACAATATCAAATCCATCGCTGATCATTTCCTCTAAACTTATATCTTCAAATTTTGTCATAATTATTGGGGATGACAAATTGTCATCTTCGTTTTAAATCATTAACGTGATTGCTCACAATATGTGCTGAAAATGCTGAACATATTATGGTCTGTTAAAATGCACAATACTTATGCCATTTACTTTTTGATAAAAAATATGGTCAAAATTTCCTTTTTTCCCTGCTTTCTGTCGGAAAAAAATTAAAATAAAGAAGTTCCGTTTCTCTAATTTCTTAAAAATGTGTATTTTCGCAAACTGATAAAAAACTATAATTTATAAAATGGCAATTTTAGGACAGATTAGGAGTAAGCCTTGGCTATTAATGGGGGTGATTGCACTGGCGCTATTGGCGTTTCTGGTGAACCCGGACAGTATTGACAAGGTTTTTGGTAAAAATCCTGATGTTTTAGGAAAAGTAAACGGTGACAAGATCACCCGCGAAGAGTTCAATGATCAGCTTTTCGTGTTGCAGCAGCAGGCTGAACAGCAAGGCCGTCCGAAAAACGGACTTGAGGAGCAGGCGTGGCAGTTACTTGTACAATCCAAACTTATCAAGCAGCAGTTTGAGAAAATGGGCTTTGAAATGACAGATGATTATTTCTGGAATCAGATCCAGTATGATCAGATGTTTGCTCAGAATCAGCAGTTCTTTGATGAGAAAGGTAACTTTAAAACACAAGAATTAAAAAAACAGATTGAAACATTACAGAACACCGATCCTCAGGGATATAACCAGTGGTTGAAAACCAGAAAAACAATCGAGTACAGATTGATGGCAAGACAGGTGTTTGCCAATATTTCCGGAAGCATCACTACTGGAAAGAAAGAAGCTGAAGAGCTGATGAAGCAGAGAGATCAGCTTGCCGATATCGATTTTGTAAAGATCGATTATGCAGCTTATCTTCAGAAAACAAAAATCAATGTTTCTACACAGGATCTTGCGAATTATATCAACCAGCACCCTGTAATGTTCAAAGCTGAAGCAAGCAGAAATCTGGGGATTGTATATTTCCCTTCTCTGCCTAGTGCTGCAGATGATGCAGCCGCTCAGAAAGAAATTACAAAACTGTATTCAGGAGGAACAGATGCAAGCGGAGGTACAGAGAATTTCCAGAACACAAAGAACGATTCTATGTTTGTAATGGCTAATTCTGATATGCCTTTCAATGCTCAGTATCTGAAACCTAATCAGTTGCCTCAGACGATCCAGGGGCAGATTCCTGCAGCTGCCATCGGACAGGTTTTCGGACCTTACAAAGAACAGAACTTCTATGTAGTTTCTAAACTGTTGGATAAAAAGACATCAGATTCTACCTTATCAAGACATATCCTTATTGCTTTCAAAGGAAGTCCTGCGGGAGAAGGAGTAACGAGATCCAAAGATCAGGCTAAAAAACTGGCAGATTCTATCGGAGCTATCGTAAAAGCGAACCCCGGTAAATTTACAGACTTCATCAAGCTTTCTAACGACCCTAGCTCTGCAGCACAGGGAGGAAGTTTAGGATGGACAACACCGGAAACCCCTTTCGTTCCTGAGTTCCTTAAATTCCTTGCAGCAAACCCTAAAGGGGCTACGGGCGTAGTGGAAACCCAGTTCGGTTATCATATCATCAATATTGAAGATAAAAAAGCAGGAGCGATGAGCTATAAGGTAGCTAACCTTGTGAAAGAAGTTAAGCCTTCTGATGCTACGGAAGCAGAATCTGACAAAAAAGCAAGAAAATTCATCCAGCAGGTGCAGGGGAAATCATTCAACGATTTCGTGAATATTGCTAAAAAAGGTAATTACCAGTTCACCAACCCTAAAACAGCTAAAAGATTTGACGGACAGCTTCAGGGACTTGGTACTGATAAAGATGGTGAAATCCTGGCCTGGGCTTTCGATAAGAAAAGAGCCAAAGGAGATACGGAATTCTTTACCGTAGAAGGAACAGGAGATAAGATCGTAGTATACCTTAACGGAAAACAGGAAGCAGGCCTTGCTGATCCGGAATCCGTAAGAGACCAGATCGAAGTGCTCGTTAAAAATAAGCTGGCTGCAAAACAGATCTCTGATAAAATTGCAGGCGCTAAAGCTTCCAGCTTAGATCAGATCGCTACATTGTTTGCTTCTGCAAAACAATCCGCTCAGGTAAATATCCTTAACCCTTCGGTAGCAGGGGCTATGGAGCCTAAAGTAGCAGGTGCTGCTTTTGGAGTGGCAAAAGGAAAACTTTCTAACCCTATTGAAGGGGGAACAGGAGTGTATGTGCTGATCAAAAAATCAGAAACAGTAAACAAACAGCCTGGTGATCTTAAACAGTTCACAGAATCTGTTACCCAGAGAAATTCAGGAATGTTCGGACAGGCCTGGATGAAGAGTCTTCAGGATAATGCAGATATTCAGGATTACAGAATTGAGATCTGGAACAAGCTGGGTAATCAGCAACAATAAGAAATCAAATTTTACAGATAGAAAAACCACCGAAATTTTTTGGTGGTTTTTTTGTATTTAACGCAGAGCAATAAAGAAAAACATTAATTTAAAATGTATTATATTTGCTCATTAGAAAAAATTTAGCAAGTGAAGTTCAGTAAAGAATTAAAAGCTGGTGTGATCGCACTTTTGGCTATTGTAGGCTTTGTGTTGTTGTTTCAATTCATGAAGGGCAGAAGCCTTTTTACTACCGATAATATATTTTACGCAAAATACGACAATGTGGAAGGGCTGGCACAGTCTTCCGCGGTTTCTATCAATGGATTAAAGGTGGGGCAGGTTGATAAGATCATCCCTCAGACCTCCAAAGACGGGAAGATCAATTTTATCGTAAAGATTACGGTAGATGATAAATTTGAGTTTTCAAAAAATTCAACTCTTGAGATTTTTGAACCCGGGCTGATGTCCGGAAAAGAAATGAGAGTAAATCTGGTATACGGCGGCCCGACTGCAAAAGACGGGGATACCCTGAAAGGAGCTTTCAAACTGGGAACGCTGGGAAGTCTTTCTTCTCAGGTAGGTCCTGTGAAGGATCAGCTTCAGACGGTTCTGTACAGAGTGGATTCTCTGATGGCTAATGCCAATCAGGTAGTAAACGCGCAGAACAGAGAAGAAATCAGAGCTCTTCTGGCCAACCTTAATAAAACCGTAGGCGCTTTACAGACTACCGCAGGAAGCGTAAACAGTCTTGTAGGACACAATGATCCGAAACTTCAGAAAGTACTCGATAATGCGGCCGTTACTATGGAGAGCGGAAAGGTAACCCTGGATAAATACGGAAATCTTGCAGAAAGCATCGATACCAAAAAACTGAATGCTACGATTGCCAACCTGGATGCTACGGTAGGTAAGCTTAATCAGGTGATCGCCGGAATAGATAACGGGCAGGGAAGTTTAGGAAAGCTGATGAAAGACGAACAGCTTTATAACAATCTGAATTCAGCATCTACCAATCTGAATGCCCTGATCGAAGATATGAAAGCCAATCCTAAGAGATATATCAATTTTTCAGTTTTTGGAAAGAACAATAAAGACTAAAATAGCCTTATGGAGTACATTGATAACATTATTTTCCTGATCTTACTGGTTGCCGGGTTCGGGCTGTTTGCCAAAAGCCTGCAGAAGATTTACAGAAATATTAAACTGGGAAGAGAAATCGACAGGAGCGACAGGAAATCTGAACGCTGGGAAACTATGGCCAGAGTGGCAATGGGGCAGAGCAAGATGGTAAAGCGTCCTGTAGCCGGTATTCTTCACCTTTTTGTCTATGTAGGATTCATTATCATCAATATCGAACTTATCGAGATTGTTGTAGACGGACTGTTCGGAACCCACAGGTTCCTGGCTTCAGTTTTAGGACACGGTTTCTATAATTTCTTTACGGCTACCCTGGAAATCCTGGCATTGCTGGTTGTTATCGGTGTGGTGGTATTCTTTATCAGAAGAAACTTCTATGGGGTGAAAAGATTAACGATGAAAGAACTTTTCGGATGGCCGAAACACGATGCCAACTGGATTCTTATCATTGAATTTGCCCTGATGATGGCATTCTTCAAAATGAATACCGCAGACTGGGTTTTACAGCAGAGAGGATTACTTCCTGAACACGGAAGTTTCCCGATCAGTTCTACGGTATTGGCACCTCTGTTCAGTGGTTTCAGTGACGGATTCCTGTACTTTACAGAAAAAGCCGCCTGGTGGTTCCACTTTGTGGGGATTCTTTTCTTCATGAACTATCTTTATTATTCAAAACACCTGCATATTATCCTGGCATTTCCGAGTACGTGGTTTGCCAATCTTGATAAAAAAGGAAAATTCAACAATCTGGATTCAGTTACTAAGGAAATTAAGCTGATGATGGACCCTAATGCCGATCCTTATGCTGCTCCGGCAGAAGGAGCAGAAGCAGATGTTCCGTCTAAATTTGGTGCTGAAGATATTTTTGATCTGAACCAGGTTCAGCTGCTGAACGCATATTCCTGTACGGAATGCGGACGCTGTACCTCAGTTTGTCCGGCCAACATTACCGGCAAGAAACTTTCTCCGAGACTGATCCTGATGAAAACCAGAGACCGTCTGGAAGAAGTAGGAAGAAATATAGACAAGAACGGTAAATTTGTAGATGACGGCAAAAAACTTCTGAACGATTATATCACCAAAGAAGAACTTTGGGCGTGTACAACCTGTAATGCCTGTACAGAAGCCTGTCCGGTATTGCTGGATCCGCTTTCCATTATTTTCGAAATGAGAAGATTCCTTGTGATGGAACAGTCTGCTGCCCCACAGGAATTAAATCTTATGATGACCAACGTGGAAAATAATGCCGCACCGTGGCAGTATAATCAGGCAGATCGTCTGAATTGGGCTAATGACTAAAAATCTGAAAAGATGAAAAAACTATTCTTAACCTTTTTGCTGGTCTGTTCAGTCTTTATAATGGCACAGTCGGCTGATGAAAAGAAAATCCTTGAAGATTCACAGTCTTTCATGTCCCTGCTCGAAAAGAAAGACTATGATAAGATGCTGGACATGACCCATCCGGGAATCTTTGAGAAAATGGACAGAAATACATTGTCTAACTCTTTCAAATCATTGCTCGAAGGCAATGAAGAATTCAAAATAGAGATTATTAATACCGATAAAAATGCTTTCGGTGTATCACAGGTCTTAAAAACAGGAGATGACGTGAAATACGCTTTTGTTACCTATCCGATGAAAATGAAAATGACTTTCCTTAAAGAGAAATTTGATGAGGAAAAGAAAAAGATGATGCTGGGGATGATGGAAATGCAGGGAATGAAAGCCCGGTTTATCAATGATTCCGCTTTGGAAATGAGCAAAGAGAGCATGATTATAGCTTTGAACGATAAAACGACCAAAGGATTCTGGAAATATCTGAACTACGATGAAGCCAATCCTCTCTATGTTTCGGTAGTTCCGGCAGAAATCATGACAAAAGCTAAGGAATACTATGCTGATTTTTTAATTAAACAGAAAAAGAATGCAAATTAAAACAATGGCAGAATATGCTGCCGAAGGAAAATCCCCTGAAGTTTTATTTTGGGTTGGATGTGCAGGAAGTTTTGACGACCGCGCCAAAAAAATTACAAAAGCATTTTGCAAGATACTGAATAAGATAGGTGTTGAATTTGCTGTTCTGGGACAGGAAGAAAGCTGTACCGGAGACCCCGCAAAACGTGCCGGAAACGAATTTGTTTTCCAGATGATGGCCCTTACCAATATTGAGGTACTGAATGCCTATGAAGTGAAAAAAATCGTTACGGCCTGCCCGCACTGTTTCAATACCCTGAAAAATGAATATCCGAGTCTGGGTGGAAATTATGAGGTCGTTCACCATACCCAGTTCCTTAAAACCTTAATGGAAGAAGGAAGACTGAAGATTGAAGGAGGAGCCTTTAAAGGAAAGAAAATTACCTTCCACGATCCTTGTTATCTGGGTAGAGCCAATGACGAATATGAAGCGCCAAGAATTCTTCTTGAAAAACTGGATGCCGAGCTGGTAGAAATGAAACGTTGCAGAACCAACGGTCTTTGCTGTGGTGCAGGAGGCGCACAGATGTTCAAAGAGCCTGAAAAAGGAAATAAAGACATCAATATCGAAAGAACGGAAGAGGCATTGTCTTTTGAGCCTAAAGTGATTGCTACCGGATGCCCTTTCTGTAATACGATGATGACCGACGGAGTGAAACATTTCAATAAGAATACTGAAGTAGCTGTAAAAGATATTGTAGAGCTTCTTGCCGAAGCGGAAGATCTGTAAAACTCTTTTCCATAAAATATAAGAACCCAGACACTTAGTCGTGGGTTTTTCTTTGCCTTCATCTGAATAAATTACAGCTAAAACAAAATAAATTTTTCAGTCTGAAAGATATTCTCCGGCGCGCTGAGCAAAGCTCACCGCGCCGGATTTTTTTATTAAAAAGCTTGTAGAGAAATGAATTGAAACCTGTCAGGTTTCCAGAACCTGTCAGGTTTAGGTGGTATAATTGGATGTATATTTAAACTCTGTATTTCAAAAAAATGAGCGAAGCGGCTTTGTTTATCTTAAAAAAACACTGTAATTATTCATTCTGGTCTATCATTGCGATTAATTTTAAAAATTTAAATTCTTATTACTCTTTTCTCTGATCAGGAATATTTCTTAATTTTATACTTTAAAAATTGACAGGATATGATATCTTCTTACCTGACTTTCTTGCCGGTAAGCAGGAATGCAGATGGACATCATATCCGGTAAAAAAATAAATGCTTAGATATGAAAATTGAAGAATCCAATATTGTAGAAACCAACGATTACAGAGTGATTATATACCCGGCATCAAGACCTTTTGAAACAAAAGAAGCTAAAATAATTACTGAAAAACTGTTCGATTTCCTTGCTACATGGGCAGCTCACGGAAAACCGCTTTCTTCCTCATTTAAAATCGAGAAAAACCAGTTTATTGTGGTTTGCGTAGACGAAGAGAAAGAAATGGCTTCAGGCTGCAGCATTGATGCCTTAGGGAAAGTGATGAGAGAGATTGATGAAGAATATAAGCTTGGACTTTTCGACAGGATGAAAGCCAGCTTTGTAGAAAACGGTGAAGTGAAAACATTAAAGTTAATCGACTTTAAAACCCGGTTAAGAAACGGCGAATTAGCTAAAGATATTCAGGTTTTTGACTTCTCTAAAAATACCTATCTTGATTTTTTAAGCCATTTCTTACTTCCGCTTGAAAAAAGCTGGGCAGCAGGTATTGCTTAAAAATATCGCATAACATTACATTTAGAACTTTAAATTGAAGCCTTCAGGCAGTTTTCTGTTAAAAACCGTTTTGGAAAAGTCTTCAATATAAGGTTCTTTTTGTTTGATCACCCTGCAGGGATTTCCTACCGCAATGGAATTCGACGGAATATCCTTAGCCACAATAGAACCTGCGCCTATCACCACATTGTCTCCGATAGTAACGCCCGGCAAAATCACCGAATTGGTGCCCACAAATACATTATTACCGATGGTGATCGGCGGACATTTGTCGTGGATGCTGTGATCATTATGATTGTGATTCGCAGAAATAAGGGATGTTCCGGCACCGAATCCTACATTGTTTCCGATAATAATACCGTTGGTCGCCTGGATATAGATATTCGGGTTATCTCCAGGATCACATAAAATCCCTTTCTTTATATTCTGATGGGCGCGTACTTCTGATGTAAAATGTACCGGCCACGGAACCCTCCCGTTGATTCTCAGAAATTTCTGCGGAACGGTATACTGAAAAAAAAGAACATGAGGTACCATGTATTCGTACTTCTGACGGTAATACTGCGGGTAGAAAAAATTATTAATTCTGTGAAATATCTGGTACTCAATAAATTTTTTAATCGGATTCATTCTTTTTCAGCATAAACATGATGTAAAAATACAAAAATCCATAGCCTAAAAACAAAAACAGGGAAAAAATACCCACCAGATAGCTGATTCCTTTTTCTTTTCCAATGAAAATCGCAGCAATATTCGCGAGGAAAAGATAAATATTGAAAACCAGGGCAACATTGCTCTTTTTCAGGATCAGCAATACATCCGAAATAGGATTGATAAGACTCCGGGTAAGGTACCCGAATGACATCAGGAAAATAAACAGCCCCAGATGCTCCCAGTTTTTGTTGAAAAACAGCTTCAGAACCGGTATTCCGGCTATATTGATGAGAAGATAGAGCGCAAAAATAATATAAAAATTCATCAGGCTCATCTTCCTGGTGTAGGCAAACAGTTCATTTCTGCTGTTCCCCCTGTTGTTGATTTCAGCCGCTTTCGGATAATATACCGTTGCGATGGAAGATGATATGAGAAGAAGGGGAACAGACATGATTTTTACCGCTAAAGAATACTCTCCAAGCAGGGAATCTGCAAAATATAATGAGATCAGGATCGGCATGATATTATTGCCAAGCGCATTGATCAGCGTGGAAGGGTAGGTGTATTTAAAAATTTCCGGTCTCTTTTTCGTATTGGCAAGGTACCTCCGAAAATCAGGCTTTACAAAATATGCTCCGGAATAATAAATCGCTGCAAAAAAAGCGGTCAGAAAACCGATCAGGCTTCCGATAACGAGGCCGTTTTCTATTTTAAAGAAAACGAATATCACCTGAAACAGAAAACTCACCACAGAATCGATAACCGTGAGTATGGAAACCTGCTTAAAACGTTTTTTCTTAGCCAGAAGAAACTTGGCATTATTGGTAAAAAGATAAATGAATCCCGAAAAGATCCCTAAGAACAGAATATCTTTGGAAATATGAAAGGGAATAAGAACCAGCAGAAAGCTGAACAGAGTAACGCCCGCGGAAATAATGCCCGAAGCGCTGAAATTATTATTGATATCCTGCTCATCTCCTTCAAGCATGATCTGGTGCTCCTGGGCAAGGCTCAGAACGATGGCGAATATGCTCATGATACTCAGGTAAATACTGAAAATACCGTACTCGGAAGACCCGTAATATTTAGCCAGCAGCAGCCCCCCGATCACCAGAACAAACTTTGAAATAAAGTTTCCTTTGAAGATGGTGGTAACATGGCTGCCGTTTATTCTTTTGAGTTTGTTTAAAAACATGTTAAAATATTACATGAACAAATATATAATTATACATTTGCATAAAAAAGATTATTGAAAATTAACAGCTGATGAAATTCAACTTCAAATATTTTTTTGCGGCAAAACTTACTGCCATCCTTTTTTTACTGATTTCATGCGGAAGTGATGATGATTCTCTGCAGAGAATAGATCAGATCATGAACATCTATGTAAAGAACGGAGCCGGACAGGACCTGCTGAATGCCAAAAAACCGGGATCTTATACAGCATATGCCGTGAATGATATAGATGGAGACAAAGATGTTTCACCCGTTCCTGTTTCACTCAAAATGACGGCTGATTCTTTGTACTATTTTGAGTATGTGGCCGGTGCCAAAAGAATCGTATTTGATTCCATCAGCCCGGACAGTAAAAATTACCGTTCCAGGATGACCTTTACCTATTCCAAGAAAGTGGGTGATCAGACGGTGATAGAAAGCGATGTCATGATAATCGACTACCGGTGGACACCGTCCTTATTCCAGGTTTCAAAAGTATTATACAACGGAAGTCCGGTATTTTCAAAGGGAGCGGACGAACCCAATTCAATAAATACGGTTACTATCGTAAAATAATTTTAAATTTGTAAAATGGTTGGCTTAGTGTTTAAGTTTAACCTGCTAATATTTAACATCTAAATAAAATGTTACAAGTCAATTTTTTGCGCGACAATAAAGAACGCGTTTTAGAAGGTCTTAAAAAAAGACAATTCAAGAATCTTGAGTTGGTAGACGAAGCTATTGCTACTGACGACGAAAGAAAGAGAATCCAGTTTGAATTAGATTCCCAGCTTTCCGAGATCAATAAAATCTCCAAGGAAATTGGACTTTTAATGAAGGAAGGAAAGAAAGAAGAAGCGGAATCGGCAAAATCTAAAACAGCAGAGTACAAAGAGTCGAGCTCAGAATTGAAATCTCAGCTGGAAGTAAAAGAAACGGAACTATTGAATATTCTGTATCAGCTTCCGAACATTCCGAATGAACTGGTAAAAAGCGGTGCTTCTGCTGAAGATAATGAAATCATTTATCAGTCTCATGATGTGAAAGGTCTTGGTGAAGGAGCGATTCCTCACTGGGAACTGGCTAAAAAATATAACCTGATCGATTTTGAACTGGGTGTGAAAATTGCCGGTGCAGGTTTCCCTGTGTATTTAGGAAAAGGAGCAAGGCTTCAGAGGGCTTTGGTTCAGTATTTCTTAGATAAAAATGTGGACAAGGGATATACGGAAGTAAATCCGCCTCACGTAGTGAATGAAGCTTCCGGATTCGGAACTGGCCAGCTGCCGGATAAAGAAGGGCAGATGTACTATATTAACGAAGATAAATTATACCTGATTCCTACGGCAGAAGTTCCGGTGACAAACCTTTACCGCGATGTACTTTTCGATGAAAAGGATCTTCCGGTAAAAAATACGGCTTTCTCACAATGTTACAGAAGAGAAGCCGGAAGCTACGGGGCTCATGTAAGAGGTCTGAACCGTCTTCACCAGTTTGAAAAAGTAGAGATTGTAAGAATAGAAAAACCTGAGAACTCTTATGCTGTTCTGGAAGAAATGGTAGAGCATATCAAAGAAATCCTTACCGATCTTGAACTTCCTTTCAGGGTATTGAGACTTTGCGGTGGAGATATCGGTTTTGCTTCTGCAATGACGTATGATTTTGAAGTGTGGAGCGCAGCACAGGAAATGTGGCTGGAAGTGAGCTCTGTTTCTAACTTTGAGACTTTCCAGGCCAACCGTCTGAAGTGCCGTTACAAAGCAGATGGCAAATCTCAGCTGGTTCATACGCTGAACGGATCTGCAATGGCTCTTCCGAGAATTATGGCGGCTTTGCTTGAAAATAATCAGACAGCAGAAGGAATTAAACTTCCTAAGAAAATTGCAGAATATGCGAGATTTGATCTGATCAGCTAAACAGAAATCAATTATTTAAAATAGAATCCTCCTGTCGTAAGATAGGAGGTTTTTTCTTGATTCATTTGTTTAAATAAATTTATTATTTTTGCGGCTAAAACTTAACCATGAAAAAGAAATTAAATTTCGTTTTGTATGCTTTCATAGCATTATTTTTTTATTCCTGTGGCGGGAGTGATGATGATCCGGCTCAAATCATTATAGATCCGGTTGTAACAGTGCCGGAGAAAAAGAATACAATAGGAGTGACAGGTGATATTTTCCCGACAACCGCTCTGTTCAGAGGACGTATTGAGCAGAAGGACGGGCAGGTTGAAGTTCCGGGATTTGTTTACTCTACTTCACCCAATCCTACTAAAGGTAATAATCCTTCTGTGGATACCTATACCACAGGGACAACAGATTATAAAGTAACCGTTACCGGCCTGCTGCCGGCTACAACTTATTATGTAAGGGGATACATAAAGACAGCTGACGGTAAATATACCTACACTTCAGAAACTTCTTTCAAAACAACCGGATATTTCGGTACTTCTGGTGCTTATGTTGGCTATGATAAAGGTGAATATAAAGACGGCTGGAGATATATGGAAATTCATCCGCAGAAAGTATATTACGGAACCAGCGCACAGGGAGCCAATTGGGGAGATTTAAATCTCTATATTTCCGGTACTTTACATGATTTTGGTAAAGGACTCGAAAATTCAACCCTCATTGCAAATAACAATCCGGGAGCTAACTGTGCAGCTAAAGTATGCCTTGATCTGGTAAGAGGAGGTGTTTCTGACTGGTTTCTCCCTTCAAGTGAAGAATTGCTTACGCTTTCCAAAGAACTTAAAAAGGCTAATATTTCTTTAGCTTTGGGAGGTAGTTCGATATGGACTTCTACCCAAAAGAATGAGAATTCTGCATTTGATGTTACGTTCCAGATGAATGGTGATATCATCAGCACAGATATGGTAAAACCTCAGAATATGATTGTACTTCCGGTAAGAAGATATTAAAAAACTGAGCTTGGTTATCATTAATGATAATTGCTTTTCATGCATGTATGTGTACGATTTATAAATTCTTATCCTGAATTCAAGATAAAAATAGAACCCATCGGAATCCGATGGGTTATTATTTTATTCGGTAGTAATGATTACCTTTTTATCTTTATCAACAAGATTTTTATTGTCAATCAGATCATTTGATCTTACTGTGATCTGAACTGTTTTGTTATCGATCTGTTTTACAAAATCATGCTTTCCTTCGATTTTTTTAATGGGTTTCTGAAATTTCAGGGTATTGGTAAACGTAAGATTGAACATTCTGAGCATTCCGGCCATTCCTGAAGCCATCTGCTTTCCATACGCTTCAATGGAATCGCTTTTAGACTGGGGAACTGTATTCTCGGGCTGATCTTTTTCTTCCAGCATTTTAAGGATTCCGTCGGAATTAAACTTATCCGTATTGATAGTCAGCGATTTTCCGTTCCATACGGCAATATCCTGAAGCGGAATTTTTTTCAGACGTTTGTCACTGTTCAGGAGCTGGGTAATCTCTGAAGGCATCAGCTTATCATATTTTAAAGAAAGTCCCAGGATTTCTCCTTTATCTTTATTTACCTTCATATAGAGCTTTTTCAGGGCTTTTGCAGAGTCTTCATTAATGGTGATTTTCCCATTCTTCTGAACATTATAGAGGCTTTTCCATTCTGTGGGAAGACGATCCAGTTCTTTAAGCTTCTGTGAATCTGTACCCATCATACTCATCATTCCCATGACGCTTTTATCCATAAGAATATTGGACTGCATACTGGTAGCAGAGTCTTTATAGTAAGTGGTTTCTGTATTAATGGAGCAGGACTGCAGCACAGCAAAAAGTACCGCCACCCATATCCATTGCATCTGTTTGATCATTATTAAAATTTTTTGTGGTTGAAAATATACTATTACAAAACGGATACCAATAAAAAAACCTGCTGAATTCAGCAGTCTCTGTTATTCTGTAACGATCACAATGCTCTTATCTGCATTTTTGAATGGTTTATCCTGATCATAAATCGTTTTTAGATCATAACTGATCTTTACGGAGTAATCATCAATTTTTTTAAACCAGTCGTGCTTCCCTGTAATCGATTTTATTTTATTCTCAAACCTCAGGGTTGTGCTGATGTTTTTAAAGAACATCGTCATCATTCCTTCCACTTTTTGAGGATTGTCTCTGGAAGCTTTGGAGATGATTGCAGCTTCAATATTTTTCAGATTGAAATTTTCTGTATTGATGGTGAGGGTTTTTCCGTCCCAGATATTGAAGAGGTTCTGATCGACGGGCAGCTTCTCATTTTTAATATAATGGCTGAGTACTGAGTAATCATCGCGGGTAAAGTGTTCTGTTTTCAGAGAAACACCGGTAGGTTCATTATTTTCCCTGTTGGTTTTCATAAAGATCTTTTTCATGATCCGGATGTGATCCGGGTCTGTGTCCTTTACATCTCTGTTCTTTTGTTCCAGTTCCTGAAGGCTGGTCCAGGCAGCCGGGAATTTATCCAGATCGCTGTACTCATTCTTATCTCTCAGGGAATCCGGGGTGGCGGCTTTCATTTCAGCGATAAATCTTTTCATATCGATATCGGTTACAGAAGTGGAAGAAGCATCTTTATGGTAAACAATTTCAGAGGTTACATTGCACGACTGCAGGATAAAAAAGCTGATAATGAATATAAAAAATATTTTCCTCATTGGAAATGAAATAACCCGGTTTAATGACAGTTTGAAGAGGTATGGTCGTGTCCTTCAATGTGGCAGTTTGCCCCATTATGATCTTTGGAGATGCCCATGGCTTCGGCTCTTGGTGAGATATAAGGAATTCCAAGCTCAAGACCTCTCAGGATAAACAATCCTCCGAGAATAATCATAATCACAGGAAAAGCCTTTAACACTTTCAGCCTGAAAGCCTGATTCATGAGGTTTCCGGCCAGAACTACCGCAAACATGAACGGAAGGGTTCCCAGCCCGAATAAAGCCATATATACAGCGCCCTGCCATATTCCTCCGCCTGCAAGACTAGCCGTAAGGGCCATATACACCATTCCGCAGGGTAAGAAACCGTTCAGGATCCCGGTGGTAAATCTCGACCGGTAATCTGCTTTCTGAAGAAGCCGTCCCAAATTCGATTTTACTGAAAATAAAAATCCTGAAAGAAAAGGAATCTTTGAAGCAAAATCTTTTCCGCCAAAAGAAAATAAAGCCATAACAATCAGGAGAATTCCTGCCGTAATGGTAAGATACTGCTGGAAGCCTGCCATTTCAAACCCTTCCCCTACAATGCCCAGGATCGCACCCAAAAGAGAATAGGTAAAGATCCTGCCAAACTGGTAGGTAAGGTTCTGAAGATAAAAATTAGCTGCCTGTTTTTTGGTAAGTCCCATCGACAGGGCAATAGGTCCGCACATTCCGATACAGTGAAAACCGGAAGCAAATCCTAAAGCGACAGCCGATACAACAAGTCCTATTTCCATATCACATCATAATCCATTCGGTAGTCTGTTTTATCCCTGGTCCATGACAGTCTTAAGGTGTAATTTCCCATCTTTAAAACCTGGGAAGGAATTACAAAAGACTGGCCGGCATCAAGCTGTACAGATTTTTTGATATCTAAATTCTGGTCGTCGGTTCTGTTTAAAACAAATTTTACCGTAGTATTGGTATTGTTATAATCTTTTGGAAACGTGATTCTGATTCCGTCTTTGGCCTGGCTGTATACCGGCCTTTCCTGCAGTTCATCCGCTCTTTTCTTGGCATCGATTACATCCTGATACTGAAGTTCTTCCTCGTAATAATTGTCCGTTACCATTTCAGAATTTTTCTGTCCGTTCGGAAAGAGAAACAACATGGATAAAATAAAAACGATGAATGCGAATAATGCAATAACAACACCGTGTCCCCAACTAAAGTTTTTCATCTTTTAAAATTAAAATTGCAGTTTGAATGGTCCTTCAAAATAAGTCTGGTAAGAGTCTACCAGCTTTCCTTTCATATCATAAACACCAATAGTGATGTTCTGTTTGGAAAGTTTCATTTCACCTTCCGGGAAACTGATATTGATGGTTCCCTTTGAAATTTTATCGCGTTCTATCTCGATCTTGCTGGAAGCACTGTAAGTAATTTCCCCGTGAGCAGGATCAATGACTTTTATCGTTACGATCTTTTTGTCGTTTGTTTTATTCAGGAAGGTGTAATTGTACGTATTGGTAATTTTTCCGTCTCTTACGAAGAATGTACTTCCGGCAGGTTTAATGAATTTAGCCTCCATTTCTCCTCTGTTATAAAGAAGGAATCCTAAAAATCCTACCAGCAGGAATAAGAATACGGTAAATCCTTTCATTCTTCCAGTAAATTTGAACTGTGTTTCTTTTTCAATTTCGTTTTCGGAAGCATATCTGATCAGCCCTTTCGGAAGACCTACTTTTTCCATCACTTCATCACAGGCATCAATACAGGCGGTACAGTTGATGCACTCCAGCTGCTGCCCGTCACGGATATCAATTCCCGTAGGACATACCACAACGCATTGGTGGCAGTCTATACAGTCTCCTTTGCCTTCTGCTTTCCTGTCTTCCCCTTTTCTCCATTTTGATCTGTTTTCCCCTCTCTTAAAATCGTAAAAAACATTGATGGTATCCTTATCGATCAGAACTCCCTGTAATCTTCCGTACGGACATACCAGCGTACATACCTGCTCTCTGAACCATGCGAATACAAAGTAAAACGCAGCCGTAAAGAGAATCATTACCATAAAGTTCGTAGGATGGGCAAACGGTCCTTCGGATACAATTTTAATTACTTCTTCATAGCCCACAATATACATGAACATAAAATGGGTAATGATGAGTGAGATCACAATGTATACAGACCATTTCAGACTTCTTTTCCAGATCTTTTCACTGTTCCATTCCTGTCTGTCCAGTTTCATCTGCTTGTTGCGGTCGCCTTCAATAAGATATTCTATTTTACGGAAGATCGATTCCATAAAAATTGTCTGAGGACATATCCATCCGCAGAAAATTCTTCCGAACGCAATCGTAAAAACGATAATAAAAATTAAAGAAGCAATAGCACCTAAGGTCAGGATAAAAAAGTCCTGTGGATAGAATGGCTGTCCGAAAATAAAGAATTCCCGGTCGATAACATTAAAGAGGAAGAATGGGTTTCCATTGATCTTCAAAAACGGTATGGTAAAATAAACAACTAATAAAAGATAGCTTACAATATTTCTATAATTGGTATATTTTCCTTTTGGCTTCCTTGGAAATACCCATTTTCTTTTTCCGGATTGCTCCATTGTCCCTATAGAATCTCTGTAAGTTTCAGGGTCCAGAACCTGTCCCTGTCCGCCTCGTACCTCTGTTTCTTCTATGTCTGACATATTGTGTATGTTTTAAAAAAGAAAAAACATAATTCGTTACTATTTTTTAATCTAATAACAAATTATGTTTTTTTCATATGTTTTCTAATTTTTTAAATTATTCTTTTTCCCAGTGAGCTTCATCTCCATATGGTGGAGCACCGCCCTGAGCAGGAGTAATCGGCTGCTGTTCCTGGTTGATGTGGTATACATAGGCTGCAACATTCTGGATGTCTGTACCGGTTAATACCCCATTTTTACCCCAGGCCTGCATTGCCGTACCTGTTACCCCGTTTTCAACCACGTGGAATACGTTTTTGAATAGGGTTTTTTCAGGCTGGTTGTGCCAGTAGTTATCGGTAAGGTTTGGCCCGATACCTCCTCTACCTCCTTCAGAGTGACAAGATACACAGTTGGTTTTGAATACTTCTTCACCGGCTGCGATGTTATCTGCGGAATATTTTGCAGATTCAATCGTTACAGGAGGCTGTTCTTTCATATACTTATCAATAGCAGCCATCTGTTCTTTGTATTCTTTCTCATACTCGCTTAGCGGGTGAGCAAAATCGGTGAAAGAGTAAGCTGCGATATATACAATACAAAAAGCAGTCCCAAAGTAAAATAAACCTACCCACCATTTAGGTAACTGGTTGTCAAGCTCCATAATCCCGTCGAAACCGTGGTCAATAAGGATGTCTTTCTCTTCAGTTTCAGATTGCTTTTTGAAAGCTGCATCATACATTCTTTTTAAGAATGGGATTTTCTTTTCTGCAAGATAAGCTGCTTTTTCTTCCGGAGATAATTTTTTGAATTTGTTATTCTCAATCAAATCCCCGATAGCACTGTGGATGTATGCTAAAATGGCACTGATCACAACAGTTCCCCAGAAATAAGGAGAGGCTAAGAACGAGTAGCTCTGTACAAATAAATAATAAAAAACTATTAAAAGTCCGGTTATTATTAAGATGTTTACAACAACAGGTGTTCTTTGTTTCATAATAAATAGTTTAATTTTTTAAATTAAAATCGTCATCTTCATCATCCCCCAGAGGAGCCTCTTCTTCTTCTTTGTAATATTTTTTAGGCCTGCTAAAAACATAGATTACCAAAGCTACGAAGAACAGCAAAAAGAAAATCAGAGCCAGCGTCTGGTAGAAACCAGCGTTTTCTGTATTGGATAATATATCTTTAAAGTTCTGAGGAATCATGTGAACCTTTTAATGTTTTTAGTTATTACTTGCTGTTTTGATTTCAGTCGTCTTGATATCTGTACCTAACCTTTGAAGATAAGAGATAAGTGCTACGATCTCTTTTTTCTCCAGTTCTCCTTCCGGTTTTTTGGCATATTCCTTCTTAAGGTCAGCTGCTTCAGAGAAGATATCTTTTACAATTTTCTTCGCCTGGTTATCTGCCCATGTGTTCGCAGAGTCAATTTCAGCTTTGGTGTAAGGTACATCAAATGTATTCTTCATCAGCTTCAGTTTGTCTACCATTTTAGATCTGTTCAGGTCAGTATAGATTAACCAAGGGTAACGTGGCATGATAGATCCTGCAGAGGTAGATCTTGGGTTGTACATGTGCTTGTAGTGCCAGGAACTTGGGTTTTTACCTCCTTCTCTGTGTAAATCCGGTCCTGTTCTCTTAGAACCCCATAGGAATGGTCTGTCGTATACAAACTCCCCTGCTTTGGAGTACTGTCCGTTTTTACCGTTGAATCTTACGATCTCATCCCTGAACGGTCTGATCATCTGAGAGTGACAGGCGTTACATCCTTCACGGATATAGATGTCTCTACCTTCCAGTTCAAGTGGTGAATAAGGTTTTACCGCTGAAATGGTAGGTACACTTTTCTTAAGAGATAGGGTAGGGATAATTTCTACCATACTACCGATTGAAATCGTGAATAAAGATAGAACTGTTAATAACATTGGCATTCTTTCCAGCCAAAGGTGGAATCCTTCCCCTTCTTTACGTTTGTTTCCGATATTGGCTAAAGCAGGTGCTTCAGCAGGAACTTCTTTCTGGAATGATCCTTTTCTTACCGTAGCAATTACGTTTACGATCATTAAGATGGCTCCTGAAATATAGAACAGACCTCCTAAGAATCTCATTTTGAAGTAAGGAATAATTGCAGTAACGGTATCAAGCCAGTTTTTCCATAATAAGGTTCCGTCCGGATTGAACTGCTTCCACATTAATCCCTGTGTAAATCCTGAAATATACATTGGTACTGCATAGAAAATGATTCCTAATGTCCCTAACCAGAAATGCCAGTTTGCTAATTTTACAGACCAAAGTTTTGTTCTCCACATGATCGGTACCAGGTAATAGATAACCCCGAATGCCATGAAACCATTCCATCCAAGAGCTCCTAAGTGTACGTGACCAATAACCCAGTCTGTGAAGTGACCGATTTTGTTGATGTTTTTTGTTGCCAAAAGCGGACCTTCGAAAGTTGCCATACCATAACATGTTACCGCTACTACGAAGAACTTAAGGATAGGATTCTCTCTTACTTTATCCCATGCTCCTCTTAAAGTAAGGAGTCCGTTCAGCATTCCTCCCCACGACGGTGCGATAAGCATAATTGAGAAACCTGTTCCCACAGCCTGTGCCCATGCCGGAAGTGCTGTATACTGAAGGTGGTGAGGACCAGCCCAGATATATACGAAAATTAAAGACCAGAAGTGAATAATAGACAGTTTGTACGAGAATACCGGTCTGTCTGCAGCTTTTGGTAAGAAGTAATACATTAAACCGAGAACCGGAGTCGTAAGTACGAATGCTACTGCATTGTGACCGTACCACCATTGTACGATGGCATCTTTTGCACCTGCATAGGCAGAATAAGATTTCCAGCCAGTGAATGATAATGGAACTTCAAGGTTGTTGAAAATATGAAGCATTGCCACTGCAACCCATGTTCCTAAGTAGAACCAGATGGCTACATAAAGGTGTCTTACTCTTCTCTTGGCAATCGTCATAATCATGTTTACCCCGAAAATAATCCACGAGATAGCGATTAATATATCAATCGGCCATTCGTGCTCAGCGTATTCTTTTGATGTATTGATTCCCATAAAGAAGGTAATGAACGTCGCAACGATCATAAGCTGCCAGGTCCAGAAATGAATCCATGACAATGTATCACTATACATTCTTGTTTTTAATAATCTCTGTGTAGAGTAGTATACCCCCACATAAACGATATTACAAACGAATGCAAAGATTACGGTATTGGTATGCAGCATTCTGATTCTACCAAAACCAAATGCACCATGAGTGTTTATTAGCCCTTGAATATTGCCCGATGCAAGACTATTGATGGTTGTATCATCAGTTCCGAAAAAGAACTCGGGTAATTCAGGGTAGAAAAGCATTAATGCCGCCGTAAGCCCAAACGTAAACCCTATAAAACCAAAGATGATGGTCGCATAGAGGAACGCACGGACAATACTGTTGTCATAACTAAACTTTTGTGTTTCCATATCAACTATTCACTATTTTTCTCAAATTTATTTATTCTCTCCTTTTTCTTTTTCGTCTTTATCTCTGTCGCCATTTTCATCATTCTCTCTGACACGTTCATCATCGAAAAGAATCCGGACAGCAGGAGATTCGTCATCTTCAAACTGCCCTTTTCTGGCATACACTATAAATACGACCAGGAAGATCGCAGCTAAAGAAACACTGCAGACGATCATTAAATATAGAATATCCATTGGACAACAAAATTAACCTATTTTCGGGGTTCAAATTTAGTGAAAAATAATGACATTCATCACGAAATGCGGATTTCAGCTAATTTAAAATCAGTCTAAATAAGAGGGTTTAAGCCCCTTTTTTGAAATATTTCCGGCCTAAAATCCAGGTAGCAAGTGTGGTAAATGTAACAACAGTAATCGAACTGATTGGCATGATGATTGCAGCGAAAAGCGGATGCATATGACCTGTAACTGCGTAACTTAAGCCTACGATATTGTAAAGGAAGCTGATTATGAATGTCATTTTCACAATTGTAATAGAGCCTTTGCATACATTCAGATAGTTATCTAAGGTCACTACTTTTTCACCATTCATGATAACATCGGATGAAGGAGTGAAGCTGTTCGTGTCGTCGGCAATTGCAATTCCTACATTGCTTTGTTTGAGCGCTCCCGCATCATTAAGGCCGTCTCCAAGCATGGCTACTTTAAGATGCTGATCCTGAAGATTTTTAATGTAATTCAGCTTGTCTTCCGGGCTTTGGTTAAACGCCATTCCCCTGAAATTTGGGATAAGGTCTTTAAGCTGGTTTTCTTCAGAAGAATTATCTCCGCTCAGGATGAATATTTTGTAGTCTGTAAGTTTTGTGAAGAGTTCTTTCAGTTTTGGACGGTATTCATTTTTGAAAATGAATTTACCCAGAAATTCTCCGTTTTTACTGATGTATACAGCGGTTTCCAGGTTTTTGGGCTCCTGGTTGTTGTATCGTGCAGACCCTATTCTGTACAGGGTTCCGCGTACTTCGGCCTCATATCCTTTTCCTGAAATTTCCCTGAAGTTTTCAACAGTGAAATAATCATCATTTATTTCAATGAATTCATACAGGGATTTGGAAAGCGGGTGGTTGGAGTTTTTCAGTAAAGTCTTAATATTCAGATTGTCAAATTCGCTGATTTCAGAGCCTTCATACCTGATATTTGATTTTTTTCGGTGGGTAATTGTTCCGGTTTTATCAAAAACAATGGTATCAAGTTTGGCGATTTTTTCAATCGTCAGAGTATCTTTTACATAAAACTTATTACGGCCTAATATCCTCATAATGTGTCCGAAAGTGAACGGTGCGGATAGAGCGAGAGCACATGGACAGGCAATGATCAGGATAGCGGAGATTACCTGGAACATCTTCTCCAGATCAATAAATGCCCAATACGTTCCGGCGATTACGGCAATCCCTAAAATAATGAATGTGAAATATTTACTGATGCTGTTGGTGAGCGTGTCAAGTCCTGTTTCATGCTTTTTGAAAGCTTCCTTGTTCCAGAGCTGGGTGAGGTAACTTTGATCCACATCTTTGATGACTTCCAGCTCCAGTGAAGATCCGATCTGTTTTCCTCCGGCAAAAATCTTATCTCCCGGCTGTTTACTGATGCTTACGCTTTCTCCTGTGATGAAGCTGTTGTCAATATTTCCTTCCCCATTGATCAGGATGGCATCTACGGGAATAATTTCCTGGTTTCTTACGAGAATTCGGTCTCCTACTTTTACTTCAGAAAGAAGAATATTGTCCTGCTTTCCTTCAAAATCAACTTTGGTAACGGCAATAGGATAGAATGATTTGTAATCCCTGTCGTAAGAAAGCGCGCTGTATGTTCTTTTCTGGAAAATCTTACCCATCAGCATGAAGAAGAGAAGTCCGCACAAGGTATCAAAGTATCCCGGACCGTAATCGGTGGCCACTTCATAGATGCTTCTTCCAAATAAAACAAAGATGCCAAGAACGATGGGAACGTCAATGTTTACAATTCCGTTCTTCAGTCCGTACCATGCGGATTTGTAATAATCCGAGGCCGAATAGAAAACAACAGGACAGGCCAGAAGAAACATCAGTACTCTGAAAAGCCCTTTGTAATGTTCCATCCAGTAATCTTCTCCGCCCACATATTCGGGGAATGCCAGGAACATTCCGTTTCCGAATGCAAATCCGGCAATTGCAAATTTTACCAGCAGCGATTTATCGAGATGATCCACATTTTTATCTGCGGTCTCAAGGCTGATGACGGGTTTGTATCCTAAATTCGTTAAAAAATTAGCTAGTTCACTTAATTTGAAGTCGTTATGGTTGAACGAGATCTGTAAGGTCTTACGGGTGAAATTAACCTGAGAGTAATTGATGTTCTTATTCAGGGTATGAAGACTTTCCAGTAGCCATATGCATGATGAACAGTGAATTACGGGGATTTTGAAAGTGACAAGGCTGGTGTTCCCTTCAGAGAAATCGGTAACCTTTTCGAAGATCTCCGGAGTGTCAAGATAATCAAACTGTGAAGAACTTTCGTCGCTCGGACGGATTCCTGCCCTCTTGTTAAGTTCATAAAAATTACTTAAATTGTTGGTATTCAGAATCTCGTATACAGACTTGCAGCCGTTGCAGCAGAAAGTCTTTTCATCAAACAGAATTCTCTCTTTTTCTATACCTTGACCACAATGAAAACAGTTCTCGCTCACCTCCCTAAAATATTGAACTACAAAATTATAACAATTTTTTTTGTTTATCGAGTTAAAAAGTTCTATTTTTGTGATAAATGTCATATAAAATGTCGCAGGAACAACAGATTGCAATTGAAGAGAGGTTCGCCAGGGTTTTTAATGATAAATCTTTTAAGGAAAGACTTTCCAGTGCAGATTTTGAAAAATATATTAACGGCAAAAAAAGACTGAGTTTTCAGAAACATGATACCATTTTCGAAGATGGAGAAACGCCGAGAGGTGTTTTCGTTCTTGAAAAAGGAGCCGCTAAATTATCCAAATCAGGAGCTTTCGGAAAAGACCAGATCTTACGGTTTATCAAAGAGGGGGACATCATCGGCTATCGTTCATTGCTTTGCGGGGAAAATTTCCAGGCAAAGGCTGAGGCTATGACGGATATTGAATGCATTTTCCTTCCTGCAGACATCTTCATGTATCTTCTTGAGGTAGATCCGCAGCTGTCTTTTGTTATGCTTCAGAAAATCGCTTACGAACTGGGAGAATCTTCCAATACCATCACTTTCCTTGCCCAGAAAACCGTTCGGGAAAGACTGGCGGAAATATTACTGTTACTGGAGCAGAAACTGGGAGTTGATCCTGAAGGGTTCATCAAAATTTCTTTAACAAGAGAAGAGATTGCCAACATTATCGGAACGGCTACCGAAAGTGCCATCCGTCTGATCTCCGAATTTAAAGGAGACAGTCTCATCGAGGTAGACGGCAGAAATATCAAAATCCTGAATCACGACAAACTCATGAAACTGGGTCACGTAGTTTTATAAAAATCATACAAAAATTTAAGTCGGCGCAAGCCGACTTTTTAACTTTTAAAAATAGATACATTATGTCTGTTCATTCTGAAATTAAAAAAGTTACCACAGAAACCTTGCGTAAAATGAAATTCGACAAGGAAAAAATAACCATGCTTACCGCTTACGATTTTACCACAGCAAAAATGGTAGATGCAGGAGGAGTGGATGCCATCCTGATCGGAGACTCGGCTGCCAATGTAATGGCCGGTTTTGAAACTACATTGCCTATTACCCTGGATCAGATGATTTATCACGCTCAAAGTGTGGTAAGAGGAACCGACAGGGCTTTGGTTGTAGCAGACCTGCCTTTCGGAACTTATCAGAGCAATCCTGAAAAAGCATTGGAATCTGCGGTAAGAATGATGAAAGAAGGCGGAGCACACGCTGTGAAGATTGAGGGTGGAAAAGAAATTTCCAAATCGATCAAAAAAATCATCAATGCCGGAATTCCCGTGATGGGACATCTGGGATTAACTCCGCAGTCTATCTATAAATTCGGAACCTATAAAGTAAGAGCAAAAGAAGAAGCAGAAGCTGAAAAACTGATCGAAGATGCACAGCTCTTAGAAAAATTAGGATGTTTTTCTATTGTTCTGGAAAAAATTCCGGCTGAGCTGGCTAAAAAAGTGACGGAAAGTATTTCTATCCCAACTATCGGAATCGGTGCCGGTGCAGACTGTGACGGGCAGGTTCTGGTATATCATGATATGGTAGGAATGAACAAAGGATTCAGTCCTAAATTCCTGAGAAGATATCTCGACCTTTATACTGAAATTACGGGAGCTGTATCCCAATATGTGAAAGATGTAAAGAGTGTTGAATTTCCAAATGAGAATGAAAGTTATTAATCTATGAACAGTCAACAGAAATCACTCCAGGGAATGTTGTCAATTGCAGCACTTATATGTCTTGCAGTAGGCTGGTTCAATCTGTTTTCCCCGGCAATCAACGAACTTCTTTCCAGAAAAATATTTTATGTACTCATGGGAGCCAGTTTCTTTATTCAGGCACCTTTGTTTTTGAACAAAAACCTGTCCTATGCCATGTATGCTGCTGCGCTCATCTGTGTTGTGGGGGCGTTTTTACCGGAAGGCTCAAAACTTTCATTCATTAAAACGCTGGGGCTTTTAGGGGGAATTATTCTTTCACTGACCAACAGACCCCGATAAATAAGATCATGGAGGAGCAGATTGTGTATGAAGATAACCATCTACTGGTGGTGAATAAAAAAGTCGGGCAACTGGTACAGGGTGATAAAACCGGTGATGAGTCATTACTGGAAACCATCAAAAATTTTATAAAAAAAAGAGATAACAAGCCGGGGAATGTGTTCCTCGGCCTTGTGCACCGTATAGACCGCCCTACCTCGGGCTTGGTGATCTATGCCAAAACGTCCAAAGCGCTCTCCCGCCTTACCCAGATGGTAAAAAACAGGGAGATTAAAAAGACTTATTGGGCGGTAGTGGGGAAAGAAATGATCCCGCAAACCCAAAGACTGGTTCATTATTTAAAGAAAAACGAGAAAAACAATAAAGCAATTGTATTTCCCAAAGCAACGGAAGGGGCCAAAGAAGCAATTCTGACGTACCATGTGATCAAAACACTGGATAACTATATGCTTCTTGAAATTGATCTTGAAACCGGCAGGCACCATCAGATCCGGGCCCAGCTTTCCAAAACAGGGGTTCCCATCAAAGGAGATCTCAAATATGGTTCTCCCCGTTCCAATCCCGATGGCGGTATTAATCTTCATGCAAGAAAACTGGAGTTTATCCATCCGGTAATTAAAGAGAAAATTGAAATTACGGCTCCCGTTCCGCAGAATGATGCCGTCTGGAGAGCTTGTGAAGACTAGAATAAAAATCCTGCAGTATCTGCAGGATTTCTTTTTTTGGCTCATCCGTAGTATTTTATTTTGTCTAAACATTATTATTGTTGATAATTTTAATTTTATTCATGTTTAATGATTTATTTTTAATATATTCTATATTATAATGAAATATTGATAAATAAAATGTATATTAGTTGTAATTAAATATAATTCATTATGAAGCATTTTTATCAGTTTTTTTCTCAACGAAAAGAAAAAATAAATTATTTAAAGAGTGCCTTACTGGGGTTGGTTGCCCTGTCAGGTGGTACGGGTATGACCTATGCACAGGTAAGCAGTTATGTATTTTCTCAATCATCTGAAACGTATACTCCTGTTTCAGGGACTGTTTTAGCGGAAGCCACAGGGAATACATCCTCTACAAGCCTCGATGATTCCATTTATCCGGTTAGTCTGCCTTTTGATTTTGCTTTTAACGGAATTGTCTATAATTCCCTTAATGTTTCCACAAACGGATTTGTAACCTTTGGCTCAACAGCTCCTACCGGCAGTACTTATTCCCCTATATCATCTCTTACTACCGGATACAGTGGGGCTATTTCTGCCTGGGGAAAGGATCTTAACAGTGTATTCAGCATCAGTAATACAACCGGAAATATCAGCTGGGATGTAAGAGGAACTGCTCCCAACCGGGAAGTGGTGATACAGTGGAAAGATTTCAGACCTTCTTACAGTATTTCAACAACTTCTGTCTATGTTTTCTCCTTTCAGGTTATTTTGCAGGAAACTTCTAATATCATCAAAACAACGTACAGCAGCGGATCATTTTTAGTAGGGAGCACTGCCGTTTCCTCAACTGTTCAGATCGGGCTGAGGGGAAGTTCAACCAGCGATTTTAATAACAGGCTTAATGCCTCATCTCTGGAATTCATCAACTCCACAGCAGGAAATTCCAGCACTAGCAGTCAGTCATTTAATACGACAAACGCTATTCCCGGAATGCCAACGGAAGGGTTGACCTATACCTGGATACCACCAACCTGTTTCGCGCCCTCAGGAATCACGGTAACCGGAATAACCACCACTGCCGCTACTGTAAACTGGAATGCCCCATTTCCTTCTCCCGGGAACGGATATGATGTGTATTATTCCACTTCCAATACAGCTCCCGATTCTTCTACCCCTCCCAGCCAAACGGGTATAGCCGGACTTTCTGCAAACTTATCACTGCAGCCGAATACCAACTATTTTGTGTGGGTACGGTCAGTCTGCAGCCCAACTGAGAAAAGCAGCTGGTCTTCAGTCACAAGTTTTGCAACGCAATGCAACGCTCTTCCCGGAGCTTATTTTGAAGGATTTGAAGACTATCAGGGTACTGTGAATGGAGTTGCTGGTGTTTTACCTGCCTGCTGGACTAATTTAGGGACTACCACCGGAGGTCACATTTCAAACAGTACAACGATTACAGGAAGTAAGACTCTCTATTTATGGACATCGGGAACTTCTTATATCGGTTATGTTACACTTCCTCCAATGAGTACACTTCAGTCGGGGGAATACAAACTGAAATTTGATGCTTTGGCTTCTGTAACAGCAGGAGGTATTCTTCAGATCGGTTATCTGGATACATCAAATAATTTTGTTGAATTAACAACGTTCAGTGTTGCCAGTACTAATACTGTATATCCATTTTCTTTTGATATTCCGGCTTTACCGGCAGGGGTAACCCAACTGGCTCTGAAAAATCTCGGAACACCTGCCAGAAGCCTTTCTATCGATAACGTTTCTTATGAACCCCAAACTTTGGGAACTTCAGAAGTGGCTAAAAAAGATCCTCTGAAAGTTTATCCGAACCCATTCAGTGATGTGATCACTATTTCTGATATAGAAAAAGTGAAATCCGTTTCTGTGACGGATATTTCAGGAAGAATGATCAGAACGGTAGATGATGTTTCTTCAGAAATCAATTTATCAGAGCTTAAGACAGGATTATATATTCTTAATGTTCAATATAAAGACGGAACAAAATCGGCCCATAAAATCATTAAGAAATAATAAAAAAATAATATTCAATACAGAAAGCGGTGGGATTCCATCGCTTTTTTTGTTTGCAGACTAATTTTGCCCGTTCTGAAAAAAATAACTAACTTCGTCCCATACTTTAGGGGTGTCTGTAAACAACAGACTGAGACTTTACCCTTTGAACCTGATCTGGATCATACCAGCGTAGGGAAAAGTAGGTGACTTTTGCTGTACATTCTATTGTACAATAACGGCCATTCCTAAAGTGTATTTAAATTATTAGGAATGGAACTTACAATCAACCACACCCGAAAAACATTTGCCATACTTCCTGAAAATCTGGAAGCACTCATCGCTTTGGAATTACCAGGAAAGAAAAAAGGGATTGCCGTAGCGCTCAATAACCGTATTATTCCGCTGTCTGCCTGGGCAGAGACTATTCTCAGCGATAAAGATTCAATATTAATCATCACTGCTGCTCAGGGCGGCTAATAAAATACACTTATGGCTCATTCAATCACACGTTCGCCTTTTCCGAACTCTAAAAAAATCTATGTTGAAGGTACAGTGCATCCTGTAAAGGTTGCCATGCGCGAAATTCAGCTAAGTCCTACAAAACTCAGTAACGGTACTCTGGAAAGTAATCTCCCGGTAACGGTTTACGATACTTCGGGTCCCTATACAGACGAAAGTTCAGAAATTAATATTCTGAAAGGATTGCCGAGAATCCGGGAGCAGTGGATTCTTGACAGGGAAGATGTTGAGATTCTGGACAGTATTACATCAGAATACGGTAAAGCCCGTCTTGCAGATCCAGGTCTTGATGAACTGCGCTTTTCCTATAACCATAACCCTAAAGTTGCAAGGGAGGGAAAAGAGGTGACCCAGCTTTATTATGCAAAGCAGGGCATCATCACCCCTGAAATGGAATATGTCGCAATCCGCGAAAACCAGAAGATCGGGCAGCTGGAATCCGTCTCAAAAGAAATGGCGTTTCAGCATCCGGGAAACAGTTTCGGAGCGAATACTCCCAAAAATAAAATTACCCCGGAATTTGTAAGAGATGAAATCGCAGCAGGAAGGGCAATTATTCCAAACAATATCAACCATCCGGAAAGTGAACCTATGATTATCGGACGGAATTTTCTGGTTAAGATCAATGCCAATATCGGAAACAGTGCTGTTTCGTCAAGCATTGAAGAAGAGGTTGAAAAAGCAGTATGGGCATGCCGCTGGGGAGCAGATACCATTATGGATCTTTCCACGGGAAAAAATATTCATGAAACCAGGGAATGGATCATCAGAAACAGCCCGGTTCCTATTGGGACGGTTCCTATTTATCAGGCACTGGAAAAAGTAAAGGGAATTCCTGAGAACCTGACGTGGGAGATCTTTAAAGATACTCTGATTGAGCAGGCAGAGCAGGGCGTGTCTTATTTTACCATTCATGCAGGGGTGTTACTGAGATACATTCATTTAACCGTTAACAGGGTGACAGGAATTGTTTCAAGAGGCGGTTCCATTATGGCTAAATGGTGTCTTTACCATCATAAGGAGAACTTCCTGTATACTCATTTTGAAGAGATCTGTGAGATCATGAAGAAATATGATGTTGCTTTTTCTCTCGGCGACGGTCTCCGCCCCGGATCGATTGCAGATGCCAATGATGCCGCGCAGTTTGCCGAACTGGAAACTTTAGGGGAGCTAACGAAAATTGCGTGGAAACATAATGTACAGGTGATGATTGAAGGTCCCGGCCATGTTCCGATGCATATGATCAGAGAGAATATGGATAAGCAGCTTAAAGAATGCCATGAAGCGCCGTTCTATACATTAGGACCGCTTACCACAGACATTGCTCCGGGTTATGACCACATCACTTCCGGAATCGGAGCAGCGATGATAGGGTGGTTCGGCTGTGCCATGCTGTGTTATGTAACACCAAAGGAACATCTGGGACTTCCCAATAAAAAAGATGTGAAAGATGGGGTAATTACCTATAAACTGGCAGCTCATGCAGCTGATCTGGCAAAAGGGCATCCCGGCGCACAGTACAGGGATAATGCATTGAGCAAAGCAAGATTTGAGTTCCGCTGGGAAGATCAGTTCAATCTTTCATTAGATCCGGATACCGCCAGAGCATATCACGACGAAACTCTTCCGGCGGAAGGTGCAAAGATTGCCCACTTCTGTTCCATGTGCGGTCCTAAATTCTGTTCCATGAAAATTACCCAGGAGATCAGGGAATCTGCTGAAAAAGGAATGCTGGGTAAATCACAGGAGTTTATAGAAAAAGGAAAAGAAATTTATATATGATCGTAGTTATCACTCCTGAGCTGATCATTCCTGATGAAGCGGAAACGATCAATCAATTGTTCCGGAGCGGGCTGAGCCTGCTTCATATCCGGAAACCTTTGACCGGCAGAAATGAACTGACCGGGTTTCTTGACAGGATTGATGCCTCTTTTTATCCTCAGCTGGTATTGCACAGTCATTATGAAGTAGCCGATGATTATGGAATTTCACGTTTTCACTTCAGGGAAGAGGCCGGGAAGAACGGAGACTATGAACGGTACACCGGTAAGGGTACCGTTTCAACATCCGTTCATGATATTGAAACGTACAATGAGCTGGGGAAAGAATGGGAATATGCTTTTATCAGCCCGGTTTTTCCAAGTATTTCAAAAAAAGGATATGGTGAAAATACGGAAATCATTCATGAAATATCCCATAGAAATAATCCTGATGTAAAACTGATTGCGCTGGGCGGGATCAATGAAAATAATATCCGGGAAATATCAGGCCATAAAGTAGACGGAGTGGCTTTGTTGGGTGCGGTCTGGGAAAGTAAACATCCTTTACAGGTCTTTGAAAAATGCCAACGAAATCTTCTTTTGTAATCGGTGTAAAGAAATTAACAATGGAGAAATTACAGTACATATCACAGGGGAATACCAGGAAAGAACAGGAGTTTAATATACAAAATGCTCTGGATAACGGAATACAGTGGATTCAGGTCCGGTGGAAAAATGCTCCGCAAAATGAGCTGGCCCGGCTTTGTGAAGTTTCAAGAAAGCTGTGTTCAGAATATGGGGCCGTCCTTATCATTAATGATCATATTCAATTGGCGAAAGAAGCCGATGCAGATGGCGTTCATTTAGGGCTTAATGATACCTCAATTGAGGAAGCAAGGCTGATTTTGGGCGATCATAGAATAATAGGAGGGACAGCCAATACCATCCATAATGTTCTTCAGAGAATGAATGAGCCGTGTGACTATATTGGTCTGGGGCCGCTGAGGTTTACAGCTACCAAAGAAAAACTGAGTCCTGTTCTTGGCTTTGAAGGGTACCGGGAAATTATTAAAAATCTGGAGGAAAAAGCATTGGAGATTCCGAAGATCTTTGCCATTGGCAGTGTCACCCTTGAAGATGTTTTGCCCTTACGGCAGATCGGGATCTATGGCGTTGCGGTATCAGGAGTGATTACCGGTCAGCCGGCACTGATTCGGGAGTTTAAAAAAGCAGTGATCTGAAATAATTGTTTTGAACGAAAGATTTCGGTTAATGATCATTAACAACACTATCAGCGGAATATAACTTTAGAAAAAATAAACAGTAAAATATGGATAATCAGAAATTAATAATAGCAGACAGGATATTTGAATCAAGACTGTTTCTGGGAACGGGTAAATTCGGTGATCTCAGAGAAATGGCAGCATCCGTTACGGCATCGGAGACCAATATGGTGACGATGGCTCTGAAGCGGATCGATTCCCAGGCTGAGGAAGACGGTTTGCTGGATTCACTGAAAAATACCCGTGTGCATCTGCTCCCCAATACTTCAGGGGCAAGAACTTCTAAAGAAGCGGTATTGGCAGCCCAGCTCGCCAGAGAGGCTCTGGAAACCAACTGGATAAAACTCGAAATTCATCCCGACCCGAAATACCTTCTTCCCGATCCGGTAGAAACTCTTTACGCTACCGAAGAGCTTGCAAAACTGGGGTTTGTGGTCATGCCTTATATTCATGCTGATCCGGTACTGTGCAAACGTCTTGAAGATGCAGGAACTGCTGTGGTCATGCCTTTGGGAGCTCCTATCGGAACCAATAAAGGGCTGAGAACACTTGATTTTCTTGAAATCATCATCAGTCAGACTAAGGTGCCTGTGGTGGTAGACGCGGGAATAGGAGCACCATCGGATGCCGCCAAAGCAATGGAGATGGGAGCGGATGCGGTGTTGGTAAATACAGCAATTGCTGTGGCGGGAAATCCGGTGAATATGGCTGTTGCCTTTAAAGAAGGAGTCATTGCAGGAAGAAGAGCTTTTGAATCCGGATTGGGTGCCGTTACGGATCATGCGGAAGCTTCCAGCCCGTTAACGTCTTTTTTATTCGGATAATACAGGAGAATGAGCAGTTTTAAAGATACTTTTGAAGCTTATCACTGGGATGAGGTAAAAGCAAGGCTGGAAAGTGTAACGCTGTCCGATGTACTGAAGAGCCTTCAGAAAAAGCATAAAACACCGGATGATTTTCTGAATCTGCTGTCTTCTGCCGCTGCTGAAAAACTTGAGCTGATGGCGAAAATGGCCAGGATGGCTACCCAAAAACGTTTCGGTAAAACGATTCAGCTATACGCACCGATGTATCTCAGCAATGAATGCCAGAATATCTGTACCTACTGCGGCTTCAGTCTTGATAACCCGCTGAGGAGAAAAACACTTTCGGATACCGAGATAATGGTGGAAGCTTCCGTTTTAAAATCTATGGGAGTAAACCATGTTCTGCTGGTAAGCGGTGAGGCGAACAAAACAGTAGGTGTTCCGTATTTCCGGAATGCAGTGAGGCTGCTCAGACCTCATTTTGCCAATATTTCGGTTGAAGTACAGCCCCTCTCGGAAGAGGAATATTCGGTACTGCATCAGGAAGGGGTACATTCTGTGCTGGTTTATCAGGAAACGTATCACCGGGAAGTGTATAAAGAATATCATCCTAAAGGCAAAAAATCAAACTTTCATTTCCGGCTGGAGACCCCTGACAGAATCGGAAGAGCGGGAATCCATAAAATCGGGCTTGGGGTCCTGCTTGGTCTGGAAGACTGGCGGGTGGACAGTTTTTTTAATGCCCTTCATATTGATTATTTACAGAAAATATACTGGAAGAGCCGGTTTTCTGTTTCATTTCCCAGACTCAGGCCGGCAGAAGGGATCATTGAACCCAATTTTATCATGGAAGACAGAGATCTGCTCCAGCTGATCTGTGCTTACAGGATCTGGAATGAAGACCTTGAAATTTCCATATCCACCCGTGAAAACGAGACATTCAGAAACCATATTATTTCCCTGGGAGCAACGGCGATGAGTGCAGGTTCCAAAACAAACCCCGGTGGTTACGCTGTGGATAAAGAATCTCTGGAACAGTTTGAGACCAGCGATGAGCGAAGCATGGAAGAGATCAGGAATATAATAAAAAAAGCGGGATATGATCCGGTAATGAAAGACTGGGATTCCGTTTACAGCAGTTATAGAGGTTGAACATGAAAAAGGAAGATATTTTTGAGCGGTACAGCCGGCAGATATTTATAGAAGAGATCGGTTTGGATGGGCAGAAAAAAATACGGAGTTCCAAAGTTCTTGTGATAGGAGCCGGAGGTTTGGGAAGCCCTGTTATTCAGTATCTGGCAGCAGCCGGAGTGGGAACTCTCGGGATTGCGGATTTTGATGAGGTGGAGCTGCATAATCTGAACCGCCAAATCATTCATAACGAAAATACTGTGGGAACCCTTAAAGTTACCAGCGCGGAACAATTTGTAAAAAAGCTTAATCATCAGGTTAAATGTATAGGAATTAAGGAAAAAATAAATGAAGTAAATGCCGGAGAAATTCTTTGCCAATACGATATTATTATTGACGGATCAGATAATTTCTCAACAAGGTACCTGATTAATGATATCTGCGTAAAACTGAAAAAAACTCTGGTGTTTGGCAGTATTTCCGGGTTTTCGGGTCAGACTGCGGTATTTAATCATAATGGCAGTAAAAATCTTAGGGACCTGTTTCCCGAGCCTCCCTTTGATGAGGATATTCCGGATTGTGACAGCCTTGGGGTTTTAGGAGCATTACCCGGCATAATAGGCAGCATGATGGCTATTCAGGCTTTGAAAATTATTGCAGATCTCCCGGTGAGTTTAAATCAGCTTACCTTAGTGGATACATTGAACTGGAGATTCCAGACCGTAGTTTTTTAATGGAATAAAATACTGATGCTGTAATTTCTTTCCTCAGCACCTCATAACACTTATAAACTCCGTAAATATGACGAAATATAATTCTTTGATACCCTTAAAAATAAAAAGGCAGTAACCATTGTACTGCCTTTATAAATCTTTATTGCGGGGTCTGCATTACTCCTCCGCTTTCTTCTTTTTTGGTTTGATTCAGGATATTAGGATCCTCTTTTGCCAGTTTGTTTTTGGTAGGAATCTTATAATTGATCGAGATTCCGAAATTTCTGGTATCATTTTTAGAACGGATGGTTACCGGCATTCCCTGAAGCGGGCTGGAATGGGCCTGCATTACCTGGGAGTTGAAAATATCATTCGCAAATAATGAAACCGTTAAACGCTTATCCATAAACTTCTTGGTCAGGGTCAGGTTCAGAGAATTGTTGAATGGCTTGTCTGCGGTAAAATAAAAATAACTTCCTTTAGGGGTTAAATAGCTGTAATTGGCATTTAACGTTATTTCTTTCGGAAGAATCAGCTGCGTCATCACATTGAAAATCCAGAAACCTTTATTGTTCAGACCATCGATTTCATGCTTCTGATAACCCGCATAAAGATACATAAAGTTGATCTTGTCCGGATTGAAGTTGAATTTCATAATCTCACTCAGAGGTTTGCTGAAAACCATAAACGGAATCGGAAGACCTACATTGAAATTATGGATTCTCATATTGGAAATATTCACCTGCTGGTTATACAGGTTTTTTCCGTCCCTCATGATAAGCTGTGCTACCTGATTTTTTGCCGAACTTACACTGTATCCGATGAAAGCATAGTCAAAAGCGGAAACTTTCACCTCGTAATTATCAAATATCGTAGGCTGAAGATTCGGGTTACCGTTGATCTGTGTGTTAGGTCCTCCGAATGTCGTGTTATTCGGGTTCAGGGCAGAAATACTCGGAAGGCTGATTTTCTTGTTATAATTGGCAGCTACATACACCTGGTTCATCAGGTTGTACTGTACACTGGCGTTCGGGAAGAATTTGAATTTATTGAAAGGAAGAAGAGCAGCTTCTGTCAGGCCGTTCTGCGAACTGTATACTTTTGTTGTTCCGGAAATATCATAATTTTCGGCACGTCCACCCAGGATGAAGTCGAATTTTTTCAGCTTGGCCTGGAATTCAAGATAGGTGGAAGCAGTCTGTCTCTGGTACTCAAGGTTGGTTATACCTCTGCTTTCCGTATCGAAGTCCATTTTTTCATATAAACCTCCGAAGCTTACCTTACCTCCGTCCATCAGTTTAATCGGTTGCGAATAATCCACTTTAAAGTTCGCAATTCTCATGTCTGTGCTGTTGTTCAGGATATTTCCCGTAGGGTTGCCCACAGGCTGTCCGTCGGTAAAGGACTCATATCTCAGGATATTGTCCTGGTTGAATTTATTATCCGATTTGGTAAAGCCGAACTGGAAATCCAGTTTTTTAGATTTGTCATCAAAACGCTTCTGGTAGGTAACCACGGCTTCCTGTCTTACATTATTGGAATTCGAAGCGTCAAAATTATTATTAAACGTATAATCTTTCAGGTAATATCCATTTGGATTGGTTATATCCGGAATTATTTTCGTTGCAAATCCGCTGCTTAACGTATAATTATCATTATTGTTGTGATAAATGTCGTAGTTCAGCAATAGCCTGTCCATACCCAGATCAAAGGTAACACCGGCTTTTGCAAAATAACCGCGGCTTACCCTGTCCGTATTACTGCTCAGCAGCTCATCCTGCTGGTTTATCATCATATTTTCACGGTAGTTCTGGCCTACGTTCAGCTGCCATCCGAAATACTTATTTCTCGCATTCAGATTCAGGGAATTACTCGTCCGGCTTCTGTATTTATCATAGTCAGAGAATGAATAGTTTCCGGAATAGGTAGCTGTTAAATACTTATTGGCATTTTTATTCGTAATGATATTCATGATTGCGCCTCCGGAAGTAGCCGGAAATTCTGCTCCCGGCTGTGTAATCACTTCAATTCTTTCTACGGAATTGGCAGGCATTCCTTCAAGAAAAGAATTCAGTTCATTAGAGGTGATGTTTAAAGGGCGGCCGTTCAGGTATACATCCAGCATTTTTCCCTGGTACATCATTCCGGCAATATCCGTAGAAACCAGTCCCGGAAGCTTTTTTATGCCTTCAAGAACGTTTCCTGTATTCAGCTGCGGCTGTTCCGAGAAATCAAAAATAGTACGGTCTGCCTTCTGTTCGATGGCTTTTTTAGTTTTGGTGATCACAATCCCTTCAATCTGTTTTTCTTTCGAGGTATTGTTCTTTTCCTGAGAAAAAGCAAACAGAGAGCTTATCAGCGATATAGCGAATAAAGTTTTTTTCATAATGTTTTTTACTACTATCCGGTTAGACGCTAAAAAATAAAATTTGTTACATCTGCTCAAACAATTTTATTTTCAGAAATAGTTATTTAACCAGACTGCTGTCATTATGAAATATGTTCTGTTCCTATGCCTACATGTGCAACAAATTGTACTTCAAAACAAAAGCAACCAGTTCTGAAGAGGTTCTGGTTTCGGTTTTCCTTCTTAAGTTCTGTCTGTGATTCTCAACCGTAGTGTAGGAAATAGATAATTTCTGAGAAATTTCGGGAGAATTGAACCCCTGAATCATTAATTTTAAAATTTCTTTTTCCCGCTTGGTGATCGTAGGAATTTTGACGTCAATCTTTTGAATTTTGTCGTCTATGTGTTTATAATATTCCAGCGTATTATTATTATAATTTGTGACAGTAAGAAGAGGTACACTTGTTACTGAAATATGGGATAAGTCGTAGAACATATACAGCACACTTTCAATTTCCTGGTATTTATTAATATAGAAGTGCGATTGCATTATTACCCACCTGTATTCGTTGTTTTTATTTTTATATCTTGTATAAATGTTAAATTTCAGGTTATTACGTGATACCTCACTCGCATTGAAATATATTTCTTTTGTTAAGGTAGTCGCTGATAAAACATATTCAAGATCTTCAGGATGAAATGCTGATGAAAAATAGGAAAGATCATTACAGAACCATTCTTCTTCTGAAAAAGGGGTCATTTCAGTAATATTACTACTCAGCTCTTTTGCTTTATGCTCTGCATTACTTGTTTTAATGTAAAAATAAGGACCCACCGCATAGGTTTTAGCCATAGAGATCACTTCGGAAAATAATTCAACATAATCATGATCCTCAAGTGTTTTGTGTGATTTGTTTTTCTCCATAAATTCCTGCACACTCATAGAATTTATCTTTTTTCTTTCCATATAATTAGATGTAATTAAGTTGATAGGTTTTTAGGCAGAAAACGTTCGGTTAAACCGTAAACTTTCCTGAAACTATGGCCATTTAAAGATAAAGTTTTTAGTTTAATAATTTAAGATTTAAATAAGAAAAAACGTAAGTATTCAGAATATCAGGGGTTTGATATTTTGAAGGACAGGAGCCGGGAAAGGCTGTAATAAGGTCTTTTTACCGTTGGATGAGTACATATTCGGATAGGTAAAGTCCGCGTATTCAAAATCTTCTGGAAGGTCTAAAAAAATAATTTTTTAAAAAAATAGTAGATATCCATTATTTTTTAAGAATACTAAAAAAAATAATTTTGCAAAAAAAATTAAACACAAATGATGAAAATTAGTTCAACAAAAAGTGATCTAAACTTATTTACTTAAAAAAATTCTGAAAACAAAGGGATTTCAGTAAATAGGAGAGAACTGTAATTTTAGCATGTTACTGTTTCATATTGAAAACAGAATGATTAAACCTCAATGATCGGACGATTTCGATTTTGCATTTAAGAAGATAAAATAATATTATATTAATAATTTCATATAAGCAACAGGTTAATATTTATCAGATTATTTAGTGATATTATTTTATGTTTAGTATTTAATTAACACAAAGTGATTGTTTGCATCAACAGATAAAAGTATATTTGTTTATGTCACAATTATTAGAATAAATTTATAATGAAAAAACATTTATTAATCCTTTCATTCATTGCTTTGAATGGTACAGCTTACGCCCAGGTAGGCATCAATACAACTAATCCTAAAGGAACCTTCCACGTAGATGCCGGGAAAGACAATCCGGTTGCACCGGACGATCCCAACGCAACACAGCAGCTTAACGACTTTACTGTTACCCCTGCCGGAAATGTAGGTATCGGAACGAGCACCCCTACTGCAAAACTTCATATTAATAGTGAAACCAGGGGAGCGATAAAAATAGTAGACGGTTCCCAGGCAGCGGGAAGAGTATTAACCAGTGATGACAACGGGGTTGGAACATGGACTGCTCCCGGAGTATACAGATCAACTGTTTTGGGCAATTACACCAATGCTGTTTTAGCAACTCCTAATGGTACAAATACTACCGGAGACGGACAGAACAACCCGATAAACTCAGGGGTTACTATTTTCGTTCCGGAAGGAAAATGGGTAATCAACGCAGGAATTTCTTTTGACAATATAGGAAATACTACTGGTACGTTTTGGCAGCATGCTTATCTTTCTACCAGCCCAACTGCTGTTGCGAGTTCACCTGATTTTATTCAGATGGGGACTGCAGGGACAGGGACTGCATATGCAGGACTGATATTAGGAAGTTCAGTGAATTTTAGTGGAACAAGGTATGGCTTTATCTCCGGGGGATCTTTGATCGATGTAAAAAAACCTGGCGGAGTACTTATTTATCTGTTATTAGAGAACAGGTTGCCAACAAACAGTTACAGGTTCAATGCCGGTTTACCGGAAAACTATTTTTATGCAATTCCTATTAATTAATAGAGATAATAAATATTAGAAAGATGAAAACACATTACATATCAATATTTACTCTATTATTTAGTTCCCTGTTTTTCGGACAGGTTGGCATTCAGACAGACAATCCGCAGGGGATTTTTCACGTAGATGCTATGAAAAATAATAGTCCCGTGATACAGGAAAATGACGATTTTGTCGTAAAAAACTCAACAGGAAATGTTGGAATAGGGATATTAAATCCGGATAACAAACTGCATGTTAACGGAAAAATAAAAATCACAGACGGTACAGAGGGGAACAATAAAATATTAGTGAGCAGAAATGACGGACAGGCGAGGTGGGTTTTACCTGCGATTTTAAGACCTAATGTAAGAGGAACCCTGCCACCCTCTGTGGTAACATTTGATTCGGGACAGGCAGGTCAAACCTCACGTCTGTATAATTACAGTGGTTTCTCTATTACTTTACCTGAGGGAAAATGGATTGTAAATAATTGTTTCACATTTACCAATATTGGTGGCACTTCAGCAGGTAGCGGGCCTAGAATCAGCTATTGGTTGCGTACCTATTTATCAACCAATCCATCTAATTTTATGGCTTTGGAACATAATAATTTCACTCATTTAGGGCCTGCAGGTTCTAATACGGCCTATGGAGGAATGCTCAATTCCACTACCCCTAACCCTACGCGAATAGGATCCATTGCCGGAAGTTCTATCGTAGAAGTGACCGGAGCGTCTCAGACTTTATATGTAATGATAGAGCAGAAGCCGGCAGGGTATTATACGTTCAGTTCCAGTTATCTTGAAAATTACTTATACGCTATTCCTATTGATTAAACACCTCAGTAAAAAAGAATACAGACCAATTAACATAAACGGAATTTTCTCTCCGAAAACAGCTTATGCTATAAAACTTTTTAAACATTATTAAGATGAAAATCGATTTAAGAAGCGACACACTCACTTTACCGACAAAGGAAATGAAAGTAGTGATGGATGCAGCATTATTAGGAGATGATGTATATGGGGAAGATCCTTCTGTAAACGAACTGGAACAGAAAGCCGCCCGTCTTTTCGGAATGGAAGCAGCTGTGTTCTGTCCTACGGGAACCATGACCAACCAGCTTGCCATAAAAGTGCATACAAAACCCGGCGATGAGGTCATATGTGATAAGCTTTCCCATATTTATTTATATGAAGGCGGCGGAATTGCAATGAACGCTTTTTCATCTGTAAGAACTCTTGACGGTAATCTGGGAAGAATAACGGCTAAAATGGTAGAGGAAAACATTAATAATGCCAATGATGTTCACCAGCCGGTCACAAGAATGGTTTCTCTGGAAAATACCGTAAATAAAGGAGGTGGAAGTATTTATGACTTTAATGAAATCAAAAAGATTAAAGAAGTATGCACTGCAAATGGTATTATTCTTCATTTAGACGGGGCAAGGCTTTTCAATGCTTTGGCTGAAACTGAAGAAACCCCGCTTGATTTTGGAAAAACATTTGACAGTATTTCAATATGCCTTTCAAAAGGGCTTGGCTGCCCGGTAGGCTCCCTGCTTTTAGGTAAAAAAGATTTTATAGCACAGGCCAGGCGTTACAGAAAAGCTATGGGGGGCGGATGGAGACAGGCCGGCGGATTAGCCGCAGCAGGAATATATGCTCTTGATCATCATGTTGATTTACTGAAAGAAGACCATCGCAGGGCAAAAGAAGTGGGAAAAATACTGGCCTCAAATTCCTGGATTGAGAAAATCTATCCCATCAGCACCAACATTGTACTGGCAGAATTACCTGAACATATTACTTCCGGTGAATTGGTAAACAAGCTTAGTGAAATAGAAGTTTATTGCGTTTCTTTCGGGCGGAATCTGGTACGCTTTGTCACTCATTTAGACTTTACGGATGAACATCTTGAAATTTTAAAAGACCGGCTTAAATTTTAGAAAAAATACTTCGGTGTTTTATGAACAGAGATAAGTTCACTGAAGTATTTTCTCAATAACTGTAAAAAATAGGACTAATTATATTAATTGTCCTTTCTCATGTAAACGAACATAATTAGGAGATGTTAAGAGGTTTAATGGGAGCTGGAATCGATAAAAGATCTGAAACTGTTTTTGTTTTTATCATTTAAGTTTTAGAGGGGGAGCTTCAGTCATTATATATGACGAAAAGCAGATTCCGGCTTCCCTCCTTTTAATCTGTACGGTTAATAAAAGCTTTCATGGTTATCAGTTTTTATATAGAGAAGGTTAAAAGTTTTTAATTTTACTGAGCCCTTTGTTTTTCTTCAAAATCCACAGCGCGGGTATTGGATTTTACTTTCTGGTTTCCAAAATTATAAGTCACACTTACATTCAGTCTTCTGGCATCCCAGTAATTGTTAAATGTCTGAACATTATCTTCAAAATAAGCACTTCCGCGGTATCCTGCCTGCCTGAAAATATCATTCACAGACACATTCATCTGAAGCTTTTTATCCATCAGACTCAGCTTAAAGCCTGCATTTAGGCTCGCATTGCTTTTTGAGGTGGAATTACCTCCTCTGGACGGAAGAGACTGCCAGTAATTAAGGAAAAAATAAATGGTTTTCTCCTTATTCAGCCGGAACGTATTGTTGGAAGAATAGTAAAAATAACTCCCGTTCATCACCGTTGCATTGAATCTGGTGATCTGTGTATCGCTGTAACTGTATGAAGCGGAAAGGCTGCTTTCCCACATTTTGAAAAATGTATCCGTATAATTAAGGTTGATCCCGTAATTGTCCTGATTGTAATAGTTTTCATAGGTACTGGTCATATAGATCCCGTCCGGGAATGTGATCTGGTCAAAATTACCGGTAGACCTCTGATAATAAAGGTTGGCAGACCACTTATTCCTAAAGATGTAATTGAATTCCAGATTGTCATTGAAAGAAGGAAGAAGGCTGGGATTTCCTGCATAATAACTGTACGGATTAGAATACCATCTGAACGGATCCAGAGCCCGGAACACCGGACGGTTGATCCTTCTGGAATAATTCAGACTGAACTGGTTATGGTCATTGGCTTTATAAGAAACATACGCAGAAGGAAACAGTTTCCCATATTTATTTTCAGATTCAGACTGTGTACTGATGGAGTATCCGTTTGTTTCAGCATATTCATAACGCAAGCCCAGTTTTGCAGACCACTTTTCGCTGAAATCCTTGCCTGCACTGAAGTATGCGGCATAATTTTTTTCATCATAATCAAAAAGATTACTTCTCTCCGGATTCATCACATAATCACCTCCGGTCAGGTTAAAATAACCAATGTCTGAACGGTTGGAAAACTGACTGTACTTGAGCCCGGTTTCCAGCTGGATTTTTTTAAAATTTAAAGACAGATCTGCCTGCCCCGAATAAATCTTATAATCCACGGAAGAAAGATTTCTGACGATCTGCTCCGAATGATCAGAAAGATCTGTGGTCGTAAAATTAACATTGTTTTCGGGTAAATTGCCATAATAGTTGGCCCCCAGGCTCAATTTATGTTCTCCGAACTTCTGATCGAAATACAGATTGAGCATTCTGGATTTAGACGTGGAACGGTGCCTGGAATCGGTATGGGTTCTCAGAATACGAGCATCACCGTTAAAATAATCCTGGAAAGATGTAATATCCATATTGGAATGTCCGTTGGCAATATCATAGATCAAACCAATATTTGATTGTCCGGTCAGCGCATAATCAAGGCTGAGATTGGCTCCCAGTCCGTCATTCATATCCTTTCTTTCATCTTTGCTCTTAGACGATCTGTTGCTGATCACATTGTAGTTTTCTACGGAACGTTTGTCTTCATCGTAGCCGCGGAGTTTTAAGGAGGCTTTTAGCTTTTTATTCTGATAATTCACACCTGCGCTTCCTCCGGATCCGGCAAATGTAGTCTGCTTATAATACGTATTCAGATAACCGCTCCATCCCGGATTCTGATTTTTCTTCAGGACAATATTGATGATTCCGCTGTTTCCCTGGGCATCGTATTTGGCAGGGGGCGTGGTGATCACTTCAATTTTAGCAATATTCTCTGAGCGCAGATTTTTCAGATAGTTCATCAGTTCCGTTCCGGAGAGATTAAGCATCCGGTCATTCACCATCACTGAAACTCCGCTTTTTCCTATAATAGAAAGAAGCCCTTTGTCCTCATCCACTTTCAGCAAAGGAGTATTCGCCAGAACTTCAGTTCCGGAACTTCCCTGGGAAACCATTGAATTCTGAACATCATAAACAAGACGGTCTACCTTTCGTTCTATGATTTTTTTCTTTCCTTCCAGCGATACAGATTCAATGGTTTTTACTTTTACAGTATCACCCGCAGTTTGTGCCGACAGAAAGAGGCTGTATAATGCAGAAGTAAGAAGACTTATCTTTTTCATGGTATTTAATTTTAATAGCAGCAGGTCGGGATCTCCGTTACCTTTTGTGCAAAATTATCAGGAAAGAACAGGTGGGAAAATAGCGATTAGATAAAGCCCGGATTTTTATAAGGCAAAAAAAATTCATCGGAAATTTTACCGGGTTTATCGAAAACCAGCCGTATTTGTCTGCTTTAAACTTTATTTTTATCTTATGAAAAAGAAACAGCTTTTATACCTTCACCTTTTCTTCTGGTTTCTGTACTTAACCAGAGATGTGATGGATTTCAGGCTTAGCATAGAGAGACAGGACGAGCCCGGTATTATTTTTTCGGTTACCTTCTTTATCACTAATTTTTCCTGTTTTTATATTAATTACTTTTGGATTGTACCGAAATTTTTTGATCTGAATAAAACCTATAAATTTATTATCGGATACCTCGTCAGTATACTGTGTTTTGTTGTAGTACGGTACTCCGTAGAAGAGATGCTGACACCTCTCTTCTTTGGAATAAGAAATTATGCGGAAGGAACCGGGCTGGCCTTTTACTTCTATGACAATATTTATTTCAGCTTTATTACCATTTTTGTAAGTACGGTTTTATGTATTTTCAAATTATATTCTGAAATGGAGGCAGAAAAGAACAAACTGATGACCGAAAAGAAAGATGCAGAACTCCAGGCTCTGAAAACACAGATCAATCCACATTTTATTTTTAATTCCTTAAATAATATTTACTCACTGGTTTACCAGAATTCTGAAAAGGCACTTCCGGCAATAGAAGAACTGAGCCGCCTGCTGAGATACAGCACCAAAGACCTTGAAAAACCCGTGATTCCGCTGGAAAAAGAAATGGAATATATTGAAAGCCTGATCGCTCTGGAAAGCCTGAGAATAAAAAATCCTGAACTGTTGACTGTTGAAAAAAATATCACCCTTCCGAACCAGGGAATCTCACCGATGCTGCTGGTTCCGTTTGTGGAAAATGCCTTTAAACATGGTGATTTCAGAGATAAAGGTTTTATTCTTAAAATTTCTGATGATCAGGGATCCCTGCATTTCTATCTGCATAATTTTAAAAACAGCAGGTACAAAGACGATTTTTCAGGAATAGGTATTGAAAATGTAAGAAAAAGACTTGAAATTCTGTATCCCGGCAGCTATCAGTTATCTATCCGCGAAAATAAATCTGAATTTGTCGTAGATTTGAAAATAACTTTCCCGCATGAGAACCATTAAATGTATTATCGTTGATGATGAACCGCTGGCAATTTCACTGCTGGAAAACTACGTGAGGAAGATTCCTTTTTTAGAACTTGTTTTTTCTGCGGAAAATCCCATTACAGCACTGGAATATATCCGGAATAACAGCTGCGATCTTATTTTTCTGGATATTCAGATGCCTGAACTTAACGGGATCAGCTTTATGAAGATCATGGGCGATACACACAAATATATTCTGACGACCGCTTATTCGGAATATGCACTGGAAGGCTACGAACATCATGTGGTGGATTATCTGCTGAAGCCCGTTACTTTTGACAGATTCTATAAAAGTATCATCAAGGCTCAGGAACGTTTTTCGTTCTCTGAAAATAAAAAAGAACCGTATTTCTTCGTGAAATCTTCAGGTCAGCAGCACCGCATCCATTATAACGAGATCCTTTATATTGAAAGCATCAAAGATTATGTAAACATCCGGACTGCAGATCAGGAATATATTGTTCTGGATACCCTGAAATCCCTTGAAAATCAGCTTTCAGAAAATTTTATAAGAATTCATAAATCTTTTATCATCAATCTGGATAAAATCAAAAGTATCGGAGCAAAAAAACTGATGTTGGCAGAACAGGAAATTCCAATTGGTGATAGTTATAGAGCTAATCTTTTAGAGCGATTGAAATAGAAAAAGAAGGGCTGTTCAAACCTGTAAGGTTTAGGTCCGTTTTTATCATTACTAAAATATTCTCCCGCAGATTCCGGAGATTGAGCAGATTTTTTTTGGCTAAAGCCATTGTAATTCATTATAAAAGCAGAATTTTAGTCCGCTCCTGTTGAATTTTTATAGTTGTGCCGGAATCTTGATATAGAATCATTTTAATGGAATAAAAACAAAAAAGACGGCTTCCATGAAAACCGTCTTTTATGATTAATAATCTAACAATTAATTTTTTTCCTGCTGCTTGATCAGGTTAAGGGCAGAACCTGCCTTGAACCAGTCGATCTGTTGGTCATTATAGGTATGGTTGGCCATAATGATGTCTTTGGTTCCGTCTTTGTGAACGAATTCTAAAGTCAGCTGTTTTCCCGGAGCAAACTGATCAAGGTCCAGGAAGTTCACAGTGTCATCTTCCTGAATTTTGTCATAATCTGCTTCGTTGGCGAAAGTGATTCCCAACATTCCCTGTTTTTTAAGGTTGGTTTCATGGATTCTCGCGAAGGATTTTACCAGAACAGCTTTTACGCCGAGGTGTCTTGGCTCCATAGCAGCATGCTCTCTTGATGAACCTTCTCCATAGTTCTGGTCTCCCACAACGATGGTTGGAACGCCTGCAGCTTTGTAAGCTCTCTGTACAGCCGGAACTTCTCCGTATTCACCGGTTAGCTCGTTTTTAACCTTATTGGTTTCCATGTTGTAGGCATTTACAGCTCCAATTAACATGTTATTTGAAATATTGTCTAAGTGACCTCTGTATTTCAGCCACGGCCCTGCCATGGAAATATGGTCGGTTGTACATTTTCCGAAAGCTTTGATCAGTACTTTAGCCCCTGTAATATTTTTACCGTCCCAGGCCGGGAACTCTTCCAGTAACTGAAGCCTGTCTGAAGTAGGACTTACATTAACCACCACTTTGGATCCGTCTTCTGACGGAGCCTGATATCCGTTGTCATCTACGGCAAATCCTTTTTCCGGAAGTTCAAATCCTTTAGGCTCGTCAAGTTTTACCTGCTCGCCGGCTTCGTTCGTTAAAGTATCTGTAATCGGGTTGAAGTCTAATCTTCCTGAGATAGCAACAGCTGCTACCATTTCAGGAGAGGCTACAAATGCATGGGTATTCGGGTTTCCGTCAGCTCTTTTTGCAAAGTTTCGGTTGAAAGAGTGAATAATAGAGTTTTTCTCTCCCTTTTCAGCACCTTCTCTGTCCCATTGACCGATACATGGTCCGCAGGCATTCGTAAAGATTCTTGCGTTCTCAAATTTTCTGAAAGAATTCAGGAATCCGTCTCTTTCTGCTGTGAATTTCACCTGCTCAGAGCCTGGATTGATTCCTAAAATAGCTTTTGGTTTAACTCCTTTTGATACCGCATCCTCCACAATAGAAGCTGCTCTTGATAAATCTTCATAAGAAGAGTTGGTACAGGAACCGATCAGGGCCCATTCAACTTCAAGAGGCCATCCGTTGGCTTCAGCTTTAGCTCTGAATTCAGCCACCGGAGTAGCAAGATCCGGAGTGAAAGGTCCGTTTAAGTGAGGAGTCAGCTCAGAAAGGTTAATTTCAATCAACTGGTCGAAATACTGTTCAGGATTGGCATATACTTCTGCATCACCTGTCAGATGTTCCGCAATTTTATCGGCAGCATCTACCACGTCCTGTCTTCCGGTGGCAGCCAGATATCTTCTCATGGAATCATCATACCCGAAAGTGGAAGTCGTAGCTCCGATTTCCGCCCCCATATTACAGATGGTACCTTTACCTGTTGCAGAAAGAGATTCCGCTCCTTCTCCGAAATATTCCACGATGCAGCCTGTACCTCCTTTTACGGTAAGAATTCCTGCCACTTTTAAGATAACATCCTTCGCAGAGGTCCAGCCGTTCATTTTACCGGTTAATTTTACTCCGATAAGCTTAGGCATTTTAAGTTCCCAGGCCATTCCTGCCATTACATCTACTGCATCAGCACCTCCTACACCAATGGCTACCATTCCCAGACCGCCGGCATTTACCGTGTGAGAGTCTGTACCGATCATCATTCCTCCCGGAAATGCATAATTTTCAAGGACCACCTGGTGAATAATCCCTGCTCCCGGTTTCCAGAACCCGATTCCGTATTTATCACACACGGAACTCAGGAAGTTGAATACCTCAGAGTTTTTGTTGATCCCTTCCTGAAGGTCTTTATCGGCTCCTACTTTCGCCTGGATCAGGTGATCGGCATGAGCCGTTGACGGAACGGCAACTTTGGTTTTTCCGGCCTGCATAAACTGTAAAAGCGCCATTTGCGCGGTTGCATCCTGCATTGCCACCCTGTCTGGTGCGAAATCTACGTAAGAGTTACCTCTTTCGTAAGCCTGTGTAGCATTTCCCTCCCAAAGGTGAGTGTAAAGAATTTTTTCTGAAAGGGTAAGAGGTTTTCCCACGATTTGTCTTGCTGCTGCAATTCTTTCCGGGTACCGCTCGTACACCTTTTTGATCATATCAATATCAAAAGTCATATCTTATTGTAGTTTTGTTCTTTTTCCGTTAATGCTTCCTTTTTTTAATATCTGAAAAGGAAAAATCTTTTTTTATATATCAAAAAATGTTCCTATAATTCATGAACAGGGGTATTTTGATCTCAAAAATCAATAGATTTTATAACTTTCAATTTAAGAAAAAATAGAATTTATTTTCCGGATTTTATCGAAAAAAAAACGTAACTATCATAAAATAGAAACGTTCTAAACAAAAAATTGAAAGATTTTAAATCCTAAAGGACTAAAATCTTTCAATGATATAATTTTCAATAGTCTTGCGACTTATCTGTCAATTGTATTAATGGGCACTTGTACTTGTAAGTTCCTTAATGGAAGGTACAAAAGTCGTAAGATCAATACCTTCAACCGCAGCTTTATATTCATCAATGCTCGGGATTCTTCCAATGATGGCAGACAGAACGACAACCGGAGTCGAAGCAAGCAGGGATTCTCCTTTTTTACGCTCAGAATCTTCTACTACTCTTCCCTGGAAAAGACGGGTTGAAGTCGCTAAAACAGTGTCTCCTTTTGCTGCTTTCTCCTGGTTCCCCATACAAAGGTTACATCCCGGACGCTCAAGGTACATTACATTCTGATATTCAGTACGGGCTTCTCCTTTTGGAGCATTGTCATCAAATTCAAAGCCTGAATATTTCTCCAGCAGTTCCCAGTCTCCTTCAGCTTTCAGCTCGTCAATAATATTATAAGTAGGAGCTGCCACTACCAGCGGAGCATTGAATTCTACTTTTCCCTGTTGTTTTTCAAGATTTCTCAGCATTTGAGAAACGATCTTAAGGTCACCTTTGTGAACCATACAGGATCCTACGAAACCAAGATCTACTTTTTTCTCACCACCGTAGTAAGAAAGATCTCTGATGGTGTCGTGGGTATATCTCTTGGAAACATCATCATTATTTACATCCGGATCGGCAATCATTGGTTCAACAATTACATCCAGATCCACCACTACTTCAGCATAATATTTAGCATTGGCATCCGGAGTAAGAGCAGGTTTCTCACCTGATCTGATCTCAGCAATTCTCTTATCAGCTTTGTCAATTAATCCCTGAAGCACTTTGTTATGGTTATCCATTCCTTTATCGATCATGATCTGGATTCTGCCTTTAGCAATTTCCAGTGATTCGATCAGGGTGTTGTCTTCAGAAATGTTGATCGATGCTTTTGCCTTCATTTCGGCAGTCCAGTCTGTAAAGGTGAATGCCTGGTCAGCAGGAAGTGTTCCGATGTGAACCTCAATGATTCTTCCCTGGAATACATTCTCTCCGCCGAACTGTTTCAGCATCTGAGCCTGGGTAGCATGAACCACGTCACGGAAATCCATATGCGGTTTCATTTCACCTTTGAAGGTTACTTTCACAGATTCAGGGATTGGCATGGATGCCTCACCGGTTGCTAATGCAAGAGCAACGGTTCCTGAGTCAGCTCCGAAAGCTACTCCTTTAGACATTCTTGTGTGAGAGTCACCACCGATGATAATGGCCCACTCGTCTACGGTAATATCGTTCAGAACTTTGTGAATTACATCGGTCATGGCGTGGTATTCACCTTTCGGGTCACGGGCTGTAATCAGACCGAAATCGTTCATGAATTTCATGAGCTTAGGAATGTTCGCCTGAGCTTTTTTATCCCAAACGGAAGCCGTGTGACATCCTGACTGGTAAGCACCGTCTACGATAGGTGAAATTACAGTCGCAGCCATCGATTCAAGTTCCTGGGAAGTCATAAGACCTGTTGTATCCTGGGACCCTACGATGTTTACCTGTACACGAACGTCTGAACCTGCGTGTAATACTTTTCCAGGCGTTGTGCCTACTGCATTTCTGTTGAAGATTTTTTCAACGGCTGTAAGGCCCTGCCCTTCGTGAGAAATCTCTTTTGATGGAGCAAAAACGGTCGGAGCCTCAACACCCAGAACCTGAGCGGCAAATGTCTGTAATTTCTTACCGAATACAATTGCGTAAGATCCTCCGGCTTTAATGAATTCCATCTTCTGAGGAGTGAAGGACTTCGTAAGATCAATGAGTTCCTGATCTCCGTTATATAATTTCTTTTTCTTTGTATTGATGGTTAAAACAGTTCCGGTAGCTACTGAATAAGCCTGTTCAAGAATTACTTCTCCAGCTTCGTTTCGGACTGGGTTTCCGTTTTCATCTGCTTTCTTTACCCAGTTTTTAAGGTCGATACCAATTCCTCCGGTAACATCTACTGTGGTAAGGAAGATAGGGGAAATACCGTTGGTTCCTCCAACAATCGGAGCGATATTCACGAATGGTACATAAGGGCTGGCCTGTTTTCCTGTCCATAACGCCACGTTATTTACTCCCGACATTCTGGATGAGCCTACTCCCATAGTTCCCTTTTCAGCGATAAGCATCACACTTGCATCAGGATGCTTTGCCTGTAAAGCTTTAATTTCTTCCTGCGCCTGAGGAGTGATCATACATTTACCGTGAAGCTCACGGTCTGATCTTGAGTGTGCCTGGTTACCCGGAGAAAGTAAATCGGTAGAAATGTCTCCTTCACCGGCAATATAAGTAACCACTTTGATTTCTTCAGCCACTTCAGGAAGCTTCGTGAAGAATTCAGCCTGTGCATAGCTTTCTAAAATTTCTTTTGCAATTGCGTTACCGCTGTTGTATGCATCTTTTAAACGGTTGGTATCCGCTTCATAAAGGAAAACCTGAGTTTTAAGAACCTCAGCTGCCTGTTTGGCAATGGCAGAATCATTACCTAAAGCTAAGTCTAATAATACTTCGATGGATTTACCTCCTTTCATATGAGATAATAGTTCAAATGCGAAAGCAGGAGATATTTCTTCTACTATGGATTCACCAAGAATGATCTCTTTTAAAAATTTAGCTTTTACACCGGCTGCGCTTGTCGTTCCCGGTAAGGTGTTGTAGATGAAAAACTGAAGAGAGTCTGCCCTGTACTCATTACCTGAATCTTTAATCTGTGTAATGATTTCGCTTAGTAATTCAGCACTGTCAATCGGCTTTGGATGAAGCCCCTGGGTTTTTCTTTCTTCAATCTCTTTGAGGTAATCCTTATACATATTCATAATAGAAGTCTTTCAATATTAAAAGGTAGAATATTTTTTGCTGCTTCTTTAGTGGTCTGTATAAATACAGTTAATGGCATTTTGACATCTCGCATGTTGGTGCGACATTCACCGGTAAGGTCAGCATAATCTACGTTTTTTTTAAAAGTTTTTTAAATGATTAAACAATTCAAAATGCTCCCCAAAATTACGAAATTTTACGATTTTATGAGAATGAAATTATTTAGATTCTTTATAAATATGAATTTGATAATTTCTATTTTTGGCCGTAATTTTGCAGACAAATGATGAATATGAAAAATATCCTTAATTTTTTGTGCGTTTTTATTTCAGTTTTCATTTTTTCACAGGCTAAATCCGTGAAAAAAATACCGGTTAAGAATGTAGGAAAAGTTGCCGCTAAAAAAGCTCCGTCAGAAGCTCAATCCAAATCTGATCTTGTGGTGATTAAACAGGATCTTCCGGTTCTGATTCCTAAGAAAAAGGATGGGAAATTCGGATATGTCAACCAGAACGGAAAGTTCATCATTCAGCCGGAATATCATATTGCCGTATTCTTTTATGAAGACTGCAACCTGCTGAATTCCCCCAACGAAAAGGTAAGGAAATTCGGTACAAAAAATTATGCTACCGTAGAAAAGGATATGATTTCCTACCGTGTAGACAGGGCCGGAAAAAGAGTGTATCAGTTCAAAGAGGAAGATCTCGGAAAATGTAAGTTTGAAGAATATAAGCAGCAGCTTTACCAGGCGTATGTGCTCAACGGCTTTTACGGAATCATTGAAAAGGCAACATTCGAAAATCCTATGGATTACAGGCAGTTTAAGATCTATCCTCAGTATCAGTATCTGTTTATTATGGAAGGGGATGATGTCTCCGATCCTATGATTGTGGCTTCCCACAACGACCGATTCGGGGTGATTGATGTTCATAATAAAGTTATCATTCCTTTCGAATATTCCAATATCAAAAGAAATTTCAGCTGGAAACTCGGGAGAATGTTTGAAGTGACCAAAGACGGAACCAATTATTATTATATAGACGTGGATAATAAAACCTATTAGAAGAAAATCTTATTCTTTAAAGAAAGAATGGAGGTTGTCCGACTCTGATATTCAGCTTCTTTTTATTCCGTTTATTTTTTGTAATTTCGCGGCTGAAATAAAGGGGTGCTGTAACAAGCTGAGATTATACCCAATGAACCTGGAACGGGTAATGCTGTTTAGGGAAATTAAAAATGAGCAATAGGTAATGGCAATGAGTACATCTCAGATATTACATATTCCCGGTTACTCATTATTCATCATAATCCGCCCCTTTTATTCATTAAATTTTAAAGATTTATAGAATGAAAGGATTATTTTTTTTAGGGCTTAGCGTAGGCTCTGCAGCCTTTATCCAGGCACAGAATAAAGACACTCTGAAAACCAGAGAGATTGAAGCTGTTAATTTTACCAAAAGACTTCCCGTTGCCAAAGAGATCATCAATGTTCAGAAAGATGTGGACAGCAGAAATGTAGGACAGGATCTTCCGATTCTTTTAAAGAACCAGACTTCTGTGATCTCAACTTCGGATGCCGGAAACGGTGTCGGTTATACAGGATTCAGAATCCGTGGGGTTGCAGGCAGGGGGATCAATGTGATGATGAACGGTGTTCCTTATAACGATTCCGAGAGCCAGGGAACTTTCTTCGTGAATGTTCCCGATCTTACGAGCTCTGCTTCACAAATTGTTATCCAGAGAGGAGTGGGGACTTCCAATAACGGGGTTTCAGCATTCGGGGCGAGTATCAATGTGATTTCAAAAGAACCGGATGAGAAAATGTATTTCAGGACAGATGACAGCTACGGGTCTTTCAATACTTACAAATATTCAGCGGAGCTGGGTTCCGGGAAATTCTGGAAAGACAGGCTGTCTGTAATGGGAAGATATACGAAGATTCATTCTGACGGTTATATAGACCGGGCGTCATCCAATCTGGATTCTTACAATTTTACCGCCTTGTTTGAAGAAGGAAAAACCAGGCTCCGTCTGATGGCTTTCGGGGGTAAGGAAAAAACATATCAGGCATGGAACGGGATCGACCGGGCCACCTGGGAAACGAATCCTAAATTCAATTATTCGGGACAGTATACTGATCTGTTTACAGGAGAAGAAAAGTTCTATGATAATGAAACGGACAACTACCGCCAAAATCATTACCAGTTACTTTGGGAACAGAAATTCAGTGACCGCTGGAATCTGGAAACAACATTGCATTATACCAAAGGAAGAGGGTACTATGAAAATTATAAAAGAGTAGATGAAACAGATGCTGAGGAAACCCATTACAGCAACTATAATCTGGAGGTGCCTGTTGTCAGCGGTTCTCCGGTTGATATAACAGATTTTATCAGAAAGAAATGGCTGGATAATGATTTCTACGGAATGGTTTCCACCCTTTACGGAAAGCTTGAAAATGTGGACCTGAATTTCGGAGTGGTCGCCAATCAGTATTACGGAAGACATTTCGGAAATGTAACAGGAGTTTACTTTCCGGAGATCAATGAGTATGAATATTACAGAAACCGTTCTGTAAAAAGTGAAATAGCAGGTTTTGCAAAAGCGTTATGGAGAACGGGAGACCGTTTTGAGTTTTTCGGAGATCTTCAGATCAGAAATATCGATTACAACACGAAAATTATTACGGCAGGAGACGGAGAAGGAGGAAATCTTGATAAAAACTGGCTGTTCTTCAATCCGAAAGCCGGAGTGAACTATAAAATCGGAAACGGAAAAGTATTCCTTTCCTATGCCCATGCTCACCGGGAGCCCAACAGGGACGACCTGATGAGTGACAATCATGTGAAAGCGGAAAAACTTCATGATTTTGAGGCAGGAATCGAAAAACAGTTCGGAATTGTTTCCTTTACTGCGAATCTATATTATATGTACTATGTCAATCAGCTGGTTTTAAACGGAGAACTTAATAATGTAGGGGCATTCATCAGAACAAATTCAGGGAAAAGTTACAGAAGGGGAATTGAAATCGGAGCTTTGGCAAAGCTTTCGAAGCAGTGGGAGGTATCCGGAAACCTGAGTTTAAGCCAGAACAGGAATCAGGATTTCAATATTAAAAGTAAGGGCGGTCTTATTAATCTTGGGAATACCCAGATATCATTCTCACCGGATGTTATTGCGAATTTAGCACTGAAATTTAGTCCTTCCAGGAGCTTCCTGTTTGCTTTAATGAACCAATATGTAGGAAAACAGTATCTGGATAATACGGAAGATAAGAATTTGCAGCTGAAGGATTATTTTCTTACCGATTTCAATGCACAGTATCAGTTTAAAATTGCCAATAATGATATCGCTCTGAAATTACTGGTAAACAATCTGTTTAATAAAAAATATGTCAATAACGGAGCAGTTTACGGAGGAGAACCATATTATTTTTCACAGGCGGGAACCAATTTTATGTTCGGGATCAGCTGGAGAATTCAATAATGGATAAATTAATATAGAAAACCGATTTTAATACTTTCGTTTTAATACATAATCATCAAAAGGCTGCTTCGGCGGTCTTTTTTCATATTGAACGAAATGTCTTTAAAAGTCATGAAAAAGTTATAAATTTGCCGTCAGATGAATATTTCGGCATACATTTTAGAATATCTGAAACAATTTGGTACTGTGACAGTTCCCGGTTTCGGTGTGTTTTCGCTTAAAAATTCGAAGGCAATCATTAATTCTGAAAACGGGAGCATTCTTCCCCCTGCGAGCGAGATTGTCTTTGCAGTGGATTATGAAGTTGTATCTGAAGAACTTGCGGCTTTTATCGCTGCTCAAAAACAGATGTCTCTTGAAGCTTCCAAAAGTGATTTAAAGATCCAGACCGATTTCTGGAAGAAAAAACTGCAGGCGGAACAGGTTCTGGAAATTCAGAATCTGGGAACCATTACGGTTGAAGAAGGAGATACCCATTTTAAAGGAAAAAGAATAGAATCCGGCCATCCCGACTTTTACGGGTTGGAAGAGATCAGGATTTCCGATATCAGCAATGGAGAGAAAGTAAACATTACGGAAAACAGGGAAAAAGATTACCGGTTAAAAAAATCCATTCTTTGGATCTTCCTTTTTGCGGTTCCGGTTTCGGGCATTTTATATTATGCATTTACACAGAGAGAACTGCTTTTCGGAAAAAAATCCTTTGATCATGTTTCCGTACAGACTTCCACACACAGGATTGTTCCTAAAGATACGGCGAAAACACCTGTGCAGGCCCCGGCTCCTGTGGTTTCCGATTCTCTGAAGAAAGATTCACTGGCAAAACCGGCCGGGCAAAATATAAAACCAGCTCCGGCAGTTCCAAACAACACTAAGAAATGGCAAAAGTAAAAAAAGCGTCAGAATCCCTGACTATTATGACCAATATCGTTCTTCCGAACGAAACCAACTCCCTGAGAAACCTTTTTGGCGGTGAACTTTTAGCAAAAATGGACCGCTGTGCGTCTATTTCTGCCGCAAGACACTGCGAAAGAAGAGTGGTAACCGCTTCAGTAAACCATGTTTCCTTCAATCATCCTATTCCTGAAGGAGGAGTAGTGGTTCTTGAATCCAAAGTTTCAAGAGCATTTTCTACCTCTATGGAAGTGTATGTGGATGTATGGCTGGATGATCCTATCAATCAGAAGAAGATCCATACCAATGAAGGAATTTATACTTTCGTAGCCGTAGATGAGTTCAACCGCCCTATTCCTATTCCGGACATGATCCCGGAAACTGAAGAGGAAAAGCTGAGACACGCTGCCGCTTTCAGAAGAAAAGAACTTTCACTCATCCTTTCCGGAAGAATGAAACCTCTGGAATCTGTTGAGCTGAAGAAATTATTCCAGGAGCCACAGGAGCCGCAAGCCTCCGGTAAGGATAAAAAATAAAAAATATAAGCACCAATAATACAAAATCCGGCACAAATTTTCACAAATGATTTGTGCCCGGATAAAATGAAGGAAAATACAGAGGATTGTCTGCCTTGCGTTAAGTTATTGTAAATGAGGGGTATTGATTAATTTTAATACGGCTCAGTTTAACAACAGGGTAAAAAGACTTATCAACGGGACCTGTAAATTATATTATTGGTGAAACTAAATTAGTGCTATTTGTGTTTTTAATATGAAAATACTTCTTTTAGATAAAAACCATCCCCTTATCACCGAACAGCTTTTAGCTAAAAACTTTATACTGGAGGAAGATTTTACTTCTTCTTATGATGAGGTATGCAATAAGATTCATAACTACGACGGAATTATCATCAGGAGCAGGATTCCTTTAGACAAAAACTTCCTGGAGAAAGGTGAAAATCTGAAATTCATTGCAAGAGTAGGGGCCGGTATGGAAAATATTGATATTCCCGCGGCGGAAAAGCTGGGCATTCAGCTGATCAATTCACCGGAAGGCAACCGGGACTCTGTGGCCGAACATGTGGTGGGGATGCTGCTGATTCTGATGAACCGTTTGTTCATTGCTTCCCAGGAAGTGAAAAACGGTATCTGGAAGCGTGAAGAAAACCGGGGCGATGAGCTGCTTGGAAAAACAGTAGGCCTGATTGGTTACGGAAATATGGGAAAAGCTACTGCAAAAAGACTTTCAGGATTTGGCTGTAAAGTAATCTTTCATGATATTCTTCCCGGACTTTCTGATGAATTTGCAGAACAGGTAACCCTGGAAGAGCTTAAACAGTCGGCTGAAGTGGTAAGTCTTCATATTCCGCTCACTTCCGGAACCCATTATCTTGTAGATGGAAAATTTATTTCAGAGATGGAAAACAATTTTTATTTCGTGAATACGGCAAGAGGGAAAAATGTAGAAACTAAAAGTTTAGTTGAAGGGTTGAGGTCCGGAAAAATAAAAGGAGCCTGCCTGGACGTTCTTGAATATGAAAAGTCATCTTTTGAGCACCTGGAAACTGAAAATGAAGACCTCCGATACCTTCTGGAATCTGAAAAGGCTATTGTAACCCCCCATATTGCAGGATGGACGCATCAGAGTAAAGAAAAACTGGCCCAGTTTATTGTGGATAAAATTGTAGCCTCATACTGTTAGTAAAAACACAGGGAACATGATGATAAGGCGGTTTACCCCTTTTTTATTAAACCACAAAAGATCAGATCGGAATACCTTATTTAAAATTGATATTCTGAAAAAACAGAACACATACGCCTTCAAAAATCTTTGATTTTTACTCTTTCTGAGAGCCTTTGTGATGTCATTAATAGCTGTACAGATAGCTTTTGTGGCCAGGTTTAAACATTCCTGATATGATCTCTTTGTCTTTTTATTCTGCGACAATGTTAAATAATTCATAATATCCCTGCCATATCCAACATTTTTTTTACAGTTTTATTAAATTGCCGCTCATTTTTGAATCTCATGAAGACGCGCAATCTTATACTCATTTTAACTGTTTTTTTATCCCTGTTTTCCTGCAAAAAAAAATCTGAATCCAAAGAGGTTCAGGCTGCAAACACGACCGATCTTCCGAACTATGGAAATGTAGATCTGGATAACGTTTTTACAAAAGCAGACGGCCAGATTTCAGATAAGCAGGCATTGGTGGGATATATCGATCAGTATTATAAAAAGATCTGGGAAGGTGGCGATCTGAGCGGAGGAATTCTGGTCGCAAAAGGTGATGAAATCCTGTATGAAAATTACAGAGGTTTCGGAAGAGAGGGAAATCAGATGCCGATTGATAAAAATACACCGCTGCATGTGGCTTCCGTTTCAAAAACCCTGACGGCCATGGCGATGATGAAGCTTGTAGAAGCCGGGAAAATTAAACTTTCAGATCATCTTACCCAGTTTTTTCCGGGCTTCCCTTATCCCAATGTAACGGTACAGACCCTGCTTGACCAAAGAAGCGGCCTCCCGAAATACGAATATTTCATCACGAAAATACAGCCTGCTCCTGCTGAACTTTCAAAAACCTTTCTTACCAATCAGGACATCCTGGATATGATCATTAAATACAAACCTGATATGGCAAGAGATACGGATACCGGTTTTATGTACTGCAATACCAATTTTGCCATGCTGGCGCTGCTGATTGAGAAGGTTACAAAAACACCTTTTCCTCAGGCAATGAAAGAAATGGTTTTCACCCCTTTAAAAATGAACAACAGCTTCATTTTCCAGGAAAAAGATATTCCCACAGCATCCCAGTCTTTCTATTACGGAGCAAACAGACTTTATCCTCTGGACCGTCTGGATCTTATTTACGGAGATAAAAATGTTTATACAACACCCAGAGATCTTTACAATTTTTCAAAGGCCATGTATTCGAAAGATTTTCTAAAGCCCGAACTGATGCAGATGGTTTTCACTCCATACAGCAACGAAAAAGCAGGAATGAATAATTACGGGCTGGGGTTCAGAATGAAGATTTTCGACAATGGCGAGAAGCTTACCTACCATAACGGATGGTGGCATGGAACCAATTCTGTATTTGCCCACCTGCTGAAATCAAAAGTAACCATTGTGGCGATCGGAAACAAATATTCAAACAAAGTCTACACAGCACTTGCATTATCCGGATTATTTGAAGATTTTCCGGTTCAGAAAGATAAGCTTCACAGCGTGATGAATGATAATAAAGATACTTTAGAGGCCGGACGTGAAGTTTATGGAGAATAATGTTTAATTTTGCTTAAATATATTCATGAAAAGACTTCTTTTTTTATTCGTTATCTGTATTCTTGCATTCTCCTGTGCAAGAGTGGGATCTCCGGTTGGAGGCCCTAAAGATACCCTGGCTCCCAAATTTTTAAGCTCAAATATTGACACGACCAGAGTTAATGTAAAAAGAGATATCCGGGAACTCAGGCTGGATTTTGATGAATATGTAACCCTGAAGGATATTAATAAAAACCTGATCATTTCTCCGCCTATTAAACAGATAAAGCGCATCCTTCCGTCCAATATTGCCAATAAGTTTGTTCTGATTCAGTGGGAAGATACATTACAGGCCAATACCACGTATAACTTCAATTTCGGGAATTCTATTGCAGATAATAATGAAGCGAATATCCTGCGTTACTTCAACTTTGCTTTCTCTACGGGAGATAAGCTGGACGATCTGTACGTAAGCGGGGAAATAAGTGATGCCACAGCCATCAAAAAGAAAGCCGGAGGTAATGAAAATAAGCTGGTAGTAGGACTCTACCAGATAAAAGATACGATCAATTACAAACAGAAGCCTTATTATATAACAAAGGTGGATGAGGATGGATACTATGAACTGAACTACCTTTCGCCGGGAAAATATAAGATCATCGCTTTTGATGATGAAAACGGAAATTCTGTTTATGATCCCGGAAAAGAAAAGATTGGATTTCAGAAAGAACCGCTTGATATTGAAAAATCCATTTCAGGTCTTAATCTTAAAGTTTATCCTTCCGGAAAACCATTGAAATACAAAGAAATGAAGGAAAGCCCCGGTGGGGTCCTGATGACTTTTGAAGGGAATCCGGATGATGCAAAGGTTCTTTCCGTTACAGATAAACTTAAAGATGTTAAAGTAACGCACCGCCCAAAATCAGACTCGGTAAGGATCTGGTTTGATGCTGAGAAAAATGATGTGGGACAGACTTCAACTGAAAATCTCAAATTCAGTTATGATATAGGGGTTAAGCAGGATACTGTTTCTGTGTTTTATAAATATAACAAGAAAAATGTAATGGATCTTGATAATGATAACGGAGGTTCTGTTTTGGCGCCGGATTCAGATTTCAAAATAAGATCTGCCTATATCATTGATAAGATCAGTCCTGAAAAATGGACTCTTAAAAGTGACAGCCTTACCACTCAGGAATTTACAGCAAAAATATCTGAAACCAATCCGTACCAGATTCAGATTCACTCGGATTTTGTGAGCGGAAAGAAATACCAGCTCACCATTCCGAAAGAAACGGTATCCTCTTTCTATGCTAAAAATGTACAGTCCAAACGGTTTGATTTCGAAGTAGGCAAAGTTGAAGATTATGGAAGTCTTGAGTTTATGCTTACCAATGTGCCGGATGCCAATTATTGGATCCAGCTTCTGGACTCTTCGGAGAAGGTCGTTTATTCAAGATATACCAAAGGGAATAAGATTAAATTCGATATCCTGAAACCTGATGAGTATATTGTAAGGATACTGGTAGATAATAACGGAAATAAATACTGGGATGAAGCAGATTTCGAAACGGAAACTTTCGCTGAAGATTCTTATATTTTCTATAAAAAGGCCATCGTAAGGGGCTTATGGGAAACCCGTGAAGAATGGGATCTTAAAGACACCAGAACACTGGATAATCCGAAAGGAGCCACTCCTGTGCAGACTGCTTCACCTCCTTCAGAAAAAACACCTGAAAAAACGGTCCGCAAAGAAGTGAATAAAGAACTGAAGTCTGAAACCGCAGTCCTGACTCCTGTAAAATAAAACAATGAAAACGGTAAAGAAAGTCATATTCTGGACTTTGGTTGTTTTTGCCATGATTCAGTTTATTCCGGTAGATAAGGTTAATAAGCCGGTAGATGCTGCGGTAAATTTCGCAGATGTAAATAAGACCCCGGAAAAAGTCAGGACATTAATAAAAGGAGCCTGTTACGACTGTCATTCCAATGAAACGGTTTATCCTAAGTATGCTTATATTGCTCCCGTTTCGTGGTCGGTAAAAAGCCATATCAATGAAGGTAGGGAACATCTTAATTTTTCTGTCTGGGGAACGTATAACAAAGATCTGAAACAAAATATGCTCAGTAAGTCTATCCAGACTGTTCAGGCCAAAACAATGCCTATGCCGGGCTATATTGTCTACCATAAAGAGGCCAATCTTTCAGAAGCAGAAAGGGCACTGCTCATCAGCTATTTTGAAGAAATGCTGAAATCAAAAAGTTACTGATTACTGCCGGTTTTTCCAAAGACTTCTCCGGAAGATTTTTACCATAAAAAACTCCCGCAGATTTTATGAATCCAACAGACTGCTCTGCGGGACCTGTAAAATCTACGGGAGGATATAATATAATTTACTTCTTTAAATAGCTTTCAAAAAACCTCTTCTGAGAATCGAAAGCAATATCAACAGGATCCAGCTGATCCAGCGGAATCCAGATTGCTTCTGAAATTTCCGACAGTTCAAGATTAACTTCAAACTTCTCTGCAACGGTGTATTCATAAAAGAGATCAATTGTATTATAATCAATTTCTTTGTACTGATAAATGTTGGGAAGGCTGGTGATATACTTTAAATTTGAAATATCCACATCAAGCTGAAGCTCTTCAAAAAGTTCTCTTCTGCAGGTTTCTTCCGCACTTTCTCCGGGGTCTACAAAACCTCCGGCCAGATCGAGTTTTCCTTTTTTAGGATCCCGGTTTCTCCGGGTAAGATAAACTTCATCACCACACCGGATAACAACGGCTACGGCACCGGCAACATTGTTGTAAAGCGTAAAACCACATTCGGGACAGCTCCATTTTTTTTCGCCGTCCCAATGCAGTGTTTCTCTGCCACAGCTTGGGCAGTATTTCAATAATTTCATCTGATTATAATTGTTTTTTCAAAGAGCAGATGGACCCTCATTTTACTGAGTAATATTAATATTTCTCGGGTGGTAGCTCAGGATAACATCCCGCAGTTCTTCCGTTTTCAGGTGCGTGTAGATTTCCGTGGTGGTAATGCTTGAATGTCCCAGCATTTCCTGGATATAACGGAGGTCTGCACCATTCTGAAGCAGGTGTGTTGCAAAAGAATGTCTGAAGGTATGCGGAGATATTTTCTTACTTACCCCGGCCTTATCCGTAAGTTCCTTGATGATCAGAAATACGATCACCCTGGACATGGATGTTCCGCGGCTGTTCAGAAACAGCGTGTCCTCATACTTTTTGTTGATTTTACTTTTTGAGCGTACCTCTTTAATGTAGGTTTCCAGAAGTTCAGCAGTATAATCGGCCAGAGGAACAAAACGCGTTTTGTTTCCTTTTCCGTTTACTTTGATGTACTGTTCTTTGAAATTGATATTCGATATTTTAAGATCGATCAGCTCGGATACACGGAGCCCGCATCCATAAAGGACCTCTATAATGCAGTGATTTCTCTTTCCCAGTTCTGTATTTACCTCAATGGCCGCAATAATCTTATTGATATCCTGCAGGCTTAAGGTATCCGGTAAATACAACCCCAGTTTAGGACCTTCAAGAAGTGCCGCAGGATTATCTTCTCTGAACTCGTCTTCAAGTAGAAACTTAAAGAAGGCTTTTATAGAAGAGATCCACCTGGCTTGAGACCTTTCACTGAATTTCTGTTTGGAAAGATTGAAAATATACTCCTGTAAATTTTCGTAGCCTATAGTGTCCGGGCCGACGTTTGCCAGATCTTCTACGGCGTAATCTTTTAATTTTTTAATGTCTCGAATATAGGCATCGAGAGTGTTTTCTGAAAAATTTCTTTCGAAACGAAGAAATATTTCAAAATCTTTGATCTTTTCATCCCAAGTCATTTGTGCTTATTTTTTTAGTTCACAGTCCGATATTTGTTCTATTTCAATGTTATGGTTTCTCAGGAACGATATTCCGTCGTCATCCGAATACTCATTAATATACACCAGTCTTGTAATTCCTGCCTGCAGGATCAGTTTGCTGCATTCTTTGCACGGCGAAAGTGTTAAATATAACGTCGCACCATGAGCAGACTGAGTGGAAGCGGCCAGTTTTAATATGGCATTGGCTTCTGCATGAAGTACATACCAGTGTGTTTTTCCCTCTTCATCTTCACAGCAGTTTTCGAACCCCGAAGGAGTTCCGTTGTAACCATCTGAAATAATCATCCTATCTTTTACGATAAGAGCTCCTACCTGTTTTCTCTTACAGTAGGATAGTTTTGCCCATTCCTGGGCCATTTTTAGATAAGCTTTGTCAAACTTATTCATACCGCAGCATTAGTTTTTTCGAAATAATTTGGATTAAAAATCTTTAGAAGTTGGGCTTTCTTTTCTCAAGGAAAGCGGTCACTCCTTCTTTCTTATCTGCCATATCAAAAAGCTTTCCGAAAGATTGGATCTCTGTTTCAAAGCCTTTATCCGTGTCAGATAAGTTTACGGCCTGTATGGCCTTGGAAATTGCCATTGGTGAGTTGGTGGCAATGGTTCCTGCTAATTCTTTTGTTTTGGTTAATAAATCTTCAATAGGGTATACTTCATTTACCAGTCCGATCTCTTTTGCTTTCTGCGCCGGGATCATTTTGGCTGAGAAGATCATTTCGTTGGCAATACCTTTTCCTACAAGCTTCGGAAGCCTTTGAGTTCCTCCATAACCGGGAATAAGTCCTAAGGTTACTTCAGGAAGTCCGAGTCTGGCATTTTCCGATGCATATCTGATATGGCATGCCATAGCAAGCTCTAAACCTCCCCCTAATGCAAAACCGTTTACGGCAGCAATTACAGGTTTAGATAGGTTTTCAATTTTGTTGAACAGGGTGTTTTGCCCGTTTCTGGCCAGTTCCTCGGCTTTTTCCTGTCCAAAATCACTGAATTCTTTAATATCTGCCCCGGCAACAAATGATTTCTCTCCGCTTCCTGTCAGAATAATCACTCTGCAGGTATTGTCTGCGTTAAGTTCATCCATTGCAGAACTGATTTCCTGAATCGTTTTTGCATTTAAAGCGTTTAAACTTTCAGGTCTGTTTATGGTGATAACAGCTAGTTTGTCCTCTTTTTCTAATAATATATTATCGTAACTCATTTTCCACTTTGAAATATTATTTTCTGCAAATTATGAATTTTTTATAAAAAAAAGGAAAAAATGTTAGTTTTTTTTCCTTTTAATTGATTTATCTTTCAAAATACTTATTTTGAGTGATTCATCATATTTGCATCAATGTTGATGTTCAGCTGTGATGCCACTTTCATGCCAAGCTCTATATTTGTCCTGAAAAAGTGACATAACTGGCGGTTGATAATTTCATCTCTCTTAGGCCCGCTGATGCTCTTCATACTTCCCACAATATTACTGATCAGGTGTTCCCTGTCTTCAGCAGTCATTGCTTTTGTATATAAAAGTCCAGGCTGGGTATAGTGATCGTCATCGTTTTCATTTCGGTTGTAGTAGGCTACATGAGCGCTATCCAGTTCATACTCATAGCCTTTGTAGGCAGGATCAGGTTTGATGTCATCAAAGCTGTTCGGGTAATAATTCGGTTTATCCTGATAGTGGCTTGAATCTGCCATAAATCCATCACGTTGGTAATTGTTAACAGCAAAAGGGCAGCGGTTCACTTCCAGCTGGTGGGCATTTACCCCCACTCTGTATCTGTGGGCATCCGGATAGGAGAATAATCTTCCCTGAAGCATTTTATCCGGTGAAAAGCTGATTCCGTCAATCAGGCTGCTCGGTGAGAAAGCGGACTGTTCCACATGGGCGAAATAGTTGACAGGCACTTCATTCAGCTCCATTTCTCCCACTTCAATTAACGGGAAATCGTCATGAGACCATACTTTGGTAACATCAAAAGGGTTCCATCTGAAATCTCTGGCCTGTTCCTCTGTCATTACCTGAATATACATTGTCCATTTAGGAAAATCTCCGTTTTCAATTGCACTGCAGAGATCTTCCTGAGCGAAATCAGGATTTTCTCCTGCCATCTTTACAGCATCTGCATCCGTGAAGTTTTTGATTCCCTGTTTGGTTTTAAAGTGGAATTTTACCCATACTCTTTCATTCTGACTGTTGATCATGGAAAAAGTATGAGACCCGAATCCGTGCATATGTCTGTAACCATAAGGAGTTCCTCTGTCAGACATCAGAATAAGGACCTGGTGAAGGGATTCAGGGTTAAGACTCCAGAAATCCCACATCATCGTAGCGCTTTTCAGATTGGTTTTCGGTACTCTTTTCTGAGTGTGGATAAAGTCCGGGAATTTTTTGGCATCTTTGATAAAAAACACTGGGGTATTGTTGCCTACAAGGTCCCAGTTTCCGTCCTCAGTATAAAATTTTAAAGCAAATCCTCTCGGATCTCTTGCGGTATCTGCACTTCCTTTTTCGCCTCCCACAGTAGAGAACCGGGCAAACATTCTGCACGAATTTCCTGCTTTTGAAAATAATTTGGCTCTGGTGTACCGGCTGATATCATGGGTCACGGTAAATGTTCCGTATGCTCCGCTCCCTTTGGCATGTACAATCCTTTCAGGGATTCTTTCTCTAACGAAATGTGCAAGATTTTCCTGAAGGATAAAATCCTGAAGGAGTACCGGACCTCTCGGACCTACGGTCTGGGAGTCCTGATGTTCAAAATAAGGAGCGCCGTTGCTCAGCGTTAATTTTTTAGAATCCATATAGTTATGATTTGTATGATTGTTTTCCCTTGTATGCTGTTATATACAGACGTATTAAATATCAAATTTACTTGAATTTTTGATTGCTGATAGCAAAAACATCATATCTTTGTAATAGATAATATTAATCAGATGAACATTCAGCAATTGGAGTATCTTATCGCAGTAGATAAGTATAAACATTTTGGTAAAGCGGCTCAGGCATGCTTCATTACACAGCCTACCCTAAGTGCAATGATACAAAAATTTGAGGATGAACTGGATGTGAAAGTTTTCGACAGAACCACGCACCCGATCCGTACCACGGATGTTGGCCTTCAGATCATTGATCAGGCAAAGGTAATAATAGAATCTGTCAATGAACTGAAAAATAAAGCCAATCTTTTAAATAATATTCTGGGCGGTACCATCAATCTGGGAATCATTCCTACCGTTTCTTCTTTCATCCTGCCCACTGAAATTTTTAAATTCCTGGAACAGAATCCGAAAATCCAGATGAATGTAAAGGAAATGACTACGGATAATATTATCAAAGCGCTCAAAGCAGGTGAACTGGATGCAGGAATTATCTCTACTCCTTATGATACCGCAGATGAGTTTTACCAGGATTTCCTGTTCAATGAAGAGCTGATGATATACAGTTCCAACACGGAAGCCAATAAAAAGAATTCATACATTATTCCTGAAGAACTGAATGTGGAAAAAGTATGGCTTCTGGAAGAAGGAAACTGTCTGAGAAACCAGTTTGAAAATATCTGCCACCTGAAAGAAAATACTCTGAAGCCTAAAAATTTAGATTTCCTGGCATCCAACATTCAGACTCTGGTGCATATGGTAGACAAAGTGGGAGGAATCAGTATTCTGCCTGAATTGGCATTGAGCCAGCTTTCCGAAGAACAGAAGAAAAATGTGTTCAGGTTCAAAAAACCTTTCCCATACAGGGAGATCAGCATTATTTATTATAAGCCTACCTTCAAGCAGAAGATCATAGACGAATTATCACACTCTATTAAAAATTCTCTGGAACTTAAACTGAACTATCACGAAAGTCCTAAAGAATTTGTGAGCATCAAGCCGCAGTAAGCGAAGAGCTTAAAATGATATAAGTCATTAATTTCAAGAAAAATATAATTAATAAACAAAAATTTTGAGTATTAAGAAAATAGTACTTAAATTTGCACACGTTTATGAACGAGGAAAAATTTGACCTGATTGCAACCTCTATAAAAAAATGCTAAAACAGTATTTCTTTTCCCGGGCAATTTATTCTTAATTTTCTTCCTCTATTTTTTTAATCTAAAAAACAAAGAATAATATGTCTTATTTATTTACGTCTGAATCAGTTTCAGAAGGACACCCGGATAAAATTGCCGATCAGATTTCCGATGCATTAATCGATCATTTTCTGGCTTATGACAAAAACTCTAAGGTGGCCTGTGAAACACTGGTAACAACCGGACAGGTTGTGCTGGCCGGAGAAGTAAAATCTGATGCCTATCTTGATGTGCAGACTATTGCAAGAGAAGTAATCAACGGAATAGGGTATACGAAAGGAGAATATATGTTTAACGGAGATTCGTGCGGAGTTATTTCTGCCATTCACGAACAGTCTCCGGATATTAATAAGGGAGTTGACAGAGCGGTAGCGGATGAATCTTTTGATGCTAAAGCAAATGCTCAGGGAGCAGGAGACCAGGGAATGATGTTCGGATATGCTACCAACGAAACTGCCAACTATATGCCGCTTGCGTTAGATCTTGCGCACACCATTCTTAAAGAACTTTCCGCAATCCGAAGAGAAAATAAAGAGATTACCTACCTACGTCCTGATGCAAAAAGCCAGGTAACGATTGAGTATTCTGATGACCACAAGCCGGTAAGAATTGATTCTATCGTAGTTTCTACCCAGCATGATGATTTCGGAACAGAGGAGGAAATGCTGAACAAAATCCGTGAAGATATCAGGAATATCCTTATTCCAAGAGTGGTAGCACAGCAGCCTGATGATATTAAAGCTTTATTCAATGACGGGATCAAATATCACATCAACCCGACAGGGAAATTTGTAATCGGTGGTCCCCACGGAGATACAGGTCTTACAGGAAGAAAGATCATTGTAGATACCTACGGAGGTAAAGGAGCGCACGGAGGTGGAGCTTTCTCAGGAAAAGATCCGTCAAAAGTAGACCGCAGTGCAGCGTATGCAACAAGACACATTGCCAAAAACCTTGTAGCGGCGGGAGTTGCTGATGAAGTTCTGGTACAGGTTTCTTATGCAATCGGAGTCGCTGAACCTTGTGGTTTATATATCAATACTTACGGAACAGCCAAAGTGGATCTTCACGATGGGGATATCGCTAAAAAAGTATCTTCCATCTTTGATTTAAGGCCTTACGCTATCGAACAGCATCTGAAATTAAGAAACCCGATTTACCAGGAAACAGCTTCTTACGGACATATGGGGAAAGAGCACTATATAGCTGACAAAACGTTCAACAAAGGACAGAAAAATGAACTTACCCTCAAGGATCTGGAGTTCTTTACATGGGAAAAACTTGACAAAGTAGACGAAATTAAAGCCACTTTCGGAATTTAATTTTCTCTCCATCAGAATAAACAGGACTGCTTTATCTCAGGATAAGGCAGTTTTTTTTAATTTTACACCCTAAATAGATTAAAGATGATGAGTTTTAGAACAGCAGTTACCTTATTTTCCGTGTTTTTCCTTAGTATGACAGCTAAAGCGCAATACACCATGCATAAAATGATCAGCGTAGGATATACATACCAGAATCAGAGTTTTGGAGAAGTGGGCGGAAAACTGCTTTTCCTGAAGAATGATGATGTAATTTACAGGCTGGGCGGATCTGCCATGATGGGGTCTGCCGATTCAAAATTTGCCATAATGCCCAAACTCCAGGCCGATGTTCTTCTTAACTTCGAAAAGAATGTAGATTTTTATCATTCTTATTATTTTCTGGTAGGAGCAGAGGGAACCAATAAATATATTGCCCCTAAAATCGGGATGACGCTTTTCGGGATACTGGATCTTACCGGAGGGTATGCTTTTCCGGTAGGAAATGCCAGATTAAACGGAAAAGAGATGAAGGGTTTAAATATTAATTTTACATTAAATATCCCTACTGTCTTCCTTCATGACATGTTTAAATGATTTTTTTTAAATTCTTTTGTAAAAATTTAATAATAGGTTAACAGTTATTAAAAAATTATTATATTTACACCATATAATAATTGTACCGCCTATTGATTTTACTTTACTCTGAAAAACTGTTTTGTATTTACAGCTAGGACCAGATGAAATATCTGGAGGATTGCTGGTCTGCAAATATTTTATTATTGAGAAGAGTTATGAAATCAAAATCGGACAGCTTACTAATTTCCCTTTATCAGAAAGGAGACGAGGAGGCCTTATCAACCCTTATCCATCGTCATCAGAGAGAACTGTTTACATTCATTTTTTACAAAATTAATGATGAAGATCTGGCCAATGATGTCTTTCAGGATACATTCATAAAAATTATTGTGATGTTGAAAGAAGGGCGTTACAACGAAGAAGGAAAATTTATTCTTTGGGCAAAGAGGATCGCGCACAACCTTATTATTGATCATTTCAGAGTGAAAGCCAAAAACGTTAAAGTTTCAGAAACTACTTTTGAAACCGACGAGTATTCTATTTTTGACCTGATCAGAGAACCCTCGGAAAATATTGAAGATCACCTGGTGACGCTTCAGATTCAGGAAGACCTGTTAAAAATGCTTCAGTTTCTGCCTCAGAACCAGCAGGAAGTTATTAAACTGAGATTTTTTGACGGATTAAGCTTCAAAGAAATCGCCGATCATACCAATATGAGTATCAATACCACCCTGGGCAGAGTGCGGTATGCACTGATTAACCTGAGAAAAATCATGGACGAAAATAATATTGTATTGACACGATAGGATAATATTTTTAAAATTTTCACGTTTAAAGGAAAACATACTTCGCCTATGAAAAAAAATGATTCCTTAAAAGTGAAAACTTTGAAACCTAAGAAACAAACAATTGATTTTTTGCTCAGCTATTCCAAAAGCCTTGAGGTAGTAAAAACCAGGGCCAGGAATTATCCGATTTCCAAAAATTAAAATTAACTTTGTGCTGTATGAAAATGCAGCACGTTTATTTTGATCTCGACAATACACTGTGGGATCACCGCAGAAATGCCTATCTTACGATTAAAGACCTTTTCGAAGCACAGCAAATCTCTCTGAAGTATCATATTGACTTTGAAGAGTTTCATGCTGTATACCATGATATCAATGAAGAACTCTGGGAAAAGATCAGAGACGGGATTATTGGTAAGGAATACCTGAGAGAACACCGCTTTTATGATACCTTCCTGCATTTTGGAGTTGAGAATAAAGAACTCGCTCTTTATTTTGAAGAAAACTTTCTCGACAATATTGTAGGGTATAATGAACTGGTGGAAGGAGCCCGGGATGTATTGGAATATCTGAAGGCAAAGAATTACACGCTGCATATTATTTCCAACGGCTTCCAGGAAGTAACCGAAAGAAAATGTACCCTGTCGGGAATAGCTCCCTATTTCAGAACCATTACCAGTGCCGATGCCATAGGAGTAAGAAAACCTGATCCTAAGATTTTCGAATATTCCTTAGGGCTTTCTGATGCGAAAAAAGAAGAAAGTATCCTCATTGGTGACGACTGGATTGCCGATGCTATGGGAGCCACAGACTTCGGGATGGATGCCATATTCTTCAATGTTTATAAGGAAGATAGGCAGAGGGATGGCCTGAAAGCCATTACCCATCTTCAACAGATTAAAGAATATCTGTAATAACTTTTAACATAGAATGATCTGTTGATTTGTGAGGTTATTTTTATCTCTTACAGATCAGCAGATGGTTGTACTAATATAAACGTTATAGGTTTCAAAAACCTATAACGTTTTAAAGCAAAATAATACGCAGAAAGTAAAAGACCTGCGTTATCCGCCCGATCTGCGAGCGAAAAATTCTCTCATATATCACCCGATTTTTTAATTGGTTAATATATCCACTTCATCAAATCAACGGAGTTGATTCCTCTTTGTTTCCTGAAATCAACAATGTCAATCATCAGCTTTGCGCGGAAGAAGTACATTGATCATAACCAATATCTATATTCTTATTTTTTCATCCATTTTTTTCGTTTCCCAATTCTTTCCCAAATTGATTCTGAACTTTGCTTCAGAATAACAACAGAAAATATAGAATTATGAAAAATGTAAGAAAAATTACCGGAGCATTTATTTTGATCTTTATGATGACAAGTGGTTTTATATTCGCCCAGGACAGAGCTATTAATGCCGGCCAGCTTCCTAAAACAGCAAAGAATTTTCTTGCTGCCAATTTCAAAGGGATTGCTGTGGGTTCAGCTGTTGAAGACAGAGCCATCTACGGAGTTGACGAATACAAAGTATACCTGGGTAACGGAATGAAGGTGGAATTTGACAGCAGCGGAAACTGGAAAGAAGTAGACGGAAAGCATCAGAAGCTGCCTTACGGATTCATCCCCGTTTCCATCAGGAATTATGCATCCAAAAACTTCCCGAATACATATATCGTAAAAATCGAGAAAGAAAGATGGTCTTACAAGGCCGAGCTTTCGAATGGCCTGGACCTGGAGTTCGACAAAAACGGAAACTTCAGAAAAATTGACGACTAATATAATTTATTGATAACACCTTAAATCCTGATATTATGGTAAACTGGAATATAATCCGAGGAAAAGCAGAAAATACCTCTTCCGGGAGAATTAGAAAAACGATCGTGTCTTTTTTAACAAGACATTATCCGTGCAGCATTGTAGTCTCTGTTGAAAAAGGGTTCAATGCTTATAAAATAAGCCTGATGAATGGCCTCTGCTTCATTTTTGATGCAGACGGAAGACATATAAAAACTCATTTTTAAAGAACAGATCAGTTATAGCCTCCACAACGGAGGTTATAATTTTATATATTTGATAGAATTTAATGTTGAACCCTGCCGGTGGCTGCAGATAAATGACCGCTGTATGAAGATTTTAATTATTGAAGACGAACCGGAGCTGAGAGAAACCGTACAGAGCTTTCTGGAGGCAGAACACTTTATTGTGGAATATGCTCCGGATTACAGCTCCGGACTGGACAAGATCATCTCCTATGAATATGACTGCATTCTTCTGGATATTATGCTGCCGGACGGAAACGGTATTGAGCTGCTGAGAGAGATCAAAAAAATGCATAAAAAAGATCCTGTAATTATTTTATCAGCCAAAGATTCTGTGGACGATAAAGTAGCCGGGCTGGAAATAGGTGCGGATGATTATCTGGCCAAGCCGTTTCACCTGGCAGAACTGATGGCGAGAATAAGGTCTGTGATCCGGAGAAAAAATCAGGATGGAGAAAATACAATCGTATATAAGAATATTTCCATTGATCCCGAGAACAGAATTGTAAAAGTAGGCGGTGAGGAACTGGTTCTGAACAGGAAAGAATATGATCTGCTGTATTATTTTGTCATTCAGCCGGAAAAAACACTTCAGAAAACCACTCTGGCAGAAGCGATATGGGGCGATTACATCGATCAGGCAGACAGTCTGGATTTTATTTATTCACAGATTAAGAATCTCCGCAAAAAACTGAAAACACTCCACGCGGAAGCCGATTTTCAGGCTGTTTACGGGATAGGCTATAAATTTGTCTGATGAAAGTTTCGTTAAAATATTATACCATAAAATACCTGATTGTTATCCTTCTGCTCATTATTGCAGTCTGGGCCGGGCTTTTTTATGCCTATATTCTGGATGAGGTTTACGATAATGTGGATGATGGGCTTAAAGACCGGAAAATACAGATCATTAAAGCGGTTTACCTTGATCCGAAACTGCTGGACAGCAAAGATTTCGGATTTAATGAATTTAAGATCAGACCCATTACAGAAACGGAATACAGGGAGAAAAACAGGCTCTACAACAAGATGTTTTACATGGAGTATGACGATAAAGACCAGCCTTACAGAGTCCTTGAAACGGATTTTATCGATCAGTTCGGGAAAAAACAGCGCCTGGAAATACGGACATCTACCGTAGAACAGGATGAGCTGGTGTATGATCTTACAACAGCTTTGATTGTGCTGTATATTCTTCTTGTTATCAGTATTGTAGTGGTCAACGGTTATCTGCTCAATAAAGCGATGCGTCCGTTTTATGCCATTCTGGAAAAGCTTAAAAAATATCAGTTCGGGAGCTCTGCCGTTCAGGAGATCCGGGATTATTCAATAACAGAGTTTGAAGAGCTGAATGTAGAGATCAACGGAATGATTGAGCGGAATGAGCTGGTATTTCATCAGCAGAAACAGTTCATCGAAAATGCATCACACGAACTTCAGACTCCGCTGGCGATTGTAATCAACAAGATTGATCTGGCCATTCAGAATGAAAATCCTGACAAAAACAGTCTTCTTTTGCTTACAGAAGTAAAAAGCGATCTTAGGAGGATGGCCGGACTGAATAAATCGCTGCTGATGCTTTCCAAAATTGAAAACAGCCAGTTCAGCCAAACCTCGAAACTGGATTTTAATGAAAAGATCTCCGGTCTGGTAAAGAGCTACGAAGATTTTACTGATTTTAAAAAAATTAAGGTAAATATAGAGGAAAAAGGCTACTTTATCGCCGATTTCAATCCTGATCTTGCGGAAATTCTGCTTTCCAATCTGCTTAAAAATGCAGTGAAATACACCCATCAGGAGGGAACCGTAGAGATTATCGTGGAGGATAACAGACTGACCTTCCGGAATACCGGAGTTTCAGAACCTCTGGATTCTTCAAGGATTTTTACCCGTTTCTATAAACAGGGATCAGATCACAGCTCTACCGGACTTGGGCTGTCGATTATCAGAACAATCATCCGGCAATACCCCGGTTGGGATATTATTTATCGGTTTGAAGAGGGCATGCATTCCTTCATTCTTACAAAAGCTATAATTCAGTATTGATTTTTCAGCAAAAAATAACGGCTGTCCCAAAACCGGACAGCCGTTTTCTTATGGATGAAACTTAGCATTAAAATCCTAAGCTTGTTCTTACTCTTTTCAGGGTTTCCAGGGCAACCGGTCTTGTTTTTTCGGCACCCTGCTGTAATTTTGCTTCCAGTTCATCAAGGTTGTTCATATAATAATTGAACGTTTCCCTTTCTTTGGCAAAACGCACCATAATAAGATCCAGCAGCTCTTTTTTAGCATGTCCGTATCCGAAATTTCCGGCAAGATACCTGGCTCTTAATTCCTCCGTCTGTTCAGGAGTGGCAATCAGCTGATAGATCGCAAAAACTTTGTCGGTTTCAGGATCCTTAGGTTCTTCCAGGGCTTTGGAATCCGTTTCAATGCTCATGACCTGTTTTTTCAGTTCCTTTTCAGGAAGGAAGATATTGATGATGTTTCCTCTGGATTTAGACATCTTCTGGCCATCCGTTCCGGGAACATATTTCGTGTCTTCCTGAAGTTCAGATTGTGGAAGAACAAGAATTTCTCCCATCTGGTTGTTGAATCTGGCGGCCACATCTCTTGCAAATTCCAGATGCTGAAGCTGGTCTTTTCCTACGGGAACGATCTCTGCATCATACAGTAAAATATCTGCTGCCATCAGGATCGGGTAGGTAAATAAACCCGCATTCACGTCCTGAAGACGGTCTGCTTTATCCTTGAATGAATGTGCCAGTGTTAATCTTTGGTAAGGGAAAAAACATGATAAATGCCAAGATAGTTCACAGGTTTCAGGGATGTCACTCTGTCTGTAAAAGAATGTTTTTTCGGTGTCCAGCCCACAAGCAAGCCAAGCCGCAGCAATTTCGTAGGTATTCTGTCTTAACGTCTGCGCATCCTTAATCTGGGTAAGGGTGTGAAGATTCGCAATAAATAAAAATGATTCATTTCCTTCCTGCTTGGAAAGTTCAATAGCAGGAATAATCGCCCCAAGCAGATTTCCAAGATGGGGGGTTCCGGTGGCTTGAATGCCGGTAAGAATTCTTGACATTTGTTTTAAATTATCTGATTAAAAAATAAAAAGCAAAAATACTAAAGATTGAAGTGGCAGGCAAATTCTTTTTGAACCCTGATATTTTTAGAAACCTCTGTATAGGATTTTTAGATTATATTTGTAAAAACACCATTTTATATGGAAAATAACCATTTCCTTTCATCAAAGCTTTTCAAAGCTCTTAAAAGTCTCTGGATCTTATTTCTTATCTGTCTGGTTACGGATTTTGTGACCCGGTATTTTGATCCTGAACAGCCGAATACCTTCTCTAAAATTCTGGATAATCTGTCTTATGCAGTTAACGCATTGTTTTTTCTATGGTATTTTATAGTGAATAAGCGGTGGAAATCCGTACTGATCAGTCTTCCGTTTCTGCTGATGTTCTGCTTTTTTATGAAGGATATCCGTGATATGGTGGATTATTATATTCCGTTTGAGCAAAAGATCAACTCTGTTACCCTGAGAAAATGGACCTATCTTATCCTGCAGCTTATTGTAGTCTGGGTGATCGCCAAAAGATATCAGGCAGAAGAAAAGACCGGCAGTAAATACATTATGGTGAAACTTTTTGTGCTGAATTTAGCTTTGTTTTCACTATATCATTCGGATTTAGGATTTATAGAAAACCTGATCGGTTCTGCTTCCTATAATTCAAAATCAACAGAATTTATCGTCACTTTCATCTACTATTTCCTCAGCAGTATCAAAAGTACAGCTTATCTGGGATCATTTTTATTTTTAACGGGATGTATCGTGAGAGGGGAGAATATCTATACTTTTTCTAAAAATGCCCTGGAATATGCAGGCCGTTATTTCTGGATCACATCTTTCATCATGATCACCTGTGTGATATTTGTCTTTTTTGCCCTTCTTGAAAGCGCATTTAAGCTGGAACTGGATTTCCTCGGCAAGAATATGAATATGTTCGGGTGGATCAGCACGATCGTTCTGGTTGTACTTTTCATCATCAGTTCCAGGTTTACGGGACAATTCTTAAAAGAAAGAAGTATTCTGAAAAATAAATATTACGGAGCTGCGGGTGCTTCGGTCTGGATTCCGGTGATCAACATTATTTCGCTTCTGATGATCCGGTTTGATGACAAAATTAAATTTCTGGCTCCTGCCCATGTCGGTAAAGCAAAGAAAATACACCTTGCCGTTATCGTATTGCTTTTGTTGTTTCAGTTTAGAAAAGGAATCATGGCCGGAAAAACGGATGATATTCTGTCGTGCATTATTTATATTGCCGCTTTCATTACCGTGGCATACATCAAAAAATTCACCTGGGTTTTCCCTTTAGTTTTGGCACTGATCGTAACAGCTATAAAAGTATATCCTTTCTACAACGAACTTTATGCACAGGAGTTTATTTTTAAAGACTATGTGATGGACTTCCTTAAAAATACGGCTTCCATTACCCTGGTCCTTACTGTGATTGTCTTTTACGGAATTTATTACATTGCCTACCAGACGCTCAATGACAAAAAAATAAAAGCTTAAAGTAGGTTTCCGTTCTGTTGGAAACATTAAGGTCTTTAAGTTTTAAGATGAGCTAAGGAAAAAATCATTTTTTTTTAAGCAGGATTTCGCATGAAGACTTTCTTCTTTCAGCTTTCAACTGCCTTGAATCAGGTATTTTTATCCCAAGCTGAAGTTAAGCCGGCTTAATGGTTTAAAATGATTCCGGATATAAGCGCAGCATTCAAATGCAAAGGCAGAATTCATTATTAATTTTTTCTCAGGATGATTGAGGTCTTATTGAACATGCTTTCTCCGTCACTGTCTTTAGGCTTTATTTTATAGTCGAAAGTATATTTGCCATCTTTTTCAATAGGAATACGGGTAATTTCCTGTTCAAATTCCCAGGAGGCCTTCACAGATTTTTCTTCACTGATTTCAGTGCTGTCCGTTGGAGATTCCTGTCTGTCTTCTTTCTCTTCTTCCTGTACCGAATAATCGGAATTGATCCTCTTTTCCGAACCTGAAAACATCGGCAGGGTGGCATTGCTCACCGTATTTCCGTCAAGGCTGAGGTTATAGATGAGGTCGAAAGAAGGAACGATCCCGTTGGTGATAAAGGAAGCATCCAGTTTCCCCCAGACCACAAGTACATCGCCTTTTTTCAGATCCAGATGATCTTCCGTATTGACTAATTTAGGATCTGCCGGATTTTCACCGGATATTTTCTCTCCCACAGGACTGCAGGAGAACAGCATCAGAGAACATAATAAGAAAACAGATATAGGTTTCATGGTGAATTAGATTTTTAGATGTTTACTGAAGTAATCGTTCATAAGGGCAATAATGTCGTTGCCGTCCTTATTGGTCATACTGATCAGGTAAAACTGACCCTTACCGGTCTTTATTGAGCTGATGATGAAATATTCGGGAGGACCGCTGTAAGTATAGGTTTCCGAGTCTTCTGCCCTTACAAGAATACTGTTGCTGCTGATTCTTTTGATGAATTTAAGCTGGTCATCATACCTGTATTTTTTTCTAAAATATCCGTCAGTAAGGCGGTTTTCAAAAGGAAGTTCCTCAAAAGTTCCTGAAAAATCAGAGTCAGCAATTAATTTTGTCTGGTCTATTCCTTTCTGGCTGTGGTTCTGATCACGATAGAGGTATAGGTCCAGATGGGGCATTTCAATATTGGCGCTGTCATTGTCTTTCAGGAAATATTTCAGCTCTTTCTGAAGGGATGTGTAATAACGGTCATAGCTTTTCAGCTCAATCGCCGAAAGTCCGGGCTTTATTTTTTCCCAGCTCAGGCTTTCAGGAGATGCTTCTTTATCAAAAGCAAGCAGGTTTCTCGCTTTCTTATAAGCTGAAAACAATGAAGCGTACTGAAGTTTTTCATCATTATACTTTGGGGTTTCTGCGGTATAGAGGTAGTATCTTTTTGTGGCGGTATCATACTGCCTGTAATAGAGTTTTTTATGGCCGAAAGAATCAATGAAGATCAGGGTATTTTTATCTTCCAGCAGAATTTTTTCCGCGGGATTGAATTTTTTAATCTCCGAAACCGGGTAAATATCAGGATTATCTGAGGTCCCGACCATAAGTACCTCCCCGGAATCTTCATCGGAAAAATTATTCCTGATACTGATTCCTGATGGTAACAGTGATTCATCCTCAACCTGGGAAAGGTGCTCCGGATCCTCAAGAATAATGTTGGGGCTTGAAAAAGAATATTCTTTAAGATAATTGCCTAACGGAAGCATTAAGTCTACGGACGATGCAGAGTCGATGTCGAAGGTAAGTTTCTCCAGGTATACCGGTTTCTGATCTTCCGCTTTCCGGACGGAATCAATGGAGGATTGGGGGATTCCCAAAAGCATATCGGTATATCCCGTGTCTTTATCTTTTCCTCCGCAGGAAAGAAGAAGCAGGAAGGAAGTTACAAAAAGTCCAAAATAAGATTTTTTCATAGCATGGTTATAGATCTTAAAAATACTAAAATCATTTTATTTCAATCCTGTCTCCTCCAAATTTTGGTTCAACTCCTAAAATAAGATCCCAATATACTTTGGCTTTCGCTAAATATTCCCGCAGATTGGTCTTTAAACCTGCATATCTGTTTACATCGGGCGCATTATACCCAAAGGCTTCCATTCCGTTTTTGCGGGCTAAAAAAACCGCCCTTTCATTATGGAACTTCTGTGAAACGATGACTAATTGGGTCTGTCCGAAGATTTCCTTTGCCCTGATCACCGAATCCAGGGTACGGAAACCTGCATGATCCATATATATTTTGTCCTGCGGAACTCCGTTCTGTATCAGTGCATACTGCATATCTTCCGGTTCATTATAGTCTTTGGTACCGTTGTCTCCGCTTACGATGATGTACCGGATTCTGCCGCTTTTGTAAAGGTCTGCGGCAGCCTGAATGCGGTTGTAGAAATAAGCGTTCGGCATTCCGTTGCTCAGGGTTTTTCCGGTGCCCAGAAGGAGAGCGGTTTTTGTCTTTGGAACATCTGCAATCCTGTATGATACAAATTCACGGCTTTCCTGTCTGATGCTGTAATTGGCCCAGGCTGTAAAAATAATTCCTGCCACAAGAAGAAGCAGGAAAATTTTAAACATATTTTTGATTGTTGTTTTCATCAGGAATTCCTTTTAAAATTCAAGACCGTTAGGGAAAGCTTTTTTTCTGAATATTAATAACAAAGCTGCTCCTATGGTAATCGCTGAATCGGCAACGTTGAAAATGTATTTGAAGAACTCAATATGCTTTCCTCCGATTAAGGGAACACTTTCAGGAACATTCCAGTCTACCAGCGGGAAGTGAAGCATATCTACCACACATCCTTTCATGAAGGCAGAATAGCCGTTGCCGAAAGGAACGAATTTGGAAACGCCACCGTATCCTATCCACCGGTCGATGCTTGGGTCGTAAACCGTTCCGCTGTCGAAGATCAGTCCATAGAACATTCCGTCGATAATATTTCCGATGGCTCCGGCAAAAATAATGGCCATAGGTATTAAAAGATAATTGGAAGCTCCTTCTTTCAGCCATTTTTTGAACATGTATACCATTCCTCCGATCAGGAAAAGCCTCAGGATAACCAGGAAATATTTTCCGATGATCCCTCCGAAATGAAGACCGTAAGCCATTCCCGGATTTTCTACGAAAGTAAGTTTAAAGCCAGGTAAGACAGAAATACTGTCATCCAGATTGAAATGCGTTTTAATGTAAATTTTTGAAGCCTGGTCAATTAATAACACCAGAAATGTTATCGCTAAGATCTTTTTCATTACTGTCCTTTAGGTTTTGGCGGTTTTGAATCTTTTACATTTTTATGATCGCTCGCTTTTTTTATTACTTTCTGTCCGTTGAACGAACTTTTAACATGAGCCTTTTCAAATTTGATATTCATCTCCTTTAAAACACTTTTCAGTGCGCTAAGCTCCATAGGGTTTTTAGGATGTACAATGATAGATTCCATTTTCTTATTTTAATTTTTACATTTTAGAGAGCTCGTCAAGCCTTTTCCGGTCTTTGGCAGAGAGGTCATTGATTCCGTTTTTGCCCATTTTGCTTAAAAGCCTGTCGATCTCCTTCTCCCTGTCGCGTTTGTCGGAATTAAACCGGTCATCAATGGTGTAGTTTCTGTGCTGAACCGGAAAGAACTTATTTCTGATCCATTCCCTGTTGAAGAACAGCAGGGCTGCGGCTACGATAATGACTAGAATAATAACTTCGCTCATGGGTATATATTAAAAATCAGGTTTATAAAGTATCCTTGAATACCATATAAACCCAATATTATTTTACAAACCTTACGGCTTATTTCTGCATATTTTTCGCTTCAATGCTCAGCGTAGCGTGAGGAACGGCCAGAAGTCTTTCCTTTGGAATTAATTTTCCTGTTACCCTGCACACACCGTATGTTTTGTTTTCGATTCTGATTAACGCATTCTTAAGATCACGCACGAATTTTTCCTGTCTTCCTGCCAAAATAGAATTCTGTTCTTTGCTCAGCGTTTCCGCTCCTTCTTCAAAAGCTTTGAAAGTAGGAGAAGTATCATCAGTACCGTTATTCTGGTCATTGATGAAGCTTTCTCTGATCAGCTGAAGATCTTTTTCAGCTTTTTCTATTTTTTCTTTAATGATCGCTTTAAATTCCTGTAAATCAGCATCGCTGTATCTAACTCTTTCGTCTGACATATTCTTTTCTCTTTTTTAATAAAATTATGAAATGGAATTTGAAATACAATAACTACCTGTTAATTTTTTTCGACATTTATCTTAAAATTAACCTCATCTATTTCGATTTCGTTAAAATTTGAAAGTGAAGATACAATTTCTATTTTACTTGACAAGACCTCAGATGAAATATATTCCTCATTTTTCTTAATATCTTCAATAAAAGGTGAGTGTTCTTCAATGAAGATATGGATTCGGTCTGTCAGCTCAAAATCTTTATCTTTTCGCAGGTTCTGGATTCTGTTGATGAATTCCCTTGCGATTCCTTCAGATTTCAACTCATCGGTTAACGTCAAATCTAATGCCACAGTGATTTTTCCATCGGAAGTAACCGTCCATCCCGGGATGTCTTTTGTTGAAATTTCTACGTCATCAGGCGTAATTTCATATCCCTGAATATCAATTTTTCCTTCTTTTTCAAGAGTGGAAATCTGTTCTGCACTAAAGTTGGTGATCTCTCCGCCTACCGTTTTCATGTCTTTGCCCAGTTTAGGACCCAGCGCCTTGAAATTCGGTTTTATCTGTTTTACAATTAAATGGGATGCTTCTTCAGCATTAATCAACTGTAACTCTTTAACGTTGACTTCCTGCTTGATCAGGTCTGCCACCGCCAGGATCTGCTCTTCCGTTTTCTTATCCAGAACAGGGATCAGAACCCGCTGGAGCGGCTGTCTTACCTTCAGGCTTTCCGCACGTCTGATAGACAGTACCAGGCTTGTGATAGTCTGAGCCAGGTGTGTTTTTTCAACCAGGTCTTCATCGATTAAGCTTTCGTCAGCAACCGGGAAGTCCGTTAAGTGAACAGATTCACAGTTTTCTTTTCCGGTTACCTTATTTAAGTCCTGATACAGCTGATCCATAAAGAACGGAGCAATAGGAGCGGATAATTTGGCCACTACCTCAAGGCAGGTATATAAAGTCTGGTAAGCAGAGATCTTGTCATCAGAATAATCTCCTTTCCAGAAGCGTCTTCTGCACAGTCTTACATACCAGTTACTTAAATTATCGTTAACAAATGTATTGATGGCTCTCGCTACTCTTGTAGGTTCGTAATCTTCGTAGAATGCTTTTACTTCTTTAATCAAAAGATTCAGCTCGGAAAGGATCCAACGGTCGATTTCCGGACGGTTTTCCACTTCTTTTTCCGAATAGTTGAAGCCGTCAACATTCGCGTATAAAGCAAAGAATGAATACGTATTGTAAAGGGTCCCGAAGAATTTTCTTCTTACCTCATCAATTCCTTCGATATCAAACTTCAGGTTTTCCCACGGGTTGGCATTGGAGATCATGTACCATCTTGTAGCATCCGGACCGTATACGGAAAGGGTTTCAAACGGATCTACCGCGTTTCCTAAACGTTTTGACATTTTCTGCCCATTCTTATCCAGAACAAGGCCGTTACTCATTACGTTTTTATAAGCAACAGAATCAAAAACAGCCGTTCCGATCGCATGAAGCGTATAGAACCATCCACGGGTCTGGTCAACTCCCTCTGCGATAAAATCAGCAGGGAACGCCTTACGTCCGTCGATCATTTCTTTATTTTCAAACGGATAGTGAAGCTGCGCATACGGCATGGATCCTGAATCGAACCATACGTCGATCAGATCACTTTCACGTTTCATCGCTTTTCCTGATTCCGATACTAAAACTACTTTGTCTACCACATTTTTATGCAGATCAACCAAAGCATAATTCTGTTCAGACATATTTCCGATCACAAAACCTTTGAACGGGTTCTCCTTCATAAAGCCTGCTGCAATGGATTTTTCGATCTCATTGTACAGTTCTTCCACGGATCCGATGATCTTTTCTTCTTTCAGATCGTCTGTTCTCCAGATCGGCAACGGAATTCCCCAATATCTTGAACGGGATAAATTCCAGTCGTTTACATTCTCCAGCCAGTTGGCAAAACGTCCTTCACCGGTAGCTTTCGGTTTCCAGTTGATCTCTTTGTTCAGGTTTACCAGTCTGTCTTTTACAGCCGTCATTTTCACAAACCAAGAATCCAGCGGATAATACAATACCGGCTTATCTGTTCTCCAGCAGTGCGGATAGGAATGGACATATTTTTCTACTTTGAAAGCCTTGTTCTCTGTCTTCAGAAGGATCGCAAGTTCTACGTCCCATGATTTTTCAGGAGCAGTACCTTCATCGTAATATTCGTTCTTGATATACTTCCCTGAAAATACTTCAGGAACATTTTCCCCTATGATGAATTTACCCTGAAGATCCACAAGCGGAACCAGGTTGTCATTTTCATCTTTTACCAGCATCGGAGGAATTCCTGCATCTTTCGCTACTCTGGCATCATCCGCACCAAAGGTAGGCGCGATGTGAACGATACCTGTACCGTCTTCAGTCGTTACGAAATCACCTAAGATCACTCTGAAAGCATTTTCAGGCGTATCATTCGGCGTAAACCAGGGGATCAGCTGCTCGTACTGTGTTCCTGCGAGTTTTTCCCCTGTAAATTCCTTAAGAACTTTAAACGGAATTACTTTGCTTTCCGGAGTATAGTTGGTAAAATCCTCATTGGTTCCTTCGGCATATTTTTTACCGAAAACCTTTGGAAGAAGAACTCTTGATAAAACAATCGTTATCGGTTCAAAAGTATATTGGTTGAAGGTTTTTACTAAAACATATTCAATATCTCTTCCTACGGCAAGGGCTGTATTGGAAGGAAGCGTCCATGGGGTTGTCGTCCATGCCAGAACATGTACATCACCGTCTACCTCACTGAATAATTCGGAAGATTCTTTTTTAGCTTTGAACTGGGCCACAACCGTAGTGTCAGAAACATCACGGTACGTTCCCGGCTGGTTCAGCTCATGGGAAGAAAGCCCTGTTCCCGCTTTCGGTGAATAAGGCTGGATGGTATATCCTTTATACAGTAATTCTTTGTCGTATAACTGCTTCAACAGCCACCATACGGTTTCCATATACTTGGATTTGTAGGTGATATACGGATCCTCAAGGTCTACCCAATACCCGATTTTCTCGGTAAGGTCGTTCCAGACATCCGTATAACGCATGACCGCTTCACGGCACGCCCTGTTGTAGTCTTCAATAGAGATCTTTTTGCCAATATCTTCTTTGGTAATTCCTAATTCCTTTTCTACGCCCAGCTCCACAGGAAGTCCATGTGTATCCCAGCCCGCTTTACGGAAAACCTGTTTCCCGTTCTGCGTCTGGAAACGACAGAAAATATCCTTTAATGCTCTGGCCATTACGTGGTGAATTCCGGGCATACCGTTTGCTGAAGGCGGACCTTCATAAAAAACAAACTCGGGATTGCCCTCGCGAATCTCAACACTTTTACTGAACGTTTTATTCTGTTTCCAAAATTCCGCTACATTGTCGGCTACGTCAATAAGGTTGAGGTTTTTGTATTCTTTAAATTGGCTCATTGTAAATATCTCAATATCGTTGATTAATTAAGTCTGCAAATTTAGTGAATTTTGTCGGTTTATAAGATATGTTTTCAGCAGGTAATTTCTATTAAAAAGTTCAATCTCAGAAATATAAACGCAGAGAATGGCAAAAAGTGAATGATGAATGGTGTATGATTGGGTTTTAATGCTGTTAATCACAAGTCGCCTGGAGCTCTTTTATTCAATGGAAGCAGGCTTTATTAGCCCGCTGGAAAAATAAAAAAAACATTGGCTTTGGCCAAAACCCAATCCCCGCAGCTGGTACAGATCCTTTACATACAGCATATTATTTAATTGGGAATTTTTATTTATACGAAATCATCTGCTCATGTGCGAGATAAATAAAAGTCTGCTTGGTTTGCGGCAATAAAATAGCATGATCATTGCTTGAATACCCGTATATTTAATGTAGACCTAAAAAACCAAATGCCGTATGAAAATCTTTTCCAAACTAATGTTTATTATTTGTTTGATTATTACCGTTATCACACAAGCTCAGAATCATTATCCCCAAAACTTTTTCAGGAATCCGCTGAATATTCCCATGCAGCTTGCCGCCAATTTTGGTGCAGTCCGTACCAATCATTTTCACATGGGGCTGGATCTGAGAACGAACAGTCAGGAAAATTTATCAGTGGTTGCCGCTGCGGATGGCTATGTAAGCAGGATCAAAGTGGAACGTTACGGCTTCGGAAACGCAGTGTACATTACCCATCCGAATGGATATACGACAGTATATGCTCATTTAAATAAATATTTCGATAAGCTGGATGAATTCGTTAAAGAAAGACAGTATAAAGACGAAACGTGGGAACAGGATATTACTTTCCAGCCGGGGCAGTTTCCTGTCAAGAAAGGACAACTGATTGCTTTGAGCGGAAATACAGGAGGTTCGGCAGGTCCGCATCTTCACTTTGAAATACGGGATACCAAAACAGAAGAATGCCTGAATCCTTTACTCTTTGGATTTAATATTCCGGATCATGTAGCTCCGATAATTAGCGGACTGTACTGGTACGACAGACGCTTCAGTACCTATGAACCGGGAGCTAATGGAGTGGCGGTTAAAAAATCAGGAAATAATTATACTACTGATGTGATAAAGGTTAATTCACCAATGATAAGTCTGGGAATCAAAGCCGTAGATAAAGCCAATCAGGGTTTTAATCTTGGGATTTACCAGGCAGAACTGCTGATGGACGGAAAGCTGATCTATGGTTTTTCTATCGACAAAGTAAGCTATGATGATACCCGTTACCTGAATGGCTGTATAGATTACACTAAATTCATCAGGGATAAAACAGCAATACAGCATCTGTCTTCCCTTCCGGGTATGAAGCTTCAGAATTACAGTTCTCCCGATTTATCGGGGATCATCAGTCTTCAGGATGAAGAAATCCACCATATTGAAATTATCCTGAAGGATGTGAATGGAAATACAGGTCGTTTGACAACAAAAGTTCAGTTAAGTAAAGTTAATGACAAAGTTTCTTCCACAGATAAGACTGTGATGCCGGGTCAGGAAAAAACAATCACATCAGAAAATGCAGAACTCCGGTTGGGGAAAAATGAGATTTATGATGCTGTAAACTTCAGAATCTCTGAAAAACAGGATGCCGGAGCCAATTCAGTTTCCAATGCTATTGTTTTACATAATCCATATATTCCGGTTCATGATGATTATACCCTGAAAATAAAACCGAATCGAAAACTAAACGGGGAAGATAAAGAGAAAGTGATCATCCTTTTGGATTATGGAAGCGATACAAAAGCTGTAAAAGGAAACTGGACCGGAGACTGGGCAGAAGGTCGGTTTAACAGACTGGGTACCGCAAAACTTGTTCTGGATAACAGCCTGCCTTCAGTTTCTCCCGGCTGGAAGGATGGCGTGTTAATTAGCGGCGGATCTTTGAGGCTAAAAGGAAGTACAAAAGTTGGAGACATTGTTTCATTCCGTGCGGAACTGGATGGGAAGTGGCTTAGATTTGCCCGGGTAAAGAACGATTTTGTATATGTTTTTGATGACCAATGCCCTAAAGGTTCCGGATTGCATACATTAAAAGTGACAACAGCCAACACAGCCGGAAATACCAATACGCAAACCTTTACTTTTCAGAGATAATACAGGACAAAGAACCTTTTTATTATCGGATTTTTATGGAATAAATGGCAGCCGGCAAGGCCATCTGAGGATTGACAGTTGAAAATCGTAGGCTCATTTTACCGGAATACATTCTACAATTTAATAAATTTGTCCAAAATTAAAATCATTGGACTTTCATCCGGCTATCGAGAAATCAGACATTCAGGAAATAAAAAAGTTCCAGGAGCAAAAGCTTCGGGAGCTTATCACCTATCTTGAAACCCATTCCCCTTTTTATCAGAAACTGTTCAGGGAACACCACATCAATCCTGCGGAGATCCGGACACTGGAAGATCTTCAGAAAATCCCGACAACTTCCAAAAATGATCTTCAGCAGCATAACGATGATTTTTTCTGTATTCCACAGACCCAAATTGTTGATTACAGCACCACATCAGGAACTTTAGGAGATCCGGTAACTTTTGGACTGTCTGACAGCGATCTTGAAAGGCTTGCCTACAATGAAGCTATTTCCTTTGCCTGTGCAGGAATTCAGAAAGGGGATGTTGTCCAGATGATTACCACCATTGATAAACGCTTCATGGCAGGACTGGCCTATTTTTTAGGTCTGAGAAAAATGGGAGCCAGCGTAGTGAGAATGGGTCCGGGTATTCCTGAGCTGCAGTGGGATTCTATTTTCAGGTACAAACCTAAGTATCTGATTACGGTTCCTTCATTCCTGCTGAAAATGATTGATTATGCCGAAAAACACGGACTCGATTATAAGAATTCCAGCGTATACGGCGCGGTTTGTATAGGAGAAAGCATCAAGAATCAGGACTTTACAGATAATATACTTTCGCAGAAGATTAAAGAAAAATGGGATATTAAGCTGTTTTCTACCTATGCTTCAACTGAAATGAGTACGGCTTTTACTGAATGTGAATTTCAGATCGGCGGGCATCATCATCCGGAACTTATTATCACAGAGATTTTAGATGATCATGAAGAACCGGTAAAAGAGGGTGAAGATGGAGAATTAACCATTACCACGTTAGGCGTAGAAGCCATTCCTTTGCTCAGATTCAGGACCGGAGATATTGTGAAAGCACATTATGAGCCTTGTAAATGCGGAAGAAATACCATGAGGCTGGGCCCGGTTGTTGGAAGAAAACAGCAGATGATCAAATACAAAGGAACAACACTGTATCCGCCTGCAATGAATGATATTTTAAACGATTTCAATACTATTTTATGCTACCAGATCGTTATTCAGTCTAATGAGATCGGGCTGGATGAAATCATTATCAGACTGAGTACAGAAAGTGATCATGAAAATTTTGTGAATGAAGTAAGAGATCATTTCCGTGCAAAACTGAGGGTAAGTCCTAAAATTGAAGTGATTGATTTTGAAATCCTGTCTAAAACCGTTTTTCATCCCAACAGCAGAAAACCGGTAACATTTATAGATTTAAGATAAACTGATAACCATTCCAGATAACCATGAAAAGAATTTTTTTATTATTCCTGCTTGTCCTTTCAGCAGGGTTGACAGCCCAGAGAATAAAAGTAATTTCCGGAGACTATAACTTTTTAAAAGGTGAAAAGTTCTTAAAAGTAGTATTCAGATTTGAAGGAGTAACCTTCGACAGAAAAAAAATTACTGAAGATGAATTCATCACCAAAAGAATGAATGAAATTGAAAAATCCAAAGGAAAAGAAGAGTCTGAGAAATGGAGAGCAGACTGGGAACTGACCAAAACACAAACTTTTCCTGAGAAGTTTGTATTATCGTGGAATAAAAATACAAAGATTGAAGCTTCAACCCATTTCGAAAAAACCAGATATACCCTCATTGTTGAACCCAAATGGATCCACTTGGGAGCATTCATGCCTCTTGCAAGTGATCCTTCATTACTTACCAGTACAATGACATTTGTGGAAACAGATAATCCTGATCATGTTCTGATGGTGGTGGAAGGAATAAAAGCAACCGGAGATAACGGTTTCGGAATACCCAATCATAACGACAGAATAGCAGAGTGCTATGCGAAGACTGGTAAAATGCTGGCCCTGAAGGTTGAGCATTATACGAAAAAATAAAAACAGGATTCCGTTGAAGTGGATTTTGATTTATATTTACACTACTGAAAAAACTATAAAATTGTATAACTATGAAAAAATTATTGTCATTAATGCTTGTTCTGGCAGTGTCTGTTGCTGCAATGGCACAAAAAATAAAAATCCAGAGCGGAGACCTTAAATTCCTGAAAGGTGTTGAAACCGTTAATGTTGTTTTTGACTACTCCGACATGAAACTGCTAAAAGAAAACTATACAGAAGCAGAATATATTCCCAAAAGAATGGAAGAGCTGAACAAAAAAACAGCAGGTTCCGGTGACATTTGGAAAAAACAGTGGGAAAGAAGCAAAGAAGAACTCTGAAATCCTAAATTTATCGTGATATTCAACAAAGTTCTTTCCAAAGAAAACATCAATACCACGCTGAAAGAAAATACAAAAAGTCCGTATACCCTGATGGTAAAAGTGAAATGGGTTTATCCGGGCTGGGATGCGGGAATCGTAAAACAGCCTGCAAAAGTAACAACACAACTTACTTTTGTGGACAGCACTACAAAAAAAGTAATGTGCGATATAGAAAGTACAGAAGCACCGGGAGACCAGTGGGGAAGTAATTTCAACAACGAAACAAGAGTGGGAGAAGGCTTTGCCAAAACAGGAAAAACACTCGCTCAGAAAATTGAGAAAGAAGTGAAATAATCATAATAAAGACTGCTGACGGCGGTCTTTTTTTATCTGTTTTCAGTAGGAATACCAGAAAACTCCCCGGATTGGAAATAAATATAAAATTTAGCATTTCCAAACCACGGCTTTTCCTCTATATTTACAGCTTTAAAATTTAAAAATCATCAATAACCATGAAGAGATTACTATTGCTATTATTTATTGCACTTACCGCTACATTTTCTGCCCAGAATAAAATAAATTTTGAATGGGGAAATTTCGATTTTTTAAAAGATCAGACTGAAGTAAACGTCGAACTGAAATTCAGTGATGCTGTTTTTCAGGAAAAGAATCTTTCAGAAGCAGAATATCTTGATAACAGAAAGGCAGATATTACCGCTAAAAAAGGAGAAGCTGTCTGGGGAAACTGGATCTCCCAATGGGAAGGGTTTAAAACATCAGGATATTTAGATTATTTTTTGAAAGGTCTTAACGGGAAATCAAAGAAAATAACATTCAAAAGTGATGCTAAAACAAAATACACCCTGATTATTGATGCAAAATGGGTTTATGCAGGATGGTACGGCGGATTTATCGGCTCTCAGGAAGGAAAGCTGACATCAGAAATGACCTTTGTAGAAACAGATAATCCTTCAAAAGCCGTGATGAAATTATATGGGGATAAAATTCTCGGAAAAAAACTGAATAATGAATTTTCCTGGGAATACGGACGGATTGCTGCGGCTTATGAAAGCACCGGAAAGATGCTGGCAAAAAACATCAATCAGGAGATAAAATAAAAAAAACGGTCTGAATTTCAGACCGTTTTTTTATGATGGTTCCTGCTGCTGTTCCTTTTCAAGTTTGATGAGGTTGGCAAGATTCTTTATTACCGTATCATGTTTTTTTACAAAAGGATTGTCTTTGTTCCAGACATATCCGGCCAGTACGGCGCATATTTTTTTCTTCACATCCGGATTTTCAGGCTGATGGAAAAATAATTCCTGAAGATTTCCCGTATACCATTCCTTTACATAAGTCGTAAACACATCTACTCCGTATAAAATATAATCAGTGTATTCTGTCTGCCAGTCGATTTTTTCTCCGTTAAGCTGTCTCAACGCCAGTTTTGCCGCAAGCATTCCGGATTCTGTGGCAAAAGCCATTCCCGATGAAAAGACAGGGTCAAGGAATTCCGAAGCATTTCCGGTAAGGGCAAATCCGTCACCATATAATTTTTTCACAGAACATGAATAATCTTTCAGGTGTCTCGGCTCAAAAAGAAATTCCACATCACCGAAACGTCTGATATAATAGTCCGACAGAGAAATTGCCTTTCTGAGTGCTTCTGCGGTATCTCCGTTTTCAGATAGCTTTTCAATATATTCCGTGGGTCCCACAATTCCCAGGCTGGTATTGCCGTTGGAAAAAGGGATTACCCAAAGCCATACTTCAGTTTCTATAATGTCGAAAGAGATCAGTGTTCCTTCTTCCCCTTCTTCCCGGTTGATGTCTTTTACGTGTGAGAAAATAGCAGAATGTGGAGAAAGTTTTGATGGTTTTTCAAGGTCCAGCAGGCGCGGAAGTACCCGGCCGTATCCGCTGGAATCAATTACAAACTTAGCATGTATTTCTTTAGTCTCTCCGTCCTTTGTTCTTACGGTGGTTACAGAATCTGTTCCGTTGAACTCAATTCCTGTTACTTCCGTTTCAAATTCCAGATCAACTCCTTTATTGATTACTTCCTGGGCCAAAGTATTATCAAAATCAGCTCTGGGAACCTGCCAGGTCCAGTCCCAGCCTTCCCCGAACTTATTGCTGAAATCAAAAATGCAGACCTCGTTGCCACGAAGGAAACGCGCCCCTAATTTTTTCTCGAAACCCATTTTGTCCAGAGCAGGAAAGAGCCCGGCTTCATCAAAATGATCCATTACCCTCGGTATCAGACTTTCGCCCACCACCAGTCTGGGGAATTTTGTTTTTTCGACAACTTTTACGCTGACATTGTTCTTCTTTAAGTATGAAGAAGATACGCATCCGGAAGGTCCAGCACCGATTACGAGAACATCAACAAATTCTTTGCTCATCTTTGATTTTTTATTTTAATAATAACTTTTATCTTTGCCGCAAAATTAGTGACAAATAATTAATATTTTACAAAATTATCAACTATTACTTTTAATTGATGAAAATAAATAACTTTTTACAACTGAAGGATTTTCAAAAGATCATTATTGAAAACAAAAAAATAGAACTGGACGGAGAACTTTTAGACAGAGTGGAGACGAGTTTTCAGTTTTTAAAGGAATTTTCAAAGAATAAAGTAATATATGGTGTGAATACAGGTTTTGGGCCAATGGCACAGTTCAAGATCAGTGATGAGGATACCCACCAGCTTCAGTATAACCTGATCAGAAGCCACTCTTCAGGAATCGGAAATCCTTTACCTGCTCAGGAAGTAAAAGCCTGTATGCTGGCAAGGCTGAATACCCTTTCACTTGGAAATTCGGGAGTACATCAATCCGTTGTACATCTGCTTGCAGAACTCATCAACAGGGATATTACACCGCTGATCTTTGAACACGGAGGAGTGGGAGCCAGCGGAGACCTTGTACAGCTTGCCCATTTGGCCTTAGTTCTTATTGGAGAAGGGGAGGTTTTTTATAAAGGGGAAAGAAAACTTACCAAAGAAGTTTTTGAAGCTGAAGGTCTTGAACCGATAAAAGTAGAAATCCGTGAAGGTCTTGCTTTAATGAACGGGACTTCCGTGATGTCGGGAATCGGTATTGTGAATGCCTATAAAGCCAATCAGTTAACGGAAATATCAATCAGACTTTCCTGTGCCATCAATGAAATTGTACAGGCTTATGACGATCACCTTTCTGAAGCGCTGAACGGAACCAAAAAACATTACGGTCAGCAAAAAGTAGCTGAAAGAATGAGAACCCATCTTGCAGACAGTAAGCTGATCAGAAAAAGAGAAGATCACCTTTACACGCATTTTGAAGAGCAGGAGAAAGTATTTAAAGAAAAAGTACAGGAATATTATTCATTGAGATGCGTTCCGCAGATCCTGGGACCGGTTCTGGATACATTGGAATATACCGAAAATGTTCTTGAAAATGAGATCAATTCAGCAAATGATAACCCGATCATCAATGTAGAGACCCAGCATGTATATCACGGAGGAAATTTCCACGGAGATTACATTTCTCTGGAAATGGACAAATTGAAGATTGTAGTCACCAAGCTTACAATGCTCGCAGAAAGGCAGTTGAACTACCTTTTGAATGCAAAGATCAACGAAATTTTGCCTCCTTTTGTAAATTTAGGTAAATTAGGCTTCAATTTCGGGATGCAGGGCGTTCAGTTTACGGCAACATCTACCACGGCAGAAAGCCAGATGCTGTCGAATTCCATGTATGTACACAGTATTCCTAATAATAATGACAATCAGGATATTGTGAGCATGGGAACCAATGCTGCTGTGATCTGCAGAAAAGTAATCGAGAATGCATTTGAGGTATTGGCTATTGAAGTGATTACGATCATTCAGGCTATTGAATATCTTGGATTCCAGGATAAGGTTTCGTCTTCTACCAAAGAACTTTATGACGAAATCAGAAAGATTATTCCGGCATTCTCCAGCGATATGGTGATGTATCCGTATCTGGAGGACGTAAAAAAATATTTAAAGGCAATGTAACTGTTCATCAGATTAAATTGTCAGTAAACTAAGGATTAAAAATTAACTTAAAAAAACTAAAACTAAACAGCTAACACATGAAATGTGCAATCGTAACAGGCGGCTCCCGGGGTATCGGCAGGGCAGTCTGTCTGAAACTGGCAGAAGAAAAGAATTACCATATACTGATTAACTATGCTTCCAATGAAGCAGCAGCAAACGAAACATTAGCAAAGGTACAGGAGATGGGTGCTACGGGAGAAATTCTTAAATTCGATGTAGCGGATGCCGCAGAAACCCGGAATGTTCTTACCACATGGCAGGATAATAATCCCGATGCTTTGGTAGAGGTAATTGTAAACAATGCCGGAATCACCAGAGACGGATTATTTATGTGGATGCAGCAAGACGACTGGACCAGCGTTATCAATACCAGCCTGAACGGATTCTTCAATGTAACCAATTTCTTTATTCAGAAACTGCTCCGCAACAAATACGGACGAATCATCAATATGGTTTCGGTTTCAGGAGTAAAAGGAACGGCTGGACAAACCAACTATTCCGCTGCAAAAGGAGCTTTGGTTGGAGCAACAAAAGCACTTGCCCAGGAAGTTGCCAAGAGAAATATCACCGTAAATGCGGTAGCTCCGGGATTCATCAGAACAGATATGACCCAGGATTTCAACGAAGAGGAGCTTAAAGCAATGATTCCAGCCAACAGATTTGGTGAAGCGGAAGAAGTTGCAGACCTGGTTGCCTTTCTGGCTTCAGGAAAAGCTTCTTATATTACAGGGGAAGTGGTGAATATTAACGGTGGAATTTACTCATAGAATAATGTAACAGGATAACAAGGTACCAGTACACTGTTGATTGATCTCAATGAAAATATTGTGACATTGCTATACTGATACATTGTTAAATTCAATATAAATAAATGGAAAATAGGGTTGTAATTACCGGGATGGGAATTTATTCTTGCATCGGGACCTCTTTGGAAGAAGTCAGAGAATCCCTATATCAAGGAAAATCCGGTATCGCTTTAGTGCAGGAGAGAAAAGAATTCGGCTTCAGATCAGGCCTTACAGGGGTGGTTCCGAAACCGGATCTGAAAAATCTCCTCAACAGACGCCAGCGTATAAGCATGGGCGAAGAAAGCGAATATGCTTACCTGGCTACCACAGACGCATTAAAACAGGCAGGGATAGATCAGGAATTTCTGGATGCCCATGAGGTGGGGATCCTGTACGGAAACGACAGTGTTTCTCAGGCAGTTGTAGAATCCATAGACATTGCAAGAGAAAAGAAAGATACTACATTGATGGGGTCCGGTGCGATCTTCAAATCAATGAATTCTACCGTAACGATGAATCTTTCAACGATATTCAGGCTGAAAGGAATTAATCTTACCATCAGTGCAGCCTGTGCCAGCGGATCGCATTCCCTGGGACTGGCCTATATGATGATCAAAAACGGTTTCCAGGATATGATCATTTGCGGTGGAGCACAGGAAACCAATAAATATTCAATGGCCAGTTTTGATGGATTAGGGGTGTTTTCGGTAAGAGAAGATGAGCCTGCAAAGGCTTCAAGACCTTTCGATTCAGGCAGAGACGGCCTTATTCCGAGTGGTGGGGCAGCTTCCCTCGTGGTGGAAAGCCTGGAATCTGCACAGAGAAGAGGAGCTCCGATTATTGCAGAGATCATAGGATACGGATTCTCCTCCAATGGAGGACATATTTCCACACCGAACGTAGACGGTCCTGCTTTGGCTATGGACAGAGCTTTAAAGCAATCCGGACTGAAACCTGAAGACATCGATTATATCAATGCGCATGCTACATCCACTCCGATTGGTGATGCCAATGAAGCAAAGGCTATTTTTGAGATCTTTGGAAGTGAAGTTCCGGTAAGTTCTACCAAATCGATGACCGGTCATGAGTGCTGGATGGCCGGCGCAAGTGAGGTGATCTACTCAATTCTGATGATGCAGAACAGTTTTGTGGCACCGAATATCAATCTGGAAAACCCTGATAATGAGGCTCAAAAGATAAATTTAGTCCCAAAAACGAAAAATCAAAAAATTGATGTATTTTTGTCGAATTCTTTCGGATTTGGGGGAACCAACTCCGCATTAATTGTAAAAAAATTTAATTAAAAACATGGAAAGGGAAAAAATTGTTGCCATCGTTAATGATTTCTTAGTAAACGAATTCGAAGTGGATGGTGATGAGATCAGCAATGATGCCAACCTTAAAACCACACTGGGATTAGACAGTCTGGATTATATCGATATGGTGGTAGTGATTGAATCTAATTTCGGGGTGAAATTAGGAGAAGCAGACTTTAAGAAAATGGTCACGTTTGACGATTTCTATACAACGATTGAACATAAGATCGCAGAGAAAAACGCTTAGCTATCGACTGAATTAAAAAATGTACCAATGTAATAATGTAGCGTTGTATCAATGAAAAATATTGTTACATGGGCATATGATTACATTGGTAAACTTTATATATGAACAAGTGGAAAGGTAAATCTAAAGGAACCATCACAGGATACAAAATATTCGTCTGGTGTATTAGAAATATCGGAGTACGGAGTTCTTATGCTGTTCTTTATTTCGTAGCTTCCTATTATTTTCTGTTTCTGAACAGAAGCAACCGCTATATCTTTTATTATTTCCGGAAAAGACTGAACTATGGCTACTGGAAAGCCAAAGTTTCAGTATTTAAAAGCTATTTCACCTTTGGAAAAGTACTGATTGACAAAACCGCTATTTCGGCAGGACTGCGGGAAAAATATACCTATGAATTTGACGGTATTGAGAATCTCAGAAACCTTCTCGCCCAGAAAAAAGGTGGCGTTCTCATCAGTGCCCACATCGGAAATTTTGAAATTGCCGAACATTTCTTTGCCGACATCGATTTCGACTGCCAGATCAATCTGGTAACCACAGATCAGGAAGTAACCGTCATTAAAGAATACCTTGAAAGTGTTGCCGTAAAAAAAAGCAACATTAAATTCATCTACGTAAAAGAAGATATGTCGCATATTTTCGACATCAATAAAGCTTTATCAGACAATGAACTGATCTGTTTTACAGGAGACCGTTATTTCGAAGGGTCCAAATACCTGGAGGCCGATCTGCTGGGGAAAAGTGCGAAATTTCCGGCCGGACCTTTCCTGATCGCTTCACGGCTTGGAGTACCTGTGGTATACGTATATGTGATGAAAGAAAACAATCTGCATTACCATCTGTATGCAAGAGTGGCTCAGAATATTAAAAACCGTGATTCCCAGGGACTTCTTAATTCCTATGTACACAATCTTGAATCGATGATTAAAAAATATCCGCTTCAATGGTTCAATTATTTCGATTTTTGGGATGATATTGATTAATTTTTCTAATTTTATCCCTGAAAACTAAATAACGGACTCAAATCATTTGGAAAGCGGGATGATAAGAAAAAATCAACATTTAAAGAATCCCTTACTTTCCGGATTTTTAATTAAAAACACTCAATTTTTCTCCTTTTGAAAAAAGAATACGACATACTTGTGATCGGCAGCGGATTGGGAGGTCTTGTTTCGGCTCTTATTTTGGCGAAAGAAGGTCTGAAAGTATGCGTTCTGGAGAAAAACAACCAATACGGAGGAAATCTGCAGACCTTTTCCAGAGACAAGCTGATCTTTGATACCGGAGTTCACTATCTGGGTGGTCTTTCAGAAGGGCAGAACCTCCATCAGTTTTTCTCTTACCTTGAGATCATGGATGAACTGGAACTCCATCAAATGGATGAAGACGGTTATGATAAAATAAGTTTCGGGGATGAAAATATTGAATATCCGCATGCCCAGGGATACAACAATTTTATCGAACAGCTCACAGCGTATTTTCCGGATGAAAAAGAAAACCTGGAAAATTACTGCGAAGAAATTCAATATGTCTGCGGGCAGTTTCCAAGATATCATGTTGTTGGAAAAGACAGTTACAACGAAGAGATCCTGCACCTCAATACCAAAAGATTTATAGAATCCGTTACCCAAAATAAAAAACTGCAGTCCGTATTACTGGGATCCAATTTCCTGTATGCCGGAGACTCGGAAAATATACCGTTTTATGTACACGCGCTCACTGTAAACTCTTACATCCAGAGTGCTTACAAATGTGTAAAAGGAGGAAGCCAGATCTCAAAACTGCTGATCAGGAAACTTCGGCAGTATGGGGCAGAAGTTCATAAACATTCCGAGGTTTCCGAATTTATTTTCAATGAAAATGATGCATTAGTTTCCGTAAAAACAATTAATGGAAAAGAATACACTGCAAAAAAGTTTATTTCCAATATAGAAATCCGTTCAGCAATAAAGCTTATCGGGGAAGAAAGGCTGAAAAAGTCGTTTTTGAACAGGGTGTTAAGCTGGAAGCCTGTTTCTTCATGTTTCAGTGTATATCTGGTTTTAAAACCGCAGTCGGTTCCGAATTTCAATTACAATCTGTACCACTATCAATCCGAAGAACAGGTATGGAATGCTTATAAATACCATAAAAAAAGCTGGCCTGAAACCTATATGCTTTCTTCCACTCCTTCAAAACATCACCCTGAATATGCAGAAAGCCTTACAGCGATCTCCTATATGGATTTTGAAGAAGTGAAAATATGGGAAAAGACAGTCAGTACTGTTGCCAATGAACATGATCGGGGAGAATCTTATGAAAGGTTCAAGCTGAAAAAGGCGGAGAAGATGATCGAAGCTCTGGAAAAGAAACTTCCGGGACTCAGGCATGCTGTTAAAAGGGTCTATACTTCCTCACCGCTCTCTTACCGGGATTATATCGGCAGCTTTGAAGGAAATATGTACGGATACATGAAAAGTTCGGATAATCCTTTAAAAACAATGGTTTCACCGAGAACGAAGATCGACAATCTTTTCCTTACCGGGCAGTCTGTCAATATGCACGGAATTCTCGGGGTAACGATCGGCGCATTCAATACCTGTGCGGAAATCCTCGGAAAAGAGCATATTGATGCCCGCCTGACTCAAATGATCAAGAATAATGAAAAACTATAACAGGCTGTTTGCCGGATGCCGGGGAGCTTATTGTATCCTTCTTATTACCCTTGTTTCCTGTGGGGTTTCAAAATCTGTCCGTCATATTCCGGATATCAGCCCATATACGCTGGAAACGCCAAAGGTGAATAAGATCAATGATTCTACATTCAGTTTCAACAGCAATTATCTGACGAAAAATAAACAGCAGCTGTGGGAATTGTATATCAAAGGAAATCCTCTTCAGCTTGGCTATAACAATGGTGCGCTCACCCGGGATCTGATGCAGCACCAGGAAGAGATTTTCTTTTCTAAAGTCGAGGGATTTGTACCGTCAAAATTCAGACAGAAGCTGCTGCGCGGATTCCTGAAATGGTACAACAGAAAAATGTACCTCAATGTGAGAGAAGATTATCAGGCAGAATTATACGGTTTATCCCGATATTCATCAGATAAATACAACTTTATCGCTCCGAAATACCTGAGAAGCCTCTATCTTCACGGAGCCCACGACATTGGCCACGCTTTACAGGACCTGGCTATGGTTGGCTGTTCTTCGCTGGCCGTATGGAATGAAAATACAGAAGACGGAGACCTTCTCATCGGCCGGAATTTTGATTTCTATGTAGGAGAGGATTTTGCTAAAAACAAGCTGATAGAATTTGTAGAACCGGAAAACGGAATTCCGTACATGTCAGTAAGCTGGCCGGGAATGACAGGCGTTGTTTCAGGGATGAATAAAGAAGGAATCACCGTAACGATCAATGCCGGGAAATCTAAAATTCCACTCACTGCCAAAACTCCGATTTCCTTCGTGACCAGGGAAATCCTTCAGTATGCGAAAAATATTGATGAAGCCATCACCATCGCTAAAAAAAGAAAAGTATTCGTCTCAGAATCTATCCTGGTGGGAAGTGCCCATGATAAAAATGCAGTGATTATTGAAGTTTCACCTAAAAACTTCGGTGTGTATAAAGTACAGAATACCAGTCAGCTTGTTTGTACCAACCATTTCCAGTCTGATGCTTATAAAGACGATAAAAGAAATCAGAAACATATCGCAGAAAGCCATTCGGAATACCGGTATGAAAAACTTCAGGAGCTTTTACAGGAAAATAAAAAACTGAATCCTGAAAAGATGGCAGCTATTTTAAGAGACCGTTCAGGGCTGAAACATGAAAAAATAGGATACGGAAATGAAAAAGCGCTGAATCAGCTGCTGGCTCATCATGCCGTTATATTTTCCCCTGAGAAAAAGCTGGTGTGGGTTTCTTCCAGCCCTTACCAGCTGGGCGAATTTGTCTGTTACGATCTTAATGAAATTTTTTCAGGTAAAAACATGGCAGAAAGTCTGAAAGCAAAGACAGCATTGAATATCGCCAGAGATCCGTTCGCAGATTCTGAAGACTTTGAGAAGTACGAAGTGTATAAGCTGATGAGCACCGAGGTGAATAATGCCGCCGACAGTGAACATATCATGCTTACAGAAGATTTCATTCCTCATTATGAATCGCTGAATCCTGATTTCTGGCTAACATATTACCAGGCAGGAAAGTATTATTTTAATAAAAAAGAATATTCAAAAGCCGCAACAGCTTTTGAAACAGCCCTTACAAAAGAGATTACTACCGTCCCCGACCGGAAAAATGTAGAAAAATATCTGAAGAAAACACTAAAAAAACTAAAATGATTCCGAAACATATCAAGCTGCTTTTCAGTATCCCTTTTGTGATCATCATCATTTATACCTTATATCTGTTGAACGTATACAGCTCAATTCCGGAAATCATTCCTATTCACGGCTATGGAGGAAAGAATGACGGTTTTGGAAGCAAACTGTTTCTTTTTGCTCCCATTCTGCTGAATCTGGCTATCCTTCTGTTTATCTGGCAGATCATCAGCAGACCGGATAAAATTAAATTTACTTTTGAAATCAAGGAAGAAGATCGTGGGAAGCTATATCATACTACTCAGTTGGTTCTGGTGATTCTCGCAGTTTTTGTGACCGTTGTGATGAGTCCGTTATCGTTTTCAGATGTTGTTTATAAATAAAATTACCATGAAAAATTTTTTCACTTTATTATTGATTCTAATATCCTTAGTCTCATTTGCCCAGGACAGGAAAGAGCTGGGAAATACTTTTATCAAAACTCTTTTGGTGGATAAAAATGTTGAAAAGGCGCATTCTTCTTTCGATGCCTCCATAGCAGGACAGGTGCCGGCAGCTGAACTTACAAATGTTGTGGACAAGGTTCTGAACCAATTGGGAGCATTTAAAAATGTAATTGAAATCAATCAGGAAAATGATAAATACTACTATTATTCAGAATTTCAGAAATCAAAACTGGATATCCTGATCACTTTTAATGAGCAGAATAAGATTGTTGGTTTTCTTCTGGTTCCTCATAAGATTTTTGATAAGGCGGATGATAAAACGGCTTTAAAAATCAAAAGCGGTGATATTGAATTAAAAGGAACATTGCTGCTTCCCGAGCAGAATCCAAAGAAGGAATTAGTTGTTTTTGTTCATGGGTCGGGACCCCAGGACAGGGATGAGAGCATTGGGGAAAATAAACCTTTTAAAGATATTGCCGAAGCGCTTTTCAAAAACGGAATAGCCTCGTACCGGTATGATAAACGCACATATTCCGATCCGGAAACCTTCGGCGGGCAGTCTACGGCAGCGGATGAAACCATCAATGATGCGGTAAATGCGGTAAATTATTTTAAAAACAACGGGGACTACAAAGATTACCGGATTACAGTACTGGGGCACAGTCTTGGTGCTTATCTGATGCCGAAGATTGCAGAGAAGGTTAAGGCTTCAAAATATATTTTTATGGCCGGAAATGCGAGACCTATGCAGGATCTGATCATTGACCAGTACGAGTATATTCATAAAGTTAATCCTGCCGGACTACCGGAAGAAGAAGTCGCGAAAATGAAAAAGCAGGTTGCATTCCTGAATTCGGGAAAATTCACTCCGGATACACCTTCATCTGAGCTTCCTTTGGGACTTTCTTCAGCTTACTGGAAATATCTGCAGGCCTATAAACCGCTGGATGAGGTGAAAGCTATACAGTCGCCGATGTTCTTTGCGCAGGGAGGCAGAGACTACCAGGTTACAGAAAAAGATTTCAGCCTTTGGAAAAATACTCTTAAAAATAACAAAACAGCGGTATTCAAATGGTATCCGGCACTAAGTCACCTGTTCATCAAAGGTTCCGGTACGCCTTCCCCGAAAGATTATGGAATCAAAGGAAATGTGGATCAGGAATTTTTAAATGATCTTATTCAGTTTGTTTTAAAATAAATTGAATATGAGTTTTTTAACAGGTTACTGATAGTTTGCTGATACGTTACTAACAAGTTATCCACAATTGAAAAATGGAAGATTGATGCCATATCAATCTTCGGTAATAACCTCATTAAGTTTGACCTGCTCACTTAATGAGGTTATTTTTTAGAGCAGCAAGGTGAGTATGGAACGGCATATTCTTTCCGTCATTAATGCACTCATAAAATGATTCGTGTATCAGTGGCAAAAAAGATTTCCACATAAGATGCTATCAATTTTTAAGGATGAAAATTAAGCGGGTAGTTAAACGTCGGCTTCATCAAATCAACGGAGTTGATTCATCCCTTTGGGACCTAAAATCAACGGCATCATAATTAGAATTTTGCGTGAAAGAATTTTAAGAATTATATATTTTAAAAGAAAAAATAACGCAAAGGAAAAGAAATTCGAGTGTTCTATTCAAGTGAGCAAAGTAGTGCGACTTCGTCTCTGATTAAGCAGGTAATTAAACGTTCGCTTCATCAAATCAACGGAGTTGATTCATCCCTTTGCCACCTAAAATCAACGGCATCATAATTAGAATTTTGCGTGAAAAAATTAAGAATTATATATTTTAAAAGAAAAAAATAACGCAAAGGAAAAGAGATTCGAGTGTTCTATTCAAGTGAGCAAAGTAGTGCGACTTCGTCTCTGATTAAGCAGGTAATTAAACGTTCGCTTCATCGGATCAACGGAGTTGATTCATCACTTTGCCACCTAAAATCAACAGTATCAGGATTATAACTTTGCGTAAAAAAAATTAAGAATTATATATTTTAAAAGAAAAAAATAACGCAAAGGAAAAGAAATTCGAGTGTTCTATTCAAGTGAGCAAAGTAGCGCGACTTCGTCGCTGATTAGGCAGATAGTTAACGCGCGCTTCATCGGATCAACGTAGTTGATTCCACTCTTGGCTCCCTTTAAATGTGCATTGCCTGTCAATGTTCTTTGCGCTAAAAAAATTACGCATTACCTTTTGAAAAGAAAATTTTAGATTTTAAAAAGTTGAAATAATGATTCCATCTTAATCATTCCCCGGATTCAGTTTATTCAGAAAAAGAAAAACGGCAATTCCGGTAAGAGAAGATAAAGTTGTACTCAGGATAAAACTTCCGATAACATACTGAAGCAGATTATTTTTGACCAGTTCAAAATCGAGATCGTGGCTTAGAATATTGCTGTCTCCCTGTACAAACGGAGCTCCTAAAAAAAGAGAAGCAGCGATGATAAAAGGAATAAAAGGCGGCAGGCTCACATTGGAAGCCACAAACGCCAGTACTTTGTTCAGTTTAAAAAGAACAGATAAACTGATGACCAGAAGGGTCTGAAATCCCCAGAACGGAGAAAGACCGATGAAGACCCCCAGTGCAATGGAAAAAGCCTTGATACGATTGCTTCCGTCGCTTTCCAGGACATCCTCCTTTATGAACCTTTTAAAGCTTTTTTTTTTGAAATTATTCACAAAGTTTCTCGGAATAATGTAAAAAAGAGTAATCGTTACCAGAATAGTGTTCAGAATGCTGATCCTTGTAAAATCCCTGAAAGGCCTGAAATGGGAAACCCTTTCTGACGGATCGTACAGTACCTTCACCGGAACGTTCTTTACCGGAACGTGTCTCCAGGCTGTTCTTACGATAATTTCGATCTCAAATTCAAATTTTGGGGTGAAATATTTCTTCGGAATTTTAAGCAGGGGATAGAGCCTGTATCCGGATTGGGTATCTTCCAGTTTGATTCCGGTTTCAAACCAGAACCAGAAATTGGAAAAACGGTTTCCGAAGCTGCTTTTTTTCGGAATTCCGTCCTGGGACATATTGCGGTTCCCGATCAGGAGAACATCTTCTTTTTCCTGAAGGAGAGCTTCTACAAAAACAGGAAGGTCATCCGGATAATGCTGTCCGTCTGAATCGATTGTTATGGCATAATGATAGCCGAGTTCTTTAGCCTTTCTGAAGCCGGTTTTCAGCCCGTTTCCTTTTCCCTGGTTTTCTGTGAGGGTAATCACAGTGATCTGTGGATACCGGGCAAGAATCTGTGGTGTGGAATCTGTTGAGCCGTCGTTTACTGCAATAATATCCCCGGTGTATTCCAGTACACCGTCTATTACTCTTTTCAGAGTTTTTTCATTATTGTAGGTGGGTATTAAAACGCAGATCTTTTTTTCTGAGATCGCGTTCTGTACTTCAGAAAGGGTCATTGTTTTATTTTAAAGAAGCTTTTTCAGCGTCTGAGAAAGATTGGGACTGCATGGCAAATTTTTTGACATAGCTCTTCAGCGTTGCATTCTGCTTAGTGTAGTTGGCGATAAGGAAAGCTTTATCATCCTTGATGCTGCCGCGGTATCCTACAATTTTCGGAATATTTTCCTGTACGCTTAACCGGATCAGGCGGAGTTCAATATTATTCGGATTGTTTTTGATAATGCTTTCAAGACTGGTGGCCCCGTTTTTTACGAGTGCTTTTCTGTTCTTTTTAGCGATTTTAGCTTCCATGATCTGTGCGGCGGCTTTATAACCGGAGGTTACCGCATCAGAGCCGGTCTGTTTTTCTGCCAGATTGATGAATGCTTCCGTATTCGTGTTGGATGAATTAGCTTTTGCGTAGCTGTTTCTCAGGGCTTCCAGATCAGTCTGAAAGAAAAAAATAAAAGCCGTTACTAAGGATAAAATAAGTTTCATGACATTGATTTTTTATAGCTTACCGTCATTTTTAATGCAATAGTCTCGCCAAAAGAGGTGATGTTTTTTACTTTAACATCCGTTTCGTCTTCAGTAATGTCCAGCTGAAGTTTCAGATCCGGAGTTTCAAAAGGGTTGATAATCGCCATGAATTTTACATTCGATGCGGTTTTCAGAAATAGCTCTGAGCCGGTGAATTCTTCAGCCAGTTCTTTTACGATCTGCATCATACAGACTCCCGGAGTTACCGGATTTCCCGGAAAATGCCCTTTGAATATATCATGATCCTTATGCAGGCTGATATAGGCTGTAAAATTTCCGTTTTCTCCCTTTTCGTGGGAATCTAAAGTGTAAAAGTCTGTAAGTAGCGTCTGCATGATCTTATTTTTTCAGATTAAATGTATAGTAGAGTCCTGTCTGGAAAACTACATTATAATGGTTGGTATTATAGCCTTCCACAGGAACAAATCCTTTTTTTACACGGGCTTCAATACCCAGATTGGGGGTGATGTCATATCCTGCACCGGCAGTTACCCCGATATCGACCTTGTTCTGAGGTTCAAAATTCTTATTGTCCAGTACAAATTCCAGAGTAGGCCCTGCATGCACATTGAACTGCTTGAAATAAAATTTATTCACAAGCTGAAGTCCCAAATATGATACGGAAAGTTTCGTTCCGTTCCAGTTATTCACATTGGTATCGATTTTAGCTCCCTGTCTTGAATAGTTGATCTCAGGCTGAAGAGCATAAAATTTTGTAAAACGGATGTTTCCTAAAAACCCGATATAAAAATCTGTTTTTGTTTTAAATTCCAGATAAGGTTTGGGCGCATTGGGAAACTCTTCTGCATAATAATAGTTAAACTGCTCGGTGTTGGAAAAATGCGAAAAATTGGCACCTGCCCTGATTCCCGGGCTGAAAGTAACCTGTGCAAAAGACAGGGTGGACATCATTACGACAGATAAAATAATAAGTTTTTTCATGGTTAATCAGTTTCAGTTTCTGTTATTTGGTATAGTTTTATATTGATCCTGAAATCCTTATGGTGGAGGTTCAGACTGTCTGCGAAGATATGTTTTTTTGCATCAAAAGTAAAATCAATTTTTTCCTTTCTGTTTTTCGTATAGACGATCTGCTGCAGCAATCCATTTTCTTTTCCGAAGAACAGATAATAGGCTTTCTTATCCGTTTGGGACAGGAATATCCTGGAATGTTCATTCTCAAAAGTTTCTTTCACCGGATATTGTTTCCTGAGAAGTTCACGGAAATCGTTTCTTAAAAAATTGATGACGATCTTTTTATCCAGATCAGGCAGAACGTAATTCAGTTTAAAATCATTTTCGGAGATCTCGAAATCAATCAGCTTATTTCCGAAATCTGAGGTCATGGCAACCCGGTGAGTGGTTTCATTCAGTTTTTTGATGATCAGAATACCGCTTACATGATTTTTGTAAATGTCCATCTGACATTTGTAGACATAATCTTCCCCTGAAGAGAAGTACAGATTTTCTACATTCTTTTCTGAAGCAGAAACAGGTTTTGCCTCCGTAAGCTGATAGGTTTTACAGGAAACAAGCAGGATGAAGACCAGACTATAAGCTAAACTCTGACGCAGCAATGGCAGCATTGATCTTGGTATTTTTGAAAACAATATTCGTGGTATCTCCCGAAGCTTCCGTCATATTGACCTGTGAAACGGTAGACTGATTTTTAGGAAAATGAAGCTCGATCTGTTTGATATACTTCAGCAGCTGGGCTGATTTTGGAGTAAACCGGGCAATGTTAAAATTTCCGTTCCTGAAATAAGCCACTGTAAATTCCGGGTCATTGAACATTTTTCCGTTTGAGCTTCCCACAATCAGTTTGTTGATCTTTTCAAAGGTTTTACTTTTGGCGTCCACGGAAGATTTTTTCCCCTGGTCATTGATAAAGATTTTATTGTCTTTGAAAACAATGCTGTACTGATAGGGTTTGGTGTATCTCCAGCTTAGCATATTGGGTGTTTTCAACGACATTTTGCCATAAGTAACGATGCTTTTGTCAAGAAAATCCATTTTCTTGGTCTGCGTAAAATCACTCTGCAGGGTTTTGATTTCCTGGGTTTCTGATGAAACTTTGGAGACAAACGCTTTGGCTTCTGCCGCAGACATAGAAGTATTCTGTGCAGAAAATAAGGCAGAAACTAATAAAAATGCTCCAAAAGCAATATTTTTAATCATTTTTCTTTGATTTTATAAGAGTATCAACGGTGAACGTTGAATAATTTTTATCCTTCAAAAATAATAATAAATCGGTCAATACCCGGTACGTTTTTTCAGACGTGTCGTGAAGGAGGATAATGCTGCCTTTTTTCAGGTCTTTGGTTATTCTTTTGTAAATTTTCTTTTCATCATCAATAACGGTATCCAGTGACCGGACATTCCAGCCGATGCTTTTTTTATCTGTCTTCCTGATGGCTTTGGCGATATTCGGATTGGTAACCCCGAAAGGCGGTCTGTACAGTTCTGTTTTAATATTTCCTGTCTTCATTATCACTTCATCACATTTTTCAATTTCTTCCGTCATTTTTGATGCTGATAAAAAACCTGTTGAATTGGAGTGAGAAAGGGTATGGTTTCCAATGGTATGCCCTTCAGCAATAATTCTCCGGAAAATTTCAGGATACTTTTCAATCTGTTTACCGATGCAGAAAAAAGTGGCTTTTACTTCATGCTCTTTCAGGAGATCGAGAAACTTTGGGGTAAATTCAGTAGGACCGTCATCAAAAGTGAGAGCTGTTTCTTTGATTTTAGTCCTTTTATGGGTGATACTGCTGACGAAATATCCCAGCTCAATATCAAAAGAACCCCAGATCACAACAGCGGAAAAAGCGAGAAATCCTGCAATATATACCCATAAACTTCCATGAAACGCATAAATCATCACGTTACAGAAAAGATAGAAAAGTATAAATGGATAGTGTTTCACCGTTAAAACATTAATTATTTTCAATTTTCAGCATCAGAATTCCAAAGGTTGTAAGCTTTAGACAGCCTGTCAAAACGTTTTTAATATTTCCCGTTATCAGCTTTCACCGTTAAAATCAAAATCTAGACTCTTTCCAGAAGTACCAGACTGTGATCTTCTCCAGCCAGATGATTGTAAAGAAGAACCGTTCTGATTTCCCCTTTTTTCACGTCATTGATCATCATAACATCCGGAATATGCTGTTCCTTCAGGATATGGCAGGCCATAAACGTTGAAAAACCGCTTGCCGTGTTGAATTCTCCACTCAGATGCTTATAATACAGCAATGATGAGGCCGGAAAAAGTTCTGCCGCCTGATGATAATATCCGTCTGACTTTGCATCTCCGCTGAACCCTAAGATCACAGCATCAATATCTTCATTTTTCAGGTTGTTCTTTGCCAGGAATCCTTCAATAAAAGTTTGAGTTTCATCCGGATCTACTTTACTGCTGATCTGAATGTCTTTAAGCTGTGCATAGGAAGTTTCCGTTTTAGATTTTCCCAGCACAAAGAAAGCGGCACCTTCTCCCCAGATAACTCCATTGCTTTCAGAATGCAGATAATCGGCAGGAAGATCTGTTTCTTTTTTGATGGTATTGTTTAAACAGTAGAGTTCCATTGTTCTGCCCGTCTGCTCATCGGTAGATCCTGCCAGAATATTTTCCGCCTCTCCGTCGCTGATCTGAAGTCTGGCATCCAGAAATGAAAATTCCAGGGATGAAGAGGTATTCACATAAGTGAAATTATAAGCATGGCACTGCAGTCCTAATGCGATCTGCCCGGCTACGGTATTATGTGTCGACTGGATGAAGAATGTCGGGGTAAGAAATTCCTCATGATTGTCGATTACATTTTTCAGAAACTTTTCAGAATCCTGGGAACATCCCATTCCGGTACCTACAATAATGGCATCCGGCTGTGTTATTCCGGCTTCTTTCAAAGCGTAATGAGAAGCTACGGCGCTCATTTTTACGGTTTTAGACATTCTCCTGATCATGGCAGGAGGAATGAATTCTTTATAATTGGGATCAATCGCTTTTAAGGTCTGAACCGAATTCTCAGGATTGAGGTTTTGAAAGAAGTTCTCTTTTAAAGTGTCCTGAGCAGAGATGCAGGATGCACTGTTGATGTAAACGGCACTCATGATTTTGAAAAAATTAAAGTAGAACAGTTTCCGCCGAAGCCGAATGAATTGGAAAGAACATGATGAATGTTTTTTTCTTTCAGCTCTGTAACGGGTGTCAGGTCAAACTCCTTCATTTTGGTTCTGAAATTCAGGTTCGGGAAAATAACTCCCTCCTGCATCGCCAGAATGGAATATACGGCTTCAATGCCTGCTGCGGCTGCTAATGTATGGCCGGTAAATGCTTTGGTAGAACTGAATTCAGGAACCTCACCTTCGCCAAATATCCTGATCATGGCAATTCCCTCCGAAAGATCATTATTAGGCGTTGCAGTTCCGTGAACGTTGATGTAGCCGATGTCTTTTTTATCCAATCCGGATACTTTCAGGGCCTGCTGCATGGCAAGATAGGCACCCTGCCCGTTTTCGGAAGAAGCGGTCTGATGATGGGCATCGTTGGCATTGCCGTATCCTGAAAGATAAGCAAGAACCTTTTTGTTTTCTTTTTTTACCACCTCATCAGATTCAAGAACGATGTAAGCGGCTGCCTCTCCCAGATTCAGCCCTTTTCTGTCATTATCGAAAGGGGTATTGTAAGAATCGGTAAGGATCATCAGGGTATTGAATCCGTTCAGGGTAAATTTGGAAAGGGAATCTGTTCCGCCAACGATGACGCGGTCCAAGACTCCGTTTCTGATAAGTTTAGCCCCCATCATAATGGCATTGGCGGCTGATGAACAGGCTGTACTGATGGTAGAAACCATCCCTTTCAGACCTAAGTAATCAGCAATAGCCAGCGAGGAATTTCCCGCATCATGAGCATCGATGTATTTTTGCTTTTCAGGAAAGTCTTCGTAAGAGTAGAAATATTTTTCGGTAATATCCATTCCGCCTACACTGGTGGAAGAGATCAGCCCGGTTCTGTATCCGTTGATATCTGATATCCCGGCACTTTCTACTGCTTCTTTAGCCGCAATCATACCCAATAAAGAAGTTCTTGTCACATGGTTGTCTTCAGGGAGCTGAAGCAGCTGTACAAGTTCTTCATTGGATTTTTTTATTTCACCCGTCTTCAGTGTTCCGGCATGGCGGGTTTCAAACATCTGAATGTCTGAAATACCATGTTTTCCGGTTTTCAGTGAAACAAAATTTTCTTCCACATTGTTTCCTATGGAAGAAATGATGCCCATTCCTGTTATGGCAATTTTCTGACTCATTCTGTTAAATAATGTAACAATGTATGAATGTAACAGTTTACCAATTATGGATAGGTTGATACGCTGTTACATTATTATGTTTATTTTGTTCTGTTCTCCTCAATGAACTTAGCCATAGTGTCGATAGACTGGAAGATTTCCTTTCCTTTTTTAGGATCGGATAATTTAATACCATAGTCTTTATCCAGCAGAACGATCAGCTCAAGAGCATCAATAGAATCAAGCCCCAGCCCGCCACCGAATAACGGATCAGAGTCTTTAATTTCTTCTGCAGAAACATCTTCAAGGTTAAGAACTTCAATGATTTTGTGCTTTAATTCAGTTTTTAAGTTTTCCATAAAATAGTTTAATAATGTAACAATTCAACAATGCATCGTTTATCAATCCTTAAAATTCAAAAAAAGCATGCATTGTATTTATAGTGTTTAATTTTTATAAGGTCAGCAAATATACAAAAGCTTTGTAATTATCCTGATAAAGTTCTGTCCATCCGCAGAGAACTTTTTCTGCTTTTCCGGATAAAAGGAGCTGTGCGGCGTAATCGTTTAAGAATTCTTCATCATATTCATCGAGAACAAAGAAGGCATTTTCGGTCTGCATTTTGTGTCTGATACTGATTTCCCCTACACAGATATTGGGAAGGGTATATACGAATACGGCAGGACTCGGAAAATAATTTTCCTGCGAATTGATGCTTTCCTGGTATTTATGATCAGTGTCCAGACTGGAAGACCGGTTGGCAAAAACTACGGCGGTACGGCTGTGGTCTTCATCCTTTAAAAGCATTTCGGCGGCAAGGAAAGCCAGCTTGCTCAGGCTGTCCATTTTATGAAACTTAGGATAGCTGAGTTCTAAACTTTTGTAGGCTTCTTTTGCAAATTCCGGAAAAGCAGTGCCGGGACTTTCAAAAATAAGGTTTCCGTTTACGGTTATTTTTGAATGTTCTATGGTGCAGTAGGTTGTTTTCTTCATGGCTTTCATTTTAATATTTCTCTAAAACAATTGCCGCATTACATCCACCAAAACCCGAAGCCGTTTTTAAAATATACTTAATCTCTGCCTGCCGGTTTTCTTTAATGATATTTAATGGCTCCGAAACTCCCATTTCCACAAAGTTTTTTGAAGGGATCAGGGTTCCGTGAAGGGCACTTTCCATTGAAATAATGCTTTCAAGAAGCCCGGAAGCTCCCAGGCAGTGGCCGTAATAGCCTTTCATGCTGTTGAGGGGGATATGCTGAAGGTTCATTCTGCTGAAGGCAATAGACTCCATTTCGTCGTTGTACAGGGTTGCCGTTCCGTGGGCAGAGATAAAACCGATCTGTTCCGGTATTACCCCAGCTTCGGCCATTGCGTTCCGGATGCTGGCATATAAACCGTCTCCCGTTCTGGAAGGTCCGGAAATATGGTTCGCATCATTCACTGCGGAATCACCCAAAACTTTAAACCTTAATTTTTCGTTTCCGGATAGGGAAGAGGTGATATAAACGGCGGCGGCAGCTTCACCGATATTGATTCCGTTCCTGTTTTTATCATAAGGCTTACAAGGTCCGTCTCCAATTGCCTGGAATGAATTGAACCCGGAGATCACAAATTCTGAAAGCTCATCACCTGCAATCACAAAAGCATCTTTATATTTCCCGGTCAGGATCATATTTTTAGCGGCAGCAATAGCCATTACTCCCGAAACGCAGGCATTGGAAACCACAACAGGTTTGGTAGTAAAGCCAAAATAATCCGCAATTTTTTGAGCCAGTTTGGAAAGATAAACTCCTTCCGGAAGTTCAGACTGATTCTTCAGCAGGCTGATGTTTCCTTTCGTGGTGGATAAAATAAATGCTGTTTCTTCAGAAACCGGATGTCTTTTTATTAAGGGTTCCAGGCTCATGAGAAACATTTTTTCCAGCCTTGTAAAATGAGTTTCAGTGAAACGGCTGCCAAATGCTTCATCCAGTTTTTCAGTATCAATCATAGAAGCATAAAAGGCTTCCTGACTTTCGGTGATCTTATGTAATGCCACCCCGGATTTTCCTTCCAGAAGAGCGTTCCAGTTGGAAGAAACATCAAATCCCAGAGGAGTGACGCAGTTGTAGTCTGTAATATAGATTTCCTTCTTCATGATAATCCCATTTTATCTTTCCATGCCTGATAAAATTCAGGATTGTATAAACATAAGCTTCCGTTGTTGTCTAAAAATACCTGGATGGTTTCCCCGCTGCATACCAGCTGGCCGTCCTGGTTGAATAACTCATACCTGTAAATAAGTTTGGCAGAAACCGAATTGATGAAGGTGGTGACAATTCTGAACGTTTCCCCATATTTCAGGGGAAGGAAGTGTTCACACGTACTTTTTACGATAGGTGTTACAAATCCGGCCTTCTGAATATCGAGATAAGTGAGTCCGTGTTCCCTTCCGAAGGCTTCCCGTCCGTCTTCAAAATAAACAATATAATGTCCGTGCCAGACAATGCCCAGCGGATCTGTTTCATTGAACCGTACCCTTACTTCCTCCGTACAGGTTAAACTGTTTTCTTTAGACTGCATTTTTGTTTTTATGGTTGCCGGAAATTTCCGGAAATTTTAATGATGAAATATAATTAAATATTATGACGTTTTCTTTCGTAAAAAATAGAAATAGAGACCATTGCAATATAAAACGCCAGCAATAGCGCCAGCTCTTTGGCTATTCCTGCAATCCCGCTGTTTCTGAGAATAATATCGTAATAAGCATTCAGCCCCCAGTTCATCGGGGAGAATCTGGCGACAGTCTGCATAAATTCAGGCATCAGGAAAACCGGAACCCAGATTCCTCCGATAGCCGCCAGAACCACTACTGAAGTTGCTCCGAACGGTGCCGACTGCTCCTGCGTATCTGCAAGGGTTCCCAACAGAACTCCGAATCCGATGGCAGCCAGCCCGGCAAACAGCGTTACGATCATCAGATGGAACATTTTTCCGGTAACATCAAAAGCAGGAAGATCCATATACGGGAAAAGGTAAACGCCTACCGCCACCATCAGCAGAAACTGGATCATACAGATGATAAGATAGGTACATGTTTTTCCTAAAATATGCACAAAATACGGGGTCGGGCTGATTCTTGCCCTTACACTGGTTCCCTGGCTTTTCTCCTTCACAAGATTAATGGAAAGCGGAACTACAATAAAGAAGATCGCAAACAAAGTCCATGCAGGAACATTATGCTGTACCGAATTCGGCATCACGTCCATAGCCCCCTTTTTCGGGGTGATTTCTTTAAAGCTGATGAGGTTTTTGTTTTCCTCAAGATTCTCGTCCGTACCCAGCTGCTCCTGGAAAGCTTTGTAGATCTTTTTATTTTCAATCTCAAATACCATTTTATTTACGGAATTCATCACCGAGTTTTTAAATCCTGCGTTGGTTGCCGGATCAAAGTAAAGATGAATTTCCTTAGCTTTTGGGACCGCTTTCTGTGTTTTCGCAGAATCTCCTTCCAGCCCGAACGAGCTTACGATCGTCTGAACTTTGGAATCAATATTTGAATTTAAATCTTTCGTTAAATTTTCAGGAATGACGATGGCCATCTGGTAATCACCGGAAAAAACCGCTTCCCGGGCAGATTTTTCATTGTAATTGGTCAGCAGCTGAAATGTTTTGCTGCTTTCCAGTTCATTTTTTATATTCTTTGAAACCTCAGACTGATCGTTATCAATAAAGATGATCGGGATCTTTGAGCCTTCAAGGTTTTTAAATGTAGAATCCTGGATCAGGGTGATCGTTACAATCAGAAGGAGCGGCATGACGAAAATGATGACGATTCCCCCGATATCTCTTTTCAGAAGAAGGATTTCCTTAATAAAGCTTCTCCACAGTTTATACAACAACATCTCTTAATTCTTTTCCGGTTAATGAAATGAAAACATCTTCTAAATTTTCAGCATTCGCGATCTGGGCTACAAGCTCTTCCGGTGTTCCCACAGCATGAATTCTTCCTTTATCAATGATCGCGATCTTCGTGCAGAATTCCTCTGCTTCAGAAAGGTGATGCGAAGTGTAAATGATGCAGGTGCCGTTCTTGTTCAGCTCCTGAAGAAAGTCAATGATCACTTTTTTGGATTGTACGTCAACTCCAACGGTGGGTTCGTCCAGAAACAGCACCTTCGGATTGTGAAGGGTTCCTGCGATGAGGTTGCATCGGCGTTTCATTCCTCCTGAAAACTGTTCTACCTTTTTATCCGCAAACTTTGAAAGGCCCATGATTTCCAGGGATTCTTCAATAGCTTTTGTTAAATACTTATGCTTTAAACCGTACAGGCTTCCGAAGAACATCAGATTTTCTCTGGCGGTAAGCGTTGGGTAGAGTGCATATTCCTGGGGAACAATCCCGATGATCTGCTTGATTTTGAAGCTGTCTTTCTGAGGAGACAGTCCGTTGATCTTAAACTGCCCGGAAGTAGGTTTGATCAATCCCGAAAGCATAGAGATCAGCGTAGTTTTTCCTGCCCCGTTAGGTCCTAAAATTCCGTAGATTTCATTCCTTTCGATATTCAGGGATATATCATTCACCGAAAACTCATCAGCGTTTTTGTACTTTTTATACAGGTTGTTGATCTCAATTATATTCTCGGCCATATCAGATCGCTTTTCTCAGTTTTTTATAGAAAGTTTCTTCCAGATCGGCAATATGAAGCATGGATTTTGAAAGCTCATTATAAATATTGCTTTTGGAATTCCTGTTTTTGTAAACACGGGCAATATCAACGGCAAAATCCCTCCAAAGGTCGCCAATAGCGGTGATTTCTCTGGAAAGTTCCTTCAGTTCATCATTTTTAAGAATTACTGAGGCTTCCTGAAGAAAAGCACCGTAAATAAACCTGAATCCGCCGCCGCCGGTTCCGATTTCTTCCTGCATTCTGATCAGCTGTCCCAGATAGTGGTTGGTCACTTTGGTCCCTTTTTTCTCTGCCCATTTCGGAATGCTTTTCGCTACCCATCTCATAGCTCTTACCCCGATAAGAGGAACGGGAGCCAGCATGTTTTTACAGGTATCTTTAATGCCTTTTTTAATGGCTTCTTCCAGATTTACATTTTCCGGAATATAAACCGGATAATACATATGGCCTTTCGGAGGCAGGGCTCCTTTGGCATATCTTACTTTTTCAAGTTCGGCTTCCGTAAGGGAAGTGGTATAATCCATCACAGGATCGCTGATCAGGAATTTTCCGTCTTCTTTTCCGTATACCACAAGATTGTGGGCATTGAAGTGGAATTTATATTCCTCAGGGAAATAGGTAAGGTTGAAAACGCCCACCTGAAGTCCGGTAGGAATATTGTGTTCTAAATTCCTTTCCAGTGCTTTCTGGGCATCTGCCGGATTAGAAAATTTTTCTCTTTTGATTTTTATTCCCAGTCTTTTGGCTACTTTGCTGAAAATAGCACCGGGCATCGGACGATAGCTGAAGCCGGGGGCAAAGTTTACTTTCAGAAAAGGTAAATAGACAAAAAACAGTCCGGAACCGATCCCGAAGATCATGGGTTCACTCAGTTTTAAGCCTTTATTAAGCAGAAGATTGGAGGCAACACCGTTTTCGCAATGGGCGGTCTGATGGTGTTCAAAGTTTAGTTTCATTGTTCAGCTATGGTCTTTTCATTGTCAAATGAGTCCGGATCAGGGATGCGGGGATTCATTTTATTTTCCGTCGAAGTTTTTCAGTTCATCTGTTGAGATCCCAAATGCATCCGCATATTTTTTCAGGACAGATTCGCTCAGGGATTTAAATACTTTAGGTTTTGCATGTCTTTTCACTCTCCACTGCCACATTCCCACATAAGCGGCAAGTACAGCAAGGTCCATCTTATTCAGTTCCATAAAATAGATAACCGGACTTACCTTTCCGTTGGCAACGTCCTGTCTGGCTTCCTCAATTCTTTCATGAATAAGTTCCATAGATTCGTCCAGGGCTGCTTTTTTAGCATCCCAGCCGGTGCTGTTGGCGGTTGTATAATTATCGTTTTCGTCCGTCACGTACAAGACTTCGGTCATGTTGGCAGACTTCAGATTGCTTTCGTCCTGAGGCAGGTCTTGTTTTTTCATGCAAACAGTATTATTTTTTAGATTTCAGAAGAAATAAGGTTCCCTTCTTTTGATTGTTTATAATCAGGTGGCTAAAATAGTGAAAATACACAATATGTAAATCATGTTAAAAATCAACAGTGTTCAAGGGTGCTGGCTGTGAAAAAGTCCTATTTTTGCGTAAAGGTCTTTAGGTCCAAACATGTAATAATTTCATTGTAACAAGTGTATTGGTTATAGAGACTAATTCCAATTAGAAATTTAGATTAAAAATAAATAAGTGTTATGAAGAAATTTTTTATTTCTGTTTCTGTTTTCTGTATGCTGAATGCGATGGCGCAGAAGTTTGATACACAGAAGATGACAGATGCTCAGGGATATTCCTACGAGACTGTGAAAAATGACCAGACGGGAGTAAGAGTATACACCCTGAAAAACGGCTTGAAGGTTTATCTTGCCAAAAATGATGATGCTCCCAGAATCCAGACCTATATTCCGGTAAGAACGGGCTCTAATAACGATCCGAGTGACAATACCGGACTGGCGCACTACCTGGAGCATATGGTTTTTAAAGGAACTTCACACCTGGGAACTCAGGACTGGGCAAAAGAAAAGGTTCTTCTTCAGCAGATCTCTGATCTTTACGAGCAGCATAAAGCGGAAAAAGATCCTGTAAAAAAGAAAGAACTTTACAAAAAGATCGATGAGGTTTCCCAGGAAGCTTCCAAATATGCGATTGCCAACGAGTATGATAAAGCGATTTCTTCGCTGGGAGCAACGGGAACCAATGCCCATACTTCTCTTGATGAAACGGTTTATAAAAATAACATTCCTTCCAATGAACTTGAAAAATGGCTTAAAATAGAGAAAGAACGTTTCTCGGAACTGGTTCTCCGTCTTTTCCACACAGAGCTGGAAGCGGTATACGAGGAATACAACAGAGCGCAGGATAATGACGGCCGTCTGGTAAACTACGCCATGCTGGATGCCCTTTTTCCTAAACATCCGAACGGGCAGCAGACCACAATCGGAACTTCCGAGCACCTGAAAAGCCCGTCTATGGTAGCCATCCATAAATATTTTGATACTTATTATGTTCCTAATAATATGGCAGTGGTATTAGTCGGAGATCTTGATTACGATAAAACCATCAAGCTTGTAGATCAGTATTTCGGTTCTTTCAAATACAAAGAGCTTCCGATGAAGAAAATGGTGAGTGAGGAGCCAATGACCCAAATTGTATCCAGAACAGTAAAAAGCCCTACGACACCTAGAATGACGATGGCCTGGAGAACAGATTCTTACGGTTCGCAGGAAGCAAGACTGGCGGATGTGGTATCTAAAATCCTGAGCAACAGAGGAGATGCGGGGCTTATTGACCTTAATATCAGCCAGAAGCAGAAAACGTTAGGAGCCGGTGCTTATGAATCACCTTATAAAACCTACGGTGCTTTTGTAATGGTAGTGGTTCCGAAAGAAGGACAAAGCTTTGATGAAGCTAAAAAACTTCTTCTTGACCAGCTGGATCTTGTGAAAAAAGGAGAGTTCCCTGAGTGGATGCTGAAAGCCATTGTGAACGAGAAGAAAGTGCAGCGTATGAAGACATGGGAAACTGCGGACGGGCTGGCTACGGATCTTTACGATTCATACATCAACGAAAGAACCTGGCAGCAGGAACTGGATGAAATCAACGAATATGAAAAGATTACGAAAGCAGATGTCGTAAAGTTTGCCAACAATTTCTTTAAAGATAATTATGTAGTGATCTACAAGGAAAAGGGAGTGAATGATAAGCTTGTGCGTGTGGAAAATCCGGGAATTACCCCGATTAAACTGAACAGAGAGGCTCAGTCTCCTTTCCTTAAAGATATTTTAAACACAAAAGTAGCAGAGATCAAGCCTGAGTTTATTGATTATAATGCGGCGATCAAGACCACACAGATCAAAGACAAAAAAGTAAGCTTTGTCAACAACAAATACAACGATGTTGCCCAGGTAAGCTATGTTTTCCCTTTCGGGACAGACAATGATAAAGAGCTTCCTATCGCGTTAACGTTCTTCGAATATCTTGGAACGGACAAATATACTCCCGAACAGTTAAAAGAAGAGTTTTATAAGCTGGGAATTACCAACAGCTTCAGAGTTTCCAATGACCAGATTACTGTTACATTAAGCGGTCTTGAAAGCAATATGAAAAAAGGAGTAGAGCTGATGAACCACTGGATAGCGAATGCAAAGGCAGATAAGGATATTTACAGCAAAACGGTTAAGACCATGCTGGAATCAAGAGCGGTTGCCAAAAAAGATAAAACCAGAATCATGTCAGCGCTTTCCAACTATGCCAAATACGGAAAGAATTCCAGAATGACAGACATCGTTTCCAAAGAACGTCTTGAAAGTATGGATGCATCTGAACTTACGAAGAAGATTAAAGCACTGACTCAATATCCTTATGAGATTTTCCTTTACGGAAAAGAACAGTCAGGGTTGGAAAAAGCGGTGAAACCTTACATTACAACGGCCAGCCTTCAGCCGGCAAAAGCTAAAGAATATCCTGAACCTGCTACGGAAGGAAAAGTTTACTTCACCAACTATGACATGGTTCAGATGGAAATGTCTAAAGTAGCAAAAGGAAATACCGTAAATCTTGGAAACTTCGGAAAGGTGAACGTATTCAATGAGTATTTCGGAAGAGGTCTTTCTTCCATCGTATTCCAGGAGATCAGAGAAAGTAAGTCATTGGCATATACTGCCTATGTTTCTTATGGAACGGCATCTGAGAAAGGGCATCCTAACTATATCACGAACTATATCGGTACACAGTCCAATAAGCTTCCATTGGCGGTTAATGCGATGAATGACCTTATGGTTTCCCTGCCGCAGATTCCGGTACAGTTTGAGAATGCAAGAGGTTCCGCACTGAAGCAGATCGCGTCCAACAGAATCAACAGAACGAATATTTATTTCAATCAGTTAGCACTTAAAAAACTAGGCGTTGATTATGACATCAGAAAAGATATTTATTCTGAAATCCAGGGGCTGACATTACCACAGCTTACAACCTTCTACAATACTGAAGTAAAGCCAGTGAAGTACAACACGGCTATTATCGGTAAGAAAGAAAACCTGAACATGGAATCCATCAACAAAATGGGGCAGTTCCAGGAAGTTTCTCTTGAAGAGATCTTCGGATACTAATCCTTTCGGTTTAAATAATTGAAAAAGCGGAGCAGAAATGTTCCGCTTTTTTGTTGCATAAAATGAATCTACCAGATCATGAAGGTTTCACAGACTATTAGAATGTTTCACGTGAAATGGAGCATCAGAAATTGTGGTTTAATAACATTTTTATCGACTGGTGAGCGGTAAGGAAAATAAGTATATCAAGCGCTGCCTATCAAATAAACGTAAAGCTGTATATTCAATAGAGCTGGGCTTTAACCCGCCTTACAATAAATAAAATCCATTGGCTTTAGCCAAAACCTATTACCCGTAATAAAATAAAAAAACCGCACAATCATGTACGGTTTCGTATCGGTTGAATGTATTTTTAAGATTTCACTTCCTGAATAAACAGGTTGATCTCTGCCCTGATGAGTATTTCATCAAGAAGAAAAGTTTCACAGAAAATATTACAGATATTATCATACTGCGAGATCAGTGAAGCTTTGGAAATGATTTTGTCTCCTACTTTGGGAAGTCCGAAAATTTCAATCTTCTTAATGTTGGTAATAAAGCCGATGACTTTGGTATCCGCTTCAGGATTTTCGAAGAAGCTCTGCCCCATGATAGACGAGCAGGTCTGTGCTAAATTTTCAATCAAACCGCATTCTGCGAATTCATTATTGCGGACAAAAACATTGTCTTCTTTTATGTCGAAGGAAGTTACCACCTTATCTTCGGTCAATTCCAGGATATAATCCGCCATCAGCATCGGTTCGCGGTGCGGCAGAAAGTTGTGTATATTGATGAGTTGGTCTTCCCTGATTTCCATTTCCTGTTATTTTACTGCAGTTTTCATTTGAGACTTTGCAATAATCTCATTATTCAGCCTGGTGACGATGTCTACCAGGGTTACACCCATTACCTCGTTGAGGATCGTTACTTCAGAAACCAGCTGGTCTCCCGTTTTGGGAAGAGCATCTGTCTCAAAAGATTTGATGGCACCAATATACCCGGTAGGGGCTTCTTTACCTAATAAATAATACTTGTATCCGGTGTGGAGAGCCACGCTCTGTGCCTGATGCTCAATCAGTCCTGATGCCTGGAAGGTACCGTCCTGAACAAAGATATTATCTTCTCTGATTTCAAATCCGGAGATGAGGCGGTCTTCAGAAAACTCTGTCAGTTCATGAACCATTACAAAAGGATAGCGCTGCGGAATAAGGCTTTCCACAAAATCTTTATCAGTGGCAGGCAGTCTGTTTTCCATTAGCAAACCGTTAATAATGCACAGGAATAAGCAAATCTTCCGCTTTCAGGAACGCACAGAAGAACTTTTTCTCCTTTTTTCAGCTTCCCTGAATTCATAAGTTCCTCCAAAGCTACGAAGATAGATCCTGCTCCGATATTTCCGACATCAGAAAGATTGTAGAACCATTTTTCTGCCGGGAAATCCATTCCTTTTTTGGCAAATTCGTCCTTCAGACCTTCTTTGAAGTATCCGGAAGAAATATGAGCGAGAACATGATCGATCTTGTCAGGATCAAGGTTATGTTTGTCGAAAGAAGCTCTTAAACTTTCAGCTCCTTTTACCAGGATGTATTTGTCGAGGATTTTAGTGTCCTGCTTGATCGCGAAGATAGATTGTTTCAGCCATTCGTCTGACGGGTAATCTGCCCATGATTTAAGGCTTCCGTCTTCCTGCTTATCGCATCCTGCGTACATACAGGCTTCGATCTCATGAGCGTAAGAGTAGAAATCGATGAATTCTATTTTTAAAGAAGTACTGTTCTCTCTAGGCTTATTTTCCAGTAAGAAAGATCCTGCACCGTCAGAAAGCATCCATCTCAGGAACTCTCTTTTGAAGGCGATGATGGGTCTTTCTTCCAGTAATTTTAAATTTTCAGCTTCATGGTTGAATTTATCTGCAGTCATCCAGGCAGACATTCTCTCAGAACCTGCGCATACCGCATTTTCGTGTACACCTGCCTTTACAGATAGGAATCCGTAGTTCAGTGCATTCATTCCGGAGTTGCAGAGCCCCGTTGCTGTATTAATTTCAATAGACTTTCCGATATTCAGTTCGCCGTGAACCATAGAAGCATGTGAAGGCTGGATCTGGTCCGGAGAGGTAGTTCCTACCGATAACAGCTTCATATCTTCTTTTTTGAAATTTTCATCAAACAGACCTTCAATAGCATTCGCGGTAAGCTGTGCATTAGTATGGGTAGGATTTCCTTCTTTATCTAAAGCATAGTATCTTGTCGTAATTTTATTATTTCTTAAGATCAGTGATCTCGCTTTAGAAGGAGCATCATTAATCAGGCCCAGGTAGGCCTCCATTTCATCATTCGATACCGGGTGATTCGGTAAATATGTTGATGCTTTTGTTATAAATACGTCGTACATTCTATTTTAAATTAATTCCTTGTAAATATCTTTTTTGTTTTTGTCTTTTAAACCAGAAAATAGGGGTTGTCAGTAAGTGTAAAACCAGAACGACCGGAGAAATTATCCAAATCGCAGCCATCAAATATACCTTAAAGAATTTTATCAGCAATGGGCGTTTTTCTTTTTTCTTGATAATCAGGTTAGACCATACGGTGAAAATTTTATTTCCTACTTTTTCAACGCGTACCAGGAAAGGGCGGATCTCTATGGCTCCGTTCTTTACCAGTTCAGGTTGAAGATCCGGTAAACTGCTGTTACTGAAATGTTTTTCTATAATCCGGCCATACTTTACCGATCCTGAAATTTCTTCGTCTGAAACCCCTGCAGCAGGAAGCATTCCCGATTTTTCTTTCTGTCCCGTAGTCAGCCATCGGAGAATCGTCAGTACACTGGTGTAATTGTCATGACGGTCTACCAGGGCTATATTTCCCACCAGTTTTGCTCCCAGATCCCTTAAATATCCCTTCAGTTTTTCCTGGGAAAGCATCCACATATTACGGGTTCCGGAAATGGTAACTACATTGGTGTCTTTCAGGATCTTCTCTGCAAATCCGCTTTTCAGAAAAGAGATAATCGGGATAGACGGGGTAAGGTACCATACCTGATAACCAAAAAGGATGAGGTCGTATTTCTTATTCAGGATTTCGTCAGAAGGCGGAAAGATCTCTTTCGGGATCTGAAGATAAGACTCCGGGAAAGTATCAAAAAAAACATCTTCCGGCCACGGAAAAGGGAAATCCTCTTTCAGGCGGATGTTATAGTACGTGACTTCATACTCCTCCTTTTTGGCTTCAAAAGGCTGAGCCATATTTTTCACAATATCTTCCAGCTGCCCGGTTTGTGAGTAATATATAACGAGTATATTTTTTTTCATTAATATTCTTTAGCGGTTACAAAAATATGCTTTTCATATTTATTTAGTGTTTTTTGAATATTTTTATTGATTCAGTGCTGAATTCCTGATGATAATCCGAAAGATCAGGTACTGAAGTTTCCATATTCAGACAGATAACGGTCTCAGGAATATCCTGCAGTGTGCTGATGTCAGAATTTTTATCCGAAACCAAAAGTACATCTATTGTTTTTGTGACCTCAGAGATATCCTTTATGTAATGAAGTTTTCTTCTTTTTACCATGTAATTATGAATTGCAACAGCCCTTTTTTCATCATCCTGAATCAGGGAAAAGATCCTTCTTTCCGCCTGATAAAGAGTGAGGAGAATATCTTTCTGTCCGAAGTCGTCAGCCATATGCAGGATGTTGGCATCCTTTGGAATATGCTTATTCAGCTCAAAGTAAACAGATTTATTAACCTTGAAATCTTCTTTTACTTCACTTACCACTTCATTTTCCTTATACAGATAGCTCAGGAACAGTTTTTTCTTAAAGTAATTTTCACCTTCAATTTCATTTCTGAGTTCTGCAAACTTCTGCCTGAAATAAGCATTGATCTTTTTCGTTCTTTCAGAATAGTTTTTTCCGAAGCTCATATCATCTTTGCTGATCCTTTCCCCTACTTTTACGGTAATGCTGCCGTCATAGATGATAAAGTCTCCTTTGGGAAGTACTTCAGAATTCCCGTGGATGTACAAAGTAAGAATATCCAGCCCGAATTCTTCAGCAAGATAAAAGGCTCCTTTATGGAATCTTTTCACATCATTGGTATAGGAACGTTCCGCTTCCGGGAAAACAACAAGCGAATATCCCTGATCAATCTTTTCTTTCAGTTTCTCCTTTCCGTTTTCTATCCCCTGCGAAACCGGATAGAAGCCTAATGCTTTTACCAGTCTTCCGAAAACCGGGGAATCATATACCCAGTCGTTGACGAGATAAATGATTTTATGAGTGGCCATAGCAATAGCAAGAGTATCCAGGAAAGAAGTATGGTTGGCAATGATCACAGCCGGTTTACTGAAATCCTCAGCAGGATTCCTGATGACCTTTTTTCTGACAAAAGGCGTTGTATGCAATACCGATGATAAAAATTTAGCCAGAATCAGTTTGATCATATCCAGTGTTCTGCCTTTTGCTTTTCTGATGAACATACTCCCGACCAGTGAAAATACAAATCCTCCCAGTCCGTAATAAATAAATGAAAATACAGACCGCAGGAAGAGTCTGAAAGTGATCGGGGAAAGTCCTTTCCTTGCTCTGTTGGTGATCAGTAGTCTGAACCAGAAAGGATATAATGTTGACGTAATGATGATAACGGAGAACATTCCGATCAAAGCCACTAAAGCCAGGGAATGAAGCGCCGGATGTCTGGCAAAGATCAAGGAACCGATAGATAGAATAGTGGTAAATACTGCAAGAATAATTGAAATCCTGTACGTGGGAAGCTCATTCTTTCCTGTGGTATGCTCCTTCTGCATGGCTTTTGTAAGGAAAATACTGAAATCGTCACCCACCCCGAAAACGAGCGTACACACTACGGTACTGAAAATATTAAGTTCCAGTCCCAGGAAATATAAGATTCCTGCTGTTACCACTCCGGTCAGAACGATCGGGAACATGGTAAGGACAGTCAGTTCAAAATTTCTGAAGAAAACAATGATCGTCAGGATGATAGCCAGTAAGGAATAATTGATCAGGGTACTGAAATCCCTTTTCAGCAGTCCCAGAAAGTTTTCATTCATCTGCTGGCGGTCAATAGCCAGAACATCATGTTCCTTTTCTATATCTTTAATGAAGGCATCTCTTTTCTTTTCATCTACTTTTACCACATTGGAAACGGTGTAAAACCCTTTTTCACTGCTCAGAAATTCAGAGATCTGCAGGGCTTTTACCTTTTCGTAGTCTTTCAGGCTTAAAACCTGATAATTTTTATTCAGAATTTCATTGAACCCGGCAAATGCGCTGCTGTTAAAGCCCAGCTTAGTCCCGTTATTTACAAGTTCTGAAAAGGTGCTGCTCTTTTTGCCTTCATCCCAGAATCTTTTCCAGCTGTCGATTCTTTTCTGCTGGTCTTTTTCAGAGAGAACCACATTTCCCAGAGAATTGTAGCTCAGAATTTTCCCCTGCTGCTTTTCTTTTTCAAGAAAATGGGCCAACTGAGAATTTCTGGTCAGAGCTTCATTTTCAGAATCCCCGTAAGAAATGGTATAAATAGACTTAGACGTAATATCGGAAAGCTTCTGAAGCTTGGCTTCACTTATTTTTAATTCTTTGGGAATGTAATTCAGTTCACCAATATCTTCATTAAAGCCGACATGCCGGAACCCGAAAAGACAGGCAATGATAAGCAGGGAACAGCCGATAATCAGCGGTTTGTTTTTCTCATAAGGATAAGACCCGATCTTATCGATAAAATTGGTATTCGGTTTTCCTTTATTTCCTTCTTTTACTTTGGGTTTGTAAAGCTGGGGAACAATGATCAGTGCTGTTACTGAAGACAGCATAACGGTAATAGCCGCAAAAAGTCCGAGATCTTTCAGGGCTTCTGATCGTACAAATACCAGGCAGAGGAAAGAGACAGCCGTTGTGGCGCTGCTCAGTACGATGGGCTGGGTGATTTCTTTATACAGTTCCTCAATATTGTTGTTGTGTTTATAATGGGTGAGAATATGCAGGGCATAATCGATGGTGATCCCGATAAGAATCGCGCCCACGCTTAACGAGATCGCAGAAATTTTGTCCTTAATGAAATAAAGGATAAGCAATGCCAGCAATACCGAAAATACAGTCGGAAGAAATACAATAACCGGAGTGAAAAAATTCCTGAAATAATAGATCAGGAGCACCAGAAGTACCGTCATAGAGATCATTACCGTATTCTGAATGTCTTTTTTGATCTGTTTTGCATTCGCCACAGCGATTACCGGAGAACCAAAATAGCTGAGTTCCGTTTTTCCTTTAAATTCTTTGTTGACGGTCTCCTTTATCGTATTCAGCTGATCAATAAAAGCTTCATTATTTTTGGTGTCGTTGCTTTTATTTTTGGGTTCAATAAAAAGAAGAAGGCTTTTTCCGTCTTTGGTAACGATATAGTTGTCCTCGAGCCTGAAGTCCTGGCTGATGTTTAAAGCATTCAGTTTTTTGATTCCCAGATACGTAATTCCAAGAGGATCTTTTTTGATGAAATCCTTCGTTACCAGACTGGTGGGAGAAGCCAGGGAAATATAATTGTTTTCTACCTGCCGGGCAATACTGTCTTTCTGAAGCTTGCGTTCAATTTCCTGATAATCCTTTTCATCGAGAAAAAGGGGCAGATTCTGATTTACAAAATCAAAAGTTTCTGCAATTTCATTATCATTTACCTTTCCCTGTACTGCACCAATGTATTTTTTCAGAGGTTCTATCCTGTTCATAAAGGCATCTGCCGTTTCAGAAAGATGGTAGCCGTCTTCATGTGATCTGTTTTCTATAATAACAATAATCTTATCCGAAAAATTAAGCTGCTTTAGAACTTTAGCAGTAAGATCAGACTTTTCATTTTTAGGGATTATCTGGTTAATATCCTCCTCAAAATTGATTTTTGAAGCGAAAAATCCGCATATCACCGCAATTCCTAATGCAGCAGCTACGGAAAGAATCCTGTTTTTAGAGATCAGATAATATAAAAATATAAAAAAATGATGCATTACCTTGTAAAATCGAGTCTGCAAATTTAAATTTTTCAGTATTAGTTCAAAACATTTAAGCGATAAGTTTTGTCTGAAAATCAATAAAATATTCTAGGAAGAATAAAAAAAAATTCTACTTTTGCAAAAGTTCCCCTTTAATGAAATGTATTTTAAACCTCAATTATTATTAAAAAAATAAGAATCTGTTTTAGATATGTTGAAAAAGAATGATGAAAAAATAAACGGATTTCTATTTGTAATAGTACTCCCTCTTCTTTTGTTTGCCATGTCTTATTATGGATTCGAATCGTCCTATACAAGACTGAAAACATCAGAAAAAACGCCGTCTTTTTTATTCACCTCCGTATATGCGTACCGGGTGATCCCGAATTATCTCAGTGTACAGATGACCGATCTGATGTATACACTGATTAACGGTCCTCTTATTTTTTTTAAAGAGTTTCTTTCTAAAAACGGAACCCCTTTCTATCACGGACTTTTTTTAATGAACAGTATTTTCTTTTTATGGTGCTCTGTTCTGTTGGATTCTTTGTACAGACTTAGTGCGGTAAGTTTTTTTCAGAACATCAGCGCAAGGAGGATCGTTCACCTGCTGTCTGTTTTCTTTATTGTCATTACGCAATATGCGCCCACCAACTGTGATACTATTGCGCTGTGCTGCTATCTGACGGGAATGCTTTTAACCTTAAAATATTTCCATACACAGAAAACCGGGTATTTTTATCTTTTGATTGTACTTACAGCATTCTCTACCTTTGTAAGAGAAACTGCCTGTCTGAATATTGCCTTTTTTGCCGCAGTACTGGTTAATATAAAAGAAATAAAGTCCGGAAACTATAACGTAGTCTGGAAGATTATTCCATTGGTTCTGGCTTTTATTATTCCTTATTTAATCCTGAGAATGATCGTAGGAAAAGATACTGTAACTTTTGTAGAGGGTCTTTATATCGATAGAAATTTTTCAAGTCCCTTTAATCTGGCGGGTTTAATTTTTACCGTCATAGTACTTTATTTTATGTATAAACTATGTACAGGCAGTGAAAACAGGACGGTCTTTGAAAAGTATATTTTTTTTTCCACCCCATATCTTCTTATGATCACTATGGTAGGGCTTTACTGGGAAGTAAGGCTTTTCCTGCCGCTATTTCTTACAGGCGCTGTTGTTGCCTGTCACCGGTTTAATAATTCTTTAAAATCAGCATGAGTTTACTGCATCCATATTTTATTATCGCAATGATCTATATGCTGTTTTTCAGCATCCAGGAAGTCTTTGGCAAAAAAGTAGAAAAGAAATGGTTCTGGTATCTCGGGATTTATCTTATTATTCTCGTTGGGTTCAGAGATAACGTGGGGCCGGATTACGGAAGTTATAAAGGACTTTACATCTACTCAGATACCAAAAGCTACCAGAGTATCTTTATGAAGATGCTTCATATGGAAGGTCCCGACCATCTCGATGTGGAATGGCTCTATACCCTGATCAATAAAATCCTGCTGAACATCTTCAATGCTCCTTTTTATATGCTTACCCTGGTTATTGCGATCATTGCAATCATCTTTAAGATAGAGTATACGGAAGATAATACCTTTTACCCCTTTACATTTACGCTGTTTATGTTTATTCCTAACTTTTTTGTTGGGGAAAGCGGCCAGATCAGGCAGAACCTGGGAACATTTATTGTCTATTTTGCCATACGCTATATTAAAGAGCAGAAATTCTGGCATTACCTCTTCTTCATACTTCTCGGAGCGGGAATTCATAGTGTATGTTATATGTTCCTTCCTATGTACTGGCTGGCCCGGGTACCGTTAAATAAATCAATAATGCTTGTTTTAATCATTACTTCTGTGTTTCTGTCACCCTTTGAGGTGTACAGGGCATTTGGTAGTTTTTTGAATGACATGGCATCTGATAATATGCTGGTAGAAGGTTTTAGCGGATATATGGAAGAATCTGTACAGAGACTGAACGGAGGTTTCGGAATTCCGGAAGGAATGATGGCAATTCTCACATTCTTCCTCTTTGCATTCGATACCAAAATGAAAGAACTTTATCCCTATTATGAATACCATAGGAATTATGCGGTAATAGGAATCTGTTTCTACTTTATTTTCAGGAATAACCCGATATTTTCTTCAAGACTTGCGGGAACATTCATCGCATTCTCGTACATCATTATCATCAATTCCATGTATGTGGTGTCAGATGGGATGAAAAAAGCGATCTATACATTTATTATCTCTCTTGTGGTCTTTAATTTTGTGGTCTTCGGCTTCTTTAACAATATCAAGATCGGGCGTTTCACGGTGGATCTTTATAAAAACCATGTACTTCCGTAATAATATTGATATAAAAAATATATAAGGCAGCCTGAGGCTGTCTTTTTTTTGCTGTGCTCTGGAAATAGACTTTGTTTTAAGCGGTTATTGTATTCGTAAATAGAAAATATTGGCTATTTTGTAATGTAATTTTAATATTTCATTATTATTTATATTAAATATTGATTATTTTTCGTTAAGGCTTAAAAATTGATGTCTTGTTATAGTACACAAAATTAAGGATATGAAAAATTTGGTTAAAAATCTGACGGCAATATATTGCCTGGTATCGACGGGTATTTATGCTCAGAATGAGGGAGGTAAAAATGATCTTGCAGATAAGCAGTATAAAAATATATCCGGCATCCCTGCTCTGGGGCAACTCAGAAAAGCTGAAGTCCGCGACTGGACCAAAGCTCCTAACAGCTACATTTTCGACCCCTCTCTTCCCGGTGACGGATTGGTTGTTCCCGTTAAAAAAGCTTTTGCTATGTGGAAAGAAGGCAGCTATCTTAAAGGGGAAGGAATTCCTGCCGGTAAAATGACGGCGGAAGTATTATGGGAAGATACTCCCGGTCTGATTAAGTCCGGCCCCGGTTATTCACTGGAAATTATTGATTCCGGAGAAAATGCAAAAATGAAGGTTCCCGTTAATAAAACCCGGAAAGGAAATGCTGTTATAGCCCTTAAAGTAAACGGTGAAGTTTACTGGAGCTGGCATATCTGGGTAACAGATAATCCTGCGAATGGATCAACCTATAAAAGTTTTAACGGAATTACAAGACAAAGGTCCAACGGAACAATAGAACCTGTTCCTGATACGGACTGGGGGTGGATGGACCGTAATTTGGGAGCACTCAGCAGTTCCATTACCTCCTCCGACTGGAGCCGGAATACCGGACTGCTTTATCAGTGGGGAAGAAAAGATCCTATTCCGCCTTTAATTACAAGGGCTAATGATTTTTATGAAGTCTCAGGATCCATAGGAAGAGTAAGGCACAGAGGGGCGAAAAACTTTACCGGTGCCGTAAGTATTGACAATCTTACCAAAACAGTCCTGCTTTCCAATGCAGAAGTAAGTAAGAACATCATGCTTTCTGTGAGAAATCCGTTAAGCCTTATCTATGTTAATAAAGATGACAACAGCGGCCAGGCATATTACAATAACAACGCTAATCTGCCTGTTAACTGGTTTGGTAAAGTTGCCGGGCTGGCCGATAACAGGCTGGGTGAGCTGAACCTATGGTCTGATAACTCACAGGGCAGAATTGATACAGGCTATAATAACGACAGCAGTGCACAGCCTTACAGGGATAAATCACCTTTTGACCCCTGTCCGAACGGATGGAGAGTTCCTTCCATGCTGGTATCCAATCTAGCTTCCCCATCCTATACGGATGATATAAGAATAGATTTCTCCCCCTTCGGCGTAAGAACAGATATGGCTAAAAATGTTTTCGAAAACAGCAGATATCATATCATCAGGCCGACCGATATGGGAACACCTGCATTTATGACAGGTTTTAAAGTGTATCCTAATTTAGGTTTCGATCTTTCAAACGTAGGCGGCCTGAATATGGGAATATTTCCGGGATCCGGACAGCTGCTCAGAAATGCTCATCTCGGACAATACAGTGATCAGCATCATACGGCATTATGGACGGCAACACTCGCCAGACATTTTGATGCTTCACCGGCCGTAAGTGTAAGGGGGCTGACGATGATTCCGGACAAAGGACAGCCGGATATCCCTGACCCGGGTTACCCCAATATCAAAGGAAGGTTCTTTTATATGCCGCTCTCGGGGATGTATACTTCAGATGCCAACGGATGCCGGTGTATAAAAGATCCGCTGTATGCTGTCAATAATTATAGTTTTCCTACGGAATACCTGAGTCCTCCGGTAGAGTACCGGGAAGGTATAGATCAGCCGAATACCTATCAGGCTGTGAAAAGTACACAGTCTTTTACCATTGAAATCCCTGTCAGTAAAGCATTTTCAGTACAGAGTCAGATGTTGAATAATCCGGGTATACTGGAACCTTCAGGCTTTAGCAGTTTAAAAGCAAATGTATTATGGACAACCAATACAGGGTTGATCAATACGATTTCTGTAATCAATCCTTCTCCTTCTTCACTTCAGGATATCAGCAACTCCAGGATTGCTGTGCAGGTAAATCCCAATCAGAGTGGAAATGCGGTGATTACCCTGCATAACGGGAGTATATCTGCCCCGGTATATTGGAGCTGGCACGTCTGGATTACCGATACACCTCTGGGGTCTTACGCCTACACCACTGAAATGCCTGCGCTGGAAGCTACAAATTATGTCAATTATGTTACCAAAGCGGATGTTGTTCTTAAAACTGAATTTATGGACCGGAACCTGGGAGCCACTGAAGCCTTTCCGATCGTTGCCAATCCGCTTACCCCCAATACTGCCGAACTGGCTAAGATAAGAGCCTCTACTGGAATGCATTATCAGTGGGGAAGAAAAGATCCTATCCCTGTTTTTCAGAATACGGATAACAGAAGCGCTTATAACATTTATCTGGGAACAGCATCAGATGCCGGAACCATAGCTTATACAACTCTCACTCCGGCTGTATATAACACTCCGGGAGGAAATTATATTGTACCGTTTAATACTTATGCCGCAGCTTCAAACGTCCTGTCTTCAGATAAACCGGCGGATAAAGTAGCGAAAGTGCTTTCCTATTCTGTGAAAAATCCTCTGGTATATATGATTCCGAGTACTTTTGCCCCTTTCAACAGCAGCAATCCCAATTATACCAACGGAACAGACTGGCTTGCCGCCGAGCCTAATTCAGCGCCGGACAGATGGGGGCACGGAGGTGAAAAATCTCCTTTTGATCCCTGTCCTGAAGGTTGGAGAATTCCGGACCTTACCAGTGTTTCCCTTGTCTCATTTCAGGATTTCGGACAGACTCCCTGGTATAAAAAAGACAAGAATATAGCAACTTCTTACAGTGCCATCACAGATTATGCCGGAGCAAGAGTCAGAAATCCGTCTACTACCTCTACCATCGGGTATATGTTTATTAATGCCTCCTATGTTACCGGGAATTATCCCAATTCAGGATCCCGTGGATTCAGAAGTGTGGTGGGGAATCAGGCTCCTCAGGGAACGTTTGGCAGCATCAATTATCAGTATCCCGGAGTTTGGACAGGAGCTTTGGTTTCCAATTATATGGGCAGAGCGGTTAATATTCTGTTTGATGCGGCTTCTACGGCCAACCGATTCATTGCTTTTCATGATAATAATGACCCTTATTTCGGAATGAGCTGCCGGTGTGTAAAAATGAAATACAATGCAGAAGGACAAGAGGAAGGTCCTGTTCCCGGTGCTCAGATTATGACGCTTTCTGTGAATAAATTCCCTGAAGTTCTCAATACTCAGGATCTGAAAGAACTAAAAGACACGAAGATCAATTTATATCCAAGTCCGGTTAAGGATATGCTCTACATTAATGCAGTGCAGGATAGAGACTATTCTTACCAGATCTACAATCTTTCAGGGCAGCTCGTAAAATCCGGGAAATTTGAAAACGGAAAAACCAATGTTTCTTCTTTAACCTCCGGAGTCTATCTGATCAGAATAAATAACTCTGAAGCAGTAATGAAAATCATTAAGCATTGATACAGCAAATGAAAAGCAGGACTGTTTGTGTCCTGCTTTTATCATGTTCATATACTTTGCATCTATTGCCATTGATGAAAAATTCTATATCCCTGGCCTGTTTTTAAGCTAATCAATACTGTATAAAGGACTTTACATACCTGAAAGTGTCTTCAGGAATATATGTTAAACGTATCTAATTGCCAAATTAAACTGATATAACAAAATGTATATAATAAAAAAGCTTTACTTTTGCAAAAATTTTTAGAATGTCGAAAAATTTAGTAATCGTAGAGTCTCCGGCAAAAGCAAAAACTATTCAGAAATATTTAGGAAAGGATTTTGACGTGAAATCCAGTTTCGGACACATCCGTGATCTGCCTAAAAAAGGAATGGGAATAGACCTTGCCACCTTTGATCCGGATTACGAGGTTTCTGCAGACAAAAAGAAATTGGTAACCGAACTGAAAGCAGCAGTAAAGAAAGCCGAAATGGTATGGCTGGCTTCCGATGAAGACCGCGAAGGAGAAGCCATTGCATGGCATCTGGCAGATGAACTGAAGCTAAAGCCTGAAAACAGAAAAAGAATTGTTTTCCACGAGATTACTAAAAATGCCATTCTAAAAGCAATTGAAAATCCGAGAGATATTGATCAGAATCTTGTTAATGCCCAACAGGCTAGAAGAGTACTGGACAGAATCGTAGGTTTTGAAATGTCTCCTGTACTCTGGAAAAAAGTAAAACCGGGATTATCTGCCGGAAGAGTACAGTCTGTTGCCGTAAGATTAATCGTTGAAAGAGAAAAAGAGATCCGTGAGTTTGTTCCGAAAGCGAGTTTCAAACTGGACGGCATCTTCCTAAATAAAACAGAGCAGGAAATTGCTGCCAGACTAAAAAAAGATTTCGAAAAGGAAGAAGAAGCTGAAAAATTTCTGGAACAGGCAAGAACAGCAGAATTCAAAGTTCTGAATGTTGAAACAAGACCCGGAACCCGTTCTGCGTCTGCACCATTTACCACATCTACCCTGCAGCAGGAAGCTTCCTCCAGATTAGGATATAATGTGACCAATACCATGCGTCTGGCACAAAGGCTGTATGAGGAAGGGTATATTACCTATATGAGAACAGACTCTGTGAATCTTTCCCAGGAAGCTATTGAAGGAGCTAAAAAACAGATCACGTCAGAATACGGAGCAGAATATTCTTCACCGAGAAACTATACCACTAAATCGGCATCGGCGCAGGAAGCTCACGAAGCGATCCGTCCTACGGATTTCGGGGTGAAAAGTATTGGTGATGCCCAGCTGAATAAATTATACCAGTTAATTTACAGAAGAACACTGGCTTCCCAGATGGCGAATGCCAAAATTGAGAAGACGGTTATTGAAATAGGAAATGCTTCACTTTCGCAAAGCTTTGAAGCACAGGGAGAAGTAATTATTTTTGACGGATTCCTGAAAGCTTACGGAATCGTGAAAACAGAAGATGATGATGAGGAAAACAACGAAAAACTACTTCCAAAAGTAAAAGTAGGTGAGGTTTTAAACTATAAAACAATCACGGCATCTGAGAAATTTACCAAGCCAAGTGCACGATATACGGAAGCAGGGCTGGTAAGAAAACTTGAAGAGCTGGGAATTGGCCGTCCTTCTACTTATGCACCGACTATTCAGACCATTCAGAATAGAGAATATGTGGATAAGCGTGAGATTGAGCCGCAGATCCGGGAGGTCATCAGAATGACTTTAACGCAGGATAAGATCAAAAAAGCAGTTCTTGAAGAAAAATTCGGAGGAGATAAAAATAAATTTGTTCCGACAGATATAGGGGAGGTGGTTAATGATTTCCTTACCGATAATTTTAAAGAAATCCTGGATTACGGATTCACGGCAAGAGTGGAAGAAGGATTCGATGAGATTGCCAATGGAGATCAGAAATGGAAGGAAATGATGACGGATTTCTATTCAAAATTCCATCCGAGAATTGAAGATGTAGAAGAAAATGCAGACCGTGCCACAGGAGACAGGCTGTTAGGAGTAGATCCGAAAACAGGTAAAAATGTTCATGCAAGGATCGGCAGATTTGGAGCCATGATTCAGATCGGGGAAACCGATGATGAAGAAAAACCGGTATTTGCATCCCTGATGGCGGGACAGAATATAGCCACGATCACTTTTGAAGAAGCTTTGGAACTGTTCAAACTTCCTTTCGATCTGAATGAATTTGAAGGACAGGCGGTTTCTGTGGGAGTCGGAAGATTCGGACCTTATGTAAAATGGGGCGAAACGTTCATCAGCATTCCGAAGGGGGAAGATCCGTTATCCGTTGATCAGGCGAGAGCTGAAGAGATCATTCATGAAAAGAAAAAAGCAGACGCACCGATTGCGACTTATAAAGGGGAACCGGTAACGAAAGGTTCAGGAAGATTCGGCCCGTTCATCAAATACAGGGATATTTTTGTGAACGTTCCTAAAAAGTATAATTTTGACAATCTTTCCCAGAGCGACATCAATGAATTGATCGATGCCAAGCTGGAAAAAGAAGCCAACAGATATATCCAACAGTGGGAAAAAGAAAAAATTTCCATTGAAAACGGAAGATGGGGCCCGTTCGTAAAGTTCGGAAAAGCCATGTTCAAAATTCCGAAGAAAAAGGACGATACCAAGTACGAGGCTGAAGAACTGAAAGAAGTTTCTCTGGATGAAGTGAAAAAATGGATCACCGATCAGGATAAAAACGCTTTTGCAGAAAAGAAGAAGCCGGCAGCGAAAAAAACAGCAACAGCTAAAAAGACGACCGCAGCCAAGAAAACCACAGCTGTGAAAAAGCCGGCTGCTAAGAAGAAATAAACATAAAATAATGATACGAAGCCGTTAACAGCAGTGTTGACGGCTTTTTTTGTCAATAAACCAAGACTTCATACAGACTTGCAGCGGTTTTTTTGTATGTTTGCCGTATCAACAAAGTATCACTTTTCACAATTTTTGGATTACAATATGGATTTTGAAGATTTTATCATTTCACCAAGAAATTTCAAAACAGAAAGCTGGCAGATTGGCAGCAGGATCACAAAAAATATAAAAGAAGACAGCATTGTTCTTCTCTTTGTATCTGATTACAGAGGGGTGGATGGTGATGCCGAGGTACAGGATTTTACAGCGATAAGAAAAGAGTTTTATAAGCTTTCGCAACTTGATTTTGAAATTCCGGTGGTAGATCTTGGAGATCTGGTATCTGGAAAGTCGGTTCAGGATACCCATTACATTCTGCAGGAAGTTCTTTCTGCCTGCCATTATAAAAGAGCGCTTCCGGTGATCATCGGAGGTTCCAACGATTTTGCCTTTTCACTGTTTTCAACGCTGAATTTTCATCAGAAAAATATCAGTTATACCCAGATCAGCAATATTATCTCTCTTCAGCAGGGAGAAAAAATCAATGAATATACATTCTTAGGAAAGATTTTAGGTTCCAAAAATTTTTCTATTAAGAATTATCACCATTTAGGGTATCAGAAACATCTTAATGAAGCGGATTCTGTGAAACTGATCAAAGAAGTCCAGTTTGATATTATCCGTCTGGCAGAAATGATGAATTCCACAGAGAAAACAGAGCCTTTCTTCAGAAAAGCCGATCTGGTAACCGTAAACTGTGATGCCATTGAAAGCTTTGGTGAGCCTTTCTCTGTAAACCCACAGGTAAACGGGCTGAACCGGAGAGAAATCTGTGCCTATATGAAAGAAATAGGACTGAGCAGCAACCTGAAAGCCGTAGGAATTTTTAATTATAATATCTATACCGAAAACCAGCTGAACCATCAGCTATTGGCACAGATGATCTGGTATCTTATCGAAGGGATCAATATCCAGAGATCGCATCCGAAGGAAAGGCATTACGAAATGTTTTATGTCCTGATTGGAGAAGATCAGTACGCATTTAAGCGGGATACATTCAGTAATTTGTGGTATTTCGGCGACGATGAGAATATAGAAAACTGTATTCCCTGTTCAAAAAGAGATTTTGAAGAAGCAAAAAGAGGAATGCTTAATCCCAGGCTGACCTTTTAATATCCATACACACAGATGAAAAAAAAGATTTTAATTATTGCCGTACTGCTCATCGGGCTCTTCTGTACAGCTTATTTCTGGAATAAATACTCCTATGCTGATCAGGAAAAATATTTTACTTCCGACACAAAACCCGAGAATGGGCTTCAGATAGGAATTATCGGAGACAGCTGGGTTGTCCGGCAGAATCTGGATTCTCTTCTTGAAACCAAACTTATGGAACAGGGAATCCATGCCGAAGTGTATGCATCCGGAAATCCGGGGGCAAAGACTAAGCGTATTTATGAAAACCTCTTCAAAAACAGGAAAGAAGAGTTCTCTTCCAAAGAAGTTATTGAGAAAAAGCCGGATTACTGTATCATTATTGCCGGTGTAAATGATGCTGCCACTCACGTCGGTCCGGATTTTTATACCCACCATATGGTGATGATGATCAGTACACTGCTGCATTATGGTATTAAACCGGTTGTGATCCCCCTTCCTGAATTTGGTCTTAAAGAAGATTCTGAAAGAAAAAATATCCTGAGCAGCCTGAGCAATAAAGGTGCTGAACTTGTTCTGAATAACGGTAAGGAATTTGAGATCAAAGATTACCGGAACGCGCTTCTGAAAGCACTAAAACAAAACGGCCTGGAAAACAGGATTGTTCTCCTGAATTTCGATGAAGTAAGCTCTGATTTTAATAAAGACAGAGGATTGTATGCAGACCCGCTTCACCTGAATGAACAGGGATATCAGAAGTTCAGCGATTTTCTTGCTGAAAGTATAGTCAACCTACAAAACAACCGATGAAAGTTACCGTTATTGTTCCCATATACAACGTTGAAAATTATCTGGCAAAATGTCTGGATTCCTTAGTGAACCAGAGTCTTCAGGATATAGAGATCCTTGCCGTGAATGACGGCAGTACTGATGGTTCAGAAAAGATTATTCAGGATTATGCTGAAAGGTTTCCAGTAAAGATAAAAGCATTTACCAAAGAAAACGGAGGCCTCAGTGATGCCCGGAATTTCGGAATAGAAAGAGCTTCAGGTGAATATCTAGGTTTTGTAGACAGTGATGATTATGTGAAGGAAACCATGTTTGAAGAAATGGTGCAGCTGGCGGAAAAACATGATGCCAAAATGGTGATCTGCAATATTCAGAAAGTGGATCAGAACGGAAAAATCACCCAGAAGCTGACGCAGCTCCCCAATATGCCTGAAAAAATTATACTGGAAGATCATTTTCCGGTATTTTCGGATCTCAGCTACTTTGCCTGTAACAAGCTCTTTAAAAAAGAACTTTTTCAGCAGAAAAGATTCAAAAAAGGAGTCCATTTTGAAGATATTCAGCTTATTCCGCAGCTGTTGCTGGAATGCAGTGTCATTGCACAGACCCAGAATTTCCATTACCAGTATCTGGAGCGTACCGATTCAATCACCAAAACCCATACGGAAAAAGGAATTGATATTCTGAAAGCGGTAAAAGATGTAGAAAACGTTTTTGAAAAATCAGGGTATTCCCATAAAAGAAAAGAACTGAAGAATTTTCAGATTTTTGAGGGAGTCTATTCTTTTCTGGCCTACCTTGCTTACGTGAAAGATGAAGCGGTTTTTTATAAAATGGCTGATGATCTGACAGTTTTCATGAAGGAAAGGGAAATAAAAATTCAAGATATATTGAGGTATAGTCGTTTTGGTAAGAATTATCTTTTATCTTTGCCACTGAAAAAAAAGATTTTTTATCTGTTGTTTTTTGCAGGACAGAAGAAATTGATAAGAAAATTGATCTAAACACAAATGCAGGTACAATTGTTTCGGGCAGTAAAACTTTAACGAACGGATTTTGTAATCTCTTGTCATTGTTTTCATTAGAGGCGATATGTGCTTTGAAAAGGAAAAAAATGAAGAATTTTGAATTGTTCTTAAGCGAATCGGGGATTTCTATTTTTTATGTGAAAATAGGGTTGGGTTTCGTATTCTCTTTTTTAATTACTTTTTTCTCCATTCCCACCATAGTGAAGATTTCCAGAAGGAAAAATCTGATGGATGAGCCGGGAGTGAGAAGTTCACATCTCAGGAAAGTTCCTAATTTAGGAGGAATTGCTATTTTTTATTCCATCGGGATCTGCGCATCCATCTTTGCATACGAGCTTTTTGATCTCTATAAATTCCTTTTTGCCTCACTGATCATTCTCCTGTATATCGGGGTGATGGATGATATTGTGGTGATGAGGGCCTATAAGAAACTTGTAGCTCAGATCGTTGTATCGTCATTGGTGGTCATTGGTTCGGATATCCGGATCAGAAGCTTATTCGGGATATTCGGGATCTATGAACTGGGATATCTGGTAAGTATACTATTCAGCATCATTACTTTTATTGTACTGATCAATGCTTTTAACCTTATTGATGGTATAGACGGGCTGGCCGGAGGATATTCTGTGATCTGCAGCGGTCTGTTCGGGATCAGTTATTACAGGTTGGGAGAATACAATTATCCGCTGGTTGTTCTTTCTGTTGTTATTATCGGAACCGTTCTGGCATTTCTGTATTACAACCTTTCCAATTACAGGACCAATAAAATATTCATGGGAGATACGGGTTCTATGCTCCTGGGGTTTCTCCTGGCATTTACCTCCATCTGTTTCATTGATATTTTTATAGATAAGGAACTTCCGAATATTCCGAGGTACCATCTGCAGTCGGCACCGGCTGTTGCAGTAGCAATTCTCATTCTGCCGATCGTAGATACACTGAATGTAATTATTGTGAGACTTTGTAACAAAAAATCACCTTTTGATGCAGATAAGAACCATATCCACCATAAGTTGCTGAAACTGGACCTTACCCATAGAAGGGCCACATTTTATATTATTGTTTATTACCTTCTTATTGTGGCGGTAGCTTATTACTTAAGACATATGAACATCAACCTGCTGTTGCTGATTATTGTTCTGCTGGGCTTTTCAGGGGCTTATCTGCCGGATCTTATCTATCGTTTACGAAATAACAAGAAAATATCAATATAATTTTTACTTTTGCATACAATATTCAAATATGATGAAGAACTTTAAGTATTTATTTTTAATATTACCCTTTTTTATTACATCCTGCATCACCAAGAAAGATGTAAGATACATGCAGCCGAGCGAAAGCCTGGTGATTAATGAAGAAGGTCTTATTCCCTACAATATTCCCGTTTACAGAATTACCAAAAATGACATTCTCAATCTTAATATTGTAACCACTCCCAAAGGAGATGCTGCTCAGTTTTATTCCAGTCTCAATACTTCCGGAGGAACAGGGGGAGGTGCAGGAAGCACGGCTCTGGCCGGAGGAAGAGCAGCCGGTGGAGGCGGATCAAGTACAGGAGGGAATATCAACTTCTATTTCAACGGATTGAAAGTAGATTCCAAAGGAGATATTAATGTATTCGGGATCGGATATATTAAAGCGGAAGGGAGAACCCTTGAAGATATTACCAAAGAACTTCAGGATAAAGTAAATGAAAACTTCCAGGAAGGAAAAGCAGAAGTAAGATTAAATACAGACGGAATTACCTATTACATTCTGGGAGACGTGGAAACAACAGGGCTTTCAGGAGAAAAAGTGGTTCATAAGAATACACTCACCATCACAGAAGCTTTGGCTATTAACGGTGGATTAAACAGAACGGTAGACCGTAAAAACATCGTTATTCACAGAAAATTTCCGGAAGGAATTAAAAAAGCTCAGATAGACCTTACCCGTGAAGATATTATGAACTCTCCTTATTATTATGTACAGAACGGAGATGAAATCTATCTTAATACCAGAGGAAAAAGTCTTAACGGATTCGGAAAAGATCCTGTACAGACTTTAACGACCGGAGTATCGGTGATCACCACCGCATTATCAATTTATCTCCTTCTTAAAAACCTTTAATCATGATTCCAGGTAAAGACGAAAAAATAGGGAAGAACGAGCCCCAGAAGGAGAAGTACGGATCGTTTGCATTATTTGATGTTGAGCATTTTCTCAGACGTATACTTAAGAACTGGTACTGGTTTGTTTTCATGCTGTTCCTCGGATATGCTATCTCATGGGTATACAGCAAATATTACGCGCAGAATATTTTTGCCTCAGACCTTTCTCTGAGTATTTCCAATAATACATCAAGTTATTTTACACCCAATCAGTCCATCAACTTTATTTGGGGACAGAGCGGGAATCAGGATGGAATTTATCTTAAAAAGATGCTTCTTTCCAGATCCCATAACGAATTTCTGGTAAAAGAACTGGATCTTTTCACGAATTATTCTACCAAAGGGTTAATCAAATCAACCTATATCGATAAAACAGATTCTCCGGTATTCCTGCAGATTGATAAAAAACACCTTCAGCAGGTTAATTACCCGATTACCCTGATTCCGAAGGGTGGAGATTCTTTCGAAGTGGTTCTTCCTGAAGAAGGCCAGTCTACCAGTTTGTACAATTATGAAACCGAAGGATTCCATTCCGTGAGTGCCTATGCAAGACCTGCCAATAAAATTATTAAGGTTAACGAATGGTATAATACCCCGAATCTGAGATTCAAACTGCTTAAAAACCCGGAAATTCCCAAAATTAAAGTAGATAACATTATCGTCAATCTTACTTCCATCAATCAGAGTGTGAATGAAATTGTATCAACAATAGGGGTAGATTTCGACAGGGAGATCAATACGATCATGTTTATCACCAAAAAAGGTTATAATCTTAACAGTACAGTAAACTTTCTGAATAAATCGGTTACAGAACTTCAGAAAAAAAGACTTGCAGATAAGAATATAGTTAATAAAAATACGGAACTCTACCTTCAGGGAAATCTGGATAATATCCGTAAAAAACTGGATTCAAGTGCGGCGGTTCTCAACTTCCTGAAGACATCCGAAAAGCTTTATAACATTAAAGACAGAGATGAAAAGTCACTGGAAAAGATCAAGGAACTTGAAGCAAAGAAAGCAGACCTTGTAAGCAAGATCAGCTCACTGAACAATATTAAAAATACTCTTCAGTCTCAGGATTTTGAAAAAATGATCAGCACCAATGCGGCTGGTTTTGAAGATGGATTCTTCTCGGCTTCCGTTAGCGAACTGAAAGCGCTCTACACCAAGAGAAGAGAAATGGCTACCATCTATAAGCCCAATTCGGAGCCTATGAAAGAAATCAACAGGCTTATCAATGAGGCAAGAATGGGATCATCCGGCAGCCTGAGAAATTATTATACCAGATATTATGATGAAATCAATAAGATAGACCGCCAGGTGGCAGATGCCAATTCCGATCTCATTTCATATCCGGAAAAAGAAAGAAAATATCTGGATGCTGAAAGAGGGTATAACATGATTGAAGCAACCTACAACAGCCTTTTGGGAAGACAGAACGAAGCTCAGATGAAGGTGGCTACCAATCAGTCTGATATTACAGTGATTGACCCGGCCAAGAATCTTGGGCAGGCTCCGATCGGACCCAACGTAAAAGGTATAAAAATGGCCATCATGATGGGACTGTTGCTGCTTCCGATGGTATTTATCCTGATTGGGGAAGTGCTGGATAACAAGATCCGTAACATTAAAGAACTGTTGAGTGCAACCAAAATTCCTCTTCTGGGCGTAATTGGAAACAATACCAATGAGAATATGCTGACTGTTCTTGAACAGCCTAAATCATCCGTGTCAGAAGCATTCCGTGGCATCAGGGCCAATATGAGATTCCTGATGGAAGGCAACGAAAACGGAAACGGAAAAATTATTCTGGTAACTTCATCCATCGGAGGAGAAGGAAAAACATATGTTTCCATCAACCTGGCATCAGTAATAGGTCTCAGCGATAAAAAGACCATTCTTCTGGGAATGGACCTTAGAAAACCTAAAATTTTCGGAGACTTCAATATTGATAATAAATATGGTATTTCAAATTACCTTACAGGAGAAGTAGATATAGATCAGATCATCAATAAAACCAGGATCCCGAATCTGGATGTTGCCACATCAGGACCTATTCCGCCTAACCCGTCGGAACTTCTGATGAGTGAAAGCAATATCAGATTTATAAATGAACTGAAAAAAAGATATGATTTCATCATCATCGACTCTCCGCCGGTGGGACTTGTTGCAGATTCTTATGAATTAATGAAATATTCGGATGCCAATATCTATGTGGTACGCCATGAATATACCGAAAAATATATGCTGAAGATGATCACGGAAAAATACCATGCCAATGAGATCAGCCATCTTGGACTTATTTATAACGATTATAATACCAAGCAGGGCTACGGTTATGGATACGGATACGGCTACGGATATGGCTATGGCTACGGATATTTTGATGAAGATAAAAACTATAAAGAACCTCTGCTGATAAAAATAAGGAATAAGGTACAGACAATATTTAATAAAAAATAAAGTGATAAACCCTCATCCATTGGGGGTTTCTTTATATTTTAAGTAATTGAATTCTGTGAAAAAAAGAATATTTTCGTTACTTTGCCGTTTACTTTATAACAAATTATGTTTTTTTGTTTATTTTTAACTAAACATTAAGAATATCATTAATATAAAAATGTTTTATATTTGCAAAAATTAAATTTTAAAATAACCATAAATCCATATTCTTTTATGAATAAAAAATTATTGTTTAGCTTCCTTGCCTTCCTCGGAATGGTAAGTGTTAAAGCACAAAGAAATGAATTGGGAGTTCGCCTGGGGATGAGTAATCTTGTAGGGGACGTAGGGAGAACCAATTATATTTTACAAAAGCCATTGGATTTAGACAGAGTGTCAGAATGGGGCTTTCCGTTTTATGGAGGCATTTTATATAGATTTAATTTTAACCCGCATCAGACTGTGAGATTGGATCTGGGATATAATCAGGTTCAGTTCAATGATAAAGCGGCAAAAGAAGAATACAGAGTGAAAAGAAACTCTTACGGAAAAAACAATGTATACGAGGCAAGCTTAATGTTCGAATACAACTTTTTTCCTGTAAATAACGAGCAGCTGAGCATGGTAAGCCCATACATCTTCGGAGGTATCGGTGCTTTGATGTTTGACGCTCCTAAAGCAACCCTTGTGAACGACTTCAGAAGAGATGCAGACGGAGTGGCGCAGGCTCCTCTCAACGAATTAGACTTCAAAACTACCGAAGAATATTCATTGGGGAAAAAAGTGACAATGCATATTCCTTTTGGAGTAGGATTGAAATATAAGTTTAACCATAACTGGGCAATCTTTGCGGAGGCTACATTCAGATATACCCTGACTGATCAGCTGGATCACAGTAAAATATTATCAGAAGATGTGAAGTCTTCTTTTAATGCAGATATACTGGATCCTGCTACCGGCGGTTCACTGCTGCAGTCCGGAAATTATTATGCCGTTTCCAAAGAAAGAGAGAAAGAGTTTATCGGAAAAAGAAATATTGGTGACGGAAGATCCAAAGACTGGATGAATACTTTCAGCTTAGGACTTACGTACTCTTTCGGAAGACCTCCTTGTTATTGTGATTAATGGATATGTCGTTGATTAAAGATAAAATAAATTCTGAGAATTTACCAAAACATGTAGCCATCATTATGGATGGCAATGGAAGATGGGCAAAATCCCGTGGCGAAGAAAGAACTTTCGGTCACAAAAATGCCATTAATGCAGTAAGAAATGCCATTAATGCCTGCAATGAGATCAATATACCCTATTTAACACTCTACACATTTTCATCCGAAAATTGGAGCCGCCCCACAGAAGAAGTCAATACCCTGATGAATCTGCTGGTGGAAACCCTGTTGCTGGAAGCCGACGAGATCTTCAGCAAAGGATTGAGAATGCACGTGATAGGAAATCTGGATAAACTTCCTCTCCTTGTGAAAGAACAGCTTGAACGTGTAGTAGAGCTTACCAAAGAAAACACAAAAGGAAATTTAGTATTGGCAATAAGCTACGGATCCCAGAGTGAAATCCTGGAAGCCGTGAAAAATATAAGTTCTGATGTGAAAGAAGGAAAAATAGAGACAGAAAATATTGACGAAAAACTGTTTGAAAGCTATCTCTATACCAAAAACTTTCCTCCCGTAGACCTTTTGATAAGAACCAGCGGAGAAATAAGAATAAGCAACTTCCTCCTTTGGCAGATTGCCTATGCAGAACTGCAGTTTTTAAATGTCCTATGGCCGGACTTTACCAAAGATATTTTCTTTCAGTGTATTGTAGACTATCAAAACAAAGAAAGAAGATACGGACTTACCGGCGATCAGATAAAAGCCCAATAAATTTTAAAGAAAAGAAAGACTCGATAAAATGAAGTTTAGACTATTACCCATCATAATGTTTGCTGCTTCTGCACATTTTTATGGACAAGTAACTCCTCAGGACAGTACAAAAGTAAACAGTGCTGTACATGCAGAAAATGAAGCAGGAACTTACACACTTAAGGACATTGTTGTAGATGGGGTCAAAAAATATACACCAGCTCAGATCTTACGTTTTACAGGTCTAAGTAAAGGTGAAGTTGTGGATATTCCAGGACAGAAAATCAGTAATGCTGTTAAAAAACTATGGGATACCCAGTCTTTTTCAGAAGTAGAAGTGTATGTTCAGAGCATTGAAGGACAGACTGTTGTCCTGAGATTCTATCTGGAAGACCTTAAAGACCTTGGAGAAGTAAAATTCACCGGTAAAGGCATCGGTAAATCTAAAAATGAAAAGTTCATTAAAGATAATAACCTGAAACCGGGTACCAAGATCACTCAGAACCTGATATCAAGTCTTAAGACCAAAATACCTAAAGACTATATAAAAAAGGGTTTCTCAGATGCTAAAATTACCATTCAGGATAAAGTAAATGCAAACGATCCGTCTATGGTAGACTGGACCATCAATATCGATAAAGGAAAAAGAATTAAAATCGACCATATCGAATTTGAAGGCAACCAGAGCGTTTCCGATGCTAAACTTAGAAAAAAAGCTTTCAAAGAAACCAAGCAGAAGAGATTTGGAATCGGAGGTATTCTGAAGTCTTCAAAATTTATTGAAGATAAATATCAGGAAGATAAGCAAAGCCTTATCAACTATTACAACTCATTAGGATACAGAGATGCGGCAATCGTATCCGATTCCGTATGGAGAAACAAAAGAAACAACTACGAGATCAATGTAAAACTGAATGAGGGTAAGAAATATTACATCGGAGATATTACATTCACCGGAAATACCGTATACCCTACGGAATATTTACAGAGATTATTGGGATACAAAAAAGGAGATATCTACGATGCCGTAGGTTTCAACAAAAAAGTTGGTGAAGACGGAGGTAAGGAAGACGATTCAGACATCAAGTCTGTTTATATGAATAACGGTTACCTTTTCTCCAATGTAACTCCGGTAGAAAAATCCGTATCAGGCGATGCCGTAAATCTTGAGATCAGAATCAATGAAGGAGAGCAGGCTACCTGGAATAAAGTAACATGGCAGGGGAACACAACAACCCATGACCACGTTGTACTGAGAGCTCTGAGAACAAAGCCGGGAGAACTTTTCAAAAAGACAGAAATCAAGAGAACCTACTTTGACCTGGCAGGAATGTCCTTCTTTGATCCTCAGCAGGTAGGACAGGATATTCAGCCTAATCAACAGGATAACACCGTAGATATCAACTGGAAACTGGTTGAAAAAGGAGCTTCTCAGGTACAGTTACAGGCAGGTTACGGAGGTAACAGCTTTATCGGTACACTGGGGCTTACATTCAGTAACTTCTCTCTGAGAAACTTCCTGAAATTTAAAGACTTCAAGCCGGTACCTCAGGGAGATGGCCAGACGCTGTCTATCCAGGCACAGGCAGGGCAGTACTTCCAGAACTATGGAATTTCATTTACAGAACCGTGGTTATTCGGAACAAAACAGACGGCGCTATCTGTAAGTGTGAACAATTCCAGAGTGAAATATAATGATACCTACGGAAATGCCCAGAAATTAAATATCTTCTCCGCATCAGCAGGTCTGAACAGATTGCTGAGCTGGCCCGATGATTATTTCTCATTATATACCGGAATCCAGTTTCAGAAATATAACTTTAAAAACTATCCTTTCCAGTTCGGAGATACAACAGAATATAACGGAGATGCCAATAACTTCAGTATCAACTTAGGGTTAAGCAGAAACTCTGCAGGGGTAGACCCTATTTTCCCTACAACGGGATCCAATATAGAACTTACCGCAAAGTTAACTCCTCCTTATTCCTTATTCAGCAATAAAGATTACTCCACAATGAGTCCCATCAATAAATATAAATGGATGGAATTCTACAAAATCAAATTTAAAGCTGACGTATACAACGAAATTGCAGGAAAACTCGTGCTGAGATCCTCCGCCGAAATGGGATTCATGGATGGATATAACAAACAGCTTGGAGCACCGCCTTTCGAAAGATTCTATGTAGGAGGAACCGGGCTTTTCGGGGGTAGATATGACGGTCGTGAACTTATCCCGTTAAGAGGATATGAAAATGCATCTACCTATGGTGGCGAAGCAGAAGATATTACCCAGAAGGGAGGAGGAACCATCTATAACAGATTCACCCTGGAATTAAGATATCCGATCTCAATGAGCCAGACTGCAAAAATCTACGCCCTTACTTTTGCGGAAGGTGGTAACGTATGGAACTCATGGAGCACTTACAATCCTTTCCAGCTGAAAAGATCAGTAGGAGTAGGGGTAAGAGTCTATATGGGAGCATTTGGTCTGATCGGGTTCGATTTCGCGTACGGATTTGATAAAACGATTTCCGGTACAGAACCATCCGGATGGAAAACCCACTTCCTGATGAACCAATCATTATAATTCATAAGATATGAAGAACTTTAAAATAACTTTCACATTAGTATTATTACTGCTTATTGGTTTTTCCAAAGCCCAGAAAATAGGTGTTGTGGATACTAATGAAATTCTGAATAAAATGCCTCAGTACAAAGAAGCAGAAGCAAGACTTAATGCCCAGATCGATACCTGGCAGTCTGAACTTCAGAATCTGCAGTCTGAGTACGAAAGGAAAAAAGCCGCATTTGAAAGTGAAAAGGTTCTGTTGATAGGAGATCAGCTGAAACTTAGAGAAAAAGAGGTAATGGACCTTGATAAAAATATCAAAACCACAACAAGTTTAAGATTCGGGGCCAACGGAGAAATTACAAAACTCAGAACCAATCTCGTTTTACCTTTCCAGGATCAGATCTGGGGAGCCATCAAAACAATGGCCGAGAAAAACGGATTGGGCACGGTTCTTGATAAAACAAGTAACAATGTTCTTTTTCTCCAGAAAAAGTATGATTATACCGAGAAAGTTCTTGATATTCTGTTGAAAGGAACAGAAAAAAAAGAGAAAAGTAACAGCAAAAGTAAAAAATAAAAACATCAATTAACTTTTGCTTACATTTGAAATCTAAAAAACAAATTAAATTATTTATTAACCAGTTATGAAAAAATTAAGTGTATTATTTGCAGCGGTGATGATGGTTGTATCAGTAGGTATGGCAAAAGCTCAGAAAATGGCTACTTTAGATGTATCTGCAGTTCTTAATGCAATGCCCGAAAAGAAAAAAGCTGATGCTGAACTAAAAACATTTTTAGATACTAAACAAGCCGAAATTAAGAAAAGAGTAGATGCAGGAGAAGCTAAACTAAAGCAGTATACTGAGGAGGCTCCTAAGAAAACTGCTGATGAAAACAAAGCAAGAGAAGCTGAATTAGGTAAAATCCGTGAAGAAATCGGACAAATGCAGGAAAAAGCTCAGAAAGATCTTGGAGCAAAACAGGATGCGATCTTCGGACCAATCGAAAAGAAACTGAACGATGCCGTTGAGAAAGTAGCTAAAGCCAATGGTTATGATTATATCATGGATTCAAACTCTCAGGCTTTCATTTACAAAGCAGGTATCGATGCTACTGCTGCTGTAAAAAAAGAATTAGGAATTAACTAAGAATTTAACAAAGTTTTATAAATCCTGCCGCCCCTTTTAGAGGCGGTTTTTTTTGTATTTTTGCGCTATGGAAAAAGAAGTATCAACAACGGTAAAAGTGCGTTTCAGTGATTGCGATCCGATAGGACATCTGAATAATGTGAAATATCTGGACTATATGTTCAATGCAAGAGAAGATCATGTAGAAACATTTTATGGATTTACCTATGAAGAATACACCAAGCAGACCGGCTGTACCTGGATTGCCATTCAGAATGAAATTGCCTATTTAAAAGAAGTACGGTATAATACCCAGGTAGTGATCAGCAGTAAAACCATTGAGGTGCAGGACAGAACGGCAAAAGTAGAGATTCTGATGAAAAGCCTGGACGAAAAAACAGTTCATGCCGTTTTATGGGTTACCGTGATCTACTTCAATGTAAAAACAAGAAGATCCGAAGTTCATCCGGAAGATATAAAAGAAACTTTCATGAAATTCTATGTAGATCTTGAGCAAAAAGAATTTCAGCCGAGAGTTAAATTCCTGAGATCACAGAACGCAAAAAATTCATAACAGATTAGGACCATTCCTTACCACAACCCACATATAAAGTTAAAGATGAAAAAAATCGCAGTAATAGGCAGCAACGGACAATTGGGAAATTGTATCAGAAAATTAGCCCCTGATTTCGAACATGCTTATGAGTTTATATTTACCGATTCAAAAACACTGGACATTACAGACGAAGATCAGGTTAATGATTTCTTCTACGACAATAAACCGGATTACTGTATCAATGCTTCTGCATATACAGCTGTTGACCTCGCAGAAAAAGAAAGTGAAAAAGCATTTGCCGTAAATGCATATGGAGTGGCTCATCTGGCCCAGGCATGCACAGAGTATAAAAGTATTCTGATCCATGTATCCACAGACTATGTTTTTGACGGAAATACCAATCTCCCTTATTCAGAAGATGATTTTACCGATCCAACCGGAGTGTACGGACATTCAAAAAGAAAAGGAGAAGAACTGGCGCTGGAAATCCACCCGCAGACCATTATTCTCAGAACTTCATGGCTGTATTCCGAGTTTAATAAAAACTTTGTGAAAACCATGCTCAATCTGTTCTCCCAAAAAGATGAACTGGGAATTGTAGCCGATCAGTTTGGCCAGCCTACCAATGCAAACGATCTGGCCGAAGCTATTATGGACATTATTGAAACACCTTACAAAACCTTTGGTATATTCCACTTTTCCAATTATCCCGAAACAACATGGTTCGATTTTGCAAAGAAAATAGCGGAATTCTCAAACTCTCCGGTAAAATTAAATGCACTCACTACGGAACAGTATCCCACTCCCGCCAAAAGACCGGCCAGAAGTACCATGTCTCTGGATAAAATAGAAGAAACCTATAAAATAGAACCGAAACATTGGGAAAACAGCCTGGAAGAATGTGTCAAAATCCTGATGCAATAATATAATAGATATGAAAAACTTAGTGCTTACCTTTTCTGTATTATGTGCCCAGCTGGTTTGTGCACAAAACGTATATCTGACGAAAGTGGAGAAAGTGAATGATAATACAGATAAATTTTTATACAAAAAACCGGATGCTGTTACAGATGCCCAATATTTAGGCGAAATTGATGTGCAGGGATTCTCAAAAGATGATGCCGCAGTTTTTTCAATGATTTATAAAAAGGCAAAAGAGATCGGAGCCAATTCAATTACCTTAAAACCTTTTGAAAATGTTGACGGGTCACCCCAGCCATTCAATCCTGCCAACTATAAACTCGCTTTATATTATATACCCAAAGAAAAACTGGAAGGGCAGAAAGGAATGCTTCATATATTTGCCTCTTCGGAAAAAGATCAGAAAATAAATATCAACAGAAAAGATTACATTCTTTCCCCAAGATCTTATCTGATGCTGGAAATCATTCCCGGAGAGATCTATACCATGTCAACAAAAAAATTATTAGGTTCTACCATTAAAGTTCAGCCTAAAACAGCAGAGGAGAATCTGTACTTCCAGATTTCCTCACTTCAAGTTAAATCCGATACTTCAGGAGTAGGTGGGTTAAATCTTAAATCAGGAGATATTATCGGATTGGAAAAATCTTATGCAGAGTTTTTAAGCCTGATTTATCAGCCAAAAAAACAGTAAAACGTAATTTTAAAAATTCTTCAGCAAAATAATTAAACATTAGTTTAATATTTTTCTTCCTGTATTACAGTTGTTTAGCTTTTTTTCGTTACGTGAATGTAAATTTTATGTTAACTCAACTTGTTTTGCGTTATAATAAGTTGCTATCTTTGCCCCACTGAAAACGAGAGTTGCTCAGTAAGCGCAGAAGACATTAATAATACACTATAATTAAGCAAAGACGTCTCTTAAAAACTTTAGAAAATAAAGTTTGTGAGATTTGTTAAAAAAGCTTACCTTTGCAGTCCGGTTTACCGGGAAGCGCAGGAGTTAAAGATTGAGGTTTGGAAGGATTTAAGGTTACGAAAAAAAAACTTTAAAATTTTCTTCAAAACATTTGGTCATTACGAAATAAGTTATTACTTTTGCACTCGCAAATACGGAACGAAACGACAGAAAGTAGTGAAGTATGAAAGCGGAAGATATAAAGATCA
>NZ_JBXDSA010000002.1:922006-1209049 GCF_056844565.1 Chryseobacterium sp. FR054 | reverse complement strand
CTTCCGAACCTGTCTGGGCATCGGTATTCGAAGCATTCACAATACCGTCGGTCAGGTTTTGCGGGATATCCTGTAACCGGGCTCCTTCGATTTTAGCTATGGGCTGAGAAGTGTTGTATCCCCAGATGATAGTTACAGGTATTCCGTCTTTTGTGGTATACTGAAGAAGATTGCCTTTATTGTCGTATCTGTCATAAGTTACTTCTACGGAAGGAACATTATTTTCAATACTGCGGGAAAGCACAGATACCGGAAGAACAAGCCCTGATGTTTTCATGTCTGCTTCTCCCTGGGAAGACGGGTAAATTCTTTCACTTCTGGCGACTGTTTTAGTTACTCCATTTACCGTTTTTGAAACTATAGTCTCCAACGGAGTGTCTATTATGTTTTTGCCGATCATCAGCTGGTTTCCTTTTTCATGGGCATATTGATATTCTGTTTTGATACTTTCTCCGGAAGGAAGGGAACTTACTGTATTTTTCAGATTAATCGGTTTATTAATATCGGTATTGTAATAGCTATTCGCTGTTTTGGATTCTATTTTTTTATTCTGGAAAAATTCGTCGGTAACGGTTTCAACAGCTTCAATTTTTCCGGATTCAATCGGAATACACTGCTTATCAACATGATAGGCTTCAATATATTGAGGCGAAGGGCCTCCAAGCATCTGTAACATATACTGAACAATTTCTATATCGTGGGCAAATGCAATTTCTTCCGGATGTTTAGGAACATAGCCCGATAGTGGATTTTTCAATGGATTAAAAGCAAATGTATTGGTCTGCACCTTTACCGTATCATTGGCTTTATTCAGGGTAATACTTTTTGTAAGCAACCCGTCCTGCCATTTGTTGTATTTGGAATGGATATAGGAATAAAGCTGCTGCGGAGTATTGTTCTGGGTAAACATACTGATGGTTTTACCTAAATCACTGTATTCTGCCACCTGCTTATAGGTGACAATATCAGAACTTGCATAACTGTTGTAGCTTGAACCATAATTACTTACGACCAGATGTTTTTCCAGATAAGGATTACCGGTTTCTTCTCCATTGGTAGGATCAATCTGTCTCACATACTTTTTTCTTAACCGTGCATACTGGAATGGGAGGTTGAGAGCTCCGCTTCCTGTGAGCTGATTTGTGGTTTTATCAAGATACCTGTAATCATAATTGAAAACATTTGTTGTATTATTCTCATTAATATCTTCTATTCTTGTTATTCTTAGTCCGCCTACCGGAGTTTCAACATTGGAGGTACTGGTGGTTTTATAATCAACCCGTACAGAAAAAGAGCACTTACAATTTCCCATCCTGTTAAGATCAAGTTTAATAGGCATCCCTGGTGAAAACTGTCCTATCTGTAAAACAGTAACTTTTGGCTTTCCATTACTTCCTAATTGAATACCGTTATGGGTTCCCGATCCAAAACATGAGGTTTCATGAATTGTACTGACATCATCATTGTTATTTTTACATGAATTTCCAAAAGCAATCGTAACCTTTACGTCTTCCTTACCTACCACTTCACTCAGAGGAATAATAAAATCTTTATTCACCCAGTTTGTTGTATCAATAACATTATCCCCAGGATATTGGCTCATTAATCTTCCGACGTTCCATCCATCTGTTCCAATTATTGTTTTGGACTGGGAAATTGTATTGGACTCATAATATAATTTTTTACTTCCTTTTGTAGGATAAGTAATTTTGTTCAAAACAGCCAGCTGAGAATACGATGGATTAGTTGCTCTGTTTCTGCTTTTGTCGTTAGGTATTGTAACCTCTCCGGATACATATTGTGTATTAACAATTCGTGGGATGTTAGGAGTTGTTTCCGTACCATATATATTATTGATATACCCCCAGTAATCATCATTACCTGTGCTTCTTGCAGGCAAAGGATTATCTTCATTATACGTAAAAGTATGACTGTTCTGCTGCAGGTTATCATAAATTTCCGTTAACTTTAAACGGTAATCCTGGTAGTTTTTATGAGTCCGGGCAGATTCAAAATAAGAATAATTTAAGCTCAGGTTTTTAATAATATGACCTGCTTTATTTTTTACCAGAATTTTTCTTAATGCCACACCAGTTTGTGTATTCAGATCTTTACGGTACAATTCCCCTGCTACTGTATTGAGCCCTTCATCATCAGAATACCTGAACACAACTTCTCCCTCAGGAAAAATAATCTGAGTGAGAAGCCATTCTGTACTCGCTACCGATCCTTCAAAACGTTCGTAGGGAGGTAACGGAACAGAAGGTTCAAAATTAATTCCGGGAGGCCTTTGTGTTAAAAGCATATTAAACCTTTCATTGATACTTTTTTCAAGATAACTTAATACTTTATTATATTTGAATTCTATTTTCCTGTTGTTTGCTGTACGGATGCTGTCCAGTCCGTATAGAGGTTCGTTGGTTTCCCCCATTCCGTTTTCTTCTGTATCAGAAGCCGAAAAACTTTTAGGAGACAGGTAAAAAAGATTTCCTGTTTTATCAGTTATTTTTATATGTTTAATTTCAGTAGAGGTCTCTATTTTAATATCATCATGAGGAATAGTATACCCGGAGCCGTTACTTACAATAAAGCTCCCCGATGCTGTCGGAAGATTATAATTGAATATATCCGGTCTGGTATCATAATTTCCCTGGTATATTCCTTCTACAATAGGACGCGCATCATTATCATATGCCCCTATATTTCTGATATTGGTTTTAACTTCATTAATATTTTTAGAAAACATGGAAATATATCTATCATCCAGATCTACAATACTATGAGTAACGGTATTGGGTATATTTAATGCCCAGCCCAGTCCTGAAGTTCCTGCAACCTCATTAAGTTTAATACCTCCGGTGTTGTAAGCCAGTGATATGGGAATATGGACACCATCCGTCTGGATGCTATACACCGGAATATTAATATTTGCTTTTCCTCTGAACAAATCTACCGGCAGTTTACCTACTCTATCTAATGCATAAGCATTGGCGGTTGTAGGAAGTGAAATCAGATTCGTTTTCTGTTGGGAATCATTTCCTATCCCGGACTGTGAATACCCGAATGTAGATAAGAATACCAATATTTGTATAATTATATGTTTCTGTTTCATGTTTATTTCTTAATCAGTTTTGCATTTGCAGTTTTATTCGTATCGGTTTTGATCACCACCAGATAAGCCCCCTGAACCAAAGGCTGGGTATTGATCTTGGTCACCTTATTTTTTGTATTCACACTCTGAAGCTGCCTTCCGCCCATATCATACACCACAATATCCGCTTCCCTGAAATCCATACCTATTTCTACATAGGCATAATCGGTGACAGGGTTCGGATAAATTTTGATGTTCTGTTTCTGGATCAGCTTATCGATCTGGCTGTCTCCAAGCTTCACGATTTTCCAGTTCTCTTTCCCTAGTTCTTCAGCACTGGTCCCGGCAAGAATGATGGAGCCGTCCCTGTTCAGCCTGATATCCGAAAGCCTTTCTTCTTTTTTCCTGTTTTCTCCCGCTACATGCTTTCTCCACTGTTCATTGCCGTCCTGATCCAGGTACAGCATCCAGAAGGTTTCGTCATCTTTTTCTATTCTTCCTTCGGCCTGGGTGTAACCGCCGAGTAATATTCCTTTAGAAGTTTTATCATCCGCGGAATGGATCACACTCATCCCCATCAGGATATCACGGTTCCCGAAATTGTAGGATTTCTGCCACTGTTCTTCCCCTCTTTCGTTTAAAGCAACGAGCCACAGATCGGTTCCTTCTTCTATGCCCGTGTTTTTGTTGCCTGATCTTTCGGACCGGGATTCTCCACCGATAAGGTAGCCAGTAGAAGTTAAAGCCAGTGTTCTCAGATGGTCATCACCTTTTCCTCCGTAGTTCTTTTCCCATTCCACTTTGCCGTTTTTATCCAGCTTTACGATCCAGTAATCACCTTCACCGAAATTTTCGGTCTGCTTTGAAACAGCTGATAATGAATTACCGATAACCGAAATTCCCGTTGAAACTCCATTACTCATTCCCGATTGCTGATTACTCATGTTAGTTTTATGACTTCTGGAATACATCCCTAGTAATACACCGCCATCCTTCGTAGGAATCATTTTCTCCACTTCATCCAGGCCTTTGCCGCCTAAAATCAACTGCGAAAGTTCTTTTCCGTTTTTATCCAGCCGGATGATCCAGGCATCTTTGGAGCCATAGCCTTTGGAAGAGTTCTGCACATTTCCGGCGACAAAGAATCCCAGGTCGGTGGTCTGAACGACTGCTCTGGCTTCTTCATCGGAAGCATTTCCCAATGTTTTCTGCCATAATTCATCTCCGAATTCATTCAGCCTTACCAGCCAGATATCCGATCCTCCTCTGGAATCGTCTTTTTTATCCAGTCCTTTTCCTGAATAAGAAGTTCCTGCTACAAGGAAACCTCCTTCCCAGGTGGAAACGGAAGCGGAAAGATAGTCGTGGTTCTGTCCTGAAAGGTATTTTTCCCAGACCTGTTCGCCCTGCTGGTTAAGTTTGACCAGATGGAAATCGTAGCCGTTGTTTTGCTTTTGGCTGTTAGCAGATGGTGATTGGCTTTTGGTCTGGATAGAACTTCCGGTGATCAGGTACTGCTGATCGATGGTGGTGGTAATCTGGCTTAAAAAATCCTGGGTAGAGGATCTGAGATCTTTCTGCCATACTACTTCCTGAGCAGGAAAAGTAAGAACAGCACATACAGCCAGAACGCCTGCATATTTTTTTCTCATGTATTGATGTCTTTTTTTTAGTTAATATTAGTTTTTGTATTCCCGCTGCAAATTTAACACTTTTTAAGACAGCGATATCACTTGAACGGGATCTAATACTATTTATTTTATCACTTTCATATTTTCCTCATTTAATAAGAGAAATTTTATCCCTTTAACAAAGCTATGGCTTCAAAGCGACAGAACATGTCGTGTTTTTATTTAAATAATGAAAATAGTTCAAAGATTTTAGAGATTAATAAATATTTAAAAAATATGTAGCTATGACTCAATTGGCACATTGGCTAATAAAGGCTGGACAAGCCTTAAGAAAAACAATAATGAATCATTATAGAGAAATCTTAGCCTTTTTTGACAAAAGAAGCACTAATGCTTCTGCAGAGTCTTTTAATGCTAAAATCAAAAACTTCAGAATGCAGCTTAGAGGGGTGAAAGACAGAGCATTTTTCCTCTTCAGATTAACCAGACTTTTTGCTTAGTCCACAACTTTTGCGCCTGATCCCTCAAAATCGATATGAAGAACTCCCTCAATATCTTCTGCTTTTATGATATCAAAGTGCTCTACTAAAAAATCAGGAAGTAATAATTTTACTAATTCATCAGGAATATACATTCTCCAAATTTAAAAACTTAGCAGAGAGAGCATCCACAACTTTTGCGCTTGATCCCTTATTTTGACTTTTGATACTGGCGCTAAAAACAAAAACCTCTGTAAACATTGATGTTTACAGCGGTTTGGCTTATTTTGGTTTCTAACCTTGCGGAGAGTGAGGGATTCGAACCCCCGGACCTGTTACAGTCAACAGTTTTCAAGACTGCCGCAATCGACCACTCTGCCAACTCTCCCTAAACTCCGGCTATACCGTTGTTTTCAGTGGTGCAAATATAGAACGATTTTATGTTCCTGCAAAACTTTTATAAAAGAAATTTTAACAGAACTTAATAATAGACTTAAAATCAGGAAGATTTTTTTCAGAGCGCTCTACTTATTCCCTGTTTACTATTGAAATAAAACTGTTTTTTAAAAGATCGGACGGATATACAAACTGATCTCCATCCTCCCCTTTCACGACAATGGCTCCCTGTTCATCATTCAGGCATTTGTCCAGCTGTGTTTTCATTTCATTCAGGGCTCCGTTGGGAACTTCAATAATGTAGGTGCCTGTAATATGTTTGATTTTTATAATCTTTCTTTCCATATTCTATTTTCGATTGGATGCTAAATTTAGGTATTTTACCTTAAATATAGAGAGATTTTATAAGAGTTTCAAAACTGACCGGATATTAGAGCCTTCAAACTCCAGTTTGATCCTGTATATCAGCAAATCCTTGTACCGCCAATAAACGTTATAGGTTTTGGAAACCTATAACGTTTCACCCTTAAGCAAAATGTTTTCCCCAATTAAATAATATACGCCAGGTAGGGGATCTGCACAATCTGCGGACCTAAAAATATCTCGCAGATCTGGCGGATTGAGCAGATTTTTTTGAATAAGCATTGTTGGAGAATCACAACGACGCTCGGATTTCAACCATTACAATGCATAAAGACCCAGGAAAATCTAAGACTTTCAGAAGATTTTACATTTGACAACAACAGCTTTAAGGGATAAAAACAGCAGTTTCAAAAAATAAAATTCCTAAACAAATAAACCTACATAATACACAAATTTGCACAGTTTCTTTGGATGCTTTTCTCCCGCAATTCTGTTTTCCGGAACAAATTAAATTACATTTCTATTGAATAATGGAGACCCATACAGAACTTTCAAAGCAACATTTTTCAATTTTTTTATCTGTAAAAATACCCCAAAAGGAGTATTGCCGTAGGCTTGCAGTTTGTCGAATTTTGTATAAAACAATGATCGGAAATTATATTCCAGGGATATAATTCAGATCATATCATAACCTTTAAACAAATACAAATCAGATGGATCCGGCAACTTTAATGACGTGCGTTCAGGTAGCATCTTCCGTTGCAGGAATGCTCTCCCCAAAAGGACCTGGCATAGGAGAACTTATCAGCATACAGGTTCAGATGCTGAAGAATATTTCCAGCCAGATTTCAAAATTACAGGATGGCATTAATGTCATTATTAATGATATTGACCAGCTGAAGAAATACGTCCGGTACGAACTTCCTTCCGAAATATACAAAACCTTCATTACACAGGATATGTTGGCAGCATTTACAGGATTTGATGCAGCCATATATGCCTATATCTACGACAGGCAGGACAAAGGAATCCTGAAAGGATACCATATGAACAAGGACAGTCTTCTGATGGTTCTGGACCGCATCCAGATCATCAGAAGCAAGCTTTTCCTGTATAACGATTATTTTCTGGCTCCCGTGGTTGCCCGATGCTTCAAGATAGAAATGGATCTTATGATCATTCTATACGAAAAAGACCGTTCGACAGGACAGTTTCTGAGTTTCCTGCTGGATTATGAAAGCTGGCTGGAGAAAATGCAGAATGAGAATTTCAGCTATTCCGTAGATTACCATATTAAGCTGCATAAAGAAAAATTCGACCAGCTTATCCAATCCTCAGCAGGATTCAATATATGCACACCTGATACTTTGATTGAAAGAAAGGAAAGACGTGAGATGTCCTATAATTTTGGTTATGTAATTCATGAGTATATAAAAGGAACCGCAACCTATTATTCCTTCAAAAGGATTTACAGCCAGGATTTTGAAGAACAGATGAAAGCTTACAACTCAGATTATTCAGAGCTGGAAGCTATCTATGATGATTTAAAGATTGACCGCAAATACATGCCGAGCCAGGTATCCCAAACCGTAGATAAGTTTCTAAGGAAAGAAGAGGTAGAACTACATTTTGTAAATGAATACTACAATGCCATTCCCGGAGACCAGAAAGCTTATCAAATGCTGGCATACCAATCCAGTGATGCTTTTAATATTTCCAAAGACTATTTTCTATCTAATAAATGTACAGGAATATCTGATAAAATTTTTACTAAAACCGATTTCTACTCTGTTGAAAGCAATATTACTGCTATTACCAAACAGATGATAGTACCCGTTACCCACAAAAAGATCATGACGGATATTCAGAATAAAATATACATTATAAAATCTAAAATCTCGAATCATGCCTGATAAAATTCCACAACTGAATTTAACACCGGATATTGAGGGAGCTTCGGTGATATACGATCTCCAGATACAGAATCCGCTGGACAACAAAAACATAGGCCTTGCCACAAGCGTCCTGAATATTCTGGCCATAGAGTTCAGGGATGCAGTGCTGAAAGATAATTTCAACACCGAATTGGCAGCCATTCATAATAACATCTATGACGCCATCCAAAATCCTTCTTCATCGGGCTACCTTCTGGAGCTGGTGATCTATGTAGATGAAAACGGTTTTTTAACGCTGCCCCAGGGCCGGATCATTAATCCCATCGGAATTGGATCCGAACCGCTGGACGCTATGGCAAATTATCTGAATACAGACCGTATGCAGCCCGGAGGAATTGCCCCGGCCCACCTTAAAAGCAATTCTTCTTTCCTCTGGATTACAAAAAATGGTGACAGGCTGACCGCTGCTTCCATCAATAAGGAGTTTTATAGCCGTTTTATAGAAATGGCCCACCAGGAAGCCAATATAAGAAATCTGATGGGACAATGGATAAGTCTGAATACAGATTCCAATCTGAAGGAAATTCAGATTGCACAATACTGGAGCAACCTGGAAAAGAAAAAAAAACAATTTATAGAAGACGCAGAAACAAGAGACAAAATTGAAAAATTGACCGGAGAAATGGCAGCTCTTCAGGAGAAAACCAATGAACTGTATATAAAGTTTCAAAAAACGCAGGAAGAAATGGTGAAAAGCCAAAAACTGGCGGCCACACTATCTGCCATATCTACTGTAGCCGGACTTATTAAAACCGGTATAGAACTGGAAAAAGCATTCAGTTCTTCAGACAAGCCATTAAAAAACGGTACAGACGATCATCTGCTGAGCCTTGAAGAAACAATAACAATCAATAAGACCAAACTTAACTATCTGGGAACCCAAAATACAAATTTAACAATAACAACACAGGAGTATCTTGATAAAATGGGAAATTTACACCGGACCCTGTCTACCATTTATCATATTGAGGTACAGCCGGTTCCGCATTTAGAAAACAACCCCTTATTATTACCCTGATTCTTTTTGTGAAACAGAAATAGTAAGAGACTGTTTAAAATCAGAGAAAAGTATTGATATTAATAATTTTCCCGCAGATGCTCCAATGTTCTTACAGAACCAGAAAAACTGATTTTCCCCCTTATTAATCTTATCACACAAGGTCTTTAATGATTTAAACAAGCTTAAATCACGATGTAATCCTCATGATCATCCGATTCGTAATGCTTTATAGCTGCTTTTGAAAAACTGTTCATGGTGTAATAATTAAAACTGCCGCCAACAGCAGCTCCCACTCCGAATGGGATGAGTTTTCCCAGTGCAATACCTCCTCTTTTTGTCCCCCATTTGGTAAATATTGTAACACTCACTCTGCTATTGATCTTTTGCAGTACCTTCCCCGATACATTTTTATTGAACTGGGCAATAGCCACCTTAGTTCCGATCTTTTCAGCTGCTACTTTAGCGGAAACAATGACTCCGCACCAGATTCCCAGAACCTGGATAAAATCCCGGTTAAACCCCTGATCCATATCTTTGTTGTTGATGACGCCTATCCCATAACAGATCTTGGCCATCAGCCTCAGCATTAAGGTAAGATCAGCAGTAACCGTTGTGCCTTCAATGGCAATCTGCCCCAACGTTCCTACTCCCGGGATTACGCTGGGTAAGGCAGAAGCTACCCCAAAACTGGTATAGTTTTTTATTATTTTCCGGGAGTATTTCTGCGAGAGTTCATTGCTGTTCAGCTTAGGATGGCTTTTCCTGAGTTCATCTATTTCTGTATGGATGTCCTCAAGTGAAGGAGCTACCAGATTAACAATCGTAAGTAAATCAAATTTTGAAGGAATTAAGTTTTCATCCATTCTGTTATTTTTTAAAGTTGTCTTTCAAAAGTAACCGAAAAAAGAGGACAAACATTACGGTTAACCGTAAGTGTCATTTTTCCCATTAAAATGTCTTTCAGCCCGGCGTACAGACTTGTTTCATTAATCATAAAGTACAACAGCAAAATGAAGGATAAGAATATTGAAAGGATTTTTGGAGAATATTTCCTTATACGGCAGCCTTGAAGCTTTACCAATGCAGAAATTTTTCTTCGTTACTCTGAGTAATATATTATATTTGCAGGGTTCATATAGAGAACAAAACAAAAAACCAATACCTGTTTTCCGATGTTTGCACAATCATTTGTTAAAAAGCCGGTTCTTGCCGCATCTTTAGTTCTTTCTTCCGTTGTTTTCGCTCAAAAAACATCTGTAAACATATTGCCGTCCGGACATCTCATTGTACAGGCTGATGTAGAAGGCAAAAAAGGAAACTTTATTTTTGATACCGGTGGCGGGGTTAATCTTTTTCTGAACAACTTCTCCAAAGACCTCAGCCAAAAGGAATCATATAACTTCCTCACAGCCTTCCGTGCTACCGGGGAGCAGCTTACGGTGCCCATGTTCAAATCAAAAGAGATCGTTTTTAACGGTAAAAAATTCAAAGATACCTGGTATGCCACCCACCCTATGGAGATCAAAGGAATAGACGGGCTTATTTCTCTGCCGATGCTTTATGACACAGAATTCATTATAGATTATACAACTAAGGAAATTGTGTTTCCAAAAGAAAAATTAAGCGGAAAGAAAGTTATAGATATCCAGCTTTCGACAAATGCGGATCAGTCTTTGGATATCACTACTTATATTCATGTAAATGATATTAAGATCAATGTTCTTCTGGATTCCGGTGCCGGAAATGATTCTTATTGGCTGAGCGAAAGACTTATGGGCACTTTGGGCATTAAGAAAGAAGATCTTCAGCGTATTGAAAAGAAAAGTGAGTTCAATCCTGCCCTTACCAGTATATTCTATAAAGGAAGTGTAAACTCTGTTTCCAATTCGTTTGCTAAGGTAGACAAACCCCATGTACTATTTGTAGAAGGCCTGATTTATGAAGGAAAGACAAGCATCAACTGGCTGGGGAAAAAACTGGGTTTTAATCTTAAAGAAAAGAAAATCTATATTCTGGATTAATTATTTTTTTCAAAAAGTATTTAAAAAGATCTGCTCAATCTGTGTAATCAGCAAGCCTGGAAAAAGCTTATAAACATCTGACAATTTGTGAAATTTGTGAGAAATTTATGGGTATGAATGCCTTTCTTTAGCGCAAAGTTCTGTGATTAATACTGATGACTTCGGGGAGCTAAGAGTGGAATCAATTTTGTTAATCTGGTGAAGCGATGAATTAGCCAGCATGGTGACAAAAAAACTTGCGCCATTGCGATTTTCCAACAAAAAAGCAACATCCAATAAATTTACCTGTCTATCGCGTTACTCCATAAAAAAAGCGCACCCTGAGGTACGCTTCATATCATTAAAAGCTGGATATTAGTGTAATTCAGCTAAGTATTTCTCTGCATCCATAGCAGCCATACAACCGCTTCCCGCTGCTGTGATCGCCTGTCGGTAGATATGATCCTGAACGTCTCCCGCGGCAAATACTCCCGGAAGGTTGGTTCTGGAAGATCCTTTTTCGGTCACAATATATCCGTTCTCATCAAGATCGATCTGACCCGCGAAAATGTCTGTATTCGGTTTGTGGCCGATAGCGATGAAGATACCGTCTACCTCGATCGCAGAAGTTTCCTGAGTCTGGTTGTTGATCACTATGGCTCTTTCTACCAGGCTGTTCTCCCCTTCTATCCCGATTAATTCATGGTGGAATTTCACTTCAATATTCGGGGTGTTTTCTACCCTGTGAATCATTGCTTTTGAAGCTCTGAACACGTCTTTTCTTACCAGCATCGTAACTTTTTTACACAGCTTGGCAAGGTAAGTTGCTTCTTCAGCAGCTGTATCTCCGGCTCCTACTACCACTACGTCTTTCCCTTTATAGAAGAATCCGTCGCAGGTAGCACAGGCAGAAACACCGCCTCCCGCATATTTTTTCTCATCATCAAGACCTAAATACTTGGCCGTAGCTCCGGTAGAGATAATAACCGTTCTGGCAAAGATCTCTTTATTCCCTGCATATAATTTGTGAACACCACCTTCTTCTTTAGAGAATTCTGCTTTGGTGATCATTTCGTAATGAACTTTGGTATCAAATCTTTCTGCCTGCTTCTGAAGATCCATCATCATTTCAGGCCCTGTAATCCCTGCCGGATACCCTGGAAAGTTATCCACCTCCGTTGTTGTTGTTAATTGTCCGCCCGGCTCCAAACCTGTATACAGTTCAGGCTTCAGGTCTGCTCTTGCTGCATAAATTGCCGCTGTAAAGCCAGAAGGTCCGGATCCAACGATCACACAATCTAAAATGTTTTGCTCCATAATCTACTTGTTCAAAAGATTTAAATTAAAGTCCGCTAATTTCGTAATTTTTAATGTTTTTTTAAAGTTATTTTAATGATACTTGTCAATAACAGATATGCGGATTGTCGATATATGTTGTGTTTAGTCCGTTTGCAGTGGTCTGGTGCAGGTTGGAAGCATCATCAGAAGAAACTGAGGGGTAATGTTTAAAGTTTTGAGTTCACGGTTCACGGTTTAAAAGTAGGTGATATTACTTTTCTTTCCCCAGCATCCATTTTACCAGCCCTTCATGGTCCACAATATTCCAAGAATGGGGATGCTTTTTTCCGTTGGCCCGTATTCCCCGGTTCCGGGTTTCTATATATTCTGCGGTACGGCTTCCGAGGTCTGTAAGGGACTGATTCGCTTTCTTCAGCATAAAAGCATTAAGATCTTCAAACTTCCTGCCTCTGTTGTTCTGCTGCCATTCCAGATCGGGTTCACAATAAAAACGGGTTTTGATTCCTTTTAAATACCGAATATTCTCAGTGGAATTAACGGAGATCAGGTAAGGGGAAGCTTCTTTATATTTTCCGGGATGCTCATTGGGTTTTCCCAATTCCCTTTCAAACATTTCTATCAGAAATTTTCCTTCTTCCACGGCATCCGGATCTACATTCGCTACAACATCCCTTTCTGCATTATGATACAGTTTTTCAAGATCAACAGGGGAATCTACCACCAGAAGACCTTTGGGCTGTACAGAATTCTTATTCTTCATTAAATAGCCCGACAGCAGAAACGCTACATTTCCGCCACTGGAAAAACCACCGAGGAAAACATTATCTCTGTTAATTTTATTCTTATCGAATATAGCCTCCAAAGCTAAGGCATATTCTTTCTTCTCGGCTTCCGTTAAAAACAGTTTCCCGTTGTAATTCAGAAGCAGAACACTGATTCCTTCCTTTTCAATATCTTTCAGAAATCCGGCTTCTGCTTTCGTATGCTCAATATTGCAGGGAAAACACGGAAACAAAACAAGAACCGCTTTCTGTTTCGCTGCGGTATGCAGTTCATAATACTCTTCTTTTACCACTTTGCCTGCTGTGTTCTTTACGGCACATCCGGACAAAACTGCCGATAAAACGATCAGAAAAATATTTTTTATCATAGATTGGCTATCTGTTTTAATGCTTGGTTCTTCTTTAATGCTGATGCGCTTCAATATATTCGGGGTCAGACCTTCATTTTAATCTTATCGACATTGATGATTTTGTATACAAGTTCTTTAATCAGCTCTGCTTCTCCCATATTCACTGCTCCAAGCCCTTTTCCTTTCATATCGAATTCCCTCAGGATAGAAATGACTCTTGTGGCGTGTTTTAAAGGATAAAGGCGGGCACTTTCCGCATAATCTTTAATAAAATACGGATTCACTCCCATCTGTGAAGCGATCACCTGTGGCGGCTGTCCGGCCATAGTCTGGTAAATAATCACATTGGAAAAATAGCTGTACAGGTTGGCCAGCATCATGACAAAGGGGTTATTCTTAGGATTTTTGCCCATAAAATGAGCAATTTTAAAGGCTGCATCGGTATTTTTGGTTCCCAAAGCCTTCTGAAGTTCAAAAACATTGTATTCCTTACTGATCCCGATATGGTTTTCCACAATGGTACCATCCAGTACCTCTCCTTCTTTAAGGATCATTTTCAGTTTATTCAGCTCATTGGCTATTCTCGAAAGGTCATTACCCAGATATTCTGCCAGGAGGTGGGAAATATTCGGGGCAGTTTTAATCTTCAGGCTGTCGCATTCATCGGCAATCCATTTGGCAAGCCCGCTGTCTCTCACCGATTCGCTTAAGAAAAGGGCTTTGGCTTTGTCCAGTGCTTTTGTCGCTTTCTTCCTGCTGTCCAGTTTCTTATGCTTATGGGCAAAAACCAATACCGTAGAAGGCACAGGATTGTCTACATAAGTTTCCAGAATCCGGTTCTCCTCTTCATTGAATTTCAGGTCCTGTGCTTCTTTTACAATGATCACCTGCTTATCCCCCATCATCGGAAACTGTCTGGCCAATGAAAGAATTTCCTGGTAAGAGGTATCTTTTCCGTACACCACCGTCTGGTTGAAAGCTTTTTCATCTTCCTCCAGAAAGTTGTGTTCAAGGGCCTTTACAGCAACATCAATAAAGTAAGGTTCATCTCCGTGGAAAAAATAAATAGGTAAAACTTCTTTATTTTTAATATTTTTGAGGATTAAATCTAATTCTTTCATCTTATTAATGGAACTTCCAAAACTGAATTTTCAGGAAACTTTTGATTTTAAATTCAAGAAAGACAAAGATAAGTTTTTTATTTATGATCTGGTCCGCAAAACTTACCTTTTACTTACCCCTGAAGAATGGGTAAGACAGCATTGGGTCCATTATTATCTTACCGTAAAAGCTTATTCAGCCTCTGCTCTTATCACTGAAAAGAAGATCGTCCTGAACGGGCTTACCAAAAGAATTGACCTTTTAATTACCGAGAAAACCGAACCCATCATCCTGATTGAATGTAAGGCTCCGCAAATTAAACTGACAGAGAAAACATTTGAGCAGACGGCAAGATATAATTCCATTATCGGGGCAAAGGAAATTATCCTTACCAACGGTCTTCAGCATATCAATGCCTATTATGAAAACGGGCAGTATCTGTTTTATAAACCGGAATAATTATTTCACTACAAATCGCAGAGATTTTTGAATAATGTTGTTGGATTAACGCTAAAGAACACTGAGATTTTTTTAATATTTAATGCTTTTAGGGTGCAAAGGCGCTGACACCCTGCAAAGATCTCCTTCCAATACATTAAAAACTCTCCGTTAGAAACAAAAAATCTGCTCAATCTGCCGGATCTGCGAGCCTAAAAAAAGGTAAAGCATCTGACAATTTGTGAAATCTGTTTATACTGATCATTTTTTGAAACTCAAAGATTATCTAAAATGCTGTTGATTTTAGAGAGCAAAGTGTAGATTCAACTCCGTTGATTGGATGAAGCTATGGACCTGCCTTCGGCTGTTTTAATCTTAAATCGGTTAGTATCAAATTTGAAACCTTGCTGAAATTCCAGGATTTTCTTACGCCTTAAATGCATTACAATGGTTAAAATTCCTGCACCCTTTTGCATTTTCCAACCCATTTAACGACAATTTTAATGTTATACGCCTCTATTGAATAAATTCCGCAGCAGAGGATGTTTTGTCTATATTCTGTTGGTTTTTATGAATAAGATCAGAGGTAAAAAAGTCAGCAGTCATCCGGAAAACAGTTCCCTAAAGAACGTATTGCTCCCGGAATGTTAAACTTTTCAAAACCTATCTGTTTCAGGGTGCTTAAATAAAAAACTTTCCTGATTTTTGCAGGGTAAACATTAATTTTTCCAACATTGAACAGTGCGGTATTACAGAAGTATGATCTGGTCATGCAAAAAACACAAAAACAATTCAATGGAATGATCTCCGGGAGCCCGATCGCCAATTACATCTTCAGTTTCAGACATCCTGATGACATTGATGATTTCGTAGCTGATCTGGATTTAGCCATTTCGGGTAATTTTTCTGCGATCATTGATCCTGATTATGGAGGCGGGATGGCAAAAAGCTATTGGTTTGCCCATATCACTCCTGATCATTTTGAATTATGGCAGGAAGGTTTTACCAAAACAATCATTCCGTTAGAAGACTGGAAAGAAATTCTGCTGTCCTGGAAAGAATGTCTGGAAGTATAAACATTTTATCAGGTATGGAAATTAAAAACATTATATTCGATTTTGGCGGTGTTCTGATGGACTGGAATCCGAGGTATTTTTTCAGAGATTATTTCAATGACAACGAAAAGATGGAATATTTCCTGGAAAATATAGCTCAGGATGAATGGAATATAGAACAGGACAGAGGAAGAAGTCTTGCAGAAGGCACAGATATTCAGGTGAAGAAATTCCCGGAATGGGAAAAAGAGATCAGAGCTTATTACGACAACTGGACGGTGATGCTGAAAAGTGATATTCCCGAAAATGTAGAGATCCTGAGAGCGCTGGCTGATACGGATTATCATCTTTTCGGGCTGACAAACTGGTCGGAAGAGACTTTTCCCTATGCTCTGGAAAACTATGATTTCTTCCGGCTTTTTGAAGGGAAAATTGTGGTTTCAGGAACGGAGAAACTGATTAAACCTGACCCGGAGATCTGGCATGTTCTGATGAAAAGATATAACATCCACGCGGAAGAATCTGTTTTTATAGACGATAATTCCAAAAATATCGAAGCGGCTCAACTGCTGGGCTTTCATACGATCAAAATCAATCCTGATACGGATCTCAGACAGGAGCTGGCTAATCTGAACGTAAAATTCTGACGGCCTTATACTTGAAATCAAACTATAAATCCTCGTTTTAAGTTATTTTTATTACTTTAGATGAGGATTTTTTTATAACCATGAAGAGAATTTTATTTTTACTGATATTGGCAGGAACTTCTTGTTATGCACAGAACACAGAAGACAAAGGCGTTTTCAAAAAACAGGACTGCAGAGAGTACCGGGAAAAAGTTCTGGCAAGATTTGAAAAATTTAAAACAGATCATGCTGATATTGAAAAAATTTATCTTAAAATCAATAAAACGGTACTGGATAATCTCATTCAAATAATTTCTAAAAAAGATCTGAATAATAAGAACGCCTATATTTACATCAAGTATCTGAATAACCAGGGATATTTTGATGAGCATTCCTGTAATGACGGAAGCACTCCCGAATACAATTTTCTAATCACTAAATTCTGGAATAAAGAGGTTCTTGAGTATGCCCGGAAAAAATATGATAAGGAAATTATTCTTTCAACAAAATTTCCGCGCGAAGATCTTAATCTGATCCGGGATCTGGCCGTAATTGGTTATGAAACGTTTGATTATATTACAAAATATTATGATCCGGAACTCATGAAAATAAGAATTCCTGCCAGACAGGAAAGTAATCTGGAAGTTTCAATCCCTGTTGTGCTGGAATTTATTACTCCGTATCTGATTAAGTCAGAAGACCCTAAAACCAGGGGTACAATAACCTATGAGTATAAAAATAACCAGTGGAAACTCCTGAAAACCGAAGCACGGTAATTTACTTTAGTTATTCAGACAAAGGCCTATTGTTTTGATTATGAGAAATTTTGTAATTTTACTGATATTGACGGGAGTTTTTTTTCAGGCACAGAATATAGAAAACCAGGAAGCTTTCAAAAAATGCCGTAAAGAATTCAGTAAGAAAATATGTCTTTCTGACGAAGATCAGGACCATATCCCGTTTTATCTGGATAAATGTCCTCAAGAAGCAGGATCTTCAGAAAATAAAGGCTGTCCGTGGCCGGATGTGGATAGCGACACAATTCCGGATAAGGACGACCATTGCCCTACTGTACCCGGGCCTTCTGAAAATAACGGATGCCCGTGGACGGATACTGATGGTGACGGAATCCCGGATAAGGATGACGCCTGCCCTACCATTCCGGGAGTTCCTGAACAAAACGGATGTTCCCAACAGCTTTGCGAATTGGGCAAAGTGTATCCTCCTGAAAAGATGGAGCACTTTGATGTGGCCTTAAACGGGAATATTGAACAGATCTACAATACCATCAACAGAAAGATTGTGGACGATATAATGAAAAAAAGATCCAAAAAAGAACTGATGGACAGAAATACTTTTCTTGCTATTTACTATGCACAAAATATTCCTGAAGGTATGAAAGACGGTTTTTTTGACCGTTATAAGGAATATAACTTTCTCGTGGGTAAATTCTGGAATAAAGATTTCATTCAGTATCTTTTAAAAAAATACAATAAAACTCTTTATTTTTCAACTGAAATACCCCGTGAAGATTTTGATATCTACCGTGAAACTATCGGTGATCCTGCCTTTAGTTATATGATCAGATACTATGACCAGCAAACAAAGAGAATAAGGATACCCGCGGCAGGAAAAGGAAATTTATATATCCCCATACGTATCCATATATCTTTCAAAAACCCCTATAAAATTGAATTTAATGATTATGCAAATGGTATAAATAATAAGATAACTTATGAGTATAACAATACATGGGAATCTTACCCAAACTAGATTTTCCCTACGCTCAGCCTTAACAGCTGCAATAATGGTGGTTTCAGGAAACCTTTTTGCCCAGAACCTTAAACCTGTATCTTATCAGGACGGCACCCAAAAACTCAATGGAATGATCACGTCCAATGCCGGAAAAAAACTGCCCGGCGTACTGATCTTACCTGCCTGGAAAGGTATTGACCAGGAAGCCAAAACCGCCGCCGCCGAACTTGAAAAGCAAGGATATATCGCTTTTATTGCCGATATTTACGGCGAAGGAAACATTCCTGCTGATAATGAAAGTGCAGCTAAGACCTCCGGATATTATAAAAAGAATTACGATGCTTATCAGAAAAGGATTTCACTCGCACTGGAGCAGCTTAAGAAAAACGGAGCTATTCCTGCCAAAATTGCCGTAATCGGATATTGTTTCGGAGGAACTGGAGCTCTGGAATCTGCAAGGGGAAGCCTACCTGTTGCGGGGGCTGTTTCCATACACGGTAGCCTGGGTAAGGATCAGACCCGGAAAAACGGACCTATCAGCACCAAAATCCTTGTGGAAAATCCGGCTGATGATAAAAGCGTAACCCCTGAAGATTACAATAACCTCATCCGAGAAATGAATGAAGGAAATGCCGACTGGCAGATCATTACGTATGCCCATTCCAAGCATACTTTCACCGACCCGAAATCGCCGGACTATAATGAAGTGATGGCCAAAAGAGCCTGGAATCATACACTGATGTTTCTGAAAGAAGTTCTGAAATAAGTTCTATTTCAGTGTAACAATGTATCAATGATAATACCCATTGGTACATTGGTATATTTTACGGCTGCCGGTTTGCTTCCGGTTCAACATCATATTTCTTTGGAGAATATCCGGTAAGAGAGCCTGCTGCTGCATCAATTCCGACACCGATGGCACCACCCAGAACAATGTTCAGGAGGGTAACGGCATTAAAGTTTTTGCTGATCATTTGATTTTCATAGTTTTTACTGATTATCTAAATATTTTTATATTCTATTTGCTTTAGAATAAAAAAGCCATCTCACTTCCGAGACAGCTATATAGTTTGTATTGTATTGCATCCAGAGCACCACCAATATTCACCGGAAGCATCCTTCAAGCATGTTTTTTTGTTTTATGTTCTCAACCGCCGCAGATACATTTCTAAGGCATGATAGCCACAGGTATCATATTCCCAATGCATGACATCAGGCTCATCATTTATATACCATGTAAAAGAATTCTCTCCGAATCCGGGGCAAATCTGTGTTGCCATAGTGTTTAATCTACGCCTTCTTCTTCCCTGTGCACCAGTTCTACTGAGAAAGCGGGAAGACAAACGGCAAGATATTCGCAGGCTTCAGAAAAAGGGTTGCTGTAACGTACTCTGGCTCCTTTTTCTACCAGAATGCTCTGGCCCTTTTCAAGAACAACCAGCTCACCATCTATTTCAAACTGTTTTTTTCCTGAAATGATGTAAGTGAATTCATCAAATTCAGGGGTCTGGTGAGGCTCGCTCCAGTCCGGAGGGGCTACCATATGAGCGATAGAGACTCCGCTGTTTCCTGTGGAGTTTCCCCAGTGCTCTTCGATCAGTTTTCCGTCTGTGGTAGGAACAACAAACGGGGATTTTTGAATTTTATATTTTTTCATATCCAGTCTTCTTTTTTTATTTCATATACAAAATTGGTGCGTGTAGGTTCTGCAAAATAAGCGACTTCCTCTTCGGCGATCTTCTTTCCTCCCAATCGTTCCAAAGCTGTCTGTGACCGGAAATTTTCTTTTCCTATGTGGAAGTGTACTTTGTCTACAAACTGAAAAATATAATCCAGCATCAGCTTTTTCACCTGCGGATTGATTCCTCTGCCCCACGATTTTGTTCCATAAAAGGTATAACCGATAAAAATATGGCTGTCATCTTCATCAAAATCATAGTAGCGGCTGCTTCCCAATACTTCTCCGGTAGCTTTTTCAACAATTTTAAAAGCCCCTTTACTTTCCATTGCCCCTTTGAAGAAGTTTTCAAAGATTTCTCTTTTGTAGCGGTCTTTATTGGGATGCTGTTCCCAAACTTTAGGATCAGAAGCCACTTCGTATAAAGACTCAAAATCCCCTTGCTGTAAGGGGATTAATTGGTATTCCTGATTTTCCAATACAGGCTGTACAGAAAATTTCATTGTTTAGCTTTTAGTTTTGGCAGCGTCAGCTTCAATTTTCTTAATTTCTTTCAATTTATCAGAGATTTTGATCACTGCATCGGGTTTTGCGGGTTTTAAAGCCACTTCAGCCTGAGCCGTATCCCATTTGATCACTAAGTTTCCTGAGTTCTCATCGGTAGGATTCAGGGTGATTTCAAACCACTCCTGTTTATCTGCCAGTTGATTTACCGGTACGGTAACGTCTACCACATCCTGTTTCGGATCATACGTATAGGCTCCCCACTGCTGGAAATCTTTATTTAAAATAACTTTCCATTCTTTTTCAGTAGGTACGATGAACAGACCGTACGTTCCTGCCGGAACCATTTTTCCACCGAAGTTAACGGACTGTCCGAATGTAATTTTCGTAGAAGAGTTGGCGCCTGCTCTCCAAACCTGTCCGTAAGGGACAAGCTCTCCGAATATTTTACGTCCTTTCACTCCCGGTCTTCCGTAATCAATCGTGATTTTGGACATAGAAAACTGCTGCTCTACTTTCTGGCGCGGGCTGGCTGCCGGCACAGAATAGTCCTGCGCAAAACTGAATGCTGAAACTGATATGCAAAGTGCTGCTAATAATTTTTTCACGTGTAAAATTTTGTATAAAATTACAAAAATCAAAACAAAATAGCCTTTTCCAGTTCCAATAATTTTTGCTTTCTCCATATTCCTCCGGCATAACCTACCAGCTCGCCGTTTGAACCGATCACCCGGTGGCAGGGAATCAGAATTGCTATTTTATTAATTCCATTGGCGGTTCCCACAGCCCGGATCGCCTTAGGATTTCCTAAGAATTCAGACTGCTGTTTGTAGGTTCTGATCTCTCCCATAGGAATCTCGCGGAGCAATTGCCAGACTTTCTCCTGAAACTCTGTTCCGGTGGTATGAAGAGGAACTTCAAAAGAAATTCTGTTTCCGGCAAAATATTCTGCCAGTTCTTTTTCCAGCTGTTGAAAATGAGAATGTTCTCCTTCTTTAATTTCGGCTTTTAAAGCCTTTGATAAGGACGTAAACTGTTTCTCAACATTCTTCCTGTCGGTGAATTCCAGCAGGCAGATTCCCTGATCTACGGCACAGGCTGCCATCTCTCCCAACGGAGTCTGTATGATTTTCCGGTATATGATTTCCATTGAATTAAAGGTAATCATTTTCCGGCATTTCTGTTATGATTTTCAGATATTCTTCAGTACTCTTTCCGCCTGTACAAGGTGTCTTAGGTTATGGTTGATGACAAACCTGAAGGTGTCTCCTAATTTCAATCTGATCCAATTCGAGATGCTGATATTTGTTTTTGTCCTGTTCAGATCAATATTTTTTGCTTTTTCCAGCAGCTCCAGTAACTGATGCTGCTGGCTGATGAATTCATCTATCGTGCTTTTGTTCAGCTGGCTGTGGATGGGGTTCATACTTTTAAAGGTCTTCATGGTATTCAGTTTTTCCTTCGGAAGCATGCTGCCTGCAAAATAATTTCCTAAGATCCCGGAAGAAAATACGGGCCGGGCGGGAACTTTTGCATCTGAAATCCTGCGGGTGATTTCAGGAATATAGAAATTGCCGTAACGGTTGAGATGGGCCAGGCATTCCAGTGCACTCCAGCTGTTTTCAGAAGTTCTGAAATTCAGTTCACTTTCGGATCTGTTCTGTATTTTTCCGGCAGTCTGAATGGCATTCCGCACGGTATTCTGAAGATCAAGGATCAATTGTTCTGAAGAAATTTTCATTTTAATTTTTTAGCAAATTTCCTGATTTCTCTTTTCCTGAATCTTGACGGAACTCAAGATTTTTTTAATCTGGACAAAGTTTCCGGGGACATTCTGAGATAATTGGCAATATATTTATTCGGGATTTCCTGAAACAGCTGCGGGCTTCTTTTCAATACTCTTGCATAACGTTCTCCCGGAGAGCTGATCAGAAGGTCTTTTTCCCGTTCTATCTGCTGAAGAACCAGATCCTCCAGCACGGAAATCCAGAATTTCAGATGTTCTTCATCTGTATGAATAAATTGGTAAAAGTCTTTTTTGGAAGCGGTCCTTACTGTTGTTTTCTTAATGGCCTGGATATAAAATTCCGATGGTTTTCCGGATAAAAAAGAATCCAGTGAAACAATAATATTTCCGGTATATCCGAAACGGATGATGCGTTCTTCACTGTTATCGGTCATAAAGATCCTGAGGCTTCCCTTTTCTACAAAATAGATATGTGTATCTGCACTTCCTGAAATCTTCAGGAACTCATTCCGCCTGAATTCTTTCTTTTCCCAGTGAAGTCCGCTATCCAGCAATTTCTGAATCATCCATTTTATTATTTGCTGTTCCAAAGATAATCGGTAATTTTAAATTTTTAAATAACTAATCACCTGATCATGCTCAAAAAAACAAATATTCTCATACTGCTCACTGCCGGATTTATCAGTCTTAACGCCCAGAAGACCATCCCTTTTCGGATTACCCAACATCATAATATCATTGTAAAAACGCTGGTCAACAAACAGGACTCCCTGGACCTGATGTTCCAGATCTCTATGAAAGAGGCTTCTATTTCACCCAACAGACAGCGTAAAGCGGATCATATTATCTTTAACAAAGATGAGATCAGTGATAACAATACTGTGGATATAGGGAAAATAAGTCTGAAGAATGTCCGTTTTTTCGATAATGAACTCACGGGCCATGAAGCGGACGGAAAAATAGGAACCGGGATGTTTCAGGGAAAGGCTTTTAAAATTGACTATGACAACAATATGTTTGTAGTTTATGATAAAAAGCCTGATCTGAAAGGCTATCAGCCCATTAGCCTATTGTTTGATAATGATCTGTTCTTCATTCACGGGGACAACGTTATTGATGGTAAAAGACAGCAGGAAGCTTTATTTTTGCTTCAGTCGGGATATTCGGGAGCACTGCTGTACAGTAATGATTTCGCGGATGAAAAGCAGCTTGACAAAAACCTGAAAATAGCCGGGGAAAAGCAGCTGAAAACCTCCAGCGGAACAGTTGTTACGACCAAACAGGGCATTCTTCCTTTTTTTAAGCTTGGAAATTTCGTCCTGAAGGATGTTGCAGCCGGTTTTTTTGCGGGGGAAATAAAGATGCAGACTAAAAATTATTTCGGGGCAGATATGCTGAGGAGATTCAACTGGATTTTTGATGCCGACAGAAAAACGGCTTATATTAAACCAAGCAAATATTATTCGGAACCTTACTATAAACTTTATTAATAATTAATAGATGTCTTATTTAAAAAACAACATGAATTTTCCTTTGAAAAGATTAATAAAAATCAACACTGCTGTTGCTTTACTTTCCTGCCAGCTGGCCATGTCCGGATGCAAAAAAGAGGAAAAAAAAGCACTTCCTGATGTTGTTACCACCCACGCTTCTGTAAACACAACAAAAACAGAGGAAAAAAACGTTAATCTGTTTGACATTTATTCTATTGATAACAATAATTTTCTGGACTCTTTCATTTCGGTTTCGGATATTTATAATGATCCTCATCCCGTTCCGGAAGACATGATCAAAAAACAGAAAGAGATTCCTTTTGAAAAACTGAAATACCTTGAACTGGATGCTCAGTACAGAAAAAAGATGCTGGATGCCATTCATCTTACTGAAAATGATTTTCTGTTCATCTATAATTATGAATCCAACAAATCAGAGAAACTTCCCATCAATCAACTCAAAGCGGTTGCTTACCTGAGTCCTTATGTTTCTTCAGGTGATGAAATTGACGGATATTCCTATATGCTGGGATTCAAGGTAAATTCACAGAAAAGTACTGATGCTTCTTACTCCCTGTACAATAATACGGTTGCCGCTTTTGGAAATGAAAACCCGTTTACAGAGAATAAAATGAAGCCTGTGAAGTGGGAAAAGGCAGGTCCGGAGGTTTCAAAAAAATATTTTTCAGGAGTAAAACCGGAATACGGAAAGACTTATCAGGCCCGATATGATGACCTGACGTATTATCTTCAGGATTTTCTGAAAGAAGGACAGATTTCCGAGCGAAAACTGATCGTCCTCAACAATAAAAAAGAGCAGGTATTTGAAAAATCATTTGTAAATGAAGGTGAAGGCCAGGAGTTTTATCCTCTTAACGGTGTTGAAATGGATATGACCAACTATTCTTCGCAGTGGACAGGTTATCTTCTGAAAGGAAAACCTATTGTCATATTCGGGTTTCTTTCCCAATCTTTCGGATGCCCGGTTATTACCTTCCTTGATAAAAAGGAACCGGAAATGGAAATCAAATGTGATAACAGACATTAAAATAACAGACAAAAGAGCATTGGCTCATTTTGCCGCTATACAGAAAACACTCTAGTCAGCTAAAAAAATTATTATGAAAAAAACGATAGCTTTTGCAGCTTTTATGCTCTTTTCCGCAAACATTTTCTCACAAACCCACCGGTTTATTTATGAGTTTAAGTACAAAGTAGATTCTCTGGATACGGATTATGAAAAGCAGGAAATGGTCCTGGATATCAATCCGGATGAAGTAAAATTCTATGAATATCAGTTTGCGGTAAACGATTCCCTGACCAGGCTTCCACAGCATGAATTCTCTCAGTATACGAGCCAGTCTCAGCAGACGCTTAAGAGAAAGATAAACACCAATAACAACCTGAATTATGTACAGATCATGATGATGCCTTATTATTATGTTTATGAATCCACCGATCCCATCCAATGGAAGATAGAAAACGAAACCAAAACACTGGGAAGTTATAAAATCCAGAAGGCAACTACACAATTCGGAGGCAGAAACTGGACGGCCTGGTTTACTTCTGATCTTCCGATTTCAGAAGGGCCTTATAAGTTCAGGGGACTACCGGGATTAATTGTTGCTATTGAAGATTCGCAAAGGCATTTTGTTTATCAGCTTTTAAGAAATGTCAATTTTGATAAAACCTACGACACATCAGCCTTTCTTGAAAAGCATTATAACCTGAATGCCCTGAAGATCAACTACAAGACCTGGATTAAACTGAATCTTGAGTTCTTCAATGACCCGTATGCCAGAATGAGAACCGAATTCAACCCTGACTGGTATGTAACGATTAACGGAAGAAGGATTAAGTCGAGAGAGGAGTTTTATGAACTTACCAAGCCTACTCAGGACCAGATCCGAAAAGAATATAATCCGATTGAACGGGATAAAGCTATTCCTTACCCGAAAAATTAGAAAGAAAACAGGCGGAAAACCGGGAGAATGATGCCGGAAATTAATTTTAGCCTTATTTATTATTAGTATTGGGTGAGAAGTTATTTTTAATTAATCGCAAAATCAACAAGGATCTGTAAAATGCCGATGTTTTTTTAAGGTAAACAAAGGTGTAAAATAACATATTAATCAATATAATTATCAGTCCGCTCCTGCTAAATTCTATGAACAGAGTACTCCTATGGAGCACTTAAATTACATTCCTGTCTAACCCGGCTTCAGGACAGCCTGGCGAATGGGTTCTTTTTAACAGTTCTTTTACAGGAATATACCGGCTGAAATGTGCAAGAGCAGCGCAACATCCGGGGATATCGGATTTTCTGTTTATATGACCGCGGATGTTATCAGCGCCATATAATAATTGGCACAGTGTAAAGAGTTGAGTAACAGAATATCTTTATAGGAGGACGCTTCAAATGTATCAGAGGTGGTGATGCTGTACTCGTAATTCAGCGAAGTCCATTTCAGGTGCGGTTTTATAACCATAAGTTCCGTTCCTTCCTGATCTGTAAGCACAAATGAATCTTTGAAGACTCCCCGATGTTTAAAAATATAGCTTTCCTTTACTCCATTAAAATAGGTTTGCACCACAATTTCCCCGTTCCAGTTCATCCTGAATTTCAGCAGTACCTTTTCATCATCTTTCAGCTCAATGGTTGTGCCCCAGAAACCTTTCGGTTCTATCTGATAAGCGTGAACGGATGTCTGTATTTCAGCATTAAATCTGAACCAGCTTCTGTACACCAGTTTTCCTATTGTAATTCCGTCACTGGTCATTTCAAAAGTCAGAGAATTGCTCGATTTTGCCTGATATTCTGCCATGGTAAGTTTTAATTTGATGAATTTCCTGCCTGTTTCTGAATGCTACTGATTATTTTGATTTGTAACGCTCTAATTTATAAATAATCCTGTACAGTTTAAACTGTTTTTCACCAAAAAACAGACCTCGGCAGGGAAAATGTGTATTTCTGTTTTAAAACCCTTATTTAAAAGCGGTTTAAAATGACTTTAAAAGTCTGTTTAAGTTTTATCTGAAACATTAAATGTTAAGTTGAGATAAGAAAAGATCAAAGATGTTTATAAGTATTATATCCTAAGATAAGGAACTGCTTAATGTTCTGAAAGCGTAACTCTCCTGATCGCTTAAAATAATTCCGGATAAAATTACAGGACCAGCCCAAAATTAAAAATTTTATCAAAGGCTCTTATTTCATTCCCGGATATTGGCGAGGAGATCTGGCCAAAATGCTGGATGTTCTTCCCGGTACACTTTCCCAGGTCATTAATTCTAAGGAAGGAAAAAACTTTTACGATTATATCAATACTTTAAGAGTAGAAGCTTTCAAAAAGCTGTTGCTCAGGCCGGAAAGCAGGCAATATACACTGCTTGCCCTGGCATTTGAGTGCGGGTTCAATTCCAAATCCAGTTTCAACCGGAATTTCAGAAAAATTACGCAGATGTCTCCCAGCAGCTATGTAAAGCAGCAACGGATAGAAATACAGCTGGAGGATTAAACCGATCGGAAAAATGTAGTTTCTTTTTCTCTTCAGACTTTTTTATTGAATTTTATACATATAGTCATCTTTAAATTCGTCTGACTTTTCTCTTACCTCTTTAACACTGAGCTTTTGGCCGTCAATTTCAATACTCCCGATACTTTTCATCCAGTAATAATTATGTGTTTTTTCAATCCTTACCGTTGAATGCGGAGGGATTTCAATGGTGATCACAGAATCATTAACATTTATTTTTTCCAGAGACCGCAGATCTTTATTCTTTTTAAAAGCTCCGGGTTTCACAATGCCATCCTGATAATTGAAACTGAAATTTCCATAGGAATCATTATTCAACGAATTTATGATCTTCCTTCCATAGTTGATTTTAACAATCTTACCGGTCTGCGTAAGATTCTGAATATAAAAATCCGTTTGTATTGAGCATCCCAACAGAACAAGGGTGAAAATAACTCCATAGAAGAATTTGAATTTTTTCAGAATGTGCATGTATTTTGATTTAAAGCTTTTTTGTAAAATTATACGAAAATCTTTAATTCAAACAGGTTTTGTGGAGTGAAATTAATAAAAAAACCTCATAGATTTGGAGGTCTATGAGGTTTACAATATTATTTAAGTTCTGATTACATGGTTTCCATTTTGAAACTCATGCTTTCGATTACTTTTAAGATGGCTTCTACCGTATCCATTGAAGTCAGACAAGGCACTCCGTTTTCCACGCTCATTCTTCTGATCTGGAATCCGTCTCTTTCCGCCTGTTTTCCTTTGGTGGTGGTGTTTACTACATACTGAACTTTTCCTTTCTGGATCAGGTCGATGAGGTTTACGTCCTCTTCTCCGATCTTGTATCCTATTTTGCAAGGAATTCCTTTTTCTTCGAAGAATTTCGCGGTTCCTTCCGTCGCCCAGATTCTGAAACCTACTTCATGGAATCTTGCTGCAAGATCAGCAGCTTCCTGCTTATGCTTATCTGCTACCGTGAACAGGATAGATCCGTGCATCGGTACTTTTCTTCCTGCTGCAATCAGTCCTTTGTAAAGTGCTTTTTCCAGCGTGGTATCTTTCCCCATTACTTCTCCCGTAGACTTCATTTCAGGGCCTAAGGAGATGTCAACTTTTGTCAGTTTCGAGAAAGAGAATACGGGAACTTTCACGAAGACTCCTTCTTTATTCGGAACCAGGCCGTTTTTGTAGCCCAGATCTGTTAATTTCTGTCCAAGAATAGCTTTTGTTGCCAGGTTCGCCATCGGAACGTCTGTGATTTTGGAAAGGAAAGGAACGGTTCTTGAAGATCTCGGGTTGACTTCGATCACATATACGTTTCCTTCGAAAAGAACGTACTGTATGTTCATCAGTCCGATTACGTTCAGCCCTTTTGCCAGTCTCTGGGTGTAATCTACCAGTGTATCCACTTCACTCTGAGAGATATTCTGCGGCGGGTATACCGCGATAGAGTCTCCGGAGTGAACCCCCGCTCTTTCGATGTGTTCCATAATTCCCGGAATCACTACGGTTTCCCCGTCACAGATCGCATCTACCTCGATCTCTTTACCTACCATGTATTTGTCTACCAGAACAGGGTGTTCAGGGCTTGCCTCTACCGCATGCTCCATATAATGGGCAAGTTCTGCTTCTGCGTAAACGATCTCCATTGCTCTTCCTCCCAGTACATAACTCGGACGAACCAGCACCGGATAACCGATTTCGTTGGCAATTTTTATCGCTTCTTCTTTGGAAGTGGATGTTTTTCCTTTTGGCTGAGGAATTCCCATTTCCTGAAGTGCTTTTTCGAATTTATCTCTGTTTTCAGCTCTGTCAAGGTCTTCAAGTGAAGTCCCCAGGATCTGTACGCCGTGAGAGGCCAGTTTATCCGCAAGGTTGATCGCTGTCTGCCCACCGAACTGTACAACTACCCCTTTAGGTTTTTCAAGATCGATGATGTTCATTACATCTTCTTCGGTAAGCGGCTCGAAGTAAAGTTTATCTGAGATGGAGAAGTCTGTGGAAACGGTCTCCGGATTATTGTTGATGATGATCGCCTCGTAACCCATTTCTTTGATGGCCCAAACCGAGTGAACGGTTGCGTAGTCAAATTCAACTCCCTGTCCGATTCTGATAGGTCCTGAACCCAGAACGATAATCTTTTCTTTATCTGAAACCACACTTTCGTTTTCTTCTTCGTAAGTTCCGTAGAAGTAAGGTGTTTCACTTTCAAACTCAGCTGCACAGGTATCTACCATTTTGTATACCGGCATCACTCCGTTTTCTTTTCTGAAGTTGAAAACCTCTCTCTGTGATACTTCCCAAAGGTGAGCGATATTCAGGTCTGCAAAGCCTAATTTCTTAGCCTGGATTAAAGTTTCTTTATCAAATTTATTAGCGGCGATCGTTTTTTCGAAATCCACTAATTTTTTCAGTTTCCAGATGAAGAATTTGTCAATTTTGCTCCATTCTACGATCTGTTCCCAGTCGTATCCTCTTCTTAAAGCATCTCCGATGATGAATAATCTCTCATCGTCGCATACTCTGATTCTTCTTTCTATTTCTTCAGCGGTAAGTGCCTGTGCCTGTTTTGTTTTTAATCCTAAGTGTCTGATTCCGGTTTCAAGAGAGCGGATGGCTTTCTGCAAAGATTCCTCGAAGTTTCTTCCGATGGCCATTACTTCTCCTGTTGCCTTCATCTGTGTTGAAAGTCTTCTGTCCGCTGTTTCGAATTTATCGAACGGGAATCTCGGGAATTTTGTCACCACATAGTCAAGGGCTGGTTCAAAGCAGGCGTATGTTTTTCCTGTTACCGGGTTCATGATTTCATCAAGGGTTAATCCTACTGCGATTTTCGCTGCAATCTTTGCAATCGGATATCCTGTTGCCTTACTTGCTAAAGCTGATGAACGGGAAACTCTCGGGTTAACTTCGATGATATAGTAGTTGAATGAATGCGGATCGAGTGCCAGCTGTACGTTACATCCTCCTTCAATTCCCAATGCTCTGATGATTTTTAACGATGCATTTCTCAACAGCTGATATTCTCTGTCTGAAAGGGTCTGGGATGGTGCCACTACAATTGAATCTCCTGTATGAACTCCCACCGGATCGATGTTTTCCATGTTACAAACCACAATCGCGTTGTCGTTGGCATCACGCATTACTTCGTATTCAATTTCTTTGAAACCTGCGATTGATTTTTCGATAAGACACTGGGTAACAGGGCTATGCTTCAATCCAAGTTCAGCAATTTCTTTCAGCTCGGTTTCATTGGAAGCGATTCCTCCTCCAGTCCCTCCCATTGTAAAGGCCGGACGGACAATTACAGGATAACCGATATTGTCAGCAAATCCTAAAGCCCCTTCTACGGTGTTTACGATATCTGATTCCGGAACCGGCTCATTCAGTTCTCTCATCAGCTCACGGAACAGATCTCTGTCCTCCGCTCTGTTGATCGCTGAAAGCTTTGTTCCCAAAACTTCTACTTTACACTCTTCAAGAATTCCTGATTTTTCCAACTCTACCGCCATGTTAAGACCAGTCTGCCCTCCAAGCGTCGGTAAAAGCGCATCCGGACGCTCTTTTCTGATGATGTGACTTACAAACTGTAATGAAATCGGCTCGATATATACTTTATCCGCGATTTCTACATCCGTCATGATCGTTGCAGGGTTTGAATTGATCAGGATCACTTTGTACCCTTCTTCTTTCAAAGACAAACAAGCCTGCGTTCCCGCATAATCAAATTCCGCTGCCTGACCGATGATGATTGGTCCGGAACCGATTACTAAAATTGTTTTTATATCTGTACGTTTTGCCATTTTTCTTTTTTTTATTATTCCACGGATTTCATCCGTAGCTATTACTGCTGAACCATTTCATGGTTCTGTTTTGTTTTTTGGGGCAGCCACGAAGTGGCTGAATTTTATACCTATGGATTGGAATTTTTAATTATATTCGGACAACCCACGAAGTGGGTTGAACATTATTTACCACAAATATTTTTCATCAAATTCAACTCCATGAGACTTTAACAAATTCTTATATTCAGCTTCAAAAGATTCACTTTTATGATGCTCTTTCTGCTTTTTAATATAACTGATGATCATATCTTTTTCTCTTTCAGAATAAGTGAATGCTCCGTAGCCACTCTGCCATTCTTCAAAACCGGGAAATAATCCACTTTGCTTCATCCACAAATTACTTGAAACTTTTATGTCTTTTACCAGACTGCTTAAAGAAACAGACGGATGCAAATCTGTGAATAAATGAATATGATCCGGCATTCCATTAATCCTATAAAGTTTACAATTCTTATTCTTTACAATCCCCCAAATATATTTGTATAACTGATCTTCATGTTCAATATTTAATACAGGAACCCTGTTCTTTGTACTAAACACAATCTGATAATATATCTGGCGGAATGTTGACATTTCCCTTATTTATTTTTAAAGTTTTCCATTAAATCAATGAACTCATCAAACAGGTAATTCGCATCTTCAGGGCCCGGGCTTGCTTCAGGGTGATACTGAACTGAGAAACATGGGTGGATTTTGTGTCTTAACCCTTCGTTGGTTCTGTCATTCAATGCGATATGTGTTTCAATAAGATCTGTTCCTTTCAAACTCTCCTGGTCTACTGCATAACCGTGATTCTGGGAAGTAATTGCCACTTTGTTTTTCTCTAAATCCAGTACCGGATGGTTTCCTCCCCTATGTCCGAATTTCAGTTTGAATGTTTTTGCACCGCAGGCCAATCCGATCAGCTGATGTCCTAAACAGATCCCGAAAATCGGAACTTTTCCTAACAAACCTCTGATCATATCCAGCGCGTGTGGAACATCTTCCGGGTCGCCAGGACCGTTTGACAGCATAATCCCGTCAGGATTCATCAATAAGATCTCTTCTGCTGTTGTATCCTGAGAAACTACAATAATGTCACAGTTTCTTTGGGATAATTCTCTGATAATTCCCAGTTTTGCTCCGAAATCTACCAAAACCACCTTGAAACCTCTGTTTGGATTGGCATAAGGCGTTTTTGTAGAAACTTCTTCCACCTGATTGATTGGGAAGGTCGTTGATTTCAATTCAGCAGCTACTGCATTTTCATCTGCATCCACATTCACGATTTTTCCTTTTACCACTCCCTGGTTACGAAGAATTCTGGTCAGCTTACGGGTATCAATCCCTGAAATTCCTGAAAGCTTTTTCTTCTTAAATAATTCATCTAAAGTAATCTGAGTACGGAAATTGGAAGGAAGATCGCAAAGCTCTTTTACGATAAGTCCTTTAATAGCCGGCTCAATACTCTCATAATCATCACGGTTAATACCATAATTCCCGATAAGCGGATAGGTCATACAAACAATCTGACCGCAGTAGGACGGGTCAGAGATCAGTTCCTGATACCCTGTCATTCCGGTATTGAAAACTACTTCTCCGGCAGTTTCCAAATCTGCTCCGAAACCTTCTCCATGAAACACTTCACCGGACTCCAGTATTAATTTTTTCTTCATTTTTTCTATTTAGATTTTCTTTTTATTTACAGGTTGCCCCTACGGGCCTTCATTCTTTTTCTATGGGTTTCACCCGTGGCTATTAATTAGATTGCTCTACGGGCTCACATAATTTTGTCTTCATTATTATTAGCCAAGGGTTTCACCCCTGGCTATGGTAAATCGCCCCTTTGGGGCTCTTTTTTATTTAAAGGTATATCCTTTTTGTTCAAGGGCTTCTTTTAAGATGGCCATTCTGGCAAAAACGCCGTTCTGCATTTGTCTGAAGACTCTTGAGCGTGTACATTCCACCAGGTCGGTATCTATTTCAACTCCTCTGTTGATGGGTGCCGGATGCATGATGATAGCACCGTCTTTCATTGCTTTTTCTCTTTCTTTCGTCAGCCCGTATCTTCTGTGGTATTCTGAAGCGGAGAAGCTCATTTTGGCATCGTGTCTTTCATGCTGTATTCTCAGGAGCATTAAAACATCCACTTCAGCGATCAGTTCGTCTAAAGCCAGATAAGTTCCGTTGATCAGAGCTCCTTCATCAAACCACTGTTCGGGTCCTGAGAAATATACTTTAGCGCCTAATCTTCTTAAAGCTTCAGCATTGGAGTTGGCTACACGGCTGTGCTTTACATCTCCTACGATTCCTACTTTCAGTCCTTCAAATTTTCCGAATTCCTGGTAGATGGTCAGCAGATCCAGCATACACTGTGAAGGGTGATTTCCTGTTCCGTCTCCTCCATTGATTACCGGAATATTTATATTTTTAAGTTCTTCAAAATAACGGTCTTTTTTATCTCTGATTACAACCAGGTTGATTCCGATGCTTTCAATAGTCTTTACGGTGTCATAAAGACTCTCTCCTTTATTTACTGAACTGTTCGTGGCATCAAAAGGAACTACCTGAAGTCCCAGTTTTCTTTCTGCCATATCGAAGCTTGTCTTTGTTCTTGTACTGTCTTCAAAGAAAAGATTTGAGCAGAAAACTTCTCCTTGAATTTTAGCAGTTTTTCCGTTGGCAAAAGCCATTGCCTCAGTCAGTATACTATTGATTCTCTCGGTGCTAAGTTCTGTAATCGTAAACATATTTCTTAATTTTTGAGCATAAAAAAAGCGAAGACAAATCTTCGCTTAATAACAATAAATATCGTAAAGGGCGCTTTCGCCCGGTAAATCTAATGATATAAATACTTTTTTATTCATTAGGTGCAAAGATATAAAAATTTCACGAATCTACAAAACCAATTTTTCAAATAAATTAAAACGGTGGTTCTTTCCTTATTTTCATTTATAAATACTATTTTTGTTTCAACTCAAATTTATTTTATGGATTTAAAAGACAAAATGATTCTCAGTATCATCCAGGAAGATTCCACTTTATCTGTTAAGGAAATCTCAGAAAGGATTGGTCTTACCTTTACTCCAACGTATGAACGGATCAAGCAGCTGGAGAAGCAGGGCATTATTGAGAAATATGTAGGTCTTTTAAACCGTGAAAAGCTGGGTCTTAATATTGTGGTTTACTGCAACGTCCGTTTAAAGGAACAATCTCAGAAAGTCCTGGAGACTTTTGAAAAGAATATTGGTAAACATGACGAAGTACAGGAGATCATCAGTCTTTCCGGAGAGTATGATTATATGCTTAAAATTATCGCTAAGGACATTAACTCATATAATGACTTTGCAGTCAATGTTATTTCAAATATTCCTAATATAGGGCAATATCACAGTTCTATTGTGCTTCACGAGGTGAAAAAATCTACCAAGTTTAAGATTGATCTGGAGTAGTTTTTAATTATTTTTTTAATTAATCGCAAGAATACACAAAGAGAAATATTGCTGAGCGTTTTTAGGATAGACAAAGGCGCTTCGCTTATTTTTGAAATACAAAGTCTTTTTACTTTGCCGCACTTTATATCCCTTGTTTTTATCTCAGTTCATCTGCACTCAATCTGATTTCCATTCTTATCCTTTTTACATATCTACAATATTTATTTAATTTAAATCCATTCTATTCATTTAAAGATGCTTCGATTCCGCTCAGCATGACAGCACTGCGGAATGACTTCTATGATCAGAGGTATCTATCAACTGAGAGAAACCGAAGCTTTGATAAGATCTTTAACACATATTGTTTAAGATCAACCCAATAATTTATTTTTCAGCTTACTGAACTGGTATTCTATTTTATCCAGGCAGAGATTTCCTATGCTTCCCTGGTGGGTATGATTCAATTCTCCTTTTTCAAATTCAAATTCAAGGTTTTCAATCTCCTGTCCTATTTTGATATAGGCATCGCGGAATGAGCTTCCATTCTTTACTTCTTCATTGATCTTTTCCACACTGAACAGATATTTATACTTTTCATCTTCAAGAATCCCATCTTTCACCTGAATATTCGGAAGGGTATAATTTAAAATTTCCAGACATTCCTTTAATGAATCGATAGCCGGGAAAAGGATTTCTTTTGTGAGCTGTACATCTCTGTGGTAACCTGACGGAAGGTTGTTGGTAAGCATGATCAGTTCATTTGGAAGCGACTGGATTCTGTTGCACCGTGCGCGAACCAACTCGAAAATATCCGGATTCTTTTTATGGGGCATGATACTGCTTCCTGTGGTAAATTCTTTTGGAAAGCTAATGAAATCGAAGTTCTGATTAAGATACAGACAGACATCATAGGCAAATTTCGAAAGTGTTCCTGCCAATACGGCCATAGCCATAGAGAGTAATTTCTCTGATTTCCCTCTGGTCATCTGGGCATATACCGAATTATAATTCATCGACCGAAACCCCAGGTTATAGGTTGTACTTTCTCTGTCGATCGGAAATGAAGAGCCATAGCCGGCCGCTGAACCCAAAGGATTTTTGTTGATGATGTTCTTCACCGAAAACAGGAGTTCAATATCATCCAGCAAAGCTTCAGCATAGGCCCCAAACCATAATCCGAAAGATGACGGCATGGCAATCTGAAGATGGGTATATCCCGGAAGCAGTATGTTTTTATGCCGGTCCGCAAGTCCTGTAAGGATCTGAAAAAACTCATCCGTTAACAGAGTAATCTCACGGATCTCATCTAAAAGATAGAGTTTTATGTCTGTCAAAACCTGATCATTACGTGATCTTGCGGTATGGATCTTCTTTCCGGTATCGCCTAATTTTTCAATGAGTATCGCTTCAATCTGGGAATGAATATCCTCAGCTTCTTTGTCGATCTCAAAATGACCATTTTCAATTTCGTTTAGAATAATCTGCAGAACGGAAAGCATCTGTTCCGATTCTTCACCGGAGATAATTCCGGTTTCTGCCAGCATTTTGCAGTGAGCCATCGATCCTTTAACGTCGTACTTTGCCAGACGTTCATCAAAGTCAAGATCTTTCCCGACTGTAAAGCTGTTAACTAATATATTGGTAGCAAGATTATCCTTTTGCCATATTTTTTTCATAGATAATTATTTATTTTGTTTCAGCTGCCCGGCAGAGATCCTTAACTATATACTGTTACCAGTAAAAAACTATTAAAAAAACATCTCCACATTCAAAAGCATTTGTCTTTAATTTTTCTTTTTGCATAAATCCTTATTAAAAACTCAACTTTAATTTCCCTGCCGGGCGTAGCTAAAACATGTATGACTGATAAGAGACATCAAACCGCGGTTCGTTTTCTCTTTTTTATAAAACTTTTTCCAGAATCCGGATATAGATTTCAATTCCTTCTTCTATTTCTTTTATATAGATGTATTCATCGGCTGTATGAGAACGCCTGCTGTCTCCAGGACCTATTTTTACGGATGTACATGGAATAATTGCCTGATCCGAAGAGGTAGGCGAACCGTAAGTAGTTCTTCCTATTTCCAAGCCGGCCTGTACAAACGGATGATCCATTTCGATCTTTGAGGAATTGAGCCTGAAAGATCTCGCCCTGAGTTCTGATTTCATCTGCGACTGAATGATTTCAAATGCCTCTTTATTGGAGTATTCATCGGTAACTCTTACATCCAGCGTGAAAGAACATGATTCCGGAACGACATTATGCTGTACTCCCGCATGAATTCCTGACAAAGTAACTTTCACCTCGCCCAGATAGTCGGAAACTTTCGGAAACCGGAAGTTTAAGATGTGCTGAAGGTCTTCCATGCATTTTACGATGGAGTTGTCATTGTTCGGATGAGCAGCGTGAGAAGTAGTTCCTTTCATTTCCCCGTCAATAACCAGAAGTCCTTTTTCTGCAATCGCCAGATTCATCTGCGTGGGTTCTCCTACAATAGCGAGTTCCACATTGGGAAGCTGCGGAAACAGGGCTTCAATTCCATCAAATCCTGAAATCTCCTCCTCTGCTGTCAAAGCAATAACTAAATTATATTTTAAATCTTCTTTTTCATAAAAATGCAGAAATACCTGCGCCATAGAAACCAAAGAAGCTCCTGCATCATTGCTTCCCAATCCATATAGTTTTCCTTCTTTTTCGATCGGCAGAAACGGGTCCAATGTGTAGGCCTTATTCGGTTTTACTGTATCATGGTGAGTGTTGAGCAGGACTGACGGTTTGAATACATCAAAGTTTTTATTCACCGCCCAGATATTGTTCCTGAAACGTTTCGTGGGAATCTGATGCTTTCCGAAGAAATTTTCAATCTCTACCGAGGTATTGAATTCATCTTTGCTGAATGAAGGAATTTCGATCAGGCTTTTAAGCAATTCCACGGCATTGCTCAATAATTCTTCTTTACTATAAACAGATTTCTGTTCCTGCATGATGATGTTCTATATGATTTTTGAGTTCGGTTTCTTTGATGAGAAACACTTTATTTACATTATTTTTTATGGCTCCAAGAGCATTTTCCAGTTTGGGAAGGATTCCTTTATGAAGTTTTCCCTGTTTTTTCAAGGTTAGAAATTTTTCTTCAGAAACGTTCCTGATTACAGATTCAGGATCGTCAACATCTTCCAAAACCCCCTCTTTATCAAAACAGTACAACAGTTCAACCTCATATTTTTCTGATAAAGCCTGTGCCATTACAGAGGCAATAGTATCTGCATTGGTATTGAAAAGATTCCCTTTTTTATCATGGGTAATTGCTGAAAATACGGGAACAAGATCCAGTTTAATCAGTTTAGAAACCAGTTTTTTATTGATACTCTTTTTATTGATATCCCCTACATATCCGAAGTCAATTTCAGGGTGTTCTCTTTTTTTGGCTTTAATTAAATTACCGTCCGCTCCCGAAAACCCTATCGCATTACATTTTTTCTGCTGCAATTTTTCAACAATATTTTTATTGATTCCGCCTGCATACACCATCGTTACAATATCCAATGTCTCTTTATCTGTAATCCTCCTTCCGTTAATCATCTTCTGTTCTATACCGAGCTTATCCGCCAGCGTTGTCGCCAGCTTTCCTCCTCCATGAACAAGGATTTTCTTTTCCTTAATTCCGGAAAACTGCTCCAGAAACTGATTTAACAATGCTTCATCGTCAATCAGGGCGCCTCCTATTTTTATGATGTATAATTTGTTGTTCATTGTGGATTATGATTGATATTTGATATATTTTAACAGGATTCTATCCTATTCTTGGTTGAATCGTCCCGTTGGGACTTTTTTGATTTTGGGGTTGTATTTCAATTTGGCGGGTTTTTAAATGGCGGGTTTTTAAATTGATAGGATTTCATCCTATCCTTGGTTGAATCGTCCCGTTGAGATTTTGATTTTGGGGTTATATTTCAATTTGACGGTTTTTTAAATTGATAGGATTTCATCCTATCCTTGGTTGAATCGTCCCGTTGGGACTTTTTTGATTTGTTATTGTATGTTGTTTAAAATTTCACTGAAAACGGCCTGGGCGGAGAAAATTCTGTTTTTTGCCTGTTGATAGATGACGGAGTTTTCACCATCCATAACCTCGTCGCTGAGTTCTACATTTCTACGGACTGGAAGGCAGTGCATTATTTTTGCATGATTGGTATTTTCCAGTTTTTCATTCGTCAGCATCCAGCTTTCTTTTACTTCGGGCATTGCAGCGTAATCATCAAAAGACGACCAGTTTTTCACGTAAATGAAATCGGCATCTTTGAGAGCTTCATCCTGATCATGAATTACCTTTACATCTTTTGTAAAGTTTTTATCCAGATCATAGCCTTCCGGATTGGTGATTACAAAATCGACATCCATTTCCTGCATCCATTCTGCAAAAGAATTTCCTACGGCCTGAGCAATCGGTTTGATGTGAGGCGCCCAGGTAAGAACTATTTTGGGCTTACGTTCTTCTTTCCAGTTTTCAGTGATTGTAATACAGTCTGCCAGGCTTTGCAAAGGATGCCGCGTTGCTGATTCCAGGGAAACAACCGGTACTTTCGCATGTTTTTCGAACTGGCTTAAAATGCTTTCGTTAACGTCATCTTCTTTATTTTTCATTCCTGCAAAACAACGTACCGCAATGATATCGCAGTACTGATTCAGTACTTCAATAGCATCTTTGATGTGTTCTACGGTATCTCCGTTCATTACAGCACCATCGGCAAATTCAAGATTCCAGGCTTCCTGTGCTGCATTTAAGGTCAATACGTTCAACCCTAAGTTCTGGGCAGCAATCTGACTGCTTAAACGGGTTCTCAGACTTGAATTCAGGAATACCAGACCTATGGTTTTTCCTTTTCCTTTCGCGGTTTCCGAAAGAGGATTTTCTTTTATTTCTAAAGCTTTTTTTATAATATCCTGTAAGTTTTCTACATCACTTACAGAGGTGAACTTTTTCATTTGACAGTTTCTGTTTTTTTAATGGATAAATGAAATATCCATTTCAGTTTAAATTAATTTTTCAGTCTTTTTCAGTTTTGCTCTTCCGCTTCTTAAACATTCCCCAATACCACTTTCAAGGCATTGATGAAAAGGTCTGTTTCCTCTTTTCCGATATTGAGTGCGGGAAGAATCCTCAATACATTTTTATCATTGGAGTTTCCTGTAAAAATGTGGTGGCCATACAGCAGGTTTTTCCTTACTTCAGAACAGTCTCTGTCGAGTTCTATTCCAATCATCAGCCCTTTCCTCCGAATGGCCTGAATATGTGGAAGATCTTTAATTTCATTTTCAATATACTGGCCCATTTTCTGAGCATTTTCAATAAGATTTTCATCTTTCATCACATCCAGTACTGCGATTGCAGCAGCACAGGCCAGATGATTCCCGCCAAATGTCGTTCCGAGCAGACCATTACTTGCTTCGAATTTCGGATGAATCAGAACTCCGCCAACCGGAAATCCATTTCCCATTCCCTTTGCTGTGGTGATAATATCAGGTGTTATCCCGAATTCCTGATGGGCAAAGAAACAGCCGCTTCTTCCATAGCCGGACTGCACTTCATCAAGAATAAGAACAGCCTCATATTTCTCACACAGTTCTTTAATTGCGGATAGAAACTCTGCTGTCGGAATCATAATTCCTCCTACTCCCTGAATACCTTCCATAATGACAGAGGAAATTTCGTTTCCGTGCTTTTCAAAGGTCTGCTGAAGCTGTTCTACATTATTCCATTCTGATTTGATGAATCTTTCCGAAAAGTTAACCGGTGCTACAATGCTGGGATTATCTGTCACCGAAACCGCGGCAGAAGTTCTTCCGTGAAATGAACCTGAGAAATAAAGCACTTTATTTTTCCCATTATGGAAAGAAGCCAGCTTTAAAGCATTTTCATTGGCTTCAGCCCCTGAATTACACAGGAAAAGATTGTAATCTTCATATCCTGAAAGTGCTCCCAGCTTTTCAGCCAGTTCATTCTGCAGATTATTCTGTACAGAATTGGAGTAGAAAGAAATTTTTTCAAGCTGGTCTTTCAGCTTATTCTGATAATACGGATGGTTGTGTCCGATAGAAATCACGGCATGCCCTCCATAAAAATCAAGATACTGTTCTCCTTTTTCATCCCAGAGAAAAGATCCCTGAGCCTTTACCGGGTTTATATTAAATAATGGATATACGTTGAATAAATTCATTTTTGTTTTTTTAATTCATTTTTGTTCTGAAACAAAATTCAAGACCGGAAACTTTTGCCAGAATCAATTCTATTCTCTAAAAATTGACCTTAAAACGCTACCGGCTTCAAATCCAGCCCCAGATTTTCTTTCCAGCCCATTGAAATATTCATATTCTGAACTGCCTGTCCTGAAGCTCCTTTCAACAAATTGTCAATCGCTGAGTGAATAACGGCTACATTTCCACTTTTCTCAATCTGAATCACACAGCGATTGGTATTGACAACCTGTTTTAAATCAATTGCTTTCTCACTTACCTTTACAAAAGGTTCATCCGCATAAAAATCCTGATACAACTGACTTATTTCTGAAAGTATTAAATCTGTTTTTACAGTAGAACTTGTAAAAATTCCTCTTGCAAAATCGCCTCTCCATGGTACAAAGTTCAAACTGATCTCTTTATGATTAAACGAAACCAGCTGTTTCAAAACCTCATCAACATGCTGATGCGACAACGTTTTGTATGCTGAGATATTATCGTTCCTCCATGTAAAATGGGTAGTGGCCTGTAATGACTGCCCGGCTCCTGTGGAACCTGTAATTCCTGTGGTAAAAACCTCATCCAGCAATCCTTTTTCAGCCAGAGGCAGTAATGCCAGCTGAATTGCCGTAGCAAAACATCCCGGATTGGCAATATTTTTCGTCCCATTCAGATGTTTTTTATTGATTTCAGGAAGTCCGTAGATAAAATTTCTGTTTTCCAATTTCCCATCCAAACGGAAATCATTTCCCAGATCAATGACCAACGTTTCTTCACTGACAGGATTCTGCATCAGCCAATTCCGGCTTTCTTTATGAGGAAGACAAAGGAAAAGGATATCTGTCTCTTTTGGCTGATCCGTCAGAGCATCCTCGCAAACGGTTGCTAAATCCGGATACAAATCTGAAATCTTTGTTCCCGGATTGGAACGGCTATATAAAAAACTCAATGACACATGAGGATGAAAAGCCAGAAGACGGACCAATTCGCTTCCTGTGTAGCCGTTGGCGCCTACAATTCCTACTGTTTTTTTCATTTTGAATGTTGATAATTGATAAAATTTGACAGGATTGCATCCTATCTTTATTAAATCGTTCCTCCGGAACTCTTTTGACGGATGTTTCGGTTGGATTTAAATTGACAGGATTGCATCCTATCTTTCGTTAAGTCGTTCCTTCGGAACTCCTGTTTTTATAATGTTGAATTCACCTGGTGGTATATATTCAGGGAGTTGCTTACAATTTTGGTGTAGCCTTTTACATCTTCACCGCTCCAGGCCCTGTTGGCTTCGCCATAGCTGCCGAATTTATCAGACATCAGATCATGACCGGATTCAATTCCGTTTAGGATGAACCTGTATGGATAAAGGGTTACAAATACTTTTCCGGTTACCATTTTTTGAGAATCCGATAAAAAGGTTTCAATATTTCTCATTACAGGATCCAGGAAAAGTGCTTCATGAAGCCAGTTTCCATACCAGTCGGAAAGCTGTGATTTCATCATCTGCTGGTATTTTGAAAGGGTATGTTTTTCCAGTAAATGATGGGCTTTTATAATGACTGATGCCGCTGCCGCTTCAAATCCTACTCTTCCTTTGATTCCTACAATTGTATCTCCCACATGAATATCACGTCCAATTCCATAAGCAGATGCCAGTTTTTCTATTTCCTGAATAGCATATACAGGATGCTTAAAGCTTTCTCCATTCACCGCAATTACTTCTCCGTTTTTAAATTCAATTTCCAGATCGGAAGGCTCCGTTTCTTTTATTTGTGAAGGAAAAGCTTCTTCCGGAAGATAATTTCTGGAGGTCAGTGTTTCTTTCCCTCCTACAGAGGTTCCCCAAAGTCCTTTATTTACAGAATACTGTGCTTTATGGAATTCCATCTCATAGCCATGACTCTTTAAAAATTCAATTTCCTCTTCGCGGGACAGAGCCTTATCACGGATTGGTGTAATGATCTCCATTTCCGGGCACATCACCTGAAAAATCAAATCAAAACGTACCTGATCGTTTCCGGCTCCTGTACTTCCGTGCGCAATGGCATCAGCATTCACTTCTATGGCATATTTTGCAATTTCCTGCGCCTGAATGGTACGTTCAGCACTTACAGACAAAGGATATGTATTGTTTTTCAAAACATTTCCGAAGATCAGATATTTTACACAGGAATTATAATAATCCTCCTGAGCGTCTACACACCTGTATTCTTTTACCCCGAGATTCAGGGCTTTTTTCTCCAGTTCTTTTTCTTCTTCTTTAGAAAAACCTCCGGTATTTACAGTGACTGCATATACATCATACTCCAGTGTTTCACTCAGGTATTTTGCACAGTAAGAGGTATCTAAACCTCCGCTAAACGCTAAGATGACTTTCTTTTTCATCTGAATTCTTTTTATTATTTTTAATGGTCCGGTGAAATTCATCAAGATGATCATCCACATCCACCTGACTGATTTTATGATCATACTCATTTTCGGACTGATCCTCTGAAGTTCCGGCTGCTGCTTTCTTATCAGGAACAAAAAGCATGGCCGTACAAAGACAGTTCTTACGTTCCTTCATCATTAATATTTCATAGTTCACACAGCTTTTGCATCCGTTCCAGAATTCCTCATCCTGTGTCAGTTCGGAATAAATCACCGGTTTATACCCGAGATCACTGTTGATCTTCATTACCGCAAGCCCTGTTGTCAGTCCGAATACTTTTGCATCCGGATATTTATCTCTGGACAGCTGGAAAACTTTTTGTTTGATCTGAGTGGCAACCCCTCCGTTCCTGAATTTCGGAGAAACAATAAGTCCTGAATTGGCTACAAATTTCCCGTGCGACCAGGTTTCTATATAGCAGAAACCTACCCACTCTCCATTTTCAGTAGCTACAACAGCATTGCCTTCTGAAATTTTTTTACTCAAATACTCAAGGGAACGCTTTGCGATCCCTGTTCCTCTGCGCTGTGCAGAATCATACATTTCCTGCTGTATTTCACTCACATACATCAGATGTGCGCATGAGGAAATTTCTATTTCCATTTATTTATCTAAATTTTTTGGCAAATTTAAAATATAATTTCTTTAAAATCCAAATTAAAAAGATATTTTTTTTGTTTAAATAAAATCAACAGGTAAAATTATCTTTGTGTTAAATTATATATTTGCTAAATTATTATATATTTGCTAAAAAGGTATAGTTATGGAAAACCAATGTCCTAAATGCAAGAGTACCAAAGTGGTAAAAAGCGGAATCATAAAAGAAAAACAACGCTTTCACTGCAAGGACTGCAGCTATTATTTTACCGTTAAAAAACTGGGAAAACAGATTGACGATTACTATGTCACAAAAGCATTACAGCTTTATCTTGAAGGCCTGAGCTACCGTGAGATAGAAAGAATTATTGGTGTTTCCCATGTAACCATAAGTTCGTGGATAAAAAAATACAATATTACAAGACCTCCCCATTCAGAATTTCATCCGGTTTATAAGATCCTGAAACAAAATGAATTAATAGAGTATATCGCCCAGGAAGAAAATATTAAGAACTCAGGGATTATTATTACCCAGTTTGCTGATAAATACATGCTGATCAAGTGGGAAAGGTTTAAGAAGTAGATCAGAGATAATAGACGGATAGATAATAGACGGATAGATGGATAGATGACAGACCACATACTCTGTATTTCACAGGCTACATCTTATAGCTATACTATTAGCATAAATATATATTAAATTTTCGTAAATAAATTATTAATTACAATTTGGCATCAATAAAAAACAACGCCAAAAATTGATAATTTATGAAAAAAATTCTCATATTCATAGGATTAACCGTAATAAGCAGTTCTTTATACTCGCAGGGCTCTCCGGATTATGGCAGCGGATTAAAATTAAATCTCAACCAGGATGGAGATAAGTACATCAGATTTATTTTATGGGATCAGTTCTGGCTCAGAAATACCCAGATGAATCCGGGAAGCACGGTAGCAGGTGAACCTACGGACAACTCATGGAGCCTGGGAAACAGAAGATTAAGAGCTTTAGCTTATGCCCAGATCTCTAAAAGATATATGATTCTGGCTCATTTTGGAATCAACAACCAGACCTTTATCAATGGTGGAGGATCAGGGACTTCAGGAACAGGCGGTTACGGAAACGGCAAGAAACCGCAGCTGTTTTTTCATGATGCCTGGAATGAATATGCAGTTATTTTACCTGGAGAAGCGGAAAAATTCAGTTTATCTTTAGGGGCAGGACTTCATTATTATATGGGACTTTCCCGTATGACCATGGCTTCAACGCTTAATTTCCTTACAGTGGACTCTCCTATTTTCTCATGGCCCCTCATCGATAACTCAGATCAGTTTGCCAGACAGCTGGGTATGTTTGCCAAAGGAAAATACGGAAAACTGGAATACCGTTTCAGCTTAAACAAACCTTTTGCCACCGATCTTGTTCCGGTAAATGTAACAGATCCGTTGAAAGCCGTAGCCGTAGACAACAATGGAAATCCAAGTTTTTCAAAGGCCGGTTATGTTGAGTACCAGTTTCTTGATGAAGAATCCAACACCCTCCCCTTCAAAGTCGGCTCTTATCTGGGAACGAAAAAAGTTTTCAATGTAGGAGCAGGTTTTTACCACCAGGCAGACGGAACAAGAACTTCTGTAAACTCCAACGTAGAAAAACACGATATTACTCTTTTTGCCGTAGATGCTTTTGCTGATATTCCATTAGGAGAAGCTAAACATAAAATGGCGGTTTCTGCCTATGCCGGATATTACAATTACAATTTCGGACCTAATTATGTCAGAAACTTAGGAATAATGAACATTGCAGCAACAGACCCCAGCTTTATGGGAAACAAAGCCATCGCAGGGCCCGGAAATCTTCAGCCTACCATAGGAACAGGTAATATTATCTATGCCCAGGCCGGTTTACTCTTACCCAATCAGGCGGAAAAACCAAAAGTCAGGATACAGCCTTTCGCAGCGTACACCCATAAAAGTTTTGAAGCTTTCGACAAATCATCTTCACAATTTGATATAGGCGCCAACTGGTTTATTGACGGTCATCACGCGAAAATTACCACACAGTATTCCACAAGACCGGCATATACAAGCCCGACAGAAAGCCCTTCTAGTAAAGGCGAATTTATTGTCCAGTTTCAGATTTACCTGTAACAACCGGATTCTCCGCTATTATTTATTTAATTAACATCAAAAAAATCAAGCAATATGAGCGAAAACCATCACGAAAACTACGAAAACATGACCGAAAGGCAGAAAAACCGCACGATCTGGAGCGTTATTACGGCCTCTTCTCTCGGTACCCTGATAGAATGGTATGACTTCTATATTTTCGGAAGCTTAGCCATTGTTCTGGCAACGAAATTCTTTCCTGCTGATAATCCTACCGCAGCATTTCTGTCCACCCTGGCCACTTTTGCCGCCGGATTTGTCGTAAGACCTTTCGGAGCGCTGTTTTTCGGAAGACTGGGAGATATTATCGGAAGAAAATATACGTTTCTGGTCACTTTGCTGATCATGGGATTTTCAACATTCCTGATCGGGTGTATTCCAAGCTATGAGACCATCGGATTTTTAGCACCTGTCCTTGTTTTAATTTTAAGACTTCTCCAGGGACTTGCCCTCGGTGGTGAATACGGAGGTGCCGCTACCTATGTTGCCGAATATGCACAACCTCACCGGAGAGGTTACTGGACATCATGGATACAGACTACCGCAACAGCAGGACTTTTCATTTCCCTGATCGTAATCCTGGTTACCAAAACCTCGCTTTCGGCTGAAGAATTTGACCACTGGGGATGGAGGGTTCCTTTCTGGATCTCTATTCTTATGGTGGGTGTTTCTTACATCATCAGAAAAAACATGAAAGAATCTCCACTTTTTGCAAAGGCTAAAAGCGAAGGAAAAACGTCCAAAAACCCATTGAAGGAAAGCTTTGGAAACAAATACAATTTCAAATTTGTTCTTCTTGCCCTGTTCGGAGCCGCTATGGGACAAGGGGTAATCTGGTACACGGGACAGTTCTATGCGATGAGCTTCCTGCAGAAAGTAATGAATGTAGAATCTGCACAGGTTGATTCACTGATGGCAACTGCCTTATTTCTGGGAACTCCTTTCTTCGTTTTCTTCGGATGGCTTTCTGACAAAATAGGACGAAAAGCGGTGATGATGACCGGAATGCTGGTAGCCATCTTAGCCTACCGCCCGATATACGACAGTATGTTCAACAGTGTAAAGCTTGAAAACAAAACCGTTGCCGCCAATGGCATTACAGAAAAGAGAACCGCTAAAATTCACGATAAAGTTGCTTCAGACAGTCTGATTACCTTCCATAAAGAAACCCTTTATACAGACGGAACCTTAATTAAAAAAGACAGTGTAGCTCACTGGTCGCCTGCTGGTCCGGTAATGAAAGACGGAAAAGCGGAAGAACCGAAAGTATCACAGTCCGTAACCCTGGCCGACAATACAAAATGGTATCTGATCTTCCTTGTATTTATCCAGGTGATATTTGTAACTATGGTGTATGGCCCTATCGCAGCTTTCCTTGTAGAAATGTTCCCGGTAAGAATCCGTTACACCTCCATGTCTCTCCCTTATCATATCGGAAACGGAGTATTTGGAGGACTTCTTCCGGCTGTTGCCACTTATCTGGTTACGGTAGGTAAAGACGCAGGCCATCCGACATGGTATCTTGAAGGGTTATGGTACCCGATAGGGGTTGCTGCAGTCTGTTTAATCATCGGATTATTTTATCTTAAAAACAAGAACAATAATATTCACGATTAGGCACTGAATCACTCAAATTTTTATTAATTTTAATACTACTAAAATGAACGGACTAAAAAAAATATTAGGCATACTCTGGATCGCCATTGCGCTGGTGGTGGGATATTTCGGAATAACAGTTTTAGGAATTCCCAAAATTACTTCGGGTAAGCAGGAAGATCTGGTTTTCGGTATCATAATTTTATTTGTTTTGATGCCGATTATTTCCGGCGGACTGGGTATTTTCGGCTATTATGCCCTGACGGGAGAATATTCTGACGACAAGATTTAGTTATAAAAATAAACGATAATTGATGAATTATTATTTGTTCATCAATTATCGTTATTCATGAACATTATGAAGAAAAGACACGAACAAAAACTGGTTATCCTGAGCATCGGACTGATGATTGCCTTCAGTATTCCCTTTTCTCTGCTATTCAACAGCGACAGGGAAGTTTTTGGCTATCCTATGATCCTCGTTTACCTGTTTGCAGTCTGGATGATTTCCATCATTATTTCTTTTGTAATCGTAAAAAGGTATGATGAGTAGTTTTGCATTATTTTTTGTGGTTTTGCTTTACCTGGCCCTTTTGTTCTTAGTTGCCCACCTGGCAGAGAAGAAAAAGAGCAAGTTGTGGATCAACAATCCCTATATTTATGCCCTGTCTCTTGCGGTGTACTGCACGGCATGGACCTACTACGGAAGTATTGGCGTCGCGGCCACCAGCGGGCTCAACTATCTTCCTATCTATATCGGACCTGTGATGATTATTCCGGCATGGATCTACATCAATACCCGGATCGTACGTATTGCCAGAATCAACAAAATAAGCAGCCTCGCGGATTTTATTTCTCTGAGATACGGTAACAGCAGAAGCTTCAGTGCCATTATTACAATCGTCTGCCTGCTCGCTATTGTTCCTTATATCGGGCTTCAGATCAAAGCGATTTCAGAAACTTTCCATCTGGTGACAGAAACCTCAATGTCCAGCAATATTCTTACAGATAACGCCACATTCGTAGTTATCCTGATCGCTTTATTTTCCTCGTATTACGGAACAAAATACGTGGATGCTTCCGAGAAACGTTTAGGGATTATTTCAGCCATTGCCCTCGAAAGTTTTTTGAAACTCTTCTTTATTATTATTCTCGGGGTTTTTGTTATTTATTTTGTTTTTGACGGATTCTCCGATATTTACCAGAAAGCGAGCCAGTTTGAAGATTTTAAAGAAAAAAACACTTTTAGCGGAACCGAAGACGCCATGAACTGGATGGTGCTTTGTATGATCTCCGCAACAGCCATATGTATTCTTCCAAGACAGTTCCACACTGCTATTGTAGAGAACAGACAGGAAAAACATATCAGAACCGCCATCTGGTTTTTTCCTCTTTATCTTCTGATCTTCACTGTATTTATATTCCCGATCGCCTGGGGCGGAAGGCTTATTTTTGACGGACAGAAAGTAAATCCGGAGTTCTACTCTATTTTGATTCCCCAGCATTTCGACAATACCCTGATTACTGTTTTTGTATTCCTGGGCGGGCTGAGTTCGTGCATTTCCATGATTATTATTTCCGCCATTACTCTTTCGATCATGCTTTCCAACAACCTCATCATTCCTTATGGATTACTTGGAAAATTCAAATCTGAAAATGAGGTTCAGAATACCAGAAACATTACCAACATCAGGAAGTTCAGTATTTTCGCGCTGATCATCATGGCTTTTGTTTTCTATAAATATTTCATCCTGAGAACATCACTGGATTCGGTGGGATTGATCTCGTTTGTAGTGATCGCACAGCTTGCTCCCGCTTTTTTCGGAGCTATTTTCTGGAGAAGGGGAAGCTATAAAGGAGCTGTTACAGGATTGCTCGCCGGACTTGCCATATGTTATTTCGGATTGATTATTCCGCAGTATTATTTTTCTTACAACCAGGAATTCAAAGGCGTTCTGAGAGATATGTATGATGCTTTCGGGTTTTTCAATATTCCTTATCTGAGCAGGATCTCGCAGATCTTCTTCTGGTCTTTACTCATCAATACGGCTCTGTTCACCATTATTTCCGTGAGTGTTAAAGGAAATTACCGTGAAAGAAATTTCGCCGAGCTGTATGTAGACATCGACAAATACATTCAGAATCATGAAAATGCTTTTATCTGGCGCGGAACAGCTTATGTTTCGGATATTAAAAATATTCTGGAAAGATTTTTAGGTAAAAACAAAACCGAACAGGCGTTAAGGATCTTCAATTTAAAATACAATATCGATTCCCAGACGGAAACAGCCGATTCCAGGTTTATCAAGTTTTCAGAAAATCTTCTGGCCGGGAGGATAGGAACCGCTTCTGCCAAGATCCTGATCGAAGGCGTAACAAAAGAGGATAAAATATCCTTAAAGGAAGTCCTGAATATTTTAGAGGAATCCAAAGAAAACATTTCCCTCAACAAAAAGCTTACGGAACAGTCTGAAGAACTGCAGAAATTATCCGATGACCTCAGAAATGCCAACGAGAGCCTGATCATCAAAGACCGCCAGAAAGACGACTTTCTGGATTCCGTAGCCCATGAACTGAGAACCCCGATCACTGCCATCCGCTCTGCGGGGGAAATTTTAGCAGACGACGACGATATTCCCCTGGAGATCAAACAGGAATTTTTGAATAATATCATCACAGAATCAGACCGGCTAAGTGAAATCATCAACGACATTCTTTATCTGGACAAACTTGAACACGGCGAAATTGCTTTAAACATCAAAGAAAACAACATTCTTGAAACCTATAAAAAAGCAGTCAGTCCCCTGCACCATCTTATCCAGCAGAAAAACATCCATTTAAGCGAAGTAAACCTTCTGAATCAGTATCTGTTTGAATATGATGAAGCAAGAATGATCCAGCTTTTCCAGAATATTTTAGGAAACGCCCTGAAATTCACAGATGACCAGGGAACAATACAGACCAAATTATCGGAAAAAGAAAATGAACTCGTGATTAAGATCTTCAATACCGGAAGACATATTCCCGAAGAAGACCTTGAAATGATCTTTGATAAATTTTATCAGTCCAAAAACCAAAATATTATCAAGCCTACCGGAAGTGGTCTGGGGCTGGCCATTTCCAAAAAGATCGTACAGGCTCACCACGGAAGCATAAAAGCTGAAAACAGCGGCCTGGGCGTCACTTTTACCATCAGCATGCCTGAACCGATAAATAACCGTAAAAATGAAGTTGAATAACTATAAACACCTCCTATGAAAAAGATAATCATTGCAGATGACGAGCACAAAATATTAATGTCGCTGGAATACAGTTTCAAAAAAAACGGCTACGATGTCTATATTGCCAGAGACGGAGCCGAGGTGCTGGAATTTTTAAAAACCATGACCCCGGATGTTATCCTTCTCGATATCATGATGCCGAATCTGGACGGATACAGCACGCTGGAAATCATCAAACAGGATGAAAAACTGAAAGACACCAAAGTTCTTTTCCTGAGCGCCAAAAACAACCCAAAAGACATTGAAAAGGGACTGGAAATGGGAGCCGATGCTTACATTACCAAACCTTATTCCATCAAGAAGCTGATCCAGCAGATTGAAGAGATGTTTGAATAAAAAAGATTCAAAAAAAAACGGAAAAACAGGATAATCAGAAAACATGAAACACAGAACTGATATGAAGGCAGATATTTTATTTAAACAAAGCATAGAAGACAAGGAGAACTTCTGGAAGGAACAGGCCCAACAGATCCAATGGACAGAATTCCCGTCACAGATTCTCTCTCATGATAAAAACAACTACCCGCAATGGTTTGCGGACGGAAAACTCAATATGTGTTATCTGTGTATTGACCAACATATTGAAGATGGTTTCGGAGAGCAGACCGCCATTATATATGACTCTCCGGTAACCGGGCAGAAAAAAACCTACACCTTCAGCCAGGCTAAAGAGGAAATCTCAAAATTTGCCGGAGGGCTGGCTTCTTTAGGTTTACAGAAAGGAGACACCGCCGTGATCTATATGCCGATGATTCCTCAGACCCTTTTTGCCATGCTGGCCTGTGCAAGGATCGGAGTGATTCACAACGTGGTTTTCGGAGGATTTGCCCCTCATGAACTGGTGGTGAGAATAGACGACTGCAAACCCAAAGCATTGATTACCGCTACCGCCGGAGTGGAAATCGCTAAAAGAATCCCTTACCTGCCTTTGGTGGAAAAAGCCATAGAACTGGCCCAGGACAAAGTAGACCACATCATCGTTTACAACAGAAAATTAGTCGATAACCAGCACGAAATGTTTGAAGGACTGACCGATTACGAAGAACTCGTTCAGCAATCAGCTCCTGCAGACTGTGTTCCGGTAGAATCCGTACATCCTTTATACCTTCTTTATACTTCAGGAACGACCGGAAAACCCAAAGGAATCGTCCGCGATACCGGAGGATATGCCACTGCCCTGAAATTTTCCATGAAATACATTTACGGTATGGAACCCGGGGAAACCTACTGGGCCGCTTCCGATTTCGGATGGGCGGTGGGACACAGTTACAGCGTTTACGGACCCCTCATCAACAGAAACACCACCGTCATTTTCGAAGGAAAACCCATCATGACACCCGATGCAGGAACTTTCTGGAGAATCATCTCAGAATATAGGGTATCAGCCATGTTTACGGCTCCAACTGCGATCAGAGCCATCAAAAAAGAAGATCCTGACGGTGAACTTGTAAAAAAATACGATCTGTCCTGCCTGAAGAAACAGTTTTTAGCCGGAGAACGCTGTGATGTCGCTACCCTTGACTGGTTTGCCCGACATATTGGAGTTCCCGCCATTGATCACTGGTGGCAGACAGAATCCGGATGGCCGATGCTGGGTTTAATGACTTTTGACGATCAGTACAAAATCAAAAGAGCTTCTGCCGGAAAGCCAATCCCGGGATATGATATTAAAATATTTGATGAAAACGGATTTGAACTCGATCCTCATCATGAAGGCTATCTCGTCATTAAACTTCCGCTCCCGCCGGGTGCTATGCTTGGAATCTGGAATGATTATGAACGCTTCCGGAACAGCTACCTGTCACAGTACAACGGCTACTACTTCTCAGGTGACGGAGCCATTCAGGATGAAGACGGCTATATTTTCATCACCGGAAGAGTGGATGACGTAATCAATGTAGCCGGACACCGTCTTTCAACTTCCGAAATGGAGGAGATCGTGTCATCTCATCCGGAAGTCGCGGAATGTGCTGTCGTGGGAATAGACGATGATCTTAAAGGCCAGGTACCTTTTGCCACAGTGGTTTTGAAAAACGGCTCGGTGATTTCTGAAGAACAGGTGGAAAAAGACATCATTCAGATGGTTCGTGAAAAGATCGGTGCCGTAGCTTTTTTAAAGAACACCGTGGTTGTGAAACGGTTACCGAAAACCCGTTCCGGAAAAATCCTGAGAAAGCTGATCAGAACCCTGCTGGACGGGAAAGAATTCCAGATCCCGTCTACGATTGATGACGAGAAAATCATTGAAGAAATTCAGGAAAAAATCAGGGAATATAGGGCTTAAACAAAAAATTAAACATACATTTAATATTAATAAAATTCAAATTTCAAAAAAACGAAAGGATATGAGAAATTACTTAATAGAAGATCTGCCTCACTATTTTGAAGAGTACAAAAAGTCTATCAAAAATCCTAAAAAATTCTGGGACAAGATCGCCGACCAGAATTTCGTGTGGTACCAGAGATGGAGCAAGGTCGTTAAGTACGATATGAACGAGGCTAAAATCACATGGTTTAAAAATGCAAAATTAAATATCACCAAAAACTGCCTGGACAGGCATCTTTCCGTAAGAGGCGAAAAAACAGCCATTATCTGGGAGCCTAATGATCCGAAAGAGGAAGCACAGCATATTTCTTACAGCGAATTATACACCCGTGTGAATAAAACCGCCAATGTTCTGCGCGAAATGGGAATTGAAAAAGGAGACAGAGTATGCATTTATCTTCCTATGATCCCGGAATTGGCCATCACCATGCTTGCCTGTGCGAAATTAGGAGCGGTACATTCGGTAATTTTTGCCGGGTTTTCAGCCTCTGCCGTATCTTCCAGAGTGAACGACTGTGGTGCTAAAATGGTCATCACCTCAGACGGAAGTTACAGAGGAAATAAAGTTCTGGACCTGAAAAGCATTGTGGATGAAGCCCTTGAAAAAACGCCGAGCGTAGAATCCGTTCTTGTGGTAAAAAGAACCCGCAACGAAATCAAAATGAAAGAAGGCAGAGATTACTGGTTCACAGACCTGTATGAAAAAGCCTCTGCCGATTTTGTAACCGTAATCATGGATGCTGAGGATCCTCTTTTCATCCTTTATACCTCCGGCTCTACCGGAAAGCCTAAAGGAATGCTTCATACCTGTGCCGGTTACATGGTGTACACAGCCTATACCTTCAAAAATGTATTCAATTATAAAGAGAATGATATCTACTGGTGTACGGCAGATATCGGATGGATTACCGGACACTCTTATATTCTTTACGGGCCGCTTCTTAACGGAGCCACTACCGTTATTTTCGAAGGCGTACCGACTTATCCTGAACCGGACCGTTTCTGGGAAGTTATTGAAAAACATAAAGTCACCCAGTTCTACACCGCTCCTACCGCCATCCGTTCTCTGGCCAAAGAAAGCACAGAATGGGTAGACAAACATGATCTGAGTACATTAAAAGTTATCGGTTCAGTAGGAGAACCTATCAATGAGGAGGCATGGCACTGGTTCAACGATCATGTCGGGAAGAAAAAATGCCCGGTAGTAGACACCTGGTGGCAGACAGAAACCGGAGGAATCATGATCTCCCCTCTTCCATTCGTCACCCCTACAAAACCAACCTACGCCACCCTTCCTATTCCCGGTATTCAGCCGGTACTGATGGATGATAAGCGTAACGAAATCACAGGAAATCAGGTAACCGGAAATTTATGCATCCGTTTTCCGTGGCCGGGAATTGCCAGAACCATCTGGGGCGATCATCAGAGATACAAGGAAACTTATTTTACGGCATTTCCGGGGAAATATTTCACAGGAGACGGAGCGTTAAGGGATGAGGTCGGATATTACAGAATTACCGGACGTGTAGATGATGTGATCATTGTTTCCGGGCATAATCTGGGTACTGCACCTATTGAAGACAGCATCAATGAGCATCCGGCCGTTGCAGAATCTGCTATTGTAGGCTACCCTCATGATATTAAAGGAAATGCCCTGTATGGCTATGTCATCTTAAAAGAAAGCGGAGAAGGCCGTGATAAGGAAAATCTGAAAAAAGAGATCAATCAGCTTATTTCAGACCAGATCGGGCCTATTGCCAAGCTGGATAAGATACAGTTCGTTTCCGGGCTGCCGAAGACAAGATCAGGAAAGATTATGCGCAGAATCCTGAGAAAAATTGCGGAAGGAGATTTCAGTAATTTCGGGGATATTACCACTTTATTAAATCCTGAAATTGTGGAAGAGATTAAAAACGAAAGAATTTAATTTTTAATAATGATATTGAATGAAAAACGGGCTTCGGTCCGTTTTTTTGTTTTTCACCATTTCCTGCAGGCTGTTTCATCGCTTTTTATGATTGCTTTATTTTTTATCGCTCGCTGATCAGGCAGATTGAGCAGATCTTTTTGATTGATGTATTTTTGGTTGGGGGTTTGCGCAAAGACGCAATTTATTTTTTTATATCGGATAAATCAGGCGCTAGGATTTTATCTCCGATAAAATTTTACACTGCTGAATACATAAAAATCTATGATTTTTATTTTAAGCGAACTTCTATGAGCAAGGTATTTAAATTTAAAGATCACTAAAGTGTCAGAATCTTTTGTGTCTCGTTGGGGATAAAATAATATCATACAGACAGCACGAATTTTACAGATTTTTTAAATTCAGCATATTAAATATTTAAAGCATTGAAGTTAATTCAACTTTTCAACCCTATTTTTTAAAAAAACAAACTGAATTTGTAAATAAAATCCGAATGATCTGTTAAAAATATTATTTTTGGCGGCAATGAAATATACACTGATTACAGCTGCACTTGCATTACTGTTTTGCTGCAGTAAAGAGAAGCAGAACAGAGAAAAGATTGTAAAAATATTTGAAGCAGACCGTTGCTATAAACAGATGATGATCAATGACAGCTTGCCGCCGAAAGTATCTTATCTGAATACTGCAGCCTTCAGGGATAAAATAGAAAAGGAGAATCTGAAGTCATTTTACACTGCAGATCTGAACCATGACGGCATAGATGACTACGTTGTCAATATTAAAAAGAAAAAAGAATACGAGGGAAAAGAGATAGCCATTAGTGTTTTTCCGCTTAATCTTTGTGATGGATTGGGAAATATTGCTATTGCCCTGAGCCAAAAATCCGGAAAGTACAGAATATTCAATCCTTACAAGGAGATGAATGAAGAACCTATTGCCGCAAAGATTTCTCCGGACGGAAAGTTCATACACGTTTTAAGGGTTAAATACACTCCATCAAGAAATGTAGATTATAAAGAATTCTATGAAACGGATATTTTAACGGTTAAAAACAATGTCACCACGGAATATATCAAAACTCCTCAAAAACATATCATTAATGAGGTGAAAATAGAACTGGACGGACAATTCATCATGACCCTGGATTTTAAGGAGAAAAAAATGTATCTGGATCAAACCCGGCTCAATAAACTGAACGCAGAAAAAAGCTACTTCAAAAAAATGTCAAAAGAAGATGAAAAGCAGCTTCTGATGCTTCTGACTGATATGGATTTCACCAATATTGACAATTCAGAAAATACTCCGGTTAAAAACGTCGGAAATTATTTTCTCGACATCAACTATGACCAAAATCAAAATAAAGAGATCTGGAACTACGGTAAAAACGGAGGATTAAGAACCATGAACTTTTACGACCAGATCATCCTTTATATTTACCAGTTGGGCTGGGCGGAATATGAATATAATGACTAACGCCATATTTCATTACAAAACAGCTCATAAACTTAAACACCCGTTCAATAGACCTTATCAAATATTTCAATAATATTTTATAGATAAAACAATAAATATTAAATTTTATTGAAATTAAAACAACAATATTGAAAAATATTTATTACCTTTAAGTACAAATTTAAAATTACTGCTTATGTCAAATATATTAGCTGGGGTATTTGCACATCACAGCGATTACAAAAAGCTTGAAGCCGATCTGGAAAATTCAGGATTTGGAGATTCAGATTACATCATATACTTAAACAGCGGCTCGGACCACGCTCAATATCTGGCGAGTGTTGCGGTAAAAGATAATAACCAAACTGATAGCGCCCGAAATGTTTTCAGCGAAAATTCAGTAATGAAGACTTATTTGCTCGAGAATATGAGTATTGAGCAGGCGGATTATGACCATATCAAAAGGTTCATAGATGCCAGGAACAGAGCTGAGATCCATAACAGCCCGGATGTGAAGATAAAGGCATCAAGCAGCGGCATGGATTCAGAAGTTAAATTCTGACACACACATAAAATCTAATAACCGGAATCCGCAGAGCGTTCTGCGGATTTTTTATGTTTGAAAAGTTTAAAAAATTTCGTATTTTCGTCTAAATATAGGCATTAGCACAAATGAGTTACGATTTAGAACAGGAAAACAAAGAGATCCTTGCCCGTTATAAGGATCTGATTTCCAATACATACAGAACACTGGATGAGGAAAACAACAAGCTCATCCGGAAGGCATTCGATATTGCGCTGGATGCCCACAAGGACCAAAGGAGAAAATCCGGAGAACCTTATATCTATCACCCCATTGCGGTTGCTAAAATTGTAGCGACTGAGATTGGTCTTGGAGCTACTTCCATTGCATGTGCCCTTTTGCATGACGTGATTGAAGATTCGGACTATACGTATGAAGACCTGAAAAAGATTTTTGGAGAAAAGATCGCCAACATTGTGAACGGGCTCACGAAGATCTCTATCATGAATCATCAGAACATTTCCGTACAGTCTGAAAATTACAGGAAACTGCTTCTCACGTTATCTGAGGATTTCAGGGTGATCCTGATCAAAATTGCAGACCGTCTTCACAATATGCGTACTCTGGAAAGCATGGCGCCGGACAAACAGAAAAAAATCGCATCCGAAACGGTTTATATCTACGCTCCCCTGGCCCACCGTCTTGGACTGTACAACATCAAGTCTGAGCTTGAAGATCTTTCTTTAAAATATAACAGTCCTGAAGTTTACAATGAGATCACCGAAAAATTAGAACTTGCCAAAGAAAGCCGTGAACGCTATATTGAGGAGTTTAAAACAGAGGTTTCGGAAAGACTGAAAGAAGAGGGTTTAAACTTTACCATCAAAGGCCGGGCAAAAGCCATTTCTTCCATTTACAGAAAAATGCTGAAACAGGGTGTTTCCTTTGAAGAGGTTTTTGATAACTACGCCATCAGGATCATTTACAAATCGGATGCAAAAAATGAAAAATTCCTGGCCTGGAAAATCTACTCTATTGTAACGGATGTCTACCACAGCAATCCTTCCAGAATGAGGGACTGGATTACGCAGCCACGTTCTACCGGATACGAAAGTCTCCATTTGACGGTTCTCGGGCCGGACAAAAAATGGATCGAAGTACAGATCCGTTCAGAAAGAATGGACGAAATCGCTGAAAAAGGTGTTGCTGCCCACTATAAATACAAAGAAGGTTACAAACAAAGCACTGACGACCGGAATTTTGAAAAATGGGTTACTGAAATCCGTGAAGTTCTTGAACAGCAGCAGAATCTCTCCACGTCAGAGCTTTTAGATAATATAAAACTCAATTTATATGCTAAGGAAGTATTTGTCTTTACCCCTAAAGGTGAGATTAAAATTCTTCCGACCAATGCAACGGCACTGGATTTTGCTTTTGCCGTCCATTCCGATCTTGGAATGAAATGTCTGGGAGCCAAGATCAACGGGAAACTTGTTCCTATTTCATACACCCTTCAGAACGGAGATCAGGTAGATATTCTTTCGTCCCAGAACCAGAAACCTAAATCGGACTGGCTGGAATTTGTTGTTACTTCAAAGGCCAAGTCGAAGATCAAAAGCTACCTGAATTCCCAGAAAAACCAGCTGGTAGAGGACGGAAAAGAGATTCTTCAGCGAAAGCTGCGCCATGCAAAAATCAATTTTAACGATGAAGAGATCAACAAACTTCAGAAGTTTTTCAATTTAAAATCATCCCAGGAACTGTTCCTTAAATTCCAGAGCAACGAGCTGGACGCAAGCAGTTTGAGAAAATATATTGAAAGTAAAAACGTATTCAACAACTTACTTTCCAGATTCAGAAAATCCCCTTCTAAAAATCAGCATTTCGAGGAACCGAAAGAGCAGAACCTCGACATGATCGTATTCGGGAAAGATGAAGAAAAGCTGAATTACAGCTATGCCAAATGCTGTACCGTAATTCCCGGAGATAAGATCTTCGGATTCATTACAATCTCCGACGGAATCAAAGTTCACAGCGACAACTGCCCGAATGCCATCAACCTGAGAGCCCAGTACGATTACCGCGTGATCCCTGCCAAATGGGTGAATGCGGAAAGCTTTAAAAACCGAGTGAAGATCGAGATTGAAGGCCTTGACAGAATGGGTATGATCAATGATATTACGACCGTCATCAGCGGAAGTATGGGAATGGACATGAAGAGTATGTCTATTGAATCCAATAACGGTGTTTTCACCGGAAACATCAATCTTGAGGTAAAAAACAAGGGACAGCTTGAGGAAACATTCAAAAAACTTAAAAATATCAACGGAGTTTCAAGAGTGAGACGATTACAATCTTAGACATGAATTTAACTCTCTATTTTAAAAAATTTTTCAGCAGCAATCAGGCATCAGGAATCATCCTTATCTTCTGTGTGCTTATTTCATTACTTATTGCCAATTCATCTGCCGGGGAAGGCTTTCAGCGCCTGCTGGATCAGGAGGTTGGCATTCAGCTTTTTCATCTCACCTACCCTGTGAGCATCTGGATCAATGACGGGCTTATGGCGGTCTTCTTCCTTCTGGTAGGGCTTGAAATAAAAAGGGAACTGGTAGAAGGAGAGCTTTCTTCCTTTAAAAATGCTTCACTTCCTATTTTTGCCGCAGTAGGCGGAATGCTGGTTCCTGCGGTTATTTATAGTCTTTTCAACAGCGGAACGGAGTACGGCAGCGGCTGGGGAATTCCAATGGCCACAGATATTGCTTTCTCTTTAGCCATTATTTCTATGCTGGGGAAAAAGATTCCCAATTCCATTAAAATATTCCTGGCAGCTCTGGCCATTGTAGATGATCTCGGGGCGATTCTCGTGATTGCCATATTCTATACGGAGCAGATCCACTGGACTTATCTTTTATTATCTTTCGGCACAGCGGCACTTCTTTTTGTTTTAAATTTCCTGAAGGTTACCCGTATTGTCTTTTATATTATTCCGGGGCTTTTCCTCTGGTACTTTCTTCATCATTCGGGGATTCATGCCACAATAGCAGGGGTTCTGCTGGCATTTTCCATTCCTACCAATGTTTCCGATGTGGAAATATCCCCTCTGGAAAAACTTGAACATCAGCTTCATTTTCCGGTAAGTTTTCTGATCATGCCTATCTTTGCTTTAACGAATACCAATATTGCCTTTTCCGGTGAAATGGTGGAAGGTGTTACAAGTACATTAGGGCTGGGAATCATCTGCGGGCTTGTATTAGGAAAGCTGCTTGGAATTAACCTGTTTTCTCTTATCGCGATCAGATTAAAGCTGAGTTCACTGCCTCAAAACAGTAACTGGATGCAGATGATCGGGGTTGGCCTGCTGGCCGGAATCGGTTTTACCATGTCGATCTTCATTGCTCTTCTTTCTTTTAAAGATGATATTGCCATTCAGGATGAAGCTAAGTTTGCCATTTTAATCGCTTCTTTCTTAGCAGCTGTAACCGGTTTTCTGATTCTGAGTATGAGCTCTAAAAAAGATCCGGAAGCCATAGAAGATTAATTTTTCTTCTTTTCTTCCAGCTTTCTGCGGTGTTCTTCGTCACTTTCCAGGTTAGGCTCAGTAACGGCAGCATGATAGTTAACAGCCTCTTTCTGAATCTCATCGGAAAGCAGTTTTTCTATTCTCAGCCTTCTGAGCGCCATATTCAGTTCATTACCGAACAGAAGCAGGTATACATTTACATTTACCCAGACCATCAGCAGGATCATACTTCCGATAGATCCGTAAAGAACGTTGTACCGGGCAATGTCTTTTACATAAATTGCAAAGATGTATGTGGTAAGAACAAACAGGACTGTCGTTAAAACAGCTCCGGGAACCGCCTGTCTGAATCTTGTAATTTTTACGGTTCCCAGCCAGTAAAACAAGGTCAGCAGAATAAAATAGAACAGTGGGAAAGAAACAAATCCAATGATTTTGGTAAGGTTATTCACCAGCCACGAAATATCATAGGCCGGGGTAAAAGGTTTGATCACCACCTCTGCGTAATACACGCCGAAAAGTGCCAGAAATACAATAACAATAAAGCCTATTGTAATAAAAAACGATAAAATAAATTCTTTTACATCACTGAGTTTCTCCTCTGTATTTTCATTGAACCCGTTGATCAGTGAAAAGGTTCCGTTGGTGGCAAAAATCAGAGCCAGTATAATGGTCAGATTGCTGATCCCTTTCATATTGGGGATGATATTTCCTTCAATATATCCCCGTATATCCCCTTCCATATTGGATGGAAACACATTATGCATCAGCACTTCAAAGATATAGAACTGCAGTTTGTCATAATGCGGCATATAGGGTAATACAGAAAGTAGGAAGAGAATAAACGGAAATAAACTGATGGTAAAACTCCAGGAAATCGCAGCTGCTTTTCTGCCGATCTTTCCTTTGAAAATCCCTGAAATATAGATCTGGAACATCTGCCATAACGATATGCCCAGAACAGGAATATGGATACCGTCAAAAAATTCCTGAATCTTCAGGATAAATCTTGGAACTTTTATACTCATCTATCTGTTTTAAGGTTCATTTTACAATCTATAAAAATCCGGGGTTTCAAAAACAACAAGCGGATATTATTTTAAAGATTTCCAATAAGTCTTCCTACAAATATAAACATTTTCCCCGTCCTCATAAGCGGGCAGAATTAGCCTATCCTTATTAATTTCAAAGGATCTTCCCGTTCTCTCTGCTGTGGGTAGAGATATTTTATGGTAAAGCAAATTTTTTCCCTGAAAACCACACATCTGTTCAATATCAGTCCGGGACTTTATTTAATCAACTTCGCCGATTCTATCCTTTGCTCCGTGAAAAATATACAGTCTCAAAAATGAAAGCTTTGCATGGTAAAAAAATGATCATCATCACGTTATCTTTTTAATCAAAAAAAACGGGTCACCGGTATTAAACCCAAACAGGCTCTAGTGACAAGGCAATCTGCTTCCGGCAGCTGTTCACAGTTTTAAAAATGGTATCTTTGCAGTCTGAAATTTTTTATACATGAGAATCGGCTTGCTTTGTATCGGAAAAACTGACGATAAAGAGATCACTTCCCTGATCGGCTATTACCTGACCCGTCTTCCCAGACACTGGAACTTTGAAATTACTGAGATTCCGGATGTAAAAAATGCAAAAAACCTGTCTCCGGATCTTCTGAAAAAAGAAGAAGCCAGACTCTTCCTCAGCCATATTGATAAGACCGATCTGGTTATTATTCTTGATGAAAAGGGAAAACAGTTTACCAGCCGTGAATTTGCCCAGAAAATTGATACCTGGATGAATTCTTCCGTTAAAAAAGTACACATACTGATTGGAGGTGCCTATGGTTTCTCAGAAGAGATATACAATAGAGCCAACGAAAAAATGTCCTTATCTAAAATGACATTCACCCACCAGATGATCCGCCTGTTTATCGTGGAACAGATTTACCGTGCAGATCAGATCCTGCAGGGAAAACCTTATCACAATGATTAAAATGTCAGGTTTCTGTTCTGCCTGTTAAAGTACGGCATTGCACTTCAGCCCGATCTGTCTTTTTGCTTCACCCACTACGAAAGCAACAGAATTGGCAATATTAAAGCTCCTGATCAGTTCAGACATCGGGATCGTTAAGTGTTGATCGAAACGGTCCAGGATTTCTCTGCTTAAACCAACGCTTTCTTTTCCGAAAACCAGCCAGTCACCATCCCGGAAGTCATTTTCAAGATATGATTTCTCTGCATGTGAACTCATCAGGAAAACCCGCGACAGATCGGGAACATTCTTTATCCACTCTTCTATATCTGAATATTCGGAAACATCAAGATGGACCCAGTAATCCAGGCCGGAACGTTTCAGATTTTTATCATTAATCACAAATCCAAAGGGATGAATTAAATGCAGCCTGCTTTCGGTACCCACACATAATCTTCCGATATTTCCCGTATTATTAGGGATTTCCGGTTCTACAAGAACAATATTTAACATTTAATTTATTTATTATTTTAACCGGCATGCAATCCGGCTTTAGCACTGAAAATCTTTTCTATTGAGGGTTATCAGCCCCCTATCGGATATCAGCATTTATTTTTTTGCGCACTGGGCATAATATTCTGCCAGAACAGCTTTTTCATATCCCAAACCGACCGCTTTATCCAGATTTTCGCAGGCTTCCTTAGATTTTGACATTTCAAATAAGACAAGTGCTTTGCTTACATAGGACTGGGCAAATTTCGGATCTATGGAAATTGCTTTGTTCGCATCTGCCAGGCTTTCTTTATACTTTTTCATTTTGAAATAAGTATCTGCCCTGCCATTATACAGCAGTGATTCCGGTTTTTCAGAAATCAGCTGGTTGTAGTCTTTCAAAGCACCTTCAAGATCGCCGTTATTTTTTTTAAGGTTGGCCAGCCCTGTTTTTGCGAAAATATTATCCGGGGCAAAGGTCAGGATCTGTTTAAGATCATTCTGGGCAAGGTCTTTTTTACCCTGGCTGTCGTAAATTTTGGATCGGGTAAGATAAAATTCCGGATTTTCAGGCTCTATTTTAAGTCCTGTGGCAATATATTCTAATGCTTTGGTTTTGCTTCCTTTCTGGCTGTGCAGGGAGGCAAGGTTAGCATATACAGGCCCGGACAAAGGATTGGCTTTTAAAGCAGATTCATAAGACCTGAAAGCAGCCGTTGTCTTTCCCTGTCTTCTCTGAGCCGTTCCCAGGTTATTATAAAGCTCAGACTGAAATTTCTGGATCTGCTCCTTTTCCGCAAGTTTGGAATACTGTTCTTCGGCACATTTGTAGTCTGCCTTTTTCATACATTCCTCGGCTGTTTTTTTATCCTGTCCGTAAAGATAGAATGAAGTACACGTAAGTGCTGCAAGTAATAAAGTTTTTTTCATGAGGTTATCGTTTGCTTGTTGATCACTTTTTTGGCGAGTGCACCGAATATCACTCCCAATAAAGATCCAACAAACGCCCCCACCAAAATATCTACCGGGAAATGCACTCCTAAATAAATCCGGCTGTAGGAAACCACTATAGCCCATACAAATATAGCATATGGAAACCAATTGAGTTTCTTTTTTAATAAAATACTTAAATAAGATGCCAGAAAGAAGGTATTGGAAGCATGGGCAGAATAGAAACCATACTGTCCTCCACATTTCACAATCCTCATATAATGTTCCAGGGAAGGATCATGACATGGCCTCAGCCTCGCCACTCCGTATTTGAAAACACTGGCAAGCTGATCGGAAACCGTAACCCCCAGTGCAATAAATACAAGGACGAAAACTAAAGATTTCAGTTTATAATTTTTGTATAAAAAGTAAAGGAATATAATATAGAGCGGAACCCAGATCCAGGTGCTTGAAATCAACATCCAAAGCTGATCGAAAGACGGATCGCCCAAATTATTAAGGTATAGGAAAACCTTTTTATCTTCCTGAATAATTTCCTCCATCTGATTATCTGCTTACCGGCCCTTCGTAGGTTTCATCATCGGCAGGCTTTGGTTTTGGAGGTTCATTATGAGTGGTGGAAGAAGGCTCGGTAAGAATATCTTTTTCAATATCCTTCATGGGATTAAAGTCTTTGGCCGCGTCTTTCACTTTCTCAATTTCACGCTTGATCTCAGAAACGGGATTGTCTGTTTCTTTCATGATCTCTGTTTTGATATCTTCCACTGCACCGCGCATTTTTCTTACACCTGCTCCTAAATCACGTGCTATCTGAGGAAGTTTATCCGGACCGAATAATACAACAATCGCCACTGCGATCAATGCCATTTCTCCAATGCTTAATTCCATGCCGTAAAATTACGAAAGTTTATACATTTATTGATGATAAAGTAGAATTTTAAACAAATTTTAAGATTTAAAAGAAGGAAAGCCGGAAAACTGAAACCGGAAGCCGCTTTCCCATGATAAATTCTAACAATCGTTATAGATTCTGGTTCCCTTAAAAATACAGAAACAGATCAGCCTTATTGATAACTTTCATAACATCCTCTCCCATTTTCCATCTCCAACCCCTTTCTCAAGCTTATCCTGTAAATCATGATGCCGAAGAGAAGTTATATGAACAAAATTTAATTCAAAACATAGAGAATTAATTTAATTTTTATTATCTTTATTTCACACAAAATCAAATATATAATTTATGAAAAAGCTATTTACTCCTTTTAAGATCTTTGCCATCCTGTCAGTAATGGCTCTTACAGGCTGTCAGAATGAAAACAGTGAAGCAGTACAGGAAAACCCGGCTGTAAAAGTAACAGCAGCGGATCTGAAAAAAGAAATGAGCCCCGGATCTCTGTCTATTCCAGAAAATGTCCGGTCTCAGCTTAATGACTCAGAGAAAAATCTTGAAAAGTTCTTAAACAATGATCTCCAGATCACCGGAACAATAGTTTTAGGTAAACTTTCCACACAGAGAGCTATCGAAATATCCCAGAGCCTGATTTCAGATAAGGATCAGTTTACTGCTGAAGGAAATATTCTTTACCCTGAGACCTTAAAAGTAGGAAAAATCGGGGATTTATACTCCGGCGACCTTCTGGCTGAAGCTCAGAAAGGTTTAAAGGAAACAGCCGCAGAACAGATTAAAACAGGATCTGAGGTAATGGAAATTTCCTGGAACTACAAAGGGACAGCCTTCAGTACCCTATGTTTTTATAATGAATCCGGCATTATCTGGGACAATATGTTTGCTGGCCTTGTCATCATGGATAAAAGAGGAAATACAGAAGTTTCCCCATCAGAGAATCAGGCGAAGGTGTCTTCAAAATGGTATAAAGAATGGTGGACAGCCAGTTGGCTCTGGGGCTCCAAAAGAGGAGAAACGGGATACCAGATCACCATTTACTATACCGGCTCCACCGTTTCCAATGTGGATGTGACAGACTGGGGATATATCAGCTTAGGGAAGGCAAAAAGCGAAAGTAAAGTTACAAAAAGAACAGGAGCCTACGGACAGTGCAGATATGCTCTCGGACTCTGTACTCCTACCGGTTCTTTAAGTTTTAATTCCAGCAATTTCTCGGTATCATTCTCAGGACTGGGAAGCAACCTGGTTCATAACGGGACAAAATCTCTGTATCCATAACAATCAGTTCATTATTATATTTTCATTAAAAAACGGGGAAGTTCAGTTGAGCTTCTCCGTTTTGTATCAGGAATCTGACCTTTTTTATGGATTAAACCATCTTCCGTATTCAGAAATTATTCTTTATCTGCGGCTTTCTGTAAAATCCCGGCTTCATTTTCTTTCAATCCGAAAACGCTCTCAAACATTTCATACAGAGCAGCATGGTCCCCGATACTGACGGATTTTTTTTCTCCATTATTGTATCGGATGTTCAGGACATGATTACTGTAAGTATAGCGTGCCCCGGAATCTGCTTTGGAAAGAACAAGATTGTTTTTAAATCCTGACTGCGGATGAGTAGACAGATACCAGTTCGCGATTTCCAGATCGGCATGTTCTGCACTTTCCAGGGCAAAACGGTAAACCGGAAGCCACGATTCTTTCAGAAACCAGAGAATATATCCTTTATCATTTTTAGTGATTTTAAACAGACCGTTGGGGGTCTGCTGCGGTTCTGCTTCATTCAAAAGCAATGGTGAAGTAAGGGTAACTATTCCAAACCCGCAGTCTACGAGATATTTCTCCCCTTGATATTCTACGGTTTGTAACAAATGGGTCCGCGGCGCTTCAGCATGTTCATCTTTTTTCCATAATACGCGGGCAAGCTGAATATGAGCATTAAAACCGATGTACTTCAGTATATCATTCAAAAGCAGATTCTGTTCATAACAGTAGCCTCCTCTTGTCTGTAATACCAGCTTATCAAAAACATCGTTGAGCTCCAGGGAAGGCACTTTACCTGTATAGGAATCGATATTTTCAAATGGAATATGGGCAGGATGCAGCCGGTGGATCTTTTTTAAAGTATCCATATCAGCTTTTACCTCTCCTGAATAATGAATTCTTTCCAGGTATTTTTCTATTTTAAATAAGTCCATTACTTTTATATTTTTCCCACCGGATTAGAGTTTGATCTTTGGCTTTTTCTTAAAAGCATAGTAGGTGATCACCACACTTACGGTCATTAAAATAAAGGCCAGCAGGAATGGTGCTCCCGCAAATTTAACCTGTGCTTCATCTCTTGTAAAATAATGGAACAGGCTTGTCATTAAAAGCGGCCCTACAATAGATGTGGCACTCATCAGACTGGTTAAAGCCCCCTGAAGCTCCCCCTGCTCATGAGAAGAAACACTTTTGGAAATCATCGACTGAAGTGCCGGTCCGCAAATTCCTCCCAGACAGTAAGGGACAAGAATTACAAACATCATCCAGCCCTGGGTGGCAAATGCAAATAAAAACATTCCCACAGCGTAGAGTATCAGTCCGTAATAAATGCTTCTCTGTTCTCCCAGTTTCGGTGTTGTCCAGCGTATAAGAAGTCCCTGAACCAGACCTACCAGAATACCGACTACTCCCAGTGATATTCCCACCATTCTTGTATCCCATTTGAACTGGTACATGGTAAAGAAGTTCCAGTTGCTCTGTACCGCATGACCTGCAATATAGATCAAAATAAGAGCTACGATCAGTCCTGAAATTTCAGGGTGCTTTCTTAAAAATTTAAATGAACCGATGGGATTCGCCCGCTTCCAGTCAAATTCCCTTCTTTTATCTTTATCCAGACTTTCAGGCAGAATAAAGTATCCGTACAGGAAATTCAGAAGGCAGAGCACTGCTGCGGCATAAAACGGAACCCTTGCCCCGTAATGGCCCAGAAAACCTCCCAATACAGGTCCTATAATAAATCCCAGACCAAAAGCAGCGCCAATCATTCCAAAATTTTTAGCACGGTCTTCATCGGTAGAAACATCTGCGATATAAGCGCTGGCCGTGGTAATACTGGCTCCCGTAATTCCAGCGATAATACGCCCTACAAAGAGCCACCAGATGGTTGGGGCAAGCGCCAGGAAAATATAATCCACAGCAAATCCGAAAAGTGAGATCAGAATAACGGGTCTTCTCCCGTATTTATCACTCAGGTTGCCGACAATCGGGGAAAATACAAACTGGGTAAAAGCATAGGCAAAGCCAAGCCAGCCACTATATTTTGCTGCTTCACTGATGTTGGCATGAATAAGTTCTTCAATCAGTTTTGGAACAACCGGAATAATGATTCCCCATCCTGTGATATCAATCAGTAAGGTTATAAATATAAAGCCAATAGCTGCTTTTTTCTTTGATTTTTCCATAATCTGCAAAATTAGTCAAAACATGAAAAATAATGGTTCTAAATTAGTTGGTTACTGAAAATTTAATATTGTCCTGAATTTTGGGGAAGAAAGGTAGCGGAAAGTGGGAAAAAAGAGACTGAAAATAACCTGCAGTTCCAGCTACTGAAAATTCGCTGCATAGCTAAATTACCTTAAAAAAGATCACATATATTAATGATGACCTTTATAATTTTCTTTTCCCGTTTTCAAACTTCAATTTTCAGTTTTTCAGATTTTATCCTGAAATCATTCAGAATTCCATAACTGAAAGTACTGGCTCTGCTGCTAATCATAAATAAAAAAGGCCGCTTCAAAAGAAACGGCCTTTACTTATTTATTGTAGTCTGTATTACTTTGAAGCAAGTACTTCTTTATTGGATGTTGACTTTCCGTGTACATCTTCTTCTTTTCCTGTTTTAAGGAAATCATAAGCAATTGCAGATGCAATGAAGATGGATGAATATGTACCAAATCCGATACCGATAAGCATAGCGAACATAAATCCTCTTAAGTTATCACCACCAAAGATGAAGATCGCTAAGATCACCAGGATGGTTGTGAATGAGGTATTGAATGTTCTACCTAATGTACTGGAGATAGAGTCATCAAATAATCCTGCCAGTGTTAAAGATTTTTTCTCTCTTAAATATTCCCTGATTCGGTCAAAGATGATCACGGTATCGTTAATTGAATACCCAAGTACCGTAAGGATCGCTGCAATGAAATCCTGGTTGATCTCCATGTTGAACGGCATATATTTGTGAAGAAGCGAGTAAGCTCCCAGAATAATTACCGCATCGTGGAACAATGCTGCCACTGCACCAAGAGAGAACTGCCATTTTCTGAATCGTACAAGAATGTAAATGAAGATTCCGGCTAAAGCAGCTACAACTGCAAGGATACCGTGTGTTTTGATATCGTCTGCTACTGTTGGACCTACTTTTTCAGAAGAAATGATTCCGGCATGGTCTTTATCAGCAGATTTAAAATCCGTCAGGCTGATTCCCGCAGGCAGGTTTGCTTTCAGTCCTTCATATAATTTCTGCTCAACAATCTGGTCCGCTTTTAAAGATTCGTCTTCGATAAGGTAATCCGTAGAAATCTTTAACTGTTTGTCGTTTCCGAAAGTCTTAGCTTCAACAGAAGAATTTTTCCCGTCTTCAGTTTTGAAGATTTTGGTCAGGTTTTCTTCAATGTCATTAGCATTAACGGTCTTATCGAATCTCACCACATAGTTTCTACCCCCTGTGAAATCGATACCGTATTTAAATCCGTGTGTTGCGATTGAAACGATACAGATTACGGTTAAAACAACAGAAATAATGTAAGCATATTTTCTCTTACCGATGAAATCGATCCATGTATTTCTGAACAGGTTCTTGGTAGGGGCAGTCCATACGGAAAGGCCTTTTCCTTTATCAAGTCTGCTGAAGATCATTACTCTGGAAAGGAGTACGGAAGTGAACAACGTCATTACGATACCAATCATCAGCGTTAATGCGAATCCTTTGATAGGACCTGTTCCGAAGAAGAACAGTACCACAGCGGTAAGTAATGTAGTGGTGTGCCCGTCGATAATCGCATTTAAAGCGTGTTTGAAACCGTCTTTATAAGCTTCCAGGATACTTTTTCCTGCGAATAGTTCTTCTTTGGTTCTTTCATAGATAATTACGTTGGTGTCTACTGCCATCGCCATAGTAAGAACGATACCTGCAATACCGGGAAGGGTAAGCGTAAAGTCACCGGAATCCATGATCCCGAAGATGTAGAACAGGTTAATTACCATTGCAATTACTGCATATACTCCGGCACCACCGTAATAGAAAATGATATAAACGATAATGATAAGGAATGCAATAGCAAATGAGATCATCCCTGCATTAATAGATTCCTGTCCTAAAGACGGACCTACCTGTGTAGCCTGAACCACTTTTGCACCGGCCGGCAGTTTACCTGCACCTAAAACGTCTACCAGTTCTTTAGCTTCTTCCTGAGAGAAGTTACCGGAGATCTGAGTTCTTCCGTTTGGAATGGCGCCTACAACATTCGGAGCTGTATATACTCTGTTATCAAGAGTTACCGCAACAGGTTTTCCTACGTTTTTCTCTGTTAAAGTTTTCCATTCTTTAGCTCCTTTGGAATCCATCTGCATATCTACCACTACTCTCCCAAGTTCATCGTAGCTGATGTTGGCAGTTTCTACCGCACCGTCTACCGGAGCTTTCTGGTTGATGTTACTTCTGATCGCGTACAGTACCAAATCATCAGGACTTGTAGCTTCAGGTTTGTAACCCCACATAAACTGTGTATATTTAATGTTGGCCGGACGTAAAGACTGGGCTACTTTGCTGTTTAAGATTTTGTTTACAACAGCAGTATCAGATAGTTTTACATTGGCTACCCCATTGCTTCTTAATTTGTCAAGCTGCAGAAGGTTCATGAAGTTAATATTCTTCTTAACTCCCATAGAGTCTCCTTTTGCGCTTACCATAGCTGTTAAATTCTGGAAATAAGGAGCGATTTCAGGAACCTGCTGTACTTCCCAGAACTGAAGTTTTGCTGAAGTCTGAAGCATCTTCTTCACTTTGTCGATGTCTTTCATCCCCGGCATTTCCACTGAGATTCTGGCTGTACCAGGAACTCTCTGTACGTTAGGCTGGATAGCACCAAGCTTATCGATCCTTGTTCTGATTACTTCGAAAGCCGTTCCCACAGAAAGATCAACTCTTCTTTTAATGATGCTTTTTACCTGCTCATCAGAAGTATTGTATTTAATCTCAGACAGATTGGTATTTCCGAATAATTCAGGATCAGCAAGTTTAAGGTTGGTTCCTTTTGTTTTGTTGATCACATCAAACTGCTCGAAGAAATTGTCGATGTAAGATTTGGTAGAATTTTTCTGAACCTCGTCAGTTTTGTTCAAAGCTTCAATAAGAACAGGATTGGTAGAATAATTGGTAAGATCGTTCACCAGGTCTCTCTGGTTGATCTCCAACAGAACGTTGATCCCCCCTTTCAGGTCAAGACCAAGTTTCATTTCCTTGTCCTTTGCTTTTGAATAGTAAAGCTTTGTATAACCGAGATTAAGAGTATCTTCCTTGATCCGTTTGATCTCTTTCTCGTTCCCATTCGCAGCTTCAATCTGCGATTCAATTTTGCTGGCGTACCAGGTTGGCAACAGCTCGTTTAAGCATATCAGCCCTAGCACAATAGCAACAATTGTAATAAGTCCTTTTCCTTGCATTTTGTTATAACTACGTTAAATTAAGTCGGCAAATATAATGATTTTCTTGATATTTTATGAATTTTTTAACAACAGAAATGGTTTATTTTCAGATATATCGGTGTTTTAATTTCTATTTAAGATTTAACAATTTTTTGAGCTTATCATCATGAAATTTTCAAATTTTAATTGGTATAAAATTTTCATTCCTATATCAATACACTAAATATCAAAATATTATGAAAAAACTACTTTTTACGATGGGTATTTTTTCTTCTTTAATTGTTAATTCTCAAAGTATTAATTTGGAAGAATTTGCATCCGGGCTTACCAGTCCCGTGGAAATCACCAACGCCGGAGACAGCCGTCTCTTCGTTGTACAGCAGAACGGAATTATTAAGATCCTTCAGCCTAACGGCAGTGCTAACGGAGCAGACTTTCTGAACATCAGTACCAAAGTCAGCTTCAACGGAGAAAGAGGCCTTCTGGGGCTTGCCTTTCATCCTCAATATTCTTCAAACGGCTATTTCTTTGTGTATTATAACAATACGGCAGGAAATATAATTGTTGCCCGATATTCCGTAAGTACATCCAACCCTGACGTAGCTGATCCTGCTTCTGAAAAAATCCTGCTGAACATTCCTAAACCCTTCGACAATCACAACGGCGGCAGCATTCATTTTGCTCCTGACGGAAACCTCTGGATCGTCACCGGAGATGGAGGCAGCGGCGGGGACCCCAACAACAATGCACAAAATAAAAACTCTCTGTTAGGTAAAATGCTGAGAATTGATGTGAATTCTTCGGGATCCTATAATATTCCTCCGGGAAATCCGTTTGCCGGAGCAGGTGTGGACGGTGCTGATGAGATCTGGGCATATGGTCTGAGAAATGCATGGAAATGGTCTTTTGATCTTACCTCCGGAAATGTTATAATCGCAGATGTAGGCCAGGGAGCCATAGAGGAAATCAACAGGGTTCCCATCACGCAGGCCGGAGTAAATTATGGCTGGCGCTGCTATGAAGGAAACAATGCCTATAATACAGCAGGATGTCCCGGAATGGCAACGATGACTTTTCCGGTAGCAGTCTATAATCACTCGGGAGGAAGATGTTCCATTACCGGAGGCTATATTTACAGAGGAAGTCAGTTTCCTTCACTTCAGGGAAAATACTTTTTTGCAGATTATTGTTCTATGCAGATCGGAATTATGAATCCTGACAATTCTATCGTGTGGACAGCTGCAAGTTCCGGGAATAATTTTTCTACTTTCGGGCAGGATTTTCAGAAAGAACTGTATGTAGCAGCCGTAACCAGCGGAAAAATCTTTAAAATCACAACAGGAACGTTAGCCGTAGCAGAAACAGATAATTATAGCCCTGTGAGAATTTACCCCAATCCTGCTTCTGACAAAGTTTTCATTGAGGGCTTTGATGAAAAGAAACGATCCGCAGATCTCATCAGCACCGAAGGGAAAATAGTTCTGGAAAATGCCAGAATTGAAAACGACGGCAGTATTGATATCACAGGAGTTCCCACCGGAACTTATTATCTGATCTTAAAATCCGGGAATATCAGGTCTTACAGCCAGAAACTTATTGTTGAATAAAGGTTAAGGCAGGAAGACCCAGGTATGGAGCATAAAATCAGGAATGATTATAATTCAAAAATTCATGATTATATCATTAAAAATTCTACCTGATTATTTTTTACCTGTTAAATTTCAGTCCCGGTTATATTGTTCCGGGACTTTTTTATACAGATAATATAAGACTGAAAGAACAGGAACAAGCACCAGAATTCTCACAGGGACAGAAAATCTTTCAGTTTCATTATCAAAAAGAAAATTGGGAAATACCGTTACCAGAACTATTGATATGAAGAAAAAGATCATTTCAAACCAGGTCAATGAATGGCCGGGCTGATAAGTTTTTCCCAACCTGTCGCACAAGATCCAGAATCCTGTAAAAAGAATCATAAACGGAAAACTCCATATCCTGAATGTGTCCCAGGCAATTGAATGGAGAAGTAACGGTGATGCCGATACAGCAGCAAGCACTAAAAGAACATATATGTTTATTCTGCTGAACTGTTTGTATACCATGTACATCATAAAAAGCAGGGGTATTCCGTAGCTTATGGTTCCTGTGGAAATAAAAACCCTCTGCAGAAAATGGGGAGCTTCGCTTCTGAAATGATTTCCAAAACCATCAGAATAAGCAGCTGCCACTGAATTGATCACCTTTTTCCCGATCAGTCCCGTATCCTGAAGATAATTAAAGATAAGCCGGCGGTTATCCTGTCCGCAACATTCCTGGTAAATAAACACAGAAACCACCACCGCAGCGGGAAACAATAAACAGATCCCGATCATTTTCAGCAGATGTGAAGTAAAAATCTGCTGATGATCCCTGAATTCGTTCATCATCAGTGCAAAAATGCAGACCGGAACCATCAGAACAAAAGAAATCTCATGCGCAACAATACTGAATGCCATAATCAGCGAAGCCGGTACAATTTTTTTCTCACGGATCAGGCAAACCGACAATAAGGTCATCAGGAAAATAAGATGATCAAAATAACCGATCAGGTGTGCTGAGAATATGATGTACTGCGATAAAAAGAATACCGTATAAAACAGAACTTTCTCAATACTGTAATTTCTCCAGGTATTTCCGACTGCAATTATAAACAGTACGGCATACAGCAGAAATAAGACCACTGATGACAGGATCAGGATATTGAACTCATTTTTCTCAAAAAAGAAACCAAAGATCTCTCCCAGCAGTCCTCTTTTAATGAATCCGAAACGGTAATCCATCAGCCAGTGCGCCACAGCCCATTGCCCGGGAACCCTTATGGTCTTAAAAACACTGAATGACAATGCAAACAGATACAGAAAAGCAATGAGAAGCTTATGATTTCTGTGCATCCGTTTTCTATATGGTCATTGAAAAGATTCTGGTTTCCGGTTTGTTTCTCATCATTCTGAGGTCAAAAACCATCGCTACATTCCTTGTAAATGCTCTTCCTTTTTCTGTAATTTTAATCCGGTTATTGCTGATCTCCACCAATTCATCATTTTCCATTTCTTTCAGCATTTCCAGTGCATTTTCCAGTTCAGGGAAAGAGTTTCCGGCATCAAAAGAAGTTTCAAGCTGGCACATCAGATTAAGAATATGTCTTCGCACGGTAAGATCTTCTCCGTTAAGGATATGGCCTTTTACTACAGGAATTTCTCCTTCTTCCACTGCCTTCTGGTATTCTTCCACCGTTTTTACGTTCTGGGCAAAAGCATACCATGAATCGGAGATTGCAGACATTCCCAGACCTACCATCAGCTGGGTATTGCTTGAGGTATATCCCATAAAGTTACGGTGAAGCTTTTTATGGATCAGCGACTGATACAGATCATCGTGTTCCAGGGAGAAATGGTCCATTCCCACTTCAATATATCCCAGATCCTGAAGCAGTTTTTTACCGTCTTCATACAGGCGGCGCTTTTCTTCCCCGCTCGGAAGGTCATTTTCATCAAATCCTCTCTGCCCCACTCCTTTTACCCACGGAACGTGAGCATATGAATAGAAAGCCAGACGGTCCGGCTTCAGTTCCATTGTTTTTCTGATCGTATGCTCCATTGCTTCCCAGGTCTGATGCGGAAGCCCGAAAACAAGATCATGACTGATTCCTCTGTAACCGATCTCTTTAGCCCATTCGGTAACGTTTTTCACATTTTCAAAAGGCTGAATCCTGTTGATGGCTTTCTGCACCTTAGGATCATAATCCTGTACTCCGAAGCTCACTCTTCTGAATCCCAGATCATACAATGTCTGAAGATGCTCTCTGGTGGTATTGTTCGGATGTCCTTCAAAAGAAAATTCAGGATGTTCTGCAATTTCTACGGTAGCAAAAATTCCTTCCAGTAATATTTTCAGGTTCTCCGGAGAAAAGAACGTGGGTGTTCCTCCTCCCAGGTGAAGCTCTTTCAGCCTGGGCCTTTCATTGAACAGGTCAAGATACAGTTTCCACTCTTTCAACACGCTTTCCAGGTAAGGTGTTTCAACGCTGTGCTGTTTGGTTATACGTTTGTGGCAGGCACAGAATGTACATAATGCTTCACAGAAAGGCAAATGAATATAAATAGAAATTCCCTCCCCAGCATTGCTCTCATGAAAAGACCTGATAACGCTTTCCTTCCATTTTTCCGGTGAAAACGTTGTTTCATCCCAATACGGGACGGTAGGATAAGAAGTGTAACGCGGCCCGGGAATATTATATTTATCGATTAAAGAGTTCATCTTGAAAATTAAAATTTTATTGGAACGGTAAAATTCAGTCTTACCGGATTCCATAGTGCAAAATTAACCATTACTGATGAATTTTGACCTATGAATTATATTAGGTTCTATTTTATAATGAATCTAAATACTTTCATAAAACCCTTCTGACAGGCTGATATTAAACATCTTCCCCCGTCATTGAATCTACTCTGATCGGGGAAGTTATTTTCTATGATTAAAATTTATATTTTCTTTAAACAGAAACGATGGAAAATTGGGGTTAACTATTTTTTAGAATTTCAGCTTCATCATCATAATCCGCCCGTTTCCTGCGAATACCACAGAATGATCATCTACCCAATCGCATACAAACAGTCCTTTTTCATCGGAAATCTTTTTCCATGTTTTCCCGAAGTCTGATGAATAACTGATGTGCTGATCTCCAACAGAGATGATGTCTTTTCCTTTTGAACCCGGCTTAATCTTTACACAGGTCGTATAGCCTGCATTCTGACCGGAAGCCTGAACCTGCCAGGTTTTTCCGGCATCACGGCTTGTCGCAATATTATTAATATTTTCAGCCTGTTTGGTATAATCGCCTCCCACTGCAATGCCGAACTGATCTTCAAAAAAATCTACTGAATACATCCCCTGTGCCCCATCTCCCTGTATAAAAGGCGTTTCAAAAACTTCCGTCTTCTCATTTTTCAGGTTAAGTCTTAAAATCCTTGAAGCCTTTCCTCCTGTTGCAATCCACAGGTAATTTTCCGAAGAAGCGATATTGGTATTACTGGCAGCGAAGGCCGCTTCCCCGCTGTTCAGTTTTATATTATTTTTGAACATACTCCACTTTCCGTTTCTCAGGACAGCAAGCTTCAGTATATTATCCGGAGCCGCATCGCTGAAAGTAAAGGCCAGTTTATCATTCACAAAATGTAAGGCATCATAGAAAGCCGTTTTGGCGGTATCGGTAAAAACCACCTGGGATTTCAGATCTTTTTTATCAATTTTAAAGAAATAAGCCGGACTTACTATATTGATTGCATAGAAGGAATTCCTGTCCTGAGCCAGTGTCCTGAATTCAAGCTTTTTATCTGAAAGTTTAATCTGCTTACGCTTTTCAGGATCTTTAAGATCTACATAGCCGAATTTTGAATCTGACCCGCTGTACCATACCTTATGATCATACAGCTCAATAGCTCTTATGCTGATCTTATCTTCAAAAACAGGGGTAAAGCTTTCAACCTGCTGAGCCAATGACCATATTCCCCAGCCTGACAATACAATGGAAAAAATCTTTTTCATAGGCATAAAATAAAAAAACCGCCGAAGCGGTTTGTATTAATAATTAATCGATGTTTTTATATTTTTCAGGATTGTTCAGTTTACTGTTTGATCTTCCGTAAAGAAAATAGATCAATCCTCCCAACAGCAGCCATGCGGCAGAAAGTTCCAGTGCATGAGCACTTAGTCTTGAAATCAGAAACAGGTTAATCACCACTCCCAAAATCACTACAATCTGATAAGCCGGTACTTTGAAAGGTCTGATTAAATTGGGTTCTTTCTTTCTCATTACCCATACCGCGATACAAACCAGGGTAAACGCAAACAGAGTTCCGAAACTTGTCATATCCGCCAATGTGGAAATAGGTGTAAACGCTGCAATAAACGCCACGATAGTTCCTAACAGGATGATTCCTTTGTAAGGCGTTTTTGTTTTTGGATGAAGTTCACCGAAGAACCCGGGGATCAACCCGTCTTTTGCCATACCGATAAAGATTCTGGACTGCCCCATCATCATTACCATCACTACGGAGATCAATCCTACCGTAGCTGCAATGGTCACAATATTACTTGCCCAGTGTTTTCCTGCAATTTCAAAAGCGTAGGCAACCGGAGCTTTAATCGCATCCGGGAATTTCCCTTCAGGATTGAAGTCTGTATAATGCATCATTCCCGTTAACACAAGAGATACGCAGATATACAATGCTGTACAGATTAATAATGAAGTGATAATCGCAAAAGGAACGTCTTTTTTAGGGTTAATGGCTTCTCCTGCCTGTGTAGAAACAGCATCAAAACCAATATAGGCAAAAAAGATAGCCGCGGCTCCCGAAATAATCCCCTGAATACCATAGGCCGAGACCATATCTCCTTCAGAGTTTTTGATCTTTATCTGATCGGGAATAAAAGGTTTCCAGTTCTTTACTCCGTCAGCAGCATTATAAAGATCTGTATTGGAAAAGATGATATAAATTCCGGCAATGATTACGAAAACAACTGCCGCAGTCTTTAATAATACGATCAGGTTGTTTGCTCCAGCCGCTTCTTTAGTACCTTTTACCAATAATGCGGTAATCAGTAAAACAAGAATAAATGCAGGAAGGTTCATTGAAAACCCCTCTCCTGTATAACTGGCAGGATCGGAGGTGAGATAGGCGGGTAAATGAACTCCGAAAATTTTCAGAAATTTGGTAAAATAGCCGGACCAGCTCACGGAGACTGCCATACTTGCCATAGCATATTCCAGAATGAGACACCAGCCCATCGCCCATGCAAAAATTTCACCTACCGTTCCGTATGCATATGCATATGCAGATCCTTCAACAGGAATAATAGATGCAAATTCTGCATAACATAATGCGGCAAAAACACAGGCAATACCTGCTATAATAAACGAGATAGCCAATGCCGGTCCCGCATGGTAATAAGCTCCTGTTCCGGTAAGAACAAAAATTCCACCGCCAATGATGGCTCCTACTCCAATTGCTGTTAAACTCCATTTTCCCAGGACTTTCTTCAGCTCACTTTTCTGCATATCTGCCTCATAGGCACTCAGTGGCTTCTTAACCCAAATTTTAGACATGTTTTTTATTTATTAAGGATTTACGAAAATATAAAAATTTTACAAACCTTAACGTTTATTGACAAACTTTAATGATTTATTTTACATTAAACAGCCTAAAAAACTGATTAACACTTTATTTAAATTATTTCATGAAGTGTTAATTTTTGTTTACTTTTGGCCGCATGAATTTATATGATCTCTTCGTAAAGCCTTATGAAAAATATGATACTTTGCAAATCATACTGGAGGCTTCGGGAGCTTTTTTCGGAATTCTGAGTGTCTATTTTTCCATCAGGAAGAATATCTGGGTATACCCTACCGGGATTATTTCCACACTCATCTACGTTTATATTCTTTTTAACTTCGGATTGCTGGGAGACTGCATGATCAATGTATATTATACCGCCATGAGTATTTACGGATGGATCCTATGGTCTAAAAACTCGGAGGATCATATTCATGTGGAAGTTTCCTGGGCTACCCGGAAGGAAAGAATGTTTGCAGGACTGCTTTTTATCGTCAGCCTGGCATTGGTTACTCTTGTTTATTATTACAAACCTTATATTGACAACCATTTTTCCATGAAAGGAACCAACCTGGGATTATATCATCTTGACTGGGCCAACTGGCTTGATGTAATCACCACTTCTATATTTTTAGTGGGAATGTGGTTTATGGCCAAACAGCGCATTGAGAACTGGTTTTTCTGGATTATCGGAGATTTTATCTGTATCCCTATGATGATTTTTAAGGAGCTTGGCATCACTTCGGTTCAATATTTGGTATTTACAATAATGGCTATCTTAGGATACCTTAACTGGAAAAAAAATTTAAAAGAAAAAAGTACAAAAAAGTCATGAAAAATTTATTTAGAATAGCGCTCAGTCTTACAGTCATTATCGGTTTATCATCCTGTCTGGCTTATGCTGACGGATATGCCAATAACGGATATGGAGACCCCTATTATAACAACGGATATTATTATGCTCCGTCCGGATATTACGGCAGTGGCGGTTATTATGGTAATGACGGCTACTATTACAGAAACGACATCAATTATTATTATGATAACGGAGCTCCTTATTATTACTACAATTACAACAACAGCAGAAGAAAAGTGTATGTGGAAAGAAGGAATAGCGGAACGGTAACCTCACAGAGACCGAATAGCGGATTCAGAGGTGAGCCTACCGGAGGCGGTAATAACAACGGATTCAGAAGTAACAATAGCGGAGGGTTCAGAAACTCCACAGGTACTCAGAATAACAACAATTACCAGAATAATCAGGGTACGAGAAATACCGGAGGATTCCGAAATTCTTCAGGTACGCAGAACAGCAACAATACCCAGAATAATCAGGGAACCAGAAATAATACAGGAGGGTTCAGAAATACACAGCAGTATAATAATCAGAACCAAAACCAGAATCAGAACCAGAACGGAGGGTTCAGAAACAATTCAGGCTCTCAGAATACGCCACCGCCAAGTACCAATACTTCGAGACAGTCGGGAGGTTTTAGATAAAACGATTATAAATAACATCACGGACAGTTTTCACTGTCCGTTTTTCGTTTAAAATATATTAATTTTGCTCGTTAATTTTAGATCAGAAAGAATATGGAATTTTATAAATACCAGGGAACGGGAAATGACTTTGTAATGATAGACAACCGTGACCTTCAGTTCCCTAAAGACAAAGATATTATTGAAAAACTTTGCGACCGGCGTTTCGGAATTGGTGCCGACGGGCTTATCCTTCTTGAAAATGATGACCAGTATGACTTCAAAATGGTATATTATAATTCGGACGGCGGAGAAAGTACCATGTGCGGAAACGGCGGAAGATGCCTGGTTGCTTTTGCTTTCTTCCTTGACATCTTTGAAGATAAATGTAAGTTTATTGCCATAGACGGTGAACATGAGGCTGAAATTCACAACGGAATTATCAGGCTAAAAATGATTGATGTTCATACGGTTTCCAATGACGGTGAAGACACCGTGATGAATACAGGATCTCCCCATTATGTAAAGTATGTGGAAGATCTGGTGAATTACAATGTTTTTGCAGAAGGAAACGGAATCCGGAATTCAGAAAATTATAAAGAAAAAGGCATCAATGTGAATTTTGTGGAAAAAATTACAGATGATGAAATTTTTGTAAGAACCTATGAACGAGGTGTTGAGGATGAAACTTACAGCTGCGGGACAGGAGTTACAGCTTCGGCTTTAACTTTTCTGCAGAAAAACAATCTAATCTCTGTAAAAGTTAAAACTTTGGGGGGAAATCTTAAAGTATATGCGGAGAAAAACGGAAATTCTTTCTGCAACATCTGGCTGGAAGGTCCCGCAAAGCAGGTTTTTAAGGGTAAAGTAGATCTTATCTAAAAGACAGAAACTTTTAATCAACATTTTATTAAAGAATGAAAAAAACGGTTCTCATTATCGTTCTGCTGATATTGGCAGCAGCAGGATTTTTTGGTTTGAGATTTTATAATACCTATTACGGAAACAACGTTGCAAAGGACGGGTATGTGCTGATTCCCCACAAAGCAAGTTTCAGGCAGGTGCTTGATTCTGTTGCCCCGTATGTGAAAAATAAAGAAGCTTTTGAAACGGTAGCCAAAGATAAGGGGCTGGACAAATATTTTAAACCCGGCCGCTATCATTTTGAGGAAGGAGCAGGAAACACGAATCTCGTGAATATGATCAAAGCCGGAAATCAGACGGCCAACAGTTTCAGAATCGGAGATTTTGGGGATATGTACCAGATGATCGGGAAGGTAACGAAGAAGACGGAGCTGGATTCTCTACATTTTGTAAATGATCTGAATGAAATTGCTGTGGAAAAAGGTTACAGAAATGCGGAAGACCTGAAAAAATATTTTTTCATTGATACGTATAATTTTTACTGGACCGTGAGCCCACGCGAATTTTTCAAAAAATTTGATGAACAGTACCAGGACTTCTGGACGGGCGAAAGACAAAACAAGGAGCAGCAGTCCGGACTCACCAGAGATCAGATCTATGCGCTGGCCTCTATTGTATACAAAGAATCGGGAGGTAAGAAAGATGAAATGAAAACAATTGCCGGGCTTTACCTTAACCGTTACAGAAAAGGGATGAAACTTCAGTCTGACCCCACCGTGATTTATGCAATCAACAAGCAGACGAATTTCAAAGAGCCGATCAAAAGAGTTCTGTACAAACATTTATCTACGCCGTCTCCTTATAACACGTACGCCAATGCAGGAATTCCTCCGGGACCAATCTGTGTGGTGGATAAAAATTCCGTAGATGCGGTGCTGGAAGCTGAAAACAACAATTATATTTTTATGTGTGCAGACCCTGCCAGATTCGGCTATCACAAATTTACAGCAAGTGCTGAAGAACATGCCGTGAATGCAAAAGCCTATCAGGACTGGCTGAATTCTAAAAATATTAAATAAAAAATAATTTTAACTTTATTTTAACAGATCAATAACTAACATTTAGCATTTTAATAATACATATATACCATAAATAATAAACAAATCGTAATATTTTGAAACTCAGCCCAATTAATGATTTCACAATATTAAGAGGTATAATTTCATGATTTTACACAAAAACTAACTTATGAATCAGACGGAAATTGTCAGTATTTTCACTAAAAAAACTTTAGCGCTTACTTTTGTGCTGTCGGCCGCTGCTATGGCCTTTGCACAGGAAAAAGCAGGGGTTTCTGGAACTGTTGTCAACAAAAACAACCAGCCTGTTCCCTACGCTTCAGTAACGTTCAGCAATAAAGCCAACAAAGCATTAAGTGATGCCGTACTGACCGATGAAAAAGGACAGTATAAACTGGAGCTTGTCCCTGGAAATTACGACATTACAGTAGAGGCAATTGATTACAGGAAAAGCACAGTCAACAAAAGCATTACCGGCCCGGGAAGCATCGGAGCCTTATCTATACAACCTGAAGCAGCCACTACTCTGGACGGAAAAACACAGGAAATCCAGGGAGTTGTTATCACTGCGGCGGCTACGAAACCTTATAAAGTAGAACTGGATAAGAAAACCTACGACCCGTCTCAGGATATCGTAAGTAAGGGAGGAAACCTTCAGGATGTACTTTCCAATGTTCCTTCGGTTTCTGTGGATACGGACGGAACGGTTTCTATGAGAGGAAGCTCCAATGTGAAATTCCTGATCAACGGTAAGCCTTCTGCCCTTCTGGGAATTGATGACGGAGCCAATGCTCTTCAGAGTATTCCTGCTGATCAGATCGAGAGAATTGAAGTGATCACCAATCCTTCTTCCAAATTTGAGGCGAGCGGAACTTCAGGGATCCTGAATATCATCCTTAAAAAGAATAAAAAAATAGGTTTCAACGGAAGTGTGATCGGTACTTTAGGTTATCTTCCGAGAACTGCACTGAACACCAACCTCAGCTGGAGAAAAAACAACTGGACGTGGTTCCTGAACGGCGGCGGCGGTTACTCTGAAAACAAGAGTAAAAACGATACGGAAACTACCTACCACAATATTGCCTTTCCTGATGTAGATCCTACAGCAAGTCCGTTTTTACAGCCGAGAGATATACCTACATATCAGCTTCAGAACTCAAGAAACAAGAGCTATAACAAGAACTATAATGCAAGCGCCGGCTTTGTTTATGATATTTCAGATAAAACGTCTGTTAATTTATCAGGGGTTGTAAGAACATTTGAAAGTGACAACAGTGAACTTCTCAATACATACGACAGTTTTTACCGCTATAACAGAACTCTGAATACCTGGAACCTGCTTACTCCATTCGGACAGAGAGACTCTGAAGGAAGAAGCACCAATCTTGCCTTCCAGGGAGATCTGGGACTGGATCACAAATTTGACGATAAAGGACAGAATTTATCCGTATCATTAAGTGTGCAGCGAAACAGAAGTGTCAACAATTCCAATATTCTGGAAACTTCAGATTCCGAATTTGTTCAGCAGGATATTACCCGAAGATATTCCGTAAACAGATCCATTATCGGAAAAGCGGATTATGAACTTCCGATCGGCGAACAGTCTAAGCTTGAAGCAGGATACAGAATAGACGTGAACAACAATGATTACGACAACACGGTAAACAGTACTTCCAATAATCCTTTTCTCCTTGACTACAACAATAAGACGGATTATCGTGAAATGTTCAATGCCTTCTACCTGCAGTTTAAAAGCAAAATCGGAGAAAAGTTTGCTTATCAGTTAGGATTAAGAGATGAGCTTTCAAATGTTAAGATCGACTATACAAGCCTGAATCCCAATAAGGAACCGTTGAATAAAAATAAAAATTACAACAATTTATTCCCGAGTGTGTTTTTAAGCTATGATATTGCTAAAAACAACCAGATTTTGGTAAACTATTCCCGAAGAATAGACAGACCGAGATCTTTCTTCCTGGTTCCTTTCCCGAATTACAGCAACAGCCAGAATGTATTTGAAGGAAATATTGATCTGAACCCTTCTTACGTAGACTCCTATGAAGTGGGATATAATATTACGAAAAAGAAATTCACGATCAATCCTACCCTTTATTACAGACACGCAACGGATGACACCAAAATGCTTGTTTACAGACCAGATGAAAGCCAGAGTGTTTTCTATACCAAGCCGATCAATCTAGGCAATGACGACCGTTATGGTTTGGATCTGAATTTCACTTACGATCCGTTCTCATGGTTAAAAGTTATGGGTAGCTTAGATATGTTCGGTTATAAAACAACGGGTATTGCTTACTATGACACAAAAGATTCAGACGGAAATGCAAAAACAGGAACGATGAACTTCACTGGAGACGGTTTTTCTACCAGAGCCCGTCTTAATACCACATTTAAGATCGACAAGACGTTAAGTGTACAGCTTCAAGGGTTTTACAGAGGAGCTCAGAAAACAGCCAACCAGAATACGGAAGATATGTATGCTCTGAATCTGGGTGCTTCCAAAACGATCTGGAAAGGAGACGGAACCATCTCTTTCAATATCCAGGATATTTTCAACACCAGAAACAGAGAGGTATTAAGTTTCAACAGTGATTATTCCCGCCGAAACTATATGCAGTGGCAGCCAAGACAGTTCTCTATTGCTTTAACTTACCGATTCAAGCAGGGTGAAAAAATAGAGCAGCCGAAGAAGAAAAAAGACATCAACGCCAATGAATCCGGCGACGACCAGCAGGGTCCGATGTAATCATAAAAAATCCCGAAATTAATTTTTCGGGATTTTTCTTTATTTTACAGTTTCTGTCTGTTCGAATTTTTCTTTCTCAGCTTCGTAAATCCTTCTTCTCAGGTCGCTCGTGGAAAATCTGTGATCTCTTTTATTATAAAAAATCTCTATTCCTTTTTCCTCACAATACTGTTTACCTGTAAAGTCTCTGTCCATATAATCGTCACCAATGATTCTTACATCAATGACAAAAGATTTCAGGATGTCCAGCAGGTCTTCTTCGGTGTAGTAAGGGATAATTTCGTCAACCGCATTTACGGCCTTTAACTGGATATATCTTTCTACAATGGTCTGGCTCGGTCTGTTTTTATTCGGTCTGTCGTGGGAAGGATCGATCTGGAGGCCTACGATTAAATAATCACATACTGTTTTGGCTTCTTCAAGCATTTTGATATGCCCTGCGTGCAGCAGGTCGAATGAGGAAAAGGTAATACCTATTTTTTGTGTCTTCATATTGTTTTTAATTTTAAAATTCCGCTGAGATAAATGTTCTTTTAAACGGGTAAAAGACCGGTGATTCAGGGAAGATATGTTGTAATTCGTTTTTATATTCTTTTTTAAAGTCTTCTTTCAGCTCATCGGGAAGTTTTTCCATATAAGGAATCATAGCTGTTCCTGAAGCCCAGGTAAATACCGCATCTGCATTTTCAAGAACATGGGGGAATACCTTTTCGAAAACCATGATTTCTTTTCCTTTATTTTCAAATAAAATATTAGCATAATCTTCGATCTTCAAAACCGTATATTCTCTCTGCCATGAGTTATAAGCTGTTTTATACGGTTCTTTTTCCGCTATTTTTCTCAGCAGCTGATGTACTATATATTCATGGTTGGAAGGAATCTGAACGGCAAGCTGCCCTCCCGGTTTAATTTTACTGATGATCCTCGGAAAAAGTTCTTTATGATTGCTGCACCACTGGATGGCCGCGTTGGAAATAATAAGGTCAAAGCTATCGGGCAGGTTCAGCTGTTCTTCAATTGACCTCTGCTCAAAATGAAGTCTGCTTGTTTTATAATGAGCTGCCTTTTCAAGCATTTCGGCTGAAGAATCTATTCCTACAACTTTAGAATCTTCCAGATAGTCCAGAAGTTTAGACGTCAGTTCTCCTGTACCGCATCCAAGATCTATGACGGACAGATCTGTTCCTGATTTTACGAGCTTCAGCAGGTCAAAAAAAGGGGCTGAGCGTTCTTCTTTGAATTGGTCGTATACTTCGGGATTCCAGGCCATAATATAGGTGTTTTTTAGTTATTTCTCGACTGAAGATATTTCTGCCACTCCCAGGTTGTTCTCAATGATTCTTCCAGCGAAGTTTCAGACTTCCAGTGCAGTTCTTTTTCAGCTTTACCAGCATCGGCATAAGCTACGGTAATATCTCCTTCTCTTCTCGGGCAGATCTGGTAAGGGACTTCTACATTATTGGCTCTTTCAAAGGCCTTTACCACTTCCAGTACGGAAGAACCTTTTCCTGTTCCCAGATTGAAAATATCAATTACCGTTTCATGATGGTCATTCTGCATCAGCTTTTTAAGTGCACTTACATGCGCTTTTGCCAGATCAACGATGTAGATATAATCGCGAACGGCTGTTCCGTCTTCGGTATCATAATCATCACCCCAGATGCTTAGTTTTTCACGGATTCCTGCGGCTGTCTGGGTCACATAAGGAACCAGATTATTCGGAATTCCGATCGGAAGTTCTCCCAGTATCCCTGAAGGATGGGCACCAATCGGGTTGAAATATCTCAGCAACGAAATTTTCCGGTGATAGGCTTTTGCAAAATCAATCAGAATCTCCTCTCCCATCTGCTTGGTCTTTCCATAGACGCTTTCAGGAAGTTTCAGCGGGGTATTTTCATCGATCGGCATTTTTTCAGCCTGCCCGTATACGGTGCATGAGGAACTGAAAATAAAGTTTGAAATACCTCTCTCTTTGAACTCCTGAAGAATATTGATCAGGGAGAATAAATTGTTTTCGTAATAATCTACCGGTTTCAACTGGCTCTCTCCGACTGCTTTTGAAGCTGCAAAATTAATACAGCCTTCTATTTTATGTGCATCAAAAACCTGGGTAAGGAGTTCTCTGCGTCTTAAATCAAAGGGGTAGAAAACCGGTTTCTTTCCTGTGATTTCTTCAATATTGTTTAAAATAAACCTCTCCGAATTGGAAAGATCGTCTACAATAACAACTTCAAAGCCGTTATTGATCAGTTCTACTACTGTGTGGGAACCAATGTATCCAAGCCCGCCTGTAACAAGTATCGCCATTTTTATTCTTTAATCTTCGTGTTTTCCTATGTTTTCAATTTCTCCTTCTGCCGGAGTATGTTTAAAATAATTTATAAGTATAACCGGGCCTGCAACAAATAATATATTTGAAAATATATAAAGGAATGTGTATAATGCAGGACTTGTAGTTTTTTGATATTTAACATAAAAAATTAATCTATGAAAAATAATCATTAAGAATAAAGAAATATTTAAATAAAAAAACATTTTTCTAGATTCTTAAATATGCTCACAAACGTTACAGTTAATAATGGAAGTATTAAAAATATAATGCATAAATAGGTATTTTAAATGCAGTATAGTCTTCTGCTAATCCATACCCTTTTAAAAAAATAATAAACATATTATATGCAAAAAATATCATCCAGCAAAGGAAAAAAATAATTGCAAAGAAATAGGCAAATTTATTTTTAAGTATTCTTTCGTCGTGAAGCATTGTCCGTGTTATCTCATAAACTCAAGCACCGCATCCGTAATATACTTCAGCTGCTCTTCGTCCAGTTCCGTGTGCATCGGTAAAGAAATTACCTGATCCAGAAGCTTATCTGTATTCACAAAACCGGCATCATTGCTTTCCTGGTAATATGCTTTCTGCTTTCTCAATGCTACCGGATAATAGATCATTGCCGGAATTTCTTTTTCAGCAAGGAACTTCTGAAGCTCGTTACGTTTTCCGTTCAGAATTCTCAGAGTATACTGGTGGAATACATGGGTAGAGCTTTCTGATCTTTGCGGGGTAAGAATATTTTCATGTCCGGCAAATGCTTCATCGTAATAATCCGCTGCTTTTCTTCTCGCTTCATTGTAAGAATCCAGGTGAGGAAGTTTTTTTCTTAAAACAGCAGCCTGAATGCTGTCTAATCTTGAGTTTACCCCAACCTCGTCATGGTAATATCTTTCATACATTCCATGGTTTACAATCCCTCTTAAACGGTGTGCCAGTTCATCGTTGTTGGTAAAGATAGCTCCGCCGTCTCCATAACATCCCAGGTTTTTGGAAGGAAAAAATGAAGTGGTTCCCACAGTTGCCATAGTTCCTGCATATTTTTCGGTACCGTCTAAGAAAGTATACTTGGCTCCGATGGCCTGTGCATTATCTTCAATCACGTACAGGTTATGTTCTTCAGCGATCTTTAAAATCTCTTCCATATTGGCGCACTGCCCGAAGATGTGTACAGGAATGATCGCTTTTGTTCTCGGCGTGATCGCCTTTCTGATCTGCTCCGTTGAGATTGTGAATGTATCGTAATCTACATCTACCAGAACTGATTTCAGTTTCAGCAAATGAATAACTTCTACTGTTGCGGCAAAAGTAAAATCAGCAGTGATCACCTCATCCCCTTCTTTAAGGTCTAAAGCCATCAGTGCGATCTGCAGAGCATCTGTCCCGTTGGCACAAGGGATTACATGCTTTACGTCTAAATAAGATTCCAATTCATTCTGGAAAGACTTTACCTCAGGGCCGTTGATAAAAGCCGCTGAATCCATTACATTTAAAACTGCATTATCTACATCATTCTTTATTTTGTAATACTGACTTTGTAAGTCAACCATCTGAATTTTTTTCATAAACAAATATTTCTGTAAAAATAAGGAATTTAATATCCTATCAAAAATTTTATTGATTTTGTTTTATCTTTATAGAAAATAACTGCATGAAAAAACTTTTACTCTTTTGTCTTTTAACAGGTTATTCCGCTGTAACGGCACAAACAGAACTTGTTTTTGTACATTTTACCGACAAGCCCAATAAAGCGGCATTTTATGCCAATCCTCTTTCGGAGCTTAGTCAGAAATCCCTGAACAGGCGTACAGCACTGGGTATTCCGCTCAATGACCAGGATGCCCCTATTGAAGCTTCTTATCTTCAGAATCTTCAGAACCTGGGATTTACGGTGACGGATTATTCCAAATGGCTGAACGGAGTGGCCGTAAATGCTACCTCAGCACAGATCGCACTTCTTCAGACCCAGCCTTACGTCTCTTCGGTAGAGCGTTTTGCCAGAAACAGTCCGGCTATTCCTAAAACAGCATCGGCAAGTAAATGGAATGATATTTCCGGAGCGCAAAAGGAGCTTACTGTTTTTGATTATGGTTCCGGCTCTGCGCAGATCGACCAGGTCAATATACGTCCACTCCATCTTGCAGGATTTACCGGAACAGGTGTTTCCATTGCGGTGATCGACACCGGTTTTCCTTATGTAAATACAGGTTCAGCTTTTGAACGTCTCCGCACCAATAATCAGATTAAAGAAGGCTATGATTTTGTAACCAAGACGGCTGATATTTATAATACATCCCTCCATAATCACGGGTCCGTTGTTCTGGGAGCGATTGGCGGCTATATTCAGGATACTTTTGTAGGATCTGCTCCTGACGCTGATTTTTATCTTTATCGCAGTGAAAATGCGGTGGGTGAAGTTCCCCTGGAAGAAATATACTGGATAGAAGCTGCTGAACAGGCAGACCGGAAAGGCGTGGATATTATCACCGCCTCCCTCGGATATAATATTTTTGATGATCCGCGGTACAATTACGAATATGCGGATATGAACGGAACCACTTCCTTCATAGCAAGAGCTGCCGGAATAGCAGCAGATAAAGGAATATTTGTTCTTGTAGCAGCAGGAAATGCAGGACAGCAGCCGTGGCATTATCTGACAACTCCCTCTGACAATGCCAAAGTATTCAGCATCGGAGCGGTAGACGGAACAGGTGCTTCATCAGGGTTTTCTTCTTACGGACCTAATTCCCTGGGAGTAGTGAAGCCGGACGGAAGTGCAAGAGGAACGGGAACCACTACGGTAAACAATAACTCCACGGCCATCGTTAACGGAACTTCCATTGCCACTCCTATTGCAGCAGGCGGAGCAGCATGTTTTTTACAGGCATTCCCATCTATGAACCGGGAACAGATCAGGACAAAACTGAGGGAAACAGCTTCTCTTTATCCGGCCCATACCGATCAGATGGGATATGGAATACTCAATTTCGGGGGGCTGTACAATAATGTTCTGAATACTTCCGAAGTTGTAAAAAAAGAAAAATTCGTTATTTTCCCGAATCCGGTTAAAAATATTTTAAATGTTGCTTCGGAAAGTGACGTTCAGGCACTGGAAGTGTACGACAACCTGGGAAGGCTGATCAGAAAAAACACCGGAATAAAGTCTGTAAAAGTCGAGGATTTTGCAAAAGGAACCTATTATCTGAAGATTATGACTAAGGACAAGGTGTACTACGAAAAGTTTTTAAAAGAATAATCGCCGGACCCGGTTAAAACCCGCAATCATCCGTTAAAAGCTGATATCGGCGGTCATTAACTGTTAAAATTCAGCAGATAAAAAAACGCCTTCATATCCGGAAGGCGTTTTTTGTATTTTACCGGGATTACGCTGAATTCCGGCTTGCATTAATGTTTCCGAATAAGGATCTGGTAACCAGTTTTTCATAAGCTTCCTTATTGCCTTCCCCTTTCTGGATCTTCATCAGGGCATACTGCTGAATGCTGAGCAGCGGAAGCACGATCTTTTCACGGATCTTCACCGATTTTCTGGAAAGCGGGTCTTCCTCCTGAAGCATTTTGAATCCGGTAAGTTCCAGCATAATATCTCTGGAAAGGGTATATTCATCAAACAATATATTCCAGAATGCGCCGAATTTCGGATTATCTCTGATGTAATAGGTAAGCGGGAAATAGGATTTATTCATACTCATCATCGAATTCAGGACTAAAGTTTTAAAGAAATCCGAGCCTTTATACAGCTCTTTTACTTCTTCAAACCTGCCCTGTTCTTTCATCTGCTGCATGGCAAATCCAAATCCGAAAAATCCGGGTACGTTCTGCTTCAGCTGCGACCATGATCCCACAAACGGAATGGCTCTCAGATCTTCAAATTTCAGTTCACTGCCGTTTCCTCTTTTGGACGGGCGGCTTCCGATATTGGTCTTCCCGTAATATTCCAGGGTACTCATTTCCTGAAGATAGGGCACAAACATAGGGTGTGCTTTCAGATCTGAGTATTTTTTATAGCTGATCTCTGCCAGTTCAATAATAAGCTTTCTTTCTTTTTCGGTGAGGTCTTTCTTGGAGTTTTTAAAGACGTCATTTTCCACTCCGGCAGTGAGAAGCTGTTCAAAATTGTATTTTGCCTGCTCTTTGTTTCCGAAGATGCTGGTAATGGTCTGCCCCTGTATCGTCAGTTCTATTTTATTATTGGCAATGGTATTTCCCTGCGATGCGTAGAAATCGTGTGTTTTGCCTCCTCCTCTTGCAGGCGGACCTCCTCTGCCGTCAAAGAATACTACTTTAATTCCATTCTGAACGGAAAGTTTCGTTAAAACTTCTTTAGCTTTATAAATTTCCCAGTTGGCCTTCAGATAACCTCCATCTTTGGTTCCGTCTGAAAAGCCGAGCATAATGGTCTGCTGGTTGCCTCTTCTTTCAAGATGCTTTTTGTAGACAGGATGCTGATAAAGCTCATTCATCACCTGTTCTGCATTGGCAAGACCTTCCATAGTTTCAAAAAGCGGAACAATATCCATATTGATCTCTTCTTCTTTATACCCACAGATTTTGAAAAATGCGTATACATTCATCACATCCTTTACCGCATCGGAATTGGAAATAATATAGCGGTTCATTCCTCTGTAACCGTTCAGCTTCTGAATCTCTGCTACCTGTGAAACTGTCAGCAGGGTATCTTTTACAATATCTTCAAAATCATCAGGGTTTATCTGCTCTGAAATCTGAATAAGTTTACTGAACTTTTCGGTCTCATCGGCCTGAATATTCCCGTTTATCTTTGCAAAAACCTCATCGATCACTTTCTGATGAATCCTGCTGTCCTGGCGGATATCCAGCGTGGCAAAATGGGTTCCGAAGATCATCACGCGGTCTCTGAAATTAACCAGCAGATCCAGAAACAGGGAATTGTGCTCATTCACCAGTATTTTCTCTGCTTCCCCGGTTCTTTTCAGGATATTCTCTGCAGTTATATCCTTTCCGTTAAAAATAGCATCGTATAATTCATCATTCAGCTGAGAAAGGACTTCCGATACTCCCCTGAAGCTGAGTCTTCTTCTGATAAACTTCAGGTGGCTGTAATAGGATTTAAGAATGGCTGAACGGAGTTCCTCAGCTACTCTTTTGGTGACATCAGCGGTCACAAACGGATTTCCGTCCCGGTCTCCTCCCGGCCAGAACCCAAGCTGTATAATGTCTTCATGGAGGTGGAAATGTCCGTTTCCGAAGGTCTTTTTAATCTTGGTAAAGAGTTCCCCGATGGTGTCGTAATACACATACCTCAGATAAGAGATAATACTCAGAGCTTCATCAATAGGGGTAGGTTTTTCTTTGTTGACGAAAGGGGTTTTCCCCAGCTGCTGCAACAGCATATCGATCTGGGTAACGGAATCGCCGGTGATGGCTCCTCTCAGATCCTGAATGATACGCTGTACCGAACTCGGATAGAACTGTGTAGGGTGAGCGGTAAATACAACCTTTACCGTGAAATCCTTCAGCTTTTCGCGGACTTTCTCCAGTTTATGATCCTGATACGAACGCTCAAACAGATTGGTTACCGTTCCACTGTCGCTTTCAGAATGAAGATTGGGAAATGCCGCATCTTCAATACTGTCAAACAGTACAACCTGTCTTTCGATGTACTGAATGATCTTGAAAAGCAGTTCCAGTTTCTGTTCTTCTGACTGGAGATCCGTATGGTTTTTAAAAAATTCTTCAACGATGTTTTCGGGGGTCTTTCCGGCTTCATAGCCATTCCGGCTTTCCTCATAAAGGAACGGAAGTAGCATTCCGATATTCGTCATTTTATCATAGGGCAGGCTCATAAATAATGAATTGTAGATCTGGAATTTATTCTCCACGATCTGCCTGAATTTTTCTGCGCGTTGGTCGTGTATCATATTAACAAATGTAGTGGATTTGCTTTTAATTTACATGGGTTTTTCTTTAAAAATAATTAATTTCTGCCTGATTACGGATCTTTTGTTCATTCTCCGGCAATTGTTATTTTTGCAGAATAAAAACGTCCGGATGATAAAAAATTTTATAAAACAAATTCTCATTGTATTCTTTTCTTTTATTTTCTTATGTTTTAAGGCACAACATGCAGAGCAAAGCGTCAACAGCTGGATCATCTTTGTAAATCCTTCTGATTTTTCAGATTCTTTCAAAAATGAGCTTTCAAAACAGCTTAGAGAAAGTCTTTTCACTTTAATTAATCTCAATGAAAATTCTGAAAATCCTGTAACCCTCGCCATCGGCCTGGAGAAAACAGAATATCAGCCGCTTAATGGAGGTCTATCCATCAATGCCAGCATTATTTCCAGAGAAGACGGTTCTTCTTATCCTGTAACAATAAACTGGAAATCTGATTCGTTCAGCGATGTAAGGAAAATTCAGAAAAGTGATATTTCCGGCAAACAGATTATTTTCAATTGGGGTGATGATTTTCCAAAGAAGGAACTGATTGAGATCATTACCCGTGAAAAGATATATGAAGTAACGAACGGACTGCATTATATTATTAATCCAATCTATTATCCGGACCTTTCCGTTATTTTAAAAACAGAAAAAGAGCTTAGTCTCCCTGAAGCTAAAATCATTGAAAATATTTTTAAAGTAAGAAAGGATGTTTATGTTTCTGAATTATCTGATAATTTTATCATGCTGGATTTTCAGATTAACAGCCTTAATTTTACGGACAATGTTTATAAGAAAGACATGCTCTATCTAAAAGAATGTATTGATAAAATTTCAAAACTGGATTTTGCAGGGAAAATTAAAAGTGTAGAGATAAAATAAAAACACATGGGCTACATCAGGGCAGATTACGGGCAGATCCTAACCCTTCAGAAGGCAGAAGGGATTTATTGCATTGAATATTCTGACCGACATTTTGTTCTGCAACTTTTAGATTTACAGCCGGAAATCACCTGAAGCCAATGACCAGAAAGCTTATGGAATCGAAACTAAAGAGAATTATGACAGGAGATGTCAGTTCCGGTTATAAAATGGACTTTTTGTAACCATCTTGTATTTCAACTTCAGCAGGCATTTTGTAAATTTGCAGGAAATCATTTTTATGAAAATCATCTTTGCTGTTTCACTGCTGCTGTCCAATCTGTTCATCGCACAGGTTACCGTTCCTGATGATTTTAAAAAGATTCCGGATATCATGGATAATACTGATCTCCTCTATCCTTTCATTATTCCGGACAAAAGCTATGAATACTGGCGGGTGCTCCGTAATGATCCCGATCCGGATAAAGCGATCATCTACGACAGCCAGATGCCTGAATCGATGACCATTAATGATCCGGCTCCTGAAAAGGGATTTTTTCAGCAGTGTATGGGAAATGCATGTTTTTCCTACATCCTTGCCTGTAAAAACAGCCGTACCGTTTACTTTTCCACCGAACAGCAGCTGAGAGATTTCATCGGAACCGTGGACAATCTTCCGGAAGCACTCTTACTGGCCAAAACCTACGGTTTTTCGGTAGATTTAACCAGTAAGCTGAGCAGTTCTTATAAAATGGACGACCGGCATATTTATCTTTACGTTTCCAAACCTAAGAACTGTCCGGAAGTGAAAGAATCTTTCTCCATAAAAATCAGCAGAAAAACGGGAAAGGCAGAGATCAGGAGCAACGGAATCTACGGAACGGATAAAGACTGTATTTCTGTTAAAAAGTAATGTTTCATGCCTCTGAAACGAAGTTTGAAGCTTCTCTTAAAAGTTCTGATAATAATTTGTAACTTGGCAAGCATATCTTAATTCCAATCTCTGAATATGAAATCATTACTCCTTTTATTTTCAGTTATTTTACTGTTCAGCTCCTGCGAAAAAGACTGTTACAATCCTCCGCAGCCGATTGTTTTTGAATTTGTGAATAAATCCGGAGAGAATCTTATCGAAAACGGGGAACTGACTTATATGACGGTTCAGGAAGATACCGGAAACGGTAACTCTATCGGGATAGAACTTACCAAAACCAGTGATCATAAAGTTATTTTAGAAAAGGTAGGTGCCTTTGACGGGGAGAAAAATTATAAATTCTATTCCAACGTCAATGCATTTGATTTTTCCATTAAGTCTTCAAGATTTACAGCCGGATGTGAAGGGTATCAGATCAAAAGCCTGGTTTTTAAGAATGTCATCAATGCAACGGATGAAAAGGGCTATTATAAAATTGTTCTGAAAAATTGATTTTCTGTGTTTCAAAAAAAACCTTCCATAGTTTTTATGAAAGGTCATGATAAGAATTTTAAAATTTCATTAACGCAATTTTCCTCAGTCTTTCCGTAAATTTGGATACATTAAATTTAAAACAATGCTTAATTTCGAATTTAAAAATCCAACCAAAATACTTTTCGGAAAAGGTGAAATTGCTAAAATTTCCAAAGAAGTTCCTGCCGATGCAAGAATACTCATGATCTACGGAGGCGGAAGCATCAAAAACAACGGGGTTTATGACCAGGTGAAAGAGGCTCTGAAGGACCATGAACTCTATGAATTCGGAGGAGTACCGGCTAATCCTGAATATGAAGTACTGATGGATGCTTTGCGTTTTATCAGAGAAAAAAACATTAATTTTTTACTGGCCGTTGGCGGCGGATCTGTCATCGACGGAACTAAATTTCTTTCTGCGGCAGCCAATTATGACGGTGAACCCTGGGAAATTCTGAGAAACTCAGTAAGAACTTTTGAAGGAGAAGGTATGCCGTTCGGAAGCATTCTGACCCTTCCTGCCACAGGTTCTGAAATGAATTCCGGCTACGTGATCTCGAGAAGGAAAACCAACGAAAAACTTTCTTCCGGCGGACCGGGACTTTTCCCTTTGTTTTCTGTTCTGGATCCTGAAGTAATCCGGACAATTCCTAAAAACCAGATCGTAAACGGTATCACAGATGCATATACCCACGTTCTGGAACAGTATATGACAGCCCCTTCTTCTGCCGACCTTCAGGAAAGAATTGCTGAAAGTATTCTGATCAGTCTTCAGGAAACTGCTCCGAAAGTACTGGCAGATGATTTCAATTATGATGCGGCCGGAAATTTTATGTGGTGCTGTACTATGGCTTTAAACGGACTTATTCAGAAAGGTGTTATCACAGACTGGGCCGTACATGCTATGGGACACGAGCTTACGGCATACTTCGGAATCGATCATGCCAGAACATTAGCCATTATCGCACCTTCTCATTACCGCTATAATTTTGAAGCCAAAAAAGGCAAACTGGCACAGTATGCTGAAAGAGTGTGGGGAATTACAGACGGAAGCCTGGAAGAAAAAGCTGAACAGGGAATAAAAAAACTGGAAGAATTTTTCCACAGCCTGCATATCAAAACCAGACTTTCCGAATATACCGAAGACTATAACGGAACCGCCGAAAGAGTGGAAAAAGCCTTTACGGAAAGAAACTGGATTGGATTGGGTGAATACAAAAAACTGAGCCCGCAGGATGCTTTTAAGATTGTAGAAATGAGCTATTGATTTATATGGAAGAGCGGAGCGGACTAAAGTCCGCTCCTATTGAATATGGCAGTCTTTTATTGATATAGCATTACAAAAAAATCTTTAAAATTTTTCTGAACAAGAGTCTGTTGTTTATATGAAGATTAATAAGTCTTGATTCGGCGGGCTGAAGCCCGCCGAATCAAGACTTATTTTTAGACAGAGGGTAAGGTTCAGTCCTTTTAAATACAATTTCTTTCTTTTAGCAGTCCTGTTTAATTAAATCAAATAATTCCTCTGAGCACAGGTTAAATATTCTTTTTTTTCCCGTTTTCAGATCTATAAAATCATACAATAGCCCCGGAATCGTTTTATTTATAAACATTCGTTTAAAAAACCTTAATTTCATTATAGATATTTCAAATTTATTTATATTTTAGCATATTCTTAAATTTGTGAAAATGAAAAAACAACTACTTTTATTTGCCTTTTCAGCGCTGGCACTTACTTCCTGCAATGATGACAACATGGAAGCCTATGAACTGGAAATGATGAGCGGAGATTGGACGGTCAGCAAAATAGAGACTATTTCTGGAAAGGATAATAAAACTGTTATTAAAACTGAGGTTCCTACGGGTTGTATGGCCAAAAATACACTTTATTTCAGAAGCGATCATTACATCAGCTATACTGCTTATTCAGGAACAGGGCTTGAATGTACCCCCAATGCAAAAAATGAAGGTGAATTTACCTACAATCAGGAATCCAAACTCCTGAGTACCAAATTTAAAAATGATGATGAAAAATGGTACAGAGTAGAAGTACTCACCAGCAAGGATCTGAAAGTGGCACAGCTTTTTGGTGCTTCCGATCAGAATGATGATGATATAGATGACCTGATTTACATTACCTATAAAAGATAAATAAAATACAGACTCCCGGTTTTATCGGGAGTTTTTCATTATTTTTACCTGTATTTTAAAACTGATTATAATGAAGAAGATTCTTTCAGCATTTCTGCTGCTTTCTTTTGCCTTTTTCTTTTCACAGGAAAAAAAGCCGATGTTCTGGCAGGACATTCAGAATTTCAAAAAAGCCGATCAGGAAAACCCACCTCCCAAAGATGCCATTCTTCTCATAGGAAGTTCATCTTTCACCAAATGGACTGATGTTGCGGATTATTTTCCAGACAAAACGATTATTAACCGGGGTTTCGGAGGTTCAAGGCTGACGGATCTCAATTATTTTGCTGATGACCTTCTATCACCTTATCAGCCCAAACAGATCATTATTTATTGTGGTGAGAATGATTTTGCTGATAATCATAAGCTGAAAGCTCAGAAAGTAGTCAACAGATATAAAGCTTTTTACAAAAAAATACGTGAGAGATTTCCCAATATTGAAGTGGATTACATTTCCATAAAGTATTCTCCAAGCAGAGAAAAGCTGTGGCCCCAGATGAAAGCAGCCAATAAAAAGATAGCTGCATTTATGAAGAAACAGCCGGATGCTGAGTTTATTGATGTTACCAGGGCTATGGAAGATGCCAATGGAAAGGTAAGAACAGATATCTTTGTGGAAGATATGCTTCACTTTAAGCCGGAGGGATACCAGATCTGGGCTAAGGAAATAAGGCCTTATATGAAATAATACCATGAAAGATTCCACCAGAAATTTACCGATTTATAAAAAAGCGGAGGAAATCTACAAAACCCTGCAAATAATTACAGACCTGTTTCCTGAAGATAATGACTATCTTCTGCATCTGAAATCTCATCTGCTAGGAGATATTACACTGATAATGGCCAAAATTTCCGGTGCAGAAGCTGTAAGACTGTATGACATCAAAATGGAAAATGCCGCCATTATACGGAAGGCTGCAAGGGATATCATGGTTAGTGGTAATACCCTTGAACTACTGGGCTTTTCCGATGCGCAATATTATAAGATCATCCGCAGTCTGATAGAGGATTTCCGGCTTCTGTTCATCGACTGGATTGCAACTTTTAATGCCCGGCATTATATTGTGGATACCTGGGGACTCTTCAATCCTCCGGGGATATCACCCGATCATATACAGGGAGATGATGAGCTGGATTTTCTGAATGAGGATGAAGAGATCTGAAAAAATGATTTATAAATTCTCAAACGGTTATTCTAAATAAAAGCCTTCCCCGGTAATTACTTATTCTACGCTTTTCTACAATAAATATTTCATTATTTCCGTTTTATAAAAACCAGATTATGACTGCTGATAAAAAACACGGATATACCAATGATGGTCTTCATGAGAAAGTAAAACAGATTTAAAATATTTAACTGCTACAACGGAATTAAAAGTAAAAACCATGTTTTTAAACTAAAGTATCCGGTAAGTTTTTGATTTTAAACCACGAAATAATATTGCATCAATAACTTTTAACCATGACAAAAAAACGAATAACCATTTTAACCGCAGTATTACTGTCTTCCTTTGTATCTGCACAAAAAAGCTCTGATAAAAGCAAGCTTGTAAAGGAATTTTCGGATAAAGCATGTAAATGTACGGACTCTATTGCTTTATTTGACCGGAACAAGCAGGACATCATCAAAGACATCCATGAATGTATCGATAAACAGACCGGAGTGCTTCAGATGACTTTACTGCTATCCGGTGTTGAAGAACTTTCTAAAAAAGCTCCTGAAGTTGACGGAAAAAAACAGGTAAACCTTACTTTAAATACTGACAAAAATTCTGACCAGTATAAGGACAGCTATAATGAGATCGAACGTTATCTTTTAAGAAACTGCGCCAGTCTGAAAAAAGCTGTAAATACGGCTGAAAGCAAACTTAATCATCTTTCAAAGGATGAAGAGGCCATGAATTTCTATAACAAAGCCATGGAAGCTTCAAGAAAAGAAGACTGGAAGGAAGCCGTAAAAAATTATGAAAAGGCTGTAAAGAAGGACCCAACGTTCACCTATGCCTGGGATAATTTAGGAATCTGTTACAGAAGACTGGAAGAATATGACAAATCTATTGAGGCCTATAAGAAATCTCTGGCCATCAACCCAGCCGGCAAAATGCCGTTACAGAATATAGCGATTGCGTATGTTTACAAAAAGGAGTACCAAAAGGCCATAGATGCTTATTCTGCGATGGATAAAGCATACCCCGGAGATCCTGAAGTATACTACGGCATGGGCCAGGTTTATTTTAACAACCTGAATAATAATGAAAAAGCACTGGATTATATTTGTAAAGCATACAGGATCTATAATGAACAGAAGTCTCCTTACCGGTCTGATGCAGAAGCTGTAATAGGCTTTATCTACAACAAGATGAAAGCAGAAAATAAACTGGATAAGTTCAATGAGATTCTTAAAAACAACAATATCCAGACACAATAAAAAAAGCTCCACAGGGAGCTTTTTATGATTATTTCTTTCTTTTTGATTTTGATATGGATTTCTGCTGAGCCCTGTTGGCACCAAATTTCTTTGGGGCTTTTCTTTTGGATGGCCCTCCCCAGTTTTCTTTTGTATTCTTGGCTTTCTTTTCATGAAATGCCCCTCCGCCTTCATTCAGTTTTACCGGTGCAGGGTTTTTCATGGCTACATGTTCTTCTTCAGAGGCTATCTTCTTAGGATTGATTTTCACTCCTTCAGGGAAATCGTTAAAATGAAGATCTTTATCCATTAAAAGCTCTATATCAAGAATCAGAGGCTCTTCTTTTTTCGTCACAAAGGTAATGGCTTTACCGTCTTTATCCGCTCTACCCGTTCTACCGATCCTGTGAATATACTGCTCGGGAATGTCCGGTGTTTCAAAGTTGATCACATGGGTAATATCCGAAATATCAAGACCTCTTGCCATCACGTCGGTGGTAATCAATCCTCTGATCTCTTCATTTTCAAATCTTTTCATCGCTTTAAGCCTGTAATTCTGAGATTTGTTGGAGTGGATCACATCAAACTGCTCCGGGAAAAGTTCGTCAATTTTGGTAAACAGCAGATCAGCATGTTTTTTATTGTTGTTAAAGATCAGCACCTTAGACATTTCATCATTATTCTTCAGTAAATGTTCAAGAAGGTTGATCTTCGTATTGAAATTTTCAACTTTATAGGCAGTCTGCTCAATTTTTTCAAGCGGTGTTCCCGATTTAGCCAGTGAAATTTCCACAGGGCTGGCAAAATATTCATCCAGCATTTCATCTACGGCTTCCGTCATGGTGGCCGAGAAAAGAATATTCTGTCTCTTCTCTTTCATCATTTCAAAAATATGGGTAAGCTGTGGTCTGAACCCTAAATTAAGCATTTCATCAAATTCATCAATGATCAGCTTCTGTACTTCTTTCAGAGAAATGGCATTGTCTATGGAAAGATCCATTACCCTTCCCGGCGTTCCCACTAAAATATCACAGCCGTCATTGAACAGTAATTTCTGGGTGTTGATATTTTTTCCACCATATATTCCGATCACTCTTGCCGTAATGTTTTCTGTAAGCTTCTCAAGAATTTCAGTTACCTGAACCACTAATTCTCTTGTAGGGACAAGTACTAAAACCGTAGGATTTCCTGTTTTATTGTATTTCCAGGTTTTAAGAACAGGTAAAAGGTAGGCCAGTGTTTTTCCGGTTCCGGTTTGGGCAATTCCCATTACATCTCTTCCGGAAAGTATCGGCTTTAAGCTCTTCTCCTGAATTGGAGTAGGCTCAAATAATTCCAGATCCGCTAAAACATCAAGAATTTTAACCGGCAGGTCAAAATCTGCAAAAGTGAGTTTTTCCATGCTGCAAAGATAGGCATTTAATTAGAAGTCAGAAATCAGAGACAGGAAGTTCACGGCAAAAGCCGGAAGCCATCCGCAAAGCGTTAAAAGCTACCCCTCTAAAGCTTGACACTTTTACTGATTATTTTAATATCATCATCCTCAAATTTGCTTGAGGTAATGATTACATATCCTTTCTTCTTGGGATCTTTTTTTATCGGGAATTTATCTTCTTCCCACTGGGAACAGTGAGTGGAAATAGAAGGAACCAAAGGTTTCCAGCCCGTTTTACTTAAAGTATATACATAAAACGCATGCCAGCAGCTGGTACACCAGTTAGGATAAAAGCCCAGCTCATCTTTACCGTCATTATTGAGGTCTCCCAAATTGTATAAGGTTCCGCTGTTCGCTGTTGCAATAACGAATGGTTTTATCTTCTTATCGCTGAAATAAATGGTGGTTTCACACTTTCCTTCGCATTCTTCTTCACAATCGCTTACTTTTACATAGGCATATTCTTTTGTTCCGTTTCCGTCAAAATCTCCCTGAAGTTTTTCTCCGACTTCCTGAGCCATGAATAATGAACTGCAAAACGTTAAGACGGTTAAAATAAATGTTTTCATATTTTTCATAAATGATGGTTATTTCCTTGCAACTCTCAACAGCAATATAATGATCAGCAATACGGAAAAAATAAAGGCCAGTACCGCTACCAGAGATAATTCTCCTATTCTGGGGCCTGCTTCCGAAACAAAAACAATGGCCGTAGCAACAATGTTTGCTCCCAGGATCATCGCCAGAATCAGGTTGATCACACTTGACCTGATCAGCTGGTTGGTTTTTTCAATATTTTTGATCTCACCGGAAACGGTGAATTTATTTTCATCCAGCTTCTGCAAAACGGAGCGGAGTTCTTTCGGGATTTCATCTACATTATCGGTGAAATTCATCATCCTGTCCATCCCTGTTTTTAAAAGATTCTTGGGGCTGATTTTTTTGGTAAATATTTTCCGGCTGTAAGGATGAAGGCTTTTTACAATATCCAGATCCGGATTGATGTTTCTTCCCACCCCCTCTATCAGGCTGATCCCTTTAAACAGCAGATAAAAATAATCCGGCATGTACAGCCTGTTGTGGGTAAGAATATCTTTCATTTTATTGATGATCACCTGTACATCGATATTCTGAAGCGAGGAACTGTGTACGAAATTGAGAATATCTTCCACATCATTTTCAAATCTTCTTTCGTCGGGAATCTCATAACTGACCGCCATTTTTTTGAGATAACGGACTATTTTATGCGGATTTTTGGCCACAAAACTCACAATAAGATTTTCAAGGATCTCTTTATCATTCGGCTGGATCTTTCCTACGGCACCGAAATCGATGAAGACTATTTTACCGTTCTTTTTCACCAGGATATTTCCGGCATGCGGATCGGCATGGAAAAAACCATAATCCAGGATTTGAGATACAAACAGCCTCAGTCCGGTTTCCGAAACTTTTACCGGATCAATGTTATTGGCTAAAAGTACAGATTTATCCGTGACCTTGATCCCGTCGATGAATTCCATACACAGAATATTGTTATTGGAAAACTCCTCATAGACTTTCGGAACATAGGTTTCTTTATTGTTTTTAAAATTCAGACGGAACTGCAGAATATTGTTTTTCTCATTGATCAGGGAAACTTCTTCCAGCAGGGATTTTTCAAAAGTGGAAATAGCCTGCCTCAGATTGAGCTTCTCTCCTATCTCTGAATAGGCAGACACCAGTTTTTCCATATCTTTGATCAGCAACAGATCATCTTCAATCACAGACTGTACATCCGGTTTTTTCAGTTTTAAAATAACAGGACTGCCGTCCAGCAGAACGGCTTTATATACCTGCGCTATGGAAGCGGTGGCTAAAGGTTCTCTGGTAATTTCCAGGAAGTGTTCCCTGACGGAAATATTGAATTCATTTTCCAGCATTTCCTCTACATTCATGTCCACGGTTTCCACTTTATCCTGCAGTTTCTGAAGTTCCTGGATCAGTTCCGGCGGCAGCAGGTCTTCACGGTTACTGAATGCCTGGCCAAGTTTTACGAATGTGGGGCCCAGCTCTTCCAGTACAAGTCTGATTCTTTCGTAGACCGTTCCTTTTGATACCACATCATCAGGATGTGAAGAGATCGGTTCCTGTTTATTGCCTGTATTCATCCTTGCCAGCATGTCTTTAAATCCGTATTTACTCAATACGGAAATAAGTCTGGCTGATCTTTTCAGTTTTCTTTGCTGCTTATCAAACATAAATTTTAAATAGTAGGTGCAAATTACTCCAAAAATTGTTCCCATCAGAGGTCAGAAGCAATTATGCGGAAAATTTTCTTTAAATCTCATTATTTATTAAAAATTTATATCTTTATATCTACCAATTCAAACAACTAACCTATAAAATATTAAAAAATGAAAAATTTACGTAACAGCAAACTGTCAAGAGAACAATTGAAAACCATTTCAGGAAGCGGTATTATTATTGGAAACTGTTCCAACAAGTGCTGCCCTGATGACGGAAGACCAAGATGTCCGGGAATGATATGCCCGGCTGTGATATGCCCCAAGTATGTATAAAAAAATGAGAATATCTTAAATACGGAGCAGATTTGGATCTGCTCTTTTTTATTTCTTTATTTTGTACATTGCATTTATTTTAGAGCGTGTTTAAATTTTTAAATTTGATTTTTTGTATAGGATTCAAATTTTTGTCTAAATCATAGTCTTTAAGTATTTTTTTGATTAAAAGATAATATATCTGATGACGTGTTTTTGTCACGCAAAGGCTCATTTATAGGCAATGTTGATTTTAGGAAGCAAAGAGTAGAATCAACTCCGTTGATTCGATGAAGCGAGCGTTTTAACAGTTAGCTTCATCAGCAACGAAGTCGCATCACTTTACCCACTCAAAATGAAGCGGAATTATTCATCAACTTTGCGTTAATTTTTTTTAGACTTAAAAAAATAAATTCAAACATGATCTATTGAGTTTCATCAATAAAAAAAAACTAATAATTAATTACATAAAAGTTTTGAATAAAATTTAAAACAGACTTTTAGAATAAGAATGAAGACTGAAATATGAAAGAAAGATTTGAAACCTTCCAGCCGAAAAACCCGGTCATCAAAAAATATGTTGATTATTACTATCTGGATCTGAAGCCGGACAACAACATCAATACATTTCAGTGTTTTCCACACTTTAATAATACTATTTCTTTTCATAAATCCCATATTCAAACAGAAAAAGGGGATGTTGCTTTTGACGGGGCCGCTCAGACGCTTCAGATCTTCACTCCCATCCGCGAAAAGGTTCTCAACGTTGTGCAATATGGGGAAGTTTACAGAATCGTCATTGTATTCCATCCTTTGGGAGTTCAGCAATTTTACAGAAACCTGTCTTTTACAAAGAGTCTTAGCCATCTTGAATTCTTAAGTCCGGACGAACTAAATAAAGTTTTTTCGACAACAAATACGGAATTGCTGACCCTTTTGCTGGATTCTTTTTTAGAAAAGAGATTCTTTCCTTTTGAAAATTCTGTTCTGGAAAAATCAATTCAGTATATATTCACCCATTGTGAAAGTTTTACGGTGACTGAACTTTCTGATACGATAGGAATCAGCAGACAGCATCTGAACAGAAATTTTCAGGCTCATCTGGGAGTCTCGGTTAAAAAATTTCATGAAATTGTCCTTTTCAGAAAAACAGTGAATGAGAAGCTGTTTGAGAATCCGGACAGGAGTTTTACGGAACTGGCTTATGAATTTAATTTTAATGATCAGTCGCATTTTAACAAAGCCTATAAAAACCTTACAGAAAATTCACCCAGGAATTTCTTTGATCAGGGAACCGTTTTAGGCAGCCAGGATACTTTCTGGCATTTACTTCCCTGATGTGTTCCATTTTTACAATTTTCCCCGGTTTTTTATCTCTAGTTTTGTCTCATCAGATTTTAATGTATGAGAAATTATTTAACAATGGGATTAATTTGGGCAGCGTCTCTTATGAGCGGGCAGCAAAGTTATTCAGTCCTGACCCAAAAGGCATCGGATCTTATGGAGGAAACGGAAAACGCAGCAGATTACCAGAAGGCATTCAACCTGTATGAAGAGGCTTTCAGAATGTATCCTGACAGCATTGACGAAACGGGACTTTATAATGCGTCTGTTCTTGCTTCGGAACTGAAAAACTATGACAAAGCTTTCCAATATCTTACCCCACTTATTAAAATAAAAGCTACGGAAAGCACTTATCCGGGATGGAGCTATATTGAGGATGAATCGTCTGAAAGTGACTATAAGAACCTGCTGGCTGATCCAAGATGGAAAGCCCTGAAGCAAAGTGCAGTGCCTTATAAGAATGAGTTTTACAATAATTTAAAGAAAATTCAGGACGAGTTTTTCCAGGTAAAAGAATATTCTTTTAATGAAAAGGAAAATGCTGATGTATTGTACAGCCAGATAAAAAACTATGCTCCGTTTTTACCCAAAGCACAACAGAATTATTCTGTTTCATTCAAAATAAATGATTCTGCTACGACTTCCTATCTTGTTCATTTGCCGAAAGCCTATAATCCCGAAAAAAAGTATCCTCTTTTATTTTTTCTACATGGAGCCGTACGTTTCAGTACTTTAGCAGACTTCCAGATCCCTCAGCAAAATCTCGGTAGCTGGAACAGGTATTATACCAAATATGCCGATTTAAATGATGTGATCCTGGTTTTCCCACAAGCCAGCAAAGTCTACAACTGGATGACCTCTGATGATGGTTTTTTCATGGTTCCCGAAATCCTGAAGCAAATCAAAAAAACGATCAATATTGATGACAATAAGGTTTATATTTCAGGACATTCCAATGGAGCAACCGGATCATTTTCTTATCTGATGAAGCAGCCTTCACCGTTTGCCGGCTTTTACGGACTGAATACGTATCCTAAAGTTTTTACCGGCGGAACGTTTATCGAAAATATAAAAAACCGTTCGTTCATTAATTTTTCCACAGATCAGGATTACTATTATCCAACTAATGCCAATGACGATCTCACAAAAATGATGCATGGAATAAAAGCCGATTATAAGGAATACCGATACAATGGATTTCCGCATTCATTTCCTATGTACAATGCCTCCGAACCTGCTTACGAGATTATTTTCAATGATATGAAAAACCGGAAAAGAAATCCGTTTCCCAAAGAAATTGTCTGGGAATCTGATGACGAAAGGTACGGAACAATTGACTGGTTATCCGATATAAAACGGGATACGCTCCGATCGGCTGCGGTATGGCATAAAAATCTGAACTTCAAGATCACAAAATGGCTGAAATATGATAAAAATGACAGTCTGGTTGTTGAAAATACAGATAAAAATGCTTTTGATTTCCCAAGAAAATCAGGAAAAATAAAGGCTGAATATGCTCAGAATGTTTTCCGGATTGAAACTTCACGCATCGGTGCTTTTTCCATTAGTATTTCTCCGGAAATGATTGATCCTGATAAGAAGATTAAAGTTTTTGTCAATGGGAAATTATATTTCAATAAGAAAGTAAAATATGACCGGGAATTTATGCTGAAGAACTTTGAGAATAGCAGAGACCGTGAGCAGATCTGGATTAACCGCATTAGTTTTAAAGTCTAAACCAATTAGCATTTCTTCCTCTAATTTTTCATTCTGTAATGCAATGATTATATTTTCCTGATTAACTGTGATTTATTTTTGCAGGAATCCAAAACCTAACAGGTCTCAGAGACCTGTTAGGTTTAGAAAAACATAGAATCTTAAAAGGTGGGGCGTATTTTTATTAATCGCAAAGTCACACAAAGATCAATAAAAGCAGATAAACAAAGCCGCTTCGCTTATTTTTGAAATACAAGGTTTTAGAGCGAAACAGGTTAATAGATCCGCTGGTGTTACTTAGGAAACTGACTCATGGTATGATAACAAAACCACCTTTGTCGAGGTGGTTTTTAAATATTATAACGGTTCTTGTTATTTCAGATGGGTATCGTAAAGGTCTTTCCTTCTGTCTTTCATTACCTGAACGGAACCGTTGTGATGAAGGTCTTTCAGCAGATTGAGGTCTACATCCACGATCAGGGTCATTTCTGTATTAGGGGTTGCTTCTCCTTTTACGGCATTGGATGGAAATGCAAAATCTGAAGGGGTAAATACGGCGGCCTGCCCGAACTGAATGTCCATATTATTCACCTTCGGAAGGTTTCCTACACAGCCTGCAATGGCTACGTAACATTCATTTTCTATCGCTCTTGCCGCGGCACAGTGGCGGACTCTCATATAGGCATTCTGGGTATCGGTAAGGTAAGGAACAAAAAGGATTTTCATTCCCTGATCTGCCAAAATTCTTGGTAATTCCGGGAATTCTACGTCATAGCAGATCACCAGTCCTATTTTTCCGCAATCGGTGTCGAATACTTTAATTTCACTGCCGCCTTTCATTCCGTAATATCTCTTTTCATTCGGAGTGATATGAATTTTTCTGTATTCATCCATACGCCCGTCACGGTGAAGGAGATAGCTTACATTATACAGTTCGTTGTTTTCAAAGACAGGCATGCTTCCGGAAATAATATTCACGTTATAGCTGATGGCCAGTTCTGAGATCCTGTCTTTGATCTGATCGGTAAGCTTGGCCAGCTCTATCATACTGTCTCTTTCCGACAGGTTGTTGAAAGGAGCCAGCAACGGTGTATTGAACAGTTCCGGGAAAAGGACAAAGTCTGATTTGTAATCTCCCATCACATTCACAAAAAATTCTACCTGTTCGTAAAACGCTTCAATATCTTTGAAATGCCTCATCTGCCACTGTACCAATCCCAGACGGATGATACTGTCCTGCATGGTATTCGGGCGTTTGCTGTAATAAATATTATTCCACTGAAGAAGAACCGCATTTTCTCTTGATGCTTCATCTTCCGGAAGGTATTTTTTCAGAACTCTGATCGGCAGGAAATTATTGGAAAGCTGGAAAGACAATACGGGATCATAAATTTCCTTATCTCTTACCTTACGTATATATTCTCTTGGAGAAAACTCATGGCTGTATTTATGGTAACTCGGGATTCTGCCGCCCAGAACGATGGATTTCAGGTTCAGCAGTTCGCAAAGTTCTTTCCGGGCATCATACAGTCTTCTTCCGAGACGCAGTTCACGGAATTCAGGATCTACAAACACTTCTATTCCGTACAGAACATTTCCGGTGTCGGAATGGGTATTGAAAGTATAGTTTCCTGTAATATCACTATACGTATGATCGTCTCCGAATTCTTCGTAATTAACAATAATTGAAAGTGCTACGGCGGCCAGTTTTCCGTCTACGGTAATACAGATCTGCCCTTTCGGAAACATCCGGGTAAGCTTTTCAATGCTTTTTTTAGACCATATGGACTCCGACATCTGCGGATAAGCCCTTTTCATCGTTTCTGCCAGCTCTTCATAATCCTGAACACTCAGGGGCCTTGTTTCTATTTGCATTTGATGTAATTTTACTTAAATTTAGGGAAAATATTTTATTTAAATCTTTATATAAAGGTACTTCTCCTATCATTTATATCAATTTAGGTGCCCTATTGTACAATTTATGATTCAGGTTTAAAAGCTTAGAATTATTTTATCTCATTAGAGCCTGTTTAAAATTTCTAAATTTGATTTTTTTATGACATTCAAATTTTTATCTAAATCATAGACTTTAAGTATTTTTTGAATCAGATAATAATGTACTGATAATGTGTTTTTGTAACGCAAAGATTTAACTTCATTATGGATATTTTAGGGTGCAAAGGATAGAATCAACTTCGCTGATTCGTCGAAGCGTGTGGATAAGCATACCGTTTCATCAGCGACCAAGTCGCTTCACTTTGCCCACTCAAACTAAAGCGGAATTATTCATCAACTTTGCATGATTTTTTTTGCAAACTTGAAAAATATAAAATTTTAAAAGTCTCTATACTTTTTCTTAAAAAAAGTATACAAAATTCAAGACTGGAATCATCCGCTAAAAATTGAGATTGACTTCTAAAATTTCCAAGCTCGCATGGATCAAAAGGTTCTTCTTCGGCTCTAAATCCAAGCCATGCTCAAACAGTGGAAATTTTTTAACGGATTCAACCTCAATTTTTTTTAACGCTCCTGCTTCCTAAGTCAATCCAGCAACCCCTATTATTTTCAAATTTTGTGACTGATTCTATTTTATTTCAATAATACCTAATAAGAAATCCCACCCAAGCGGGCAGGATTTATATTCTCTGTTCAAGTCAAAATTATTCCCACTCAATGGTTGCAGGCGGTTTGCTTGAAATATCGTAAGCTACTCTGTTGATTCCTCTTACTTCATTGATGATTCTGCTGGAAACGGTATCCAGGAACTCGTAAGGAAGTCTGCTCCACGTTGCGGTCATGAAATCGATGGTGTTGGCAGAACGAACGACTGCTGTGTATTCGTAAGTTCTTTCGTCTCCCATTACTCCTACCGATTTTACAGGAAGAAGGACTACGAAAGCCTGAGATACTTTTTCGTAAAGATCGTTTTTATACAGTTCTTCGATGAAGATATCATCTGCTTCCTGAAGAATTCTTACTTTTTCGGCATCTACGGCTCCCAGTACTCTGATTCCTAATCCCGGACCAGGGAACGGGTGTCTGTATACCAGGTGGTGAGGAATACCTAATTCTTCTCCAACTCTTCTTACTTCATCCTTGAAAAGCTCTCTTAACGGTTCTAACAGCTCGAATTCCATATCTTCAGGAAGTCCTCCCACATTGTGGTGAGACTTGATCACCGCAGATGGTCCGTTTACCGACTGGCTTTCGATCACGTCCGGGTAAATGGTTCCCTGAGCCAGGAATTTAGCGCCTTCAATTTTATGGGATTCTTCGTCGAATACGTGGATGAATTCATTTCCGATGATCTTTCTTTTTGCTTCAGGATCGTCTACTCCGGCCAGCTTGGAAAGGAATCTTTCTTTAGCGTCTACCATTTTGATGTTCATATGGAAATGTTCGCCATACTGATCCATTACTTTTTTGCCCTCATCTTTTCTCAATAATCCTGTGTCTACAAAGATACAGGTCAGCTGATCACCGATTGCCTTATGGATCAGAACCGCAGCTACTGAAGAATCTACTCCTCCGGAAAGTCCCAGGATTACTTTGTTGTCTCCTACTTTCTCACGGATTTCTTCAACTGTTTTTTCAATATAATTGGTCAGTTTCCAGTTTTTCTCTGCATTACAGATTCCGAAAACGAAATTTTCAAGCATTTTGCCACCTTCTTCGGTATGGGAAACCTCCGGGTGGAACTGAACACAGTAGATTTTACTTTCTTCGTTAGAGATGGAAGCAATTACGCCTGATCTGGCATTCAGCTCGAAACCTGCCGGCAATTCTCCTACTTCATCAAAATGGCTCATCCACACCACAGAATTCTGAGTAACTCCTTTCAGTAAAGAGCTTTCTTTAACGATCTCCAGATTTGCCTTACCATATTCTCCTTTTTCCCCTTTGTTTACTTTCCCCCCTAAAAGATGAGCTGTCATCTGCATTCCGTAGCAGATTCCAAGAACCGGAACTCCCTGCTCGTATAATGCTTTTTCTACCAGGTGGGCATTTTCTGCATTCACAGAACTTGGTCCTCCTGAAAGGATGATTCCTTTAGGCTGTTTTGCTAAAATATCTTGTAAAGGTGTATTGTAAGGTAAGATTTCAGAGTATACGCCCATTTCACGGATTCTTCTTCCGATAAGCTGGTTGTACTGGGATCCGAAATCTAAGATAATAATACCGTTGTTCATTTTTGATAATTGATAAATGATGATTGATAAAATGATAGAACTTTTGGCTTCCGGCTTACAGCTTTTAGCCTTTTGCTTCTAACTTCTGATTGATAAATGTTTTACAAAAAAAGACTTGGAAGTGATCCAAATCTTTTTTCGTGATTTTTATTAAAATTTTCCGATGTCTTCTCTGTAAAAACCGTAGTCGAAGTGTACATGACCTGCGTCTTCATACACTTTCTTGCGGGCTTCATCGTAAGTAGCTCCAGTAGCTACAATATTCAGTACTCTTCCACCGTTTGAAACCACTTTGTCTCCTCTTCTGATGGCACCTGCATATAAAAGTCTGCTGTGCTTCACTTTATCTTCACCAGAGATTTCAAAGCCTGTTTCAATGTTTCTCGGGTATCCTCCTGAACACATTACCAGACATACTGCTTTTTCGTCTTTGAATTTAAGTTCGATGTCTTTTCCTTCCATACAATCCTGGATCACATCCAGAAGGTTGTTTTCCATAAGGGCCATCAGTACCTGAGTTTCCGGATCTCCGAATCTCATGTTGTATTCAAGAAGGTAAGTTCCGTTTTTGGTAACCATTAATCCGAAGAAAATGATTCCTTTGAAGCTGAATCCTTCTCCTTTAAGACCTTTAATGGTAGGCTCTAAAATATTCTTCTCGAAATCTGCGTAGTGTTCCTGTGTAAATTCCGGGCTTGGCGCTACTGATCCCATACCTCCTGTATTTGGACCTGTATCACCGTTTCCGGCTTTTTTATAATCTTTTGCTGCGATACAAGGGAAAAGTTTTTCACCGTTTGAAAATGCGATGATGGAAGCTTCAAACCCCTGCAGATATTCTTCAATAACCAAACGGATTCCCGCATCACCGTAGATTCTTCTGATCATGAAGTCGTGGATTGTTGCTTCTGCTTCTTCCAGCGTATCACAGATCACTACTCCTTTTCCTCCTGCAAGACCGCTGGCCTTGATTACTAAAGGAAACTGCTGTTTCTGAACGTATTCTTTAGCATCGTTGTATGAATCAAATACCACAGCTTTGGCTGTTTTGATATCATAGGTCTGCATGAATTTCTTAGAGAAAGCTTTACTTCCTTCCAGACTCGCCACTTTTTGCGTCGGACCGAAAACTTTCAGATCGTGCTTTTTAAATTCATCCTTCAAACCTGCTACAAGAGGGGCTTCCGGACCTACAATCGTAAGATCTACCTTTTCTTTGATCGCGAAATCTCTAAGTTCTTTGATTTCTGATAAATGAACATTTTTCCCTATTACATCGGTAGTAGCATTCCCGTTGGCAAAAAACATTTTAGAAATTCTCGGGTCATTCTGAAGCTTTGCTGCCAGAGCAGATTCTCTACCGCCTTCACCTATGATTAATATTCTCATACTTTATTTATTATCTAGTCTTATTCTACAAATATATAATTTTGGATGCTATAAATACAATCTCTAATTATTTTTTAATTCTATTTTAATTAGTGGAAAAAGTGTCTAACTCCTGTAAACATCATTGGAATACCGTGCTCATTTGCAGCTTCTACACTATCCTGATCTTTTACACTTCCCCCCGGCTGGATGATTGCTTTGATTCCCTCCTGAGCGCAGAAATCCACTACGTCACGGAAAGGGAAAAACGCATCAGAAGCGAGTACAAGATCTCCGGAGAATTTCTCTTTTGCTCTTTCAATCGCCTGCTGTGTTGCCCAGATTCTGTTGACCTGTCCGCCTCCGATTCCGAAAGCCTGGATTCCGTTGGAAACCACAATCGCATTTGACTTTACGTATTTTACTACTCTCTGGGAGAAAAGTAATGCTTTTTTCTGTTCTTCCGTTGGCTGTACTTCTGTAACTACTTTGATGTCGTCAGAGAAATGAGTGTCGTTATCCTGAACCAGGATTCCTCCATCCACTTTCACCCAGGTCTGCTTATCGGAAACAGGGTTTACGATCTTAATGATTCTGAGGTTTTTCTTTTTTCTTAAAATTTCCAGTGCTTCTTCATCAAAATCAGGAGCCATCACAATTTCAAGGAATGTTTTGTTTAGCTCTTCAGCTGTAACAGCATCAATGGTGTAATTCATTGCAACAATTCCGCCAAAGATGGAAACCGGATCACATTCGAAAGTTTTCTGATAGGTTTCCAGTGCTGAAGTACCAATCGCTACTCCGCAAGGGGTTGAATGTTTTACTGCACAACAAGCCATTTCTTCTTTGAATTCATTCACTACTTTCCAGCAAAGATCCATATCCCGAAGGTTGTTGAAGGAAAGTTCTTTTCCGCCAAGCTGCTCGAAGTCTTTCATGGCTCCGTTCTCGAAAGTAGAAACGTAGTAAGCAGCTGTCTGATGAGGGTTTTCACCGTATCTGAGGTCTGCCACTTTTTTGTAGGAAGCATTGAGATAAGCCGGATAGTCTTCTTCTAAAAGCATTCTTGAAATAGCCGCATCATAGGCAGAAGTAAGGTTGAATACTTTTCCTGCCAGCTTTTTACGGGTTTCGATGTACGTGTCACCGTTCTGTTCCATTTCCAGTTTTACCGCGGCATAATCTTCAACATCGGTAATTACGGTAACAGAATCGAAGTTTTTTGCTGCTGAACGAAGCATTGACGGGCCTCCGATGTCGATAAACTCTACTTTTTCGTGTAAAGAAATATCTTTGTTTACGTTTTCAAAGAAAGGGTAAAGGTTTACGATCACCATATCGATCAGACCAATTCCGTGTTCCTGAACTGTTTTCATGTGCTCTTCATTGGCACGTACGGCTAAAAGTCCTCCGTGAACTTTCGGGTGAAGGGTTTTCACTCTTCCGTCCAGCATTTCAGGGAAGTTGGTTACCTCATCAATCTGAATGGGATTTAAGCCAGCGTCTTTCAAATGCTTGAATGTTCCTCCGGTGGAGATCAATTCATAATTTTGGTTTTCTAAAAACTGTGCAAATTCAATTAATCCGCTTTTGTCTGAGACACTGATTAAAACTCTCTTTTTACTCATTTTACTTTCGATTTTTTCATAGGATTCTGTCCTATGCCTGTTTTCAACCGCCCTTCCGGGACTTTCAATTTTTACTTTTTACAGCTATTTCAAACTGTAGCCGGTTCTTTCACCTCCGGACTTATTTTTATTTTACTTAGATTTTTGCTAATGTAGCAGTGTATCAGTTTAACAATGTAACAATAAATGATTGGTACATTATCAGATTGTTACATTATTTGTTTCCCAGGACCTTATTAATGGCTAATGGAAATATCTCATATTCAATCTGGTGGACTTTCTGTGCCAATGTTTCCGGGGTATCATCTGCTGTTACTTCAAAGGATTTTTGAAGAACAGCTTCTCCTTCATCAATTCCCGGGGTTACAAAATGTACTGTTGCTCCGCTTTCTTTTTCTCCTGCTTCAATAACGGCGTTGTGAACATTCATCCCCCACATTCCTTTTCCTCCGAATTTCGGCAGCAATGCCGGATGGATATTAATAATTTTTCCGTTCCAGTTTTCACAGAATTCAGGTTTCAGAATGGATAAAAATCCTGCCAAAACGATCAGGTCTGTATCTGCCGGGATTACTTTCGCCAGTTCACTGCTGAAATTCTTTCCTCTGGGAATCAGTAAAGTTTTTATATTATGATTCTTTGCTCTTTCCAGTCCGTAACATTCTCTGTCTGCAACGACCAAAGATACCTTTGCATTTTCTATTTCACCTGCCTCAATGGTATCAATGATTCTCTGAAGATTGGTTCCTGAGCCGGAAACAAGTACAACGATGTTTTTCATATTAATAATGTAACAATGTATCAGTTTAGCAATGTAGCAATGATTTTACCGGTACATCTGTACACTGTTATATTGTTCTGTTATATTGATAAATTAATTTTCTCTGCGCCTTCTGTGATCTCTCCGATTTCGTAGGCATCATCCAAAAGGTGAAGTACTTTTTCAGCGTGTTCAGCATCTACTACGATGATCATTCCTACTCCCATATTGAAAGTTCCGAACATTTCTTCACGGGCTACTCCTCCTCTTTTTTCCAGTTCAAGCATTACACTTGGAATTCTGATTCTGGAAGCATCGATGGAAGCACATAATCCTGCAGGAATAATTCTCGGAACGTTTTCGTAAAGTCCGCCTCCTGTGATGTGAGCAATTCCGCTTACTTTTATTTCTTCAATAACCTTATGAATATCTTTAAAATAAAGTCTTGTAGGCACTAAAAGGGTTTCGTATAGTGGTTTTCCTTCAAACTCCTCTTCAAAGTCCGGGAATACTTTTCTTACTAAAGAGAATCCATTGGAATGGAATCCTGAGCTTGGAAGGGCAATGATCTTATTTCCTGCTTTGATTTTGGAACCGTCGATGATCTCATCTTTTTCTACAATTCCTACGCAGAATCCTGCAACGTCATAATCTCCAGGCTGGTACATTCCCGGCATTTCAGCAGTTTCCCCACCGATTAATGCACAGTTGTTGTCTTTACAAGCTTTTACCATTCCTAAAACGATCTCAGCAGCGATTTCAGAATCCAATTTACCGCAAGCCAGATAATCTAAGAAGAACAATGGTTTTGCACCGTGGCACAGAATATCATTGGCACACATGGCAAAACAGTCAACCCCGATAGAGTCGTACTTTTTGGTATCCAAAGCTACTTTGAGTTTTGTGCCCACTCCGTCTGTTCCTGAAACCAGTACAGGATTTCTGTATCCTCCGATCTCATAGAAAGCTCCAAAGCTTCCCAGGTGGTTCAGTACATTGGAATTGTGGGTTTCGCCTACTGCTTTTTTGATCTTATCAACCGTTTTGTACCCTTCTTCTTTGTCTACTCCTGCTGATTTGTAAGTGTTGCTCATGTTTAATAATTTAAATAATGTAACAATATATCAGTTTAACAATGTAACAATAGCCTAACTCTGGAACCCGGAAAACTGGCATTTTATTACATCGGTATATTGATCCATTTCCCTTTTATATTTTACTTTTTATTTCAAGATTCAGAAAATAAAAAAGCCGACAATCTTGGTAGATTATCGGCCGTTATTTTATCTCAGAATTTCAGAGCCCACAGTTTTCCCTTTCTTTGGAAAACATTCTTTAAAAGTGGTCTGAATTTTCATCTCTTTTCTTTTTGCAAAAATAGTAATTTTAAATGAATTTTCAAATTCTATTTTTCAAGGATGGTTTCGATAGCCGCAATCTTTGTGATTTTCTCCTTTAATTCAGTGTTTTTCTCTTCATTGGAAATTTTCTGCTCTGCTTTATCGAAGTTATCATTGAAGAAAGGCAGTGAAAAAGTTTCTACAATATTTCCTCCGTGGAAAGGGAAACGCTTCGCTGCAGCTTCTAAAACTCCGGCTCCGCCTCTTCCACCCGGGGATGTTGACATCAATAGCATCGGCACTTCATTCCATACGGTTCTGTCTTTGATTCTGGACACCCAGTCGAACACGTTTTTGAATGCTGTGGAATAGGTTCCGTTGTGTTCCGGTAATGCAACCAAAAGCAGATTGGCCCCGTCAATTTTCGATGCAAAATCGTGAGCTTCCTGAGGTACACCGCCTGCCAATTCTCTTTCATGTTTATAAATCGGCATTTCAAAAGGGTTAAGGTCTATTACTTCTACTTCTGCATTTTTAAACATGGATGCTGCATAGGCTACCAGCTGTCTGTTCATTGAAGCTTCTGAATTGCTTCCTGCTATTGCTAAAACTTTCATTATTGTTTATATTTTTAAGGTATGTATTATTTTGTATCGCAAATATCGCGAAGTTTTTTATTATTAACGGTCTTTTTCCTGAACAGATTTTGCTCAGGAAATGACCAATAATTATTGAATTATTTTAAATAAGCCGGCAGTTCCATTGGTACTTCCATCAAGAGGATCTCGGTATCTTCCTCTGCTTCAATATTGAAACTCTGGGTATCCCAGATTCCAAGTCCGTCTCTTTCATTTAAGATTCTGTCTCCTACTTTGGCACTTCCTTTTAAAACGAAAGCATAAACTCCGTTGCCTTTTTTGTTGAGCATATAGTTCTTGCCGTTTCCTTTTTTAAAGTTGGCGATATTAAACCATGCATCCTGGTGGATCCATACTCCGTCATCATTTTTATTGGGAGATAAGATCTGCTGGAATCCGTTGATCTTTTCCCCTTCTTTGATGCTTTTCTGGTCGTATCTAGGTTCTACGTTCAGTTCTTTCGGGAAAACCCAGATCTGTAAGAATTTCACCGGAACATCTTTATTCTTGTTATATTCGCTGTGCATTACTCCGGTTCCGGCACTCATCACCTGGATCTCTCCTTTTTTAATAACCGCCGTAGTCCCCATTGAATCTTTGTGTTCCAGATCTCCTTCCAGAGGAATTGAAATAATTTCCATATCTCTGTGCGGGTGTGTTCCGAATCCCATTCCCTGGGTAACGGTATCGTCATTCAATACTCTTAATACTCCAAAATTCGTTCTGTCTCTGTTCTGATAATTGGCAAAACTGAATGTGTGGTAACTGTTCAGCCATCCGTGGTCGGCATGGCCTCTTGAATCTGCTTTATGATATACTGTTTTCATACTGTGATTATTTATGGTACAAATGTACGGGATATGGGGGATGAAATGTGTTGATGTAGGTTAAGAAAGGTTGTGAAGGGTGATGGGATAAAATTGAAAGCGGGCTGAAACCCGCTCCTATTGAATAAATTCTGCATATTTTGAATGGCAGACGGTTTTGGTAATGCCGTTTTTTGGCTCAATATTGGTTTTCTTATTCTTTGGGTTTAGATAAAACGAAGCGGGCTTCAGCCCGCTTCTATTGAATAAAGTCTGCATTCTTTTAAATGACAGGTGGTTTTTGTAATCCTGTTTTTCAGTTTCATTATTTACTGAACCTGTGGTTTTCTAAAAATGTACCTGTTGGATTTCTTCCTGTATTTCTTTTGGGGTTTGGTCTTCTGATTTAACTTCTTTTAAATATTTATCTCTCGCAGATCCGGCAGATCGAGCAGATTGTTTGGGTACTTTTTGTTGGAGAAATCGCAAAGGAGGCGTAAAGATTTTTAACCATTATGCTGCTTTTAAGGCGCAAGAAAATCCAAGATTTCCAGTAGGTTTTTAGAGTTTCGACTAATTAAATTGCCGAAGGCTAATCCATCGCTTCATCGAATCAACTCCGTTGATTCTACTCTTTGCTTCCTAAAATATGTACAAAAAGCTGAGGCTTTGCGTTCCAAAAAATACATGATAGTTACAGTGCATACTAAATTTCCCACAGATCCCACGAATTTCACAAATTTTATGGTTTTAAATTCTCGTTGATCCAGCAGATTATACAGATTTTTTTTATTTTATGTAGGTGAAAATTGTAGATTTTCCAGATAACTACTGATGGCTGAGTTTATTTAAAGATGATAGTAGTATAATCTGTATTATAATCTCTTGTTTTTATATTTAGATTATTTAAAAGTATTTCGGCATCAAATCTTATCTTCTTCCAAATCTCATGGGTATCCAAAAGATCCCAATTCCAGATCTCAACAGGAATGTCATCCACTTTCTTTTTAAATAGTAAAAGTTCTGATCTTAAAGACTCATCAATCAATTTAGTTCTAAAGACAGTTTCAAACAAGACCGGTAAAAATGCATAATCCAGCTCTTCATATAATTCAGTCAGGGGATCTATTAAAATCGGAGCCATTTTATCCAGCTGCTTTACATTATAAGTATAAAGGATTAATGAATTAATGATATTTGTATAATAGAAATTCACGTGTTTATCATATTCAGCCAATTCTTCCTTCGTATACCCGAGATAATCAATTTCATTCAATTCGTTTTCTTGCATTTTTTTTCTTTTTATTTCATTAAAACGAAGCGGGCTTCAGCCCGCTTCTATTGAATAAAGTCTGCATTCTTTTAAATGACACGTGGTTTTTGTAATCCTGTTTTTCAGTTTCTTAATTTATTGAACCTGTGGATTTCTAAAAATGTACCTGTTGGATTTCTTCCTGTATTTCTTTTGGGGTTTCGTCTTCTGATTTAACAAAGATCATGGTTACCACAGCGCCAATTAACATACATATACCGCCTACAACAACATAATCCATTGCCTGTTTGCCAAAGATACTGCTTACAATAGGGCCTCCTAATAATCCGTTGATGATCTGCGGAATCACAATGAAGAAATTGAATATTCCCATATAAACACCCATTTTCTTTTGCGGAATTACTTCGATCAGCATGGCATAAGGCATGGCCAGGATACTGGCCCAGGCAAATCCTAATCCGATCATGGAGATCCACAGGTGATCGATGTTTTTAATGAAATACATAGAGATCAATCCTAATCCTCCGCATAATAAAGCTAAGGCGTGGGTTTGTTTTTTCCCGATCCATTTTGCAATAGGAGTCAGTAAAAATGCAAATGGAATAGCCCAGAGATTGTACATTCCGAACAGTTTCCCGGTAAGGTCTCCGGCATCGTTGAATGCTTTGGAATGGGTATCTTCAGGAGAAAGTCCCATATGATGGGTAGCCAGGGCACTCGTGGTAAACACCCACATAGTAAACAGGGCAAACCATGAGAAAAACTGAACAATCCCCAGCTTTTTCATCTGTGCAGGGATCGCTGCAAAATCTTTGAATATGTCAGAGAACTTAGAATGTACTTTCTCTGTTTCTACACCTTCTTCTTCAAATTCTGCAAATTCCTGCGGAGAATATTCTCTGGTGGTAACAATGGTATACAAAATGGAGATGAGAAGCAATACTGCTCCTGCATAAAAGGAATAAATCACATTATCCGCCACAAATCCTTTTGGAGCGACATTGGAAACGCCAAGTTGGGTCAGCCAGTCCGGCAGATAGGAACCGAGTACGGCACCAAATCCGATCAGAATGGTCTGCACGGAAAACCCAACAGTTCCCTGGTGTTTTGGCAGCATATCTCCTACCAATGCCCGGAAAGGTTCCATGGCAATATTCACGGAAGCATCCATCATGGCCAGAAAGATAACGGCCAGTAAAAGTGCGCTGGCAGCAAACATACTGGTTACAGATGCTGCATTGGGAAGCAGTACCAATCCTATGGCACACAGAATCGCACCGATTAAAAAGTAAGGTTTTCTTCTTCCCAACGGACTCCAGGTATTATCTCCCATATGCCCGATAATGGGCTGAACGATAAGACCTGTAATCGGGGCGACCAGCCAGAACCAGGATAATTCATGAACATCTGCTCCCAGATTGGCCAGAATACGGCTTGCATTTCCGTTTTGCAATCCGAATGCCATCTGGATTCCCAGAAACCCCATGCTCATATTGATGATCTGGAGCATGGAAAGGTTAGGTTTTATTTTTTTTGAACCCGTATTATGAGAAGTCTTCATCTTTATTTCTTTAATTCTTGTATCAACACATCTTCAATAGCTGTTTTTTCAGCAACGACTTTATCTACTACATCATTGGGAACCGTCATGGAAAGAACATACTGTTTTACTTTCCAGCTGCCATTGATCTTTTCTACCACTCCAGACCCTCTGCAGATCTTCATCTGGGTATTGAGCAGTTCATCAAACCATGCCAGTTTTCCGTCTTTGCTGAAATAGATGTTTCTTTTCAGGGCGGTAAAATTCCAGGTTTTCTTTTTGTCAAAATAAGGTTTTGCCCAAACCATGAAAGCTTTTTTATCCCAAACTTCGGTAGCATCGGTTCCGATAAAGGTGGATTCATCGGCAAAATAACTGAAATAGGTGTTGAAATCGGCTTTAGCAGCGGCGGTGTTAAAACCGTCAAGCATCGTACTGATCGCTGATTTTTCTTTTTCAAATGTCTTGACAGATTGTGCTGAAAATATTGAGAATCCTGATAAAAACAGGAGCAGTGTATAGGCAGCTATTAATTTTTTCATAGATATTACTTATTTTTCAAGTTCAATAATAAACGAAGTTTTGGCAGGAATTGTTGTGGTATTCTTTAAATTCAGTTCCATTCCCGAAATAATTTCTTTCCCTTTGGAAAATCCTTTGAGGGATTCTTCAAAATATTTTAAGTCTACGGTCTGATCTTTTTTACTGTTATTGATGATGACCATTACACTTTCCTTATCATTGTATCTGAAATAGGTAAAAACACCGTCTTTAGGAACGTAATTTTTAGTTTTCCCGGTATGAATGACGTCTTTTCCTTTTCTCCAGTTTAATAATTTCTGTGTAAACTGATAGAATTCTTTCTGTTCAGAGGTCTGTTCTGACGGATTGAATGCATTTTGCTTATCGGATTTCCAGCCTCCCGGAAAGTCTCTGCGGATGTCTGCATCGCCTCCTTTTTTCTTATTCCCTTTCATTCCTATCTCTGAGCCGTAATAGATCTGTGGGATTCCACGAGTGGTAGAAATGAGGGTCAATGCCATTTTATAGGCTTTCGGATCTCCTTTGAAGATCTCGTTCCAGCGTTCGGTATCATGATTTTCGAAGAAGACCAGGATATTGTTGATATCCGGATATAAAAAGTCGCTGGTAAACGAATTGTAGATTTTGATCATTCCGCTGTCCCAACTTTCTTTTTCTTTAAATGCTTTCGGCATATCACTAAACAGCATGAAATCCATTACGGAAGGGAGATTGGAGTTATACCCTGCCGCTTCCCCGGTTTTAGAGTTCTTCTGCCATGCTGAGATCTGGCCTGCCGTGTAAAGCCATGACTCACCTACAATGTTAAACTTAGGATATTCATCGGTAATTGCTTTTGCCCAGGCAGCCATTGCTTCTTTATCGTTGTATGGATAGGTATCTACACGGAAACCTCCCAATTCGGCATATTCAATCCACCAGATGGCATTTTGGGTTAAATATTTCAGCACTAATGGGTTTTTCTGGTTGAGATCCGGCATTGTTTTGTCAAACCATCCATCCAGGGCGTATTTTTTATCAATTTCTGATGCGTTGGTATCAAACTGGGTGGTTGTTTTATAATTGGACCTCTTAAATCCGTTTTCGCCATCATTGAACCAATGGATCCAGTCTTTGGCAGGCAGATCTTTGATCATCCAGTGGGAAACGCCCCAGTGATTGGTAACATAATCCATCACCAGCATCATTTTCCTTTTGTTCAGTTCACGGGAAAGCTCTCTGTAATCTTCGTTGGTTCCGAATCTTCCGTCTATTTTATAAAGGTCAGTCTGAGCGTATCCGTGGTAAGAATATACTTTTTCGTTATCCTCATTGACCGGAGTCAGCCATACAGCCGTAGCTCCCAGATTCTGAATATAACCGATATTTTTAATAATCCCTTTTAAATCGCCCCCATGTCTTCCGTTAGGAAGTTTCCGGTCTGCTTTTTCTGTAAGATCCGGCTGGGAATCGTTGCTTTCATCACCATTGGCAAAACGGTCCGGCATAATGAGATACATCACATCTTTTGAGGTGAAGGATTCACGGTCTGCTGATCCCGGGTTTCTCTGTTTCAGTTCATAGGTATATGATCCCAGATTCTGCTGCCCGTTTTTAATGTTGATGGTAAATTTCGGAACATTGATTTCATTGGTATTAACCGTAACGAAGGCATAATTCGGATTGTCTGTTTTCTGAATATCTTTCACCTTTACACCGTCTGATAATTCAATCTGATGATTAGCAACGTCTTTTCCGTATACCAGAATCTGAAGTTCCGGGTTTTTCATTCCTTTCCACCAGAAAGCGGGTTCTACTTTTTCGAGCGGTTTTTGTGAAAATGCTGCAACAGCAATCGTCAGTGCTGAAACAATGTATATTTTTTTCATAACAGTATTCATTTTTTAATAATAAACCTTTCAGGCTGTCGTATTATTTATATGGCCACGGATGCACGAATTTTTATTGTCTCGCGGATCTGGCAGATTGAGCAGATTTATTTTTATATCCCATGATCTGTATAACTCATCTGAAAAGCTCAAACGGCTTTATCAGTTCAATAAAAGATTAAAAGGAATAACCTATCCCTACACCAAATGAAAAGGCAAATTTCTTTTGCGGATTGTCTTTAAATACAATCATCGGATAAGCCTGGCACACAAGCCCCGTATCCAGCATAAGCCTGTATCCGAGACTTAAAGAAACATCCGACTGAAATTTTTTATATACCACATTGGGATTTAACGAGGTATCAATAAAGTCTTCACTGAATAAAGCCGTATATCCCAGCCCCATTTGTAAGAAATGTTTTTCTCCATACAGCACACTGAACACAACAGGCACCGTGGTTACTCCTTTAAAGTGTTCTCCATGCACATCATAGCCGGGAGTTCTTCCTATTCCCGCTCTCAGGGAATAAAGGAGGTTGTTTCTTTCACTCAGATAGAACATTCTCTCATAATTGGCGGAAAACAGAGCTTCTGAATGTCCTGCCAGTTCAAATGCAGCTATATTTTTTCTTCCCTGCCCAAAAACGGAACAGCAGCTGATCAAAAGGATCAGTAAAAGACTTTTTTTCATTCGGTTATCAGTCATTAAAATAAATGCCCCGGCCCATTTTCCCAATGTGTAAAGAGCCGGGGCATAACAAACATATGAATTTTAAATTTAATTTACAGGTTTAATAGAAATTGCGAAACCGCCGCTTCTTGCCATTTTGAAATTAATTTTAGATTTTCCTGTAATCTGTTTCTTGTAGATATTATAACTCTGAGGGTTATCGATATAATCTGCATCTTTTCCGTCTTCATAGATCGTTGCCTCATATTTTTTGTTTTTATCAAGGAAAGAGAAATCTACGGTATACTCACGTTTATTCTCATCGGTGATCCCTCCTACAAACCAGTTTTCCGTTCCTTTGGCTTTTCTGGCGGTGATTACATAATCTCCGGGTTCCGCAGATAAAATTTTAGTATCATCCCAGTCTGCGGCTACATCTTTAATGAACTGGAAGGCATCCATGTGTTTTTTATAGTTCTCAGGAAGATCAGCGGCCATCTGAAGAGGCATATACATCGTTACGTAAAGAGCAAGCTGTTTTACCAGTGTAGTTTTTACGAAACGTTTGTCTCCGGGGAAGTAGTAATCCAGTTTGGTCTGGAAAATTCCCGGGGTATAATCCATAGATCCACCCATCCATCTTGTAAACGGAAGAACGGTCTGGTGATCCGGCTTGTTTCCTCCGAATGCTTCGTACTCTGTTCCCCGGGCTGCTTCCGCAGAGATATAATTCGGATAGGTACGGCTTTCTCCTGTTGGACGTACGGATTCGTGGGAGTTGATCATGATCTTATATTCATTTGCTTTTTCAGCAATTCTGTAATAATGGTTGATCGTCCACTGCGAATAATGATGCTCACCTCTTGGAATAATATCGCCTACATATCCTGTTTTCACGGCATCGTATCCATATTTATTCATTAACTGAAATGCTTTATCGGACCATCTTTCGTAGTTTGTTGCAGATCCTGAAGTTTCGTGGTGCATGATCAGTTTGATTCCTTTGGAGTGAGCGTAATCGTTCAGCATTTTGATGTCGAAATCCGGGTAAGGGGTAATGAAATCAAAAACGAATTCTTTTGAATGTCCGAACCAGTCTTCCCATCCGATATTCCATCCTTCAATCAGTAGTCCCTGGAAGCCGTTTTCTGCTGCAAAGTCGATATATTCCTTTACTTTGGTGTTGTTGGCTGCATGTTTTCCGTTGGGTGTAAGTTTTGTAAAATCTGTTTTATCCAGGTGAACGTTTTCAGCCGTAGAATACGCCCACTGGGATTTCCCGATGATCATTTCCCACCATACTCCCATGTATTTTGTAGGGTGAATGTAAGAAGTATCAGTATATTTTGTAGGTTCGTTCAGGTTGAAGATCATTTTGGAATCCATCACCTCTTCGGCTTTAGGGGAAACGATAATTGTTCTCCACGGGGTAACGGAAGGGGTCTGAATATATCCTTTCGCGCCCTGTCTGTCGGCAGTAAGATGGGTTTTGAATTTAAAATTCTGTGCATCCACTTCCAGGTGGGAAGCCGGATAATCCAGTACAGCAGCTTCGGCCACGTTTACATAAAGGGGTTCTTTTCCTTCTTTTTTAAGCATTAACGGCGACTGCACTGCATTTTTGACTAACTTCTGAGACGCGTTGGCATCTGCGGCCTGAGCCCACTTTGACGGAATTTCCGATACTTTTGTTTCCTGATACTGATATTCCTGAGAGTCATAATCAGCAACTATCCACCAGGCTTTCATGTCTGTTGGGAAATCGATCTCGGAATCTTCTTCTCTGATCACGAAATAGTTCAGGTTTTTCTGCTGCGGGAATTCATATCTGAACCCTAATCCGTCATTGAACAGTCTGAATTTCACTACAATGCTTCTGTCGGTGGAACCCTGGTTCAGCGTGACGGCCAGTTCATTGTAATGGTTGATATAATTTTTCTTTTCTCCCAAAACCGGCTGCCAGGTTTCGTTTTTGGAGTTTCTTTTTTCATCTACCTTCGCAAAACCGTTGTTCAGATCGAATTTTGCATCTTCTGGTCTGGCAATCTCAGAAGCGAATTTTATGGCTGTGTCTTTAAATAATCGTAATCCTAATTTAGAATCTTCTACTACTACGGCCCCGTTGTATTTCAGGTTATAGTAAGGCACTCCTTCTTTCAGCTGGAAATTCATTTCAAATTTTCCGTCCGGAGATTTTAAAGATTGTGCTTTCACACCTACAAACATCATGGAGAGTAAAAGAGCTCCAACAGTAATTTTCTTCATAATGACTATTTATAAACTTAAAAAAAATAAAGTGCTGCCGTGAAGACAGCACTTTACTATACTATTTGATCTTAAATTATTATAATGGCTGGATTTTGTAAACACCAAGCTTCACGTCTACAGTAATTTTATAATTTCCTCCTGTTCCGTCAAATTTGATGTTTCCATTACTTCCTTTTGGCCCAAGATAACCGGTATTACCATCTGTTGTGATATTTCCCCAATCAAGATCTCCCCAACTTTGCTGTCCTAAGAATTTAAATTCAGAAGCAACCGGAAGAGCAACCGTATATTCAAATTTCCCGTTTCCTAAACTAGTCATTGGAATAGCTGCAGTTTCATTCCAGCCATTAACTGTACCTACCAGATATAAGCTGGCAGGATTCCAGTTATTAACAGGTGATGCTGTTACTGTAATTGACTTCTGTGTAGGTTCTGCATCAATAACTATCTTGTACATTCCTGTAACTCCATTAAACTGAATGTTCTCTGGTGCTGATGCAGCAAGGTTTGTAGACCAGGTTTTGAAATACTTATTATCACTATTCATTCCAGCAGTGTCTAAGCTGTAATTTTTAGGTCCCCAAGCCTGCTGACCTAAAAATCTGAATGATTTACCATTTTCAAGGTAAGTATAAATTGTAGAGAAATTATCTTTTTTATACAATAACTGAGCATTTACTTCACTCCACCCTACTGCAGAAGCTTCGCCTACAATATAGAATGATGGATAAGCAGTCATATAAGGTGTAACAGTAATTGTGATAACATTTGATGTTATGGCTTCAAAGTCTCCTAATTTTGAAGAGAGTCTGACTTCTATTTCGGTTGCAACTTCAGGAACCAAACCTGCATCTAATGCATAATTGTTAAACTCTGCCACTGTGTAACTTGCTTTAGAAGCACCATCATTAAGATCTATATTTTTAGGATTTGCAAAATTAGTTCCTTTAACAGCAATTTGTATCTGATTTTTCTGAGCTACTGCAACGCCGTAATCAGGAATTTTCCAATTAAAAGTAACTGCAGTTTCTGCAGCATGATCTTTAAGTAAAACCAGATTGGTTTTATCGGAAGAAATATTAGAGGCGGAAGGACTTCCTAACACAGCTCTATCTTCGTCTTTTTCACAGGAAATCATCCAAAAGCCTAAAACAAGAAGCGTAAATATTTTAAATAAATTTTTCATTTCAAACAATTTTAAAGTTAATAGCCTGGATTTTGTATCAAATTGGGATTAGCAATAATATCTTTTGCTGGAATAGGGTAAAGATTTCTATAATCTTCAACACTTTTTCCATCTTTTACTCCTCCTTTCCAAGGCCATAAATAGGAACCACTGGTAAATTTACCATACCGGATCAGATCGGTTCTTCTGGTCATCTCCCATCCCAGCTCACGTCCTCTTTCATCCAATATATAATCTGTATTTATTGAACCGACCGGAGAAGCTCCTGCACGTGTTCTCAAGGCGTTGATATACCCAAGAGCTGTAGCAGAATTCCCTCCACTTCCGCCTCTTAAAGTAGCCTCGGCATACATCAGATAAATATCGGCTAATCTGAATACAGGAATATCAGTATCGCAGAAGTTTCCGGAAGCATCAGATCCAGGGTTGCCAGCACTTGTGATATTTTTATATTTAATAAATCCATATCCGTCAGTAAAAACTCCCAGATCATTAATTTCAAGGTTTTGTCCATCAGTATAAAAATTACCTCTCTGATCAGAAGGAGATCCTGAAAATAAATTTACATATGCTTTGGTTGTTCTTAAACCTCCCCAGCCTCCACTGATTCCAAAGCTTGAAGCAGGCATACTTCCTCCTACACCGGCATGAATCAGATATGTTGTACCACCAGAAGTCTGGATATGAAGTCCGTCAAAAGCAATTGGAAGTATAATTTCAGGATTATTTTTATCGTTATCGGCAAGGAATAAATCCGAGTATTTTGTTTTTAAAGAATATCCTGCCTGTATTATTTTATTACAGTAAGTAATACAATCTGTATAATGGTTAGAACCGTTATACACCTGTGAATTAAGATATAAACGAGCTAACAATGCCCACGCAGCTGCTTTATCTGCTCTTCCGTAAACATTTGCTTTAGGATCCTTAAGTTCTCCGGCTACTGCCAGCAATTCACTTTCGATAAAATTAAAAAGTTCTGCACGGGTAATTCTTTTAGGTGGACTTACTGATCCCGGTAAATAACTTTCGTCTACAAAAGGAACGTTTCCAAATAAGTCTAATGCATAATAATAAGATAATGCGCGCAAATATCTTACCTCAGCCCTCATATATTTAGCTTCTGTTAAATTGCTCCCTGTAATATTGTTTGAAGCTAGCTTTTCATCGGTAACGTTTCTTAAAAACTCATTACTTGTTGCAATGTGAGTGAAAATTCTATAATAAGCCCCTTCTACAAATTCACTGGACGAATCCCATGTCATTTTATGGATAGTCTGTAAAGTTCCATCATTCCAAGCAATTACAGCTTCATCCGTTGGCAGGGTCTGTAATGTGTAAAGAACTCTTGTATACTGTGAAAAGTTTCCGTCAATCCCGTTAATATCTGTCTGCCCCCCATTTGCTGTCTGTCCTCCATTTGCAAAACCTCCATATATTTTTGCCAGTGCCATAGGATAGTTTGCAAAATCTGTAAAAACACTTGCCGAGGTTACATCTGTAATAGGCATCTGTTCTAAATCGTTCACACAAGATGTTGCAGTAAGAATGCTAAATAAGGCTGCAACTGCTATTATATTTGTTTTAAATTGTTTCATTTTTCTTAAAATTGAAAGTTAAATCCTAAAGAATATACTTTAGGCATCTGATAATATCCATTGTCTATATTTCCGAATACTTCAGGATCTATTCCTGAATATTTTGTTATCACAAATACATTTTGAAGCATTGCGTAAACTCTGATATTACTGCCTTTATAAAAAACATCTTTAAAGTTGTATCCGGCATTGATATTATCCAATCTAAAGAAAGATGCATTCTCTATAAAAATGTCAGAAAAATACTGAGGACTGGAAAACTTGTATTCTGCCGCAGTAGAATATACATTTTGTAAATAATTATTGGTTGTAAGTGATTGAATAGAGCTATTAGAAGCAGCATTATTATAGACATAATTTCCTAATACAGCTCTTGCACTTAAACCGATATCCCAGTTATTATGAGAAAACTTTGTATTAAACCCTAAGATAGCATCCGGCTGTGTAGACTTATAGTAATACCTGTCGTTAACATCAATTTTACCATCTCCGTTTCTATCCACGTAAATACCATCCAATGGCTTCCCGTTGGTATCATAAACCTGTTGGAATACATAAAATGCGTTAGGTTGATGCCCCACAGTATGAGCCTGAATCGTATTATTAACTCCTCCGTCAATTCCTCCTACCAAGATTCTATAGGAAGCATCTGCTCCGTTAATTAATTTGGTAATTTTAGATTTGTAATGAGTTGCATTGAAGGATACCTCCCATGTTGTATTTTCTTTTTTTACAGGAACAAATGTAAGAGATGCTTCAATCCCTTTTGTCTGCATATTTCCAACATTAAGCAGATTATGATTACTTAAATCACCTGCTGCAATTGGAGCATCCACAATCAGATCTTTCGTATCTTTCTGATAAATGTCGACAGAACCTGTAATTCTGTTTTTAGCAAATCCAAAATCAATACCTGCATTTTTTGTGGTTGTAATTTCCCAACTCAAGTTCGGATTATAAATTTCCGGCCTCATCATATAGTAGAACTGATCTCCAAACTGATACTGTGCTCCATCAGAACTCATATTATAAGCAGCATAGGATGGATAATTTCTTGGCTTATTTGTATCCAGCGTTGGTAATTCCTGCTGTCCTGTTTTCCCCCATCCTGCTCTTAGTTTTAATACGTTGATGCCTTTATCTTTCAGGAAATTTTCTTCATTAATCTTCCATGCAACAGACACTCCCGGGAAATTACCCCATACATTACTTGTAGTACCATTATAAAATCTTGAAGATCCGTCTCTCCTTATGGAAGCCGAAACAATATATTTATTGGCTATGGTAAAAATACCTCTTCCATAGAATGATAGTAATACATTTTTGGTTTCAAAATTATTAGTGGCTGTATTCTGTCCTCTTCCCTTAAATGTTGTCGTCCCCGGAATAATAGTATGGAAGTCCTGATAAGAATAACCAGCAGTCAGGTCAACAGTTGTAGAAATAGAAGTTATAGTTTTTAAATAGCTTAAATAAGTTTCTAATAATTTATTCTTTTTCTCCATAGTGTACTCATTGAAAGTACCTAAATCACTTATCCCTACTCTGTAAATAGGACTTACTGTTTTCGCACCATTACTTTTAGAATAGTCATAACCTGCATTCACATTGACATGTAAATCCGGTAAAAAATGTAGCTTATAATCTAATTGGATATTCCCTAAACCTCTCCATACAGATGATACATCACGTACTCCGTCCAGAAGACCTAAAGGGTTTGATGTACCATTTACGTTGAGCCCTGTAACATTATTATTAGGATCAGTCCATTCATAATAACCTCCATATTTTGTATTTCCGGAATATACAGGTTGTGTAGGATCAAAATAAGTAGCTGCTTTGATTACCCCATCATTCAAAAATCTGTTATCTGTAAAAGTTCCCTTAGCATTTACATTTACAGTAAGGTGATTATCAAAAAACTTCGGATTTAGGTTTAACCCAACAGAAGTTCTCCGGAAAGAATTTGTTTTTACAATACCATTCTGATCATTGTACCCTATAGATAAACGGTATGGGAGCCATTTAACTCCGCCTGAAAAAGCCAAATTATTATCTGTTCCCCACGCATTCTGATAAATCAGGTCCTGCCAATTAGTATTGGAAGTTCCCAATCTTACAGCATTCGCCGCTACAGCCGCATTTGTCTGTGCTATTTCATTAACAAATGATCTGTATTCATTACCATTCAGGACATTCACATTATCCATCTTCGTTGAGACCGAAGTAATAGTTGAAAAATTAACCTTGAATTTTCCGGCTGTTCCTTTTTTTGTGGTGATTAAGATGACTCCATTAGAAGCTCTGTTACCATAAATGGCAGTAGCTGAAGCATCTTTAAGAATATCAAAGCTTTCTATATCGTTTGGATTGATTAATGATAATGGATCAGATGCACCATTAACCCCTACAAAGTCCTGTGGAACTCCATCAATAACAATTAATGGTGAATTTTCACCATTCAAAGATGATGTTCCCCGGATTCTGATTTTAGTTCCTGATCCGGGAGCTCCACTACTATTTGTAATCTGTACCCCCGGGGTTTTACCCTGAATCAACTGTCCGGCAGAAGTAGCACCTCCGTTAAAGTCTTTGGCTGTAACAGAAGTAATTGATCCTGTCAAATCTGTTTTCTTCTGCTTACCATACCCGATCAATACAACTTCTTCAATTTTTTTCTCTTTAGGCAGAGTGTCTTGTGCCTGCGCATGCATTATTGTACTGGCCAATAAAAAAGCGGGCGCTATTTTTAATACCGTTGTAAAATTTCTCACAATATCGTTTTTTTTAGTTTCGTTTTTAATAAGCCTGGCAAACCAGTCTTGCAATTTATAAAAAAAATAGAATTACCATAATTTTATTAAAATTTTAGATAATTTTATGTAAATTACCAGTTGATTTTAAATTAAAAATCTATATTTCAATTAATTACATCAACCTATGCAACACATAACACATTTAATGAGTTAACAAAAAGTTAAACAAATGTTTAACTAAATATAATATTCCCCGCCTTCAAAACCGCAAAAAAAGGATTATTACAGAAGCTTCAGCAGAATTCATGAGATAATCCTTATCTTTGCAGTCAAAACTTTACTATAAATGTCAAACAGGAAGATGATTACGGCAGCTTTGCCTTATGCAAACGGACCGGTTCATATAGGGCATTTGGCAGGTGTATATATTCCTGCGGATGTCTACGCAAGATTTCAGAGAAGATCAGGAAAAGAGGTAGCGTTTATCTGCGGGTCGGATGAGCACGGTATTCCTATTACTATCAGAGCAAAAAAAGAGGGAGTAACCCCTCAGGATATTGTAGACAAATACCATGAGATCATCAAAAAATCTTTTTCAGATCTTGGGATCTCATTTGATGAATATTCCAGAACAACGTCTAAAAAGCATTATGAAACCAGCCAGGATTTTTTCAAAGTGCTTTATGAAAAAGGAAAGTTCACGGAAGAAGTTTCCGAACAGTATTTTGATGAACAGGCAGGAGAATTTCTTGCCGACCGTTATATTGTAGGCACATGCCCGAACTGCGGAAATGAAAATGCATACGGGGACCAGTGTGAAAAATGCGGGTCTACCCTTTCGCCGTCAGAGCTTATCAATCCGAAATCTATGTTAAGCGGAAATATCCCGGTTCTTAAAGAAACTAAAAACTGGTATCTTCCTTTGAATGAATATGAAGACTTCCTGAACGAATGGATTATTGAAGGCCATAAAGACGACTGGAAGCCTAATGTTTACGGGCAGGTAAAATCATGGTTAAATGACGGCTTAAAACCGCGTGCCATGACCAGAGACCTCAACTGGGGCGTTCCGGTACCTCTTCCGAATGCTGAAGGAAAAGTTCTTTACGTATGGTTTGATGCGCCTATCGGATATATTTCATTTACCCAGGAATGGGCTGAAAAAAACGGAAAAGACTGGAAAGATTACTGGCAGAGTGAAGACAGTGACCTGGTTCACTTCATTGGAAAAGACAATATTGTTTTCCACTGCATCATCTTCCCTTCTATGATGAAGGCACATGGTGACTATATTATGCCGAAAAACGTTCCTGCTTTTGAATTCCTAAATCTTGAGAACGATAAAATCTCAACCTCAAGAAACTGGGCGGTATGGGCTCATGAATATGTAGAAGACTTCCCGGGACAGCAGGATGTGTTAAGGTATGCCCTTCTTTCATCAGCTCCGGAAACTAAGGATAATAACTTCACATGGAAAGACTTCCAGACGAAGAATAATTCAGAATTAGCTAATATTTTTGGAAATTTCATCAACAGGGTTGCTGTTTTAATTAACAAAAACTTTGAAGGGAAAGTTCCTGAAGGAGATGTAAATGCTCCTGAATTAGAAGAGATTAGTAAAAGAGCTGTTGAAATCAGAAATTTCCTAGAAAATTATGAATTCAGAAATGCATTAACAGCGTTCATGAATCTTGCCAGATTCGGAAATCAGTATCTGCAAAATGAGGAACCGTGGAAAACAGTTAAAACTGATATTGAAAAAACTAAAAACACTTTGTTTATAGGTGCTCAAATATCAGTTGCTTTAGCAAATTTGGCTGAACCATTCCTGCCTTTTACCGCTCAAAAACTGTATGAAATTTTTAATGTAGAACAGAGAACCTGGGCAGAAATTGAAAATTCTAAGGTATTAATTGAAACTGGTCACCCAATAATGGCTAATGCTCCAATCTTATTTTCTCAGATTTCTGATGAAGTTATTGAAGCCCAGATCCAAAAACTGGAACAAACGAAACAAAATAATAAAAAGACCAACCCTAACGCGAATCCTATGAAAGAAGAAATCACTTTTGATGATTTTAAGAAAATTGATCTGAGAACAGCTACCATTCTTGAAGCTGAAAAAGTAGAGAACGCAGATAAGCTTTTAAAACTGACAGTAGATACAGGTGTGGATGTAAGAACGGTAGTTTCCGGGATCGCAGAAAGCTTTACTCCTGAAGAAATAACCGGAAAACAGGTAATGATCCTTCTGAATCTTGCTCCGAGAAAAATCAGAGGAATTGAATCTCAGGGAATGTTATTATTAACAACAAAACCGGACGGAAAACTGTCTTTTGTAACACCGGATGACAGCAATGTAGAAAACGGTATTGAAATAGGATAATCAACAAAAAGTGAAAGTATTTTTACTTAGTTTCCTGCTGTTCATGTTTTCTTTAATACATGGTCAGCAATCCAGTGAAATCTGCATGCACTATCGTTTCAACAGCGATAGTGCTGTTGTTTACAGAGCTATATACGATAAAAGTTTCACCAATTCTCCCCAGATTAATTTTGCACCGGAAAAAGATTCAATTAAAATATCTTACGGATACAAACTGATCAATCATCATACGGAAGACCCTTTAAAAGCAAACTATTTCACAGATTTAGCTGAATTTAAAACTGATAAATACGGAAATAAACCGGTAAAAAAAGATTCCCTGAATTTTGTTGAAAAACTATTCAATGTAAATATTTTTCTGCCGGAATATAGCAATAAGTGTGTAAAAACCGGAGAAACATGGACTACCCAAAATGATCTGCATTCCCTGCTATATAAGAAAATCACAAAACAATATCAGTTTACCGAATATAATAAATCCGAAGCTAAAATCAATTATAATGCAGAATATTATAAAGATGATGAAAATAAGCCTGAAAGGGTTATAAAAGGGGTTTATATTATAGATTCCGGCAGCGGACTTGTAAAGGAAGCCGACTTAAACGTCTATCATCCTGCAGAAGATTACCGGTATCAAATGACTATTGAAAGAATTTCAAAGCCTGAAGCCGGATCGAAGTAAATTCCGTTATCCGTTAATAAAATCAAAAAAAGACACAGAATTTTGTGTCTTTTTTATTTAATATTATCTTTTAGTAAGTTTTGCCAGATAAGCATCTTCATCCTGCATGATTTTTTCAATTTTAAAGCCGTTGTGTTCCGCGGCATTTTTCAGGGTATTGAAATCAAGATACAGCCAGGTAATCGGATCTTCGGACTCTCCTTTGTAGTGGACCGTATATCCTAGTTCACCATAATACCCTTCTGCCGGAATGTATACGCCGCCATCCTCATCACGGTCAAACATATAGAGAATATCTGTACTGTCGATCAGAACCTGTCCGTTTTCATTCAGCAGAGAATGGAGCTTCTGAAGATACGTATCAATTTTTGCAAGGCTTTCAAAAATTCCGGTTCCGTTCATCAGCATCAGGATTGTATCGAATGTTTCACCGGAAAGTGCCAGCATATTTTCACAAACCGCTTTTTTTATCCCTCTCAGCCTGCAGACTTCGATAGATTTTGGCGAAATATCCAGTGCCAGAACATCCAGGTTTCTCTGATTCTGAAGATAAAGAGCGTGTGATCCTGCTCCGGCACCAATATCCAGAACTTTTCCTTCTGCCAGCTGCAAAGCTTTCTGCTCAATATCATTCATCACCTCAAAATCCCTGAAAAGATAAGCCACCGGGAGCTCATCCAGTTCTGAAATTGATGTTTCTGTCTGCAAGTCCTCAGGATCTTCGTTATGAAAATAATCCCAGACCGCTTTACCCATTAAATCTTTCATAGTCGTTTTCAAAGTGGCAAAGATACGGGTTTATTGGGAATGAGTGATGAATGATGAGTAATGAGTAATGAGTAATGAGTAATGGGAAATAAGTAATGGGTCCGTTCTGGTAATTTAACGTTATCAATTCGCTATTCACAGCAAAGCTGAATTCACCATTCACCTGTTCCGCTATCCCATTGAATCTTTCTCCTTATGTCTGTCTTTTTCCGATTCATTTTCTGCAACGCCTGCTTTCCAGTAAGAATAGGCATTCAGTTCTTTTGCAGTCCAGTTTTTTTCTTTTCTGAGATAATTACGGATTTCTTTAACGCTTGAAAATTCAGTGGCAATGTATCCGAACTTTGTGGTTTCAGGAATGGCAATACTTTTTACGGTATCGGCCATCCGGCTGCTGATATGAGGTTCTGCGTTGTGTAACCAAATAAATTCAATATCAGCTTTTGTCTCAACAGGCTGCTCATCTTCTTTCCCGTGAACTTCAAGAATGCAGACTCCTTTTGCTGTTGATGGAAGAGTTTTCAGAATAGCACTCAGAACCGGAATAGCTGTTGCATCGCCAGCCAGAAGATACCATTCAGCTTCGGGGCAGAGTTCTTTTTCATCAAGCCTCATCATGATTCCCAGCTTTGAGCCGGCTTCTGCTTCACGTGCCCATCTTGATGCAGGACCGCCGTCTCCATGATCCACAAAATCAATGATCAGTTCATTTTTTTCAAGATCAATTCCGCTATGGGTATAGGTCCTCACTGCGGGTGCCACTTCTTTAGGAGGATACACCCACTGTCTGTTCTCATCCAGTTCCGGAAAATGGATTTCGTTTAAACCAACTGGTGGGACAGCAATCTTGTTATTATCACCAACCGTAGTATTTTTAAACAGATGGGCATCCGGGGAATACAGATAAACCCTGATAAAATGGTCGGTGATATACTCTTTTCTGGTCATCTCTGCAACGATACGACCTGTTGGTATTTTAGCCATAACTGAAATTTTTAAAGTTAAAATCCGGTTTCCGATGATTGCAGAAACCGGATTTGTATTCATATTCAATGAATTTAAATCAAGGCTAAGAAGCTTAATTTAAATTTCTAAAAATTAAAAGTATAGGAAAGGTTGAATGTTCTTCCTCTTCCTTTGTAACTGAACAGTTCCGGAAGTCCGTATGTAGAATACAGAACCTGGGAACGCTTGCTCCATATCGTCTGGTAATCTGTATTGAATAGATTCTGGATTCCCAAATTGAATTTACCCCACGGGAACCGGTAGCCTACCATCAGATCTGAGGTATTGTAACCATCAATTTCATTTTTCAGGTCATCCGTCAGCTTGAAATTCTGCAGCGACTGAAATCTGAATGACCAGTTTCTGACATTATAACCGATATAGGTAACCAGTTTTGAAGGGGAAGCATTGTAAATTTCCTGCTTCTGCCATTCTCCGTTGTTATCTACTTCCGATTTGATCAGAAGTCCGTTCGCTCCGAAATAAACTCCGTTATTCATGGAATAGGAAACTTCCGCTTCTATTCCCATATTTCTCAGCTTAAGGTCATTAACAAGGATCTGGAAAGTTTTTCTGTCTACCGTCACCGTCTTATCCGAATTACTTAAGAAACCTGCAATCTGTCCTCTGAGTCCGCCTTTATTGATACGGTATCCTACTTCAAACTGATTGGTTTTAATCGCCTGAAGAGGCTGCTGTTTTACATTGATACTGGAAACGACGTCCCAGTTGTTATTGACCAGCTTATATGTTCCGATCCCGTAATATTTGGAAGGATCCGCAAGGCTTACTCCCTGTGAAAATGTTCCCCACGCCTGATGCTGCTCATTGAATTTGTATAAAAGACCTGCATTGGCCAGGGTGACATTATATGAACTCTCCCCTCCCGGAATGGCAGATGCTGAATTTCCATAGCCCATCGCCACCTGTGTCTGCTGCACGGAACCTACAAAATCATCCACTTTTACCTTAATATTCTGATAACGGATTCCGGCATTGATCTGAAGTTTCGGAAGAATATCATATTTTGCCTGAACATATCCCGCATAACTCTGTGAATGGTTAGTAGGATATCTTCCCAGGCTGTATTGTGTTTCATTGATCAGTCCCCCGCTTGACATGGTTTTCGCCAGATCGTATACAGACTGCGTTCCCTCAAATTTTTCAAGGTCTACATCCACTCCGTACGTTACATTCAGTGATTTCCACGATTTTGATAATAACGCCTTGATTCCTGAATAGTACGTATCCTGCTGTGAAGAAGACATATAAGCGATTGGTCCGCTCTGAAGGGCTACTGTTCCCGGGAAAGGATAGAATCCAAGCTTTTCCCCTCTCGCTGCAAGCTGTACATAAAGATCCTGACCGCCCAGGATACCGCCGGCATTATAAGCCAGAGTTCCCATAAAACGTTCTGTGCCTACATTTTTATCGGATGAAAAACCATCACGCATTTCCAGTAAGGATGCATTTTTTGTTGTAAAAGCACTTAAATTCTGTCCTAAATAAAGACTTCTGTCTCCATTGAATTTAGAATTATAATACTGAAGTGAAGCTGTAATTTTATGCTTGTTGTTCAATTTATAGCCCCCTGTTGCAAGGATATCAATCGACTGGTTATACTGAAGATCCGTTTGGGTAATATCGGTAATCACCTGGTTCTGATCTGCTCCGTACACCCCGCCATTCTGCTGGTAAGCAATTCCCAGTCTTCCGAAAAGTTTCTCGCCTTTCCCTGCAATGGACTGTGCGGCACGGAAATCATGATCGTCTTTCCCCATGAACCCCGTTCTTACCCCTACTTCCGTTTCTCCACTGATCCCGTTTTTGGAAGGAGCTTTGGTAATGATATTGATAATACCTCCTGTTGCATTCCCCCCGTAGATGGAACTTGCTCCGGAAAGAACCTCAATTCTTTCAATATTAAAAGGATCGATGGCATCCAGCTGTCTGCTGATCGCACGGATACTGTTCAGGGAAACCCCGTCTATCATCACCAGTGCAGAGCGCCCCCTCATATTCTGACCGTAATTGGTTCTTCCCTGCGGACCGATATCCATACTCGGAATCAGGATAGAAAGCATTTCTTTGATAGGAACCCCGCTTTTAGCCTGCTCCTGGATTTTTTCTTTCTGCACGATCCACACGGTTCCCGGAATATCAGAGATTTTTGTCGGTTTCCGGGAAGCTACAATCACCACATCATCAATACCTTTAGAGGCAATAGAATCATTGGCGGTCTGGGAAAACATCATTCCCGAAGCCAGAAGACCTATTAACGCATATTGCTTTTTCATTCTTTTATTTCAAGTTTTATAATGCGTCAAATTTAATTTTTATTCTTTCTAAATAAAAACAATTAAGTATGAAATTTTTCATATTTCAAGAGGTTATTATACATCCTTAGAATCTGATTAAACTTTATTTGAAACATTAAAATTCGGCAGCTTCAGGAATGAAATCCTTTATTTATCATTTTTATAAATTGCGAAATTGTTTCTCTTTGTGTAAAAATTATATGTTGTTTTTTTTATGAAACGAAGGCTTTTAAATGCTTTGTCCATATTTCAGGAAGCTAAGTATAGAATATTCAATGAAGCGTCCGCCTTAGCCACATGCTTCATCAGTGACCAAGTTGCATATCTTTGCCTGCTAAAATGAAAAGCATCTTACATATAGCTCTGCGTTTATTTTCTTTCTATTTTTTGAAACGCAAAGTTTACATCTTTTTACTGCATATTTCGAGGATGCAAAGAGTAGAATCAACTCCGTTGATTCGATGAAGGGTACGTATTAGCCACATGCTTCATCAGTGACGAAGTTGCATGTCTTTGCCTGCTAAAATGAAAAGCATCTTACATATAGCTCTGCGTTTATTTTTTTCTGTTTTTTCTCTTGGGTCTGGCAGATTGTGCAGATTTTAGAAACACCTCATTTATAAAAAACGTAAGATCCCGACTTCAGAATAAAGCCCGGGATCTTACTGTGAAAAACAAGGTATCTTTAAACTGCGGGTCCCGCCGCATCTTTTATTTCTTCCAATAATTTTTTTCTTTCTTTCAGTCTTCTTCTGGCAATCACAGATTTACCTCCGATCACTCTCACGAATCTCATATACTGGAAACGTTTTGCCCCGAAATGATGGGTAATCACATAAAACAATACCCCAAAACCTGTCAGGATGATGTATCCGAAGATCTTTTTAGTGGCTACAATAATGGCATTCAGCTGGATGACTTTCATATTGGCGGCAACATTCTGAGGAGTTACCGTCATTCCATCCATATACACAGCGAGATCCCCTACGGCAACCACCTGAAATCTGTACTGAAACCATGAATACAGGGTTGAGAAAATACCTACTGCCAGGAAAGTTCTCCAAACCAGTACCAACCCGATAGCAGCCAGCATTTCATCCATTTCAAGCTTATCAAGTGTATAGAACCAGACGGAAATAAATAAGGAACACATTCCATAGCCTTTCAAAAACATCGGAAGGTACCAGCCGTCATAGCTGAATTCCAGCACCATAGAAAAGTACATAATCATGGCATATCCCATCATCGCCGCGAATCCTGAAAAAATGTACATCTTTAACGGCTTTTCCTTTTTAAACCAGAATATGGCAATCGCTCCTGCCAGGATAATCCCCGGAATCATCAGCATGCTCAGCCTGGCATTGGTAAGCTGGTCGTAGCCCAGAACTCCTACCGCAAATGTATTCTGAAGAGAAGCCGTTCCTAAAAACATTCCAAGCCAGAACAGCATAAACAGACCATGCTGTACATTATTTTTGGTAAATATCTTAAATGAAAGATAAGGCCGCTTTAACGTTGACTGACGGATGGTGAGCAGGGCAAAACTTACAAAAGCTGCAATACTCGCATTAACGATCTTCGCGGAGTTCAGCCAGTCCTGCTGTCTTCCGAAAGAATATACATATGCAGAGAACATGAAAGTGGATATGAACAGTAAAATACTCAGCCAGTCGATATAATGAAGAGGAACTTTCAGGGCAAAATATTTGTTGTGCATAAAAATCCAGTGGATAAGTGCCAGTATAAAACACAGAACCGATGTCAGTAAATAAAACTGCTGCCAGTTGTACAGAAGTGAAAATTCTGCGGCATAATAAGCCGCCACCTGGTTCATTACCAGAACAAATGTATAGAATACCCCGTAAAACATTCCACGGTTCCCGATCATCATCATTAACGGAAGGAACAGTTCTATGGTAACCATCATCTTCAGAAATCCAATCAGCAGAGAGGTAAAAACGAAGATCATGGGTTGTAAAGTTGTTGCATTGATGTAGCTCAACAGTCCTAAAAGTACCAGAAGAAGCACCATTTTATCCCTTACCTTGAATCTCATCTTCATTCTGAGAACGATAGGCATACAGGCTCCCATACCGATGGTCGTAGCATAGTTGGCCCACATAAAGTATTCCGTAAGGGCTCCGGTACCGCTCACCAGATAGCTGATATTCCCGGTGTACACACCGCCAAGAGGCATCACTACCGCAAGAAGCAGTACGATCAGCAGCAGCTGTACGGGTTTCGGCACCCAGTCGTTATATAGTCCTTTATTGTACATATAAGTATAGAAATTAAGATCATTAGCTCCGGAAGAATATATCCGCAGACATCATCCGGATCTTTTCAGTTTTGAATCTTTTAATTAATCTGAACATTCATGTTCATTCCTGCGCTCAGCTTATCCAGGTCTTCTTTTTTGTTGGCAGAAGTAAATTCTATTCTTACAGGAATTCTCTGCTGTACCTTGATAAAGTTACCGGTGGAGTTATCTGTCGGAACACTGGAATATCTGGATCCGGTAGCCGCTGAAACAGCTGTTACCACTCCTTCAAACTGCTTTCCGCCCAGAGCATCGGCAGTCATCATCATTTTTTCTCCGATTTTAATGTTCGGCATCTGTCTTTCGAGGAAATTGGCTGTTACCCATTTCTGCCCGTTCAGAACGATCGTTGCGACCTGCTGTCCCGGCTGGATCAGCTGTCCTTCAGCAATTGTCCTTCTTCCCATTACCCCGTCGTAAGGCGCTGTAATTACCGTATAAGAAAGGTTGATCTTTGCCATATCCAAAGCCGATTTCGTTCTCTTGATCTCCGCATCATTGATTCCAAGACGGCTTTTTACTTCCGTTGTGGAAAGACTGGCAGACTGTTTCTGATTAACCAGGGTTTCATAAGCCGCTTTCTGAGCGTCATACTCTGTTTTTACCTGGTCATACTGCTGTCTTGTTACCGCTTCAGCCGAGAGAAGGTTTTTATAACGGTTCAGGTTCTGTTCCGCATTCCAGAGTCTTGCTTTTGCTCCTGCGATATTGGATTCCATTACGTTAACATTGTTGGAAACGGTATTGACAGATGAACTTGTTGCCGATCTCTGTGCCAGTGCATTCTGGTAGGCCGCTTCTGCCTGTCCAAGCTGGGTAAGGATTTCATTTTTGTCCAGAATAACCAGCGTATCTCCTTTTTTAACCCTCTGGTGTTCGATGAATTTTATTTCTTTAATATAAGCGGACACTCTGGTATTGATCGGATTGATAAATTCCTCAACCTGTGCCGCTTCTGTATAGGTTTTGTCTCCGATATGAAAATATTCGCGTACCAGCCAGTACAATCCGAAACCTATCACCAGAAAAACGACGATATTGGAAATGATTGCACGGATTTTATTGGTTTTGTTCTTTTTCTTTTTATCAGATGCAGCTGATGGTGCCGGAGCCGGAGCCGGAGCTGCCTGTGTATTTTGAGTGGTTTGTTCCTTGTTTTCCATTGTTTTGTTTTTCAGTTTTTAAAGATTAAAGTGTTCCCGAAGCTTTGATAAGGTTGTAATACTGATAGAGTACATTGATCTCCCCATTGGCATAATCCAGTTCAGCCTGAAGTTTCTGATTCTGGGCATCAATCATTTCTGCCTGTACCGCCAGCTGATTCAGATACTTTGCTTCTGTGATCTTATAGTTTTCTTCTGCAAGTCTTTTGGAATCATTCAGGATCTCCGCCTGCTGGATAGATTCCTGGTATTTTACATAAGCCGCATTCACGCCCATATCCACATTCTGCTGTACCAGGGTCATTGCATCCCCAGCCTGGTTTTTCTGCAATTCGCCAAGCTTTACTTTTTCTTTTGTCCGGTAAAGGTTATCAATATTATAGCTTAAAGAAACTCCGGCCTGCCATCCTCCGGAATACATATCCAGAACAGGATTTCTTGTTGTAATCGGGCGTTGCAGTGTATATCCTCCAAATCCTGCAAGAGTCGGCATCTGATCCGTTTTAATGATCTCAATGTTTTTATTCGCGAGATCAATATTCTTTTGGGCGGATTTCAGCTGCGGATTGCTTTCGTGGGCAAGATTGAGATAATAATCCATTCCTATTCCCGATTCTTTATCCGTTAAACTTTCCACAGGAATAATCTCTGTATCAGACGGAAGTCCTAAAGCAATATTCAGGTTATAATTCAGGATCTTTCTGTTGTTGGCCAGCGTAAGAATTCCCTGATCGAGATTTTTGATAGCCAATTCGCCACGGATCACCTCATTTCGGGTTACCATTCCCTGCTGATAGAATTTCTGTATATTTTTAAGACGTTCCTGAGCCAGCTTTTTGTTATTCTGAAATACGGATTCCTGATTGATAATTTTATAGACATCCAGATAATTGGAAATCACCAGAAATTTCACATCCTGTCTGTTTTTTTCAAGATCCAGCTCCGAAAGCTGCTCACGAAGACCTGCCGCCTCAATAGATTTGGTCACCAGTCCTCCTTTAAAGATCAGCTGGGTAGCCTGTACGGCATATGAGCTTCCGTAGTGAGGCATCGGAACTTTGGTGGAATTTGAAAAGTCTTTGTCAATTGCTACCGCGTTTCCTAAATAGAACTGGCTTGTGGAAGCTGTAACGGCAGGAAGCTTCTGAAGCTTTGCCAAGTGGGTATTCTGTTTCGCAATGTCTATATTCTGAGCGGAAACTTTCAGCTGCTGATGATTCTGAACGGCCATTTCGGCGACTTCACCTGCTGTCATTTCCCGTGTCTGCTGTGAAAAAAACAGCGCAGGGAATAATGCTATCACCAGTGATAGTGCTGTTTTTATATTCTTTGTCATTGTACCTTGTTTTACGGGAACAAAGTTACGGCAGCACTCAATTCAAACAAATGTTTGAATTTTGGAAAAAGATGTTCAAATGTAAGATTTTAATTTTCGAACTGATGCCTGTACTGACTTGGACTCAGTTCCATATGTTTTTTAAAAAAGTGGGAAAACGAGTACTGGTCGCTGAAACCAAGAATAGAAGACACCTCTGAAACGGGTTTTTTGGAAGAATTTAAAAGTACTTTCGCTTCGTTCATTACGATCAGGGCAATGATCTGGCTTGCCGATTTTCCGGTAATGGATTTTACCACTGAAGAAAGATGTCTGGTTGTAATCGACTGGCGCTCGGCATAAAACTCCACGGTTCTTTCCTTCAGGTGATGTTGGGCAAGGTCGGTAAGAAAGACAAAAACAATTTCTTCCTGTCTGGACATCCGGCTCATCGAATAGCTGTCTTCTCTGGAAATAATACCGGCCATCTGATAACAGAAAACAGAGAACAGATGCTCTACCATTTCTTTTTTATACAGCATTTCCGTTTCAGAATCCAGGATATACTTCAGGAAATTGACACTTTTCCAGACCACCTCCATTTCATCCTCCGGAAAAGGAACCCCTTTATTCATCTGCTGTCTGAAATAACGGTAGGTAATCAGCCTGTTGAATTTCAGGGATAACGCTGAAATAAATTCTCTTTTATAGGAAACCATCCTGGACTGGAAGTCATCACTCACGGAAACCATCTCGTAAATCGTCTGCGGGTCTGTTACCATAAACATGTTGGCAGAAAGCTCCAGATCGCTGAAATGCTGCCGGAGTTTTATAGATCCTGATTTGATAAAGATAAAGGCAGGATTCTCCGGGCGGAAAGGCTTATCCGCAGAAATTCTCTCAAAAATATTGTGTTGGGTAAAAATTTCAACCCCGAATTTTTCTAACGCAGACATAGCACAAATGTAGCCAATATATTGTAAAAGTGATTGGCGTTGAAAAAATATTCCACATCAGTCAAAAACGTGAAATATTATTTTTTTTCGCACTGATTATTCAGATTATAAATTTTTCATTCTATACGTTACCGTTGAACGGGCAGTGCCTATATTAACTTTCCGTTTAAGAATATCAGAGTTGCAACATATACCGGAGATTTGGAAATGAAGACAGTATAGAAGAATTGTTTGCTACTTTTGGCTAGCAAATTTAAAAATAGCATTTGAAATATTTGCCATACCTATGTTACCCGGATGCTGACCAATTCCTTCAACAATCCAGTTATTTTTACCAGCGGGGTAGTTTTTTTCATTTATTGCTTTATTTTGGTCTGTTTTAGATATTGACGTAATATCTATAAAAGTTGAATTTGTTTGCTTTGCAATCTCTGCTGCAACTTTATAGTTATCTTCATTTACAAAAAAAGGAGATACAATATAAACTGATGTATTTTTAAAGCTATCAAGCAATTGCAATGAACTTTTTTTAAAAGCATCTACTTTGTCTTTTGTGACATTGTCAGAAAGTTGAAAAATTAACTTATCGGGTCTAAACTTTGTAATTGACTGCCAATCTTTATTTAAAAAACTTTCAGGATTTCTTTCCATTACAGAATAATTTGAATATCTAATAATAATATTGCTTTGAGGGTTTGATGTAACTAATTTATTGAAAAACAAATGCACATAATCTTTATTTTCCTCCGAAGCAGCCATCCCTGCTTTATGGTTCCAGCCTATTTCTGGAGCAATACCATGAGATGTAATACTATTGCCTAAAATTAAAACTTTTATAGTATCCTTACTGTTACTCTTCTGCTTGATTTCTTCATATTCAGGCATTTTTATATTATTCATTGCTAACAATGGATCGTTCTTTTTACAGCCTATTAAAAGAATAATTATAAATGGGAATAGTATTTTTTTCATAAAGTACACAAAGATGAAAAATTGCTTTTAAATATTATATAAAATCATTTTAAATTTTGGAAAAACTCAATGTTATATTTTCAAAATAGAAATATTATATTTTTATTAAAGACTGAAATAAAAGTAAAAAATTCTCAACAACCTTTAATTCTATTAAAAAAAATCAACATTCTTTAGGTATTAAGAAATCACAGAATTAATTGTTTATTTTTAAACAGCCCCTAACCATATCATTCATTCATCCTCCTCATCTGCTCACTGATTTTGCTCCAGTTGATGCTGTCGGATCGGTGCAGTTCTTTATCAAACTGCTGTTTCCAGTTTTTGCCCAGTTTCTTCTCAAGACTTTTAAAGTAGATTTCATTGGTACGGTCTGCTTCTTTCTGAATTTTCCGGGTGCTGTCGGTTATCTCGCATCCGGTTTCTATTCTTTCGTAGCACAGGTTCCATTTCTTCACCAGGCTGTCTATGGCATCGTAAGCTCCTACCGGAGGAAGTTCTCCGGCTCTGATGTCTTTCCAGCAGAGAGGTTCTGTTTTATTTTCAACATCAGCGGTTACTGATTTTGTTTTTTTTGCCGTTTCAGGATTACAGGAAATCACGAAAAGTGCGGCACTTAACAGAAGCATTGGGGCAGTCAGTTTTTCCATAGCAGAGATCATTTAGGTATTTTACTGAATAAATTCCAGCAGGCGTTTTCTTGTGACAACCTGATTTCCCGCATAAAATTTGTCGTCATCCACCCTAGCCAACGATGCTGTGGACTGCACGGAAAGCCATGAAACGAACAGATCCCTGTTTTCAAATATTTCCGGGGCATCGAGATCACCGTCATAAATTTCGCCGTAGAAGAACTGCTGGTTTTCATCTGCTGCCATCCCCATTCCGCAGTAATCACGGTGGCGATAACCCAAAAAATGACCGTTCTGCAGCTTATCTGCCACAAGATTTGCAATCATTGTCCCGAATGGAAGTGTATCTTCGTCCTGTATATCTAAATTTTGTCGGTTTTCCATGCGGTGAATGATTTGAGATTTGAGGTTTGAGGTTTGAGATTTGAGGTTTGATCATTAACCTTTTGATCACTAAGTTTTTCAGATCAGGATGAAAAAAACAAGATTTTCAACTCCATCAATATGTACATCGGTTATTCTTCTGACAAAACTTTCATCTTATACTTCATACTGCATCAATGAATCAGCTGTATTACTTTCCGAGAACAAACACGGCGGGAACTTTATGCAGCTCCGGCTGGGCTTTTTTCCAGCTGGCAATGGTTTTGGTCTGGATAAATTCATGTTCAGGATCATTGATATTGGCAGCGATACAGAGTTTGGTATTGGGAGAAAGAAATTTTGTAAGGTCTTCAAAAAGCTGGTTATTTCTGTACGGGGTTTCCATAAAGATCTGTGAATAGCCTGTTTTCTGAACTAAGCTTTCCAAATGCTGAATCTGTCTTTTTTTCTCTCCTTTATCAATTGGAAGGTATCCGTTAAATGTAAATTCCTGTCCGTTGAAACCACTGGAAATTAAGGCCAGAATAATGGATGACGGTCCTGAAACAGGGATCACCCTGATATTTTTTTCATGACACCATTTTACGATCAGGTTTCCCGGATCTGCGATGCACGGCAGTCCGGCTTCAGAAAGCAGTCCGAAATCCTGCCCTTTCAGCATCAGGTTCTGTGCTTCTTTAATATCTGCATTCTCTGTGTATTTATCCAACAGAAACAGTTTCAGATCTGCCTGTTTCTTTTCAGGAGCAAAGAATTTAACGACCTTTCTGGCTGTTTTCTCATTTTCTACAAAGAAGTAATCCGTCTGCATGATATATTCTTTAATAACGGGTGCAAAATGAGTGACAGAAGTATTTTCTGATAGGTAAGCAGGGAGTAAAAAAAGCATTGTTTTATTTTTTGGTTCTCTCGTTTAAAGAAGGTTGTGGGAAATATTCCGCAAGATCCATGGAAAAGGTAACAGAGGTAATTTTCCAGCTCCCGCTGATCTTCATCAGTGTCCAGATTTCTTTTCCCCAGTTTTCCATTTTACCGTCATACCAAAAACTGTAATCGAAATTGGCAGAAGCTATGGCTCCATCTTCAACGATTTTTATATTGTCAAATTTTTCTTCAGACTTGTCATCTTTAAAGCTTTTAATAAAAGCTTTATAATCATCGGCAAAATAATATTCTGCTTTGGGATTTTTCTCCAGGCGTTTAGCCTGTGTTCTGTCTTTGTAAATTCCGGTCCAAAGTACAGGTTCCTGAAATAAAGACAGAAATCTGGTTTCATTACGGGTTTTGATGCATTCCATAAAATCATCCATTACTTTACGGATTGCCGTTTCGTCCTGAGTCTGGGCCCATGAGAAATGACAGCTTAATATGAGCAGCAGAAAGAGTTTTTTCATATTATCTCATTTTGTTTTAAGATGGCATCACACCCTCTGTCCAAAAGCTGAAAGACATGTTCAAAATCATCCATTCCGCCCCAGTAAGGATCCGGAACTTCTGCATTTTTGTGATCTCCCAGGGCTTCCAGAAACAGGGATACTTTCCGGCGCTGTTCTTCGTTCCCGGCTTTTGAAATAACGTCTTCATATACATCAATATCCATGCAGTAGATCCTGTCAAAGTTTTCAAAATCAGCTTTGGTAATGGGCCTGGACTTCTGTCCGGAGATATCAATTCCATGACCTGCTGCGGTTTTAACAGCTCTTTTATCCGGATGTTCACCTTCGTGAAGTGAAATCGTTCCTGCCGAATCCACTTTAAAGCCCTCACCAAGCTTCTCTCTCATAATTCCTTCAGCTAAAGGACTTCTGCAGATATTCCCCAGACAGACCATTAAAATATTCATATATTCTTTGCTTTAAAAAATGAAAAATACATTTTAAATTCCTTTTTTAAATAAGACAAAACTAAATAAAAAATGAAGAATAAGGCTATTCTTCATTTCAAATTATTTCAATTCAGTTATTTTTTACTGTTTGATTCTTTCTGTAAGATCTTTAACATATTTCTTGACCTCTTTATCAATCTTGGATACGTCTTTGATCGTGTCACACGCATACATTACCGTGGAGTGGTCTTTTCCGCCCATTTCCTCCCCGATCTTTGTGAAAGTAGAGTTGGTAAACTCTTTGGAGAAGTACATCGCCAGCTGTCTTGGCAAAGCGATCTCTCTTTTTCTGGTTTTGGAAAGAAGCTGTTCTTTTTTGATTCCGAAATAGTCACAAACCACTTCCTGAATATAAGGAATATTGATAACTTTTTTCTGATTGGCAGCAATTCTGTTGATGGTTTCTTTCAGCAATTCAAGACTCAGGTCTCTTTTATATACTGTGGAGTAAGCGATCACGGAGTTGATTACCCCGATCAGTTCTCTTACGTTTGTTTTTGCTTCTGCGGCAAGGAAATCAAGCATATCGCCAGGAAGTACGATTCCGTCTCTGCTTAATTTATCTTCAATGATCTGTCTTCTTGTAGATAAATCCGGAGATTTGATCTCTGCAGAAAGTCCCCATTTGAAACGGGAAACAATTCTGTCCTGGATATCCATGATGTCAGCCGGAGCTTTATCTGAAGTAAGAATGATCTGTTTTCCGTTCTGGTGAAGGTGGTCAAATATATGGAAGAAACTGTCCTGTGTTGCAGATTTACCGGAAAGGAACTGAATATCGTCGATGATCAGAACATCCACCATCTGGTAGAAATTGGCAAATTCTGTCTGCTTGTGTGCTTTTGCAGCAGAGATAAACTGCTGGATGAATTTTTCAGAAGACAGATAAAGGACTACTTTATCGGGAAACTGATTTTTCACCTCAAGTCCTACTGCCTGCCCTAAGTGGGTTTTTCCCACTCCATAACCTCCATAAAGAAAGAGGGGGTTAAAAGCTGTTGCTCCCGGCCTTTTGGCGATAGATCTTGCTACGGTAGCCGCAAATTTATTGCTTTCTCCTTCTACATAGCTGTCAAAAGAATAATCCGGTTTCAGATTGGAGTCTATATTTACCTTTCTTATTCCGGGAACTACAAAAGGGTTCACGATATTTGCAGAGAATCCCTGAGGCATCGTTTCCTGTGTTTTAGGGGTTGGAACGCTTTGTCCCTTTATATTCATGGTAACAGGTTTTTCCTGACCTTTCGGCCTGTTTTCCATTACTGAATACCACAATTTCACTCCTTTTCCTATATTTTTCTTCAGGGCAGCAGAAAGAAGGGACAGGTAATTGTCCTCAATGTATTCCTTGTAAAAATCACTCGGTACGATAAGCGTAAGGTTATTCGCCACCAAAGAAATCGGCTGCACCTTATCAAATAACATATCGAAAGATTTTTCAAGTTTTTTCAGATCAGAATTATCTTCAGCAGCGTTTAAATTATCACGCATAAACTGAAGGCATTTCTGCCATATCATCATTAAATTTTCATCCATTATTCTGCCCCGATTAATTCTTTGTTAGTACTGTTTTTAGAAGGAAGACAAAGGTCCAATTTTTTCTTTTCAAAAAAAAATATTGCGGGTATTGATTATTTAAAAATATATTTGTATGTATAATTTATAACTCAAAATGATACATACAACACACTCAATACGAGTACGTTACGGAGAAACAGATCCTATGAAATATGTCTACTACGGTAACTACGCCGAGTACTTTGAAATTGGAAGAGTGGAACTCTTCCGGAGCATAGGAATGTCATACGATGAAATTGAAAACCAAGGAATTTGGCTTCCTGTTTCAGAGTACAAAATTAAGTATTTAAGACCGGCTTTATATGATCAGAAATTAGAAATTCACACCTACATTAAAAAAATTCCGGGTGTAAGAATTGAATTTGAGTATGAAATTTACAATGAGGATATGATAAAAATCACAGAGGCTTCCACTACTCTTTTCTTTTTGGATGCCAAAACGAATAAAGTAATCAAATGTCCGGATGTTTTAATGAAACTGATTGAGGAAAACTGGACATAAACAGGAGACGCCCCACAACAGGTCTCCACCCACCCCCGGATAATCTCAAACCTCAAACTTCAAATCTCAAATCTCAAATCTCAAATCTCAAACCTCAAATCTCAAACTTTGAATATTAAATACAAAACTATTCTGAATTAATTTGCACCTTTGCACCGTATTTTTAATTATACCTTATATTATGAAGATAGCATTTTTGGGGCCTCATGCGAGCTTTACGCAGCTTGCGGCCACACAGCTTTTCCCGGATGAGGAATTATTCCCGCAGGCTAATATCCTGGACTGTTTCAGGGCGGTAAACCAGGGAGAAGTTTCAAAAGCTGTTGTACCGCTGGAAAATTCTATTGAAGGAACGGTCTCTATGACACTGGATTATTTATATAAAACGCCTTCCATTAAAATTGAAGCAGAAGCTGTAATGCCCATTGCCCACCATCTGATGATCCACCCCGAGAACAGAATGGAGGATATAGAAAAGATCCATTCGCATCCACAGGCTCTTGCACAAAGTTTTCATTTTCTGGACACTCATTATAAAGAGGTTGCCCGGCAGGATTTTTCTTCAACGGCTGCGGCTGCGAAATATGTTTCGGAGAACAGAGATCTTAAAATCGCGGCTGTGGCCAATCAGTTTGCGGCCAATTTATATGGTCTGAAAATTATCAACAGGAATATTCAGGATTTTGAGCAGAATCATACCCGGTTCATCATTATTTCCAAACAGCAGGACAGTTATCAGAATGACAGTCTTCAGGTGCTGGGTGAAAAATCCGGCATGCTGATCAATCTTCCCGAGGATCATCCGGGAGGACTTCATCAGGTACTTTCTGTTTTTGCATGGCGAAAAATGAACCTCAGCAAAATTGAATCCAGAACTCTGAAAACCGGGCTTGGCAATTATTTTTTCTTCATTAATGTAGAAGGCCGCTGGAATAATGTGCTGTATGAGAATGTTCTTCTGGAGCTTGAATCTATCAATGCCACAGTTGATTTTCTCGGCAGCTATAAAGAATACCTTCTGGAAAGCTGAAAATATATTATAATACCTGTTTTAAACACTGCCTTCTGGCGGTGTTTTTTTTTGCGATCAGTCCAAATCCGGGTTCCAGGCAACGTTTTTGGGAAATTATACGACCTTTTTTTCATTGTTATCTCACTATAAAACAGCGCTCTGCTCTCTCAAACAGACTGTATTTTATCACAAAACAATGAAATTATTCCACTTTAAGTTATTCCAGTTATTAACAACTATGCCCTGATATTCCTTTAGATACAAGGCATTTAATTAAACAATAAAAATCAATAACTGTTTTATGTGTAAAATTTTAACAATATATCAATATATGTTTAGAAAATTAATAGTATATTTAGCATACCGTTATATATATCACAAAACATAGTCCATTTTTTCAGTCTATGTAAAAATGAAAACTAATTAAAAAAATTTGCTCATGAAAACTAAAATTTACAGCTTCGCTTTAGCGTTAACTGCTATCAGCGCTTTTTCCCAAGTTGGGATCAACACAGCTACCCCCACCGCCACCCTGGACGTTAACGGAACCGTAAAAGTCCGGGACATTCCGGCTTCCACTACTTTACCCGGTTACGACATTCTTGCCCTCAATCAGGGAAGCGCACAGATCTCCAAAGTTGACCCGCAACTGCTTTATAACTCGATCTCAAACCCCACCGTATTTGCAGCGAAGAAAACGACAGGGTTCAGTCTCCTGAGTTTACAGCTTTTCCCTACCGATTTCAAAGTGATCAATTTCTTAGCTGCAGAAAGAAACATAGGGACAGGCAGCTTATTCTCCGATACGGATTACTCCTATGTCATTCCCTCAACAGGGGTTTATCAGGTGGGATTTTCCTTCCGTTACGGAGCCGGCCTGCAGGCTGAAGTGCTTGGCACCACAGGCCCGGGAATTGGAATCCTAAGAACAAGAAGTGGTGTTGCCACTCTTATAGACAACCGTACATTCAGTGGCATAACCGTTCCGCTTGTACTCAGTCTGACTATTTCTGAAGCTAATGTGTCCTCTCTTTACAGCTTCCAGGCCAATGACAGAGTTTCCTTCGGTATTACAGGATCAGGTTTCGTTAATGCCAACGTGTTAGGAACAAGTATCGGCAGTTTTTATATCTATAAGGTATCAAATTAATCAGCATATAATTTAATCACTCAACACGGTTAATCCATTGCATCATCTGCAATGGATTAATTTTTGGTATCATGATCTTAAACACTACCTTTATAACTGATAAAAACTAAACAATGAGTGAAATAATCCTGATCATCCTCTTTATAGCCTTCATTTCTGTCTTTATCAGTCTGAACTCCAGAATCAGGAAGCTGGAGCATGAGGTTCGTGAGCTGGGTGCCAGACTTGGCAAAACGCCTCCGTCATCCACTGAAGTTCCACAACAGGTCATCACGGAAACACAGCAGACCGTAATTCACGGATTTCCTGCTCCCCCTGAAGCGGAAGAAATCAAATCTGAAGATGGTCCTTCTCTTCCGGAAAAAGACCGGACTGCTCCTGTTTTTGATTTTTTAAAGCAAAACATTCTGGCTATCCTGGGAATTTTCACCCTTGTTCTTGGTATCGGTTATTTTGTAAAATACGCAATTGATAAAAACTGGATCGGAGAAACGGCAAGGACCCTTATCGGGTTGGGTGCAGGAGCGGGAATAATGCTTACCGGGCATTTACTCCGAAAAAATTATGCTGTTTTCGCCTCTATCATTACGGGTGGAGGAATTGCTGTTCTGTATTTCACAACTACGATTGCTTTCAGGGAATATCATCTCTTTTCCCAGAATACAGCATTCATCATCACCTCAGTGATTACTCTTCTGTCTATTCTCCTTTCTTATCGCTATAACAGCGAAGTATTAATTATTTTTTCAATGATCGGCGGCTTCTCTGCTCCTTTAATGATCAGTACAGGCCAGAGCAATTATCTTTTCCTTTTTACGTATCTCAGTCTTTTGAATGCAGGCATGCTTGCTGTGGTTTTCCTTAAGCAGTGGAAAAGTGTGGGATGGGCCGCTTACCTCTTTACCAGCCTTTATCTCTTCTACTGGACCACAGATCATCCTGAACTGCTGAGTATTGTTTTTTATATCATCAGTTATATCATTTTTTACATTTTTGCGCTCCGGGAATACTTTAAAAAGAATATTCTGACTGTTTCCGGAATGCTGATGCTGGTTTTAATTAATTTTTCCAGCCTTACAGGGCTCATCTATATTTTTGACGAATTACAATACGAACCAGCCATTATTTTCCCTGTTATTTTTGCTGTATTAAATGGTCTTCTGCTTTTCAGGGAATACGGAAAACGAAGTTTTGGCACTGCCTATTCTGTTTTTGCCGGAATGACGATCAGCCTTGTTACTCTGGCGATTGCAATTCAGTTCAAAACACATCTTATCACCAGTGTATGGGCGATAGAAGCAACTTTACTGCTTTTCATCTGTAAAAAAACAGGGCACAGAATTTTCAGAACCTGTTTTTATATTCTGTTTCCTTTGGTGATTATTGCGCAGATCATAACATGGTCTGCCTATTCCGGCAACAGCAATATGCGTATTGTTTTCAACCCGGTGTTCCTGACGAGTCTTGTCACTATTACCTCAACCATCATCAATCTGTTCCTGCTGAAAAGCACTCATCAGGACAGCAAACAGACCGGCAGCTTTTTCGAAAATATTTTCACACTCACCAGTTATGGCATTATCTACACTGCTCTTCTTCTGGAAATCATCTATCATATGTCTGATACGGTGTGGCCTGCCATTACCGGTACTGGGCTTCTGTTCAGCATTTATTATATTTTCGTATTACTGTTATTCAGAAAAAAACTTGATATTCATAAAGATATTCAGACCGGACTTATCTATCTGTTTCTTTTTTTATTAAGTATTCATGCTTCTTTTTCTGCATCGGCAGTGGTGACTGCTGTTCTGTTAAAGAAGCTTACCTATGGATTCTATATCATTCAGTTCCTTCACTGGATTCCCTTTATTTATATATACCGGAATGCTGCTCCTGAATCTGGATTCTATAAAACCCAGCTGTCTTACTGGATAATTTCGGCAGCTCTTGTTATTGCAGTAAGCTGTGATCTTTACCATTCCTATATTTTAGGGACCGTCCGGGATATATCCCTTTCCCACGCAGCCGGGGAACATTTCAGCATGCTTTACCTTCCGGTTATCTGGACCGTTCTTGCCTGCATTTTCATTTATGCAGGACTGAAAAGAAGTATTTCCGGATACAATAAAATCGGTTTTACCCTTATCGGAATCATGATCTTAAAACTTTACGGCCATGATGTCTGGGAAATGGACAATGTATCAAGGATCATCGCTTTTATCATTCTTGGAATTCTTCTGCTTTTGGGATCATTTACTTTCCAGCGCCTGAAAAACATTATTAAAAATATGGTTGACAAAAAAGATGAAACCCCGGAAGAATAAAATCATCACAGGTTATTATTTATGTTCAGATCTTACAACTATTAAAAAAGTATGGTTTCCGTAGCCAGCAGGATTAAAAGAGGTTAAATGTCTTTTCTACTTTTTGAAATTCAATTTCAACTCCTTTTAAGAGGAATCCATTTTTAAGGACCGAATCATTCTGTTCAAGGGCCTGCAGGCAGGCATATGTAATGGCAGAAACAATCTGAGCACCGGTTAATTCATATTTTTCTGCAATTTTAGATACGATATCCGGATCTTCCAGAGACATATCTGAAGGGATGATTTTTCTCCATAATAATGCTCTTTCTTCCGTCTCAGGTTTACTATACTGAATCAAGCAGTTAAAGCGTCTGAGAAAAGCGTCATCTATATTATTTTTAAAATTGGTGGTGAGAATGATCAGCCCGTTGAAACTTTCCACTCTCTGAAGCAGGTAGCTCACTTCCTGATTGGCATACCGGTCATTGGAAGACCTGGTCTGGGTACGCTTTCCAAAGAGTGCATCTGCTTCATCAAAAATTAAAATGCTGTTTTTATTTTCTGCCTGGGCAAATATATTTTCCATATTTTTCTCTGTTTCGCCGATATATTTTGAAACGACCTGCGACAAATCTACCCGGTATACTTCCCTGCCGAATTCTTTTCCCAGCAAAGCTGCCGTCAGAGTCTTTCCTGTTCCCGACGGCCCGTAAAATAAAGCTCTGTATCCCGGAAGAAGATGTTTACCCATTCCGCAGCTTTCCCGTAAGGTCTCATAATGCTTTACCCAAAGCCTCATCTGATGAATCTGATCCTGTATGGCGGAATTTACAACAAGATCTTCCCATTCCAGCGGGGTATAGACTTCTTTGGCGGGAAAACCGGGACTGAATTTAGGTTTCAATTTTTCACCGTATAATAATAAATGAACGGCTTCAGGCTTTAAAATCAGTCTTCCGCTCATTAAAGGTTCGCCTTCTTTTACAAAATCCAGTGTGATGATCCGGTCTCTGAAAAACCAGTGAGAAGTTTCAAAAAAACGCTGAATTCTTAAACGCTGTTCAATATCGTTACTGGCTAAAATATACTGTACGGTTTCTCCCGTAGGCAGCATTCCTCTGTGATTTTCCAGCCGTATTCCGCCCAATTCCGGAAATTCACCTCCTTCGGGATGTACTTCTTTAATGATGTCATCAAAAAAATGAGGCAGTATATGAGGAACCAATGCTATTAACAGAATCACAGCTTCTTCATGAGTTGTTTCTCTTTGCAGAACATCTGAAAATGAGTTTCCGAAATCATATTCTTCCTGAGCATCTTCCAAAGAAAGAAGCCGCTGAATAATATAGGATTTAAATATTTCAAAAGGCATTTTTTTATTGTTTATTGGTGGGTTTCCGGCATTTATTATACAGGATTCAGTATTATTTCTTTTTTTCATCTCCTGTTTTACCTACGGTATCTTTGGTCATACTTTCCGGATCCAGCTTAGGTTCGATGATCTTAAAGTCGTTTATAGACGGATATCTGAACGGTTCATTTGAAGCATATCTGATGGGCAGGCTTACTCCTACATTGAGGCCCGGAGGAGCGTATGAAAACTGTTTCAGCAACCAGCTTTTTTCCCAGTGGCCAAGATAACCTCCTGCTACATTGGCTTCTACAACGCCTTCTATATTGAGGAGTAAAAGGAGGGCTAAAAGTGCAGACAGATCAGAATTCACAACAAAAACGCCGTTGGCGTATTCTACCGTCAGTTTTGTATTCAGTCCGGCATTCAGTCTCATAATTCCCGTTACTCTTATTCCTCCTTTAAGGTTGGCAATAAGGGCATCAAGCACAATACTGGCCTGAATGGAAGCTGACAGTTCTGCAAATGCAGCAATATTTAAGGTAGTGGAAAATTTAAAGGAAGGATTTTTATCATCTTCAAAAGGATTAAACTGGGCTTCAACTTCAATGTTTCTGAGTTCTGCAGGGCCTATTCCTGCTTTGAACATGGAAACCAGTTTTATTTCCAGCTGTATCCCGATAGGTCCTGCTGAAACTCCGGGCAACGGAAAACTTTTCGTGAGACTAAACAATATCTTTTCGAATTTTTTGCCGGTAAACAAAGTGTAAGGTTTCAGGACTTTGATTTTTCCTTTTACCGTAAACTTGCCGTTTTCATCAAAAATAATTCCGGCTGTTCCCTCAATATCTTTTTTCAGCTGTACCGTAATATTTCCTTCTCCTGAAAGGTTACCGTTCGGGCTTAGTTTTACTTTGGCATTCCCTTTTATTTTTCCTTTGGTAACATCCAGTGTTCCGTCGCCGGAAATTTTTCCGTCATCATATTTTATTTTAATATGTCCTTTGAATGATTTGTAGGTAAAGCCTGATTCTCCGCTTCCGGTAAGTTTGTTTTTATTTAAATCATAGAGAATATCTAAGGTGACATCATTTATTTTAGGAACGGCAATCGTTGTTTTTCCTTTGATGATCCAGTTATTATTGACATACTGTACTTTTATATTCGTATTTTTAGTACGTGGAATATCCAAATCAATATTTCCTGTGGCTTCCACTTTTCCGTCCCTGTAAGTGGCCTCAATATTTCCTCCTTTTAAGAATTTATTGTTTTTTGAGGTTATTTTTGCATTGACACTGGCCAGCAGGGAGTATTTGTTATCTGTTTTTTTATATTCAATTTTTGTTTTGGCTTCGTCTACATTGGGAATAAAAAACTCGCCGTCTCCTTTGGCAAAGAATCCTGAGGTATCTACCCCGGCCTCTATTTTTCCTTTCATAAGGGGCTTTTTCTCATTACCTACCGCAAACGAAATGCTTCCCTGAGCCTGAAAGTCTGGGAAAAGATTCAATGAAATATTAGATTCCGTTACCTTTAAGCCTTTGACGGGAGAGGTAATTTTGATGTCTTTGGCTATTTTAAATTCATCTTTAGAGAAATAAATATCCAGTTCTTTGATAAATTTAACGGTAGGAAATATTTTTGCCGTACCGGAAATTTCTCCGTTCGTTTCTTTTAATGAAGTAATTTTACCGGGACTTAAATAAGGGTAGTAAAAGCTAATCGCATTGGTCTTTTTCTCGGAGGGTGAAAATTTTAAATTATTCTCTGCATCTGCCTTCAAAGTAATAAGTTCCGAATTGCTCTTCATCTCGATAGGCAGTTTCCTGGTCCCCATCTGATGGTTGAAATTGCTTCTGAACTCTTTTCCTTTCTTACCCATATCTTTGATAAGAATCAGGGGAATAAACCTGGCAAAGCTGTTGTTGACCGTAGAAGGTGTCAGTTCGTCAAATTTATCCTGTTTCAGCTTTTCATCTTCTACTTCTGCATCGGCGGGATTGGCTCCTGCTTTAAACTGTATCTTTCCTTTTTTAATTTCACTCTTCCCTTTCAGGGCCTGCAGCTTAGTTTCCAGAGGAAATTCTATCCCGTTGATCTCCGGAAAAGCAGTTCCTGTAAAAGCCACAGACTGAATGTTAACTTTCAGCTGCCGGGTTGATGTTTTGTAATAATTGGCGGGTTTAGTACTTTTAAATTCTTCAGTGATCTTTCCGATTGTCTCATTGATTGCCCGCCCCGATTTCTGGTTAGGGTCACCGGGTAAGATCTGCAGATTGTCTATCCCATCACTTCCGGCCAGCTGTAATTCGATAATATGATCGATGTTATTCGTCCATTTTTTATAAGTTTCGGCTCCATCGCTGATGTCTTTCTGATCTAAAGAAGCTTTTACAGAATAATACAGTTTTTTCTGGTCTTTATCAAGCCGGGTGGTGTCTATATTATCCCACGATACCTTAGTTTTCCATTTATTCAACAGATCCATACGTCTGGTATCATGAAATGTTCTTTTATTATTGGCATTGCTCAGATCAACAACCGAAAAAAGCTGCCCGACATAGGCATCGTATCTGTCTTTTACATTACCTTTGTCTCTCGGCAGATCAAAGTCTGTCACATTGATGGTGATCAGCTCTCCCGCCGGTGTTTCCTTCACGGTTCCGTCTTCGTTCTTTTCAATGGTATACCGGTAGATTTTATTGTTTGCCGAATGATTCTGGATGATATGGATGATTTCATGGAGAAGGATTTTCTTTCCCTCCACAGTATTCATATTAAATTCACCGGCATTAAAAACAATATGATTTTTATAGGTAAATGCTCTTGCATTGATGCTTTCTGCTGCTATATTCGCTTTTCTGTCTGTATGGATTTTTATATCTGACCAATGATAAGAAAAATACCGCCCGACATAATGTACAGCCGCATCGGGTAAACTGCTGCCCGATTCCTGCAAAACGTCTTCCACCAGCTCGGGAGCATCAAAATCATCATTCTCATCTTTGGTTTCGTCTTTGATCTTCCTGTTGATCCTGCCCGAATTACCGGATGAAAACAAGTGAGAATTATTTTTTTCCAGTGAATTCAAAACTGAATCCGCTTCTTTTTCTTTAGGGTCATTTTTGGAAGCAACTTTTAAAGGGGAACTCTTCTTGGCAAAAAAAGAATTTTTCTTACTGTTCTGAGTTTTCGGGCCGGTTTGTTTTTGTTTTTCAGCTTGTTCCATCTCAATTGATTTTCAGGTTATTTTGGTTTTCTCATGCTAATTTCTCTGCCGGTCAGGAATTCCAGTAAACCATCAGAAATTCTTCCATCCAGGGGGTACGGATCATTCCTGTTCCCCACGGCAGGCTTTCCAGTAAAATATCCACTCCTTTTTCTTCTACCCAAAGTTCTGAAGAACGAGTTTCTGATACCGACAGCTTTCCGGCCCTCTGCAGAAAGGTTTCCCTGAGCGCTTCGGCTGATGTTCCTTTCAGCACATTCCAATGTTCGATAACTGCAATTAATAAGTCTTTACAGGTTTCTTTCTCTTTCCTGCTGATTTTTTGTTTTGTATTGATCACACTTTCTATGGGAAAACCGCACATCAGTTTGTTTAAAACCAATTCATTTTCAAAGAAAATTTCCTGCCCCGTAACTAAATATTGGGTTAATAAAATCGCTTTATGCTGGCTTTGCTTATTCTTCCACACATCATCTTTACACAAATTCAGTTTTTGAAAAAGATTAGGAAGAAACGGATGTAAAATTACCAGCCCGGCATTGTCTATATAGATGCCGGAAGACGGCAAAACCAATTTAACGGTTCCTGATTCTTTATTAATTAAAGCATCACGAACAACTGCCTGATCTTCCTTATCAACATTAGCAGTACTTTTCTGTTTATCGGAATTCCTGTTTTTACTCTGGTCTTTTTTCAGTTCTTTATTGAGTGGTTTTTTATGCTGCCTGTCAGTATGTTCTTCTTCTTTATTTTCTACCAGATTACTTTTATCTGATTTTTCATGACTGCCAGGAATCCCAATTTTCGGTTCATTGGATGGAAAGTCTTTTTTCTCCGGGGTTTCCGAAAATAATTCAGAGTTTTCAATCCAGGACTCCAGTTCTTCTACCGAGGAACACTTCAGCTGTGAGCTAAAGAAGATGATTAAAGACTCAGTGATTGAATACTTTGAAACTTCAGTGCTTATTCTCTGTTTAAAGGAATCTTTCGTATTAAAATAATACCTGATGATCGTATTTCTGTTGTCAAAGAAAAGCCCAATCATTTTTTCAATAAATTCTTTGGAAATTTCAACTGTCTCAACGATTTCATCTATATTTTCCGAATATGAATTTTCTCTGATCATTCCTGTTTTTAAATACTCAAAAAATAAAGTCTCCGCATATTTCCCCTGTGGTTCCCAGCCGGAGTTTTCTGATTTTTCCCCGGCTATGTTCAGCCCCAGAACGGGGAAATGATCTTTCAGATATTCTTCAATCTGATATAAAGCCTGATCTACAAATTCCTTTTTCCAGTTCTTTGGGGAAATTTCCGGAAGATCTACTGATAGTTTTTCTATTTCCCATTCGTAATTTTCTATTGAATACCGGTCTAGAATAAGCTCCAGTTTCGGATAAAAATCTTTCTCCAATACATCAGATACCATATTTTGAACCTCTTTTCCTAATGATAAAGAGCTGCATTGAATATCGATAGTATGTTTCCGGAGAAGGTTCATGATTTATTTCCTATCAAAATCAAACGGAGGACAATGGAACTGGATAGAGGTAAAAACTTCGTCGTCCAATCTTATGGTATCATTGGTACTCCCGGTTTCTTTTTTCAACGCTATCCTCAAAATCCCGTCTTCTCTAAGCATAAAGCTCATCATCCAGACCCTGTTCAGTTTCTTTCCCGCATCTGTTACAGCTACCACAAAAGACATCATTGCATTGTCGTATTGCTGAAAAAAAACATTCAGCGTTTCGTAGATTTCAGGATCCAGTTTAAACCTGAAATTTGTAGCATTTGCTTCTTTAATAATCAGTCTGAAAGTAAAATTTACAGACGTTCTTTCAATTCCCCGGAATGAATACCACAAGAGTCCGTTGTTCTTATCCTCCTGAACAGATGTTTTTTCCCAGAACTCAAACAGAGGCAGCTGTCCTCCGCCTGTATCTGTATTTTCCGTATAATCCAGTAAATCAGTAAGTACAGCCCGTACTTCTGCTGCGGTATTATTTCCCCCGTCACTAATTCCCGCTATTTTTGCTTCTACCTGTGCTCTTGTTGCCATGATCTTTGTTTTTAGTTGTGATTATTATTGTTGGGTATCAAAATCTTTATCATTAAAATCAGGATAATTAAAATCCCCTATTTTCACGATGATTTGCTGTGTATTTGGGCAGATTCCGCCCAGCTGTTTAATAGTTATGGTAAACATTTTCACTTTTTCGTTGAATGGGAAAGTGTGTGCCACTACTTTTTTATCGGTCGTTATTTTTTCTGATCGGTCTCCAAAATCAATTTCATACTCTTTCTTATCCTGCTGATCTGCATTGATCAGTTCAAAAGCGGCTGCATTCTGAGGATTTCTTACGGCACTCCAGTTGGATATATTTTTAGGTTCAGAAATTTCAATTTCTAACGTATTGCTCAGTTCACCTTCACTTTCATATTGTAAAGTATATTTTCCTTCTTTTTTGATGGAAGTGTGACCAGGCTTTAAAAAATATTTATCACTTTTCTGAACTACCGCTCCTTTTGCGGTACCTGAAAAAGTTCCGCCGGATTTTCCTTTTATGGCAATTTCATATTCTTTATCGTCTGTATTGCAGTATTGTAATGTCTTCAACGCAATAGATAAGGGTTCGGTTTTTTCAATTTTCAGCTCAATGGTGCTGCCTTCTCCACAGCAGAGATACGGAAGGAAAAAATCTGCAATCACCAGCTGCTGATTGGGAATATCTGCCGGTGATGTCACCGGAAACTGTATGGCATAAGTCAGATTTTTCAATAAATAAGTCTTCATCTCTTTGGTGTAGGCCGGAGACATGTTAAGATCCGCCATTTTCAGGATATTGGCTTTGATATTTTCGGTTTCCTGTTTGCATTTATCCAGTTCTTCTATGGGTGGAGTGATGATTTGGGTCGTATAATCTTTAAAGTTGATACTGGATTCAATTTCCTGTTTTATACTTAGCGGAACCTGGGTAAAATTCTCCTGATAACCAGTGAGCAAAGTCAGCAGCTGTGTGTAAGGCAGAACTGGCTTTACCGGTTTAAAGATGGTAGAATCTACATAGACCAGAATAAAAGTTCCTCCTTTGGTAACGCCGGCTTTGTGCTCTATTCCGGGATGCTTCTGAATGAAGGTTGAAAAGAAAAGATCTTTATAAATCTTCTGCCAGCGTATCTGGGCTTCCTCATAGATTACCGCAAACGGATCTTCTAAAAAAAGTTCGTTGATATCATCAAATCTGTCGATAAGATCTTCGGCAATCGTTGTTAAGGTAGGTTTTGTAAACTGAATACACCATCTGTGGATAAGGAAAGTCTGATTCAGCTGTTTGAAAACCTGATTAAAGCTGACAAAATTAGGCAGAAAGTCTTTTAAATCATTCGGCAGCAGGTTTTTGATCTGGCTTAGAATGTTTTTCAGGTTATCTATGCTTTCTGCGCCCAGCAGATTCTGCTGTACAAGAGTTATTTTATTATTGGTAATCCATTTTACGACAAACTCTGTGATGTTGTACAGTCTTTTTCTGGCCAGATCATAATCGGTTTCCAGATCGTCCCATCTTCCTTCGAATTTCGAGATATCCAATACTTTTCCTGTAAAATCAACGGCATTTAAAGCGGTAATTTTAAAAGGAAGGTTATAGCTGTTCTTCAGAATATTCAGCTCTTCTGCCACGTCTGTATATTTTCGGCCCAGATGCCCTTCAATATTGAAAAAATTAAATTTTTCAAGATCATAAAGCAATGGTTTTTTCACGATATCCGAATCGGTATAACCGGCTGTTTCCGAATGATAGGAAAGAATTTCATTATTTTTATTTTTAACCGTTTTTTCCGGATCCCATTTTTTGTTGAGCTCTAAAATATGGTCATAATAATAAGGAATTGATTTTTTAGAAAGCGGAATATCTCCGTAAACAGAAGGCGTCACTTTGATGCCATTGTTCTGTATTTTCCAGAATCTGATGAGATGAACCAGTCTCTCAAACAACAGAGACAGCTCTTTTTTCTTCCGGTTATTTTTTAAAGATGTATTTTGGGTTGAGAAAAACGGGGTCCTGTAATTCAGACCGTTACTATCCACCTGTCCTAATACAACATGGAAAGGAAACAGGTTCTCATCTACACAGCACAGGGAAGGATTCTGCTCATTCAGTGCTGCGATTTCGTTGTAGGCTGCAGCGATATCTGATATCCAATCCCATAGATACTGTACGTTGATGCTGTTTTTATGGGTATTGGCAATCGTCTCCAGAGCCGTTTTGGGGTTATTAAGGATATTGAAATCAACGGTATTGCCGATGATGGACTGGTATTTTCTGTAAGCCAGAGCTATTTTATCTGAAATATTGCTGATTACAGAGTCTCCCAGATTCTTTTTAAACTCATTCAGAACATCGGAACCTGTTACCAGCGGGCTATAAGGAACATTATATCTCGGCAGTAAAATTTTCTCCAGATTCCCAGCTCCCGGATATTCCGGAAACAGATAAGCGTTTAACTGATTCACTGAAATCAGTAATGGTCTTATTTTAAATTCTATTCTTTTCCCCTTATCGTCACAGTTGGTCGTCACACAGTTCTTCTCGTCAATCAGGGAAGTTTCCAGAAGGAGAATAACTATTTTATCTTTAAAGAACTGATCCGGAATGGCTATTCTGTCTGTTTCCAGTGTATTGGCAGGTAAAAGCTCTATGGAATTTTTCAACGGTTCGTATTTCTGAGCCAGAGGTAAGGTAAGATCCAGATATTCTCCATCCTTGAATTTCGGGGCTAAAAAATCAGCGGATAATTCTATGGGATGATAGTAGCTGAAGGTTTTTTCTTCCCAACTGATCTGATATCCCAGTGAAGTAATGGCTGTACCGCAGCTTATGGTGATCTCACCGGGCTGTGGCAGAGAAATCTCCAACCCGCAGACAATGCCGATGCCAATACCTCCGACCCGGGTCAGCCGGTCTTGTTCTTCAAGGTAACTTATGGCACGGTTCAGATGTTTCTGGCTTAAAACCTGATCGGCTTCAAAAACAGGATATTTGGAAGGATTTTGAGTTTTCATGATAATAAATTTTAAAGAGTTCCTAATGAGGTGTTACCTAATACGATCGGGTTGGTAGTTTCGCTGAGCTTGCAGTCATATAGATTTCCTTCGGGATAAATGGTGTTGAGCTCACTGAGTCTTTTTATCAGCTCTTTATGATGCCGGCTAAAAATGAAAAAGTCTTTTTTAAGTAAGGTTTTATTGCAGTATTTAAGCCTGAAATGTCTGTAATTTTCTATCCAGTTCTTATACGCTTTCTGGAAGTTCAGCATATCCTCATATCCTACCCAGCAGATTTTCAATAAAACATGAGCCGGAGCTTCCTGGCGAAAAATCTGCTCTGCATATCTTCTGAAGGTCATATTTTTAAATCTCGACAAATATCCCGGTAAAACGATGGTTGCTTTGAAGGAATAGGGATCGTTATTAGCTTCGTCTTTACAGTCGTCTTTCAGACAGACAGACAATAAATCTTCTTCGTCATGATTAAATGACGGAAAAGGTCTGAGTAAAATATGCTCCAGGCAGTAGAAATTTTCATAGGCTTCATTCAGAGCCTGGATCAGTTTGTATAAAAATTCCGAGGCTTCATCATAGCTTTTGAAGGTTTTATCCAGGGTCGCTATTTTTTTAGGATCATTACCTAAATAGATAAAAAAGCGGTCTTCTTTTTCTTTCTTTTTGGTGATTGTATTCGTAACCGTATACGTTCGTTTATCAATGAAATAAACCTCTGTGTTCAGTAAATTCTGCTGTGTCCATTTCCATTTTTCTTCTAAATCTGCCGAAGGTTTAACAATTTCGCAGACCACTGACTTCTGATCAATTTTCACAGGCAGTGTCCATTGGGCCTGAACCTCATCTTCCGTAGCAATATCCCTTAATCCGATATGATTAATTCCCAGCAGTTTTGCGGTTCTTTTTTCGTAACCTCCCCTGTGACCGTCTTTCCAAAAATCATGATATTCAAATTTATCATTATGAATTTCCGCATTCAGATAATCGATTCCCAGCCCTCTTTGAGCGCTTATTTCTGCATAGTTTTTTAAAAATGATTCTTTATCACGGATCAGGTCATGGGGCTGAAAAGACATTTCTCCTGACTCCTGACTTACTTTGTACATCATAAAGACATACTCATTAAAGCTTTCGCTGAAGCGCGCCATCAGATGATCTAACGCCCGGTTCCGTCTGTCATTAAAGACAGATTGTGATTCTTCAAGGGAAACATCAAACTCCGATTCTCCGTTTAATAAAGCGTTTTTAAAATCAGTTCTGTACACTTCTTTTGAATAAAAATCTTTTCCTGTTTTCGGGTTTTTATCCAGATAATTCGGGAAATAGGTATAGGAAACCGGATCTGTCCCTAAAATGTTCTTCGCCTGATACAGCTGACTGAAAAAATCTGCCAGCAGCTGATCGTAAAAGTGAAGGTATGCTTTCAGCTGTTTCACCTGAGCTTTTCTTTTTTCAGGAGCTTTGTCTGAGATCCCGTTAGCTCCCAGGCCGTAATTCACCGGAAATTCTTCCTGAATGCTGTAATACTCATCCAACTGATAAAACTGTCCTTTGGGTACAGGCAAATCACTCTGAACAGAATAGAGTTTGTAATTTCTGATCTGGGCTTTCATCTGCTGTACTTTCTGATCAACCATCATCTGGCTGTTTTCGGATAAGAGAAAGGGAATATTTTTCTGAAACAGCAGTATTTTTGATTTTCCGGCAGAAAATAAAGGTTTTTCTTCTCCGGACAGATGAAGACACCATTTTTGGTTCATACTTCCGGCAATAGGCTGTCCCAAAGAATTGTAAGCCGTCATCAGAAGGTTTTCCACGGAGGCTACCCCTTTGATTTCCATAATAGCGGCAATAATATCTGAAGCATGAATACTTCCCGGAAGCTGCGCTTTCCTGAGTTCATCATCATTAAGAAAACCATGTTTTAATTTGGGACCCAAAAAGATTCCGGTAGACGGTACCCCCTGCTCCATTAATTGTGAAAGCGTATAAAAACGAACCGGCGGGTTAAGGATCTTCTCAATCGCCATCTGAATCTGAGCCATTGTTTCTACGGCATTCGTTTCGGCTTCCAGTTCCACATCAACGCAGAAACTTATTTCAACACTTTTGATGGTTTCAACACACAGGAAATCTTCTGTAAGATTCCGGTTCTGATGGATCTTCTGCTGAATGTTTCTAAAAATTTTATCAAATTTTATTTTCTTGTCTTTCAGGGAAGTAATGAACTCACAAATTGGTTTTTCTGTACTGAAATGGTCTTTAATTAACTGAAGTTCGTTCAGATCAAAAGGTTCTATGGTAAATTTTAAAATGTCATTGACCTGGGTTGTCCTTTCAACTGTAATCACTACGGTATTATTTTTTACCTCTGTTTTTTTATTTTTTATTTTGAAGGGTTTATCCATTTTACCCAAAAGAAGTGCTTTAGGATCGTTCCATGAAGAAAAATCGGGGGTAATGTTCATCTGTACCCATCGTGAAGAACTTAAAAATGCAAACTTAAGCTCTGTGGTATTGAGGTCTCCGAGAACCAGATCTTCATCCAGCTCCACTATGATTTTATTTAGACCTCTTACGGACAGCTGCTCCAGCGATTTATTATTTTTATCCTTCGGTTCAAGGCTTAATTTGTCTTCTAAAATATTGATGTATAATTTCTTTTCAGCCGGATGAGGCAGATGATATCCCCATGCATCGGTTTCTTTCCGGGAAGCCAGGCACCAGGCATTGGCAACCCCTTCAATGTCAATCAGGAGTTTTCTGTAATCCGGTTCTGTTAATGCCGCATTGGTCATTATTTCTCTTGCGGTAAAAAATGTTCCGTTCAGGATTTGCCCATCGGGGCCTGTCAGAAGATCTTTCATTTCAAAATCTGTTCTGTATCCTAATTCTGTGATCACATAGGAGAGAACTTCCAGAATGGTAATTCCCGGATCATGTGCATTATAATCTGTCCAGAAAGTATTTCCCAGCTTTTCGATGTGTTTTAAACCTTCTTTTCGCAGAAAATCATAATCCTGTGAAGGTTTCAGCAGTCTTTCCGACGGTATGTAGTATTCCGGATTCATGGTTAGCAGTTCTTTTGGAGTTCTTTAATTTCATGGGAGTCATTCGGGATGAACAAAGTGTAGTCTGTCTGAGGAACAATTTCCTTTACCTCTGCGAGTCTTTTTACCACTGTATTTTCCTGATCATCCAGAATTAGCTGATCGACCCTGAAATCAACAATATAATCTACGAAAGACTGGTTATCAATCAGCTGAATCAGTGAGGAGAGTTCTATTTTCTTTGCAAAATCTATATCAGGATCGCTGTACGCCCACGGACTGATATAGCGGTTAACTGTTTCTGCCAGCATTTTGGCATACAAACGGGTATCTGCCCCCGGAATATCTTTGTATTTTACGTTACAGCTGATCTGTATTTTTTCTAACACTGGAGGCTTTACGGATAACCGCACATGAGGTGAACACAGTTCTGTGATCCTGTTTTTAATGCGCTGCAAAGTGCTTAGGCTCAGTAGAGGTTTCCATTCCCGGACGGTGGATGAACCGGGCGATTGGGCAACGGGAATCAGGGTTACATATCCCGCAGAAACATTGGAAACACTTTTGGAGTCATACCGGTAATGATTCAGGCATTTTACTCTGTACACTTCCGGAAATTCCTGTAAAATAAGTCTTTCGTAATCCCAGGAAGTAATAGACCTCTGCTTATGCCGCAGCCTTTCACTGCTTCGTTGATAGAGCCGGCTGTCTTCTTCCTGCCTTTTCCCTCCAAAAGAAGGATACGGCTGTTTTACTTTTTTCACGGAAGAATCAGGCTGATAGAGTTTTGAAATGGTTTCTCCCGGGGTTATTTCAAGAAAACCGCTTTCCTTATTTTCAAAATCAGATAAAACGGCTTTTAAGGCTTGTTCGTGTATGCCTGCAAAATGACAGATTCTGTCTGATTCACTCACTGAAATCCGCAGCCAGAAAAGATGACCGGGTAAAACAACGGTTTTTGTACTGTCAAACTCAGGAACGGTAAGATTGATAATTCCGGATTGCAAAAGGCCGAGGGTCTCATCTCCTATACCGTATGAATCTATTGGTTTCCACTGATTTTCTGAAAGGTATGCCCAGGATATTCCGGCGGGTTTTTTCCTGGGGTTAGCCGTTCCTTCTGCCATTTGAAAAAGCAGGCTCAATCCGCTTCCGGGCTGTGCATTTTCAAATCCTATATAGATTTCTCCCTGATCCGGTAAATCCGGGATGAAGGATAAGGAGGATTTCGGGTTTAATTTCTCATAGCCGAAAGGTAAAAGGTGATAATATTCCAATATATTAAGATGATCATCCGAAGGGCTGAAAGTATATTTTTCAGTAACTGAATAATTCATAACCAGCGACTGAATAACAGGCACTTCCGGCAAAACCGGATTAGGCAGTTTCGCTGCTGCTATATAATCCTGAAGAAATTTTTCACCTTTATATTTAGTATCCTCAAGCTGAATTCGTATATATCCTGAAGTACTTTCTTTATCAGGAACTACATCTTCTGAATATTCACTTACAGGGCTGTTATTGATATAGGTAGAATTGAAGGTCCCCTGATCACTTTTAACAAACCGGCCATTCTTCATCACCAGTAATTTAGAATGATGGACTAGCGGTATATGCGTATGTTCAACCCAATCAGCTACCTGAAAAACTGAATAGTTAAATGATGCCTGCATATTGGTTTCCGCCGGCGGCTGAATGGCCGATATTTTATTAAAAGTCTGGATATTGGTGTTAGCGTTAAGCAGATTTGAATTGAATAAAGTATAATTAACAGTTCCCATAGACCAGGCAGACGACAGTGCCTCCGATTCTATTGAAAACTGAGCAACAGCTCCTTTTTTTAGGAAAAATTCGTTACAGCCTATAATGAAGCCGTTCCCGTTTTTGGGAAAATCGCCAAAAGGTCTGAAGGGTTTATTGATGTCTATCACTCCTGTATCGGTGGCAACGATCAGGTTTTTAAGCCCGCTTACACTGATTCCTATTTCAAGGGTTGTACAGTCAATTTTCCCGGTATTGTTTTTAGGAATTATTTTCAGAACCGGGTGCAGGGTGGCCAAAGCTTCTCCTGTATGGATTTCTTTATTAAAAGGAACAATCGCTTTTTCAGATGCAGGAATGGTAAGTTTAATGTATTTATCCTGGGTTAACTCTTTATTTTCCTCAGTAATTTCTATCCATTTTTTTTCTCCGGTGATCCTGAAGTCAAATGAATTGGGATCTAAAACATGAGGATTAAATTTTAAAGTAATGGTTCTTGTTCCGCCTTTCATATAGAATAAAGGGCTTGCCAGAAGGAGGCCGGTTTCGGTATTTTCTGAGGAAGACGGAAAAGCTGAGAAAGGTCCGTTAGCTGCACTTAAAGGAAGCAGATCTGTCTTTTTCCAGATATTCTGAACAATATGATGGCTTAGGAAAGATTTAATTTTCACAGAATTGATCACCTGGTCTGCAGTGGAAGCATAAAATTTATTGTTCCCTTGTGAATTTTTCCCTGCTGAAAAAATGGTATTCTTCGGTAAGAGAAAAGCCTCTTTACCGGCGGCAGGCTCTATCAGTAAATGAACAAAATCGGGCTGTGCCTTCTCTGGAAGCAGCTGTAAGATATCTTTGTAATAGAAGTCCAGATGTCTTTTGGTAAAATCATTCAGGTGGTTTTTTGCAATGCCCAGAAGTTTTAAAAAAGCCAGAAATAAAGCATAATGAGGCGTATGGGAAGGATAGCTTTCCAATTGCCGGGCAAATGCTTCTCCGGTACTGTTTTTCCAGTACATCAGCAAGCCGAAAAGCTGCTGAATATTTTTATCAACCTGATAACCCTGCAGGAAGGTAGCTATTGAATCTGCTTTTGTAATTCTTGCAAGGATTTCACTCAGCTGATTTTCAATATTTATGGCAGAGCTTACTAAAAATTCTTTTATTGAGATACGGTCATCTATCCTGTTTACTTTACCGGTAAGCCGGATAAAATCATCCTGAATTTTTTCAAAAACGTTCAGAATCCGTTTTTTCTGTTCTTCATTATCGTTGATTAATGCAATGGATTGTTTCTCACTCTCATATTTTTTCTCGTAATCTTCTATATTCCATTTGAATATCTGTGCTAAAACCGCGGTAGATTCCAGAGCAAAAAACGGCGACCAGTCTCCCTGTCCGTTCGGGGAACCGGACTCATTGAAATATCTGAGGTAATGAGACATTTTCTGAGCCAGTACCACATAGTCTATTTCTTCTCTTTCGTCCAAAAGAAAATAAGAGGGTTGTAAGGCTGTTAAAGACCTTGCATTCCGGGTGGTTCCCATTCCCCGGTGTATTGATATTTTTGAAGAACAGTTTTCCATGACATCAGATTTTTATAAAAGTTCCTTCTTCCAGATAGTACGGGAACACGTAATTAAGCCTTGAATTGGTAGCACGGATGGTGTATTCCACTTCAATCCTGATGATTCCCTGCGTGGCATTGGTTTCTGAACCAAAATAAATATCATTCAGATCTATTCTCGGCTCATATTTCAGAATGGCATGTTCAATAATGCCTTTAATTTTTGTGAGGAGTGTGACGGTTACATTTTCAAACAGAAGCGGCGTGAGATCGCAGCCAAAGTCGGACCGCATTATTCTTTCCGTAAGCTGTGTACTCAGCAGAATATGCAGGCTTTCCTGTATATCTTTTTCACCGGAAACCGTTTCAACTGTTCCTGTGAGCGCATTAAAATCCGGAGGAAATCCCCATCCTTTTCCTAAAAAGTCATCTGTTTTCATGGTTATTTTTTTAATCTCCTATAATTACTGTCGGACAGCCTAAAACAATGGTTCCTCCATGTGCGGTAGAATCTCCCATTCTTGCGGCGGGAACACCTCCAATAAGCACGGTTGCCGAACCTTTTACGATGGTATCGGGCGGTCCTGTACAGACACATCGGTCTCCTACTACCGAAGCGGGCATTCCTCCGATTAATACGGTAGCGTTTGCTCCCGGTAAAGCTGGCCCTCCAATATGGGGTACCGTTCCTGTGGTCATGGGACATACATGCATGTCACCTGTTCTTGCTGCTGCGGGCATATTAATTGAGTTTTATGATTCCTCCTTTTACCTCTATTTCGGCAGACGCAGAAAGCGCTGCTTTTGCTGAATCCGTTTTGAAATCCTTTTTTGCTTTAAGAATAATGTCTTTGCTGCTGTCTAATGTGATTCCGTCGGCATTCATCAGGATCTTATTTCCATTCTGGTCTTCCATTACAAAGCCTTTTTTATCATCGCTGATCAGAAGTTTGTTTCCTTTTTTTGTACTGAGCTCGATCGATTTTTTATCATCATCCAGCTGTATGGTCGTCCCTTCTTTGGTAACCAGACCTTTTATATAGTTTTCTTTCTGAACGGGAAACGGCATTTCAATTTCTGGGCTGTAAAGACTTCCCAGAATCACAGGAGTATCCGGATTATCTCCCAGACATCCTACGATAACTTCATCATTCACATCGGGAATAAAAAAACTTCCCATTTTGTTTCCCGAAAAAACATTTGCTAATCTTGCCCAGACCCCCTCTCCTTTTTCGGAAAGCGTTGGTATTCTCACCTTTATTCTGAATTGCTTATCCGGATCTTCTTCAATCTGGGTCACAACGCCGATCTGTAATCCGCTTACTGAGTTGGCCTGCCCGGTTTGTGCCTGTTGAGCCGGAACGGAGGGGAAATTCGTTTCAATAAAAGACTGCTCTGTTTCTGTTCCGAAAGTATATTCGGTTTTCCAGCTGCCATTTTCAAAGATGTGATGTTCTTTCCTGATCAGCAGTTTCTTTTTGTCTATTTCTTTATTCACTTTATTAAGACTCAGGAAATCCCCTGCTTTGGCTTCCAGGTTTCCGAAGGTTAAAAGCTCCCCCTGAATTACCGTATGGCTGCTTTTTTTAAGAAATGTATCTGCCACTCTTGTCACTGTGCCGGTTAAAAGACGGCTTTCGTTAAGGGTAAGGGTCTTTATATTTTTTTCAGCCTCCTGTTCTTTTTCGATTTTTTTCATGACCCGGGAAGAAAGATCCCAATATCCGATTGAAACTTTGCTCAGTTTTTTAGATTCATCTTCCCTGCACGACAATGAGAATATATTGATTCCGTTTTCTGCGCTGTATTTTTCTCCGGGAGCAGATTCTAAAATATCCAAAGCATGAAATTCGCCGTTTCTCACCTTCACCATCATGCCGACTGAGTCTAAAAATCCTACAAGATAATCCCACGGAAGGCTATGCAGATTACGGGTAATTTTTTCATTTTCCCAGCTTTCTCCTTTTGACTGGAGTTTATTGGCTACATTGGCCTGGCTTAAAAATTCATCTAATTTTGTTTTGAAAGTTTCCGTACTGTTATCGGGTTTTTCAGAAGGCTCAGTCAGCTGATAAGCTTCGTCCTTACATTCTAATTTCACCGTAGTTCCGCTTTCACTGATTCTTCTTTCAACAGATTTGATAAATCCTTTGAAGAGGGTTTCCGGTTTTTTGTTAACCGTTATTTTCACTTCTATTTTCTGTCCTTTTTTAAGCTGATCTGCGGCTAATTCTGCCTGAGCATCTACATCAGGATTTGAAGCTATAAAAGTAAATTTGGCAAAAGGGATTTTATTCAGTTCAAAGGTTACCTGTGCTTCTTTCAACAATGTGTCAAGGCCATTATTTTTTTCATCTGTTAGCAATTCCAGTTTCAGCAGATCATCAGTCGGTATGTAAGGTTGAACTGGCATATCATTTTATTTAATAGGCGGAAACGAAATGTTTTGCCCGGTTTCTATTTTTCTGAAGCTTAAAAGTTGATTGACCTGCGCTACATCCATATAGTATGAAGGGTTTTCATAAATGTTCTCCGCCATCAGCACCAGTTTATCATTCATATTCACGGTTTTAAGATGGGTAAGGTCAGGAGATGTTTTATTCTGCTCTGCCACCATGATCTGATGTGTTGCAGTTGCTTTAAAAACACATTTAACTTTAGCTCTGATGGGCCGTCCGTCTCTTCTGAAAAGGGTGTATTCTATGTCCATGCTCTTCATACGGCACTGGAGTTTGAATGCCCCCCAAAGAAGCTGCAAATAGGCTGTCTGATGAGTTTTTCCGTTATATCCTATGGTAAGATTCTTAAATGCCTCCACATGTTCTTCCACCGATTTTACCTCTGCAAAAGGATTTACAATGGCGGGTGTAAGTGCATCGAGAACATCTCCTGCCTTATCCAGTAACGACATTTCTCCTTTTCCGTCTTTTATCTTTCCCGGCGGTACAACTCCCGAACTGTCGAACACAAAATCGAAAGTCACTTCTTCGCTCTGGCTTTTGCTGAAGCTGAGATTATTGGCTGAAGCCCCCATCGGCTGATCTTCAGAGAATATGACATTGTTTTTGCGGGTATATTTCTCCGGGTTGAGCTGTACGAAAATGGTTTTCTTGGGTGTGGCATATTTATTATCCTCGTACACCTCAATCCGCATTTTGTCTATAATACCCAATGCTGCCTGTATCATCTTTCTTTTTTTTCTTTAAGTTTCTCCAATACTTCACGGGTACACTCTCTGATGAGCTGCTGTTTCAGCTCCTGTATTTTCAGAGGATCTGCCGGTTCTGAGCGGGCAGAATGTGCCGGCTCTTCTTCGATCTTCACTTTGATGTGTAATTCTTTAATCTGGATAGCCATTTTTTCAGGTATTAAAAGCCGGGAACCGGGAGTTCTTTAAAAAAGTTATATTTCAGTGTAATGGTTTCGATGACGATTTTATTCTGCTCTGCATCAAAATCACTGAATTCATAGCTTAACGGAATGGCATGGGATACATACCATACTTTCACAGGATTTCCTTTTTCGTTCAGTAAAGAAACAACCAGATTGGCGGGATAAAAAACAAAGTCTTCCAATGCCTGGTTACACCACATGGATAAACCGGACATATCCGAAGTTAATCCTCTTTTCAGAACCAGATCCTGATATCCTGAACGCAATGGCAGGCTGTGTTTGAATTTATTTTGCCCGCCCTCGGTATAGGGCTCGGTTTCCATCGTAACCTTTAATCCGTTTACGCTTTGAAATTTTGTATCAATACTGAATTGCGGCAATAATTCAAAGATGACAGAAAAGTAAAAACCAGGAATGGGATTGCTGTCGGCCATGACCTTTCGGTTATAAATGTTCTATGGTAAATCCGTGATTGGCTATTTCTACTGTTTCTATGGCCGCTTCATTGGCATCAGATTTCATATCTGTACATTTTAAGGAAACGATAAAACAGTCTCTTACTTTCCACACCACTTTAGGCTCATGGTTTTCGTCCAGTAAGGAAATGGTGATATTACGGCGTTCTACGGTATTTAATGCGACGGTATTGTACCAGTCATAAAATTCATTGTCTCCTGCAAACAGCCCTCTTTTGAGCGTAATATTGCTGAGTTTGCTCATTCCCGGTCTTTTCTGCTTAAAAAATTCGGGACTTGAGCCTACGCGGTGTTCAAGAACTTCTACTTCTTTATTCAGACCGGATACTTCCGTAAAAGCTATTTTACTGCCGCCCCATTCTACACTGAAGTGAAACTTTGGCAGCGGAAAATCTGTATGTGCCATGATGTATAGTTTTAGAATTAATAATTAAGATTTTTGCTGCATTTGTTTGAATTCCAGAATGATGAATTCGGCAGGTCTTGAAGGAGCATATCCTACTTTTACGATCATTCTGCCTTCAAGGATGTCCTGTGCAGACATGGTCTGGTTCAATCCTACTGCCACAAAGAATGCGTGTTCCGGTTTTGCTCCGGCCAAAGCGCCATCATTCCAGAGCGTGGTAAGATAATTTTCGATCATTCCTTTTACGTTCACCCATGTCTGGGCAACATTAGGTTCAAAAACAAACTGCATACAGGCTTTTTTAGCAGATTCTTCAATCATATTGGCCAGTCTTCGTACGTTGATATACCGCCAGTCATTGCTGTTTCCAGCCAGTGTTCTTGCCCCCCAGACCAGTGTTCCCCTTCCTGTAAACTGCCGGATCGCATTGATAGATTTTCCGGTTTCATGGATGTTCATATCATCCTGATCTTTATCATTAATATCATCTGTGAGTCCAACGATCCCGGTTATGCTTACATTGGCAGGTGCTTTCCATACTCCACGGGTGGCATCAGTCTGGACATAGATTCCCGCGATGGCTCCGGAAGGCGGAACAGTATTCATCGACCGGGATAATTTATCTGTAATCTGTTTGAATAACGGCAGCTGGGTGACCAGTTTTTTCTCTTCTTCCAGAATATAATTTGAAATTGCACTCAATACCGAATTCATCGTTTGAACAACATTGGACAGCATTTTATCCAATTCCGCCTGAATAAGAGTGATATTTATAATTTTCAGGCTGTTTCCTCCGTCTTTTATTTCATTGCCATCCTGATCGGTTAACCTGATGTTCAGCTTATCTTTGTAAGAATCAGCTATGGCTAAACTTCCCCATATTGCTGTATCAAAAGAAGTGTTATTGACAAGCGTTTTTTCATCATTTGTCAGATTTCGGGTGACATCTCCAAATGCGGTTCCGGCTTCAATATCCTGGCTGGCTAATGTCTGTACCAGCAGCGTATCATATTCTCCTTTAAAATCAGAGAGCTGCTGTGCATATTTCTTTAAATTAACAGACACGATATCTTTAAGATAGCTTTTATAGGAACTGTTGGTAACTGAATTTAAATCTTTAAAAACGGCCAGCAGCTTCCATATTTTATCGATATAGGTATTCGCGTTTAATGCTTTTCCGGGATCATGGTCTTCAAATTCAACAGTTTCTTTTTCTTTATCCAGGCTGCTCCATTTCAATTCGTAACTGTTATCATATATCTCCGAATACAATTCCTTAAAATCATTCAGCAGCTTTACAATCTTAGCATCATTTTTATAGATGTCTGAAAAGTTTACCTGCGCATTGATATAATGAAACCTGAACTGATACGGAAAATTACACTGCAGATACGGATAATAAGCTGCTCCGTATTTCAGGAACTGATTTCCTACTTCATTTCTGAAGTCTTCACTGTCCTGACTTAAACCGGCTTCCTGCTTTACGTCCATAATGCTGAATCTGTCCATAAGACTGTTACACTGTTTCAGTGCTTCGGCCTGAACCATTCCCAATAAGTTAGCTGTTGACAGGCCCGCTGCATCAGGGTATAATAATAAAGTTGGTTCGTCTTTCTTTTCCAGTAGCTTCAGACCTTTAATGAATAAATCTTTTGTGTCCGCACTTGTAAAATCCGGCTGATCATCATAGACCCCAATAGAAACGATATAGCAGACTCCGCCTCCGTTAGCATAAAAAAGCTGTAAACTGTTGTAGAGTTTAAAAATGCTTTCTTCCACTTTGCAGGCATCTGTCGGCAGGTTGTTTACATCTAAAACAACGGTGATGCTTTTGGGTTCAGGTGCTCCTCCGAAAATCTGTTCATACTCCAGCATTGAAGTAATTCTCACGGGATCTTTTTTCACGGGAGCCTTTTCTGTAAATCCTACAAATGCAGGGATGGCGGTTGCCACATTGGCAATGGAAGGAGGAAATGCATCAATTTCATTGATGTATACTCCCGGGGTTTTAATGGAACTAATATTCATGATGATTAATTTTATGTAGTTGGTATAATTTCGTTATTGGCATCTTTGATGAAGGCAGCTGATTCAAGAAGTCCGGCAGGGTCATTGCGGTTGTTTTCCCAAAGTCTGATACCGGCTTTTTCAATGATCCTGTCTGATGAAGTTTCCTCTGCCTGAATGGAAAGCATCTGGACCCTGTACAGTACTGAAGGGATATATCTGGACCCGAGACAGGACCACATCTGGTTGAGCTGATCCATCTTCAGGCTTACCATTTCAAATACAATCTTATCATAAGGACCTGTTTCCGGCATATTTTCCAATAAATTGGGTGACTGCCAGTAAAAAACATTTTTATTCTGAAAATACCGGATCACTACTTCCAGTTTATCTATTCCTTCTGTGTATTTCGACTGGTCTATATTATAAGAGGCAAATAAGAGTGATAATATTAAATTCTGAGTCGGATTTTTGTATTTCTCTACTGTACCTCCCGATGAAGGCTGGTTCTTATATAAAGTCTGATTTTTAAGGATCTTATCTTCTTCTATGTTGACGATTGATAAAATGATAGAAGATTTGGAAGACAGAAATTCATCTCCATCGTTCAAAGTGGCTATATTGGCTAACTCCACAATGGGTGTTCCTGTTATTTCTGCATTGACAGCAGTAACAAGCCTGGAAAGGAACTCTTTGATTTTCATGATATTATTTATACCAACAAAGCTATATATCATCCATTAATATCATCACAGGAAAAACACCCTATATACACAGGGAAAAAGCCCCCATTAAAAAAATGAAAATTATCCGGCTAAGTTCATCCTGCTCTGTTTGTAAATATAGAGGTGTAATTATCGGACGCAAAAAGCAAGATAAAAGCAGGCTATTGAAGTATACCCTCTAAAATTATATTCTCAATAAAAACATTTATTTCTAAGTAATTATCGAAATATCATAAAAATACATTAACATTCTATAAAAAATAGTTATATTTATCCCGTTTTTAACAGTTATCCATTCTGATTATGAAAAAATTACTTTATTCTTTTTTATTGTTGTCTTCTGCAACTTTATTTGCCCAGAACAGCTCTTCTGCAAAGTTCGCTGTTGCCAATGACGTTATCGGGACCGTAAAGATGTTTAATACAAGAAAAGAGGTGGTACAGAGTTCGGTAAGCTATAAAAATGCTGCCAGCCTGCCCCAGAATCTGAAAAAATACAGCTTTATTGCCCAAAACGGCCTTGCTGAAGTTAAGTTTAAGAAAGGATATGAAGGTCTGGACAGGGTAACATTATCCCAAATGAACAGACAATATAATCTGGCTCCGGAAACGCCGGTTTTCATTGAAGGAACAGAATTCCCAGATACCAGCGTTGAAGTATATGCTGATATTGTTCAGGGCCAGTTTGACGTTAAAGACCATAACGGAAAGAAGACGTTATTCATCACCAATAAATAAATTTTCTTTTTATACATAAAATAAGGATACCTGTTGGCATCCTTATTTTTTTAATATTTATTCGTCCATTTTTTCTTTAATTCATCGTAGATCTTTTTCTCGGTAGCATTATTTCCGGGTTCATACAACTTACTGTTTTTAATTTCTTCCGGAAGAAATTCCTGCTCTACGAAATTCCCCTCGTATGAATGGGCGTACTTATATTCTTTGCCGTAATCCAGATCCTTCATCAGTTTCGTGGGGGCATTTCGTAAATGCAATGGCACGGGGAGATTTCCGGTCTGTTTTACAAGTGCCAGTGCCTCATTAATGGCCATATAAGCAGAGTTACTCTTTGGAGAAACCGCCAGATAGACCGCTGTTTCGCTTAATATAATTCTGGCTTCCGGGTTTCCGATCACATTCACCGCCTGAAAACAGTTATTGGCAATAACCAGTGCATTGGGATTGGCCAGGCCTACATCTTCTGCCGCCAGAATCAGCATACGCCGTGCGATGAATTTAATATCTTCACCACCTGCAATCATTCTGGCCAGCCAGTAGACTGCCCCGTTCGGGTCTCCCCCACGCATCGATTTGATAAAAGCAGAGATAATGTCGTAATGCTGTTCTCCATTTTTATCATAAAGTGCCATAGTTTCCTGAAGTACTTCAAGCACATCGGTATTAATAATTTCTTTGGTATTTGAATTTTTATACTGATTCAAAACCAGTTCCACAGAGTTGATCAGCTTTCTGGCATCACCTCCTGAATACTGAATGAAGGCTTCTTTTTCAAGGATTTTAAAGTCTGTTCCTTCATCTTTATTGTACCTCTCAGACGCAGTATCAATCAGCTCTTCAAGCTTTTCGTAACTCAATGCTTTCAGAATATACACCTGACTTCTGGAAAGCAATGCGGAAACCAATTCAAAGCTGGGATTTTCCGTAGTTGCCCCTATTAATACAATCCAGCCTTTTTCCACAGCATGTAATAATGAATCCTGCTGGGATTTATTGAAACGGTGAATTTCATCTATAAATAAGATGGGGGATTTTCCGGAGAAAAGGTTTTGTTTTTTGGCATCTTCAATTACATCCCGAACATCTTTTACCCCTGAAGAGACTGCTGAAAGCTTGTAAAACTTTCTGCCTGATTTTTCGGAAATAATTTCTGCCAGTGTTGTTTTTCCGGTTCCCGGCGGGCCCCAAAGGATCAGGGAGTTCAATGTATTATTTTCGATCATTTTTCTGATCGTTCCTTTTTCACCGGTAAGATGCTCCTGCCCTAAAACTTCGTCTAATGTTTTGGGTCTTAATTTTTCGGCTAATGGTATATTCTGGCTCAAGATAATTTACTTTTTTTGAAATAATGAAACCCGGTCAGGATCTCTTAAACTTGTAACAAAATTAAACTAATTTTCATTTTTTTAGTCTATTTTTGCATTGTTTTGAAACTTACATTCAATAAAATCATTACTTTTCCTCTGGTAATTCTGATAAAATTTTACCAATGGTTCATCTCGCCCTTACTTCCCAAAAACTGCCGCTACGAGCCTACCTGTTCTCATTATATGGTGAAAGCACTTCAGGTACACGGTATTTTCAAAGGATTCTGGCTGGGAGCGAAAAGAATTTCAAGATGTCATCCCTGGGGAGGCAGCGGCTACGATCCGGTTCCACCCAAAAAATAAGATTAATCAATCAACTATTAAATCAATAGAAATGAGTACTACTTTTTTCAGAGCCTATCTCGTCATTTTTACATTTTTCACACAGTTTATCTGGGCGCAGAACTATCCCGATGGCCTGTCTGACGGAACTTTAAAAGTAAATGAAAGCAGTATCCCCGTAAAGATATTCTCAACCACAGAAGCCGGTGATCTCAGTACTTTTCCTGAAAAAAAAACAGACAAAAACGTACTGGTTATTCTGAATGAATCTAATTTTGAACCCGCATATTTCAATTACAGCGTACTGACTCTGGCAAAATACAAAAGTGCCCAGTATCAGTTTTTCGACAAAAATTTCAAACTGATTGAAGGTGAGATTACCCAGGATAACATTATTCATCTTAAATATGCTGTAAAATCCTCAAAACCCATCGCAGAGTCGGATCATGTATCTCTGGAAACCTCTTTTAAAATCTGGGACCCTTCAAAAGGAATCCAGATCGGCTCCGTTACCCTGCATTTTTACAGTCTGATGTTTGTCTTTGCTTTTGGTTTCGGCTATCTTCTGATGACCAGAATCTTTAAGATCGACAACATCAACCAAAAATATCTGGAACCTCTTTTTACATGGACGCTGATCGGGACAATTCTCGGAGCAAGACTGGGCCACGTTATCTTCTACCAGCCCGAACTCTTCAAAGAGGATTTCTGGAGCGTATTTTTACCCATCAGCACTAAAAACGGATTTAAGTTTACCGGATTTTCAGGATTGGCCAGCCACGGTGCAACAATTGCGCTGATCTTTACCACTTTATATTACTCATTCAGAATCATCAGAAAAAATCCGTTCTGGGTATATGACAGACTGGGAATTGTAGTTGCTTTGGGCGGAGCATTTGTAAGAATGGGAAATTTCTTCAATTCTGAAATTATAGGAAAACCGGTAAGTCCGGATTCTCCGTTTGCTATTCTTTTTCCCCAGCAGAGCAGTGAATACGGAGTAACTGTTCCCCGTTATCCAAGTCAGCTGTTTGAAGCATTCGGATATGTATGTCTGTTTATTTTATTATGGATATTATACAGAAAAACCAATAAAAAATACCAGCAGGGATGGCTGTTCGGGCTGTTCTTCATCATCCTCTGGGCCGTAAGATTCTTTGTGGAATTCCTGAAAGAACCGCAAGGCGACGAGTTTATCCAGTTCGGCGGACTTAATACAGGACAGGTACTTTCTATTCCATTTATGATTGCCGGGGTAATTATTATGGTTATTTCCAAAAAATTTAAGATCACTCAGGCAGAGAACGAAAAACCGGAATAATCCGGGAATAAAGGTTGGAAATTTCCATTTCCACTCTCCTTTTCAATGACTCAGATTATTCAATATAAAAGACCGGTTTGTATGATGCAAACCGGTCTTTTTCTATATTCTTAATTATTGGTATATCTTTTTAGAGCTTCGCTGCAGCCTTATTCAGTTCCCTGAAAACATTTCCCAGTTCATTAATAACATCTGTGGGAAGCATTGATTCTTTAGCATATTTTTCCGCGGCCAGATCTGCGGCTCTTCCGTGAAGCCATATTCCCAGCAGGCAGGTTTCTTCCACAGAGTATCCCTGGGCAAGCAATGAAACCAGGATTCCGGTAAGAATATCCCCGCTTCCTCCTTTGGCAAGGCCGGCATTTCCGGTGATATTATAGAATACATTTCCTGCAGGAGTAACTACCTGGGTATGATGGTCTTTTAGGACGATATAAATATTCAGTTCTTTCGCTTTTTTCCGGGCCAGCTCCAACCGTTCAAAGGAATTGTCCGTATTTCCGAACAGTCTTTCAAATTCCTTCGGATGGGGTGTAATAACAGACTTTTCCGGGATGTACTTCAGGGCTTCCTGTTTTTCTGAAAGTATATTTAAGGCATCGGCATCCAGGATCAATGGCTTAGTGTATTTTTTTAAAAAATCAAGAACAGCTTTCTGCGTTTCTGTATGAGTGCCTAATCCAGGCCCGACAGCACAGGTCATATTTTCTTCGGCCGGGATGCTGTCAATATGCTCATTTCCTGCTTTTATAAACATTGCTTCGGGGCAGGCGGTCTGCAAAATTGAGTATCCGCAGTCCGGAGCCAGGGTAAAGGTAAGGCCGGCACCTGTTTTTAACGCCGCTTTGGCGGATAATACCGCCGCCCCTATTTTACCGTAAATTCCGCCAGCAATGGCAGCTTTCCCGTATGTTCCTTTATGGGAAAATTCTTCCCTGGGTTTGAAAATCCCTGAGATCATATTTTCATCAATCACATTATCTCCGGTTTTTTCCTGTTCCTGAAACCCGGAGCTTAACCCTATATCCAGAACAATAATTTTCCCGGTATGTTTTCCTGTTTCAGGATGCAGAAAACTCTTCTTCCAGCATTGGAAACTCAAGGTGTAATCGGCTTTAAAAACTGTTGTCTCATCTTCAAAAATACGGTCTGCTGATAACCCGGAAGGAATATCTACGGAAATTTTCACTCCGCCTGTTTCATTGAGTTTTGTGACCAGCTTTTTATAAATTCCGTCCAGAGGCCGCGACAGGCCGGTTCCGAAAAGGGCATCAATAATAACAGTACCGTTATCAAAAGAATAATCTTCCGTTTCGCTAAGCTCCCGTACAGAAATTCCTGAAAAGTCCTTCAATCGCTGTAAATTGATGGAAGCATCCTCAGAAAATCCGGCTTTAAGATCCGGAACCAGTACCTCTACATCAAATCCTTTGGTGTATAGAATACGGGCAGCAGCAAATCCGTCACCTCCGTTATTTCCGTGACCACAAAACAGGGCCAGCTTTGTATGGTTTTTACAGTTTTCAGAAATCCATCCGGCCAATGCCAAAGCTGCTCTTTCCATAAGTTTGAGAGAAGTAACGGATTCATGGGTAATGGTAAACCTGTCCCATTGGCGGATTTGTTCTGCAGTAAAGATTTTCATAAGTTAAATTTTAAGCAAATTAAGAAAGATTTTTCATTACAAACGATTTAAGGAATAAAGCAAACGGGCTTTAACCATAAAACAGATTATTTAAATAAGATTCAATTCAATATGGAATTTGAAATAAAAATGGTAATAAAATTCCGCATATCAGCGATAAAAAAACGATAAAAAGTGGTGTTTTTTACATTTTTTAATTATATTTTTGTGTGGATACTAATTAAAAAATATAAATTATGGGATTTATTAAAGAATTTAGAGACTTTGCTTTTAAGGGCAATGTACTTGACCTGGCAGTCGGTGTGATCATCGGAGGTGCATTCGGAAAAATTGTTTCCTCTCTGGTAGAAGATGTTATTACCCCTTTACTGCTGAATCCGGCTTTAAAAGCTGCGGGTGCGGAAAACATTTCAAAACTTTCCTGGAACGGTGTTACGTATGGTAATTTCCTTTCTGCGGTAATCAGTTTTCTGTGTATTGCCATGGTCCTTTTCTGGCTTATAAAGGGGGCTAACAAGGTGATCAAAAAAGAAGAAGCTGCTCCTGCCGGACCAACTGAAGATCAAAAATTACTCATGGAAATCAGGGATCTCCTGAAACAGAAATAAAATATAAAAAAAGTAAAGGCACCTCTAACTGAAGTGCCTTTGTTTTTTATACTGCCGATATCTCTACTGAATCTGTAAGATACTTGAAATCTGCTCTGCCAGAGAAAGCCCGATTCTGTCCTGAGCCTCCAGTGTAGATGCACCGGTATGAGGCGTTAAGGAAATCTTTGAATGGTTCAGGATTTCTTTGGAAGGCACCGGCTCGTTGATGAAAACATCCAGTCCTGCAAATTTTACTTTACCGGAGTCCAATGCTTCAATTAAGGCTGTTTCATCAATGACACCTCCTCTTGAACAGTTCACTACCGCTACTCCATCTTTCATGATGCCGAATTCATTTTTGCCGATCATATATCCCTCTTTCTGAGCAGGCACATGCAGGGTAATGAAATCCGAATGTTTCAATACATCCTGAAGCGGTTCTGTTTCTATATCTACATTAATGAACTGGTTGTTGTAGAATTTCACTTTGATGCTTGCTTTTCCTACATTATTGTCCGCTGCAATCACTCTCATTCCCAATCCCAGTGCAATTCTGGCAACTTCCTGCCCGATTCTCCCCATTCCGATAATCCCGATGGTTTTTCCTCTCAGTTCGATCCCTGCGGCATATGCCTTTTTAAGGGCTGCAAACTCTGTATCTCCTACCATAGGCATTTTACGGTTTGAATCCTGAAGAAACCTTGCCCCTGAAAACAGATGGGCAAATACAAGTTCCGCCACCGATTCTGAGGATGCTGAAGGGGTATTGATCACATGAATTCCTTTTTCTCTGGCATAGTCTACATCAATATTATCCATTCCTACTCCTCCACGCCCGATGATCTCAAGGGAGGGACAGTTATCAATAATATCTTTTCTTACCTGGGTAGCACTCCTCACCAGCAGCGTACGGATCTTATGTTCATTAATGTAATCTGCCAGAAATTCCTGGGGAACTTTTGCTGTAATCACTTCAAACCCTTTTTCGGTAAGGGCGTCAATTCCTGATTGATCGAGACCGTCGTTTGCTAAAACTTTCATAAATACAATATATATTAAAAACTGAAAGATTTAAAAATTATAGAATTTCCTGTGTTATGCACTTCCTACAATTTTTAAATCTTCGCATTATCGTTGATTAATCTTTGAAAACTTCTATGGTAACCTGCTTTTCTACAAGGTCTGTAAATTTGCCTTTGTATCTTGTAGCTCTTACCAGATGGTTGTCTATCCAGTGATAGTTCCCTCCTCTCGGCTTTCCGCAGAGTACGCTGTGGTATTTGAAACCGTGCTTATCCAGCCAGTCTATGGTAATCTGCTTGAGGTTTTCTGTTCTTGAGGTAAAGAAACAGATCTGGTGCCCTTCGTCATACCATTTGTTGATTGTTTCGAGTGCATCCGGATAAGGTTCGCAGGTAACCATTCTTTCGGGTTCTTCATTGGGAACGTCATCTGTAATGGTTCCGTCGATATCAATTAAGTAGTTTTTTATTCCGTCCTTGAGAATAGGACTTAAGTGCTCAATGTATTCTAATTCCATCATTACCAATTAAGATGTAAAGTTAAGGCTTTTCAATCTAACATCAGTATCAAATCGGATTTATGTTAAAATTTTACTACAAAAACAGATATTCAACGAATAATATAAACATTTTATTCATCAATAAGTTATTTTACATTAAAATTTTTCTTAATAATCAGGTCTTTCTAGGATTGAGTTTATTGAGTTACGGATGAATTATTGATATAAATATTGTGAATTGTTTTTTGTCTGGATTAAAATGGCAAAACAATCCGGGGTATTGATTTTTGTTGATATTGAATTTTACGGATTTATTTTTTACAAATATTGGTTTTTATGGGTGTTGGCTAAGGCCCAACCCTGTTGAATAGATGGGTAACGTCAGTTGTTTTGCTGAAACCGGGGTCATAATTTTTCATTATTTCATTTTCCAAATACATTTTTTTGTATCCCGGATACGATAAAATATGATGTTTCACCAAAAATTTCCAAAATACATTTATTAGGCTTACATTTGTAGAAATGGAAGAATTTGTAGTTTTAGTAAATCCTGAAGATGAAATTCTGGGTCTGATGGAAAAGCAGCAGGCTCATATCAACGGGCTTCTGCACCGTGCATTTTCTGTATTTCTTTTTAACAGTAAAGGGGAAATGCTTCTTCAGAAAAGAGCGTCAGGCAAATACCATTCTCCCCATCAATGGACCAATGCGGTATGCTCCCACCCCAGAGAAGGGGAAACCTACCTTGAAGGAGCCCAACGAAGATTAAAGGAAGAACTGGGCATTGAAACAGAGCTTTCTGAAAAATTCAGTTTTATTTATAAAGCCGATGTTGGCGGAGGACTTTGGGAACATGAACTGGATCATGTATTTACCGGGATCTACGAATCTGAATTCAACTTGAATAAGGATGAAGTGGAAGCTGTAAGGTTTATTGCAATGGAAGATCTGGATAAAGAGATTGCCGGATCACCTGAACATTTTACAGAATGGTTCAAAATCATCCTTGAAGAATATAAACACCATTTTTAGATGAAAAAAATACTTTTAGCATTCGCTTTTTTATCAGGCAGCTTATGGTTTGCCCAAAAAGGGAAAGTGTATGACAGTCCCAATTACTCCATCAGTGTTCCGGATGGCTGGAAATCTACCAACGACAGTGATATTGTCAATATCTTTCCTACCAGCGAGATCGGAGCTGTCACTATTTCAGAATATCATGATCTGGAGATTCCGCAATCCGAGATGAAAAAGTTTATTCTGGCGTTATACAAATCCGGCGAGGAAGAAAATAAGGTCAAAGAAAATAAAGGCAAAAAAGGATATACGGAATACTTCTACGAGTATTTTGATGAGAAGGAAAAACTGTTCTGGATCACCAGGGCTTTTCAGAAAAACAAAGATATTTATCTGATTTCCATCAACTGCGGACAGAAATTCTGGAACGGAAATTATATGAGCCTTTTTAATGAAACTTTTAACAGCTTTAAAATAAAGAAATAAAAATTAAATATGAAGAAAACAGCCTTATACGATAAACACGTTTCTTTGGGCGCTAAAATCGTACCTTTTGCAGGTTTTGAAATGCCTGTACAGTATTCAGGAGTAACAGAAGAACACTTTGCAGTAAGAGAAAAAGCAGGATTGTTTGATGTTTCACACATGGGACAGTTCTTTATTGAAGGACCGGGTTCCAAAGATCTTCTTCAGCTCGTTACCACCAATAATGTAGACGCTCTGGAAAACGGAAAAGCACAATATTCATGTCTTCCGAATGAAAACGGCGGAATTGTAGATGATCTTATCGTTTATAAAATGGAAGATGACAAATATTTTGTTGTGGTAAACGCTTCCAATATAGATAAAGACTGGAATCATATTTCAAAATACAATACTTTCGGGGCTAAAATGACGAATGCTTCTGATGATATGTCATTATTGGCGGTACAGGGACCTAAAGCCACTGAGATCCTTCAAAAGCTTACTGAAACCAATCTTTCTGAGATTCCTTATTACAATTTCACAGTGGGAAGTATTGCCGGTGTGAACGATGTTATCATTTCCAACACAGGATACACCGGAAGCGGCGGTTTCGAAATTTATTTTAAAAATGAAGATGCCGTAAAACTTTGGGATGAGATCATCAAAGCCGGAGAAGCTGAAGGAATTATCCCTTGCGGACTGGCAGCCAGAGATACTTTGAGACTGGAAAAAGGGTTCTGCCTTTACGGAAATGATATTGACGATACCACTTCTCCTATTGAAGCAGGTTTAGGCTGGATCACAAAATTCGATAAAGATTTTGTTTCCAAAGAGATCTTTGCCAAGCAGAAAGAGGAAGGCGTAACGAGAAAATTAGTAGCTTTTGAGCTTCAGGATAAAGGGGTACCAAGACATGATTATCCGGTAGTAGATGCAGAAGGAAACGTCATTGGAAAAGTAACTTCCGGAACACAGTCTCCTATGAAAAAGATCGGTCTGGGTCTGGCTTATGTGGATAAGCCTCACTTCAAACTGGGTTCTGAAATTTTTATTCAGGTAAGAAACAAAAACATCCCTGCGAAGGTAGTAAAAGCTCCTTTTGTATAAAGGTTCTGAAATAATATGAAAAAGAGACTGTCTCCCGATGGTCTCTTTTTATATTTCCCACAGAGATTTACAGATATCTTTTTTAACCAAACACAGAAGATTTTAACACTTCAGCTATCTGTAAGTTTAAGAACTTTGCACACAGAAGTTCACTTAAGCTCTTAAACCTGTATAATTCGGAGGATAAAAGCAAAGCCTTTGCCAAGTGTTAACGCCTTTGCGCCTTAAAAACATCTTCAGCTTTAAAATATCCTTGCGCCTATTGCGTTTAATCCAACAACATCAAAATCAAAGATTTTTAACATGGGTTTATGATGAACACCAATTTTTACACTGAAATAAGGGCTCTGATTATCTGCCGGATTTGTGAGAAAAAATATCCTTAAACATCTGTGGAACCCAAAGAAAGGGCTAAATAAAACCTTATAGGTTTTAAATCCAATGCTTATTAAAAACCTATAAGGTTGAGTACAGGCAAAACCTGTCTTTATTGTGAAAGACAGAAAAATCTGCAAAGATCTGTGTAATCAGCATTTCAACCAGAACAGACACAGAAGATTTGACACTTCAGTTATCTGTAAGTTTAAGAACTTTGCACATAGAAGCTCACTTAAGCTCTTAAAAACCTGCATAATTCGGAGGATAAAAGCAAAGCCTTTGCCAAGTGTTAACGCCTTTGCGCCTTAAAAACATCTTCAGCTTTAAAATATCCTTGCGCCTATTGCGTTTAATCCAACAACATCAAAATCAAAGATTTTTAGCATGGGTTTATGATGAACTCCAATTTTTTTACACGAAATAACGTTCTGACTATCTGCCGATTTGTGAGAAAAAATATCCCTAAACATCTGTGGAACCAAAAGAAAGGGCTAAATAAAACCTTATAGGTTTTAAATCCAATGCTTATTAAAAACCTATAAGGTTGAGTACAGGCAAAACCTGTCTTTATTATGAAAGACAGAAAAATCTGCAAAGATATGTGTAATCAGCATTTCAACCAGAACAGACACAGAAGAATTGACACTTCAGTTATCTGTAAGTTTAAGAACTTTGCACACAGAAGCTTACCTAAGCTTTAAAAAAGCTGCGTTTTTTATTCGGCCCATAAAAAAGAGACTGTAAAATTTACAATCTCTTTTTTTTCTTACCTGCAGTAACAGCAGAGTGATCTGTCCGGGGTGCACATATCTCCTCTCCCGGGATGGCTTGAAACCACTCCCCCGGCTTCTCCGCAAAGGGTGTAACAATTTATCACGGGTTCTCTTACGCCACCGTTAATGTCTTTTAATACAGACCTGTTCAGTTTTTTTGCTTTTAAAATATTTTTCATAATAATATATTTGGTCTTTTAAAGATACAAATAAAACTTTAAAACATTGTTGTTCAGTATTTTAAATAAAAAATTTCGGCTCCGCTTTGCGGAGCCGAAACCTGTATGTATTGAGAAGCAACTACGCCTCCACTCCGAAGAACAGCCTTAGTGCTTCAACATTTTTCTTGTCATTTCCAACAAAAATCTCTTGATCTGTAAGGAAAACCGGGCGTTTCAGAAAAGTGTAATGATCCAGAAGCAGTTCTTTAAAGTCTTTTTCTGTTAAGGATTTTACATCCAGTCCCCTTGCTTTGATCTGTGTAGATTTTTTACTGAACAGTGCTTCATAGGACTTTGTCTTTTTATGCATTTCTGCAAGCTCTTCTTTGGTTACCGGTTCTTTTTTGATCTCACGAAGTTCCCAGTCTGTAAGGTCAAATTGTGCTAAAATCTTTCTGCAGGTATCGCATGTATTAAGATAAAATACTTTCTTCATTGCTGTTTTAAATCTGTTATTTACTGAATTTCGGTCTTCATCTGAAGTTTCACAGTTCAAAAGTAGGATTTAATCTAAGATTTTGAAAATTATTAAATAACTTTATTCAAATTTTATAAAGATGGACAATAAGCCTATTACTTTTCAGTTTATTTCGGAGCCTTCAGATGTTAATTACGGAGGAAATGTGCACGGAGGAAGTGTAATGAAATGGATCGATCAGGCCGGGTATGCATGTGCCACAACATGGAGCGGCAATTATTCCGTAACTGTTTATGTAGGCGGAATCCGTTTTTACGAGCCCATCAAGATCGGGGAAGTTGTGAAAGTAGATGCACAGGTGATCTATACAGGGTCTTCGAGTATGCATATTGCGATCAATGTTTTTTCACGAAATCTTAAACAGCCTACTTTTGATAAAAAGACCCACTGCATCATTGTTTTTGTGGCAGTAGATGAAAACGGCAAAAAACTTCCGGTTCCCAAATGGATCCCTGAAACGGAAGAGGAAAAGCAGCAGGAGCAGTATGCCAAACGGCTTATGGAACTGAGAACACAGATAGAAGATGAAATGAAACCTTTCCTCTAAGACTCAAAAAATTAAGATTTGAGGTTGTATTCCAACAACTGAAAGATTCGTCAGACAGTATCATTATAATAAATATGAAAAATGTTTTTACGGTCACAGCCCTACTGATCATAGTTTCGTTCCGGGCCCAGACCCATCGCTTCATTTATCAGCTGGAGTATAAAATGGATTCTACGGAAACTCATCATGAAAAACAGAATATGATCCTTGATATTACTCCCAAAGAAGTCAAATTTTACGGACAGGATCTGGCGATTACCGATTCTTTAAACAAAAAATTCGGCACAAATTCCAGCTATACGGATATGTCCGGACAGGTGGTGAAAAGAAAAATCAATTCTTCTGATCATGAAAATTACATCAACATCAAGCAGGGGTATTATTCTTTCAAAACCACAGATAAAATAAACTGGGTTATTGCTGATGAGACTAAAAAGGCAGAAAACTATACTTTGCAGAAAGCCACTACAAAATTCGGAGGCAGAAGCTGGACAGCATGGTTCTGCAAAGACCTCCCGTTCAATGAAGGTCCTTTTAAATTCAGAGGACTGCCAGGGCTTGTTTTTGAACTTTCAGATACAAAGGATAATTTCATTTATACTCTTGTCAAGAGCCAGAAGCTTCCGGAGAGCTATTCCACTCAGAATTTTGTGGAATCCAATTTCGGAAACAAGGCGGTTCCTATTAACGAAAAGCAGAAGTATAAACTGATCATGGAATTTTACAATGATCCGTTTGCTTTTGAGCGAAATAATCTGAACAAAGCCAATACTGACCTGAAAATCAATATCAACGGCAAAGAAATCCGTACTGTTGATGAACTGAATACCCAGACAAGAAACATGCAGGAAGTGATCCGGAAATACAATAATCCTCCGGAGATTGATAAAGCGGTGCACTATCCGCAATAATCAGAGTATATATCGAATGAAGATCAGTCAGGCTGAGAAAATTTTATTGAACAAATTCATACCCATTCAATGACCTTTCCTATATTTCCGGAAAGAAGATTTTTTCATTTTACGGTCTATTTACCTTTAACGCTTTCTTTTCTGCATCCAGAAATTCATACACCGGAAAAGCATCTCCCATGCTGCTGAGTGCAATAATATCGGTATCCGTTTTCAGATCACGCCAGATGACGCATCTGAAACCATTTACTCCTCCCGTATGCATCGCTGTTTGGTCCGAAACATACCAGCCAAAACCATATTCACTGGTTTTTCCATTTTTTAAGGCAGGCAGTTTGTACATCACCTTAGAATTTTCCTCATTCAGCAGCCGGTTTTTTCTTAAAGCCTGATCAAACTGATACAGATCCCAGGTTGTAGAGTAGATACTGCCGTCTCCCACAGTCAGGAGGAAATAATCATCCGGTTTTTTGTCTGCATCATAAGCCTGAGCTCTATCAGAAAGGCGGAACGGTTTCTGCATCGTAAACAAACGAGTGCTTCATTTTCAAAGGGATAAAGATCCTGTCCTGAATGAACTTTTTGTATGACTGACCGGATACAGCTTCTATAATCCTTCCCAATATGATATAACCGCTGTTACTGTATTCAAACCGGCTACCCGAAGGAAACTTCAGCCCCGGTTGTTTTTTCAGAAAATCCAGAACATCATCGTTGGTAATTTTACGGTTTAAAATTAAAACATTTTCATAATCTGCAAGCCCGGAAGTATGGTTAAGCAGTTGCCGTATACTGATATCCTGTGCATATGCCGGAAGATCAGGAATGTAACGGATTGCTTTATCATCATAAGACAGCCGATGCTCCTGCTGCAAAAGCATGATGGCTGCTGCTGTAAACGGCTTGGTGATAGAAGCTATACAAAAAGGAGTATCTTTTGTTAAAGGAATCTTTTTCTCAAAGTTTTTATACCCTAAAGCAGTGTCACAAACAATTTTTCCTTCTTTTACGATAAGAACCGTACCGTTAAGTTTCCCTTTTTTATAAAAATCAAGAACAACTTCTTTTTCTGATTTCTCTCTGCAGGAAAATAAAATCAGCAAAATAAAGCTGAAAGCAAGTGATATTCTGATCATGGCTCTTATATTTAATATTCAATAAGTCAGAGATGTACATTCTAAGTTACACCCGGAACAAATTATATCTGCTTTTTTCAATTCATACCTCAAATTTTCAAATAATAAGGGTTGTTAAGCTGATGAAGAAATATTTACCGGACATTAAGGAAGCTGTTTTATTTTCAGGTATTTTTTTTGAGAAATAAATTCTTATTTCTATATTTGCTTTATCAAAAGGAAATGGTGCTCTTCCTTACCCAACCGCTTTACAAAAGCTGATGACGCCTGATTAAGAGATTATTAACCAATAACTGATCAGGATCAATATGTCAAAAAATCAACGAACATTTAACAGAAAAGCTGTTTTTCATTTTCAATTTTTCTTCAGAAAGTATCCTGCACTGCCCTATATTATAAAGTGGCTCTGCATCAGTATAATTCTTGGGGGCCTTGTAGGAACGGCGTCTGCCGGTTTTCTCCGGTCTCTGGAATGGGCAACCAACTTCAGGGAAACTCACCTTTGGCTGATTGCCCTGCTTCCCGCTGCTGGTTTTCTGATCGGACTTCTGTATTATTATTTCGGGAAAGATGTGGAAGCCGGAAATAATTTACTGATTGACAACATCCACGATCCGAAAGAGATTATTCCGTTCAGAATGGCTCCTTTTGTCTACCTGGGAACCATTGCCACTCATTTTTTCGGAGGATCTGCGGGCCGGGAAGGTACAGCTCTTCAGATGGCAGGTGCTATTGCAGATCAGCTTACCCTGCCATTCAGACTGGATAAGAATGAGCGGAAAATTCTGCTGATTGCCGCCATTGCAGCCGGTTTCGGGTCTGTTTTCGGAACTCCTCTCGCCGGTGCGGTATTCGGTCTTGAAGTTTTTCTGATCGGAAGAATACGCTACAATGCTATTTTTCCAGCCTTTGCTTCCGCTATTCTTGCAGACCAGGCCACGACCCTGTGGAACGTAAAACATACCCATTATCACATCGGCCTTATTCCTAAACTGGAATTCCTGCCTGTTTTATACAGTATTCTGGCCGGTATACTGTTTGGGATCTGCGCTGCTGCCTTCAGTAAGATCATTCACCGGACAGGTTCTGTTTTCAGGGCAAAGATCAAATATCCTCCGCTCCGCCCGGTTATCGGCGGAATTATTATCGCTTTGGCTGTATTTGCTATGGGAACTACCCGATATATCGGTCTTGGAGTTCCTGTTATTGTGGAGTCTTTTGAAAAGCAGCTTCCTCTTTATGATTTTGCTCTGAAGATGATATTTACCATTGTCACACTGTCTGCCGGTTTTAAAGGTGGTGAGGTAACTCCCCTGTTTTTTATCGGGGCTACTTTGGGCAGTGCTTTATCTCTTTTTATTCCGCTTCCGTTTGGTTTGCTTGCAGGAATGGGATTTGTTGCCGTTTTTGCAGGAGCTACCAATACCCCTCTGGCCTGTATGCTGATGGGAATAGAACTTTTCGGAGCTGAATCCGGAGTTTATATTGCGATTGCCTGCATTGTTTCTTATTTACTTTCCGGACACAACAGTATTTACACGAAACAGAAAATCGGGGAAGCGAAAAACAGGAGATATTCTGCTCAGGAGGACAGGTCTGTTTCCGAGTTTTTATAGGGAGGAGAGAAATGTAAATAGTCAATTTTGCTGCACAGGTCAATAGTGCATTGTTATTGTCTGTAAAAATTCACGGCGGAGCCAATTCACCATTGACTATTCACTCTTCTATTCCCGGAAATTCCTTAAGTTTGCCCGATAAATCCAGACGATGTTTGATTACCGATTAAAAGTTTTCCATACCACAGCTTCCAGACTGAGTTTTACCAAAGCATCGGAAGAGCTGCATATTTCCCAGCCGGCTGTAACCAAACATATTAAAGAGATTGAAAACCAGCTGGGAACAAAACTCTTCGACAGAAAAGGAACCTCTATTCAGCTTACGCAAGGCGGAAAAATCTTATATGAATATGCTGAAAAGATCCGGAATATCTACCGTGACCTGGAATTTGAGATCAGCCAGATCAATGAACAGCACAAGGGAAAACTGATCATCGGTGCCAGTACTACTGTCGCCCAGTATGTACTTCCTGAAATTCTTGCCAGATTCAACAGTTATTACAGGGATATTAAAATTGAACTGATCGCCCATAATACTGAATTTATTTCCGATCTGCTGAGAGAGGGTAAAATAGATCTCGGCATTATTGAGGGGGAATCCCAATCTTCCTTTTTCGACTACCGGCCTTTTAAAGCTGACGAAATTGTCCTGACCGCAAAATCTGACCATCCTTCAGCCCATAAAACATTAAGTCTGAAGGACCTTTACAGCCTGGATCTTATTTTCCGGGAACAGGGTTCGGGAACGCAGGAGTTTATTCAGAACCGTCTCAGGGAAAAAGATATTCATATGGAAGAACTTCACACGGTTATTCAGCTGGGAAGCAGTGAAAGTATTAAAAACTACCTGCTGAATTCAGACTGTATGGCATTCCTGTCCATCAGTACCATCATCAATGAGCTGAAAAACAATACGCTTACCGTAGTGGATATTAAAAACTTCAGTATCGAAAGAAATTTTCATTTCATCCTTCCGAAAGGTGAGCAGTCGGAATTGATTAAACTGTTTTTAAGATTTACCAATCAATTATAAAATAAGATATACAAGTCTCTCCCATTTAAAATGGAATGTCTATTATCTATTATCTATTATCTATTATCTCTCTTCCAATTATAACTAAAAGTTATCCATCATAACAAAATACAATTTACTTTGTAATATTAAATTACGGAATTTTGGAGTCTTATCTGAAAATTTATCATATGAAAGATTCCATCCTAAACAATACACTCCGTAAAGCGGTTTTTATTATACCTGCTGTTTTATGCCTTACCCCGTGGGTTTCTTCACCGGTCGCTCTGGCATCAGGATTTGTTCTGGCTGTAACCATCGGTAATCCGTTTGAGAAACACCTGCATCAATATATTCATTTACTGCTCCAGGTTTCTATTGTAGGTCTTGGTTTCGGGCTTAAACTGGATGAGGCCCTGCAGGCGGGAAAATCGGGATTTCTCCTAACGGTAATGAGTATTATAACCGTTATGGTACTTGGATATGTTCTGGGGAGGGTATTTAAACTGGAAAAGAAGCTTTCTTATCTGATTTCTGCGGGAACAGCGATCTGCGGGGGAAGTGCCATTGCAGCGGTCTCTCCTATTATAAAACCGGATACCAGAGAAATATCTCTGGGACTTGCTATTGTTTTTACTTTAAATTCTATCGCCCTGTTTATCTATCCTGCTATCGGGCATATACTTCATCTTTCCCAGGAACAGTTCGGACTGTGGTGTGCGGTAGGTATTCATGATACCAGTTCTGTGGTAGGTGCAGCGGGAAAATACGGCTATGAAGCCTTAAAAACCGCTACCACGGTAAAGCTGGCCCGTGCATTATGGATTATCCCGGTTTCCGTGATCACGATGTTTATCTTTAAAAATAAAGGATCAAAGATTAAAATCCCGTGGTTTATCGGATGGTTTATTCTTGCTATACTCCTGAACACTTATTTTCCTGTTTTTGACTTTTTCAGCAGTACGGTAACTTCTCTGGCCAGATCCGGGCTGAATCTGACCTTATTTTTTATCGGCTCTACGCTTTCGGTACAGACTTTAAAAACGATTGGAATGAAGCCGCTGGCAATGGCTGTCATCCTTTGGATCGTGATCAGTGTGGGAAGCCTGCTTTATATCATTCATTAATGCACAGACCTCTTTATGAGGTTTTGCTTTTTACCAAACAAAGAATTATTGATAGGCATTGCTGATTTTTGAAGGATAAAAGGTGATTTAATGAAGCTGGTTTTTAATATTTATTTTAATTGATTTTATTATATTTTGCCACGGCTGCACGAATTTTCCCGTATTTAAATTTCTCATATTCTGCGGATTGAACAGATTTTTAATTAGGAGAGGAATAAAAATCGTAGGTGGATTCTATGCGCGAATTTTTTTCTCTCGCAAATCTGGCAGATTGAGCAGATTTTTTCTTCTGTGGCAAACAGAAATCGTAGATTTCTAAAAACTCATGTGCACTTTTATGCATAAAGCTTTAATGTTATTTTGAACTTAAGTGTAAAGCCTTTTGTGTCTGTTGTGGTTAAAAATACTTCATTGCCACGAACACACGAATGATTTATTAGTTTATTAATGATATTTTAGGACAATATATTCTTGTTAATCACGATCAACAAAGCACAAAAACCTCCCGGAAATCCGAAAGGCTTTTGCATATTAAATGTGGAAATGTTTATTCTGTAAATAAAACCAGGCTTACATTGCAGCTTCACCACAGTTATATCCCTGTGTACAGGCGATATACTGCACGCAGTACCATGGCCCTGTTACGGAACCTGAGCAACTGCATCCGCAAAGAGATAAATCAGGTTTTCCGCTTATTCCTCCTGCAATGTTTTTAAGATCTGTTTTTGTTAGTTTTTTCGCGTTTTTCATAATGGTTGTGGTTTGGTTTGGAGATTTAACAATATAGTTTAGTTACATTTCAAAGTTAAACAAATATTAATTATTCGCAACATAATTTATCATAAAATTTAATAAATCATTGATTTCATTAATATTATTAACATAGTAAAAAAAAATACCTCCGTAATATTTATTAAACAAGCCTCAGTTCAGCCTGAATTTGGAAGAGAGCACCGGAACCCAGATTATTTTTAATTTTATTACCGTTCTAAATTTTATAATGACGATCAATACCAGGCCCTGAATATAACAAAACCTTCCGGTTTCCCGAAAGGTTTTTACTCAATGAAATGTTTATATCAACAGGTCATTACCTGCAGACATCTCTTGTATTTTACACAATATGACGGACCTGTTACCGCTCCCGTACAGCTGCATCCGCATTTTGAAAGATCCGGAGTCACTGCTCCTCCAACTCCTCCTATGATGTTTTTAAGGTCATCTTTTTTTAACTTTTTTGCTTTTTTAAAAATTTCCTGTGACATGATGTTTTGATTTTAATTAAACAATAGAATTAAATTCGCTTACTTTCAAAAGTAAATAAATAATAATTATTTTAAACCCAATAAAATGTTAATTTATTCATTTACTTACGATTAACCTTTCTATCATTCTGTAAATTCCAGGTCTTTATTATGGGTTTCAGAAATCGTAAGCGCCGAATAAAATGCCAGTCCAAATACAAGGGCTCCTACTATGGCAGCACTTATAATTACAGAAAAATTGGTTTTCAAAAGATCAAAAGCCAGGATCATCACAGGAACCAGTCCCCTTACCATATTGGGAACAGTAGTTGTTGCTGTGTTTCTGATGTTGGTTCCGAACTGCTCTGCCGCCAGTGTAACGAACATTGCCCAGTATCCGGTTCCCAGCCCAAGCCATACGCAGAAAATGTAGTACCGGGTTTCCGTATCCGTATTTCCGAACAGCATGATCGCTACCCCGGCCAGTGTAAAAAGAAGCATATAAAATATGGCCATTTTCCTGGATTTCAGAGCATGGGAAATGAATCCGCTCATCAGATCTCCCACAGAAATACCCACATACGCCCACATAATGGCTTTTCCGGGATTGAGCTCTTTTATTCCTAATTCAGGAGCAAACTGATTGGCTAGAACCGCAAGGATACCGATACAGAACCACGTAGGCAATCCCACGGCAATGCATTTCAGATACCTGATCAGGCGGTCTTTATGGGTAAAAAAGGATAAGAAATTTCCTTTTGAAACGTTTTTATGCTCAATATTCTTATAAATTCCTGATTCTGAAACGCTGATTCTCAGCAGTAACAGAAGAATTCCCATAACACCACCTATGATATAGGAAATGTTCCATCCGCCGGCCAGCTCCACCGTCAACTGAGCCACTACCGCTCCCATCAGGCCAAATCCTGCCACTACCGAGGTACCGATTGCCCTGAGATTCTTCGGCAGACTTTCAGAAACAAGGGTAATTCCGGCTCCAAGCTCTCCGGCCAGCCCGATACCCGCAATAAACCTTAAAGCGGCGTATTGATACACCAGATGCTCTTTAGGAAAGTAAGGAAGAAATCCACAGGCTATGTTCGCCAGGGAGTAAACCAAAATAGAACCGAAAAGCACAGAAAGCCGTCCTTTTTTGTCTCCGAATATTCCCCAGAACACCCCTCCTATCAGAAGCCCTACCATCTGGCAGTTCAGGATAAAGGTTCCGTCGGTATCCGGGTTTAGGCCCAATGCCTTTAAACTGGGAATCCTCACAATTCCGAACAGCAGCAGGTCATAAATATCTACGAAATATCCCAAAGCAGAAATAATAACGGGAATAGAAAAAATATACTTCAGTTTTGAAGACAGGGATAGTTCTTGCATTTTTAAGTTTTGATAAAAATAAAAAACCTTCCAGTTTCCTGAAAGGTTTTTATAAAATATCTTGATCCGATTATTATCTTGCAATATTCACGGCTCTTGTCTCTCTGATTACGGTTACTTTTACCTGTCCCGGATAAGTAAGCTCGTTCTGGATCTTTTCAGAGATGTCATATGATAACTGAGAAGCAACTTCATCATTTACCTTTCCACTCTCTACCATTACTCTAAGCTCTCTACCTGCCTGGATCGCATAAGCGCTTGATACGCCGTCGAAGCTTAATGCAGCAGATTCAAGATCTTTCAGTCTCTGAATGTAAGATTCCAGCACCTGTCTTCTTGCTCCCGGTCTTGCTCCTGAAATGGCATCGGCTACCTGGATGATCGGAGATAAAAGAGATTTCATTTCAATTTCATCGTGGTGAGCACCGATTGCGTTCACTACTTCAGGGTTTTCTCCGTATTTCTCAGCCCACTGCATTCCCAGTAAAGCGTGAGGAAGTTCAGATTCCTGCTCCGGTACTTTCCCTATATCGTGTAAAAGACCTGCTCTTTTGGCTAATTTCACATTTAATCCAAGTTCTGCGGCCATTGTTGCAGCGATATTCGCTACTTCTCTTGAGTGCTGAAGTAAGTTTTGTCCGTAAGAAGAGCGGTATTTCATTCTACCGACGATCTTGATCAGTTCAGGATGTAATCCGTGGATTCCCAGATCAATGATGGTTCTTTTTCCTACTTCTATGATTTCTTCTTCAATCTGTTTTCTTGTTTTTTCCACCACTTCTTCAATTCTGGCCGGGTGGATTCTTCCGTCCGTTACCAGTCTGTGAAGGGATAGTCTGGCGATCTCTCTTCTTACCGGATCGAAGCATGAAAGAAGGATGGCTTCAGGAGTATCGTCAACGATAATTTCTACACCTGTTACGGCTTCCAAAGCACGGATATTTCTACCTTCTCTACCGATGATTCTACCTTTTACCTCATCAGATTCGATATTGAAAACAGATACTGAATTTTCGATAGCCTGCTCGGTTCCGATTCTCTGGATGGTCTGGATAACGATTTTTCTGGCTTCGTTCTTGGCATTCATCTGCGCTTCCTCCATGATTCCCTGAACGTGGGCCTGGGCTCTTGTTTTGGCTTCTGCCTTCATGGTTTCTACCAGTTCTGCTTTGGCTTCTTCTGCAGTGTAATTGGAGATTTTCTCCAGGATTTCCACTTTTTTAGCAGTTGCTATATCCAGTTCCTGCTGTTTTCTGTCTAAGATCTCGTTTTTCTTGGCATAATCTGCGATCTGTCTGTCCAGGTCTTTTTCAAGTTTTCCGGTCTTGCTTAATTCATCGTTCAGTTTGTGCTCTTTGTCTTTTGTTCTTTTTTCTATCTCCTGCATTTTCTTTTCGCGGGACTGGATGTCTGCATCATGCTGTGACTTCAGTTCCAGAAATTTCTCTTTGGCCTGAAGATTCTTTTCTTTCTTTATGGATTCAGCTTGAACATTTGCTTTTTCTATAAGGTTTTCGGCATTTTTCTTTGCATCATCTATAATAAATTTTGCCTTAGTATTCAGTGAGCTTCTCGAGAAAAATATCCCTATCACGGCTCCGATCACTAAGCAAATAACGCCGGCTATAATGGCTGCTGTCATAATATATATTGAGTTTTAATTGTCTTCATATCTAAATAAAAAAAGCCCACAATAATCCAGAGATTGAGAGTAAACTCCTAATCAACACGATTTGAACTGATTTCTGCTGTCTGTAATCCGGACGGACCGGCACGCCATTCAGCGGACATTTGTTCGGTAATTGTTTAGCGTTGAGTTTACCTTTAATGTGTTAGAATTATTGTAGGCAGTTTTTTTCAGGAAAAAAAATCTATTTCCCGATTTCATTCAGCGACTGATTAATTTTCACTAATCTTTCGTTGGTAGAATTTATATTTTTTTCGTAGTTCACAGACACCACTTCAGCATTGGTTCCCAGTTTAAGGGCACACATGGCCAAAGCATCCTGTTTGTCTCTCACATCGAAATTCTGTTCAAAATCTTTAATCATATTTTCAATCTGCTTCCCTACTTTACGCAGAGTTTCTTCCTCTGCGGCCGGTACGTTCAGCGGATACACTCTTCCTGCAATGTTTACGGTTATTCTTCTTACCTCCATTATAATCCACTGTTTTGAAGCTGTGCAATACAGAAATCAATTTCCTTCACCAGTCTGTTGATATGATTTTTCATCAGTCTGTTGTGTTCCGGGTTTCCTGATATTGCTGAATAAAGTTTTATATTTTTTTGTTCTTCTGCTAATACCTGATTTTTCCTCCTCTCTTCGTCGTATTTCTTTTTCAGTTCTTCATGCTCAGTATTTAATTCCGATAATTTTTCAGCAAGATTTTTATAATTCTTCTGTAAATTCAAAATCTTTTTTTCTAATTCTGAAAAATTGTTTTCTAAATCTTGAAGCATTTCAGGTTTTGTATATTCTAACTAATAGCAAAAATAAAAAAATATTGACAGTAACAAAAATAAATGTCCCTATATTTTGATCTGTTCACAAAAAAGGAGATGCAGAAGCACCTCCCTGTGTATTTTTATGAAATATTTTTTATTCAAATTTCAATACGAACATGATGGCTCTCGTCTGAAGGGTAGACATTGCTGTTGCCCAATATGGAGGAGTATTGGCATTGTCTGCTACTTTTTCATTGTTCATGAAGAATGTTCCTCTCACTGCCGGGGTAAGTTTGAATTTATTGAAGTAGAACTGAATTCCCATTTCGGCAGACCAGGCAAAGTTATGGGTGGTTGATCTGAATACCTGCTGCATGTTATCATCTTCTGAAGTTGCATTGGACTGCAGATTGACGATATAGTTAACCCCTGCCGCGATATAAGGTCTTGAATTGTACCATCTCTGACCGTGAAGTTCCAGTAATACAGGAACATCTACAAAAGTAGATTTCACCTCTCTTGTTTTGTCTTTATCCGTCAATGGAAAAGGCATAAATGCAGGATTGGTTAAAGTTCCGGCCGCATACTGGTCATTAGACTGCGTTTCAAAGATCAGCTGCCTCTGAGCAAATTGTAAGCCTGGTTCCAGTCTTAGATCCAAATAATCGTTCAGTCTCCATTTGGCGATAAGACCGGCACCGAAACTGTAACTTTCTTTAGATGTAACAAGATTCTGATTCCCATTCATACCATATCTTGGGTGAAGAACGATACGGTAGTCCAGTCTGTTGCCATTCAAGTAAAAACCCCAGCTGAACTTCTGTTCGTCAAAGTCTTCCAACTTATCCATTCTGTTACGGGTTCTGAATTGTGCGTCTGCAAAAACAGCGATATTTACTGAGGCTAAAACCAGTGCTCTTAATAAAAATTTATTCATAGGTTACTTTGTTGCTTTATAAATTGTGGCTATACCTAAACTTAGTTTTTTATATTCTACTTTCTTAAATCCTGTATCTAAAAGAATTTGTTTCATCTTTTCCCCGAAAGGAAAAGCATTTACAGAATCCGGAAGGTACGTATATGCCCTATTATCTTTAGAAACCAGTCTGCCTATGGCAGGTAATATATTTTTGAAATAAAACATATAAAGCGGTCCCAAGAAACCCTCAACCTTTGAAAACTCCAGTATATAAACACTCTTGTTATCTTTAACTACTCTTCTTAATTCTGCCAAACCTTTGGTAAGGTTCTCAAAATTCCTCACTCCAAATGCAACGGAAACAGCATCAAATCTATTGTCCTCGAAAGGTAAATTTTCAGCATCTCCTTTTTGCATGGAAATTTTGCCGTCTAATTTAAGTTTTTTTATTTTAATAACGCCAACATTTAGCATTTGTTGTGATAAATCCAAACCAATTACTTTCGCACCGGTTCCTTTTTCAATGGTGATTGCCAGATCTCCCGTTCCTGTAGCCACATCCAGCACTTCCTGCGGGTCGTCATTTTTCATCATTTTCACCAGCGTATTCCTCCACAGCACATCAATTTTCATTGATAAAACATGGTTCAGAAGGTCATACTTCGGTGCAATATTGTCGAACATATCCTCTACCTGGCTCTTTTTTGTAGCCTCAGAATTGTAGGGAGTAACTTTGGTAATATCTTTTGTCAAAACTTAAAACTTGTAATATTCTTTATAATAATTAAGGTAATCCTGCTTTCTGAAGATTTTTGACCTGGACTCCACTTTCTGGATGTTTTTGATCAGTTTGTCATAATCTTCGTCTACATTGTAATAAAAATCATCCGTATACAGCTTATTGAAATGCTTAGCTCCTCCGAAATATTCTTTACCGTCAATGGTTGTCTTGCCCAGCTGCATCAGTAATGAATCCTTTTTAAGATTGTATCCGTAATACTGGTCGTTTACATAATAATCCTGATGTGCAATATTGAGAAGGCCACGGATTTTATTCACTTCAAACGCTGAATCATAGAGCATCTTCTTATTCTGGTCGAAAACTTTGATGGAGTTTTTCCCCTTATTCAGATCCACATGCACAGACTGCCCCGCCGAGATAACACCTTCGGAGCCGTTATTGATTTTAAAATAATACGTATTGGGAGTAGGATTATCTACGACATAATAATTCTTCTTGGCTAAAAAAAGGAAGTAGATCCCAAAGGCAACGATAAACGCCACAGCTGCAATAAGTAAGCCTTTTAAGGACGGATTGTTTTTCATAGATTGTAAAGTACAATTTTTGCAAATTTAATAATATTTTTAATTCTCCGTTATTAATATTAATTATTAACTTTGCATCTTTAAAAAAATCATATAAACGAATGCCGAATACGATCATTATTGGTTCCGGATCCTATATTCCTAACAGAGTTATTGGTAGAGACTATTTCATGGATTCTGAGTTCTACACGGAAGACGGGGTGAAGATTGATAAACCTGCCGAAGAAACTATTGCCAAGTTTGTAGAAATCACAGAAATAGAAAACAGAAGATTTATTGAGGACGACCTTTCCAACTCACAAATCGGGTATGAAGCTGCTAAACTGGCTATTGAAGACGCGAAAATAGATGGCGAGGAACTGGATTATATTATTTACGCAAGCAATTTCGGGGAAGTAACCCTAAACGGATATGCTGATTTTATGCCGACAATGGCCGCCAGAGTAAAGAATAAATTAGGCATCAAAAACAGGAAATGCGTTACCTATGATATGCTTTTCGGATGTCCGGGATGGGTGGAAGCGATGATTTTAGCAGATAACCTGATCAAAGCCAAAACAGCTAAAACAATCCTTGTTATCGGAGGCGAAACATTAAGCAGGGTAACCGATCCGCACGACAGAAACAGGATGATCTTTGCAGACGGTGCAGGTGCTGTGGTGGTAAAAGCCACTGATGACGAAAATGTAGGAATCATTTCCCACAATACCATTTGTGACAACGGATCTGAACTGAATTACCTGGCCAACGGACCTTCCATCAACAAAGATTCTGACCAGAACCGTATTTTCGTAAGAATGCAGGGAAGAAAAATCTATGAGTACGCTCTTAAAAACGTTCCCGTAGCCATCAAAGAAACTATTGATGATGCCGGACTTTCTATTCAGGATATTGATAAAATCCTTATTCACCAGGCGAATGCCAAGATGGATTATGCCATGATTGAAAGACTTCACAAGCTTTATGATGTAAAAGATTATGATCATGCAATCTCTCCTATGACGATCCAGGACCTGGGAAATACGTCTGTTGCAACAATTCCTACCATGTATGATTTAATAATTAAAGGAAAAATGGAGGGTCAATCGTTTAAAGATAATGGTAACATTGTGATGACTTCGGTAGGTGCCGGAATGAACATCAATGCTATCGTTTACAGATTTCCTTAATAACAGTTTTAATTAAAAAATATGAAAGCACAAAAGGAAGTCTTCTTTTGTGCTTTTTTTAGATACGATCATGAAGAATTTTTTAATCGTTGGCGCTATCTTCTTTATTTTAGAAGTTTATATTTACCAGGCCATAAGGACTTTAACCGATAATTTCTGGATACGGCTCGGATATTGGGTGGTATCTTTGGCTGTTTACGGGTTTTTCGCCTATGAAGTCTCTCATTTCCAAAAGGCAGACAGAACTTCGCTGAGAGCCCAGATCGCTATTTCCCTGTTTCTGATCTTTATTCTTCCGAAAATTTTCATCGTCCTGTTTTTACTGATTGATGATATTTTCAGAACAGGAAGCTATTTAGTAGGTTTAACACAGCCTAAAGAGAACTTTTTCCCGGAGCGAAGAAAGTTTCTGAGCCTGGTCGGGCTGGGGCTAGGAGGTGTACTTTCAGCTCTTTTTATTGATGGAATTACCTTCGGAAAATACAGACATAAAGTAAGAAAGATCAAAGTAAAAATACCGGGATTGGGTAAAAACTTTAAAGGCTATAAAGTTATCCAGATCTCTGACGTTCACAGCGGAAGTTTCCCGGATCCTGACAAGCTTCAGCATGCGGTTGACCTGATCAATGAACAGAAGCCCGACCTCGTGCTTTTCACCGGAGATATGGTGAATAATGTGGCGGAGGAGTTTAAACCCTTCATCCCGTTGTTTTCAAAAATAAAAGCCAAAGACGGAAAATTAGCCGTACTCGGCAATCACGATTACGGAGATTATGTAACATGGACTTCCCCGGATGCTAAAAAGAAGAATCTGGATACCCTCATCGATTATGAAAGACAGGCCGGATTTGACATGCTGAGAAACGAAAACAGAATCATTGAAAGAAACGGTGAAAAATTATACGTCCTCGGAGTTGAAAACTGGGGGCTGAAGCCTTTCCCTCAATTCGGAAAGATTGACGATGCCTTAAAAGGAGTTCCGGAATCTGCTCCGAAGATCCTGATGAGCCACGACCCTACCCACTTTGATTATGTGGTGAAAAAACACCCGGGAAACATCTATTTAACCCTTTCCGGGCATACCCACGGAATGCAGTTCGGACTTGATCTGAAAAATGTGAAGTGGTCTCCGGTACAATACCGTTATCCGAAATGGGCTGATCTGTATGAAAGTGAAGGAAAAATGCTTTACGTCAACAGAGGATTTGGAGTATTGGGCTATCCGGGAAGAGTTGGAGTATTGCCGGAAATTACTCTTTTTGAATTAAGTTAAGGAATACAAGGCTCAGTACATACCTTTCTCTCCTACAAAAGAACAGCATTTGATCTAAAGATATCTTTGAGCAAACAGCTCAATAAGTGTCTTTGAATCAAGTGCTTTTTTGTCCAGAGCAGTTAACGTTTCACGAACTTTCGGAAACTCATCTACAAATTCAAGCCCTTTCTCTTCTTTCAAACTGAATTCTGCCATTATCATCCTAAACCATTCTTCATCGGTTCCCCAATATTTAACATATTTGCTTTCATCAACAAATACCTCGATAAGAGTTTCACCGTCATTATAAATGAATCCATAATTAATAAAGGCATCCTCCACTAATTCATACTGATACCGGGCTATAAAATCCAATGTTTTTTCTTTACTCTGATAGTTTCCATAATTAAGCTCAACATCCACATGCCCGAACAGAAACGAAACCTCTTCAGGAAGCGTCTGTGCCAATGCCATAATCAAACTCCAGAGCCTGGGGTTATCTATATTAATCTCAGCATAGAATCTGAAACCTAAAGAAGCATGTTCCGGGTTATCATCATCTTTTAAATTCACAGTATACCCTTCAATAATATTCGCATATTGGCTTTCTTCCCATCTTTTTAAAATAGCCGGATTCTTTGGAAGTTCATCTTCATTTAAAAAACGAATGGTTTTGGGTAATTGCAGCCGGGGTTTTATCATCATTTAGAATATATAATCTTTCATTCGGGAAGTAGCCAGTTCTTTCTCATTGATCCACGTAAGGAGAGCATCCAGTTTGTCCTCCATTTTTTTACCCGAAAACAGGCTCCTGTAAAATGGGATATCAAACCGGTATTTATTAAAATCGGTAAACTGCCAGGAGTTCAGATAGATCAGAACAAAATCATCATTTTTCAGGGTTTCGAATACCATATTCTGATAATACTTCATCGGCAGGATCTGAAATACAAAATCATTATACGGCAGCTGGCTGTATGGAGAAATACTTTCCGGTACAATGCTCAGCCCGTCCTCTTCTGTGATCTCGGTATCTCTTTTCAGTCTTTTGAAGGGGAAAAGAATATCCGCATTATCGATATTGGAGATATAGTTAAATTCCAGTGATTTCAGATTTTCCTGAGGTTCCTTGTGATCTTTCTGCCGGATCCCCCGGATCTGTTTTTCCAGAAGTTCCTGGATATTTTTCTTCACCTCTTCTATTTCCTGAAGATTTGAACTTCTGTTATAAAAAGCAATTTCATGCCCCTGGGATGAAATTGCTTTGATTAAATTTTTAAGTTTTTCCGCAATGGAAATCTCCACAAAAAAACTTGCTTTTACATCGTGAATATCTAAAATTCTCAACAGTGCTTTGGTATTGTCTTCTGTAATTTTCAATCTTTCATCATCAGAAATCTGAGCCTCTTTTTTAGCAGGAGCTTCCATATTCAGGATGTTAAAAGTGAGCAATATCATATGAACTAAATTTTAGATAATATTTATAATTAATTAAAAATCAGATGTTAAATAAATTTTTAATTAAACTTTAACTTGAAGTAATTATTTTTTAGCTAATTTTACTTTAAGATTTTTGATCATGTCTTTCGTCATCTCGGAAATTCCGAAATCGTAGGTCAGTCCCCAGTCTTTTTTAGCGACAGAATCATCAATGGAAGCCGGCCAGGAATCTGCAATTGCCTGTCTGAAATCCGGGTTATAATCAATGGTAAAATCCGGAATTTCTTTTTGGATTTCTTCAGCCAGTTCTTTCGGGGTAAATGACATTCCTCCCAGATTATATGATGAACGGACCGTTAAACTTTCTTTCGGAGCTTCCATCAGTTTCAGGGTTGCATTGATGGCATCATCCATATACAGCATCGGCATTCCTGTATTTTCGGAAATGAAGCTTGTGTATTTTCCGTCTTCTATGGCTTTGTAAAAAATCTCCACTGCATAATCTGTGGTTCCGCCACCTGCCGGAGTTTTCCATGAAATCAGTCCAGGATACCTGATGCTTCTTACATCTACCCCGTGTTTGTCGAAATAGTACTCACACCACTTCTCCCCTGCCATTTTAGAGATTCCGTACACGGTAGTCGGATTCAGAACTACATCCTGTCCTACGTCATGCTTTGGAATTCCTTTTCCAAACACAGCGATTGAACTTGGCCAGAAGATCTTTTTTATCAGTCCTTCTTTCGCCATTTCGCAAAAGTGAAGCAGAGGTTCCAGATTCAGTTTCCAGGCAAAAACAGGCTGCTTTTCGGAGGTCCCTGACAGAAGTGAAGCCAGATGATACACAGTTGTGATATCGTAATCTTTAATCACCTGTCTTACCAGTTGGGTATTGGTAACGTCCATTCTTTCATAATGAGCAGCGGAAGTAATTCCCTCCTGCCATCTGTCCAGTCCTGAAGCAACTACATTGTCTGCTCCGTGAATTTCAACAAGTCTGTTGGTAAGTTCGGTGCCGATTTGTCCCAGAGCACCCGTAATCAGTATTCTTTCCGTATAGGATTCCATTTTTCAGATTTTTTTAGAATTGTACAAAAGTAAAAAAATCATGCTTATCATAATAAAAAAGGTACCTTAAAAACATTCTCTATAAAAGTGATTGAAAAAAATCATCATCAAAAATCAGATTTCCGGGAAAACAATCATAATCCTATTTCAATGAAAAATAATCAACAGCATCAGCAGCAGGTAGTTTTATTAACTGTCACTTATATGATGACGGAATATTCCATTGGATTAGCGGGCAGCTCTTTACATTGAAAAAATATCTACTTTTGTTATAAAGAAAATCCTATGAAGAAGTTTTTTATCACCGCAGTCCTGCTGGCCGGTCCGTTTTATTGGGCCCAGTTTACAGATATCAGCATTGTAAAAGAGGTAAAAGTAAAGAATAAAGGCGTGGTGGTATCTGCCCATCCCCTGGCCAGTGAAGCAGGCGCAAAAGTACTTAAAATGGGCGGAAATGCCTATGATGCTGTTGTTGCTGCACAATATGCCCTGGCTGTTGTATATCCCCAGGCAGGAAATATCGGAGGAGGCGGATTTTTAGTCGGTGTGAAAAACAACGGAGAGAAATTTACTCTGGATTACAGGGAAACCGCTCCCAAAAAGGCTTCCAGAGATATGTATATCGATAAAAAAGGAAAAGCAGATACGGATCTTTCCCAAAACGGAAGACTGGCAGTAGGCGTTCCGGGAAGTGTCGCAGGTTTTTTTGCCACTTTAAAGTACTGCAAATTACCGATGGAAAAAATCATCCAGCCCGCCATTGACCTGGCGGAACAGGGATTTGCCATTACGGAACAGGAAGCTGATATGCTTAATAATAACAGGGAACATTTCTTAAAACACAATAAATCGGCCACTGTTTTTGTGAAAGAAAATCCGTGGAAAGCAGGTGATCTTCTGATTCAGAAGGAGCTTGCAGAAACCTTAAAACTCATCCAGAAGCAGGGAGCAAAAGGTTTTTATGAGGGAAAAACAGCTGAACTCCTGGTTGCTGAAATGAAAAAAGGCAATGGAATTATCACCCTGGAAGACCTTAAAAACTATAAAGTGGCGGAAAGAAAAGCTCTGGAATTCGATTACAAAGGCAATAAGGTGGTTTCAATGCCCCTGCCTTCAAGCGGCGGCGTTCTTCTCGCCCAGATGCTCAGAATGGCCAGCTTTGAAAATCTTGAGAAATACCAGCAGAACTCTGCAAAAGCCGTGCAGATCATGACAGAAGCAGAAAGAAGAGCTTTTGCGGACCGCGCAGAGTATATGGGCGATCCTGATTTCATTCAGGATAAAACCGCTTATCTGATTTCTGATGATTATCTGAAAAACCGCTGGAAGAGTTTCAGCTTCAGTAAAGCAACGCCAAGTTCCGAAGTTGGAAAAATCATTCCCCAGCCTAAAGAATCTACCCAGACTACCCATATTTCCGTTCTGGATAAAGACGGAAATGCAGCTTCTGTAACCACAACACTCAACGGCTATTATGGAAGTAAAGTAGTGGTTTCCGGAGCAGGATTCTTTCTAAATAATGAGATGGACGACTTTTCCATCAAGCCGGGGGTTCCGAATATGTTCGGTGCCGTAGGCGGAGAAGCCAATTCAATACAGCCCAATAAAAGAATGCTTTCTTCCATGACCCCTACCATTCTTCTGAAAAACGGAAAACCCTATATGGTTGTGGGAACTCCGGGAGGAACCACAATTCCTACTTCTGTATACCAGTCGATTGTGAATGTTGTGGACTTTAAACTGAATGCCAATATTTCCGTTAATGCTCCTAAATTCCATCACCAGTGGCTTCCGGAAACCATTAAGGTTGAAAATAATTTCCCCGAAAGTACAATCGCTGAACTGCAGAGTAAAAATTACGTGATTGAAAAGGTAAAACAGATCGGAAAAACAGAAATGATCGTTCTTGATGACAACGGAAATATTCATGCTGTGGCAGACGGCCGTGGTGACGATTCCGTTGCGGTTGAATAAAAGAATCTCACAAATAGTTTCATAAAAATATCCCGGGTAATAGGGTCCGGGATATTTTTTATCTGTTTCATCCCAAAGCCGGCAGGCAGCAATTAAAAGCCCTCAATTATTCCTGACTTTTATCATGTTTTCATATAAAATTCTTAATTTCCCCCCTTGAAAACAAGACTCTCTTTGAAAGCTAAAAAAATCTATCAGCAACTTTATTTCCAGGTGATTATTGCGATAGCCGCGGGTATTCTTTTGGGAAATTTTTACCCTGAACTGGGTGAAAAAATGAAACCTCTGGGCGACGGATTCATTAAACTCGTTAAAATGATTATCGCACCGGTGATCTTCATTACCCTCACTCTGGGAATTGCTCACATGACTGATCTTAAAAAAGTAGGAAGAATCGCTGTAAAGGCTATGATCTATTTTTTCACGTTTTCCACTTTAGCCCTTATCATAGGTCTGGTAGTAGGAAATCTGCTTCAGCCGGGACATGGGCTGAATATTGATCCGTCCACGCTTTCCGGAGACGTTTCCCAGTATCAGCAGAAAGCCCATGAGACTACTCTGACCGGATTTATTATGAATATTATTCCGGATACCCTTTTCAGTCCGCTGGTGGGTGAAAATATTCTCCAGGTGCTTCTAGTGGCGATACTGATGGGAACAGCTCTTGTTTTAACGAAAGAGAAAAGCCGGAAAGTGACTGATTTTCTTCAGGATCTTTCAACACCCGTTTTCAAAATTGTTCATATGCTGATGAAGCTGGCTCCCGTCGGGGCTTTTGGAGCTATGGCTTTTACGATTGGTAAATACGGCCTTCATTCGGTTCTGAATCTGATATTTCTGGTGGCCACATTTTATATTACGTCTTTCCTGTTTGTTGTTCTGGTATTAGGAGCCGTGGCATGGTATAACGGATTTAACATTTTTAAACTTATGTTTTATCTGAAGGAAGAACTTCTTCTTGTTTTAGGAACCAGCTCTTCCGAATCTGCCCTTCCGGGGATTATGGAAAAACTTGAAAAGGCAGGCTGCTCCAGAGCGATTGTGGGGCTGGTAGTCCCAACCGGGTATTCTTTTAATCTGGATGGAACCAATATTTATATGACGCTTGCTTCTTTATTTATTGCACAGGCTCTGAATATCCATCTTCCAGTTGAAAAACAGCTGATGCTGCTTCTGGTAGCTATGCTCAGTTCAAAAGGGGCTGCCGGCGTTACGGGTGCCGGATTTGTAACATTGGCCGCTACTCTGGCTGTTGTTCCGGAAATCCCGATTGCCGGAATGACTCTGATTCTGGGAATTGATAAATTTATGAGTGAATGCCGGGCCTTAACCAATGTTATCGGAAACTCTGTGGCAACAGTGGTTGTCGCCAACTGGGAAAAACAACTGGATAAAAAGCAGCTGCGGTACTGCCTTGATCATCCGGCTGAGATAGAAAAAAACCTGGAAGTGTAACCAAAAGCCGAATCCGTTCCGGAAAGATTAAACCAGAATATTCAGGCTGGCAGGCAGTACTTTAACATGAACCGGAGATTTTATTTTATTGAATTCTCCGTCAAGGTGCCAGTTTTTGGTATTCACCTTAAATGATATTTCGGAAACGGGAAGATAAGTAACATATTCATCATCTTTCAGTCTTTTGGTAAACATTCTGAAAGCAAAAAGAGCGGAATAGGTAAGCGGAAATTTTTTCACCAGCACCATATCAACGAGCCCGTCGCTTTTACTCGCTTTCGGGGCGATATAGGCGTTATTTCCGAACTGGCGGGTATTGGCAATATTCAGCATCAGGTATTTTCCGTTGTATTTCCGGTATTCTTCATCCAAAAATTTAACCTTGATGGGTTTATAGTTGAAGAATGTTTTGAGGGAAACCTTAATGTAGTTTTTAAATCCACGGTTTGTTTTTTCAAACTCTTTCACCACTTTCCCGTCAAAACCTGTTCCCGAAACATTGATGGAAAGCCTTTCATTCACCATGAATGTATCTATTTTTCTTGATTTTCCTGTTTTAATCTTTTCTAAAAGTTCATCCAGGTTTTTATTGAAACGGGTTTCATTGGAGAATCCATTGCCTGATCCGGCCGGAAATATAGCCAGGATCTTCTCTGTATTGATCAGGTTTCTGGCAACGGTAGAAATAGTTCCGTCCCCTCCGATGGCCACAAAGATGTCTACCTGGTCAAAACAGGTTCTGATAAAATCATCCGTTCCCTGAATAGATTCGGAAATATAATATAAGGGATTATCGACCTTTTTTTTCAGTTCATTAAGAAATGGCTGATAATTCTTCTTAGCCGAAAAAGGATTAATGATAAAAGCTGCTTTTTCCATTACCGCAAAAATAGAAAATGCTTCCTGATCGGGAAGCATTTTATTTATTTTATTTTCATTCTTTCTTTAAATTCGGTGTTCAGGGTACCTTCCAGATCTTTCCAGGAAACAGGAATAATGATATCTCCTGCTGCAAAAGCGGCAATTTCATAAGGGCTGTAATGAAAATACAGGTTTTCCCGATCAAAGTAGAAATTATCTGTTACGGGAATTTTTTCCACCAAAAGCATTTCTGAGTTCTTCACCTCTCCTTTTTCATCTGTTGCGCCGTTGGGAATCTTATTGACATTGTTCATAAGAAATGTCTCAAGTCTGGCTTTGGGCATGGAGGTAATATCTTTAAGGAGCAGTCTTTTATTCTTTTTAAGATCAAAAACTCTCTCTGAAAATCCGTATTCGTCATGAGCACCGCCTATATATGAGCTCTGAGCATATTTAATATGCATATAGTCATTGATATTGGAAACCAGACTCATCCTGGATTCCGAATACCATTTCTGGGCGTAGGAAATATCTGAAAGCACGTCTTTACTTTCATTTTTTACAGAGCTGAAATAGTTATTTTTTTCATTATCCATATAGGCCGCCAGTCCTGTTTTAGAAAAATCTTTAATTCCACTGTTATGAAAATAGATACTGTCCAGCAGCTTTTTATCTTTCAGTTCCGGAAAAACCAGCATGTTGGATGAGAAAAGTACAGACAGCGAATCACTGATTTTCACAGAGTCGGAAACGCTCACAGAGTCTATTTTTAATTTTACAGGCAAAAGGTTTTCCGTTTCGGTTTGGGAAATCTCATTTTTTTCTTTTTTGCAGGCAGAAAAGGTGAGTAAGGAAGAAACAGCCAGAACAGCCATACTTTTTTTCATAATTTCAATTTCTGATAACAAAGCAAAAACCATTCAAAAAGATGAATGGTTTTGAAAAAATTATGTTTTTTTGTGTGCCAGATCCGCATATTATGATTTTTTCACCAGGCTGATCACCTGGTTTTCACTTTTTGAAGCGGTATTCCAGATCTGTTTGAAAGCCGGGTAATATTCTTTCGGATAATCCGGACTTAAAACTTTTATGACTGATGTGATTTCCAGCTTATTTCCTTTCAGATTGGTAGTATAGCTGTATTCTATCTCTTTGTCGTCGGTAACAATTTTTTTGTTTTTAGGCATTTCTTCAATCACATAGCCTTCCGGAATTTCCAAAGTAACCTTTTTCTGCTTGGTAAAAGCAGATATTAAATCGATAGAATATCTTCTTGCTTCTGTCTGATCAAATTCATTGGAGATCTTTCCCAGGAAAAGCATAGGATTGATGATCATTTTCTTTCCTACCCTGTCGATCATATTTTCCGATGAAAACTTCATGGTACTTTCAAATTCTCCGTTTTCCAGTACTTTACAGTTAATATCCGTAAAATCTATTGAGAAATTTTCTTTGTACTGTTTCTTATATTTTTCAGCGTTTTCATCATATCTTTCCTTCACAAGCATTCCGAAAGTTCCGGTATCTTTATCGGTATAGGTTCCGGAAACACTGCCATCATCATTAATTTTAGCATTCGCTGTAAGATAATTAAAACTAACGGCTGCATTAGACATCTGTATCTGTAATGCCTTTTCCTTTGCAATAAGAATACCGTACTCGTTCCAGTCTCTTGGCGGAAGGTTGTTCATTGAAGACTGCTTCGATGTGGCGTCATACAGTTGGTATCCTTCTTTAGCAGTTACAGCGGCCAGCACGAAGTTTGTACTGGCAAGGCTTGGAGATACCAGATTGATAAGCCCGTGATCTACTGTGGAAATAATAAGAGGATCTGCTTTTAATCCTGCTTCTCTCAGCAACATGATCAGGAAAAGGTTAATTTCGGCTGCATTTCCTGTTTTGGATTCAATGAGTTTTTTTATTCCGTTTTCTGTATAGATTCCTCTGTCTCCGTTCCAGGTGAATGTATTTTTCACATAATCAAAAATCGCATTTGCTTTTTCAGTATTGTTCTTCAGCTCTGCAACACCGGCCGGCATATTTTCTTTTGCCAGTTTTGTTCTTTTTAATTCTTCTCCGAAATCCTCATCCTTATATAGTTTTTCTTTAATCTGCTCCCAGGATGAGGAATACATTTTCAGATCTCCAACATTGGTAGAATGAAGCTCCGCACTTATTTTAGTACGGTAATTCCTGTCATTTTTTACAAATTTTTCGTGTTTAAATCCTTTCAGGTTTTCAAAGCCCAGTCTATAAGTTCTGTGATCCGATCCGTATAAAACCCTCTCATCAACCTCTTTGTATTTAGGGGTTAAATTTCCTGTATAATTCACATTGTATGCAATGGTAACAGGACTATCAAACACATACTCGGTATATAAAGAAGGGGTATCCGATTCTATCAGTACTTCAGGAACTGCATATACAAACGGGGATACCACCTCGTACTGGTATTCGATTACTGAACCGTTCTTCACGTTTGGAAATGCAAACTTGGTGACCGTTGTATATTTGCTTTCCTTACTTTTATATTTTGAGCTTTTGTCAACTTTTGTAGCAACGGCTGTTCCGTTTTCAAGATTATAAGTGAAAGCTTTTATCTTGCTGAGGGTTTCTATGCTTGAAGTATTCTGATACAGCGGAATTTCAAGATTCAGCCAGTCTTCCGCTTTGTCCTTATCGTAGATTTTTACCCTGCAGAACACATTTTTACGCAGCTTCCCGATGGAAGGATCAATATTGAAATGCACTGACCGGTATAAAATCTCAGCGGGCGCATTTTCATCCAACGCAGATTTATTTTTATTAAGATCTTCATTGTTAAATTTAGGAGGATCCAGGAACTCGTGTTTCTGACCGCTGATGAATACCAGGCTGCAGTAGCAGAAGGTCAGTAATAGGACTTTCTTCATGGGTATGTTTTATATTTTTGTTACTAAAATTTTTGAATTGTCTGCATTGATCATTTTTTTTCTAAAATTGATATAATCGTTATATTTTTCCTTTGGAAATGTACCTTTGTTGATTTTAACAAGTCTGCTTACTTTTACTTCGCTGCCGTTTTTAGAAATATTCAGTTTGTAGGTTCCAAATTCTGAGTTTATTGATACATTATCAGGAATTTCATCAATTTTATAATTTTTCGGAAGGATAAAACCAATTTCATAATCGTCTTCATAGGACTGCCCTATTTCAAATGGCAGCTCTCTTTTTTCATCTGTTTTAAAATTGTAGTTACCGAAAACAGGTACAGCCCTGAATATCAATCCGCTTCCAATATTTTTAGAGTAGTTTCCTGCTTTAAAATCCATATCAAATTTTATGGCTGCATGATCTTTATCATTGACAAAGTTTTTCATTTCGGCCTTTTCAAAATTCAGAACATCCAGCCTGTTTTTTACAGCTTCCGTTTTCTCGTTTGGTGACATGTATGCATAGGCCAGGTTATAATCATACTGGCTTCCGGTATAAACAAACTGCCCTTCACCGGTAATGCTGCTGTCTTCATGAAGATTAATTTTCAGTTTCTGTTTTTCTCCGTTCTGTTCGGCAGTATATGAAGGGGTATTAATCAGCTCTATACCTTTTTTTGTTACGGAAAGAACATTTCTGTCTGTTGTATTATAGCTCAAATGATTGAAAGCTATCTGCTGGGATGTATTCTCAAGCCAGATATTACCTTTTTCGGTAGGAACCATAAGAATGACATGATTTCCTCCCATCGCAGGAAAATCCGGATCAAAGGAAACCTGTGATGAACCGGAGTTGATCACACAATAGTTAGAAGGAATTCCAGCTTCATTCAGTAGGGTTTTCATATAGTTGGTAAGGCCTTTACAGTCTCCGTAACCTTTTTTCTGAACCTCATCAGGAAGCATAGGAAGCCAGCCTCCAATCCCAAGTCCTACAAATATATAACGGGTTTTCGACTGCATGTGCTGGTAAAGTTTCCTCACTTTTTCTTCCGTGGATCCTGTTAACTTCAAAGCTTCAACTTCTGCTTTAATGGCAGGGGTGGCTACGGAAACAGGTTCAACAAGATTATTATAGTACCAGGTTCCGAAATCGGTCCAGTTATTCAGAGTTCCCTGTTTTCCCTGGAGGTTAAATTTTGTAAGGGCAAAACTTACTTTCGGTAAAATTTTCACAGGCTGCGGGAGCATCAACAGATCGTCGATAGCAGGTACATTTTTATAGGAAAATATTTTTTCTCCTCCATTATCGCTGACTGAAACGGAGGTATAGTCGTATTTTGACGGATATGTTTTGGTTCTCAGCTCAATTCCGGATTTATTGATGATTTTAAACTGACTTTCTTCCAAAGAGATATTATGATCGGAAAAAGGAACAAAATCAGGAATGAAAACGGTATTTTCAACTTCCATCTTATAAGAAAAATCAATAGTATACGGATATTGGCCTGAAGTATACGGCAATGCCAGAAATCTGCTATCCGAATAAAACACGCCCTGTCTGTTATTGGCAAAATCTCCGAAATCGGATTTCGAAAAACTTTTTATTTTCTTTCCGCTTCCGTCATACACCGTCACTTTTACATCGGAAATATTATCTCCTTTTTTATAGGGAATATATATGGCAGCTTTGGCATCTCCTTCTTTATTCAGAACGGTTGTTACAGTATTGTTCAAATACTGGATCTCATCAATTTTATTGATCTGGACTGTTGTAAAATCTTTCCGGATCACTACATCGGCATTCTTCTTTAAGTTTTCAGGAATTGCCGAAACGGGGTAAGTCTGGGCAAAATAGATTGAGGCTGTGGATATTGCCCCTAAGATCAGAAATTTCATCATAGTTATTACAATTGGGCAAAAATAATAAAATCTTAATAAATGTTAATTTTTTTATTTCAATTTAACTACTATAAATAAAAAAAGACTTCATTTCTGAAGTCTTTTTTTATTTATATTTTTCACAATTATGCGTCAATCTTAGCATATTTTGCATTTTTTTCAATAAATTCTCTTCGTGGAGGCACTTCGTCTCCCATCAGCATGGAGAAAATACTGTCGGCCTCCACTGCGTTATCAATGGTTACCTGCTTTAAGATTCTGTGTTCAGGATTCAGGGTTGTTTCCCAAAGCTGCTCAGGGTTCATTTCTCCAAGACCTTTGTAACGCTGCACTTCTACGCCTTTTCCATCCGGAGACATTTCAAGGGTAAATTCTTCACGCTCTTTTTCATTGTAGGCATATACTTTCTTGTTTCCTTTCTTTAATAAATATAAAGGCGGCTGTGCAATATAAATATATCCGTTTTCAATAAGTTCTTTCATGTACCTGAAGAAGAAGGTAAGGATCAGTGTGGAAATGTGAGAACCGTCGATATCGGCATCGGTCATGATTACTACCTTATGATATCTTAATTTCGTCAGGTTCAAAGCCTTGCTGTCTTCTTCCGTTCCTACGGAAACACCAAGAGCGGTATAAATATTCCTGATCTCTTCATTATCATATACTTTATGAAGCATGGATTTTTCAACGTTAAGGATTTTCCCTCTTAACGGAAGAATGGCCTGGAAATGTCTGTCTCTCCCCTGCTTGGCTGTACCACCTGCCGAGTCTCCCTCTACCAGGAAGATTTCAGATTCTGCAGGATCTTTGGATGAACAGTCCGACAGTTTACCGGGAAGACCTGAACCTCCCATCGGAGATTTTCTCTGAACCATTTCACGGGCTTTTTTGGCTGCCTGTCTCGCTTTTGCAGCCAGAACCACTTTCTGAACGATCAGTTTTGCTTCATTAGGGTTTTCCTCAAGGAAGTTGGTAAGCATTTCTCCAACAATCTTATCTACGGCTCCTGAAACTTCAGAGTTCCCCAGTTTTGTTTTGGTCTGCCCTTCAAACTGAGGTTCCATTACTTTTACAGAAACCACGGCTGTTAAACCTTCACGGAAGTCATCTCCTGTAATCTCCACTTTTTCTTTCTGTGGAATACCTAAGTCATCAGCATATTTCTTAAGGGTTCTCGTTAAAGCACGTCGGAAACCTGCCAGGTGAGTACCTCCCTCATGGGTATTGATGTTATTTACATAAGAATGAAGATTCTCATTAAAGGAAGTGTTGTAACGCATGGCTACCTCCACCGGGATATCATCTCTTTCCCCTTCCATAAAGATCACGTTCTCCATGATGGATTCACGGTTTCCGTCGATATAGGCTACAAATTCTTTAAGACCGCCTTCAGAATGGAAAACTTCTGTTCTGAAAGAACCGTCTTCCAGCTTCTCTCTTTCATCGGTAAGGGTAATGGTAATTCCTTTATTAAGGTAAGAAAGTTCTCTTAAACGGCTGGCCAGAGTATCATAGTTGTAAACCAGTTCCGTAAAAATAGTATCATCCGGCTGGAAAAACTGCTTGGTACCTCTTCTCTCACTGTGACCGATCTCTTCTACACCAGTCTGTGCTTTTCCTCTGGAATAGATCTGCTGATAGATGTTTCCGTCTCTGTAAACCGTAGTGATCATTTCATTGGAAAGCGCATTCACACAAGAAACCCCTACTCCGTGAAGACCTCCGGAAACCTTGTAAGAGTCTTTGTCAAATTTACCTCCGGCTCCGATTTTTGTCATAACAACCTCAAGGGCTGATTTCTGTTCTTTTTCGTGAAAATCAACCGGGATACCTCTACCATTATCGCTTACTTCAATTCCGTTTCCTTCTTTAATGGCAACAAAGATCGTGTCACAGTATCCTGCCAACGCTTCGTCAATAGAGTTATCTACTACTTCATAAACCAAATGATGAAGACCTCTTACTCCTACATCACCAATGTACATTGAAGGACGCATACGAACGTGTTCCATTCCTTCCAATGCCTGAATACTACTAGCTGTATATTGTTTCTGACTCATATTAAATTATTAAATCCTGCGAAATGCAAAGACCTACAAATATCGTGATTTTTTTCGAGGTACGAAAGTTAAAAAATGTCAAAAAAGTATTGTTATCAGCATAAAAAAAGCATACCTGAGCCTGCGGGTATTTTTAGAGTAATTGATAAAAATCATTACCATTTAAAAATCAATTTTTTATCACTTTTTAAAATAGAATTCTTATCTCTGTGACAAAAGCCTTATGTTCTTAAAAAATATCAAAGTTAAAACTGATTTCCCGGATTTCTGCTGTTGTAAATCATATGATACATCAATAATTTATACGTAAATTTATTTACTCAAAAAGTTGATATTATGGATGATTTTATTGCGGCCCGCGCTCAGATGGCTCTGTCTCTGGGCTTCCATATCATTTTCGCCTGTGTAGGTATGGTGATGCCCTTTCTGATGGCATTCGCCCACTGGAAATACCTTAAAACAAAAAATGAAGTCTACAAAGGGCTTACCAAAGCCTGGAGCAAAGGAGTGGCTATTCTTTTTGCTACGGGTGCCGTATCCGGAACGATGCTTTCTTTTGAGCTGGGACTTCTCTGGCCCGGATTTATGAAGCATGCAGGTCCCATATTCGGAATGCCGTTTTCCCTGGAAGGAACCGCCTTTTTTATTGAGGCTATTGCCATCGGGTTCTTTTTATACGGCTGGGAAAGATTCAACAAATGGTTTCACTGGTTCTGCGGATTTCTGGTTGGATTAAGCGGTCTGGCTTCCGGAATCCTGGTCGTTGCCGCTAATGCATGGATGAATTCCCCTTCCGGCTTCGATTATATCAACGGAGAGTATGTAAATATTGATCCTATTAAAGCCATGTTCAATGATGCATGGTTTCCACAGGCTCTTCACATGACTGTTGCTGCCTTCTGTGCTACCGGATTTGCAGTAGCGGGGGTGCATGCCTTTTTAATTATGAAAAAGAAGAATGTGGAGTTTCACACCAAAGCCTTCAGGATTGCAGCCGGATTTGCATTGATCGGAGCTTTTGGCGCGCCTTTAAGCGGTGATATTGCTGCCAAATCTGTTGCGGAAAGACAGCCGATTAAACTTGCCGCTATGGAAGCTCATTTTGAGACGGAAAAAGGAGCCGCTTTTGTTATCGGCGGTATTCCTGATGAAGAAAAAGGTGAAATAAAATATGCGCTGAAAATTCCTAAAGTACTGAGTTTCCTGGTGAGCAATGATTTTAATTCTGAGGTAAAAGGTCTGAACGATTTTCCAAGAGATGAATGGCCTCCGGTTGCCGTTACGCATTATGCTTTTCAGATCATGATCTTTTTCGGGATGGTGATGATATGCATTGGGGCTGTTTATCTGTATGCTCATTTCTTCAGAAAAGAATGGCTCGGCAAAAACTGGCTACTGAAAACATTCATGATTGCAACTCCTTTTGGATATATTGCATTAGAAGCAGGATGGACCGTTACAGAAGTCGGACGGCAGCCCTGGATCATTTACGGAGTGATGAGAACGATAGATGCCGTAACGCCGATGCCGGGAATACAGTATTCTTTCTACTTCTTTACGGCTATTTTCGTATCGTTATCCCTGATCATTATTTTCCTGCTCAGAAGACAGATCCGGATGGTACCGAGACTTTATGATCCTACCGACCCTCAGTTTAACGATAAAAACAAAAAATCATGATCTACATTGTTATAGGTTTTCTCTGGCTTTCCATCTGTCTTTATATCATTTTGGGCGGTGCCGATTTCGGAGCCGGAATTGTAGAACTTTTCACCCATAAAAAAGCACGCCATAAAACGGAAGAGATCATGTATGAATCCATTGCTCCGGTATGGGAAGCCAATCATATGTGGCTGATCATCGCCATTGTGATCCTTTTTGTAGGTTTTCCGGAAATTTATACTACCATGTCTACCTATCTTCATATCCCCCTGGTATTAATGCTTCTGGGAATTATCGCAAGAGGAACGGCTTTCACTTTCAGACATTATGATGCCGTGAAAGACAGCTGGCAGGTTCTATATACCCAGATTTTCTATTATGCGAGCCTTCTGACCCCGTTTTTCCTGGGCTTAATTGCCGCAGCTACGGTCTCGCATTCCATCAATCCTGACGCAGTTGGTTTCCTGGATCTGTACGTTTTCAGCTGGCTGAACTGGTTCGGGGTTTCCGTGGGATTGTTTACCGTAGCACTCTGTGCTTATCTGGCTTCTATCTTTTCGTTGAGGGAAACCCGCGATAAAGCGGATCTGCTCCTGATGATCAGAAAATCCAAACAGACCATGATCTTTGTGGTTATCACGGGACTTCTGGTATTTTTAACGGCTTATATTTCAGACATTCCCCTTCTGATGTGGGTATTTTCAAAACCTTTGGGAATTATGGCCATTGCTTTTGCTACGATTGCCTTACTGCTCATTCTCAGAGCGATGAACAGGCAGAAATTACTTCCTGTACGTGCTCTCGCCGGCTTTCAGATGGTTATGATCCTCGTTGCAGCTACGTATCAGCATAATCCCGATATTATTTTATTAGGAAACGGACAGCATCTTTCCTTACTGGTACATACCGCTCCGCCGAAAACCATTGCCGCTCTTGGCTGGGCTTTGATGCTGGGTTCCCTGTTTATTCTTCCGTTTTTATTCTACCTGATGGCTTCGTTCAGCAAACAGAGAAAATAATCAGAGTGTGGTGCAATATGAAAACAAGACGGATCTGACCGATGCTATAAAAAAGAATTATCTGCTTTATGATCAGGAATTCGACGATATCAAAGAAGAAGAAAAAGATCTGCTGAAACCGGGAGTTGATAAAACACCTGCTCAAAATATTTCCTATCAGCTGGGCTGGACCGGCCTCCTTTTACAGTGGGAATCTGATGAGAAGAAAGGTATTGAAGTAAAAACACCCACGCCGGAATACAAATGGAATAATCTAAAAGGACTGTATGAATCTTTTTACGAAAAATATGGTTCTTACAGTCTGCAACAGCAGAGAGAGTTGCTTAGAAAACAGGTGGATGGGATTATTGAGTGGATTGAAAGCCTTGATCATGACACCTTATTTATTCCGGAACAGCGAAAATGGGCAACCACTCCTGCAAAATGGCCCGTCTGGAAATGGATTCATATTAATACGGCAGCTCCGTTTAAGAATTTCAGGGCACAGCTTCGGAAATGGAAAAAAGAAACCGGTACCTCCTAGCGTGTACCGGTTTTATTATTGTAAACAGTCTGAGATGATCCTAATTTTTAACTGCCTTTTTAGATATTATACGATTGGATGCTGTGGTAATCTTAATCAGGTAAATACCGTTGAGAAGTGAGGATGTATTCAGCTGTAAATCTTCTGACTCCAGAACGAGCTGCCCGTTCCCATTATAAACCCTCACCTTTTTGATTTTTTCCTTTGTATGAATAGTCAGTTGATCTTTAAACGGATTTTCAAAAGCTACCTGCGCAGGTGAATTCAGGCTTTCAACAGCAGAAAGTGTTTCCTGTCCGACAATATATCTGAATATTTTTTTTCCGCATAACAGATAAAGATAATTACCTTTTACTTCCATAAAGCGGGGTTCCGTCTCATTCATATCCGAAACCGGCACTTCAATGGCAAGCATCTGGCTGTTATTGATCAGCTGATTACTTCCTGAACGGGAATAGCAGACAATACCCATTTTTTTGACATAAGGATTGTTTAATGGTGCTGTATCTTCTTCCAAAATAAATACTTTATCACCATAACCCGCTACTTTACTGTGAAAATAAGTATCTCCACCGGATGTAACAGTGCTTCCGATACTGATTGATCCTGCATTTCCGAAAGTCTGATCCAGATGGCCGTCCGCTTTGGTTCCGGTTAAAAAGAAGTTGCCTGTTGGAGGAAAATCATTATTCTCCTTAACTATATTAATAACAGAACTATCGTCCTGATTAAACCACAATGTCTGCAGATATTTAGGACTGTCTGAAGCAATTCCATACCCATTGTTTCCGTATGAAGCATCCAGATCTCCGGAATTCATATTAAATTTTCTCACATATTCAGTATCAGGCTGTACAATATCCGGATCAATCTCCTGTACCCCTATCCCCTTTACCAAGCCTTCGTATACTGCATATTGCGGTACCGGTACAGCAGGGTTTATAGGCTGACATCCATTATTTCCAAAGGTTAGATCAAAATTTCCTGAAGAAGTATACCTGCAAAAGCTATTTTCTGTTCTTGCCAATATTTTACCGTCCGGAAGAACTTTAAAGTACTGGTAGTTTGGACTTACATCCAGAGTTCCGCTGTTACCAAAAGCTGTATCTAAGCTTCCATCAGCCAGATATTTCTTTCCGCCGTTCAGATAGACATATGAGTCTCCGGCATAAAAAGAATAGGCTTCATGAACCGGTACAGTAATAGATCCATTTATTCCGTAGGATGCATCTAATGTACCGTTACTGTTTATCTTTAAAAACTTAGTATTTTCGTCATTGGTCTGCGGATCATCATCAGATTCTCCATGATAGGAAACGATAAGCTGGTCTCCTTTAAAAAAATAATTCAGTAAAAATCCGTTGGGGTGTACATTATTAACTTCTACAAGTCCGTTATTTCCGAAATTGGGATCTAAGGTCAGAGTAACCTGTGCGTTAGCCATTACAGCAGCCAGCACCAAAGCTGTGGTGATTATTTTTTTCATAGCAATTATGTTTTTATTACCGGCTAATATACTCTTTTTCTCTCATCTGACAACAAAAAAGAGTGAACATAACGCTCACTCTTTTAAACTTATAATCCAGTATATTTTTAAACCAGTTTCATCAAAAGATTTTCATCAATCTTTTCCACTTTCACCAGGTTATTTTTCGTTAAAGTCTTGGAAGCTTTATCCCATTTCTTTCCGGACAGCTGACTTCTGTCTTTCACTTCAGCTAAAGCCATCGGCTCTTCCTGTGAATTAAGGATCTCAAGAATTACTTTCTCATCTTCACCCAGTTCAATCTGAGGGACTGTTTTCTCCGGTCTCATCTGAGGGAAGAACAATACTTCCTGGATGGATGCATTGTTGGTAAGGAACATGATCAGTCTGTCCATACCAATTCCAAGTCCTGAAGTTGGCGGCATCCCGTATTCAAGGGCTCTCAGGAAGTCCTGATCGATGAACATCGCTTCGTCATCTCCTCTTTCCGATAAGGCCATCTGTGCTTCAAAACGCTCTCTCTGGTCGATCGGGTCATTAAGCTCTGAATAGGCGTTGGCGATTTCCTTTCCGCATACCATCAATTCAAAACGCTCGGTTAAGCCTTCTTTGCTTCTGTGCTTTTTAGTGAGTGGAGACATTTCAACCGGGTAATCTGTAATAAAGGTCGGCTGGATGAAGTTTCCTTCACATTTTTCACCGAAGATCTCATCAATTAACTTCCCTTTACCCATCGTCTCATTTACTTCGATACCGATAGACTTGGCGAAATCATATAATTCCTGCTCAGTTTTACCTGTAATATCAAAACCTGTGAATTTCAGGATCGCTTCTGTCATGGAGACTCTCGGATAAGGCGCTTTGAAGTCTACCTCATGCTCCCCGAAAGTAGCTTTTGTAGTTCCGTTTACCTGAACCGCACAGAATTCCAGTAATTTTTCGGTGAAATCCATCATCCATTTGTAGTCTTTATAGGCTACATAGATTTCCATTGCTGTAAATTCCGGGTTGTGGGTTCTGTCCATTCCTTCATTTCTGAAGTTTTTTGAGAACTCATAAACACCGTCAAATCCACCAACGATCAGTCTTTTCAGGTACAACTCATTGGCAATTCTTAAATATAATGGAATATCTAAAGCATTGTGATGGGTGATAAACGGTTTTGCAGCTGCTCCACCGGGAATAGACTGTAAAATAGGTGTTTCCACTTCAAAATATCCTGCATCATTGAAGAACGTTCTCATGGCATTGAACAGTTTTGTTCTTTTCACGAAAATTTCTTTCACCTGCGGGTTTACCGTTAAATCTACATAACGTTGTCTGTATCTCAGTTCCGGATCTGTAAACCCATCGTGTACAACGCCGTTTTCATCCGTTTTAGCCTGTGGCAAAGGACGTAAAGCTTTGGTAAGAAGTGTAAAGTTCTTTACTAAAACCGTCTTCTCTCCTACCTGTGTGGTAAACAAAGTTCCTTCAATACCGATAATGTCGCCGATATCCAAAAGGTGCTTGTACACTTCATTGTATAGTTCCTTATCGTCTCCCGGACAAATTTCGTCTCTGTTGAAATACACCTGGATTTTCCCTTTAGAATCCTGCAATTCTGCAAAAGAAGCCTTTCCCTGAATTCTGCGGGACATCAATCTACCGGCGATCTTCACCTGTTTACTTTCAGAAAAATCCTGTTTTATAGATTCCGTAGTATCTGTGATGGTATACTCATCCGCAGGGAACGCATTAATCCCCATTTCAGTAAGCTTGTTCAGCTTTTCTCTTCTAATGATTTCTTGTTCTGATAATTGCATTTCTTATTTTTCTAAAAGCGTACAAATTTAGGCATTTTTGACTTGACCGTCAATGTCTTTTATCAGAAATTTAATAAATGTAGCGGGCAGGGAGTTTTTGCTGAAGAGAAGGGAGATAACAGACGGAGGAATAACAGACGGAGAGATAATAGACGGAGAGATGAGAGACTTGTGAAATATGGATGGGCAATGGTGAAATGGCTTTTCAGTGAATTTTTACAGGTTGCTACAATTCATGATTGACCTGCGAAGCAATATTGACTATTGACCTTTAAACGACGCTCTCTCCTTCTGAGGAACAAACGTCCATGCCAGTATCCTGCTGACCTTCTGCCCCTGGGCCATATCAATGATTTTGAAATCAGCCGCTTTTACTTTTTTGATGAGTGCCGTTAATTTATGGAGGTTATCACCTTTTGAAACCAGGCAGGTAAACCATAAAACCTGGGATGAATAGGAAGAGCTTTCCTCAATCATTTTTGAGATGAAAGCCAGTTCACCGCCTTCACACCATAATTCGGACTGCTGTCCTCCAAAATTAAGCAGAGGTTTTCTGGATTTCGACTGTCCGAGGCCTTTTCTTTTTCTGAAACTTCCTTTTAAAGCAGCTTCCTCGGAATCATGGAAAGGCGGATTGCACATTGAAAACATAAACCGTTCTTCAGGTTCTATCATATTTTTGAATATATGCCCGGAATCCGGCTGTCGTTTCAATTCAATGGCAGATGACAGACCGGGATTCTGATCTAAAATCTGCTGTGCATTTTCCAGTGAATGCTTATTAATATCGGTTCCGGTCATTCTCCATCCGTAAGATCTGTGTCCCAATAAAGGATAAATAAGATTGGCTCCTGTTCCGATATCCAGACCTTTTACTGAAGTTCCGGCTGGTATTTCCTGTTCTTTTTCCGCCAGAAGGTCGGCAATATAATGTATATAGTCTGCTCTTCCGGGAATGGGAGGACACAGGTTAGCTTCAGGAATGTCCCAATTCTTGATGTCATAAAAATGAGACAGCAGGGCTTTGTTCAGTAATTTTACGGCTTCAGGAATGCTGAAATTGATGGTAGCCGTCTGATAGGTGTTGATAAAAACATAGTGTTTCAGTTCTGGCACACAAGAAATGAGCTGCTCAAAATCATAGGGATCCCGATGCAGATTTCTTGTGTGCAGACTGGATTTTTCGGCAGCCATATTTATTTTTTCTGGCTTAAAATATAGGCTACCATTTTTTTGGCGTCCTCTTTAGATACCTGTGGATGGGCAGCCATCGGAACGCTTCCCCAAACTCCGCTTCCGCCTTCTATAATCTTGGAAGCCAGCAGTTCAATATCCTTATCAGAATACTTTTCTGCGATTTCGCGGTAAGAAGGTCCTATCATTCTTTCATTTACGGCATGGCATCCCGAACAGTCCAATGTTCCGATAATCTGTTCACCGGAAAGATCAGCTTTTGCCGGTTCTGAAGCCGCAACGGTCTCAGAAGGCAGGCTTTCCACCGCCGTATTTTCTTTTTTAGAACAGGAAAGGATCAGTAATCCTGTAACTCCTGCCAAAAGTAATTTTTTCATTATTTTTTCGCAGTAGAATCTGTTTTAGCAGCTTCAGGAGCGGCAGTTGCAGGAGCAGCAGCCGGTGTTGCAGCAGGTTTAGCGGTAGAGTCTGCAGCTACGGTTGGAGCGTCCGGTTCCGGCAGCATCGTATTGCTGTCCTGTAATGAATGATCAGGTTTTTTAGAGCAGCTTACAGCCAATAAACCTCCGATAAATGCGATTGCTAATACTTTTTTCATTATTTTTTCTATAAAATTTAGACAAAAATATAAAAAATAAGTGTTTCAGCTCATGACATCTGTCCACATTCATGATATTTATATAGAAATTTAATGATTTTATAACGGCAATGTCCGCAGATAATTTTAATTTTAAGCTATGATTTTCATTTCTAAAATCCTGTTTTTCACCAGCCATCATGGTTTTTATACTGTGATTGTTCTTCTGCTGTTCTTCGGACTGCTTTCATTTCTGACAAAAAAAGCATGGCTTCTCATCCCTGTTCTTCCTTTAGCTATTGTGAACGGCTTTGCCGGGCAGTATCTGAATGCCTGGTTTCTAAACCGATACGGAACAGAAAGTATCGCTGTTATCACGTCAGATGTTGAGACCAACTCTACCTTAAACGACATGTACATCCATGATTATGAAGCGATTGTAAAAAAACAGGATGGAAAATATATTCCTACGTTCTTTTCTACTACCACGGCTTCTATTTATCCTATTGAAAATGCGATCAGAATCCCGGCTGTTGAAAAACCGTTTCCGGTAAAGTATATTCCGGGGTATGAAAAAAATATAGTCATCCTCTACGATCAGTCGGAGGAAGGAAAAAACCTTCTCAGGTATGAAAAGCTGGCTCCGGTAAATTCAGCAAGAATCAAATACGAAGCAGACAGGACCAACCAGGAGTTTATCCGGGAGTATTCTGCTGCTTTGGAAGAATATCTGCAATTCTATGACGATCCTGAATACCGGAATAAACTTGAAGAATTAAAGAAAGAGTCAGGTAGTTCCAAGTAGGAATTTTAGAGTCTTTAAATTTTATTAAAAAAAACAAATGATTATCAAATCTTTGACATCTTTTAACTTCCGGGAACCTTTGGTTTGTAGCTAAAAGAATTTTCCACAGAATAGACGAGTTTCCAGATTTTATGGTTGTAAATTCTCGCAGATGAGGCAGATTATATAGCAGGACCCAACCTTACAGATTAAAAAGACAATGTCTGATGGTCGTTTTTTACGCAAAGATTATGATTAACACTGTTGATTTTAGGGAGCAAAGTGTAGAATCAACTCCGTTGATTCGATGAAGCGTATGGATAAGCATCCTGCTTCGTCAGTGATGGAGTCACATTAATTTGACTGTTTAAAATACATCAGAATTATGTATCAGCTTTGTATAATTTTTTTTAATCAACGCATACAGAGAACATTATGAGGATAAAGGCCAGGATATTATACAAATGTTACATTCAAAATTTAAATAAAGTTTTTCATTTTAATAATAAGGACCTCACTCCCCCTTTAAAAACTTTTAATTCACATTTTTTTATAATTTAGCTCATGAAAACAGATTTTTATTTATGCTGTATAAATGAGTTTGCATGGTATCCAATTTAAACTTTTATCCATTGAAACTAGACTTTATAGAGAAAAAAACAAATGTGAGAATGATCTGGATTTGCTTCATCTCATGCCTCATTTTCTTTTTTATTGCGGTGAAGGCTTCTATGACCCAATGGATACCCCCCGATCATATTACTGAAATAAAAGGGGTTTTAAAAGAGAATATTAGCATTGAAAAAGGGAAAAGAGGAAGGGAAACTTTAATCGTCAGATTAAAAGAATATCCGGAGATCAAGTTTGTGATAGGCAGTATTGTGATAGATCAAACCTATATTCACGAATTGATGTCCGAAAACAAACAGAATGACACCCTCAGTTTTTCTATTGAAAACAAAGAGTTCAGGAGGAAAATTTTAAGATCAGAAAAAGTCCCTTTTCCGGAAAATTATTTACGCAACAATACAATAAGCATCGTTGAAATTCATAAAAACAATTTTCAGTATTTAACTGTGAATGATTACCATAGGGAGCATCAGAAAAACACGTATTTAATAATTGCTTTTTTCGGATTCATGGGAGTTATTATGCTGTTTGTCGGGATGAAAGGGGTACGATATTACCGGGCAAACTACCGGTAAAGTATATTAAGGTTCTTTTTATTTTTTCACATTTTTTATTTCTGTATCAAAAAAAATTTCTACATTTGTCCCATGTTAAATATCAACAACAATATGTGGTGGTGGCTTTCAAACTCTTCGTCGGGTCTGGAAGTATTGTCACGTTGTTAAATTTTACAGCAGAAATAAGAAAAAACAATATATAGGCTTTGACGGATTCCGTTGAAGCCTTTTTTTATGATTTAATCTCAAAAAAACAAAAGCAGCAGATGTCTATTCAAAAAATTAAAATAAAAACCGTTTCGAAAAAAACATTGGGAGATCTTCATACCCCGATGAATATTTACCTTCAGATCCGTGACCGTTTCCGGGATACCATTCTTCTGGAAAGTTCGGATTCTAAAAACATTGACAATAATTTTTCCTTTATTGCCATCAATGCCATAGCCGGAATAGAGGTGAAAAATCTTACGGAATTTGAAGTAAAACTCCCTAACGCCGATCCTGTAAAGCAGTTTATCGGAGAACGCAACATTACAGAGATATTTGATGAGTTCCGTACTGTTTTCGAATGCGAGTCTTCTTCAGACCCTGTTGAACAGACTGCTCAAAGCCTTTTCGGGTATACCAGTTTTGAAGCGGTACAGTTTTTTGAAAACATCAGTCTGAAACCCCAAAGTCCTGAAGTTGAAATCCCGATTCTTCGGTACAGACTCTATCAGTATGTAATTGCCATCAACCATTACAATGATGAAATGCATATCATTGAAAACCAGATCAGCGGATTGAGGTCTGAAGTTTATCTGCTGGAAAATCTGATTAAAAACCAGAATACTCCGGTCTACCCTTTTGAAAAAACGGGTGAGGAAACCTCCAATCTTACGGATGAAGAATATATAGAGCTGGTAAAAACAGCCCAGAAACACTGTATGAGAGGAGATGTATTTCAGCTGGTATTAAGCAGAAGGTTTGAGCAGAAGTTCAAAGGAGATGAATTCAATGTATACCGTGCTTTAAGAAATATCAATCCTTCCCCGTATCTTTTCTTTTTTGATTACGGAAATTACAAATTATTCGGTTCCAGCCCGGAAAGCCAGCTGATCATCAAAGACGGAAAGGCTGTAATTCATCCTATTGCAGGAACTTTTAAAAGGACGGGAGATTTTGAGACCGACCTTCAGTCTGTTGAAGCTTTAAAAAATGACCCTAAAGAAAATGCAGAACACACCATGCTGGTAGATCTTGCCAGAAATGATCTCGGAAAATCCGGTAAAAATGTGACTGTTACCAAACTCAAGGAGATCCAGCTTTTTTCCCATGTCATTCATATGGTAAGTGAGGTTACAGCCGATATTCCGGCAAATATTAATCCTCTGGAAATGGTTTCCGATACTTTTCCGCAGGGAACATTAAGCGGAGCTCCGAAACATAAAGCCCTTCAGCTCATCAATCAGTATGAAAAAGACTCCCGTGGTTATTATGGAGGATGCATCGGAATGATCGGTCTGAACGGAGGCTGTAACCAGGCGATCATGATCCGTACTTTTTTAAGCAGAAACAATACGCTGTATTATCAGGCCGGCGCGGGTCTTGTTGCCAGATCGGTTCCGGAAAATGAACTTCAGGAAGTTAATAACAAGCTAAATGCACTGAAAAAGGCGGTGGATAAGGCAGACAAATTAGTGGTGAATTAAAAAAGCTTTCAACTCTTAAAAAATAAAAAATGAACAATAATATAAACAGCCAGTCATCAGCTAAAGTTCTCGTTTTCGATAACTACGACAGTTTTACCTATAATCTTGTCCAGATCATCGAAAGGATTCTGAACGAAAAAGTAGATGTGGTAAGAAATGATGAAATTACATTAGATGAGATCGGAAAATATGATAAAATCATCCTTTCTCCCGGCCCCGGAATTCCTGAAGAAGCAGGTATTTTACTTGACCTCATCAGAGAATATGCGTCCAGCAAAAGTATTTTAGGCGTATGTCTCGGGCAGCAGGCTATTGCTGAAGCGTTTGGAGGAAGCCTGATCAATCTTTCTGAAATTTTCCACGGGGTAGCTACTTCCGCGGAACTGGTAAAAGAAAATACTAAACTTTTCAGAAATCTTTCCAGCGGGCTGGAAGTCGGAAGATACCACAGCTGGGCCGTTAATCCTGATGACTTTCCCGAAGAACTGGAAATCACAGCCGTAGATAAAGACGGAATGATCATGGCACTTCAGCATAAAAGCTATGATGTGCATGGGGTGCAGTTTCACCCTGAAAGCATTTTGACTCCTGACGGAGAAGTTATTATCAGAAATTTCTTAAAACCATAAAGGATGACACAATCTTCTTCAACTATTATAAAAACTCCACAGATGAAAGAAATTCTCCAATACCTGTTCAATCATCATACCCTGTCTAAATCTGAAGCAAAAGCTACGATGATTGAGATCGCCCAGAATAAGTTCAATCCTGCAGAAGTTACGGCTTTTATAAGCGTATTTCTGATGCGGAATATTACCCTGAATGAACTGAAAGGTTTCCGGGAAGCTCTTTTGCAGATGGCTGTTCCGGTACAGCTTTATACGGATGACACGATGGATATTGTGGGAACCGGAGGTGATGGAAAAAACACAATCAACATATCAACCCTGGCCAGCTTTATAGTTGCAGGAGCAGGACAAAAAGTTGCCAAACACGGAAATTACGGAGCATCTGCTACTACGGGATCATCCAATGTAATGGAAGAACTGGGATATCAGTTTAAAAATAATTCCGATCAGCTGAATGAAGACCTGGAAAGAGCGAATATCTGTTTTCTTCATGCTCCGTATTTTCATCCTGCGCTTCAGTCTGTGGGTGCATTAAGGAAAGCTCTGGGATTAAGGACTTTCTTCAATCTTCTCGGGCCTTTGGTAAATCCTGCAAAGCCTCAATATTCCGTAATCGGAGTTTATAATATGGAAATCGCAAGAATTTACCAGTATCTGCTTCAGAAGGAAGGTCAGGAATTCATCCTCCTTCATGGGCTGGACGGCTATGATGAGATAAGTCTTACCCAGGACAGCAAGATCATCACCAGAAATACTGAAGAAATCTATTCTGCTGAAGATTTAGGATTCTACCCGGTAACTCCGGAAAGTATAAGAGGGGGCGAAAACCCAAAAGAATCAGCCCGGATTTTCAGGAATATTCTGGAAGGAAACGGAACGGATTCGCAAAATTCGGTGGTCCTTGCCAATGCAGCCACTGCCCTTTTCCATACCCATAAATCCGGAACCTATGAAGAAAGTCTTTTACTCGCCAAAGAAAGTCTTCACAGCGGAAAAGCCCTGAAAAGTCTTGATTTATTAATAAATAGCTGATTTTTCTGATTCAAAACGAACTTAATGATTTTAAACCAATGACGATACTGGATCAAATTATTGAAAGAAAAAAAGATGAGGTTGCCTTTTCAAAGACGAAGGTTTCAACGGATCGACTGAAAAATTCAGCGTTTTCCGGAAGAAAAAGTATTTCTCTGAAAGAATCTGTAAACGACAAAAGCGGGATTATTGCTGAATTTAAAAGAAAATCTCCTTCCAAAGGCCTCATTAATAATCAGGTGGCACCTCTGGAAGTGACGACGGCTTATCAGAATTTTGGAGCTTCCGGGATTTCAGTCCTTACTGACCGGGATTTTTTCGGGGGAAGTTTCGATGATATTCTGGAAGTGAGAGATCAGATCAGTATTCCCATTCTCAGAAAAGATTTTATGATTGATGAATACCAGTTCTATGAAGCTAAAAGTATCGGTGCCGATGCTGTTTTACTGATTGCCGCATGTCTCTCTCCGCAACAGGTTCAGGAGTTTACAGCACTTGCTCATGAACTTGATCTGGAAGTGTTGCTGGAAATCCATACGGAAGAGGAACTTGAACATTTCAATCCAGACATCGACCTGGTTGGGATCAATAACAGAAATTTAAAGGATTTTAAAGTTGATCTTCTGCATTCTGTCCGTTTAAAAGACCTGCTTCCAAAGGATACGTTATCGGTTGCAGAAAGCGGAATTTACAGTATTGATGATTTTCATTACCTGAAAGATAAAGGATTTGACGGGTTTCTGATGGGAGAATATTTTATGAGAAATGAAAATCCGATGAAAGCATTTGAAAAATTCAGCATTGAAATTGAAAAATAACAGGAATATGCAAACTGCCATCAATCATCTGCCCTATAAACTGAAAGTCTGCGGCCTGACACAGCCAGATCAGATCAGAGAGTTAATTGCTTTGAAAACAGATTTTCTCGGGTTTATCTTTTATGAAAAGTCACCGAGATATGTTTTGAATCATTTGAAGCCGGAAGATATTTTCAGTATCAGACATTCTGGAAAAACAGGTGTTTTTGTAAATGAGGAAATAAATAAAATTGCTGACATTGCAGAAAAAGCGGGTCTTAACCTGATCCAGCTTCATGGAGATGAAAACGAAGATTTTGTGAATCAGCTGAAAGAAAAATTACCCTCTGAAACTAAAATCATAAAGGTAATAAGAGTAGGTGAAAACAATCACGAAACTAAAAATAAGATACAAAAGATATTAAACGCCCGGCTTTCTGCCATCCATTATATACTTTTCGATACAGACAGCAGCGCATTCGGCGGAACAGGAAAACAATTTGACTGGAACCTATTAAACGAACTGGAAATCCCTCTTCCCTATTTCCTGAGCGGTGGCATTTCCGAAACCCATATGGAAAACATCATCCATTTGAATCAAAAACCTTTTGCCATCGATATTAATTCCAAATTCGAAATATCACCAGGCATTAAAGACCTGAACAAAATAAAAAAATTATTCCGAAAAGAGTCCCGAAGGGACGATTTAACACAGAATCGGATACAATCCGATTAATATAAACAGAATAAAATAAAACGTCCCGAAGGGGACGAATAACACAAACCCAATGCAATCCAATTAATATAAAACAACACCAAAAAACACAAAAAGATGCCTCAATCACTCGTAAAAAATTATCTCCATATTGTTTTCAGTACAAAATACAGGGAAGATTTCATTGATGAAACAATAGAAAAAGAACTGTTTTCCTATATTGCTGTCTTGTGTCGTGATTTTGAAAGTCCGGCACTTCAGATTGGAGGAACGGATAATCATATTCATATTTTATGTCTGCTTTCAAGAAAGATGGCGTTGATGAAACTGGTTCAGGAAGTTAAGGCGCATTCTTCAAAATGGATCAAAACTAAGGGCCGGAAATATGAAAACTTTTTCTGGCAGGATGGTTACGCTGCGTTTTCGGTAAGCCGGCATGGAATAAATAAGGTCATTTATTATATTAAAAATCAGCGCCTCCATCACCAGGAACAGCAATTTAAGGATGAGCTGCTTGAAATACTGGAAAATCATGGTGTTGAATATGATGAAAGATATTTATGGGATTGAGAATGAAAAAACAAAATATAAAGCAAAGGACTTTATCCATTGCTGTTAATTAAATCGTCCCTTCGGGACTCTCCAAAAAAAACAGATAAAAATGATGAACATCCATCAGTTAAAAAAAACATTTTACAAAACCCTTTTTCCGCCGAAGTTCGGGAATGAAAAAATACAGACTCTGTATAATTTTGTTTCCCAGAATGACAGGGATGTGGAATACTGGACGATAGACGGACCGCTTCTTGAATTTATCAATATTATTAAAAATTTTGATGAAAGTGATATTCAGTATTTTTTTGAAAGAATCGGTTTATGGAACAGTTATTACCTGGTGATTATTTCAGATAAATTTCTGGACGGTCATGTCAGGGCTAATATTAAATATGATCTCGGGAAAATTTATGCGAAGGTTTTTCTGCTTTATGAAGATTCTGATCCGTATTTTTTAATTGACAATCTGGAAATTGCCATTACCATGTATGATTCAAAAATAGATATGGCTACCTGGATAGATCTGGCCAACAAGGTTGAGCTTCTTTATCATAAAAAGCTGATTCCGGCACAGCAGTATCAGTATAACCAGGATTTTATAAATAAATATATTCATGAATTACTTAATCAGAAAAACGGATGAATTAGATGGCCAGGACATTGAACATATCCTGCAGCTATGGAACCTCCCGGAATGGTCTGCAATGAGTCCTTCAGACTTCCTTCATACCTTTAAAAATTCAGAATTTCATTTTCTGGTTGACCATCATGGAGAAATAATGGCTCTGGCCCGGCTTAATTTCGATTTTACACTTGAGATCTCCGGAAAACCCTATGTTTTTGCTGAAATCGTAGGGTTGGTTTCGGCACAGGAAAAGAAAGGATATGGTTCTCATTTGGTAAAGCTTTTAAAGGAAAATACAGAACAGAGAAATCTGGAGGCCATAGGATTCTGTCTCAAAGAATTGCGGCCTTTTTATCTTCATTGCGATGTTGAAATCCTGGAAGATAACGCAAAAAACATTAAGGAAAACAGCGGTGCGGAATGGACTTCATCAGAAGATGATGATATCCTGATTTTCCACCTGTCTGATGAAAGAAAAGAACTGCTGAAATCCCTCAGCCCTGAAAACAATGCCTATTTTAATTAATAAAGAATAAAAAAGAAATGAATTATAAAAACCCCGATGAACACGGATATTATGGAGAATTTGGAGGTGCATTTATCCCGGAAATGCTTTATCCGAATGTAAAAGAACTTCAGGAACACTATCTTGACATTATAGAATCTGAAGAATTTCAGAAAGAATACCAGGATCTGCTGAAGAACTATGTAGGCCGTGCTACTCCACTCTATTTCTCAAAAAATTTAAGTGAGAAATACAGTACCCGGATTTACCTTAAAAGAGAAGATCTCAACCACACGGGAGCTCATAAGATCAATAACGCGTTAGGGCAGGTATTGCTGGCAAAACGTTTGGGAAAAACCAGGATTATTGCAGAAACGGGAGCCGGACAACATGGGGTGGCCACCGCTACTGCCTGCGCTCTTCTCGGAATGCAGTGCATCGTTTATATGGGAGAAATTGATATTCAGAGGCAGGCTCCGAATGTGGCAAGAATGAAGATGCTCGGAGCAGAAGTCATTGCAGCTACTTCCGGTTCCAAGACTTTGAAAGATGCTGTAAACGAAGCTTTAAGAGACTGGATCAACCATCCTGTAACGACGCATTATGTGATCGGAAGCGTGGTAGGACCTCATCCTTTTCCTGATCTGGTAGCCAGGTTTCAGAGCATTATTTCAAAAGAGATTAAGGAACAGCTTCTTGAACAGACGGGAAGGGAAAACCCTGATTACGTCATTGCCTGCGTGGGCGGAGGAAGCAATGCAGCCGGAACTTTCTATCATTTTGTAGAAGAAAGGGACGTAAAAATTATTGCTGCGGAAGCCGGAGGTTACGGTATTGATTCCGGGAAGTCGGCGGCGACCACTTTTCTGGGGACTTCAGGTGTTCTTCACGGAAGCAAAAGCCTTGTCATGCAGACGGAAGACGGGCAGGTAATTGAGCCGCACTCGATCTCCGCAGGGCTTGATTACCCGGGAATCGGGCCTTTTCATGCCCATCTGTTTAAAGAAAAAAGAGCGGAATTCTTCAGCATCAATGATGATGAAGCCCTGAAAGCAGCTTTTGAACTGACAAGACTGGAAGGAATTATTCCCGCCCTCGAAAGTGCCCATGCGCTGGCGGTTTTAGATCAGAAGAAATTTGACGAAAATCATGTTGTCGTTATCTGTCTGAGCGGACGTGGCGATAAAGACATGGAAACCTATCTGACACATCTGAATGATAACGGATAAAAATAATTATTGGCTGTTCTTCAGGTAGCTTCAGGAGCTTTATTAAACTTTTTAAAAATATGAAAAAACTAAACATATACTTCACAGCAGGAATTCCACAACTGGAAGATACTGCAGACATTATACAGCTGATCCAGGATTCCGGGGCGGATATGATTGAAATCGGAATGCCTTACTCTGATCCCGTTGCAGACGGACCCGTCATCCAGCAGGCTCATGAACTGGCTTTAAAGAACGGAATGACCATCGGAAAGCTTTTCTCACAGTTAAAAACCATCAGAAACGAGATCAGAATTCCGGTCATCCTTATGGGGTACATCAACCCGGTGTTAAGTTTCGGATTTGAAAAATTCTGCCATGAATGCTCGGAAAGCGGAGTTTCAGGATTAATTATTCCGGATCTTCCTCCTATTGAATTTGAAAACAACTATCAGCAGATCTTAAAAAAATACAATCTCAACTTTACCTTCCTCGTTACTCCTGAAACTTCCGATGAAAGGATTCTGTATCTGGATTCTTTAAGTTCCGGATTTCTTTACGCGGTAAGTTCCTCATCCACAACGGGTAATGACAGTACTGTTCTGAAAAATGAAAGCTATTTGTCAAGATTATCCTCTTTGCCTTTAAAGAATCCGGTAATGATCGGCTTCGGGATCAAGTCGAAGGAAGATTTTGAAAATGTGACGGAAAAAGCAGACGGCGGCATCATCGGAACAGCATTTGTGAATATTTTGCTGCAGAATAAAAACTGGAAGAACGCTGCCATAGATTTTATCCATGCTGTAAAAGGGTAAAATTCACTAAATTTGTAAGGTCAGAAAAATGGTATGAAATCACAGTTCCATCCATTAGAGTAAAACAGACATCAGTATTATGAATACAAATCAGAATAAAGCAGTTGCATTCGAAGATCTCGGCATTAAAGAATATCAGCCCGCCTGGGATTACCAGGAAAGCCTGATGAAAAATATCATCGATACCAAGATCAAAAACCGTGACCTTCCTGAAGAACAGCATATAACCACTTCCAACCATCTTCTTTTTGTAGAACATCCTCATGTATATACACTTGGAAAAAGCGGACATGAAGAGAACATGCTGGCCGGAATTGACAAGCTTAAAGAGATTGAGGCTACCTTTGTAAAGACCAACCGTGGCGGCGACATTACCTATCACGGTTATGGGCAGATTGTAGGCTATCCCGTTCTGGATCTTGAAAATTTCTTCACGGATATTCATCTGTATATGAGAAATCTGGAAGAAGTGATCATCAGAACCATTGCTGAATACGGCCTTAAAGGAGAACGTTCCCAGGGAGAAACCGGAGTGTGGCTGGATGTAGGAAAGCCCTATGCCAGAAAAATCTGCGCGATGGGTGTGAAAGCTTCCCGATGGGTTACCCTTCATGGTTTTGCCCTGAATGTGAATACGGATATGCGCTATTTCGAATACATCATTCCGTGCGGTATCAAAGACAAGCAGGTCACTTCTTTAAAAAGAGAACTTGAAAGAGAACTTACGACTGAGGAAATGGAAGAGGTAAAAGCCAAAATCAGAAAGCATTTTGCAGACGTTTTCCAGGCTGAACTGCTTTACAGATAATTTATCAGCAAAAAACAGATTTTCCCTATGCATCACTAATCCTGATGAATAGGGAAAATTTTATATAATAACCATAACGAAAACATGAGAAAGACATTTTTTTTAATGTGCTTACTGACAACAGCTGCCGGCTATAATGCCCAGGAGTTTAAAAAAGTAAATTTTGACAAAAAATTCCGGAAAGAATACCAGGGAAAAGCAAAAATTGACGTCAATGAGGTAAAAGAACTTCTGCACATTATGATTGCGGTAACAGACGCAGGATTAGAGAACGATGATATGGTAGACCAGTCGGGAACTTATTACCGGGATGTGCTAAAGCAGTTCAGATCTCTGAAAGATGAAAAGATCATCACAAAATTCGATTCTCTGATTAAAGTCAATCCTCCCAATTACGTTCTCCTTACCGGAAACGCAATGAGCTACAATTTTAAAGGAGATCAGCTTGTTCCCGATAAAAACTATCTTTTCCCGGCTCAAAGTGTTTCTCAGCACACAAAAGTGACTGTTAATCCAATGCTGACCTACAAAACAGAGATTGAAAATTTTGCAAAAAAATCAGGATTCCGTGATTTTTATAAAAAACATATTCCCTATTACCGTACCATCGCTTCCGAATATAATAAAATGGCCAATCTGGATGAGCAATGGAAATGGCTGGAAAAGAATTTCAGTACAAAAATCAATAATTACACCATCCTTACCTCCCCGCTTATCAATGGCCTGAACTATACCAGTTCTTATACAGATAACGGTTTTACCCAGATCCTGATGGTACTGCCTCCTATCAGTAAAGAAAAAGATCTTACTGAGAAGCAGAATACTGTTTTCAATACCAGAGTTATGTTTACGGAAATAGATCATAATTATGTAGGACCTCCCACCAAAAAATTCGGAAAAATCATTGATGAATCTCTTAAAGACAGGGAAAAATGGGTAAATACCCAACAGGAAGGAACGGAATATTATCCCAATCCGGCACGTGTTTTTGATGAATATATGACCTATTCTGTATTCTATCTTTACTGTGCAGATCAATATGCCGGCGATCCGGAAGCACTGAACTATGCCTACAACAGTGTCAATAGCGTCATGAAGGCAAGAGGTTTTGTTAAGATGAAAGAATTCAATGATGAGCTTCTGTTATTGAGAAAAAAATATCCCGGCAAAAAAATTGATGATCTGTATCCGGAACTTCTGGAATGGTGCGGGAAGCAATAAAATTCCGATTATATTTACAGCAACAGACCTGCTCCTTCAACGGCAGGTCTTTTTAATTTCCGTATATAAAGAAACCATTTACCATACTGGTTTTCAACATATTCTACATACCTTCTTTTTGAAAATATTTTATTTTTTATCTAAAAATAATTGGCTGGTATTTTATTTTTTTGTTATATTTAATTTCACAATATAGTGAACTAAATTGGCTTTAAAATCAGACAAAAGATGAAATAAAAAACAGAAATACTATAAAACTACACCAACTGAATATATTTTTAAACCACAAAATCATGAGAATTATGAAAAATCTTATCCTATCCATGATGGCATTCGTGAGTGTTCTGTCATTCAATGCCTGCGCCGATTCCAATGCGAATCAGGATCTGACTGCCAAAGAAAGCAATGCAGCTTTAAAAGACTTTGGAAAAACCATTCCCGTGGGAATAGAAGAAGAAAACGGAGCCCTGAAAGTTTCGTTCATCGTTACTGCACAGTTTTATACCATTCAGCAGACCAGAGAGAATGAAGAGTATATTGCAATGATCCGCCAGGCTGTAAAAGAAGAAACCCCCGTTCACGTTTTCTTAAAAGCCAACACCACTGAAATCGCTAAAATAGAAAAAGCAACCGATGAAGATCTCCGTTACTTTAAATCTGTATTATCAAAAGAAGTAAAAGAAGAAAGCAATAAAGTGGTCAGCGTTCTGCCGAATGTTGCGACACTGAACAGCATGTTCACCCTGATCAAAAACCAGTCCTGCGGAACATCAACGGCTTCTTCGCCATGCATCACCTTCAGATATCCTGTTGACGGATGCTACGCCAGAGCTCACAAAATGAGACAGATCCTCATCAACAACGGCTACGATGCAGAAAAACAGTTCGTATACGGTAATTTAAAGGCTTCTACCGGCACCTGCTGTGTATCCTGGAGCTATCACGTTGCCCTTCTTGTAAGCTATAAAAATGCTTCCGGTGTTACCGAAAAAAGAATTTTTGACCCTTCCCTTTTCCCCGGCGGCCCGGTTACAGACGCTGTATGGAGAGCAGCCTGTGCCAATTCCAGCTGCGGATCGGTTTCTGTAAGTTCTTATGCCAATACGGCAGGAAATGTTTATTACAGAAGCCCGGCCGGCTCCCTGATGTATGACAACAGCTACATCAATACCAATTGTGTGCTGACGATTTTCAGTGCTTTATCCGGATGTTCTCCTTCTCCGGCTCCTTATGTAGGACACTGTGGATTTTAATTAACTTTCAGCAGTTCCTGTATCTGTTTTTATTAATAAATTGCAGGAACTGTTATTTAATACAATATTTTATGAAAGCCTGGACCTATTTACTTTTATTATTTTTTATGATCACATCCTGCTCCGGAAATTCAAGTCCGAAAAACCTGACCTGGTATAATAATTCAACCATCACCGGCATTACGGAAGACCCGGACAACCCGGAGAGATTCTTGCGGGTATCCATAGGAATAAGCCAGCAGGTATTCTATGTATCCAAAAAGAAAGAAGATGCTCTTCTCATGGATAAAGCAACCCAGAGCTATAAAAGAGGAAAGGCTTTCGATATAGGTATTGAAAATAACACCAACATCATTAAAGAAATGAAAGAAGTGAAGAAGGACAACTAATCCTCCTGCTTTTTTCTATATATTCTGATTAAAAAATTGATTTCAAAAAACAGCCTGCATCTTCTCAGCAGGCTGTCTCTAAAGGGATCCCGTTCACTTCTCGGCGGGATCTTTTTATTGTTTTAGCGGATCACAGAGATTCCGGCATCTACCTTTATTTCAGCCCCATGAATATATGAAGCCTCATCCGAAGCCAGAAACAGCACTGTATTAGCGATTTCTGCCGGTTCACCCTGTCTTTTGAACGGTATGGTAGGAATAATATCAGTAATCGCCTGCCCGATCTGTTCTTCCGTAAGCCCCGTATTATTAAAAATATTGGTCTTAATATGCCCCGGACTGACACCGTTTACCCGTATTCCCCTTTCCGTAAGCTCTGTCGCAAACGTTTTGATAAAGGACTGTACCGCTGATTTTGCTGCCGAATACACGGAAAAACCGGGCATCGCAATTTCTGTGGCTACGGAAGTATTGAAAATAACTGAACTGCCTTCTTTCATTAATGGCAACATCTGCTGTACCGTAAAAAACGGTCCCTTCACCAGCATATCAAACAGCTCGTCAAAATGCTTTTCATCCACACTTTCTATGGAGGCAAATCTTCCATAACCCGCATTGGCAAAAACCACATCAATGGTTTCTGTATATTTCAGAACCTCATCACGAAGATTTATCAGATCCTGCATATTCCCAGCATTGGAAACAATTCCTGAAGCGTGTTCTCCCAGTTGTTCCAATGCTTTATTCACTGTTTCTTCACTTCTCCCGGTAATAATCACCCTCCCTCCTTCACGGATAAACTGTTCTGCCGTTGCCAGCCCCATTCCATTTGTTCCTCCTGTAATTAAAATGGTTTTGTTTTTAAATCGCTGCATTTATTTTTGTTTAAAATTCTGTGGCAAAGATTAAAAAACCATCTTCTCAAAAAAATCCGTTTCATGCTGAAAACAACAGTTGCCTTGAAAATATCAGGATAAATTATGCAAAGCACAATTAAATTTTCAAAAATTAAATTGCGTACAATTTAATTGTTCGTATATTTGCAGTGTTATTTTAACTCCGGTTCATGAAACAGGAGCTATCATAAGAAGTAGTTTAATTAAAAAAATAAAGAAATGTCATTAATAGAAGATTTACAATGGAGACATGCGGTAAAAGCATACGATCCCGGCAAAAAAGTATCTGAAGCGGATCTGAATACAATTTTAGAAGCAGCGAGGTTAGCACCTACTTCCTCAGGATTGCAGCCTTTCCGCATCATTGTTGTAGAGAATCAGGAGCTGAAAGATAGAATGATGGCCGGAGCCCTGAACCCGGAAGTGATGAGAGATTCTTCTCACGTTCTTGTATTCGCTGCATGGGACAGCTATTCCAATGAAAAGATCGACAAAGTGTATGATTATCATACCGATGTAAGGGAACTTCCGAGAGGACGTTTCGGAAGTTATACCGATAAGATCAAATCTATGTACGGTGCACAAACCCCTGAAGAACATTTTGCCCACACTGCCAGACAGACGTATATCGCTCTGGGAATGGCCCTTGCACAGGCGGCCGAGTTAAAGATCGACAGTACTCCGGCAGAAGGATTCAGCAATCAGGTAGTGGATGAAATTCTTGGATTAAAAGAACTGGGACTTAGAAGTGTAAGCCTTTTATACCTCGGATACAGGGATGAAGCGAATGACTGGCTGTCTTCTATGAAAAAAGTACGGATTCCGATGGAGGAATTTATCATTAAAAAGTAATATCTTCATCATTTCTTTCATATTCAGCCTTATGGAAAATTCAAACCCACCCAAATTAGAAAACCAGATCTGTTTTCCTTTATATGTTATTGCCAAAGAGATTACAGGCCTTTACCGTCCTTTTCTCGATGAGCTGGATATTACCTATCCTCAGTACCTTGTGATGATGGTATTGTGGGAAAATGACGGGGTTACGGTAAGCCATATCGGCGAGAAAGTTTTCCTGGACAGCGGAACCTTAACTCCCCTTCTTAAAAGATTGGAGAACAAAGGTATCATCAACAGAAAACGGAAAAAAGAAGATGAAAGAGTGGTTGAAGTATTTTTAACGGAGTCAGGGAAACATCTGCAAAAGAAAGCCTGTGAAATTCCCGGAAAAATTCAGAATAAAATAGGTGTAGACACCGAAGACCTTATTCATCTTAAAGAAACGATCCAAAAAATATTAAACAAAATAGAGAAATAAATGAAAACGCTATATACAACAAAGGTAACAGCTCAGGGCGGAAGAAACGGCCACGTAAAAAGTGAGAACGGAGTTCTGGAACTTGATGTAAGAATGCCTAAAGCGCTGGGAGGTGCCAATGATGACTTTGCCAACCCTGAGATGCTTTTTGCAGCGGGATATTCAGCCTGCTTCGACAGTGCTCTGAACCGTGTGATCAGTCTGTCTAAAATAAAAACCGGTGAAACAACCGTAACGGCACAGGTAAGCATAGGGCAGCTTGAAAACGGAGGATTCGGACTGGCGGCAGAATTGGATGTGAATATCCCGGGAGTTTCTTTAGAGGAAGCACAGGCTCTGACAGAGAAAGCTCACGAGATCTGTCCGTACTCCAATGCAACAAGAAATAATATGGAAGTGAAGCTTTCCGTAACGAATAATTAATTATTTTCTATATAATAAAAAGCATCTTATTTTCTGATAAGATGTTTTTTTATGCTTAAACGACATCAAAACAGTAAATAACATCAGATCTCAGGAATAAAATACCTACGTAATCCGCGGGAAATTTAAAAGCAAAAAAATTATGCATCCATACAATCCCCGGATTAGAAAACGCGATGGCGCAAAGGTTTTTGATTATGCTGCCGTTTTAAGCACAAGAAAATTCAAAATTTTCAGCAGGTAATACAGTAATAAATTTTATCGAAGATAAAATCTTAGCGCCTTATACCCATGAAGGAAGGGAAAAAATGGCGCCCTTGCGCAAACCAACAAAAGTACACTCAAAAAAATCTGCTCAAACTGCCAAATCCGCGGGAAATTTAAAAGCAAAAAAATTATGCATCCATACAATCCCCGGGTTGGAAAACGCGATGGCGCAAAGGTTTTTTGATTATGCTGACGTTTTAAGGCACAAGAAAATTCAAAATTTTCAGCAGGTAATACAATAATAAATTTTATCGAAGATAAAATCTTAGCGCCTTATACCCATGAAGGAAGGGAAAAAATGGCGCCCTTGCGCAAACCAACAAAAGTACATTCAAAAAAAATCTGCTCAATCTGCCAAATCCGCGGGAAATTTAAAAGCAAAAAAATTCGTGCATTCGTGGCAAAAAACAATTCGCATTAAATTTTATAAATTTTCTGTTCCTATCCCCTACCTTCTCATCAGATCACTCTTCTGATAGGCATCCACTTTTTTGTAAGCCTCATTCTTTTCCCTTTCTTTTTTATCAGAAATCAGGATACCGAACAGATGATCTATTTCGTGCTGAAAAATAACAGCCGTGAAACCTTCCACAATTTCCGAATATTTCTGTCCTTTTAAATCAACATATTCCAGCTGAATCACTTTACTTCTGTAAAACTGGTCTCTGAAATCGGGAATAGAAAGATCTCCTTCAGGACCGAGGTTCTGTATATCGGATTTCCAGACAATAACGGGATTGATGAAGTATTCCAGCGGTTCACCCTGTTTATCAAAACGCTGTACCCAGATCACTTTTCTGTTGATTCCTACCTGTGGTGCTGCAATTCCTACTCCACTGTCCGTAGAAAGAAGGGATTCTTTCATTCTTTTGACTAAAACCGCCGTTTGAGGGTCTGTCGGATCAATTTCTGAAGAAAGTGACAGCAGGGTTTTATGCTGATGGTCGTCCGTGGTCTGGTAAATAGGAAGTGCAGTACTGATTTCTCCCTGGCTGATAATAGAAATTTCAGCCGGTGTCAGCTTCTGAGCATTGACTATACCCATCAACAGGACAAGCAGAAAGGATATTTTTTTCATTTTCATTGAATGTAATACAAAGATAGATGAATATAGTAATTTACAGAATTATATTGTATTGATAAAAGACATTATTACTCTGTATATTTTACAAATTGACAGCATAGGCTTCGGCTATTTCTTATTATTAAGGCGGACTAAAGTCCATCTGTATTGAATAAATTCCACATAATGCCATTGGTATTTTTACTAAGAATTCTTTGTTATTTTTATTATCCTGGTATTTGAGCAGGCTTTTTATTTTATGATAAATAGAAATCTGCTCAATCTGCATAATCCGAGACAAAAAATATCCACAAAAACCCTTGAAACCTAAGCGATCTGCGGGAAATTATTTTAACCACAACAGACACAAAAGCTTATGACACTTTAATGATTTTAAGTTCGAAACTTTGTGTATAGAAGTTCACTTAAGTTCTCTAAAAATCTATGTAATCTGAGTAATCTGCGGAAAACAGAAAAACAGGCCAAAACCTGTTTTAAATATTCTCGTTTATCGAGTGAATATGATTAAAAAGTCTTCGTCATATCCGCTGGGATAATCAGATTAAAATCTGTCGGGATATAGTCCTTTGAAGGGACATTCAGTTCCGGATCTCCGGATTCAAAAACAGAGATCACGGCCATTTTCAGGTTGGGATTCTTCTGTCTGATATACCAGTAAATTCCACCGAATTCTTTGCTGTGGTAGTTTCCGTTGTAATGGATAAACGTTTTTCCGGCCTGTATATTATTCAGGATAGATTCTGCCATAGTAGCATCTTTTACGGCCTGGGCAGAAATAAAGTTCATTACTTTTGTTCCTTCCGCATGATCGCCCATCATGGCTTTCATTTCAGGATATCCCGGTGTATCCAGAGTAACTTTTATCGGCAGCCGGGCAATATAAGTTTTCTCCTGTTCGGTTAATTTATTTAAGGATTCTATCCCTTCTTTCGACGTTTGGGAAGCGTATCTTCTGGGAATATTGGTCGCAATAAAGTTCAGTTTTTTCTGTTTTGCAAAATCTACCAGCGGTTTGTAATCTGTGGTATAGTTGTTCCATAAGCGGGCTGAATCTTTAAGGGTTTTGGCATCAAATTTTCCGCTCAGGTAGCTGTTCAGCTGGGTTTGATTATCTCTTTCGAACATTTCGGCCCCCAGAATGATCCGGCCGTTTTTCTTTTCTGACAAAGCTTCCGTAACTTTCAGCTGAAGCCAGTGGTTGATGGAATTATTATGATTTTCACCAAAGAAAACCACATCATATTCCGCCAGTTCTTTAACAAGCTTTTCGGTCTTTACTTCTTTTCCTTTTTTATCATAAAACTGGTAGGCTTTAAAATTCTGCGCTTTTAATGAACAGCATCCTGCCAGCAGTACGGCTATGAAAATATTCTTCATTTCCTGTTATTTAATTGAATCACAAATTACATTTTTTTGAATGAACAGCCAATCAGATTCCCGTATCAAAACTCAGCAAGGTATACAAAGAAAAAACCATGTTAAATCCTGATCTTTGATTCTGATCTCAAAATCTGCTAAAAAAAGCCGCCTTGAATAAAAAAAACAAAACGGCTCATTCAAAATCATCTAATTATTATTTTTCTAATTCTGCTACAAGGTCTTTCCATTCCTGCAGTTCAGGGATTCCCGGCTTTCTTTTTCCGAAGAACTGAACGATGAAGTCCCCTTCTTTATTGAATACTTCGATAGCCGTTACTTCTCCATCCTCAGTAGGTTTCTTAACGATCCATGCTTCAGCGATTTTCGTTACATCCATATGCAGGTTGAAATCCGGGTCCATTACATTGAACCACTGCTGATGCCAAAGGGTTTTCTTTACATTTCCGGTGTGGATCTGGATGATTCCCCTGTTTCCTACAAACACCATGATCGGGATGTTCTTTTCTGAAGCATCTTCCAATACATTAACTACTTTTGCATTATCGATTTTCTTAGTAAACCCTTCAGGAGCCAGCCTTAAAGCCTGGGTTCTGCTTACCCCGAATTTTCTGGTCATCATAAAGAAATCGTGAGTGTCTTTAAGCTCTGTCCATGCTTTTCTGAATCCTTCCGCATCGATTTCAGAATCCGGTTTTTCTGCTGCTTTTGGAGCTACTGCTTCAAAAACCAGGGCCTCATTCTGATCTTCTGCTTTATATTTTTCAGCAATGGCATCGAAAGCAGCTTCGTTGCTGTCCTTTGTAAGGTAGATCTTATGCATGGCAAGACCGTCTTTCCCAAAGAACTGAAGGCTTTTTTTGTCTCCTTCCACCACCGCAAAAGCAAATTTCCAGTGGTTAAGGAAAATTCTAAGATCGATATCTTCACCCACAAAAAGCTGGGCATGAGGACTGCTGAAATCTCCGTTCAGATAAGTTCCTTTTCTTTCGTGTACACATTCGTCGTTGCGTGTAAGGGCCATTACTTTTCCAAGCTGTTCTGCTTCGGTAAGGATATTCTGAAACTCAGGTTTCAGAGCAGTTACGCCCTCTCCTATACTTGTCGCCAAAAGTTCAGCTTCACTTACCTCCAGCTGTGCTGCTGCATTTCTTATTCTGATATGCGGATTTTCTGCTTTCAGAGCTTCCCATTTTTCTTTCAGGTCATTAACTAATGTGCTCATTATCTTATTTTTTAATGGTTAAAACTGTATAAATTCTTGTTATGGTTTCGTTTCCTGTTTTGCTTTTTATGTCTTCCCGCTTTTCGGAGATCTTCATTCTTTTGAAATGGCTTTTGGAAACCAGATCTTCCATTTCAGTATTACTGTACAGGATAAAATCAAATTCTGTGAACGGTAATTTTTCCATGAAATTCCTTTGTCCGAATGTAATGACTGCTGTTCCCTCATTCTTAAGAACTCTGTAAATTTCATTTAAAAACTCTACGGGTTCTTCCCAGAAGTAAACGGTGTTGACAGTGAATATTTTATCGAAGGTTTTATCTTCAAAAGGAAGTATTTTACCTTCGTACAGTACAAAGTCTGTTTTGTCTTCAAATTCCTTATTCAGCTTTTCCGCTTCCTGGTGCATCGTTTCGGAAATATCAATTCCTGTATACTTCAGGTTTTGGGCTTTGCTGAAAATATGTTTCACATGCCCGGCATTTCCGTGTCCTATTTCCAGAATATGTTCACCGTCTTCTATCAGAAGTGTTTTAATGCTTTCCAGGGTCATGCTGATATTGGTCTCATTCATCATTTCACCGATCTCTTTTCCTTTTTCTCCCTGAGGATGGGCGAGATTCTGTGCAAGGATCTTTAAATCGTCTTTTTCCATGGTTATCCAAAAATGATCATAGGGTTATTGGTAATAGGATGTCCGCAGATGGTACACGGGAAATTATAGGCGTGGCTGATATTTTCAGCGGTAAAAACTTCCTGTGGTGTTCCATAGGCGGAAACCTTTCCTGATTTCATTAACAAAATTTTATCGGCAAACTGTGCTGCCAGATTCAGATCATGCAGTACCACAATGGCGCTGTTGCCCTTTTGGGTAAAATTTCTGATGATTTCTAAAGCTTTATACTGATGTTTTATATCCAGATTATTCAGTGGTTCATCCAGAAAAATCAGTTTATGGGCAATATCATTCTGCAGCTGGGCCATTACCCTTGAAAGGTGTACCCGCTGTTTTTCTCCTCCGGACAAAGTATTGTATTCCCTGGATTTAAGATGGAAAATATCGGTTTCTTTCATCATACCGTCTACCGCTTCTGTATCTTCTTTTCCCGGCTGGGCATCGAAGTAAGGGTATCTCCCCATCATTACTACATCCTGTACTTCCAGGGGAATGTCGTTGCTGTTGTGCTGGGAAAATTTGGCTTTATGTTTTGAAAGCTCTTTTACATTCCATTCATTAATCGCTTTATCTTTAAACAGCACCTTCTGCCTGTTCTTCACTTCATTGGCAAGAACACTCAGCAGGCTTGATTTCCCGGCTCCGTTCGGTCCTACAATCGCAAGGAATTCTCCATAATCCAGTGAAACATCCACGCCGTCCAGGATATGAAATTCTTTGTGCTTATAACTGATCTGATGTGCCTTTATCATTACAGTGACTTTTTGAATTTAACTAAAATAGCGATAAAAATAGGTCCTCCCATAAGTGCTGTCAGAATCCCGATCGGCAGTTCCGACGGCTCTACAATGCTTCTGCTGAATGTATCGGCCGTAAGAAGCAGTATGCTTCCGCACAGTGCAGATAATGGCAGAATAAAGGTATAGTCGGACTTAAATAAAAGCCTTAAAATATAAGGGACAATGAGCCCTACAAAGCCTATTGTTCCTGCAAATGCCACACAGGTTCCTACCATGAGAGCTACGGTGATAATGATCTGCTTTTTCAGTCTTTCCACATTAACTCCCAGGTGTTGTGCGTCTTTTTCTCCCAGCATCATTGCGTTCAGTGCTTTTCCTTTCGGCAGCAGTATGATATAGGAAATGATCAGGACTACGGCTAAAATAATATTCTTCGTCCATGTTGCCGCGGCAAGACTCCCCAGATTCCAGAACGTCAGATCCCGAAGCTGTTCATCTTTTGAGATATAGATCAGGAACCCTGTAATGGAAAACCCGATCGCTGTAATGGCAACACCGGTAAGAAGCATCATGACTACATTGGTTTTTCCTCCGCTTGTTGAAATTCTGTATACGAGCATCATCGATAAAAAGGATCCTGTAAATGCGGAAATTCCTACCAGTGAAAATTGTACGGCTTCAGGAAGATACTCTTTGAAATGTCCTCCTAAAACAATGGCAATTGCCGCCAGCAGCGTTGCTCCCGATGTAAGGCCTATTAAATCTCCCGTTGCCAGAGGGTTTTTGAAAAGCCCCTGAAGACTGGTTCCCGATACCGCCAGCATACTTCCGATTAAAATCGCCATAATGATTCTGGCTGCTCTTACATCCCAGACCACATACTGATCGCTTAAAGATAATCCCGGTTCTCCTTTTATATAATGCCACAGAACTTTGAAGGGTGATTTTCCGCCAAAGTCGTAGACCCCTGTATTAAGAGACAGTACTGCTATAATGACAAGCAGTACTGCGCTTATAGTTAAATAAAAGTATAGTTTACTTTGTGTTTTCAATTAAAAGTTTGTTTAATCCTACTGCTGCTTCTCCTAATCTTGGTCCGAAACCGGAAACCAATCCTCCGTCCATCGCGATGATTTTCTTATTTTTTCCGGCATTGGTCTGGGAAACTCCCGGCATCTTAAGTGCCCCTTCATTTCCGCCAGCCCCCTGAAGACCGGTGGTAAAGAAGAATAATACATCAGGATTTGCCTTTACAACAGCTTCCGGCGTTAAAGGTTTGAAATCTTCAAATTCGCTGATGGCATTTTCTCCTCCTGCAAGGCTGATCAGTGAGGCCATGGGTGTATTTTTACCGGCTACCATCAGCATGTTTCCTCTGGCATAGATAAATAATACTTTAGGCTTTTTAGCAATGGGCTGTACCTGCTTCAGATCAGCATCTATTTTATCATTGAGCTTTTGGTAATCTGTGTTTCCTACTGCTTTGGCAACATCTGCAATAAGCTTTTTGGTTCCGTCCACCGTAAATTCCTGCTTGAAGACCTCAGTTTTGATTCCTGAAGCGTTGATTTTTCCCATTAATTCAGGATTGATGTCTTTATCTGAAGCTAAAATAAGGGTAGGATTCACCGCCATGATCGGTTCGATGGTCATTGATCTTACATGCCCGAGATCTTTAGCGGTAGCTTTCAATGTTTCCGGATAGGTACTGGTAACATCTGTTCCCACGATCTCTTTTTCATGGCCCAATGCACTTACGATTTCGGTAATTCCGCCATTCAGGGTTACAATTTTATTGTTGCTTTTCGGAGCCTCTGAAGAGGTTTCTGTTGTACTTACTGTTTTGGTACCTTCTTCTTTTTTGCAGGAATAAACTGCCATTAAGATAGAGGCTGCAAGAATGAATTTTTTCATGATATACTATTATTGGATATTATAAGGGTTGGTATTCGAACTGAGGGAAACCGCGTTCTCCTGCTACTCCGGTATTATCGGTTTCACTTTTTGTAAATCTTGTGAATTTCAGTTTAAAGTAGTATCCTTCCGCATCTTTAATAATGTAGAACCGGTCTCCATATACTTCAAGGCCGTTTTCTCCGACAGGATTTCTCCAGTTTCCACCAATGACGCGGTGGTCCTTGTAAACAAGCTTAGACTGAACCACATCTTCCAGTTTGAAATTGTTGTAGGCATTAATTCCGGAACCTGAAGTAACGATCACTTCATAAGCTCCTACTCCTCCAAGATTATTATTATTTACAAAATCTGCATAAATATAGCTTCCTGCTCCTTCAATAACGTTCGTAAATACGGTGAAGCACAGATCCCATTTATTTTTTTCCGGCTGGATAAATACCTGCTTTTTATTTTTGAGGCTCACAAAACTGTAATTGTAGGCGAAATTTTTCTCAACGATCACTTCATAATAATTACTGCCGTCAAGGTCAGCTGATTTTACCTTGTAGGCATCTCCCGATCTTACAATCTGGACTTTTTTCCAGCCTCTGCTCGCTCCCCCCGTCGTTGCTGAACCTACGGCTACTGAACCGGTATAGATTTCTTTCCCCATGTTTACCAGATAGATTCCGTTTTCTGAATCATCGGCTTTGATTTCGGCAATTGCAGTATATCCGTATGGATAGTTTCCTTTCACATCATCAATATATACCTCATTCGCGGGATTAAAATTGGCCACCTGAACCTGGCTCTTCAAAGAAGCTACGCTGGCATCTGTTACCTGATCCAGAGTGGTTGCATTAGGAATTTTAGCGGCTGCCATCATGATGGAAGAATTTAAAACAACCTTAAATTCACTTCCGGAATAAAATGCCAGGTCCCAGTCTGTTCTCCGGGTGAAGGTCTGTACAGGACCTTTAGTTTGAGGATCAATTTCACTCAGGTCAATCCACACCTGGTTGGGCTGTGTAGCTCCCCCTACGGTAGGATTTCCTATGGCTCCCTGAACCGGAGCTACGGCTACCGGGTCTTCATTATCGCTAAGACACGACTGAAAAACAAATGAAGTTCCCAACAAAAGACAAAATATTATTTTTTTCATTCCAGTTCTTATTAAAAATTATAGTTTAGACGGGCAAAATAGCTTCTGCCATAGAACAGGTTCTGGTTACCGGCTCCGGCATTGTGGCCGTCACCGGCAATGGTGGTATTCCTTATGGAAGAAACGTTGAAAATATTTTTTATTCCTAAAGCCAGTTCCAGATGATTGTTGAGGAAAGGCTGGGAAACGGTAAAATTCATCATATTGAAATCACCGATCTCTCCTAAAACATATGCTCCCGGATCCAGCGGATCTTTCGAATTTATTTTATGGGTATACTGTCTGCTCACTCCGGAATATTTATAATAAAGAGCGAAAAGAGTCTGTGTTTCAGGCAGTGTATAATTGGCCGCAAAATTGGCTTCCAGATAGAAATTAAAGTCGTTGGGAGAGGAAACATTTCCGGTATTCATCGCCTGGGAAATCCCCATTACGGAAACTCCCGCATTCAGGCTTAAATTATCTTTTTTCACATTGATGCTTTCTCCAAACAGCAAAGATTTATAGTTATCAATATTCAGATAGGTATATTTCAGGGGGCTGTTGCTGATGATAACACTTTCAATCCTGTCTTTCACATCCAGATACATTCCTGAGGCACTCAGATTGAAAATCCAGCCGCCGGTACTTTTTAAATTATAATCCCAGAACAGCCCGATGGAGAATCCCGTTTCCGGCTTCAGGTTCTGATTTCCCCTGATATCATGGTTGTTATCTACCATAAAGGTGTACAGTTCGTCATAGGTAGGAAATCTGTTTGCAGAGCCAAAAATTCCGCGGATATCCGATTTTTCAGAAAAACTGTATCTTGCCGTTAATGAATAATTGAACTGGGAATCGAACCGGTCGCTTAAGGCCAGTCTTGCTCCCGGGCGCAGGGAAAAACCATTGGTGACCTTCCACTCTGCCGATAAGAAATTGGCATAATTGAAAATGGTTCTGTTGATATCTTCTTTTCCGGTACTTCCGAAAGTCCCCGTGGTACTGCTGGCAAAACCTTTCGTCCTGTCGAGCTCATATCCCAGCTGGAAATTAATTTTTTCACTATTCAGGAAGTTGCTGAACATCCCTCGTGAATATAAAACCTCGGATTTATAATACGTTTTTTTATCATCCCTTGATTTTTCAGTCCTGTTGGGAACATCATATTGGTAATCCTGGAATTTTCTTTCCTGATTCTGATATGAAAAATCCCCGGTATAGTTTATTCTTCCCAGTTTAGTCTGGATATTGAACTGATGAATCCATCTTTTGGTAAAATAATCTTTATCATTAGCTATATAAGTCCTGTTTCCTCCTCCCAATATATCCACATTCACGAGAGGGTTATAGAAATTCACCGTTTCCGTAAGAAAATTGACTTTATAGAATAGGGATGTATTATTTTTCGCATAACGCACTGCTGCATTGGTGATGAGCTGGTCTTTCGGCTGCCATTCGTAACCTCTGAGTGCTTTATCGGGATCAAAGAATTTATATCCCTGAAGTTTCCCTTTATATCCCTGAAAATCGTTATGATTAATATCTGCCGTTACAGACCAGTTGTCAGATATCCTGTATCCTACATTCAAAGACTGAACATGGCGTCCGTTTCCTTTTTTAAACCAGTCATAATCTTTCCCGACTGTTTCCTCCTGTAATGAGGCCTGAATATTTAATTTTTTCGAATAATTTTTCTTGGTTATGATGTTGATCACTCCTGCTACCGCATTATTTCCGTATTCCACACCCATTGAACCTTTTACAATCTCAATGCGCTCGATATTATTTACGTTAAGTTTGGTAAGGTCTACAAGGTTTCCCATTCCCTGATCGCTTACAACAGGAATATTGTCAATCAGAATTTTAGTGTACTCTCCGCTTAATCCCATTATACTGGCATTGGAATCGCCGCTGCTTCTGTCAGGCTGTATTAAAATATTCAGATTCTGATTAAGAACCTCCGCTACGTTGGTAACGGCCATATTTTTTATCTGTTCTGCCCTGATAACCTCTACTTTATAAATGGATTTATTGATAGACTGCTGAGTATATTGTCCGGTAACAACCACCTCGTCTATTTTCTTCTGATTAAGAGAATCTTTTTCCTGTGCATTCACCCATAGAACGGCAGATAATGACAGTATGGAAAGTACCTTCTTCTTCATAGACACAAAAAATTTTCGACAAATATAATGCTTTATTTAGAACAATTAAAAATAAAATGTTATTTTTGTGGAATAATTCTAAATAAAAATAACGTTATGAAACTAAAACTACTTTTAGGAACACTGATATTAACAGCCTTTACAGCAAATGCACAGGTAGCAACGCTTAATGAGAACTTTAATAATTTCACGACAGGAAATACCACATTTCCACAGGGTGGCTGGTCCGCAGTAGTTGCTCCCATCACGGGCTCCTTTCCTCCGGTATCTCCACGAATGATTGTTGCAGCTCTTGAAAATGATAACAATCAAAGATTTATACAGTCTTATGCAGGTAATAACGGCTCTGCTCCCTCATACCTGATCTCTCCTCAGATTGAAGCACCGACAGGCAATAAAACCCTGACGTTTACCACTACTCTTGTTTCACCTTCTCCCGGCCCCGGGACCATCCAGATCGGATTGACAACAAGCCCTACCGACATGACTACTTTCGTACCTGTCGGAAATCTTATCAATGTTACCACCATTGGAGTTGTACAGAATATCAGTGTGAATATTCCTGCTTCTTCAGGTTCTTATATTGTTTTCAAGTTTACCCCTTCCGCAACTCACGTAGCTATACAGGTGGATGATGTGGTTTATAATACTACCGGAAGTCTGGCGGTAAATGATGTAAACAGAGTAAAGGAAAACTTCAGATTTGCCGTTAATCAGGAGAATACGGCACTGGAATTTATTACAGAAAAGGCTCCTAAAAATATCCGGATCTACTCTGCTTCAGGACAAAAAGCTGCTGAAGGAAAACCGGAAGGGCAAAGATTCAGCATCAGCGGGCTTCAGACAGGAGTTTATTATATGATGGTTGAAACCGCAGATGGCTCACTAGTCAAATCAAAATTCATCAAGAAATAAGGTTGATCAGACCATTTTACCTATACAGCCGGATGTTCATAATTCATCCGGCTTTTTCTTTAAGGAAAACACAGATCAGGAATCCAAAGTAAAAACACGATAAAAATCATGTTTTTATTTAGAATGATTAAAAATAATTAATATACTTTTGTGGAATCATTCTAAATAACAAAGCAAAAAAAGAGCATTATGAAAACACAATTACTTTTGGCTTCACTGTTAACACTGGGTGTTCAGCAGACTGTTTTATCCCAGACCGATGCCAACGGATACACCACTGTGAATATGACGATGGGGCCTCAGTACCAAAACAGGGTATTTTTTGATCTTGGAACCCATACTACGGTTTCTCAGACTGCCAATACATGGGATATCGCTTTTTACAGAGCTTCCAATACCAACTTCGGAACAAGGATCAATGATGCGCATGATATCAAGGTATATCAGGCTTCAGACGACCCAGCAGCATGGAACAGCATCACAAGCAACAGCATAGCTTCTTATGGTGCCCCGCTTTTCAATCCGGACAATACCACATCCATACAGACCGGTGCCTTTGAACAGGGTTCCGCTGCTTACGGCTGGGGAGAATACAACCCCGGCAGCCACCATGTTGAGGGTACTGTGATCTTCATCCTTAAATATGCTTCAGGAGCAAGTGTAAAATTCATGATTGAGGATTATTACGGCGGTTATACCTTTAAATATGCAAAATGGAATACAGCGACCTCTTCGTGGGATGCTACCCAGACCAAAACAATAGCTAACGGATCCGATGATGCTTATTTCAATTATTTCTCTTTCAATACAGGTGAAAAAGTAGCCAGTCTTGAACCGCCGAAAGCCAGCTGGGATATGATGTTTACACGATTTTATACGGACTATCCTTATACAGACCCTGATACCGGCCAGCAGCTTACGATGAAATACAGAATGTCGGGAGTTCTTCAGAACCCGGCCATCAGCGTTGCCAAAGTACAGCCGGAGACCCAGGAAACGGCTGCCTCAGCCATTCCTGCCACCACTGCTTTCTCAAAAAACATCAGTACGATAGGATATTCATGGAAACCTACGATGGGAGCACCATTCTCAAATGTGGTTTATTATGTAAAAAAAGGTTCTGATTATTACAGAATGTACTTTACATCAAATGAGGGCGCCTCAACCGGAAATATGTATTTCAAATACAAAAAAATAACGGCCAGCTTAGGCATTACTGAGGTAAGTAAAAAGGCATCTTTCGGAATCTATCCGAATCCTGCGGCTTCCGACAAAAAAGTAACGGTTCTCTTTGATGTAAAAGAGAGAGCTGATAACAAAGGTAATGTAGAAGTATATGATCTCACCGGGAAAAAAGTATATTCAGCTGAGCTTACCAACCAGGCCGGTTTTTACAGCCAGGATCTGAATCTGTCTCATCTGACTTCCGGAAATTATATGGTAAAAATTACGTATGGAGGTCATACGGAAACCAAAAAGCTTATTGTAAAATAACTCAATTTTAATACTTTCTATTTTTTCTAATCAAAAGGCGGCTTCAGAACTCTGATAGCCGCCTTTTATTTTGTTTTAAAGATCAGTAAATCTTAAAGCCTTTATACACTTCCACCGAACTTTCCATGATTTTTGAAGCATCTTTACGGAAATCCAGAAGATGATCCTGCCCGTTATGCCTGTTATGATGCTCAACACTTTCCCAGAGTTCGATCAGAAAGAAGGTTCCCTTATTGTCTTTATCTTCAACAAGGTCGTACTGAAGGCATCCCTCTTCTTTTCTTGTTTCTTTTACCAGGTTCTGAAAAAGCTCCACAGCTTCCATCAGATAATTTTCGTTGAACTTAAAAAGTGCTACGATATGTAGATTCATATTCTATTGTTTTGTGGTGTAAAAGTAAAATATTTTCAAAACCGAAAGGTATTTTAAGGAATTTTATTTTTCCACAGGAAACGTTTTTTTCAACTCAGTACTGATTTATAAATCGTTATACAGCTCATTATAATCACCAGACTACCGATGATGAGAAACATTTTTTTTACGGGAAGCTTTGCGGTAAGCATTGCGGAAAAAGGTGCCGTAACAATTCCGCCGATCAGAAGCCCCAGAATAATGTTCCAGTGCTGAATTCCCAGTGTAAAAAAGAAAGTAACAGCCGCGGTAAGGGTAAGGATAAATTTGGCTACCGTGGAACTTCCCACCGCAAACCTGGGTGTAAAGGCATTTTTAATCAGTGTTCCGGTTACCAATGGCCCCCAGCCTCCTCCGGCAAAAGAATCTATAAATCCACCGACCACTCCCAACCGGGTAAGACGGGTCTTTTTTTTCATAGCTTTATCCTGTTTTTCCTTAAAAGCATTCGACAGGATTTGAATGCCAAGATATAAGGTATAAAAAGCGATAATGGTTTTAGTGATCTTCGCATAATACTCTCCGAGATAAGTAAGACAGACGGCTCCGATCACAGCACCGATAACTGCAGGAACTGCCAGCTTTTTCACCAGGCTTCGGCTTACATTTTTCAGTCGGATATGGCTCACACTTCCGGCCGCCGTCGTAAAACTTTCAGCAGAATGAATGCTTGCACTTACAATATGGGGCGGAATATTCAGGAATAAAAGTGTTGTCGTACAGATCACTCCATATCCCATTCCCATAGATCCGGCTACGATTTCAGCCAGAAATCCCACCAGAAGCATCCAGTAAAAAATATAATTGTCTTTCGCCAGAACAGCCTTCAGTTCCTCAAGATACCCTAATCCATATAACGCTGAAACAATTACAGACAGCACTGCCGCAGTAATGAAAAACACGTTCAGCCTCAGCTGTACTTTTCTCGTAATCATCATAACTTTTTCAGCGCTTTTTCTTTGGAAGCAATAACTTCAGTATTCAGCATAAGGAAGGCTTTACCTTTTTGATGGCAGGTATACCATGCAACAGTATTCAGGAGAGTGATATCTTCTTTTGAAATCATAGTTCAGTTCATTTGAAGTATTGCAAATATCCAATAAAAATATTACTCTACAAAAAAAGTAGACTATTTATTCAAAAAAAAGGACCGGGTCAATCGACCAGATCCATTAAAGTTTTTTTCTCTAAAATATTCAGCGACGCATCGCGTACTTCTATGAGTACATCATGCAGCCCGCAGTGATCTTCATTGCAGTCTTCGCATTTTTCATAAAAATTCAGACTCACACAGGGCAGCATAGCAATAGGTCCGTTTACCAGACGGATAATCTTGGCCAGCTTTACGTTTTCAGGATTTTCTCTTAAAAAGTAGCCCCCTCCTTTTCCTTTTTTACTGTCAAGGATATCCGCTTTTTTCAGTTCCAGCAGGATATTTTCTAAAAACTTTAACGGGATTTTTTTATGTTCGGCAATTTCGGAAATAAGAACCGGGCCGTCATTCCTTTTTTCTACCAGGTACGACAGCGCTTTAAAAGCATATTGGGATTTTTTTGAAAGCATTACAGCAAAAATAAGAAAATTGTTTGAAATGTATAAAAAGATACAAAAAAGTGAAAATGAAGAGAAAAACCTGTCAAAAATACACGAATGATTTTGGATCGTCTTTATTTGCCGGCTGATTTTGCAGTTGTTTTGATTTTACGGTTGCTGGTTTGCGCAAGGTCCCATTTTTTCCTCGCTTCATGAGAATAAGGCACTAAGATTTTATCTTCGATAAAGTTTACTACTGTATTACTTTCTGAAAATCCTTGATTTTCTTGCGTCTTAAAACGTCAGCATCATCAAAAACTTTTGCGCCATTGCGTTTTCCAACCCCGGGGATTGCTACGGATGCACCAATCTTTTTGCTTTTAAGTTTCCCTCGGATCCGGCAGGTTGAGAAGATTTTTTAAACAGCGATAAATAAAAAAAGATTTTTACATCTTAAATAAAGTTATACAGGAAGAGTTCTAAGCTAAAAACTGCTAAAGCATGAAGAACTTTTATACCTTATAAGCAGGATTTAAATGAATTATAGAAAATTTAAACAAGTTATTCCTATCTTTGCTGCCGAAAAATAATAACCTAAACAAGAAAACTACTCTATGCAGCCCAAACTGCCTTTCCATTTTGATATGGAAACTGCCGATCCTGATGATTCCATGACTCTCGCTGTTTTAGCAACTCATCCGAAAGTTCACCTGGTAAGTGTTTCCGTGCATCCGGGCGGGACAGATCAAATTGGTGTTGTACGCCGTATTTTACAGATCCTTGACCGGGAGGACGTACGCATCGGAGCCGGAACTCCCAAATCTACGGCCAGCCGGGTTTCCGGTTTTCACAGGAAATGGATCGGAAATTACGGACACTCAGAAGCTGATGATACTGCGGCAAACATTATGGCAGAAACGCTTCGTCAGTTTCCCGACTGTACTTTATTAACCGGTGCAGCACTTACGAATCCACATGCTTTATTCGAGACGGGAATTTTCTTTGACCGCTGGTTTTGCCAGGGAGGTTTTGCAGGAGACAATATCATCCCTCAGGAATACCGTCTGGAAAAATTCGACGGAAAACGAACCTGTGCAACTTTTAACCTGAACGGTAATCCGCTTGCTGCCGAATCGCTGCTTTCAATCCCGATGAGCGAAAGACGCATGATCAGTAAAAATGTATGTCATGGTGCCATCTTTACCAAAGCAGATGCCGAACTGCTTGCTCCGTTCCGCAGCCATAATAAAGGTCTCAGCCTGTTTCTGAAGGCAGTAGAACTGAAAGAAAAAGCACTTCACGACACCGTAGCTGCTTTACTGGCCATCGATCCTTCAAAAGCAGTCTGGGCAGAGGTGATTCCGTATAGACAAAAGGGAGAATGGGGATGTGTGGAAGCAGAAAAATATCCTGAACAGCACTCATCACTGATCACGACTTATATTCCAGACTTAACGGATCTCTGGATGGTGATCAAACCTTAAATTATAAGTAATAAGTAATAAGCAATAAGCAATAAGTAATAAGTAATAAGTAATAAGTAATAAGTAATAAGCAAATCTACTCGCTTTTCCTTTCCTATTTGCCTTTTCCCTATTAAATTCTTAAGTTTGCCTTATGTTCAGTAAGCAGGAAGCACAGCAGCTAAAAAAGGAGTTTTGGACGGCCTTTGGAAGATCTTTTCCCAGAAAGTGGATCTTATATGATACGAAGATCAAGGATATGTCGTTCAAATTTTATGCAGATAACAAAAAAGCAGAGGTTTCCCTGGATATAGAGATGAAGGATGAAATTTTCCGGAATGCCTATTATGAAAAGATCTGGTCTCTGGAGGATATTCTGAGAGATTTTATAGGAGATTTTCAGAAGGAGGAATATTTTACGCTGGACAACGGAAAGGTCATCAGTAAGATCTGGACTGAAAAACATGGAGTTTCTGTTTTTAACAAAAATTCATGGCAGGAAATATTTGAGTTCTTTGTAGAAAAGATGGACGGGTTTGAAAGGTTTTATTATGAATATGAAGACTTCATTAAAGATGTATAATGCAGCTGTCTGAGAACTGTACAGCCTTCAGTCTTATCTTTCCGATGCCCGGTTCTCCGTAACGGCATAAATTTTCACCCTGAAAACCTATAAATTTATCATAAAAACATAATTTCATCGGTTTAATTCTCTGATTTTAAATATATTTGAGCTTTCAAAAAACTAACTATGACAATTGACAACAAAGCTCTCTTTTATTCAGGAACAGATCCTGTATCATCATAACATATTCCCGGATTTATTATTTTTCTTAAAAGTTACACTTTAAAAACATATATTTTTTATAAAGAAAGTACATCTGACATTTTTATCATCTATTTTCTGAAAATTTAAACCGAAACAGGAAATAATTATTGATGTAGTTCAATATTGAATAGGCCGGATGAGGCCTACCTTTACAGGTTTGTAATCTGCTTAACCTATGAAAGAAAATTCCATCTAATGGGAAACAGAAGTCAAAAGGGTTCTCACCTGTCTCTGTTTTTTTTAAAATAAACACACTATCTGATAACTATAATTTACACAATTAATCCATGAAAAAAGTATACAAAAATATTTTCGGCGAAGTAATTTCAAAAGCTGAAGCAGAAAAACTGGATGACTATCATCTCTATTATTATGAGAAAGGTTCTGAAAGAGTAAAAGAGATTGAGTTTCTGACCGAAGATGAAATATACAGCATCAATTATTTTATGAATGATACGGAAGACGAAGAACAGGTATTCAACTATCTGAAAGACAAGTCTGAACTTTTTGATATTGAAAAAAGAGAATCTGCCGGAGATTTCGTTATTGCAACCAATAAAGTATATTCATTATCCTCAGATGAAAAACCTCTGATTTCTAAAACGATATTTTACCATGATGATCCGGAAAATTTTATCTGTTCCCAGATTATTGATAACGATACCCTGAAACCCATCATGGAAAGAACTACAAAATGCTGGTATACCACTGATAAAAACGGTGAAAAGTATGCAGCCATAGAATTCAGCTATCAGGAGGACGGAAAACTGGAACTTGCCGTAGACAAAACCCCGGATCCTGAAAATGAACTGAACTGGGAGCATTATGATTACAGTACTTTTCAGGAACTTCAGAACCGGTTTTCAACCGATATAAGCTATTATAAAACAGCGGTGCTTCTTCCTAAAAATCTGGTTCAGGAAGAAATTACATCTTATTAAGAAGCGGCTTTAAATATATTTTTGTATTTTCAGGAGTAGAAGCAGGTTTCTATTCCTGAAACCTGAGATCTGTAAACAGATTTCTATTATTAACCCAATAATCACTATGGAAGAAAATTCATTTATTTTTACCGATGGCAGCGATCCAAAAATGATTGAAGCCTACCGAAAAGCCCGGGAAACTTTTAAATATTTCTGGCGTGAACAGTCCTGGGAATACCGGAGAATTATCCCCGGCCTGAATCTTTCCTGCGTAAAAGCTCCTTTCAGTGAAAAAGATCCGGAAACCGGAGAAACGGTTGTAGAACATATGTGGATCAATGATATTGATTTCGATGGAGACACGGTGAGCGGATACCTGATCAACGAGCCCAATAGTCTCACTCATATCCGGGCCGGAGATCATTTTTCAATTCCGGTGAATGAAATCAGTGACTGGCTGTTTGCCATTACCACGGCTGAAAAAAAACAGAAAGGACTGTCAAAACTGTTTTCATCTTCTTCTCCTTCACGTCCTAAAACTTATGGAGGATTTACCATTCACAAAATGCGTTCCGACATGTCTGAAGCGGAAAGAAGAGAACATGACGATGCCTGGCAGCTGGATTTCGGGGATTTCAATGAAATTGAAGTGGTGAATGATGAGAAAGAAAAACCGGAAAACCTGATTGAGCACCCGATGAGTAAAAATATGAAAGAGAAATTCATGCAGTTTATTCAGGAATATCCGGATGAGCTGACCAACATGGATGATAACGGACTGAACCTCCTCCACCGGGAAACTATTGCTGGAAACCTCACTTCCGTACAGGGAGCCCTAGAAGCGGGAGCAGATAAAAATATCAGATCAGGAAACGGAAAAACAGCCCTGGACTATGCCCGGCAACTTCAGTGGGACCATATCATCCCGGTTCTGGAAAATTATTAATCAGGAGAGGCTTATGCTTCTCTTTTTTATTGACATGAATACTCATGGTCTGTTGCATAAAAACCTGGCATTTATTTCTTTAGGAATTAAAAGAAACTTTCCCTACTTTTAGGTCTGAAAAAAACTAAAACCAAACGATGAAAACCCATTCAAAAACGGAAGCTTTAAGGCCTTTTTATGAAAATTTTTTTCTGCTTTTTATATATTTTCTACACCCGGCTGTATCAGTTCTGAAGTTTAAATAATCATGAAAACAATCAAATCCATTCTGACTTTAGTATCCGGTTTTTTATGCTATATTCACGGGTATGCCCAGGCAGACAGTGTGTATGCTCAAATAAAGGATTATAAACCCGCAAACTTCAAAGATGTGTATCTTCCCGACCATAAGTTTGTAAACCCAACAATCGATTTCAACAATATGGTGGATGATTTTGTTCCTGAAGCAAAAGCTCCTCTTCCCAATCAGTACGAAAACCATACCTGGAAAGGGAAAATCAAAAAAATCACCAAATACCGTAAGCACTCCAAAGAAACGGAAAAACGGATCAGTGAGATTCATTTTTTCAACAGAGAGGGTTTTCTGACGGAAATGAACTTCCTGGTGACGACCAATGTTTATTTTCATTACGACAACCGGAACAGACTTATCAGAAAAGAAGCCATACGAGATAGCGACACACTGAATATGAGGCAGTATACCTATAATGATAAAGATCAGATCACAGGATATGCAGAATCTTTTTTTGAAAAAGGTAAACGCAGGGATAGCCGTTGGGAAGTGGTGTATGATCCCGGTAACCGTTCTATCCTGATGAATGCCCCACAGCCTGACGGAAAATCAATACTGATAAAAAAATACATCTATGACGGGAATAAGGTAAAAACAGAAAACTATGCAGACGGTGCTTTGCTTCCGGATACCGGGCACGAGTTCGTGTACTCGGAAAACAACAATATGATCAGCAGAAAATCCAAAGAATACAACAACTTTTTCAGCTATGATCAGTATAACAGGAAAACAAGAGAAGTAAGCATTATGCCCGGTAAAACCTGGGATGTACAGACAAAAACCTATGACAGAAACGGCTATGTCATCCGTTCTTCTTATGAAAATCCTGTGAATAAAACATCCGGTTCAATGAGCTATAAATACGACCGGACCGGGAATAAGATTTACGAAACTTCCATCCCCGATTCCAACGGTAATTTTTATGAATCTTTTTATGAAATAGAATACTATTAAGTGAAACCTCCGGGTTTCTTTTTTTTGCCCTATTTGTAACAATGAGTGCCGGATAAGTGTCTTATTATAAAAAAACATATGAAAAGGATTCTGCTTCTTTCCATCCTGTCTTCTGTATTTTTTTCCTGCCAATCTGTGAAAAATGGCTCAGATAGTAAAGATAAAAGCATAAGAGATTCTTTGAATACAGCCATCAGCAGTATTTACCAACAGGGACTGTTCAATGGTTTCGCTGTTTCTGTTGTAGATGACCGGTCTGTTCTTTATCAGAAAGGATTTGGTTTTTCTGATGTTAAAGAGAAAAAACCTTATACAGATCAGACCATTCAGAATATCGCTTCTGTTTCCAAAACATTTGTAGGGATTGCTGTTTTAAAGGCACAGGAACTGGGAAAACTCAATCTGGACGATCCTGTCAATAAATACCTGCCGTTTAAAGTTGTCAACCCTCATTTTCCGAAAACCGAAATTACCATCCGGCAGCTCACATCCCATACTTCCTCTATTCTTGATAATGAATTTTATCTGTCTAAAACCTATTACCTGAAACCTGATCAGAACCTTACCGGAGCTAAGTTGAATTTTGATGATGAACAGGTTTTCAACCCTTCCGAATCGGTGATTTCAATGGCGGATTATTTAAAAAACGTCCTTACAGAAAACGGAAAATGGAATAAGGACAGTTTTTCTTCCTCCCAGCCGGGAAGTATGTACGAATATTCCAATGTGGGGACCACACTGGCTGCATACATCGTAGAGCGTGCAACAGGACAGACTTTCAGCAACTTTACGAAACAGTATATCCTGAAACCTTTAAAAATGAATCATTCAGGATGGAAATTTCAAGAAGTCGATTTTTCGAAATTTTCCAGACTCTATGAAAATCCGGATACGGTTCTACCCTATTATTATTCCATCACCTATCCTGATGGTGGTTTTATAACCAACATCCATGATCTGAGCCTGTATCTGAGCGAACTGATGAAAGGCTATAACGGAAAAGGAACACTTCTTACCAAAGAAAGCTACAAGCAATACTTTATACCACAACTTTCTGCTTCCCACTTCACGGAACGGAATGATAAAAACCCGTACAGCGAATCTTATAATACCGGAATATTCATCGGTTTTGGCCATACAGGCTACATTGGGCATACCGGAGGCGATCCGGGCGTGATGTCGATGATGTTTTTTAACCCTGAGAACAATCTGGGAAGAATTATGATTTTCAACACTAATTTTTCGGATAAAAAAGGGAATGATGCTTTTTATGGAATTTGGAATGTATTGGAAAAATATCAGAGCCTTTTCAGTAAGTAGGTTTAAAATTTCACTCCTTTTTAATTATATTTGTACAAAGACACAAATAAAAAAGTCATTATGGAAAAGCTAAGAAATCTAAGAAAGCAAAGAGGTTATACCCAAGAATATATGTCTAATATTATATCTACAGACGTATCTAATTATTCCCGAAAAGAGAATGATGAAGTAAGAATATATGATGATGAATGGGAAAAACTAGCTAAAGCACTTGATGTGCCTGTAGAGGAGATCAAAGAGGAAAGACCAGGACGTGTGGTTAATAATGATAATTTAACCTTTAACGATCAATCTGCAAATAATAATTTTAATCAATACTATAATATTCCCAACTCTATTGTAGAAAACTTGCAGAGTTATATTAAAGTTTTGGAGGAGCAGGTGGGAGCTTTGAAGGAGGAGAATAGAAAATTGAAGAATAGATAGATAATTTATTTTATATAATAAAGGGGCTGTCCAAAAAGTTTGGACAGCCCCTTTTATTTTCTATCCGAATTTTCTCTTCCTCATCCAGAAGAACAATCCTCCCAGAAGGCCGATCACTGCCAGCGGAAGCAGTAAATTCAGCCACTGCCAGTTTGTTTTTTCTTCGGTAATCCTGTTTCTGTCCAGCAGTCTTTCTTCGATATTTCTGTTTCTCAGCTCCATCAGGTTGCTGTCATCCAGAAGATAATCCAGGGCATTTCTCAGAAACTGCTCGTTTCCGAACTCCTGGTTGGTCAGAAGATCTACGCCCAGAGGAAGCGGTTCCCCTTTAAGGACTTTATTTCTTCCCACATCACCGTCAGCAATCACGATCATTTTATTTTCAGGACTCTGGTTTTTAAAGCCCGGATAAGATTTTCTTTCAATTCTTGAAGCATAAGCAGATTCAAACTTTCCTTCCAGTGCTACGGCAAAAATCTTCGGAGTACTTGGTTTCTCCATCTGCCCCAGACTGTCTACGCTGGCAATTTCTTTAAGATCCACATAATTCGGAACCTGCTTCAGAAGGGTTCTTTCACTGGATTCAAAAAGGACTTTGGTTTTGATATTTTTTCTTCCCAGTGTATCGATAGAAGTCGGGAATTCAAATTTCACCGGATTGATATTTTTGGTCACCGGATTATCATTTTCAGCAATTCCCAGCGGGAAATACGGCCACGGAAGGCTTGTATACTGAGGGTTCCCTCCTACTTCACCGGTCACTAACCTCAGCAGGGCAAATTTCTTCACGTCTTTTACCAGGGCCGGATTGATCCTAAGCCCGTAATTGAAGAAGAAATCCGTCATATTGATATCCACAGGGAAAGGCATTACTTTTTTAGATCTGGTAAGGGTATCCATTTCAGCATTCACGGCATCAATCATCCATAATGTTTTTCCGCCGTTCATGATATACTGGTCAAGAATTACCTTTTCGTTATCGGTAAATGCTTTTCTAGGTTTCGCAATCACCAGCGCACTCATCTGCTTGAGCAGTGGAATATCGGCCTGGGTAAGTTCTGTCTGGTTTTTCGGGATTACAGGGCCTGCATCGTAGTTTTCCAGAGCCAGCTGCATAAATCCGTGGAATTCTTCGGGTCTCAGCTCATCCTGATTCACAAGAATCCCTACTTTTTTTCTCTTATCCGCTGCAATATTTTTGATATTGGAAACAAGGCTGTATTCCAGCCCTTCAATAGATCTTGTAAGCTGTTCATCCGCATCAATTCCGGCCTGCTGCACCACCAGAGGAATGGAAACTCCTCTTTTGTCATATTTAATCACAGCATAAGGGAAAAGAGTGATCTGCGAAATCTTGCCGTCTTTCACATCCGGAAGTACGGAAGGCTGCATTCCCATTGCCATAAGAGTATCCTGTGACATTTTGGTTTTAATGGGATCAATGAATTTAAAATCGATCTTAGGATTGATCTTCCTGAATTCCTCCAGCATGAAACGGGTTTCGTTCTGAAGCTGCTTGAAACTTGCAGGGAAATCTCCTTCAAGGTAAACGTCAACTGTTACCGGTTTTTTCACAGATTCCAGCACTTTTATGGTGTTGTCGGAAAGCGTATATCTTTTTTCTTTGGTAAGATCCAGTCTGATGCCGGAGTAGGCCAGCAGAATAACCAAAGGTACAATAGCAAAGAGGAAAATTCCTATCGGGGATTTAGCGTGTATCTTCTTCATAATTCTACTTCTTTTTATTGATAAAATGATTGGACAATACTAAAGCGGCACCGATTACCAGGATAAAATAAGCCACATCTTTAAGATCGACAAGCCCTCTGGTAAAGCCTAAGAAGTGCTGATAGAAGCCCAGGTTCTGAAGGATAAAATCTGCTCCGCCCAAAAGCTTATAACTTGCCAGCTGCTCTATTCCGAAATACATGATGAAACACATGAAAACGCCCAGAAGGTAAGCCATGATCTGGTTCTGCGATAATGAAGATGCCAGGATTCCCACTCCGGAAAAGGCTGCAATTAAAATAATCAGCCCGATATAGCTTCCAAAGGTCATTCCAAGATCAATATTTCCTGCCGGAACTCCTAAAACGTAAACGGTATAAAGATAGATCAGTGAAGGAATAAGGCATAGAATACCTACAATCCATACGGAAAGAAATTTTCCGGATACCAGTTCTGAAACTTTCAGCGGCTGGGAAAAAAGCCAGTTCAGGGTTCCCGTCTGCTGTTCTTCGGCAAAGGTTTTCATGGAAAGGGCCGGAATAATGAACATCAGCAGCCACGGAACGAGTACGAAATAGCTTTGAAGAGAGGCCATTCCAATTTCAAAAATATTAGAATCATTCTCGAAAAAAAACAGAAAAAGAGTTGTTATCAGACTGAAGGCTGCAATGATTACCCACGCGCTCCAGTTTCCGAAATAACTCCAAAGTTCTTTCTTTAAAATTGCAAACATGTTTTATAGTTATGAGTTATGAATTATCAGTTTTGAAGCACCTTTATCCGGGTTCCCCATTACCAATAAGTCTTTAAGGTTTTCTTTTATTTTTATTAACGAGTTTCACGGTCATCATGATCAGAAATACAAGAACGAAAAATCCTGCAATTAATTGCCACCAGTATTCAATTACTGAAGACTTCAGGATCACGGTAAATACCACAAGGAAAAGAATGAAGGTTGCAATCTCATTGGCCTGTCTCAGTTTGATGTTGGCCGTTTCCAGGGTATTTCCATTCAGTTCTCTAAGTTTCAGTACTTTTTTCCAGCACCAGTAATGGTAGATGGCAAGCCCGATCAGGAAAGTCAGTTTCAGGTGAAACCACGGCATTTTCATCAGCCCTGTATTCAGAAAGATCATGACAATTCCGCAAACGGCCATGATAACTCCTGCCGGAACCGTAATGATATTCCATAGTCTTCTGGCCATAAAAGTGTACTGCTCTCTCAGAATTTTCTTTTTTTCTTCCGGAAACTCATCGGTATCTTTATAGTAAACGAAGATCCTCACGAGATAAAAAATTCCCGCAAAGTAGCTTACCATAAAGATAATATGTAAAGCTTTGATGACGGTATACAGCATCCTAAAAATTTGTTTGCAAAGATAGTTTATTTCGGAAAAAAAGAGAATTTAATCTAAAGTCTTTAGCTTAAAATAATAAAGATTAAATATTTTTTAGAATTTGAAAATGAATTTCATATCAATATTAAAATTGAAGCGCAAATTGGAACCTTGCCGATTTGAGTGATAATCAAAAGGAAGGCCATCTATAGGAGCATCATCTTCTTCCTTTCCTGTCATATGAGTATAAGAAATATTTTTTTGTCTGATACCAAAGCCAATTTTAGGCATAAAACCAAACCATGAAGACTCTTTATGAAGCAAAATGCTGTAATTAATATTTAATCCATATTTGGTTCTTTTATAATCTGCTGAACTAAAAGAATAATAAACATCATTTTCGTCGTAATATTTTCCTGAAATATTTTTTCCTGTTTGGTTTAAATAGAAAGCTTCTGCTGACACAAAATGTTTTAATCTTGATTGGGGCGCCAAACTGTAAAAAACTTCCGGTTTTATCTCAAAAACCCTATTTTCCCCTTCAAAATTGCCCATATTTACAGGAATTATTTTATCGGTTCCATATGCCACTTCGCTTCCAACCCACCATCTTTCATTTATTTTCCGCATATAACCTATATTATAGCGTTGGTCACGAAAAGGAGCAAAAGCACTTACAGTAAGTATTGATTTGTAATCATCAGATTGAGCATAAGTTGTTTTGAAAAAGCCCAAAAAAACAAAAAGAAGTAAATATTTCCGCACAAAATGGTTATTATAATTAGTGTTCCAAATATATTATATTATTATCTATTCAGCAATAACATTTTTTTAACTACAATTATTTAATTACTAAAAGAAATAGTTTCAATTCATGTAAAAGCGGTATATTTTTAATGTATTTCAATTTTTCTTTATTGTTAATACGTCCAATCCTCTGAATAAAAAAACAGGATTTCTCTAAATATAAGAAATCCTGTTTTTTATTCTACAAACGTAGATTTTTTTTTATTTTAAGAAATCACTCCTAATTCTTTTCCAACTTTTTCAAAAGCAGCAATCGCCTTGTCAAGATGTTCTTTCGTGTGTGCAGCGGAAAGCTGTACCCTGATTCTTGCTTTTCCTTTCGGTACCACAGGATAAAAGAATCCGATCACATAAATTCCTTCATCCATAAGCTTTTCAGCCATTTTCTGGGAAAGAGGTGCATCATAAAGCATTACCGGAACAATAGCGGCATCACCGTCAGGAATATCAAATCCTCTGGCCTTCATCTGGGTTCTGAAATATCCGGCATTTTCCATAACCTTATCGCGAAGTGTAGTATCATCGGAAATCATATCCAGGACTTTCAGGGCTGCTCCAACGATACCCGGCGCCAGTGAATTGGAGAACAAATAGGGTCTTGAACGCTGTCTCAGCATATCGATGATCTCTTTTTTACCGGAAGTGAATCCTCCCAAAGCACCGCCAAGGGCTTTTCCTAAAGTAGAGGTAATAATATCCACTCTTCCCATTACTTCATTGGCTTCGTGTGTTCCCCGGCCTGTTTTCCCGATGAAGCCGGTTGCATGAGAATCATCCACCATTACCAAAGCATCATATTTATCTGCCAGATCGCAAAGCCCTTTCAGGTCTGCAACGATTCCGTCCATCGAGAAAACCCCGTCGGTAACGATAATTTTGAAACGGTGATTCTTTTCTGAAGCTGCAATCAACTGAGCTTCAAGATCTGCCATATCATTGTTTTTGTAACGGTATCTTGCCGCTTTACAGAGACGTACTCCGTCTATAATGGAAGCGTGGTTCAGTTCGTCTGAAATAATAGCATCCTCTTCAGTAAATAAAGGTTCGAAAACTCCTCCGTTAGCATCAAAAGCAGCAGCATAAAGAATCGTATCCTCAAGACCTAAGAAATCTGCAATCTTTTTTTCCAGCTGCTTGTGAATATCCTGTGTTCCGCAGATGAAACGTACGGATGACATTCCGTATCCATGAGATTCAATCATATCCTGTGAAGCTTTCATTACCTCCGGATTGTTGGATAATCCCAGGTAATTATTGGCACAGAAGTTCAGCAGTTTTTTCCCGTTGGCTTCAATTTCAGCACTCTGTTGAGAAGTAATGATTCTTTCTCTTTTGAAAAGGCCGTCATTTTCAATGTTTTGAAGTTCGTTCTGTAAATGTTGAAGATATTTTTCAGAGATCATTTTTTGTTAAATTTTTAGATGTGCTAATTTAATAAAAAAAGCCGTTTCAATCTTATGAAACGGCGGTGTTATTTATGGATTCTGAAAATCAGATTATTTTAAAAGCGGAATTACGGTATGCGCCAGCATCTGCTGTGCGTTTTCTCTGGTTTTATGATCTATTGTTTTATAATCTTTCCAGGTGGTTACCATCTTTACTTCTCCCTGGTTATTCACCACCATAAACTTGGAGAAATCCGGAATCATTTCAAGCTGTGGCGGGGTCATCTGCTCTGCGAAAACCCTGTTGCGCTTTTTAACTCCTCCCGGAAATGCTTTATTTTTCAGCACCAGTATTTTGGCATCTGCGGACCTGTTCTTCACAATATCCACAGCTTTATTTATTCTCTTGTCATCCTCCCCTTCTACCAGTACAATATACACACTGGTGTTATAATCTTTTTCAAGCTGGAGAGCGTCCGGAAGGTGTTCTATACAGGGTACACACCAGCTGGCCAGTGTATAAAAAACGGTATTGGGCTTTCCTGAGTTTTTAGCGATGCACAGAATATCATTCTTATCTACGGCAGTTGCCTCTATAAATTCAGATTTTTTCAGGGCGCAGTTTTCCATCTGGGCGGATATAAACGAGCTTCCCAACAGAGAAAACAGGAATAAAATTCTCATAATTTTAAATATTAATTAAAAATTTTAGTATAAAATAACAAAACAATACTATTATTATTTTTTTGAAACTATTTTAGAATATTTTTAACGTTTAATGAATTTTATATGCTGATCTTTTACTGTAAAAATATAAGATCCCGGAACCAGGTCTGCTGTACCGATGATCTGTCCCGGCTGATACCTACTTTTTCTTACCAGCCTTCCATCTGCTGCATGAATAGAATACTCCGTTGCTCTGTCGACTCCTTTTAAATACATCTCATTTCTGGCAGGATTCGGATACAGGGCAAAATTTTCTTTCTCCACAGAAGCCACACTCAAAGTATTATCTTTAATAACCGTTGAGTTTTTTTCAAGAATCTGATATTCATAGTTAAGCACAACACTGGCCACCGGAAAAGAAACCGTTTCTACGAAATCCTGGTTATTGGAAGTATTATTTAAAGTAAAATAAGCGGTCTGCCCGGCAGTTCCCGTCACTTTTACAGGTAACGGCATTTCAAAAAAGTTTACCGTAGGAGAACTTTGAGTCTGGGAAACCCTGAATCTGATCTGGTTTCCGGTCTGTTTCCAACGGGTAGTATAAGTAGGATATCCCTCACCATACAGCCAGTCGTTGAAAAATTCCGTAAAATCTTTTCCCGTAGATTGAAGGAGGGATGCCTTAAAATCTGAAGTCGTTGCATATCCATAGGCTAAATCCGGTCTGGCAAGATAATCTTTCATGGCCTGATAAAAAGCGGCATCACCCAGGATCCATTTGATCATTCTTACAATATATCCGCCTTTGGAATAGGAAAGCCTGCCGTCGAAGATCCTGTTTACGTTGGATAATCCGGTATCCGGAACGTAGGTACTTCCTCCGGTACCGGTGGTAATATAATTTTTCTCTCCCAGCAGATAATTTAAAAATTCGGTGTTGCTCATCAGGAGTTTCTCGTAGGCCAGATGCTCGCCAAAGGTGGCAAAACCTTCATTCAGCCATACATCATTCCAGGTACCGCAGGTAATTTTATCCCCAAACCACTGGTGGGCAAGTTCGTGGGCAATAAGGTCCTTGCTCCATCCTCCCATAGAAGACATGGTCTGATGCTCCATTCCTCCACCCCAGGTAAACTGCATATGGCCGTATTTTTCATTCCGGAAAGGATAAGGCCCGAAATAGGTTTCAAAAGTATCCATCATCTGTTTGGTCCATTCTATATTCGCCATACTTGTGGTGTTTGAACTTGTAGAAGGATAGATATAATTGACGAACGGAAATGGCGGGTTACCGATCGTGCTGTTTAATTTAACAAAATTGGTTACGGAAAGAGCGATCAGGTAGGCGGCCGTAGGATACATGGTTCTCCAAAATGTCAGTTTCTGTCCTCCGGCAAGAGGGGTTTCAGACATCAGTTTGCCGTTGGCAGCTACATGATATTGTGAAGGAGTGGTAATTTTAAAATCAAACCGGTCGATCTTGTCATTAAGACTTTGTTTTGTAGGAAACCAGTCCTGTGCTCCGTAGGGCTGGCTCAAAGTAGAAAGAACAGGAGTTCCTCCCTGCGTGTTATTAAAGAAAATATCCGTAGCCGCAGGTGATCCGGAATAATGAATCGTCAGCGAGTCCAGCGTATTGGCGGGAAGCGATGCCGGAAAATTTATTTTTATTTCTTTGGTGGCCAGCTGCTGAAAAGGGATATTGGTTCCGTGATATTTCACCTGGGAAACCGTCAGCACATTTGTAAAATCAAAATAAATGCTTCCCATATTCTGGTTGGGCTTAAAGTGGGATGTCACCGAACCGGATATATTGTATGAACCAGGGGTCAGGGTAAGATCCATTCTCTGGTACTGAAGATCATAGTTCAGGGTATTCGGGTTGATATTACCCGTGCCCATTTTATTGGCATAAGACTGCATCTCCTTTGCCACCAGTCCTTTTCTTTCGATATTTTCTTTCAGGTCCTGGCTGTAAAATGGCTGCGACAGCAGTAAGCATGCAATAAAAGAGTAAAATGCTTTCATATTCAGAAATTATTTCCAAATATAGAATAAATACTTTTCAGCTGAAAACCAAAAAGTATTTTTAATTAAAATAAAAATTCATTGAAAATATCTTACATATTAACGGCCTGCATAGACTTTATTTATGTTTTTTAAATCATCAATCCCATGTTGAATTTTAAAATAAATTTCAATTTAATGTTTTAAAAACTTTATATTTTTCTCTTTTATGGTAAAAATATATGTTCCGGGTACAAGATCTGCAATGTTTATCGTTTTTTCGGGCTGGTAAGTTCCTGTTTTCACGAGTTTTCCGTCCGCAGCATGAATAGAAAACCCAGCCGCTCTGTCAATTCCTTTTATGTAAAGTTCATTTTTAGCAGGGTTCGGATACAGGGCAAAATCTTCTTTTTCCACGGAAGACACACTCAGGGTATTATCCAGCATTACAGTTGAGTTTTTCTCAAGGATCTGATACTCATAGTTGAACTGAACACTTGCTACCGGAAATGCTATTGTTTCTACGAAACCCTGGTTATTGAAGGTATGATTCAGGGTAAAATAAGCAGTTTCTCCACCGGTTCCGGTTACTTTTACAGGCAGGGGCATTTCAAAAAAGTTTACGGTGGGAGAACTTTGGGTCTGGGAAACTTTAAACAGGAGCTGATTGCCAATCTGCCTCCATTTTGTGGTATAGGAAGGATAACCTTCTCCGTACAGCCAGTCGTTAAAAAACTCTGTAAAATCTTTTCCCGTAGACTGAAGAAGGGATGCTTTAAAATCCGATGTTCTCACATAGCTGTAAGCAAGAGCCGGTCTTGCATGATATTCCCTGATCGCCTGATAAAAAGCGGTATCCCCTAATATCCACTTGATCATCCTTAAAATATAGGCTCCTTTGATGTATGACAGACGGTTATCAAAAACCCTTCCGACATTGGGAAGCCCGCCATCGGGAACATACACACTGCCATCAGGGGAAGAAGTGATGATATTGATCTGGCTTATCAGGTAATTCATAAACTCAGGATGTGTCATGATCAGCTTTTCATTGGATACATGGGTTCCGAATGTGGCAAAACCTTCATTCAGCCAGATGTCATTCCATGCTCCGCAGGTAACTTTGTCTCCGAACCACTGATGAGCCAGCTCATGGGCAATGAGATGTTTGGTCCAGCCTCCCAGGGATGTCATGGTCTGATGTTCCATTCCTCCTCCGTATTTGTATTCCATATGCCCGTATTTCTCGTCGCGGAAAGGATAAGGGCCAAAATAGGTTTCAAAGGTATTCATGATCTGCTTGGTCCATTCTAAATTTTCCATGCTTGTGGTGTTTGCACTTGTAGACGGATAAACGTAATTAACGAACGGAAACGGCGGATTTCCTATGGTATCGTTCATTTTTACGAAATTGGTGATGGATAGTGCGATCAGGTAAGCTGCTGTGGGGTACATGGTTCTCCAGAACGTCAGTTTCCGGTCTCCCGGAAGAGCTGTTTCAGACATCAGTTTTCCATTGGCGGCAACGCTGTATTGGGAAGGGGTTGTAATTTTAAAATCAAATCTGTCGATCTTATCGTTGAGACTCTGTTTTGTAGGAAACCAGTCCTGTGCTCCGTACGGCTCATTCAAAGTGGAAAGAACCGGTACATCACTCTGCATACCGACAGAAAAAGCATTGTATTCGGTAGAAGGTGGTCCGGAATAATGAATCGTGAGTGAATCCAGGGTATTGGCAGGCAGGGAAGCAGGAAAATCGATCTTTACTTCTTTGGTAGGAAACTGCTGAAACGGAATACTGGTACCATGATACTGCACCTGGGAAACCGTGAGCACATTCGTCAGATCAAAATAAATGCTGCCCATAGTCTGATTGGGCTTAAAATGTGAAGTAACCGATCCTGCAATCATATGCACTGCCGGATCTAAAGAAACATCCAGTCTCTGGTACTGAAGATCATAGTTCAGTGTATTGGGGTTGACATTGAAGGTGGTCATTTTTTTAGCAAAAGACTTCATTTCCTTTGCAATCAGTCCCTTCATTTCAATGTTCTGGTCCTGTTTCTGGCCATAAAGCTGAAAAGAAACCATTGCACTTATGATTAAAAGATAAAATTTTCTCATACTCAGATCATTAGATTTAATCAAAGATAAAAAAAACCTTCTAATCATTGATTAAAAGGCTTTTATAATATTGAAATAAATATTCTGTTTAAAGATCCAGAGCCGGCTCAAGAATTTTTTCCATTCTCTTTTTCACCATATCCACAGATCCCGAATAATTGTTCACCATCAAAGAAAACACCAGTGTTTTACCGGAATTGGTTTTCAGGTATCCTGCTAAAGTCTTTACTTTGTTCAGGGTTCCTGTCTTAGCGAAGACCTGTCCGTTTCCTGTTCCCAGGAACATTCTTTTGAGTGTTCCGGACTGGCCGCCTACCGGCAGAGAGCTCAGGTATGTTTTATAGTATTTTTCGTCCATCAGGGAAGATAAAAACTTCACCTGGGAGATGGGGGTCACATGATTGCTTCTTGAAAGTCCGCTTCCGTCCATATAAGTTAAACCAAGCATATCAAAATCTGAATCTTTCAGATGGCTGGTTACGACTATTCTTCCTGATTCTGAAGTCTGATCTCCCATTTTCTGGAATCCAACGGTTTTCAGTAATGCTTCTGCCAGAGAATTGTCACTGTGCTGGTTGGTATAATAAATAATATCTGCCAAAGTAGGCGACTTATAGGCTGCTACAAGTTTTCTGTTTTCGGGAGTGGCATCCGTCATTTTAGGTGTAACTTTTCCTGTTACCGGAATACCTCCTTTTATCATGGTAGTTCTGAATGTATTGGCCAGGTAAGCCGGAGCATCGGGTAATTTGGTCGTTAATGTTCCGTTTCCGTCGTATTTTTCAGCATATACCATCTGATTGGCATATGGAGAGACATAGAAGAATTTTTTTTCTGAAGAGAATCCCGCTTTTTTTACGATCAGTTTTTCGTTGGCCGGATTGATTTCCCGCGTGGTTCCTACCGGCAGATAGTAATTATTGTTTTCAAGCCATACAACATTTTCCGGAAGCCTTGTAATATTGCCTTTGAAAAGCGCTGTCTGAATGATAATATCACCATTTACCTTTCTGATTCCTTCGCGTGAAAGTCCGCCCATGAAGTCTGAAATAATGTCTCTGTACGACCAGGCCCCTGCCTTATTGGTTCCCAGGGAAGGATCTCCGCTGCCAACCACATAAAGATTTCCGTTCAGGGTTCCGTTCTCATCTATCGTTCCTGAATATTCCAGCTGGGTCATCCACCGGTAATTTTCTCCCAGTAAGCTCATCGCGGTTTCTGTGGTCAGCAGTTTGGTTGTAGAAGCCGGAACCAGAGGAGAGCTTTCATTGTACGAAGAAATTACTTTCTTCGTTTTCGGATCGTACACTACGAATCCCCAGTCTGCATTTTTCAGCACAGGATCCGCCATCATTGTGTTTACATTAATGTCTACTAATTCTTTGGCCGATAAAACCGTTTTCTCCGCTATCGAAGTAATGGGAGAAGGCAGGTTCAAACTGCTTTTCTGATTATCATAAGCCTGTGAGTAAAGAACAGTAGAAACGGTAGATTGGGCAAGGAAGAATCCGGAAGCCAATACCGCTGCACTTGAAATATATTTTCTGAAATTTACCATCTATCTTTTTTTGTTCCATAGTTTGACACTATAAAAAATGACAGGTTAAATCATTCAATACAGAAACCAAACATTTAATCAACGATCAAAAGTAGAAATTATTGTCAGATAAAGGGATACAGAGATATGATAAAAGACCGTAAATTTTGTTAAAAATTGTTAAAAATCAACAAAAATATCTTTTTTAATGCTTTGATAAGCAGTGATTTCATCAAATTCTTTCAGACTTAATAAAACCAGGGCCTTGAACTTTTCATAGTTCTTTCCGCGTGGAAGTTTGAGCATAATCTGGAACTGATATAAATTATTCAGCTTCCCGATCTGAGCTTTTTCCGGCCCCAGCACACAGTCTCCGGGAAGATATTTCCTCAGTACAGAGCCTAAGAACTGGGATGCACGGTTGGCCTTATCTTCTCTTCTGTGTTTCAGCTCAATCATGATCAGTTTGGTAAACGGCGGATAATGGAATTTCTGACGTTCGGTAAGGATATGTTTGTAGACTTTCGCAGGATTGTTCATTCTGATCAGCTGAAATACCGAATGTTCAGGATTATAGGTCTGAATTAAAATCTTTCCTTTTCCGGAAACTCTTCCGGCCCGTCCGGAAACCTGTGTAATCAGCTGATAGGCTCTTTCCTCTGCTCTGAAATCCTGTACGTACAGCAGGGAATCGGCTTTTGGAATGGCAACCAGCTCAATATGATCAAAGTCAAGACCTTTGGAAATCATCTGGGTCCCGACAACGATATCCGTTTCTCTTTCTTCTATTTTTTCGTAGAGTTTTTCGTAGGCAAATTTCTTACGCATGGAGTCCACATCCATTCTGTCCACTTCATTTTCAGGAAAGAGTTTGGAGACTTCTTCATGAATCTGCTCTACTCCTACTCCTCTTTCGTTGAGATTTTCTGAATAGCATTTCGGGCAGGTTTTTGGCTTTGAAGCTTTCTGTCCGCAATAATGGCATTTCATTTCGTTGGCTGCCTTGTGATAGGTCATTACCACATCGCAGTTTGAGCAGTAATTCACATAACCGCAGGTCTCGCATTCCACTACATTGGCGTAGCCACGGCGGTTATGGAGTATAATGACCTGATTTTTTTCATCCACTATTTTTCTGATCTCATCAATCAGATGTAGAGAGAAATTTCCGGAAACTTTTTTAGATGCCTGCGCTTCTTTGAAGTTGATCAGTTCATATTCCGGCAGATTTACGTTCCCGAATCTTTCATTCAGGAAAATATATTTCATTTTATCTTTTCTGGCTGCATAATAGCTTTCCACAGACGGTGTTGCAGATCCCAGAATAACTCCGGCTTTATAAAAATTTCCCAGAACAAGAGCGGCATCTTTCGCATTGAAATAAGGTGAAACTTCCCTGGGTCTGTATGCAGAATCATGTTCTTCATCTACAATAATAAGTCCCAGATTCTGAAAAGGCAGGAACAGGGCATTCCTTGTTGCAATGAGAATTTTTATATCATTCTGCCTGATTCTGCGCCATACCTCCACCCTTTCAAAATCGGTCAGTTTCTGGTGATAGAACCCCAGCAGTCTGCCGTATTTTTTTTCGAGTCTCCGGGTAATCTGTTTGGTAAGAGAAATTTCAGGAAGCAGAAAAAGTACGTTCTTTCCTTCACGGATGGATTCTTCAATTTTCTCAAGATAAATATGGGTTTTTCCGGAAGAGGTCACCCCGTGAAGCAATACATTCCGTCCTTCTTCAAATGCTTCATCAATTTCAGCTTTGGCTGCTTCCTGCTGTTCAGAAAGCTCTTCTATCTCTTCTATTTCTCCTTCGTAACTGTCTATCCGGTCTTTCTGCATATAATATTCCTCAACAAGACCTTTATCTGCCAACGGTTTAAAATGGGAGCTTCCAAAGTAGCCGTCTTCAAAAAGATCTGCTTTTTTGATGGGAACTTCGGGATGTTCGGTCTGCTTTTCAAGAATTGCCAGGAAAAGGTCCTTCTGTTTGGCAGCCCTGTTGAGCTTTATCAGGATATCCGTAAGGTTCTGGTTCTTTAAAACCTCATCATTTATTTTAACGTAGGCAACTTCTTTTGCTTTATATTTTTCTGCCACTTTCTCATCTATCTCAATATACTGCAGATCGATCAGGGCGTTGATCGTTTTAATAATTTCCTTTTTCGGAATAAAGGCTTCAATATCTGTAAGATTGATCAGCTGGCGAACTTCTAAAGCCTGAATAAGATACATTTCATTGACATCCAGGTTTTCAAAATCAACCGTTACATTGGGTTTTAATTTTAAATAGGTCTCACTTTCCAGCTTCAGCGAAGACGGAAATGCAAATCTGTAAATTTCTCCTAACCCGCACATATAATATTCCGAGAGCCAGTTCCAGAACCGGATCTGTTCTTCGGGCAGGATCGGATTTTCGTCAAGGATACTGATCACTTCTTTGGCAACGAAACTTTCCGGTGCATTGTCATGAAGTTCGAAAACAAGTCCTGTGTAGATTTTTTTTCCTCCGAAAGGCACCAGTACACGCATTCCGGTCTGAATACCGTTCATCAGTTCTTCGGGAACTTTATAGGTAAAAGATCCTTTTAAATTAAGCGGCAAAACAATCTGGGCGTACTGCAAGGGAAAATTTTAAAGTGTAAAATTAGATTTTTATTCAGAGAACTGCAATTTTTATTGGAATTGAATCTTTGCATCAGAATTTTTAAAAATCAAATATCTGCATTATCGAACCAACAGTGTTGATTTGATGATGCAGATATTTTTGTTGGAAAAATATAAAAATTAAACGCAAAGCTTTATGTAAAATACTGTTGATTTTGAGAGAGCAAAGCAGGTCGACTTCGTTGCTGATGAAGCTTGTGTTTAATGCGTGCGCTTCATCGGATCAACGGAGTTGATTTTACTCTTTGCATCCTCGAAATATGCGGTAAAAAGATGTAAACTCTGGTTTCAAAAAATAGAAAGAAAATAAACGCAGAGCTTTACGTAAGAGGCTTTTCATTTTAGCAGACAAAGACATGCGACTTCGTCGCTGATGAAGCTTGTGGCTAATGAGTACGTTTCATCGAATCAGCGGATTTGATTCTACTCTTTGCATCTCGAAATATGCGGTAAAAAGATGTAAACGTTGGTTTCAAAAAAATAGAAAGAAAATAAACGCAGAGCTTTACGTAAGAGGCTTTTCATTTTAGCAGGCAAAGACATGCGACTTCGTCGCTGATGAAGCTTGTGTTTAATGCGTGCGCTTCATCGGATCAACGGAGTTGATTTTACTCTTTGCATCCTCGAAATATGCGGTAAAAAGATGTAAACTCTGGTTTCAAAAAATAGAAAGAAAATAAACGCAGAGCTTTATGTAAGATGCTTTTCATTTTAGCAGGCAAAGACATGCGACTTCGTCGCTGATGAAGCTTGTGTTTAATACGTACGCTTCATCGGATCAACGGAGTTGATTCTACTCTTTGCATCTCGAAATATGCGGTAAAAGATGTAAACTTTGCTTTTCATAAAAAAACTGCACATAGTTTTTACATAAAGAGAAACAGTTTTTCAATTTATAAAAATGATAAATAAAGAGCTTTTTCCTCAAAATAGTTTCTTCGAAGATTAACTAATTAAATTCTGCTTTAATGATGCTCAAAAGAGCAGTTCTGTGATCTGGTACCAGAATGCAGAAGTAATAAATCCTACAATAATGCTGACGCCAATAATGAGATTGGTAAGTTTTGTATTGAGCCGGAACTGTTCTGCAATGATACTGGAAGTAACAAGGGTCGGCATAGCGGCTTCAAATATGGTGATCTTCGCAACGTTTCCTTTTACCCCGAAAAGCAAGGCCATTCCCAAAACAATAGCAGGAGCCAGGATCAGTTTATAGAGCATGGATGCAGACATTTGCGGAATCAGTTTTTTCCAGCCGTTGAATTTCAGCTGAAGTCCTACTGAGAACAGGGCCAAAGGGCTTACTGTGGCTGCCAGCTTATCGAAAAAAGGTTCAGCAAAAGTGAAATCAATGAACTGTGACAGTATCAAAGCGGATATACAGCCTATGAGCGGAGGAAATGCGATCAGCCTTTTTAAAATAAATACAGCGCTTACTTTTCCAGATCTGCTTCCGCCTTTTACTGCGGCAATAATTCCCAATGTAGAAAGGGCAAAAAACATGGTCTGATCACAAATGATGGCGATACTGAGCAGACTTTCTCCGTAAAAAGCACTGATCAACGGAAACCCGATGAAAGAGGTATTGCTGTAACCGCTTGCCAGCTCAAGGGTGCTTCTGGAACGCCTTGAATACCCTTTGCTTTTGCTGTAAAACATCATAAAGAAGAAGCAGAAAACAGAGATCAGAAAGGTGGCTGCAATAGGAAACAGCATTTCCGTAGTCCATTTTACTTTGGGCAGATATTTGAAGGACACTGCCGGCAGGGCAAGATAAAGAATCCAGGTATTAATGCCTTTATGGGCATCGGGGTGGATAGATTTTGTTGCTTTGAATATCATTCCTGCTATAATGCACACTGCAATCAGAACAAAATTTACCATAACGTTAAAGAAATATTCTACAAAGTTACGGCTGATTTTTCAGTTGGAGGTGTAAAATTTATACTTTTTCGGGTATGATTCCAATCAAATGGGAAAGCTTTGTTTTTTCTGAAGGCTGGCCGAATAAAGTTTACTTCTGAATACGTTTTTTCAAATCCATATCAGCTCCAAGAATTCTGATGATTTCGATTTCTTTTATGTCTATGATTTTATAAAAAATACTATGTCTGCTAGAAAGAAATCCTAAAATATCAAACCCAATTTCACTCTGTATTTTTCCAATTCCTGGGTTTTCTTTAAGTATTTCACAATGATATATCAGTTCACCGTAATATTTACCGGCTGGAAAGGGTTTTAATTATTATGTTGTTTGTGGGAAATTAAATTTGTATGGATATGTTAATTTGCATTTTTTTGAAACGCAAAGTTAATTTATAGGCAATGTTGATTTAGAGGGAGCAAAGGGTAGAATCAACTCCGTTGATTCGATGAAGCTATCTGTGTTATCTGAGGGATCTGTGGGAAAACTATTTTAACCATAACGAGGGACAAAATATTTTAACACTTCAGCGATCTTTAAATTTAAAGCTTCACACATAGAAGTTCACTTAAGATTCTTAAAAATCTACAATTTTTATTGACTGGATTAAAAAGATCTTCGGCATCTGCGGGAATAACAGAAATCTTTAATATTCTTAAGCCTTTAATTATCTGTCATCTGGATTTTTATTCTCTCAATGCCTCCCACAGGCTCATCACCTCAACTTTATCCAATGGTTTAGAAAGTATAATCTTTTTTGAGGTACCAGGCAGCAGATCGAAGAAATTATCGCTGAAATGGGTGTCTCCCATCAGATAAACATCTTTAGCAAGTACATCTGTGGAGATTTCAATCTCTGAAGGAGAAACATACCTGATCTTCAGATTCGGTCTTGTCAGCTTCATCGCGTTCGGTTTTGAGAAAAAGTGGATATTCTCTGCTATGATCTTTCCACCGGCATCTTTTAGTGTCAGCTGCAGAAAGGTTTTATTCCGGTCTGCTTCGGGAACCAGATTCAGAGTTTCAAACGGATCAAATTTTACAATATCTTCCAATATTTTCCCATCCGGAAAACTGGATATTTCGTCAACAACTTCACCGTTAAAACGTATTGTTTTAATTTCAATACTTACATCCTGAAATTTATTTAAACCGTCATTGACTGCATAAAAGTTCAGGATCCCGTCTTTTTCTTCCGTGAGGATAACCTGCTGTTCAAAACTTCGCTTCATCTGGTAATGCAGAGCTTTCCAGTTTCCCGGATAATCTATGGACGACCATGAAACTACGGGCCAGCAATCGTTCAGCTGCCAGTACAGTGTTCCCATATTATATGGCTTTGCCCTGCGGTGGGCTTCTACGGCAATCTTCATTCCCCGGGCCTGAAGCAACTGGGAAATATAATTGTATTTCACAAAATCTTCGGGAACTGTATAATCCCGTTTCATGTATCCGCTGATGATCTCCCAGCCCCTGGAATGCTTTTCATGCGCTTTAACGACGGGGTTCTGCAGCTCCAGAACGGGGCTTCCTGAAAACATGGATTTTACCGCTTCTAAGGACGGCATTCCCTGGAAACCATATTCAGACATAAAACGTCCCACTTTTTCATTATAAATCTCGAAAGGCTGTTCTCCCCACCAAACACCCCAGTAATGGGAATCCCCTTCTGTAAGGCTTTCTTTGTGCCCCCAGCCTATGGATGGAGAACTCGGCCAGTATATGTTTTTATCAGCCGTAAGGTTTTCTTTCAATGCATTGGGAATCACTTCATGAAAAAGCTTCCTGTAATCTTTCCATACCTGCAGTGAGTCGCTCTCTGAGTATTTGAACTGTTTCTGATAGCCCCAGTTGACAATGGCTTCATCAATCTCATTATTACCGCACCATAAAGCTACGGATGGGTAGTTCTGCAGTCTGCGGACCTGGTCTTTGACTTCTTCTTTCACATTGTTCAGAAAATGTTCATCAGCCGGATAAAAACTTCCTGCGAACATGAAATCCTGCCATACCAGAATTCCGTTCTCATCACAGGCTTTATAAAATTCATCATCTTCATAAATTCCACCTCCCCAGATCCGGATCATATTCATATTGGCATCTCTGGCATCTCTGATGAGTTTTCTGTATTTTTCTCCGGTTATGCGCGGGGAAAAGCTGTCACCCGGAATCCAGTTGGTTCCTTTGGCATATAAGGGTTTTCCGTTTACTTTAAAATAGAATGATTTTCCTTTTCCATCCTTTTCCTGAACCAGCTCCACAGTCTTCAGACCATATCTTACATCGGTGTCTCTAACGGCCCATCCTCCTTTGTATTTGTACAGGGTAATTTTTGTTTTTATCAGATTCGGTTCCCCCCATCCGTTAGGCTGCCATAATTTGGGATTTTTGATGGTATAGGGCACAGCTATTGTATTCAGCCCTTTTTTCAGGTTAAAACGATATGTTCCTCTATTGATATTAAAGCCTACATAATATTCGCCCTCTTCTTCGGCAAAAATCTCCATATTAAAAGAAATTTTCGCTAAAGTATCTGTAACGGTGTGCTGCTGAACCTGGATGTTATTTACTTTTGCCCGGTTCCAGAACTCCAGTTTCACATCTTTCCAGATTCCTGCGGTGACCAGTCTTGGGCCCCAGTCCCAGCCAAACTGATACTGTGCTTTTCTTACAAAACTTCTCGGAGATTCAGGCATCGTGAACGGAACTTTTTCAGCCAGTTTTTTTCCTTCTTTAACGGCAGATCTGAATTTAATTTTCAGTTCATTTTCTCCTGCCTTTAAGAATTCCTTTACCGGAATTTCCCATTTTCTGAACATATTATCTGTCTTTGTCAGCAGTTTTCCATTCAGATAGACCTCTGAGAAGGTATCAAGCCCATTAAATATAAGATCAATATGTTGGTTACCCAGTTCTTTCCGAGTAACCCTGAAGCGGGTATGATATTCCCAGTCTTCATTTTCAATCCACTGCACTTTTTTTTCGTTTTCGTCTTTAAAAGGATCGGGAATGATATTGTTACTCATCAGATCGAGATGAACAGTTCCCGGGACCTTTGCAGAAAGCCAGTTCTTTTCTTTCACATTTTTAAACTGCCATTTTTCAGAAGATAAATTACGTTCTGAAAACTGTGCCCGGATGCTGTTCTGAACAAAGAGAAACATAAAAAGAAAGAAAGTAGTTTTATTCATCGGTAAGTTTGTTTACAATTCTGTGAATTCCATATTTGATCAGTTCAGTGTTAAAATTAATGAGAAGCCCAAGTTTTATATTGGATTGCTTCAGATAGGTCAGTACCTGAGCATGAGAAATTGAACTCAGTTCCTGTACAGATTTCACTTCAATAATCACTTTATCTTCTACGATCAGGTCTATTTTGTATGCATTCTCCACAGTCATTCCTTTATATTTCAAAGGTAAGGATACCTGTTGTTTAACATTCAAGCCTAATAATTTCAATTCATAAGCTAAAGCTGTTTCGTAAGCATGTTCCAATAATCCAACTCCAATATTTTTATGAACTTCGATAGCTGCCCCTATTATTTTATAGGATAATTCATTTTCTGTCATTTGTGTTTGTTTTTAATCTGACATTTTGCTTTCTCTAAATAAAAAGTATTTTACATAAAACTTTGTATTTAATTTTCTGTTTTCTGAAACGCAAATCCTTAGCTTCATTATGTCTATTTTCAGGGAGCAAAGGCTAGAATCAACTCCGTTGATTCGATGAAGCGGACATTTTAACCGTTAGTTTCATCAGCGACAAAATAGCACTTCTTTGATCGTTAAAATCAACAGAATTTTGCATAAAACTTTGCGTTTATTTTTCTGTTTTTCTGAAACGCAAAGCTCACATCTTTCTGCTACATATTTTAAGTAGGCAAAGGGCAGAATCAACTCCGTTGATTCGACGAAGCGGACGTTTTAACCCTTAGCTTCATCAGCGACAAAGTCATACTTCTTTGCTCGTTAAAATCAACAGAATTTTTCATAAAACTTTGTGTTTATTTTTCTGTTTTTATGAAACGCAAAGCTTACATCTTTCTGCTACATATTTT